>PTEU01000002.1 GCA_004359425.1 Ideonella sp. MAG2 | reverse complement strand
TACCGAACCGTCCACTTGCATCGGGATCTCCTGTATGAGTCCTCTTGTAGATCAGAATTTTCAAGATTTCTCCTCACTTGCTTGGTGAAACTTGGGCAGCAAGACATTCCCCGGCTGAGGGCCATCTTCACTTTTGCGGCGACAGATGCCTGTCGGCCGAAAGGTCCGCTTGCCCTTCACCGGATTGATCGAATGACCTCTAAGTGTTTGTCAGGAATGAAGATTTTCATTTTTAAAGGCCTGCACATGTTGCTCCAACCAATCATATTTTTGACGCCGCCACGTCTAGTGACTTTACTGGCGTTGCGTCCCAAAGAACGCCCATCTTGGTGCGAAGTTTGCCCTCGATTTCCCTAATCTGTGCGTTACACAGCAGTCACCCCAACCCCCCAGGTTTGCCCCCCAACCACCCCCTTTTTCTCACCGTTGCCCGCCGCCTCGCCTGCCTAGACTCAAGGCATGAAAGTCCATGTCTTGTGCCCAGCTTCTTCTGTCACCGGGGGGCCAGAGGCCCTGCACCAGTTTGTCGACGCCGGGCAGCGCCTGGGCTACGACATGGCCATGGTGTATTTGCCAGAGGATGACCCAGACCCCACGCCAGCGGTGTTCAAGATGTACCGGCCGCGGGTGGTGCGCGACATCGTTGATGCGCCTGACAGCGTGGTGGTGGTGCCAGAAACCGGCACGCTGCAATTGCTAGAGCTGCGCCACGCCACGCGGGCGCTGTGGTGGCTGAGCGTGGAGCACTTTGCCATGCGCAACGAGGCCATGCGCCAGGCGCAAAAGGCGCAGCGCGGGCCGCTGGACTTTGTGTTTGACCCACGCTTTGGCGTGGTGCACTTGGCCCAATCTGAATATGCGCGGCAGTTTGTGGCGCGCCAGGGCGCCAATGCGCTGATGCTGACCGACTATGTGCGCGACGAGATCGTCGAGCGTGCCCGTGCGCTGCGCGGCGGAGAGAAGCAAAACATCGTGGCCTACAACCCCAAGAAGGGGCTGGAGTTCACGCAAAAGCTGATGGCGGCCTCGCCGCCTGAGATCCAGTGGGTGCCGATTGAAAACATGAGCCCCGCCGAGGTGGCCCAATTGCTGGGCCGCTCTAAGGTGTATGTCGATTTTGGCCCGCACCCGGGCCGAGACCGAATCCCCCGCGAGGCGGCTTTGTGCGGCTGCGTGGTGATCACCAACACCCAGGGCAGCGCCGGTAACGCGGTGGACGTGCCCATTGGCGCCGACTACAAGTTTGACGAGCGCCACACCCTGTGCGTGCCGCAGGTGCTGGCCCGCATTGGCGAAGCCATGGTGGACCACGCCCGCATGGCCGAAGGCTTTTCAGCCTATCGCCAGTGGATCGAAGACCACCGCCAAGCCTTTTTGCAAGAGAGCTACACCTGCTTGGCCACGCTAGAGGCCCTGATCGCCCAGCGTGCCCGCCAGCGCCTGGCCGCCTAAGGAGCACCCTTTGAGCCCACTTCACACCGCCCCTGAGGCCGACACCCCCTTGCAAGCCCATATCTGTGTCGTCCACCCCTGGGGTGACACCCAGGCGCTGGAAACACTGGACGCCGCCCTGGCCCTGAAGCAAGACTTGCAAGCCGCAGGCCTGCCCGTCAGCCTGGCCCGCCAGCAGTTGCGCCCAGACGCTGTGAACTTTGTGTTTGGCGTGCAATACGGCTTTGACGCCGCCGCAGCAGCAGGCCACGCCTGCGTGTTGGTGAACACCGTGGCGCTCAAGCCCGGCGCGCCAGAACTTCCCCCGGCCGCCCTGCGCTTGCTCAAGCGCTGGCCGGTGCTGGAGACGCAGCCCGGCTCCGAGGCCTGCTACCGCAGCGGCCAGGCGGGCGAGCCTGCGCTGGCGCATTGGGTGCCTGGGCCACGCCCGGCTGCGGCCCCTGGCACGCCCTTGTCCCAGCGGCCATTGGGTTTGCTGATGCCCGGCGAGGCCACAGCCCGCCAAGCAGCCTTACTGGCCGGCATGGCCCAGATGGGGGTAGGTGTGGAGCGCTGGACTGGCAGCCTGGCGGGCCCCGAGCGCCAAGCGCTGTGCAACCAGGCCCGCGCCCTGCTGATGCTGCTGCGCGAGGACGACGCCCCCGTGGACGCCTTGAGCCTGGCCCTGGCCTTGCGCCAAGGCACGCCCGTGCTGGCAGAGCGGCCCAAAGACACCACGGGCCTGGTGCAGCAAGCCCCGGCCTTGCATGCGGGCGTGCTGTGGTTTGAACCCACGCCGCAATCCCTGACCCAGGCTTTGGCGGGTGGCGCGTTGGGCCCCGGTTTTGTGGCGCAGGCCGAACAAGCCTTGTCCCTTTGGCAAGCCGCGCCGCACGCCGGTGTGACCGCTGCACTGGCCTTGGCCCAGGCCACTTGGGCGGCCAGCAGCACGGCACGCCAAGCCGCCCCAATGATGGACCGCTTGCGCCTGCTGGGGGCCAATGAGGCCCGTTGGCCCGGTTGGTGGCATGTGCGTGCGCCGCAAGGCGTGGCCACACCCGCTGCTGCGCCGGATTGCGACGAACTGCTAGACCTGGGCGCAGCCTTGCCCGCCACCTGGGAGGCCCGCCTGGGCCGCTTGCGCGTGGTGGACTTAGGGCTTTGGCGGCCAGGCCGGCCCGACCACGCCGCCGCCCTGGGCGCAGCGGCCCGCCTGCTGGCCGACGAAGGTGTGCTGGTGCTGCGCTGGCAGGTGCCGCACGGCCCAGGGCCAAGCCCAGAGCAGGCTCTGCAAGAGGCCCTGGCCCCCTGGACCGACAGCTTTTGGAGCAGCGGCAATTTTGAGCACCGCTTGCACCTGCAACACCTGGGTTGGCAAGACGCGGCGGGCTTGCCGCTGCCAAGCTCGGCACAGGCGCACCAAGCCCGCGTGGTGCTGGTCAAGCAGCCCACCAGCTTGGCAGAGCGGCAAAAAGCCCGCGCGGTGCGGGCCGATTTCGGTTTGTGCGAGGCTTGACGCGGCGCTTTGCCTGCGCCAAGCCATGCGGCCTCAGGCCGCGCTGACCACCACGCGGTTGCGGCCGCAGTGCTTGGCTTCGTACATGGCGGCATCCACGGTGCCCAGCCAGCGGTCGGTGCTGAGCCCACGCTGCCAAGCGCATAGCCCAATGCTGACGGTGACGGGCCGCTCGGGCAGCAGCTTGGCGGCTGCAATGCGTTGGCGCAAGTCTTCAGCCACACGCAAGGCCTGGTCGGTGCTGATATTGCACAGGGCCAGCACAAACTCTTCTCCGCCCACGCGGTAGAGCCGGTCATGGGCGCGCAGCCCCTCGCGGGCCACCCGCACCACCTGGCGCAAAACTTCGTCGCCCACGGCATGGCCTAGCTCGTCGTTGATGCGCTTGAAGTGGTCGATGTCAAAAGACAGCAGCACCGCTTGCTGGCCGCCTTCTGCGCTGCGGGCCAGCTCCTGTAAGCCATCGTCTAGGCCGCGGCGGTTAAGGGCTCCGGTCAAGGGGTCGGTCAGGCTCTGGTCGATCAAGCGTTGCTGAAGCTCGCCCAGCAAGCTGAGCACCACGTTCAGCAGCAAGATGGTGAGGCTTACCGAGGCCACAAAGCGCGCGCAAATGGCGATGTCCCGGCTGTGGAGGTAGGAAAACCCCGCCGCCGCCAGCATCAGTGCGATGCAGGATGCGTGAGCCTGGCGGCGTCCCAGCATCATGTAAAAAAACAAGACAGCAGGGAACACCCAATGCAGCGCCACATTGCCGATGAAGTACACCGAGCCGAGGAGAGCCATGGCCAGCGCAGCCACCAGGGTCGGGTAGGGCAGCATGGGCCGCCCATGCACCATGATCATCCACGAATTGCTGCCAAACACCACAGCAGCCACCAGGTCCATGGCGGCAAGGTTGTACCGGGCTTGCATGTAGTGCAGCACGCCGAACGGCACCACTATGGCTGCGGAGAGTAGGCCTGTCTGCGCCGCGATGCGTTCCCGAATGCCAGCAATGGCATCCGGTGGCGTGGGTTTGGGAGGGGTAGAGACATCCATGCCCTGAGATATCGGCCACTGCTGCGCCGAGTTCAGGCCTATTCGCCAGATTGTTCAGCGCGTGGGCAGCGTGAGCGTGGAGCTGCTGGTGGACGAGAACTCCAAGTTCATCATGAAGCTCTCGCCAAAACGCACGGGCGCACCGTAAAGGCTGTCGGCGGTGTCCACCACGATGCCGATGTGATGGCCCGGCGGCACGTCGTAAGCGGTGGTGGCCAAGTCAACGGGAAAGTCTATGGTTTTGCGGGGCGTGGCCCAATGCACCGAGCGCGCACCATGGGTGATCAGGGTGGCAAAGCCCAAGGGGTCTACGTCGTACAAATAGGCCACCACCATGCCTCGGCTTTGGCTGGGTGTGACCCGCAGCTTGAGCTGCGGAATGCCTCGGATCTGCATGGCCTGGCTCAGGGCGGGGCCTTCGTAGCGGATGCCGTGGTTCCACAGCACGCTGGGCAGGAAGTTGAACACCGGCAGACCCAGGCTTTCACCGGTGGTGGAGAGAATGGGGATCAAGCCCGTGTTGGCCGTGGTGTCCAGCAAGTTGCTCATGGCGTCGCTGCCAGCCTGTGTGTTCTTGGTGGTGGCCAGGCCACCGTTTTGGCCCCTCAAGCAGAAGCACCAAAAATCCCAGTAAAGCGCGCCGCGCGGGCTGAGGTGGTAGGTGGTGTTGCGCAACTCGGGCGCTGGCCAGTTAGAGAGGGTTTCGCGGCGGTTGCTGAACTTGACCTGCCAGTCCAGCTTTGGGCCTTGGTCAATACCGTTTTGCTCGCCCTTCAAAAAACGGTTGAGCCAGCGGTGGGCTTGGTCCATGGGGTAGTTGTCCAAGCCCAGGGTAGCGCCGGGAATCTCTGCCATGGCATGCACGCCAGGGTTGAGCAAGAACTTTTTAGGCCCGGTGAGTTGGCTAAACAAGCTGAGGCTGGAGGCCGACTGGAACATGTCGTCTTGCATGTTCTTGGACAAGAAAATGGGCACTTTGCGCTGGTTGAGCGCTGCCACATAGGTTGAGGGCGAGCGCTCCGCGCCCCAGGCCCGAATCTCGTCAATCTTGCTCTTGGGGGTGTCTGGGTTCTGGATGGCCGCGCTGTACTCGGCGACGATGGGGTCCAGCCGCCCCGTGACCAGCCCTGACAAAAACAGCACATTGGCCCAGGTGGGGTTGGGCGTGTCTTGGCCGTAAAGCTGGTCCATCAATGTGCCCCAGCCTGACAGCGCGGTGACCGCCTTGATGCGGGTGTCGGCCGCCGCAGCCAGCAGCGACAGGCCCGCACCATAGGAGATGCCGCTGGCACCAATGTTTTGCACATCAGCGGGCGTGTTGGTCAGCATCCAGTTGATGGCCGAGGACACGTCCGACACATCTTGCGGGCCGGCCACGCCCACGGTGCCGCCGGAGAGGTAAAAGCCGCGCGCCGTGTAGGCCATGGCGATATAGCCGTCTTGCGCCAAGCGTTGCTGCTGGCCCAGGTATTCAAAAAAGTCTGCCGCCGCCCACGAGGAAATGAAAACCACACCGGGGAACTTGCGGCCCGGTTCTTGGGCACCGCGTGGCAAAAACACATTGGCCGTCATGCGCACGCCGTCGGTGCCCACCACGGTGTACCCGGTGGCAAAGCAAGTGCCGTCGTGCGGCGAGATCACGCCGGGCTTGGCAATGGGGCTCACCCATGTTGCGGCTTCAAGCGCCGTGGCGGGGCGGCAGCTTACGCCCGCTTGGGCAGCCAGCGGGGCCGACCATAAACCAAGGCAGGTGGCTGCCAGCGCAAGAGTACGCTGCCAGGGCAGGGCTGGCCAGGCTGCTGGGGTGGCAGGGCGGGGCGGGGTGCAGGTGTGGTGCAAAAAGGCATGGCTTGTCTCTCAAAAAAGAACGACCGTTCGTTTTATTATCGCCATGGAAGCCCGCGGCGGGCAGCCGTAAAAACCCGCTTCGCCGCTCTTTCGCAAGCCGCCATGCCAGCCACCGCAGCGGTTAGGAGATGGCTGGGCCGTGGTGACATCGGTTGATGTAAATATCCAGCTTGGCGCTGGCGTATTGCCTATCTTGGTGTCATTTGAGCGACACTGGTGGCAACTTTGCAGTTGGAAGTTGCCATGGACCGTCGATCTTGCCTCTTCGCAGGCGCTGCTGGTGCGCTGTTATCGGCCTTACCGCAAGGGACTTTGGCGCAAGCCACGGTCACGACACCCGTGGCCAGGCCACCTGCGGCAACACGGCCCGGCACCGCACCCGGCGCTGCTACCGCGCCAGTGAGCACCGGGCCTGCTGCCGTGGCGTTGCCGGTGCTTCGCATTTTGATTCCCGGCAGTGCAGGCGGTGGCTGGGACCAAACCGGCCGTGCCTTGGGAGCAGCCATCCAAGCAGCTGGCTTGGCGCAAAAAGTGGAGTACGAAAACAAGGGCGGCAAAGGGGGCACCATCGGCTTGGCCGACTTTGTGGAGCGCTTCTCCAACGACCCCGCGGCCTTGCTGGTGGGCGGCATGGTGATGGTGGGTGCGATTGCGGTGAGCCGCCCCAAGGTGACGCTGGCGCAAGTCACGCCTCTGGCTCGGCTGACCAGCGACTACATGGTCTTGGTCAGTGGCGTCAGCTCCAAGATTCGGGATATGAAGGACCTTGCCGACGAGATGAAGCGCGATCTCTCCAGCGTCGTCTTCACCGGGGGCTCGGCGGGCGGGGTGGACCACATGCTGGCCGCGATGATGGCGCGGCAACTGCGGCTGGATGTCTCCAAGTTGCGCTATGAGCCCAACCCCGGCGGCAAAGAGGCGGTGGCCATGATCACCAGTGGTAAGGCCTCGGTGGCGATCTCGGGCTATAGCGAGTTCAAGGCCGATATCGAGGCCAGGCAGTTAACGCCCTTGGCCGTGTCCTCACGCCGCAAGCTCTACGGCATTCCCTCGCTGTACGAGGGGGGCATTCAAACCGACTTGGCCAATTGGCGTGGCGTGTTTGCGGCGGGCAAGATCACTGAAGAGCAGCAAGCCAATTTGCGCCGCATCATCACCCGCGCTACCGAGACGCCGCAGTGGCGGCAAACCGTGGCCGACAAGAACTGGAACATGGCCACCTTGATTGGCAAAGACTTTGCAGACACCTTGACCCTAGAGCAGGCCATGGCCGAGGCCATTGCCATGATTTTGAAGCTCAAGGCCTAGGTGCGTGGCCCAAACCTCAATTCAAAGGCTGGCTGATGCCCCCAGCCAGTGACCACAGCAGGGCCACAGATTGCTGGTTGTCGTGCAAGGCATCCACATAGGCCAAGCGCAGGTTGAAGTGGTCGCCTTCGGCGGACATCACGTCAAACAGTGAGCGGCGGCCCAGTTGCTGCCATTGAGCCAGCGTGTCTTCGCGCACGCGCTCGCTGTTGCGCAACACGCCCACCACGTCCCGGGCGCGCAGGCCAGCGGCTTCGGCCTGCTGGTGCACCTCCGCCAAGCGGCTGCGCAGCGAGGCCAGGGCGTCGTCGCGCTGCAGGGTGGCGGCACTGGCGCGCAGCCGCGCTGCTTGTGCAGCGGGGTCGGCACCGGGGTTTAAGAGGGGCATGCTCAGGCTCACGCCCGCATTCCAGGCCCCCGACCTTTCTTTGCCTACGGCCGTGCTGAGGCCCACGGCCACACCGGCCTGGAATTTTTGCGAGGCCACGGTGGCTTCGGCCAAGTTAGCGGCAGCCTTGGCTTGGGCCTCCAGGGCCACAATGTCCGCAGACCGGGCGGCTCGCTCTTGCAAGTCTGCCAACACCGGCACGCCCGGCAGCAGGGCAGAGAGGCTGACGGGCTCGGGCAGCTCGTCGCCCACCAAGCGCTTGAGGCGGGTTTCGGTGATGGCCAATTGCGTGCGGGCCTGGGCTTGCGAGAGCTGAACTTGCTGCAAGGTTTTGCGAGCCTGAACCAGCTCGCTGCCACGGCCTTTGTCGGCCGCGACGATTTGCTCCAAAGAGTCCACCAGCTTGCAGACCTTGGCCGCATACTGGCCCCAAACCTGGGTGTGCAGGCGGTGGCGGCTGCGGTCTAAAGCCAAGTTCACGGTCTGCAGGGCGATTTGCTCAGACAGGCTGATCTGGCCCTGCTGGGCGGCGTCGGCCAAGCTGGTGCGCCAGCGGGTCAGGTGCTCAACGCGCCCATGGTCATACAGCGCCCAAGAGAAATTCAGGCCCGCGCGCCATTGCAGGCTGGACTTGTGTTCCCCGCCTTCGGGTTTGCTACCGGCTGGCCCCAGGCTGGTGTTGACGCTGAGTTGGGGTTGGCTGCTGGCGCGAACTTCTTCAATGTCGTAGGCCGCTGCATCGGCCAGCAGCTTGGCAGCGCCCACCGCATGGCTGCGCTTTTGTGCGGTGGCCACCATGCCGATCAATTGCTGGCGGGCTGAGCTGGCGTCCGAGGTTTCGGAGGCACTGGTCATTGGAAAGTCCGAACAAGCGGAGGCCGCTTCAGCCCGCGAACTCACGAGCACCGCTGCCAGCGCGGCAATCACAATGGCCGCAAAGGCGGTTGGTTTGCCGGGCAATGCAGGGCGCGGTGCGCGGGCGCGATGGCGGGCGGAGCGGTGGCGAAGAGTGTCCATGGCAGGCGAGGGCGCGGGAGCACCCTGTTCAAATTGGCTGTTGCCAGTAGACCGTGAACTTGAGGGTTCTAAAGCCTGAATGAGCGCCGCCTTCAACCCCGTGTTTCGGCGTCGGTGTCGGCCCGCCTCCAGTGTGGCGAGGGTGCGGCTCAGCGCTCCCGGAAGGCTTCTTTGGCTTTGAGCAGCGGGCGCAGCACAAACTCCAGCACGCTGCGTTGGCCGGTGTTGATCTCTACCGTGCCCGTCATGCCCGGGATCACGGGCAGCTCTTTGCCCTGGGCTTGCAAGGTGGAGGTGTCGATGCTGACCAAGGCACGGAACCAGGTGCTATCCGGCCCGCCGCCGGGTTTGTCGGGGTCGCCCAGGGCGTCGGGGCTGATGGACTCGACCTTGCCGCTCAAGCCGCCGTACAGGTTGAACTCATAGGCCGAGAGCTTCATGGTGGCGGTTTGGCCCACCCGCACAAAGCCAATGTCAGCGGGTTTGACCTTGGCCTCCACCAGCAGGCGCGCGGTCTTGGGCACGATCTCCATGATGGGCGCGCCCGGCCCCACCACACCGCCCAGGGTATTGGTGCGGATGTTTTTGACCAAGCCGTCCACGGGCGAGTTCAGCACGGTGCGTTTGACCACGTCTTCCCGCGCCACCATCTGTTCTTCCAGTTGCGCCATCTCGGCCTGCACTTTGAGTAGCTCGGTGCTGGCCTCTTGCCGAAAGCGGTTGGCCCGCTCTAGCGACTGTTGGCGCATGTCATTGATCTGGCGCTTGAGGCGCATCACTTCCACGTCGGACATCAGGCCGCGCTCGCTCATATGCTGGGCCACGTTCAGCTCGCGCTGCACCAGGGCAATGCTGGTTTGGTTGGCCCCAATGGCCTCGGCCAGCAGGCGGCGGCGGGCGGTATAGGCGTCGGTTTCGGCGGCCACCAGCTTGGCCTCACGGCGCACTTCTTCGGGGAAGCTCAGGCCGGTGCCATCCGCTTCCGCCTTGAGTCGAGCCCAGGTGGCTTTGAGCGACAGCAGGCGCGACTCACCTTCGCTTTGCTGGGACTCAAAGCGCGTAGGGTCCAGGCGTGCCAAGGGCTGGCCCACGCTGNTCGTGCCCCGTGGCGGGGTAGGCAAAGCTGGCCTGCCGCAGCGCCAAACCGCCCTTGAGACGCGGGCGGGCCACATAAGCGCGCTGCTCGTCGCGCTCCACAGGCATTTGCATCAACCGGTCCAAGGCTTGCATGGCGGCCTTGGCCCCTTGGTAGCGCACGGCCAGCGACACCACGCTGCCCAGCGGGGCAATGGCGCGGCCGGCGAACATCACGGCACCAATCAAGGCCCCTGCCGTGATGATGCCGTCGCGGATCAGGTAGACGCCCCACACCAGCATGATGAGGGTGACGGCCTGCTGGGCCGCACTGCTCAGGTTGTTGCTCCAACTGGAGATGGCGCGCGCGCGCAGCGACGACTCGGCGGCCTGCGCGGTGGCCGTTTCATAGCGGTGCAGAAAGCGGCCCTGCGCGCCGCTGGCCTTGAGGTCTTCCAAGCCTTCCACCGTTTCCACCAGCACGGCTTGCAAGTCGGTTTGGTGGTGGAGGTTGTCGCGCATGGAGCGCCGCAGCGAGCCTTGGATGACGGCCACGATGATGAGGATGACGGGGATGGACAGCAGCAGCACCCAGCCCAGCGGCCCGCCGATCATGAAGGTCATGGCCACAAACAGGGCGATGAAGGGCAGGTCCGACAGCGTGGCCAGCGTGGCCGAGGTGAAGAAGTCGCGTACCGTCTCGATCTGCGCCAAGTGGTGGGCATAGCCGCCGGACGATTGCGGGCGGTGCTCCATGCGCACACCCAAGGTCTGGCGGAACAGCAGCGAGCCGATGATGAGGTCGGCCTTGCGGCCAGAGAGGTCGATCAAGTGGGCGCGTATCTGCTTGGCCGCCAGGTCCAGCAGCAAGGCCAAGGCCGCACCGGCAGCCAGGGTCCACAGGGTGACAAAGGCTTGATGGGGAATGACCTTGTCAAACACCACCGAGGTCACCAGCCCGCCCACCATCATCATCACATTGCTGACCAAGGCCGCCAGCATGGCCGAGCGGTAATAAGGCGCAAAGCGGCGCAGCGTACCCCAGAGCCAATGGCTGCCGGGTTCGATCAAGGCGTCGGATGGGTCGCTGCGGGTGGCTTGGTTCAGGCGTGGGGCAGCGGCCAGCACATGGCCCAGGTATTCGTCCAGCAGTTCGGCCTCGGGTACCACGCAGGTGGCACCGCGCACCCCGGCCAGCACAATCTCGTAGTGCGTGCCGCCGCCATCTGGCGAAAAGATGCGGCGCGTGATGACGCAGGCATCTCCATCGCGCAGCAGGGCGATGACGGGCAGCAGCAGGTTGGAGAGGTCTTGCAGCGGCCTGGCCAGCAGTTGCGCACGGAAGCCCGCCTCTTGCAGGACCCGCACCGCTTGTCAGTCGGCGGCGAGGGCGGCAGCGCGTCTTCCGGTGGCAGCGTAGGCACGGGGCGACTGGAGGGTGGCTTTGGGGCGGTGGTGGCTGCGGCCACTTCCAAGGGAGCCTTGGGAGCCGCCTCCTGGGCTGCAATGCGGCCAGCCTCGGCGACAGGCGGCGTTGGATCGGGCGCAGCGCCATCGGCGTCGCCCGGGTCAGAGAGGTCGGGGATGTCCCAGTCTTGCACGACAGTGGCAGCGGTTTATGCCGGAGGAGCGGCGTGCCGCGCGGCCTGGGCCAGCGGCAGCAGCGCGTTCTCGATGTCCCTCACGCGGGCCGGTAGGTCGAACAAGGGCGAGCTGCGGCCTTGCTCCGCCAAATAGCGCTTGAGTGAGGCAATGCGCCCAGGGTTTTGGCCCAGGCGGATGGCGCTGCGCTCGTAGTGCGCCAAGGTGTGGGTGATCAAGTCGGGAAGGCCCGCCGCAGTGAGCAAGCTGCCGGCCATGCGCGAGATGTAGCTGCGGCCTGAGAGCGTCAAGATCGGCAGGCCCATCCACAGCGCATCGCTGGCGGTGGTGCCGGCGTTGTAGGGGAAGGTGTCCAGCATCAGGTCGGCCAGGGCAAAGCGGGCCAGGTATTCGGGCGGCGAGACGCGCGGCGCAAAGATCAAGCGCTCGGCCGCCACGCCGTGGCTCAGTGCGCAGGCCAGCATGTTGTCGCGGGCCCAGTCGTTATCGGCCAGCAGCCACAGCACGCTGTTGGGCACGGCCTTGAGCACCCGCATCCAACTGTTGAAGACCTCTTGCGTGAACTTGAAGGTGTTGTTGAAGGAGCAGTACACAAAGGCATGCTCAGGCAGGCCATATTGGGCCCGCGTGGGTGTGGGGGCTACCTCGCGCTGGCGGTCGCTGACCTGATAGCAATGCGGCACATGCAAGGGCCGCTCGGTGTGGAAGGGCTCCAGCTCGGGCGGCAGCACAAAGCGGTCGGACAGGATGTAGTCCACACCAGGGATGCCGCAGGTGCCCGGAAAGCCCAGGTAGCTGACCTGCACCGGGGCGGGCCGCTGTACCAAGATGCCAGGGCGCGCGCCATTGGTCAGGCCTTGCAGGTCGACCACGATGTCCAGCCCCAAGCTGGCGATCAGCCGTGCGGCCGTTGTGTCGTCCAAGTGGCCGATGCGCACATGCTGGTCCATGGCTTTGATGAGCCTGGCGCGCTGGGGCGTGCCGTCGTCTTTGCTCCAGCACAGGCCATAGACCTCGAAGCGCTCGCGGTCATGCAGCTCTAGCAACTCCGGCGTTAGCAGGCCCACGGCGTGCAGGCACAGGTCGCCACTGAGGTAGCCAATCTTGATTTTGCCCTCGCGTTTGGGCCCCAGTGTGTGCAAGGGCACGGCAGGTGCTGCGGGCAGGCGCTCGTGTACAAAGCGCTGTGCAGCCAGGAGTTGCAGGGCCGGGTCGTCACTGGCCCCAAGCATGGCCAAGGGCGAGGTGCCCAAGAGCAATTGATTGCGACTGACCTCGGCCACTGGCTGCCACACAGGCCACTCGCATTGCTTTTGGCGGATGTGTACATAGTGCTGCAACACATCAAACTGGGCCGCCTTCAGGCCCAAGCTTTGCACCATCAAGGCCTCGGCTCGGTCATAGCGGCGCAGGGTTTCGCTGAGCCGGGCCATATTGTTCAAGGCGTGCAGGCGCAGGCTCAGCGCGTCATGGTGGGTGTCGGCGGTGGTGTCCACCACGGCCTGCCATTGGGCCAGGGCTTCATCGGGCTGGCCCTTGCGCTCCAGCGCATGGCCCAGGTTCAAACGGGCCTGCTGGAAGTTGGGGAACAGCGCCAAGGCTTGGCGGTAGGCGGCTTCTGCTTCCTCGTCGCGTTGCAGCGAGGCCAACAGCGTGCCTTGGTTAAAGCAGGCTACATGGCGCAGCGGCGAGTCGTTATGCCCCAGCCAGTCGGCATAGAGCTGCACGGCTTGGGCCGTGTGGCCCTGGGTCTGCCAGGTTTGGGCCAAGTCCAGCAGCTCGTTGAGGGGCATGTGGCCGCCACGGGCACGGGCCAGCTCGGCCGCCTGCTGGGTGTCTGGCGCGGCGGGCGGCAAGCTAGGGGCGTGGCCGGGGGCTTGGAGGGTGGAGATGGTGCTCATGGGGGAGAATTCGCTTTCCCCTGATGCTAAGAACAAGCCCTCTGCCCTAAGTGGCGGAAAAGCCAGCCCAAGCCCTGCCACTTCGGCCACCACCACTCTCACATGCGACTCTCTGACATCCGCCGCCAACTGGCCGACCTAGGCGCTGGCCCCCTGCACCAGCAGCGGCTGCTGCGTGCTTGGGCGCAGGCCCTGCCCATGGAGTCTCCCAAGCGGCCTTTGCAGAGTTTTTTGCCCAAGTCGGTGTTTCAGGCCTTGCCCGCACTCTTGGCCGAGTGGGAAGGGCTGGTACACCTGCATTCGGTGCACCCCGGCGAGGACGGCGAGCGCTTGCTGCTGGCTTTGGCATCAGGCCAGACCGTGGAAAGCGTGCTGCTGCCGCGCGGTGGGCTGTGTGTCTCTACCCAGGTCGGCTGTGCCGTGGGCTGCCGCTTTTGCATGACGGGCAAAGACGGCCTGATTGCCCAGGTGGGAAGTGCCGAGATCGTGGCCCAGGTGGTGTTGGCGCGCCGCCGCCGGGCCGTGAGCAAAGTGGTCTTCATGGGCATGGGCGAGCCCGCGCACAACCTGGACAACGTGCTGGAAGCCATTGAGTTCTTGGGCACGCTGGGCGGCCTCGGCCACAAAAACCTGGTGTTCTCTACGGTGGGCGACGAGCGGGCCTTTGAGCGCCTGCCGCAGGGCAATGTGAAGCCGGCCTTGGCTTTGTCACTGCACACCAGCCGGGCTGACTTGCGAGCCGAGCTACTGCCCCGCGCCCCGCGCATCAGCCCGGAGGAGCTGGTGGAGCGCGCCGACGCCTATGGCCGCGCCACGGGCTATCCGGTACAGGTGCAGTGGACGCTGATCGACGGCGTGAACGACACGCCTGAAGAGATGGAAGGCATCACCCGCCTGCTCACGGGCCGCTATGCGGTGCTCAACCTCATCCCTTACAACAGCGTGCCGGAGTTGCCCTACCGGCGTCCCGCCTGGGAGAAGGCGGCGGCCATGGCCCGCAGCCTGCACCAGCGCGGCATCCTGACCAAGCTGCGCCACTCTGCAGGGCAAGATGTGGACGGTGGCTGCGGGCAGTTGCGAGCACGGCAGCTTGTACCCGTGAGCCAGATAGGCCGAGGCCGCGTGGGCCTGCACGCGGGTGCTGGCTAGATGAGGGCATCTCATGTGCGCAGTGCTTAACGGGCGGCCAAGATGCCGGGCGAAGGTTCAGCCCACGGCGATTTGGCACGTGGTCTTGGCTTGGCACACTCGGCCACTGGCACGCTGGCTGCTGGCGGTGCTACTGGGCTTGCTGGCGATGGGCCTGCCTGCCGCCGCGCGGGCCTCTAGCGGGCACATGCTCTTTATCGGGCCCATGGAAGAGGCCCTGACGCTGGACCAAGTGCTGGCCTTGCCGCAGGCCCAATGGAAGACTGCGGCCAACAATGCCACCTTCGGCTACCACCATGGGGACTACTGGTTTCAGCAAGAGTCTTTGCTGCCTGCTTTGCAAGGCGACACCGCTTGGCGTCTCACCATCGACAACCCGGTGCTTGATGAGATCGACCTGTGGGTTCGCTTTATGGATACCCGGGGGCAGACCTCGGCCTGGCGGCATTGGCGGCTGGGTGACAAGCAAGTGTTCGAGGCTAGGCCCCTGAAGGCGCGCACATTCACCGTGCCGCTGGACCCTCAGGGCATTGGTTTTGAAGCGCAAAAGCTGCAATTTGTGGCTCGCCTCAACACCACCAGCTCGGTGCAGTTTCCAACAGAGATTGCGCGCAGCATCGACTTTGAAACCGGCCAGCGCAATGCCAGCTTGGCTTACGGCCTGTACATTGGCTTGATGGGAGGGTTCTTTGTCTATAACCTCATTTTGTGGTTAGTGACACGCGAGCGCCTGTATGGCTGGTACATCGGCTGGATATCCCATTTCGCTATGTTCTTGCTCAGCCTGGAGGGCCTGACTTTTCAGTTTCTGTGGCCCGAGGCCGTGCGTTGGAATGACACCGTCTTGGTCTACTGCCTGGGCATCGCCGTTTTCTTTTCCAGTTCATTCATCAATGAGTTCTTGAAGCCGACGCCCGGCAGCCCCGTACTGTCTCTCAAGCCTGTGACCGAAGGGGCCTTGCAACTGAGCTTCGTGGCCTTGGCTTGCCTGCTGCCTTACCGGCTGGGCATTCAGATGGTGATCTTGATGGCCCTGCTCCTGGTGTCCCGATCTGCCATCCAGGTGGTCATCGCGCATCGTCGGGGTTACGCACCCGCTCGCCTGCTGTTTTTGGCTTTCCGGCTGGGCATTCAGATGGTGATCTTGATGGCCCTGCTCCTGGTGTCCCGATCTGCCATCCAGGTGGTCATCGCGCATCGTCGGGGTTACGCACCCGCTCGCCTGCTGTTTTTGGCTTTCTCGGTGGTGCTGCTGGGGGCGTTTGTGCTCACCCTTCAGCGCTGGGGCATGGTGGGGCTGACACGCTTTACCAAGTATGTGACGCTGTCCGGCTCTGCGCTGGAGGTCATGTTGTTGTCACTGGTCTTGGGCGACCGCCTGACCCGCGCCCGCGAGGTCGCTCATGCGGCCCGCGAGATGATCCTGCTCAATGCCGAGCTGTCGAGTACCAACCGGCAACTTGACCAAGAGAGGGAATTGGCCGAGAAGCGCAATGTGGAATTGCTCGCACTGCAACAGCGTATTGAGCGGGAGGCCGATCTCAGAGACCAAGAGCGCATGCGGTTTTTGGCCAGCTCAGTACACGACCTGAAGCAACCCTTGCAAGCCATCAGCACAGCGCTGCACCCTTTGGCGCATGCGTTTAGAAATGATGAGCCTCGCCTGGTTGAAGAGATGCTGGGGCTGATGCAAAAGGCAACGCACAATATGAGGGATCAACTCGCGGCGTTGTTGGATCTCTCACGCCTAGAGTCGGGTTTGATGACGGTGTCGATCAAACCGGTTCATCTCAAGAGCTTGGTTGAAACCTTGCTGCCCGAGCTGCACCAGCTTGCCGTGCGGCAGCGGGTGAGCATCCGCACCGACCTGCCCCAGGCCGTTTGGGTTGAAACAGATGAGCAACTCCTGCGCAGAGTGGTATTGAACTTGGCCAGCAATGGCATCAAGTACGCGGATGCGGCCAAAGCACAGCGCGAGCTCATCGTCAGCGTCAGTGCCAGTGAGAGCATTTGCCTGCTGCAAGTACGCGACAACGGTTTGGGCATCCATGCTGAGCATGTCAACAGCGGCGAGATATTTCGGCCCTTTGTCCAGGTTCACAACCATCTGTCGGAAGACATCAAGGGTGTGGGTTTGGGCCTGTCCATCGTGGCCTCGTCTATCAAGTTGTTGCCCTCCCACCGCCTAGAGGTTCAGTCCGAGCCAGGGGTGGGGAGTTGCTTCAGTGTGACACTGCCAAGAGCCTCGGCAGCGCTGCCTTGTTTTTGGCGAAGGTGGGCATGGTTTGGCTCCTGGGCGATGTTGGGGGCGTGGATGGCCATTGTGCGGCTTACCGCGTAGCGCTAGCCCAAGCCTCTGACCCCAGCGGCAAAGCACTCAGTTCTTTGCGTGCTTCGCGCCATTGGGGCCAATGCCGGTCTAGCAAGGCCACAAAGCGTTCGCTGTGCGTGGGCTCTAGCAAAGCAAGGAATGTCGATAAAATTCACAGACAGACCTTGAACACCCACAGCATGCCTAAAGCCCCTGCGATCCAACGCAAAACACCCAGCCGCCAAGCCGTACTGCGGTCTGTGGCCAGCTCTACGGCGGTCGAAACAGGCCAAAGTGTTGTGCAGTTGGAGCAAAAGTTAAAGCAGCCCAAGGTGCGATTCCCTAACATCAAACTGGCCCGCTAAGGCTGGTATCGCTGGCAGCCATGGCCTGTGCCACCAGTTGCTGCATGGGCCTGTAGTTGCCTGAGATTCCGGCGTGAATTGCGGCAACGTAATCCATCTTTTTTTGTTCCCAAGTGCTGTAGTCCAGCGGTTCATGCCCTGCTTGCACGGCCATCACGTCGTCCAATATGCGTGACAGTCGCCCGTTACCTTCCCGGAACGGGTGGATCAATATCAACTCCACACGCGTCACGGCGATAGCTTAGGTCAACTCTTCGGGGGCCAGCCTGTCGCAGGGCGTCCATCTCGCTAGGCACTGCTTCTCAAAGGCTTGTAGCAAGCCGGGGAGTAGCCCGGCAGTGGCGAACTGAAATCCGTCTTTGCCCAGGTTCACGCGGCGTTCCTGCCCCGCCCACGCATACACATTGCCCAGCCATAGGTGGTGCCATTGTTTGAGGTCACTTACTGTCAGGGCACGGTCTGGCAGGTTATCAAACAGCACCTCGTCGTAAAGTTCACCAAGCATGCGTAACTCTAGTTCGTCCATGTCTGCCGCTGACGTGATGCCCACTAAGTTGCGTAGCACACTGCCGTTGGAACCCGGTTGGGCTTCGCTCTCGTGGCCGGTGGCTTGGTAGCGGTCACTCATGGCTGCGCTGGCCTTTCCCTGCGTCAGAAGAGTTGTTGCTGATGTACTTGATGAACAGCATTAGAGCGCATTCACCACCCACCCCAAGCCACTCGCCCTTTGTGTGCGGTTCTCCAGCGCCTGAGCCCAAAGCTGCCGCTGCGGGCACACCAAGGTGAAGGCCTGCCGGGCGCGGGTGATGCCGGTGTAGATCAGCTCGCGGCTCAGCAACTGGCCGCCCTGGTCGGGCAAAACGAGGACGGTGTGGCCGAACTCGGAGCCTTGGGATTTGTGTACCGTCATGGCAAAGGCGGTGTCGGTGTGCGGCAGGCGCATGGGGCTGATGGCGCGCAACTCGTCGCCTTGGGCAAACCACACTTTGAGCGCAGAGGGCTGGCCTGGTGCGCTCCAGGCCGGCAGGGTCAGGCCAATGTCGCCGTTGAACACGCCCAGGGCGGGCTCGTTGCGGGTGACCATGACCGGGCGGCCGGGCCACCACAGGCCGTCGGGCCGCACGAGGCCGCGCTGAGCCAAGGCCTGTTGGATGGCATCGTTCAGCCCGCTCACGCCCCAGGGGCCTTCGCGGGTGGCGCAGAGCAGGCGAAAGCGCTCAAAGCCTTGCAGCAGCGCGCGCACCCATTGCTGGTGCGCTGCTTCGCTGCCGGTGGGGCGCTGGGCCAGGGCTGCCAGGCAGCGGGCGTAACCACCGGGTTCAGGGGCTGAGTCTCGGCCCTGCAAGGCCAGGTGGATCAGGTGTTCTCGCTGCCCTGAGAAGTCTGCCGCCAGCTCAGGCCCGGCCTGCGCCAATGCGTGGGTGGCTGCTGGCGCGTCGCCCCGGTTAGCGGCCAGGGCCAATTGGCCGATGGGGCCATTGAAGCGGCGGCTTTCGCGCAGCATCACGGTCAATTGGGCCAAGGGTTTAGGGGCGCTCTTGGCCAACATCTCAGCGGGCATGGCTTGGCCTGTGGCTTGCACCAGCCATTCAGCGGTGGCTGGGCTGTAGCCGCCAGCTTCAGCGCCTTGGCAGAGGTCGCCCAACACGGCCCCGGCCTCGACCGAGGCGAGCTGCTCTTTGTCGCCCAGCAGCACCAAGCGGGCCTGTGGAGGCAGGGCGTCCAACAGGGCGGCCATCATCTCCAAGTGGATCATGGAGGCTTCGTCCACGATCATCACATCGACCGCCAATGGGTCGCCCGCATGGCGCGCAAAGTGGCGGGTGTCGGGGCGTGCGCCCAGCCAGGCGTGCAGGGTGCGCGCCGTCTCCAGGCGGCTGACCAGGGCGGCCATGTCGAGCTGTTCGCCCGTGCGGGGTGAGGTGACGGGCGGCAGCGTCAGCAAAGCGTCGGCAATGCTGAGCTTGAGCCGTGCTGCCGCCTTGCCAGTGGGTGCGGCCAGGGCAATGCGCAGGCTGGCAGGGTCTGGCGCGGTGGCCAGCACGGTGGCCAGCAGGCGAGCGGCGGTGTAGGTTTTGCCGGTGCCCGGCCCGCCGGTGATGACGCCCAGCCGGGCGCGCAGGGCCAGCGCACAGGCCTGGCGTTGCCAATCCACGCGCGCCGCATTGGGCAGGCCAAAGAGCTGGTCCAACACCGGGCGCAGCAGCGGGGGCGCGGGTGCATCGGGCGCTGGCTCGCTGCGCAGGCGCAGGTGGTGGGCCACCACCTGCTCGTCGGCATGATGGCGGCGCAAGTAGAGGCGCAGCGGGGCATCGGCCAAGACCAGGGGGTGGGCGTCTGCCGTTGCGGGGGCTTCGTCAAGCTCAGCCCGAACGGAAATGGGGTGCTCAGCGCGCGTGGAGAGGTGCTCAACGTGCGCAGAGGGCTGCCCAGCTTGCTCAGGGGCGAGCTGCTCCGCGTGCGCGCTGGAATCGCCAGGGCTCGACCATCTCACGCAGGGGTGGCCGACCAGGAGCGTGCGCCAGTCGGTCTCGGTGCTGGGCAGCAAGGGCCACAAGGTGTCCAGCGCGGTTTGCCCTGCGGGGGGCCACGCCAGCCAGGTGTGGCGTCGGCTATGCAGGGTTTGCAGCGGCAAGCAGGTGTGGCCTTGGCCCTCCAGGTGCGAGAGCAGGGCCACGCTCAGCAGCAGTGCGGGGGGGGTGTGGGGGGCAATGTCGAGCACCAGCGCAGGCAATGCGGCGTCGAGGCGGCGCAGCCAGCCTTGCTCAGCCCATTGGCGCAGGGTGGCCAGCAGCTCTTCAGCGCTCAGCATGGGGGCAGAGGGCGAGGGCGGCTCGGGGTCGTCAAACAGCGGGCGGGTCAGGTCAGTGCTCAGCATGCGGTGCCTTCCAGCATGGCGTCCAAGGCGTGCAGCAAGGGCCAGGGCGTGGGGATGGCCAACACGCCGTGGCTGGGGGCGGCCACGCCGCGGATGAACCAATACAGCGCACCGCCCAATTGCTGCTCGGGCTGATAGGCGGCACCCAAGCGGCTGCGCAGCAGGCGGTGCAGGGCCAGCAGATAGAGGGCGGCTTGCACGTCGTAGCGGGCTTCCACAAAGGCCTGGGCCATGGCATCGGGGCTGTAGGCGGCATCTGCGGCACCCAGGTGGTTGCTCTTGTAGTCAAGCACCCAGAAGCGGCCTTCGTGCTCGACCACCAAGTCGGCAAAGCCCATGACCAGCCCGTGCAGTTGACGCCGGGGCAGGGCAGGGCGGGGCAGCTCGGGCCAGAGCTGGGCTTGGCAGAGGCGGTGGACAGCGGGCGCATCCAACTGGGCGGCGGGCAGCCAAAACTCCATCTCGGCCATCACCCGCTGCAGCGCAGGTGCGGGCACGCCAGGGCCTTGTGCCTGCGCGTCACACAGGGGCACCGCCAACAAGGCTTGCAGCCAGGCCACGCCGTCGTCGGCCTGTGCGCTGCGCCCGGCGCGGTCAAAGCGCTGGCGCAAGGCCTGCTCGGTGCCCGGGCTCCAGGCAAAGTGTTGGCTGGCCAGCCATTCCAGTTGCTCATGTAAAAAGTTACCGGCCAGGGCACCGCGCTCAAAGCGGTGCCACGGTGCCAAGGCAGTGGGGGCGGGGCTAGTGCCGGGGCTGGCCGTTGCGGCCATGGCCTGTATGGCAGAGAGGGTCTCGTCCTCCGTCAGGGCATCGTCCTGGGCCATGCGCTGGAGCTCTTCAAGGCTGAGCGCCCAGGTGCTGCTGGCCCAGGCAGCACGCAGCAGGCCGATGTCGCCGGGTTGGGCCACCGCTTGTAGCCAGCGCAGCAGGTCTATGGCCTCTTGTGTGTCAAACACCGACTCTCGGTCACTCAGGTAGACGGAGGGCAGGGCGCGGGCTTGCAGCGCACGCCGCATGGCCTGGGCTTCACGGCGGCCGGGCACCAGCACGGCCACATCGGCGGGGCGCAGGCGGCTAAAGCCCTCGGCGTGGGTGAAACCGGCGCTGGGGTCCATCAGCCAAGTGCAGATGCGCTCGGCCGCCAGGGCGGCCATCTGTTCTCTGTAGCGCTCGGTGTTGAGCAACTCGCCGGCCCAGCACAGGGTCAGCGCAGCTTGGGGCTGGCCTTGGGCCACCCATTGCTCGGGGCGGCCTTGGGCCGCTACCGGTGCAAAGGGCAAGGGGTTGTGGCCATCGGCGCTGCGGTAGGCAAAGGCCCCCTGGTTGGGCTCGTGTGCTTCGGCATGCTCAAACAGGGCGTTCACGGCCTGCACCACCGCCGCGCTGGAGCGGAAGTTGGTGCCCAGGCGGTAGTGCCGCCCGGCAGTAGCACGGCGGGCGCGCAGATAACTGTCAATGTCAGCCCCCCGGAAGCGGTAAATGGATTGCTTGGGGTCGCCAATCAGAAGCAAGGCGGTGGCGGGGTCGTTGGCTTCGGTGCGGAACAGCGCATCGAAGATTTGATACTGCAAGGCCGAGGTGTCTTGAAACTCGTCGATCAGCGCCACGGGGGTTTGCTCGTGCATGGGTGACCACGCAGCGCAAGGCCGGGGCCAGCTCGGGCAAATCGGCCAGCTCTGCGCGGAGCTGTGCAAAAGCGTCGAACTCGGGCGGCAGCTTGACCTCCGGTGCGCCCTTTTTGCGGCATGCCAATAAATCTTCGGGCATGAAGATGAGCTTGCGTGGGCTACCGCCCTTGGGTGCGCCGCTCATCATGGCTTCGAAGTCGGGGGGCTCGGCACTCTCAGAGTTGGCCCAGGCCTCCAACACGCTCAGGCGCTTGAAGGTCGTCTCGGGTTTGAGGCTGCTGGCATTCCAGTAGCCGGTAGGCAGTTGCTGCTCAAACCAGGCCCGCATGGCCGCCGCGCGTGCAGGCCAGCCCTGGCGCGCGGCTTGCACACGACGCAGGCGCTCGCTGCCCACGTCGTCCAGCGCCTGGGCCAGGTCGGTGTGGGGCGGGGCGGGCAGGGTGTGATTCAACAGGTCTTTGAGGTCGGCCGCCATAGCAGCCAGGTCTGGCCAGACCGTGGCCAAGGCCGCCATCTGGGCTGGCGTGAGCGGGTAGGCTTGCTGACGCCACACGTCTTGCAAGGCTTGCTGGCGCGCTGCTTGCTCATCGGGCTGCAGGGTTTCGTCAAAGAGGCTGCCGCTGTCCAGTGCATGCTCGCGCAGCATGCGCTGGCACCACGCGTCAATGGTATGAATGGCGGCGTCGTCCATGTGGCTGGCGGCTTGCTCCAGCCGCCAGGCCGCCTGGGGCCAGTGGGGCTCAGGCCAATCGGCCTTCAAACCTTGGAGAAAGCTGTCCTCGGCTGTGCCGCTCAACTCAGCCCTAAAGGCTTGCGCGGCCTGCACCAAGCGTGCCCGAATGCGGTCGCTCAACTCGCGCGTAGCGGCGCGGGTAAAGGTCATCACCAGGATCTGGTCGGGCCGCAAGGGCTGGGGGTGGGCGGCCTCACCACCACGGCCCAGCACCAGGCGCACATAAAGCGCCGCCATGGTCCAGGTTTTGCCGGTGCCCGCGCTGGCCTCGATCAGGCGGCTGCCCCACAGCGGCAAGCTCAGGGGCGACAAATTTTGTACGGCGGTGTTGGCGGTGCTCATGGGGCCAGAGCCTCCCGGTCATCACCGTCGTCTCCGGCTGGGCCGTGCCAGTCGATCTGGGCCTTGGCCGCCCAGGCCACCACCGGGCCATAGACCCGTTCGGCCAAGTCTTCAAACTCGCCACTCACCAACAGGCTGTCGGCGTTGGGGTAGAGCCGGGCCACGGCGGGGTGGTCCAGGTCCCCGGCTTGTCGCGCGTCGCCTTCAAAGGTCTTGGCCACGTCTTGCCCTAAGGCATGGGCCAGCCCGGCTTTTAGGGTGAGAGGCAGCGGCCGCGTTTGGCCTTGTGCCCAGATGCTCAACAGGTGGTCCAGCACTTCACCCGCGCTGTCGGCATCCGGTGCTTCTAGGCGAACCGTGGCATCCGCGCCAACCAGGGTCAGGCCTGCCAGTTGGCCCTGTGCGGCCAGGGCGGTGAGGCCGAGCCAGGCGCTCAGCAGTTTCTCTGGGCGCACGCGGTCCGGCTCATCCTTGCGGCTGCGGGGGAGGGCCATCTTGCTGGCTGAGATGTCCAGCCAATGCAGAGCACCGGCTGCCTGGGGCTGGCTGCGCAGGCCGGTGAGCCAGTCATCCAGCGGCGCTTGCGCATGCGGCCGATGCAGGGCCAGCGGGCCCAGTGCAACGGGCCAGGCTTGCAGGGCTTGGAGCCAGGCTTGCAAGCTGTGTTGCCACGTGGCCTTTAGGCGCGCCAAGCCGTAGGCCCCCGGAGCCCCCAGCGGCAGTAGGCCCGAGCGCGTCCAGCGCTGCACCAAGGCGTCCATCAGCACGGGCACCTGGGCTTGGGCGGCGCGGGTACCTCCCTCCTGGCACAGGGCCAGCAGCGGAGCTTGCAGGCTTTGCAAGGCGGCGTCGCCCAGTTGCCAATGCGCCAAGCCATCTAATGAGAACACTTCGTCGTCGCCCGCAGCCTCCTCTGGGTTGCGCAGCACAACTTGCAAGGCACGCCGCAGGTAATCGGCCGCCGGGTTCTTGAGCCAGCGCGCAAGGTCTTTGAGCCTGACAGCCTGGGGTGCATCGGCCTCTGCTGGCGCTGCCGCTGCGGTTTCGGGCAAACGTGGCTCAGGGCGCTCATGTGCCCCGCGCCATTCGGCTGCCCAGGTGTGCAGCGCGCTGCCACGCTCAAAGTAGCGGCGGCTGAAGGGCTGCAAGGGGTGGTCCACGGTGCGGGCTTGCACGGCGGCCTCGCCCCAGCCCCTAGCAAGGTAGTCACGCAACTGCGCCACCAACACCGACGGGGGTTGCTCGCTGTTGTTGCGGGGGCTGAAGCCGGCCCAGCTCACATACAACACCCGCCGTGCGGCCAGCAGGGCGTCGAGCATGAGTTGGCGGTCGTCGTCGCGGCGCGAGCGGTCGCCGGGCCTGGCCATACCGGGCAGGGCCAGCAGGTCAAAATCATTGCGCGGCGCACGGCGCGGGTAGTCGCCTTCGTTCATGCCCAGCAAGGCCACCAGCTCGAAGGGGATGGCACGCATGGGCATCAAGGTGCAAAAGGTCAACCCTCCGGCTTTGAAACGCTTGTTGACGGAGGGCTCGTCGACTGCATTCAGCCAGGCCTCGCGGGCCACGTCCAGGGGCAATTCGGCATCGAGCTGGGCTTGCTCGGCATGGCCTAACCAGGTGCTCAGTGCTTTGTCCAGAGCGGCCAGAGTTTGCCGCTCATCTTCGCTGCGGGCCAGTAGCAGGTCCGCCAGCAGGGCGCGGAAGCGCTCGGCCCACTCGCGGGGTGAGGCAGGGCTGGCGAGGCGCGCCCACCAGTGCAGCAGGCGCTCCAGCAGCAAGGCCAGGCCTCCGGCCCATTCGGCCTCTAAGCCACCCACCTCGGTATATGGTGCAATGCGCGCAAACTCAGCCCCGCCGCGTGGGCCGCTCATAAAGCCCAGCAGCATGCGGCGCAGCGCCCACAGGCCGGAGGTGGTGTCACCGGCGGCTCCCAGGTCGAGGTCTTGGCGGTGGGCAGCACTCAAACCCCAGCGCCAGGCAGAGCCTTCCATCCAGGCGTTGAGACGCGGCAGGCTCTCTTCGGGCAGGCCAAAACGGTGGCGCAAGGCGGGCACGTCCAAGAGGTCTCGCAGTTCTGACACCGTGCAGCGCTGCTGAGGCAGGCGTAGCAGCCAGTCCAGCGCCGCCAGCAGCGGGCTCAGGTCGCGGCTGGAGAGGTCGGCAATGTCAAAGGGAATGAAGCGCGGGTCGTGGCGCGGCACGGCGCCAAACACGGCGCGGATGGCGGGGGCAGCGGTGGCAATGTCCGGCACCATCACCACCATGTCACGGGGTTGCAGGGGCGTGTTGCTCGGCGCGGCCATGAGGCTCAGCAGATGGTCTTGCAGCACCTCCAGCTCGCGCACCAGGCTGTGGCAGCGGCGAAAGACGATGCTTTGGTCTTGCGCGTCTAGCGTGAGGCTGGGGTGCTCGTGCAGCGGGCGCAGGTCGCGGATATGGGCTTGCACCTGGCCCAGCCAGGGCAGGCCCTCGGCAGGGTGGTCGTCGAAGAGGTCGATGCGCGGCAGGTCCAGTGCTGCTTGCAAGCGTTGTGACTCGTCAAAGGCGTCTAACTGGCGCACCAGATCGCGCGCTTGGCGGCCCCAGGCGGCCAGCAGCGGGTGGGCATGGGCATGCATGTGCTCCAGCGGCACTTGGCTCAGGTCCAGCCCCCGGCCTTGATGGCGTTTGGCGCTGGCGCGCAGCAGCTCTCGGCCATCAAGGATGTCGCCCCAGTACACGCCACAGGGGTTGGGCAAGGCCAGCATGACGGGGATGCGTGTGGCCAGGGAGGCGAGTAGGTCGAGCGTGCTGGCCGGTAAGTGGGTGGTGCCAAACAACAGCACCCGGCTGGGCAAGCCGTGGGCCGTGGCTTGGCCGCTGCGCAAGGCCTCGATGGCACGGCGGTGAACCACGGGGCGCAAGCCTTGACGGTCGGCGTCCTCGGTGACGGTGGCCAGCACCCTTCGCCATAGCTCGGGCTGCCAGGCTTGGTCGCCCGGCAGGGGAAGCACTCCGCCTTGTGCTGTACGCAGCCGGTCTTGGTTCTCGGCCCAGTCGTCCAGCCAATCAGCACGGTACATCTGGTACTGGTCAAACAGGTCGGCCAAGGTCTGTGCCAACTGCCAGCGCCGGGTGGTGGCTTGCCTGCCTTGGCCCAGATAGGCTTTCAAAGGTGCGAAGACGGGGTCCTCGGCCCACTGCGCCAAGCCCTGCATCAAGCGCCAGGTCAGCGGGGCTTTGTCCAGGGCCGACTCCAGCGGCACCGTGTGGCCCCCCAACACCTGGCGGTAGAGCCGCCAAATGAAGCGGGCGGGCAACTCCACCTGAGCCGCGGCACACACGCCCCAGCGCTGTGCCAAGCTCATCTTCAGCCACTCGGCCATGCCGTTAGAGGGCACCAGCATGACCTCGGGTGCCAGCGGTGCTAAGGGGTGGGCCGCCAGCCATTCGGCCACCGCGTCGGCCAGCCACTCCAGCCGGTTGCCGTGCAGCACCAGCGGGCCTGGCGGCAGAGAGGGGGTACCATGATGTCCATAGGCTGGGTGATTGCGCGCTGGCGCAAGCTCAAGCCGCGCTCGCTCTTGGACAACAGCCCTTTGGCCAACTTGCTGGGCCAGTTGGTGAACCTGCATCGCGTGCCGCAGTTGATTGCCGATGGGCATTTGAAGGCCCTGGCGGTGAGCGCCTCCAGCTATAGCAGCGGCCAGCACGTGACGTTTTATGAAGCGGCTGAGCCCGCCGACCATTGGGTACGCTCTCAGCGCATGGCGGTACACAGCCGCATTGGGGTGGAGCATCTGCTGGCTTCGGCCGCCATTCCCTTTGTGTTTCCGGCCACGCGGCTGGAGTTGATGGGACAGCCGGAGTGGTTTGGCGATGGCTCGATGCGCCAAGCCGCGCCCATCTCGCCCGCCGTTCACCTGGGGGCTGAGCGGGTGCTGGTGATCGGTGCGGGCCGCATGCATGAGCCACCCGGGCGGCGCGTTGGTAGCTCGGACTACCCGAACATGGCCCAGATCGCTGGGCATGCGCTGTCCAACATCTTTCTGGATGCGCTGGCGGTGGATGTGGAGCGCTTGCAGCGCATCAACGCCACCTTGCGCCTCTTGCCCGCCGAAGCCCGAGCCCAAACGCACTTGCGCCCCATAGAGGTGCTGGTGATTGCCCCGAGTCAGCGCCTGGACGATATTGCTGCCCGCCACCTCAATGCCTTACCCACGCCCATTCGTGCACTGTTGCGCGGGGTCGGGGTGAATGGGCAGGGCCAATCCGCGCGGGGTGCAGCCTTGGCCAGTTACTTGCTGTTCGAGTCGGACTACACCCAAGAGCTGATGGCGCTGGGCGAGGCCGACACCTTGGCCCGCCGCCAGGAGGTACTGAACTTTTTTGGCTGGAGCGAACGGCTGACGCCATGGTTGAGCCAAGACATGCCGCCACCGGCTAAGGTGATGGCGACGTCGTCGGCTGAGACCAGGCTTGCCCATTGACCCGCAAGCCATGGTCTGACAGGCGCTTGGCACTGGCCGGCCCCAGGCCTTTGATGCGCTTCTGGGCGTCTGCCCAGCTTGCAAAAAGACGCTCGTGCCGGGCCTGCAAAAGCCGTTCAACCAACTGAGGCCCAAGGCCCGCGACCTGCTCTAGCTCCGCTTGATTCGCGACATTGATTTCGGTGGTAGCGACATCTTGCGCCCCAGCCCCACTGGCCGCAATGCCCAGGGCCAGCAAAACCAGCAGGCCAAATCCGGAGGGGAGCTTGGTGCGCATAGGCCCTATGGTAGCGGGCCGGGAATCTGCATCAACTGCGCCCGGCCTTGGCGGGTGGCGCTTTCAAAGTCGGCCTCAATGGCGGCCAGGGCCTTGGGGCTGTCGGCCTGTACGGCCACCAAGCCCATGGCCTGGTTGCGGCCCTGGCTCTTGGCCTGGTAGAGGGCCATGTCAGCCAAGTTCAGCGCTTGTTCCCAGCCGACCTGGAGCGGCTGCTGCGGCAAGGGATAAGTGCCAAAGCCCACAGAGGCAGTGACGCGCAGCTTCTCTGTGGGCAGGCCAATGGCCGTGCCACCGATAGCCAGCAACACGGCTTCGGCAAGCTCCGCGGTGCGTGCAGGGCTGGCCCCTGGCAGATGGATGGCGAACTCTTCACCGCCCCAACGCCCCACCACTTCGTCGGCCTGCACCAAGGCCTGGAGACGGCGGGCCACCTCTTGCAGCACGATGTCACCCGCACAGTGGCCGTGACCATCGTTGATGTGCTTGAAGTGGTCCAGGTCAACCAGCAACACGCCGCCCTGATAGCCGCCCCCGGGGCCTTGGGCGGCTTGGATGCTGCGGTTCAGGCTGCGGCGGTTGGCCAAGCCGGTGAGCGCGTCTTGTTCACTCTGGGCGCGTAGCTCGGCTTGCCGTTGCTTCAGCAGGCGCTGGGTGAGCCGCATGCGGTGCAATAACAGCGCCAGCACAGGAGCCACCACCGCTCCCACCACACTGAGCCAGACCCAAAATCGCTGGCGTGCTGCGTGGTTGTCGAGCAGGGCTTGTCGCACCGCGTTCTCCCGCGCCTGAAGTTCGATCTCGCGCTTTTGCGCATTGGGGTTGTGCTGTTGGCGCAAGGCGGCCAGGGCGGCCTCGCGGTCTGCCGCCAGGGCCTCGTTTTTGAGCTTGCGTTCTCGGTGGTAGGCGGCCAGTGCGCCGGGTACATCGCCAGCGTCTGCCAGCGCCACGCTGTACTCCTGCAAAAAGAGTGACAGCTCTTCTCTGGCCCCTGAGTCTGCCCACAGGGCCAGCCCTGCTTCAACGTCTCGCTTGCCTGCCTCCAACTGGCCCAGGGCCAGGCGAGCCAAGCCCATATTGTGTTTGATGGTGGCCTCAATCCGCCGGTCTTTGAAGCGCAACTGTTCTGGCCGCGCCTGCTCCAACCAACGCAGGGCTTGGGTGGGGCGCTTGGCGCGCAGTTCCAGGTCCGACAGGTTGATCAAGATATAGGTGGTCTCTCGCTTGAGTTGGGCCGCTTGGGCCAAGGCCAAGCTCTCTTCCAGGCTGGTGCGCATGCCCTCAAGGTCGTGGCGCAGCCGCTGCATCTCGGCCGTGAACTGCAACACACGCACTTTCAGTACGGGGTCACCCACTTGGTCAGCCAAGGCGCGGGCTTGCTGCGTCGCCGTTTCAGCGACATCGAGCTGTTCGCGAATCTTGGCTATCGTGGCCTGGGCGATCAGGCTGAGCACTTGGCGGTAGGCGTCTTTGGCACTGGTGGCAATGCGCAGCCCGGTGTCAACATGGCGCTGAGCTTCGTCCAACAGGCCCATAGCGCGGGCAGCATCGCCCGCCAGCCGGTGCAGCAACCAAAGGCGGGGCAGGTCACAGCCCGGGCCCAATGTGGCGCAGGGGGTCTCCAAGCGCTTGAGCGCCGTCTTGGCATGGCGAGCCGCCAGCTCGGGCTGGGCCTCGATTTGCGCCAACTGTGCCAGCACCAAGTCATAGGCGACCAGCCCCATGTCTCCGTGGACCTTGGGGTCGGCGTGCCGCAGTTGTTCGGCGATGGCACGCGCGCGGGCATCGTCACCATTGGCCGCATGGATCACACCTTGGCTGATTTGGCGCTGGAGCAGGTCTTTGGGCTCGGTCAGGGGCAATTGCGCCAAAGCTGCCAACGCCTCGCGGGGCGAGTCGCGCCCTTGGCGTTCGAGCAGGTCTAGGCGCTCGGTCAAGGGGTGGGCAGCGCCCCCCTGGGCCAGCGCCACGCTGGCCCATGCCAAGCTCAAGACGAGGAGCAGCCAGCGTTTCATGGCGCGGGCACCTCGGCTGAGGCGCTCGGTGCGGCGCAGCCTTGCAGCAGCTTCAACTCGACACGGCCGGCTTGCCAAGCGTCCTCCAGGGAGGACGCGACGGCGAGCAGATCTTCCTCTTGGGTGATCTGCAAGGCGTGAACCCCATAAGCGCGGTTGCGCCCGTGGGCTTTGGCCAGATACAGGGCCGTGTCCACCAAGTCCACTGCACGCTCCCAGGGCAGGGTCAAGCCGCTAGGCCCCATTGGAAAGCAGGCATAGCCGACGGAGCCCGTGAGCTTGATGGTGCGCTGCTCGTGGGTGACAGGAGTCGCGCATAAGCAGTCGAGCACGCGCTGTGCCAGTTGCTCGGCCTGAGCGTCGGTCGTGGATCGGGAGGCAATCAAGAACTCCTCTCCACCCCAGCGCACCAGCAAGTCTTCCGCCTGCACCACCCCTGCGAGTCGACGTGCTGCTTCAACCAAGGCCGTGTCGCCCGCTGCATGGCCATATTGGTCGTTGATGGTTTTGAAGTGGTCCAGGTCAATCAGCATCAGGCAGCCCTGCCAACGGCCGTCGCCGCGGCATTGCCCCATGACCTCGCCCATGTGCCGCCGATTGGCCAAACCAGTCAGCGGGTCTCGCTCGCTTTGCACCTGCAACTGGGCATTGATCTCAGCCAACTGCTGATTGGCATGCCGAGTTCGCCGCCACAGCCAGCCCAGCAGCAGCAGCGAGCACACCCCGACCACGGCAATGGTCAGCCAAGTAAGTTCTTGCAGGCGTTGGCCCTCCAGGCGCGCGCCTTGCAGCGCGGCTTCCTCTTTCAGGATTCTCAGCTCGCGTTGGCGTTCGCTGCGGTCAAATGCCGTCCGCAGCTCCAGCACTACTTTTTGCTGCTCTTCTCTGAACAATTGGTCGGCCAGGGTGCGGTAGGCCAGGTAGTGGTTCAGGGCACTGGTCAGGTTGCCAGCCTTCTCGAAGTAGCCCGCTGCCTCCAGCAGCCGCTTGGCCTTGAGGCCGGGTTGGCCAGCCGCTTCGCTGAGGCGCAACGCTTCATCTAGGTCGGCCTTGCCGCTCTCAAACTGCTTGAGCATGATCTTTGCCATGGCGCGGTTGGATAAGGCCAAGCCGACGGTGTCAGTTTGCTTGAGCGCCTTGCCCATGGCCAGCGCACGCTCGCATTGCTGTATGGCAGTCTGGTAGTCCCCGCTTCTGAGGCTGAAGTCGGCGGCGTTGGCCAAATAGAGCGCCAGCGAGGTCTTGTCGCCAGAGGATTCAATGAGGCCCAGCACCTCATGCATGGCTTGGGCACCGGTGGCCAAGTTGCCAGACTCGGCTTCGATGAACGCCTGGGTGTTGAGGACCCTGCCCAGCAGGTCTGGGTTGTTCAAGCGCCGGGCCAGTTGCAGGGCGCGTTCATTGGCTTCGCGCGCTGCATCCATTTGATTCATCAGCATATAGCTCCAGGCCAAGGCCGAGCGTGCCAAGGCACTGCGCCGTGAGTCGCCGGAACGATCCGCAGCCTCGACGGTACGCATGCGGGTGCGCATGGCATCGTCCATCTGGCCAACGCGCTCCTGAAGCTCGCTGAGGTGGTTGAGCAGGCGGTAGGCCGTGAGGGGGCTGACCTCCGGGCCGAGGTTGCGCTGGGCTTCTTGCAGGTCCTGGATAGCGACGTTGGTGTTGGGCTCCAGCACTGCGCGAAGCACCGCTTGAGCGGTCTTGGCATCTTTGGTGTTCACCGCCTCTAGTTGAGTGATGATGCGCAGTGCTTCGCCGTGGTCGGCTCCCTGAACGGCAATCACACCCAGGCTCAGCAATATCTTGGCCTGAGCCTCGACCGGAGACTTTTGCAGCAGTTCGTGCAGACCTTGAACGACAGCGCTTGTTTGAGTGGCAGGCAAAGCCGTCAGCCGTTCAATTTCACGGTCGACGGCGTCTGGGGCAGCCTGGGCCGTCGCGGCCAAACAGCACAGCCACAGGCAAGCCCACGCCGCCCGCTGCTGCAAGTGTCGGAACAGGCCAAAGGTCATAGCTGCTTATCGGCCGGCGGGCGTTGGGCTTGAATATTTTGGCGCAGCCTGACAGCGCCCAAGGCCATTCAAGGCCCCAACAAAGGTCATGACAGCGGGGTGGAGCTGTCATGCCGCTCATCTCCCAGCGGCTCAGTCCCATGAAAAAACCGCCTATGCAATGCATGCGATAGGCGGTTTTTGTTTGGCTCCTCGACCTGGGCTCGAACCAGGGACCTACGGATTAACAGTCCGGCGCTCTACCGACTGAGCTATCGAGGAATTGATCGGTGCACCACTGAGGGTGATTCACTTGGCTCCCCGACCTGGGCTCGAACCAGGGACCTACGGATTAACAGTCCGGCGCTCTACCGACTGAGCTATCGGGGAAGTGAAGCCTCAGATTATAGGCAGAAAATTTGCGGCTTCCTTGATGCGACTTACAAATTCACTTGCAGTGAGGCGCGCCAAGTGCGGGGGGCCAGGGGGTAGAGGTAGCTGTGGCCGTACTGATAGGGCGTTTCTTGCCAAGCGCGGCGGTCAAAGACATTGTCCACACCGGCGCGCAACAGCCACTCAGCCCCCACTGCCTTGAGGCTGTAGCGGGCCGACAGGCTGGTAGTGGTCCACGACGCGACTTGCAGGCTGTTGTCGGGCAGCACAGAGCGCGGGCCCTCGTGGGACAGTTGAGCTTGCAGGGTCAGGCCGGGCAGGGCGGCCAGCTGGTGCGCGGCCATCAAGCGCAGGCTGCGCTGGGCCACGTTGTCGGGCACCAGGCCGTTGAGGCTGGCGGTGGCGCTGCCTTCGCGGCGGGCTTGCAGCCACATCGCGCTGCCGCGCAGGCTCCAAGCGCCCCAGCGGGTGTCCGCGTTGGCCTCCACGCCGCGGTGGCGGGCGTAGCCGTCCAGCTGGCGGCTGCAGGTGCGGTCGCCGTCGCAATTGCCAAAGTCGGCAGCGACGGGCCGCTGAATGTCAAACACGGTTAAGCCCCAGCCCAGCGTCTTGCTGTCGTGCTTGAGGCCCACTTCGGTCTGGGTGCTTTTGAGCGCTGGCAGGGGCTCTCCGGGGTTCAGGTAACGCGGACGGTTGGGGGTCACATCAGTTTCCACGCCTTGCCCCCAGCTGGCATAGGCCATGGTTTCTGGGCTGAACTGCCAGGTGGCGGCCAGCCAAGGGGTGGCAAAGCTTTGTTCATAGCGGATGGCGCGGCTGCCATCCGTGCGCACACTGCTGCGGTCGAGTTGGCTGGCGCGCTTGCTGGCGTCGAGCTTGGTGATCTCACCCAGCGTGTCGATGCCGAGGTCGCGCAGCGCGGTGGTGTTGATGCTGGTGACTTGCAGCGGTGTGCGTGCCAGCGGTACCTCGCCAAAGCCGGCCATTTGCGCCGGTGGCGCTTCATAGCGGCCGGTGACGGTCACTGACTCAGGCTTGGCGGCTTCAGCACTGGCTTGGGCCAGCGCATGCAGCGGGAAGTTCAGCGTGAACAAGGGCGCCAGGGCCAGGCCCCAAGCGCGGGAGGAAAAAGCAGTGTGTGCCATCGCAACTCATGCGTTGATGGCAGGTGGGCAACATCGGGAGACTTTGGGTGGGTGCCAGAAAAAGCGAGCCCACGGTGGTTCGATGGCTTCCCTGCGCGAGGATTACCTCAATCAGGTTCAAAGGGACTGTCTCAGTCGGCATCACAGCAAGCTGTGGTGACAACACCCCTAGCGAATGCGTGGCCCGGACAAGCTGAGTCACGACAGGTGTGCATTCTATGCGGCCCATGAAAAAGCCCGCATGTGGCGGGCTCTTTTCTGAGGCTTCAGTGCCTTAACGGATCAGTTGATCCAGCTTGTTCTTGCGGTCTTTCCACTCATCGGCATCGGGCAGCGCAGCCTTGCGCTTGGTGATGCTGGGCCACTTTTTGGCCAGGTCGGCGTTGAGCTTGATGTAGGCCTGCTGGTCGCCGGGCACATCTTCCTCAGGAAGGATGGCATTGACCGGGCACTCAGGGATGCAAACGGCGCAGTCGATGCACTCGTCAGGGTCGATGGTGAGGAAGTTTGGGCCTTCGCGGAAGCAGTCGACGGGGCAAACGTCGACGCAGTCGGTGTACTTGCAGCGGATGCAGGCTTCGGTGACGACGTGGGTCATGGTCGAGAAGTTTTGGATGAGGCCAAGGCCTCGGTCAATGAAATGGTGTCGGCAGCAGTCTGGCGGGCGGCCCAGACTGGCAAGGGCCGAAAAACGGTGGATTTTAGGCGCTGGCGCAGGCCTTGGCGTGATGCCCCTCAAACTCGCTGCCATGGACCGTGCGGGCCGTGCTGGCGGGCATGGGGCTGGCGCCTACACCGACGGTCACCACGCTGGGGCGGCCCGCGTGCAAGACCACAGCCGCCGCCAGGGTGGCCACGGTGTGGTCGGATTGAGACTGATCGGCACAACCGGCTCGCGACACCACCATCACCGGCGTGTCCGCGGCCCAGCCCGCGTCCAGCAAGCGGCGAGATAGAGCGGCCAGTTGGCGGCCCGCCATGTAGAACACTTCGGTGTCGGCGCGTTGGCCTGCGGTGAAGGCGCCTTCGCGCGTCATGGCGGTGGACAGCGCCACGCTGCGGCCACGGCCACGGCGGGTCAGCGGGCGGCCCGTGGCCGCTGCAGCCGCCAAGGCTGCTGTGATGCCAGGAATAACCTCATGGCTCAGGCCAGCTTCAGCCAAGGCTTCAATCTCTTCTTCCAGGCGGCCAAAGACGCTGGGGTCGCCGCCCTTGAGGCGAGCCACGCATTCACCCTGGCGCCCATAGTGCACCAGCAAGGCGTTGATATGGGCCTGGGCCGTGGAGTTGCAAAAGCCACGCTTGCCCACGTCCACCCACAAGGCCTGGGGTGCCAAGGCGTGGAAGCCAGGGTCGGTCAGGGCATCGAACAGCACCACGGTGGCTTGGCCCAAGGCTTTGGCACCACGCAGGGTGATGAGATCCGCCGCGCCGGGGCCTGCCCCGATGAAGCAGACATGGCCCGGCTGGGGGCCGGTGCTCAAGGCGGCGTCGCTCATGCGGCCACCGCGTCAGCAGCCTTGACGTGCAGACCGCACTCTTTGGCGGCCTCGTCTTCCCACCACCAGCGGCCAGCGCGGAAGGGCTCGCCCACCGCAATGGCGCGGGTGCAGGGCGCGCAGCCGATGCTGGGCATGAACTGGTCGTGCAGGGCGTTGTAAGGCACTTGGTGGGTGTCGATGTAGTGCCAGATGTCTGCCCAGGTCCAATCCGCCAAGGGGTTGAACTTAGTGCGGCCGTTGGCTTCCACTTCGCGGTGCGGCACCGCACCTCGGTTGGCGGATTGCTCGCGACGCAGGCCGGTGACCCACGCCGTGCGGCCGGCCTTCGGTCTTGCGGGCGTAGAGCTCAATGGCGCTCGAAGGGCCAAAGTTCAGCGGCGTGAAGTCGTCGTCGGTGCTGGTTTGGGGGGCAGTCATGCGGCGATCCTCGCAAACGCTGGGCGGGTGGCATGCACATCGCCCTGGTAGTTTTCGGTCACGATGCTGAGCGCCCGGCGGGCGCTGGCTTCACGTTGGTCGGGGCGCAACTGCACCGTGTTGAAGCCGGCGCGGTGCAGCAGCGGCATCATGTCCACCAGTACCTCGCCCACAGCGCGCACCTCACCCTTGAAACGCAGGCGGGCGCGCAGCACGTGGGCCTGGCTGTAGGCGCGGCCATCCGTCCATTTGGGGAACTGCAAAGCCAGCAGGCTGAGGCGGGGCAGGTCTTCGGTGAGGTCTTCCACATCCACCGTATTCGGCAGGATCACGCCGACAGAAAGGCCTTGCGGCCAAGTGTCGCGCACGGCGTGCCATTGTTCCCAGCTCAGCAGGGCATTGGCACGCGGCTTGGGGTGAGGCTGGGGGCCGTCTTCGCCACCCACGCGCTGCCACACATCGTCTTGAGAATGAATGAATTGCATGTTGGATCTCGGGCTCAGATGGACAGGGCAGGGTCGGCAGATTCAGTGCGCGCGGTGCTGCGGCGCACAGCGTCGGCGGCGGCGCGCAGCGGTGGCACGCCAATGCGGCGTGCGGCGTCCACAAAGCGCTCGCCGGGTTGGCGTTGCTGGCGGTAGACCTCGATCAAGGCCTCGATGACGTCGGGCACTTCGTCGGCTGCAAACGAGGGGCCAATCACCTTGCCCGGGGTGGAGGCGCCGCTCAGCGTGCTGCCGTCGGAGCCACCCACCGAGACCTGGTACCACTCGTCACCGTCCTTATCGATGCCCAGAATGCCGATGTGGCCAGTGTGGTGGTGGCCGCAGGAGTTCATGCAGCCGCTGATGTGCAGGTCGATGGGGCCCAGGTCGTAGAGCTCGTCCAGGTCGTCGAAGCGCTCGGTGATGCTCTCGGCCACGGGAATAGAGCGGGCATTGGCCAGGGCGCAGAAGTCGCCGCCGGGGCAGGCGATCATGTCGGTCAGCAGGCCGATATTGGGCGTGGCAAAGCCAGCGTCTTTGGCGGCATGCCACACGGCCAGCAAGTCGGCCTCGCGCACCCAAGGCAGCAGCAGGTTTTGCTCATGGGTCACACGCAACTCGCCCAATGAATAGCGGTCGGCCATGGTCGCGGCGGCGTCCATTTGGTCGGCGGTCGCGTCACCGGGGGCCAAGCCCACACGCTTGAGCGACAAGGTCACGGCGCGGTAGCCCGGCACGCGGTGCGGCTGCACATTGCGCTCCAGCCAGCGCAGGAAGGCGGGCTGCGGGTTGCCGGTGCGGTGCGGGTCGAAGTTGTTGGTGGCGGGGCGCACACCGGCTGGGTCTTGGAAGGAGCGGCTGACGCGCTCCAACTCGGACACCGGGATGATGTGCTCGCGGCCGCCTGCATCCAGCGTCAAGATCTTGTCGAACTCGGTGTTCACCGCATCAAAAAAGGCTTGGCCTTCGGCCTTGACGAGGATCTTGATACGGGCCTTGTAGAGGTTATCGCGGCGGCCAAAGCGGTTGTAGACCCGCACAATGGCTTCGAGGTAGACGAGGATCTGCTGCCAAGGCACAAAGGCATTGATGACAGAGCCGATGATGGGCGTGCGGCCCATGCCACCGCCCACCAGCACCTTGAAGCCGACCTCGCCAGCCTCGTTCTTCAGCAACTGCAGGCCCACATCGTGCCAGCCGATGGCGGCGCGGTCTTCTTGGGCACCGCTGACCGCGATCTTGAACTTGCGCGGCAGGTGGGCAAACTCAGGGTGCAGCGTGCTCCACTGGCGCAGGATCTCGCAGTAGGGGCGGGGGTCGACAATCTCGTCTGGGGCAATGCCCGCCAGGGCGTCAGAGGTGATGTTGCGGATGCAGTTGCCGCTGGTTTGGATGCCGTGCATGTCGACCTCGGCCAGCTTGTCCATCACGTCAGCGGCTTGGCGCAGCGGGATCCAGTTGTACTGCAGGTTTTGGCGCGTCGTGAAGTGGCCAAAGCCGCGGTCGTATTGACGAGCGATCAGGGCCAACTGGCGCAGCTGCTTGCTGGAGAGCTCGCCATAAGGCACGGCCACGCGCAGCATGGGGGCGTGGCGCTGCACATACCAGCCGTTTTGCAGGCGCAAGGGGCGGAAGTCGTCGTCGGCCAGTTCGCCCGCGAGATTGCGTTCGAGCTGATCGCGGAACTGTGCCGCGCGTTGGCGGACGACTTGGCGGTCAAAAGCGGTGTATTGATACATGGTGTGCGAATGCTTTTCTGTCATTCCGCCGCCCCCGCCCAAGCCCCCGCGCATTGGCCTGGCCTTGGGTGGCGGGGCCGCCCGCGGTTTTGCCCACATTGGGGTGATTCAGGTTTTGGAAGAGCAGGGCATCAAGGTCGACCTGGTGGCGGGCACCTCGGCGGGCAGCTTGGTGGCCGCCCTCTATGCCTCAGGCCGCAGCGGCCCTGAGTTGGCCAAGATGGCGGACGGCATGGATGAATCGGCGCTGACCGACTGGGCTTTCCCCGGCCGGGGCTTGATCAAGGGTGAGGCCTTGGCCAAGTACATGCGAGCCCAAACAGGTGGGGTACCGATTGAGCGCATGAAGCTGCCGCTGGGCATTGTGGCCACCGACTTGGCGGATGGGCATCCCATCTTGTTCCAGCGTGGCGACGTTGGGACGGCGGTGCGGGCCTCCAGCGCGGTGCCTGCGGTGTTTCAGCCGGTCAAGATTGCGGACCGGGAGTATGTGGACGGTGGTTTGGTCTCGCCGGTGCCGGTGCGCTTTGCCCGCCAAATGGGTGCGACCATGGTCATTGGCGTCGATATCTCGTCGCCGCCCGAGGGCAAGCCCACGGCAGGGCCCATCGACATCTTGATGCAGACCGTGGCCATCATGGGCCGCAGCATCAACACCTTTGAGTTGAAAGATGCTGACGTGGTGATCCGCCCACCGCTGTTGGGGGTCTCTAGTGCCGACTTCACGGCTCGCCACAAGGCCATTGCCTCGGGCCGGGAAGCGGCCTTGGCCGCCTTGCCCTTGATCCGCCAAAAGATTGCCGCCTTAACCCGCTAGGCCCCAAAAAACAAACCCGCCGCACGATGACCGTGGGGCGGGTGAGGGCCTGAGTCGCACTTCAGGCGTTTCAGCTCTGAGCCTCGGTCAGAGGCTCAGCGTCTGAATTAGGCAGCGCGGCGAGCCTTGGTGGCTTGTTGGCTGGCCTTTACAGCGGTGTTGCTCACAGCTTGGAAGTTGGCTTCGGCCACTTCAGCGGCTTGCTTGGCAGCCTTGTGCACGCTGTCGTAGGCGTTGTTGGCAGCGGCCAGAGCCGACTTCACCAAAGCCACGGCGTTTTCGGTGCCAGCAGGTGCGTTCTTCACAGCGGTGTCTACCAAGCCAGCAAAGCTCTTTTGCAGGTCAGCCACTTGGGCTTCAGCAACCTTGGTCACTTCGGCGTTGGTGGCAGCAGCGATGTCATACAGATGACGGCTGTAAGCAGCAGCCTTTTCAGCGGCGGGCTGGAGCAGGCCAGCTTGCAGGCTCAGCAGCTCTTGGGCGTCCTTGACAGCCAGGGCAGCCTTGGTGGTTTCAGCGGCTTCGCCCATAGAGGCCTTGGCCACTTGCAGGTTCAACTCGACCAGCTTTTCAACGCCTTCGAAGGCCTTGTTGGTCAGGTCAAACAGAGTTTCGAGGTTGGCTTTTTGAGCGGCAACGATTTGTTCGGCGGTCAGCATGAGAAATCTCCTGGTTCAACGGTTTTGGAACACACAGGCAGCTCACTCAACAACTTTCATTGTGCGCTGCAACATGATTCGAATTCTAAGGGTTCATCCGGAGATTGCAAGCTTTATTTGTTGCGGTGCAGCAAAATAGTTGCAAACCCCTAAATCCAAGGCTAAGCGCCAGTGATGACTCCCGTGTGACAGGCGGCTGTTGGCCAGGTGCGCACAATGCACAGCCTGCATGCAGGCCTATACCTCCGACCGCTTTGTTCTCCCGCTGCCGCCTGGGCATCGCTTTCCCATGAGCAAGTACGCCTTGCTGCGTGAGCGGGTCGAGGCCCTGTCGCCGCACATCCGTCTGGCCGAGGCCCCCGAGGCCCAGGAGGCGGAATTGTTGTTGGCGCATACCCCGCGCTATGTGTCGGCGGTGTTGCAGGGCTTACTGTCTGCTGCAGAGCAGCGAGAGATTGGCTTTCCCTGGTCGGCCTGGATGGCCGAGCGAGCCCGGCGCTCGGTGGGGGCCAGCATTGCGGCGGCACGCACGGCCTTGACTGAGGGCGTGTCGGCCAATCTGGCGGGCGGTACTCATCACGCCAGCGCCGATAAGGGCTCGGGGTTTTGCGTGTTTAACGATGTGGCCGTGGCGGCCCGGCTGATGCAAGCCCAGTGGCACCAGGAGCATCGGCAATTGCTGCGAGTCTTGGTGGTGGACTTGGATGTTCACCAAGGCAATGGCACGGCGGACATCTTTCGAGAGGACGACACCGTCTTCACCTTCTCCATGCACGGTGCGCGCAACTTTCCGTTTCGCAAGGTGTCCAGCACGTTGGATGTCGAGTTGGAAGATGGCTGTGATGACCGAGCCTATTTGGCCGCCCTCGATGAGGCGCTGGCTGAGATCGCCCAAAGAATGAAGGGCAAGCCGCCGGGCTTGGCGCTTTACTTGGCCGGGGCCGACCCGCACGAGGGTGACCGCCTGGGGCGGCTGAAGCTGAGTGCGGACGGCTTGGCAGAGCGCGACCGGCGAGTCTTGAGCTGGCTGGGCAAGCGCCGCATACCCGTGGCCTTGAGCATGGCCGGAGGCTATGGCCAGGACATCGCCGTGACCGTGGCGCTACAACACCGAACCTTGGACTTGGCCGCTGCCGCTTGGAGCAATTGGCAGGCGGCGAGCCTGTTCAAATAGGCACTTGCTCTGCACCCTCTTTTGCCATGTCGACCCAGCCCTCCACGCCCCCTCGACCGCAAGCTCGCCCGCGCAGCGACTTCAAGCTGTTTCGGCCCATCCAGACCCGGTGGATGGACAACGATGTGTATGGCCACGTCAACAACGTCGTCTACTACAGCTACTTTGATACGGCGGTGAACGCCTACCTCATCGAGGCCGGTGCCTTGGACATCCATCACGGTGAGGTCATTGGCCTGGTCGTCGAGACCCAGTGCAACTACTTCGAGCCGCTGGCCTTTCCAGGGGCGGTGGAGGCGGGCCTCAAGGTCGCGCGCATGGGTGGCTCCAGCGTCCGCTATGAGATTGGCCTGTTTGCCGCTGGTGCGCCATTGAGCGCGGCCTGTGGTCACTTCGTGCATGTTTATGTCAGCCGCGACACGCGGCGTCCCCAAGCATTACCCACCGCGCTACAAGAGGCCCTCAGCCCCTTGCTCTGAGTTGCAACCTTTGATCAGAAAGCTTTGTCTCCATGTCCACGCCCACTGTGCAAGAGCGGCAGGTGACTGCCGACCACACGGCCGCTGTTGATGCAGCCTTGATGTCACGCCGCTCCATCCGAGCTTACCTGCCCACGCCCGTCCCCCGCGACACGCTGGAGTCCCTGCTGGCCGTTGCTGCGCGTGCGCCCAGCGGCACCAACACCCAGCCCTGGCAGGTGCATGTGCTGACGGGTGAACCTCTGAAGGCGCTGGGCCAGCGCATTGAGGCGGCCTATCTGGACCCCGCCCATCGCGCCAGTCATGCCGAGGAATACGCCTACTACCCCACCGAATGGCGCAGCCCCTACATCGACCGCCGCCGCAAGGTGGGTTGGGATTTGTACTCCCTCTTGGGCATTACCAAAGACGATAAGGCCCGCATGCAAGCCCAGCATGCGCGCAACTATCGCTTTTTTGATGCGCCCGTGGGCCTGATTTTCACCATCGACCGCGTGATGAAGCAGGGCAGTTGGCTGGACTACGGCATGTTCTTGCAAAACGTGATGATTGCGGCCCGCGCCCGAGGCTTGGACACCTGCCCGCAAGCGGCGTTCACGCAGTTTCATCAGGTGATTGAGGAGACACTGCAACTGCCCCCAGAGCAGATGCTGGTCTGCGGCATGGCCTTGGGCTATGCCGACATGAGTGCCGTGGAGAACACCCTTGTGACCGAGCGCGAGCCAGTCTCAGGGTTTGCCCGGTTTTGGGACTGATTCAGCCTACGGCAGGCCGAATGTTCAAGCTTTGTTCAGGCGGGCATTTTTAGAATTCACCACGGCGGTTTCGTGGTGAAGCCGAGAAGATCACGGCCCTGGATGGCACGCGATTCGTTTGAGGAGATTTCATGGCTTTGACATTCACCGCGCCTTGGCGTGGATTGGCCTTGCTGGCCGCCTTAGGCCTGCCGGGTTTGGCACATGCCTCAGGCACTGGCGGGTTCACCGGGCCTGCGTTGGCGGGCATTCCTGTCGAGTTCTTCATGTTTGGGACGGTGTTGCTTGGCGTGGCCATGTTTCACCACTACACGCTGCGCATTGCGTTGTGCGGAGCCGTGGCCATTGCCAGCTACAAGGTGCTGCTGTCGCCTTTCTCAACAGGGGCAGGTCTGGGTGGGTTTGTGGCTCACCTTGGGCATGAGTGGGTGGTGCTGAGCAATTTGCTCTTGCTCCTGCTGGGTTTTGCGCTGTTGGCCAAGCACTTTGAGGACAGCGAGGTGCCTGCCGTCTTGCCGCGTTGGCTGCCGGACAACTGGTTGGGCTGCCTCACCCTCTTTGTCAACAACATCGACATCGCGGCTTGCACCGCGCATGGCGTGATGGTTAGCAACGCCCCTGATGTACTCACCGAGACCACGGCCGACTTTGGTTTTGCGCTGATGATGGCCGCAGCGCGGCGGGTACCCGACAGCGAGCGTTTTTTGCGCGCTGGCCAGTGGACGCAGTGGAGCATGGACCTCTTTGCCGGGGCGGACATTCACGGCCGAACTCTGGGTATTTTGGGCATGGGCCGCATTGGCCAAGCAGTGGCCAGGCGTGGCGTGCATGGCTTTGGCATGTCGCTTCTGTATCACAACCGCAGCCGCTTGGCACCCGAGCAAGAGCAGGCGCTCAAGGCCCAGTACGTCAGCAAAACCGAGCTGCTACAGCGGGCCGACCACTTGGTGATTGTGGTGCCCTACACACCGCAGACACACCATTTGGTGGATGCCCCGGCCTTGGCGCTGATGAAGCCCACGGCCACCTTGACCAATATCGCCCGAGGCGGTGTGGTGGACGACCAGGCCTTGGCCCAGGCCTTGGCGGAAGGTCGGCTGGCGGCGGCGGGTTTGGACGTGTTCGAGGGCGAGCCCAAAGTCCACCCGGCTTTGCTGGCCGCACCCAATGCCGTGCTCACGCCACATATCGCGAGCGCCAGCCTCCCCACCCGCTTGGCCATGTGCAACTTGGCCGCAGACAACCTGATTGCTGCGTTCAGCGGCGGGCAGCCGCCCACGGTGCTCAACCCGCAAGTCCTGCCTCTGCGTTAGCCCGCCCAAGCCTGCGAGAATGCAGCCATGCCCGCTGCGTTCGAGTCGCCCCTGGTCTGGGGCCTGCTGATTCTCCTGTTTCTCAATGTGTTGGTCTTGCTGTGGCTGGCGCTGCGCCGCCCCCAAGGCCCGGATGTTGCGGCGCTGTTGGCGCAGGCCGAGGGCCGCCAGCAACGTGACGCCGAACGCCTTGAGCGTGAGCTGCGCGAGGCCGTGCTGGCCACGGCGCGCGACCTGCGTGCAGAAGTCGGTCAACAATTGGCCCTGACCCAGCAGACGCTGTTGCAGCAGTCCGATGTGGTGGGCCGCCAGCAGGTGGGGCAATTAGAGCGCTTGGCCGAGGTGCTTGAGCGCCAACTGGCCGACCTGCGGGAGCGCATGGCCAGCAGCCTCACCCAAATGCAAGAAGGCAATGAGCGCAAGCTGGAGGCCATGCGTGCCACCGTTGATGAAAAGCTGCATGCCACGCTGGAGCAGCGGCTGGGAGAGAGTTTTAAGCAGGTTGCGGACCGCTTGGAGCAGGTTCACCAAGGCCTGGGCGAGATGCAGGGCCTGGCCCGCGAAGTGGGCTCCTTTGGCCGCCAAGGCCATCGAGGCCCGCTTGCGTGCCGAGGCCCGCCAGATCCGCGATAAATACCTGGCCCCGCCGCACACCACCGACTTTGGCATCTTGTTTGTGCCGACTGAAGGGCTGTATGCCGAGGCCTTGCGCCGCCCAGGTTTGGTGGAAAGTTTGCAGCGCGATTTGCGCATCTTGGTGGCCGGGCCCACCACCTTGTTGGCGGTGCTCAACAGCTTGCAAATGGGATTTCGCACCTTGGCCATTGAGAAGCGCAGTGCCGAGGTTTGGGAGGTGCTAGGGGCCGTTAAGACCGAGTTTGGGCGCTTTGGTGAGGTCTTGGCCAAAACCAAAAAGAAATTGGAGGAGGCCAGCAGCACCATTGACGCGGCCGAGGTGCGTACCCGCGCCATGACGCGCAAGCTCAAAGGGGTGGAGGCCCTGCCCGCCGAGCGGGTGGGGGGCTTGTTGGGTGCGCTTGGAGGGGACGACGACGAGGCGCAGTCGTGAGCCCGGAGTCGGCCTCACGCCAAGCCTTAAGAACGGCGTTTCCTGCCGTCATTGCCATGTTGGTGTGTGTGCATGCCAGCATGGCCGCCACGCGGGTCACGGCCAGCTTGTTGGTGCTGCATCGGGGCTATCCGGAGTGGATGGTCGGTGCGCTGCTGTCTTTGTTCGCCGTGGCCCCCATTGCCCTATCCTTGTGGGCCGGACGCCTGGCCGACCGGTATGGCATGCACAAGCCGTTGGGTGTGGGCGTGCTCTTGGGCAGTGGCGGGGCAGCGGTGGCGGTGGTCTCACAGCATCCGGTGGCCTTGGCGCTGGCTGCTTTGTCCACTGGGGGTGCCATTGCCGTTGCTGCGGTGGGGGTGCAGCGTGAGGCGGGCATGATGGCACGTACGCCCTCGGATCTGAAACGTGTCTTCAGTTGGGTGGCCTTGGGGCCCGCCGTGTCTAACGCGCTGGCACCGGTGGTGGTGGGTTTGCTGATCGACCACATTGGCTTTAGAGCGGGTTTTGTGTTTGCGGCCGTGCTGCCCTTGGTGGCGTGGTGGCTGGCGCTGCGGGTGCCGCGTAGCCCGCCCGCAGCCCTCAAAGAGCCGTCGTCAGGGACGGTTGGCCGAGGCGCGTTGGCTTTGCTGCGTCTGCCCGCTTTGCGCTGGTTGATCTTGGTCAACCTGTCGCTGTCTGCCTGTTGGGATGCCCACAGCTTTGCGGTGCCGGTGATGGGCCACGCCAGAGGGTTGAGTGCCTCGGCAATTGGCCTGGTTCTGGGCTGTTTTGCGGCCGCCGCGACCGTGGTGCGTCTCTTGATTGGTCGTTATGCCGACCGCCTGGATGAGCGGGTGGCTTTGCGTTCGGCAATGGCCCTGGCCACCTTGACCTGCCTGGTCTACGCCTACCTGCCCGGGGTGCTGGGCATGATGCTGGGCTCTGCGGTGTTGGGCCTAGCCTTAGGTTCGGTGCAACCCATGGTGCTGGCCATGCTGCATCGTGTCACGCCCGCAGGCCGACATGGTGAGGCGCTGGGCGTCAGAATGCTGGCCACCAATGCGGCCACCATCGTTATGCCACTGAGTTTTGGCGTGCTGGCAGCGGCCAGCGTGCCCTGGGCACCGATGTGGCTGATGGCCGGCTTGGTGCTGTTGGCCCAAATACCGGCCAGCCGCATACAGGCCAAACCGGGACATTGAGCTGAGCCTCATTCCGGCCGTTGCGGCTGATTTGCAGCCGACACTCCCCAAGTCCGACGGTTCCTAGAAGCGGATCTTGGGAGCGTTCGGGTCGGACGGTGCGGGCCGGGGCGCGGCGGCTTCGGGCTGGCGGGGCTGAGCCGGTGCTGGCGCGGGTTTGGGTATGGCCAGCGGGCTGGGGGCGGGGTTGCGATAGCCTGGGCCAAGCGTGCTGCTCTGTGGGTAACCAGCAGCGTCCAAATAGCCATGCCAGTCCTTGGACTGGAAGCCCTTGAGTTGCTGGCTGCCAATGCTCAACACGGGCAGGTTGCGGTCACCGCTGAGCTGGGCCAAGGCCTGGGCGTCTTCATCCGTGTTGACGCTTTTCTCCACAAAGGGAATTCCCCGCTGAAGCAGCAAGCTTCGGCCTTGGTCGCAGGGCCCACAGCCGCTGGCGGTATAGAGCGTGACGGGGTAGCGGCTAACCACGGGCCTCAGGGTGACAGGTAGGCTGGCGGGGTCGACGCGCCCACCTCGGCCACTGACGGGAATGTAACAAGTAGAAGGGAGCGAGCCTCAGGCGGCGATGCCTTGATGTCTCAGCAGCGCGTCAATCTGAGGTTCCCGGCCACGGAATGCTTTGAAACTGTCCAGCGCAGGGCGGCTGCCCCCCGCTTCGAGGATTTCACGACGATAGCGCTCGCCCGTCGCGGCGTCCAGAACGCCGGCTTCTTCAAACGCGCTCCAAGCGTCGGCCGAGAGAACTTCTGCCCACTTGTAGCTGTAGTAACCCGCGCTATAGCCGCCAGCAAAAATGTGGGCGAAGGTGTGGGGGCCACGGGCAAACGGCGGCGCTTTGATCACGGCGACCTCCTCACGCACTTCAGCAGCGATGGCCAAGACCCGCTCAGCCGCCCCGGCTTCGGTGTGCAGGCGCATGTCGAACAGGGCGAACTCCACTTGGCGCAAGGTCTCCAGGCCACTTTGGAAGTTCTTGGCCGCCAGCATCTTGTCGTAGAGTGTGCGGGGCATGGGTTGGCCCGTGTCCACGTGGGCGGTGAGGGTCTGCAAAACCTCCCATTCCCAGCAAAAGTTCTCCATGAACTGGCTGGGCAACTCCACCGCATCCCATTCAACGCCTGAGATGCCGGACATGCCGTAATCGTCAACTTGAGTCAGCAGATGATGCAGTCCGTGGCCAAACTCGTGGAACAGGGTGATCACGTCGTCGTGGGTCAGCACGCAGGGCTTGCCGCCCACTGGCGCTGCGAAATTGCAGATGAGGTTGGCCACCGGGGTTTGTAGCTCACCCCCATCGGCCCGCAACCAGCGCGAGCGCACATCGGCCATCCACGCCCCCGGTGATTTGCCAGGGCGGGCGTAGGGGTCGAGATAGAACTCACCGACCAAATGCCCCGCGCGCTCGATACGGAAGAACTGCACGGCCTCGTGCCAGACCGCCGCCGTGGCGGGGCTGATCTTGACCTCAAACAGGCGCTCGATGATGCCGAACAAACCTTTGAGGACGGTGGGCAGGGGGAAGTAGGCCTTGACCTCTTGGTCGCTGAAGGCGTAACGCGCTTCTTTGAGTTTTTCTCGAGCAAAGGGAATGTCCCAGCTTTGCAGGTCGGACAACCCCAAGGCCGCTTGCGCAAAGTCTTGGAGTTCTGACCAGTCGCGCTCGGCCGCCGGGCGGGCTTTGTGGCTCAGGTCTCGCAGAAACTGCATCACCTCGGCCGGGCTACCAGCCATTTTGGTGGCGAGCGACACCTCGGCGTAGTTGCCATAGCCCAGCAAACCTGCTTCCTCTTGGCGCAGTTGCAACAGCGCGCGCATCAGGGCTGAGTTGTCGCGCTCGGGTGCGTCCAGCTCACTGGCGCGGGTCACGTAAGCCCTATAGACCTTCTCGCGCAAGGGCCGGTGGCTGGCGTACTGCAGCACCGGCAAGTAGCAGGGAAAGTGCAGGGTGAGCTTGTGGCCGTCTTTGCCCTCGGCTGCGGCGGCATCGCGCGCGGCTTGCGTCACATCGGCGGGCACCCCCGCCATTTCCTCGGCCGTGGCGTAGTAGGCAAAGGCATCGGTGGCATCCATCACATGGTTGGAGAAGTCTTGCTGTAGCTCCGCCGCACGATCTTGAATCTGCTGAAAGCGGGCCTTGGCCTCGCCGCGCAGGTCGGCACCGCCTAGCTTGAAGTCCCGCAGCCACTGGCTCAGGCCATGGCGTCGTGTGGGCGATAGCGCCTGCCCTGCCGGGCTGGCCCAGAGGGCTTGGTACTTGGCGTAGAGCCGCTCGTCAGAGCCCAATTGGGTGAAGAACTCTGTGACCCGAGGCAGGGCTGCGCCATAGGCCTCACGCAGCTCAGCTGTGTTTGCCACCTGGTTCAGGTGGCTGACCGCACCCCAGGCTCGGCCTAGGCGTTCGGTGGCCACGGTCAAGACCCGTGCCATCGCGTCGTAATCGGTCGGCACCTCCTCACGCACAACCTGTTCCAAGGCCGCTGCTGCTTGCGCCAGCAGCGTGTCGATGGCGGGCGCAATGTGTTCGGGTCGAATGGCGTCATAGGCCATCAAGCCTTGGGAGTTGAGCAGAGGGTTGTGCATGGGAATCCTTTCTTGCTTGTGCCTCAGCCTTGCACGGTGCGCTCGGCTGCCTCCAGGGTGTTGACCATGAGCATGGTGATGGTCATGGGGCCGACGCCGCCAGGGACGGGGGTGATCCATGAGGCCACCGGTGCCACGCTTTCAAAGTCAACGTCACCGCATAGTTTGCCTTGTTCATTGCGGTTGATGCCCACATCAATGACGATGGCCCCACGTTTGACCATGTCACCGCGAAGCGTGTTCTGGCGGCCCACGGCGGCCACCACGATGTCCGCCTGGCGGGTGTAGACGCCCAGATCAGGCGTGCCGCTGTGGCAGATGGTGACGGTGGCGTTGGCCTGCAAGAGCAGCAGTGCCATCGGCTTTCCCACCGTGTTGCTGCGGCCAATCACCACGGCATGCTTGCCTTTGAGCGATTCGCCGGTGCTCTCGATCAGCTTCATGCAGCCATAGGGTGTGCAGGGCCTAAAGCCGGGCAGGCCTGTCATGGTCTCGCCGGCGGACAGCACCGAGTAGCCGTCCACATCTTTGCGGGTGGAGATGGCCTCGATGACCTTCTGCGCATCAATGTGCTTGGGCAGAGGCATCTGCACCAAGATGCCGTGCACGGTGGGGTCGTTGTTCAGGGCGTCAATGCGGGCCAGCAACTGGGCCTCGGTCATGCTGGCAGGGTATTGCTCAAGGATGGAGCGGATGCCGGTGGTCTCGCAGGCCTTGACCTTGTTGCGTACATAGACGGCTGAGGCGGGGTCGTCCCCCACCAAGATCACGGCCAAACCAGGTTGGCGGCCTTGGGCCGTCAAGGCGGCGGTGCGCTGAGCGACTTCTGCGCGGAGTTGGGTGGAGAGGGCGTTGCCATCAATGATGCGGGCGGTCATGGTGGTCCTTCAGGAGAGAACGGGGTCAGGAATGGCAAACGGGGCCACAAGGGCCCCGTCAGTGGTGTGTGGTTGCGTGGGCGCTCAGGCCTTGGCGGCGGGCGCATTGGCACCCAGTGCAATCTTGAGAAGGTCGGCCACGGTGTTGGCGTTGAGCTTCTCCATGATGTTGGCGCGGTGGGCCTCCACCGTCTTGATGCTGATGCCTAAGTCGTCCGCGATCTGCTTGTTCAGGCGGCCGGCGACGATGCGCTCCAGCACCTGTGCTTCGCGGGTGGTCAGGCGCGAGAGCAGGGCGTCACGGCTGGCTTGCTCTTGGTGCTGGCTGAAGGCAACGCGGGCTTGGTCCAGCATGCGCTCCACCAGCGACAGCAGCTCTTCTTCCTTGAAGGGCTTTTCGATGAAGTCCATCGCGCCCTTCTTCATGGTGTTCACCGCCATGGGCACGTCGCCGTGGCCGGTGATGAAGACGATGGGCAGCGGGCTCTTGCGCTCCAGCAGGCGGTCTTGCAGTTCCAGGCCGCTCATGCCGTCCATGCGGATGTCGGCAATCAGGCAGGCCACCTCGCGGGGGTCAAAGCGCGACAAAAAGGACTCGGCGGAGTCGAAGCATTTGACGCGATAGTCCTTGCCTTCAAGGAGCCACTGGAGGGAATCTCTGACCGCTTCGTCATCATCGACAACGTAGACGGTACCTTTCTTAGGGATCAGGCTCATGAGGACGATGCGTTGGGGTTGGAGACTGCGGTTTCCATCGGCACCTCGGGGACGGCAGGCCCCTCGGCTCGTTGGCTCAAATCCACCGGGAGTGTCACCGCAAAGCGACAACCCGTGACGGAACTTCCATTGTAGAGGTTCTGAGCCCGAATGCGCCCTTGGTGCGACTCAATGATGGAGCGGCACAAAGACAGGCCGATGCCCATGCCTTCCACCTTGGTGGAGAAGAAGGCTTCATAGAGCCGCGCCAGCACGTCTTCCTTCATGCCGGGGCCGGTGTCGGTGACGCTGAACTCGATGACGCCACCTTCTTCCGCGCTGTGCTTGGGCACCACGCGCAGCTCAATGTGGCGGCGCGACGGTGGCATCTGGGCGCTATCAATCGCCTCGGCGGCGTTCTTCAGCAGGTTCATCAAAACCTGCTCAATCAGGATCGGGTCCACCATCAGCGGCGGCAAACGCTGGGCGACATAGGTATGGATGTTGACCTTGCGACGGCGCAACTCGATGCCCGCCAACTCCACCGCATCTTCCACGATGTCCACGGCTTGCGAGGCTTGGCGCTGGGGTTCGCTGCGCTTCACAAAGGCGCGGATGCGGTGGATCACCTGTCCGGCCCGCTCGGCTTGCCGGGCGGTTTTTTGCAAGGCTGCAATCATGTCCTCGGTCTGGATGGTGCCCGCGCGCACGCGGCTGACGATGCCGTTGCAGTAATTGGTGATGGCGGTCAGTGGCTGGTTCAACTCATGCGCCACGGAGGAGGCCATCTCGCCCATGGTGATCAGGCGGCTGGTGGCAGCCGCGCGCTCGGCCTGTTGTTGGGCTTGTTCTTCAACCCGGCGGCGGGCGGTGATGTCAGTCGCAATCAACATCTGTGCCAAGCGGCCGTCCGTCCATTGCAGGTAGCGGCTGCGCACGTCAAACCACATCTGCAGGCTCTCGATAAAGACCTCTCGCGGCTGCGCCCCGGAGTCCATCAACTCTTGGGTGGGCAGGCCAGACAGCGTGTCGACGTTGTCTTCACCTTCGGCTTGAAAGGGGGGGCTGACGCTCACGCTGGTCAGGCCCTCATGGCCTTTGGCATCGCCTCCAAACCAAAGCCGGTAAGAGCGGTTGGTGAACAGCAATTCGCCCTGTTGAACGGAGAGCACGGACACCGCTGCATCTAATTGCTCCAGCACCGTGGTGAAGCGCTCGTGCGAGGCGGAGAGTTGGTCGCGAATGCGCTTGGCCTCGGTGATATTGGTCATCGAGGTCATCCAACCGGTTTGCTGGCCCTTGGGGTCGATCAGGGGCGAGACGTACATGCGGGCATCAAACACCGAGCCGTCTTTGCGCTTGACCTTGACCTCAATGCCGCCTGCTGGGCTGCGGCCCTGCAACTCTTGTTGGAGCAGGCGCATGTTTTCTTCGATGCGATCCTCCGGCCAGTAAGGGAAGGGCGGGAAGCCATCCACTAGTTCGGTCTCGGAGTAGCCGGTCATGGCACAGAAGGCGGGGTTCACGTAGGTGACTTGGCCATTCATGTCCATGGCCCGCATGCCGGTGAGCATGGAGTTTTCCATGGCGCGGCGGAAGTTGGTCTCCTGCACCAGCGCCTTTTGGATTTGGCTGCGGCGGCGCATGTGACGCCACGTGCCCAGCAGCATCCAGACAGTCAGCACCGAGAGCGCCACAACCATCCAAAACAAGGTGTTGCCAATCAGGCCGATGGAGGTGCGATAGCCCTGGCCACGCAGTTGAATGCCGTTGGCCAAGGGCGCTAAGGGCACTTGGTAGACGAGGGTGTTATTGCTCTGCGTTTGTGTGGGCGTGTTGACCGTGCCAGTCAGCTCACGCTGGTCTGGCCCAAGCACCGCGATGGCATGGCGGCGCGTGACCTCGGTGGGCACGAAATAACGCAGCAGGGCTTCAATCGAGTACTCCACCACGATGGCACCGGCAAAGCCATGACGGTCGATCAGCGGCACATGAAGCTGAAATACAGGAGCGCCTTGCGGGTCGTTGTAGGGCTTGGAATAGAGCGGCTGGCGGGACTCGCGGGCAGCCAAAATCTCGGTGTCGCGGTGCAGGGCTTCGGTGGCGCGGTCGATTTCTTCATTGCGCAAATACCAAAATGCCGAGGTGATGGCCGCCAAAAACAGCAGCACCGACACCAAGGGGCCCATGGTGGCAAAGCGGTCTTGCCGGGAGGGCGACTGTTGACGCCACCAGCGGCCGGCCAAGCGCTTGAGCCGAGAAGGGGTGGGTTTGGGAGCTTCACGCAAATCTGACATTGGTGTCCATTATCGCGAAGGGCCAAGCACAGGCCGTTCTTGGTTTCATTGAGGTACGTATTTCTCACAATACGAAAAGCGCAGCCGCCATTTGAAATACACATGAAGTTGTGCCACACTCACGCCTATCCAAAACCCATGGCCTTTCAATAGGAGACAAACCATGTCCGCCATGCCTGATTCCCGCCCAGGAGCGTCCGCCATTGATGTGGATGCCCAGGAAACCCGCGAATGGCTTGACGCGCTCACCGCCGTCATCAGCGCCGAGGGCCCCGAGCGCGCCCATTTCTTGTTGGAGCAGTTGCTCGAAGAAGCTCGTCAGCACAGCGTGGACCTGCCGTTTTCGGCCAACACGGGCTATGTCAACACCATCGAGACCTCGCAAGAGGCTCGCTGCCCCGGCAATATCGCCATTGAGAAGCGCCTGCGCGCCTATATGCGCTGGAACGCCATGGCCATGGTGGTGCGCGCCAACCGCCTGAACCCCGCCGATGGCGGCGACTTGGGCGGCCACATTGGCTCCTTCGCCTCGCTGGCGTCCATGTTGGGTGCGGGTTTCAACCACTTCTGGCACGCCGAGAGCGCTGACCACGGTGGCGACCTGCTGTACATCCAAGGCCACAGCGCCCCAGGGATCTACGCCCGCGCCTACCTGGAAGGCCGCCTGACAGAAGACCAGCTCGACAATTTCCGCCAGGAAGTCGATGGCAAGGGCCTGCCCAGCTACCCCCACCCCAAGCTGATGCCGGAGTTCTGGCAGTTCCCCACGGTCTCCATGGGCCTCGGCCCCTTGATGGCCATCTACCAAGCTCGCTTCTTGAAGTACCTGCATGCCCGTGGCATTGCTGATACCGCCAAGCGCAAGGTTTGGGCCTTCATGGGCGACGGTGAAATGGACGAGCCCGAAAGCCTGGGTGCCATCGGCTTGGCCGCACGCGAAGGCCTGGACAACCTGGTGTTCGTCGTCAACTGCAACTTGCAGCGTCTGGATGGCCCGGTGCGTGGCAACGGCAAGATCATTCAAGAACTAGAAGGTGAGTTCCGTGGCAGCGGCTGGAACGTCATCAAGCTGATCTGGGGCAAGGGCTGGGACGAACTGCTGGCCCGCGACAAGAGCGGCAAGCTGCGCCAGTTGATGATGGAAACCTTGGACGGTGACTACCAGGCCATGAAGGCCAACGACGGCGCCTTCATCCGCAAGAACTTCTTCGGCAAGTACCCTGAAACAGCCAAGCTCGTGGAGCATATGAGCGACGACGAGATTTTTGAACTGCGCCGTGGTGGTCATGAGCCCGAGAAGGTCTATGCCGCCTTCCATGCCGCGCACAACAACGAGACCGGCCAGCCCACCGTGTTGCTGCGGCCAATCACCACGGCATTTGGAGCCCTCGGCCGAAGGCCGTGAGATTTCGACCACCCAAGCCTATGTGCGCTTCTTGAACCAGTTGCTGCGCGACCAGGCCTTGGGCCCCCGCGTGGTGCCTATTCTTGTGGACGAGGCCCGCACCTTCGGCATGGAAGGCCTGTTCCGCCAGATCGGTATCTACAACCCCAAGGGTCAGCTCTACACGCCGGTCGATAAGGACCAGGTGATGTACTACCGCGAAGACAAGGCCGGGCAGATTCTGCAAGAGGGCATCAACGAAGCCGGTGGCATGGCCAGCTGGATTGCGGCGGCCACCAGCTACAGCACCAACAACCGGGTGATGATCCCGTTCTTTGTGTACTACTCGATGTTCGGCTTCCAGCGCATTGGCGACCTGGCCTGGGCGGCGGGTGACATGCAAGCCCGCGGCTTCTTGCTGGGCGGCACCTCCGGCCGCACCACGCTGAATGGCGAAGGCTTGCAGCACGAAGATGGCCACAGCCATATCTTGGCTGGCACCATCCCGAACTGCATCTCCTATGACCCCACCTTTGCCCACGAAGTGGCGGTGATCATGCAGCACGGCCTGAAGCGCATGGTGGAGAAGCAAGAGAACGTCTTCTACTACCTGACCTTGCTGAATGAAAACTACCCGATGCCTGGCCTGAAGGCCGGTACCGAAGAGCAGATCATCAAGGGCATGTATTTGCTGGAAGAGGGCGCTAAGAAGACGCCGCGCGTCAACCTGTTGGGCTCAGGCTCCATCCTGCGTGAGTCGCAGTTCGCCAAGCAATTGCTGGAAGACGACTGGGGTGTCGCCGCCAATGTCTGGAGCTGCCCAAGCTTCAATGAACTGGCCCGCGAAGGCCAAGACTGCGAGCGCTTCAACCTGCTGCACCCCACCGATGCACCGCGCGTGCCCTTCATCGCTCAGCAATTGGACGGCCACCCCGGCCCGGTGATTGCCTCGACCGACTACATGAAGAACTACGCCGAGCAAGTGCGTGCCTTTGTCCCCAAGGGCCGCACCTACAAGGTGCTGGGCACCGACGGCTTTGGCCGCAGTGACTTCCGCTCCAAGCTGCGCGAGCACTTCGAGATCAACCGTCACTACATCGTGGTGGCCGCACTCAAGGCCCTGGCCGAAGAAGGCAGCGTGCCTGCGACCAAGGTGGCTGAAGCCATTGCCAAGTACGGCATCAAGGCCAACAAGATCAACCCGCTGTACGCCTAAAACGGAGCCGGAGACACATCATGAGTTTGATTGAAGTGAAAGCCCCGGACATCGGCGACTTCAAAGACGTGGCCATCATCGAGCTGCTGGTCAAAGTGGGTGACACCGTCAAGGCCGAGCAAAGCCTGATCACCGTCGAGAGCGACAAGGCTTCGATGGAGATTCCTTGCTCGCATGCGGGGGTCGTGAAGGAACTGAAGGTCGGCCTGGGCGACAAGGTGAATGAAGGCACGGTGGTGTTGATGCTGGAGGTTGCCGGTGCGGCCGCAGCGGCTCCCGCTCCAGCCCCAGCACCTGCAGCGGTGGCAGCTCCCGTGGTCGCTGCGCCTGCTGCTGCACCCGCACCCGCTGCGGCGGCTGCGGGCCGCATTGAAGTGCTCGTGCCCGACATCGGTGACTTCAAAGACGTGGCCGTTATCGAGTTGCTGGTCAAGGTGGGTGACACCGTCAAGGCCGAACAGAGCTTGATCACCGTCGAGAGCGACAAGGCCTCGATGGAGATTCCGTCGTCACACGCCGGCGTCATCAAAGAGCTGAAGGTGGCGCTGGGTGACAAGGTCAACCAGGGCACCTTGCTGGCCATCGTGGAACGTGAGGGCGCTGCGGCTGCAGTGTCTGCTGCCCCGGCACCGGCGACAGCCCCAGCGGCAGTGGCGGCTGCGCCCGCACAGGCGGCGGCCGCTTCGGTGGCTGCTGTGGCCTCTGCTCAGCCGGCTCATCAGCCAGGCACACCGGCTGCAGGCCTGCCGCATGCCTCCCCCAGCATCCGCAAGATCGCGCGTGAACTGGGTGTGCCGCTGGCTGAAGTCAAGGGCTCGGGCCACAAGGGCCGCATCACCGCTGACGACGTGCAGAACTTCGTCAAGGGCGTGATGGCCGGCAGCCTGCAAACGGCCGCCCAAAAGGCTAAGGCGCCGGCGGCAGCGCCCGCAGCGGCCGGTGGCGCCTTCCCTGGCTTGCTGCCCTGGCCGCAAGTGGACTTTGCCAAGTTCGGCCCCATCGAGCGCAAAGACCTGTCGCGCATCAAGAAGATCAGCGGTGCCAACCTGCATCGTAACTGGGTGGTGATCCCGCACGTCACCAACCACGACGACGCAGACATCACCGAACTCGAAGCCTTCCGCGTTCAAACGAACAAAGAGAACGAGAAGTCCGGCATCAAAGTCACCATGCTGGCCTTCATGATCAAGGCGGCCGTGGCTGCGCTGAAGAAGTTCCCCGAGTTCAATGCCAGCTTGGATGGCGATCAGATCGTCTACAAGAACTACTTCCACATTGGCTTTGCGGCGGACACGCCCAATGGCCTGGTGGTGCCGGTGATCAAGGACGCGGACAAGAAGGGCATCTTCCAGATCAGCCAAGAGATGGGCGAACTGGCCAAAAAGGCTCGTGACGGCAAGCTGGGCCCGGCCGATATGTCCGGCGGCTGCTTCAGCATTTCGTCCTTGGGGGGCATTGGCGGGCGCTATTTCACGCCCATCATCAATGCGCCGGAAGTGGCCATCATGGGGGTGTGCAAGAGCAGTATGGAGCCGCGCTGGGATGGCAAGCAGTTTGTGCCGCGCCTGATCTTGCCGCTCTCCTTGAGCTGGGACCACCGCGTGATTGACGGCGCAGCTGCTGCACGCTTCAACGTCTATTTCGCATCCCTGCTGGCGGACTTCCGCCGCATCGTCTTGTAAGGAGCCCAGCATGGCAACGATAGATGTTGTGGTGCCGGACATCGGCGACTTCAAAGACGTGGGCGTGATCGAAGTGTTGGTCAAGCCGGGCGACACCGTGAAGGTGGAGCAAAGCCTGATCACCGTCGAGAGCGACAAGGCTTCGATGGAGATTCCTTGCTCGCATGCGGGGGTCGTGAAGGAACTGAAGGTCGGCCTGGGCGACAAGGTGAATGAAGGCACGGTGGTGTTGATGCTGGAGGTTGCCGGTGCGGCCGCAGCGGCTCCCGCTCCAGCCCCAGCACCTGCAGCGGTGGCAGCTCCCGTGGTCGCTGCGCCTGCTGCTGCACCCGCACCCGCTGCGGCGGCTGCGGGCCGCATTGAAGTGCTCGTGCCCGACATCGGTGACTTCAAAGACGTGGCCGTTATCGAGTTGCTGGTCAAGGTGGGTGACACCGTCAAGGCCGAACAGAGCTTGATCACCGTCGAGAGCGACAAGGCCTCGATGGAGATTCCGTCGTCACACGCCGGCGTCATCAAAGAGCTGAAGGTGGCGCTGGGTGACAAGGTCAACCAGGGCACCTTGCTGGCCATCGTGGAACGTGAGGGCGCTGCGGCTGCAGTGTACCATGTGCGCGTCGAAGAGACCACGGGCAGCGGCCAAGAAAAGACCGGTGCCAGCAAGACCATCAAGTTCAAGCACGCCATCATTGCGGCCGGCTCACAAGCCGTGCACTTGCCCTTCTTCCCGAAGGACGAGCGCATTGTCGACAGCACCGGGGCGCTGGAACTCAAGGCTGTGCCCAAGAAGATGCTGATCGTCGGTGGCGGCATCATCGGCCTGGAGATGGGCACCGTCTACAGCACCCTGGGCGCCCGCCTGGACGTGGTGGAGATGATGGACGGCCTGATGCAAGGCGCCGACCGCGACTTGGTCAAGGTTTGGGAAAAGATGAACAAGGGCCGCTTCGACAAGATCATGTTGAAGACCAAGACGGTGGGCGCAGTGGCCACGCCGGAAGGCATCACCGTGCAGTTCGAGGGCCTGGACGGCAGCAAGAGCGAAGGCACTTACGACTTGGTGTTGCAAGCCGTGGGCCGCACGCCCAACGGCGGCAAGATCGGTGCGGACAAGGCAGGTGTGGCGGTGACGGACCGCGGCTTCATCAACGTGGACATCCAGATGCGCACCAACGTGCCGCACATCTTCGCCATCGGCGACCTGGTGGGCCAGCCCATGCTGGCACATAAGGCAGTGCACGAAGCACATGTGGCGGCGGAAGTCATCGCCGGTGAGTTGCAGGGCAACAAGGAGCTGGCCTCGGCAGCCTTCAACGCTCGTGTGATCCCCAGCGTGGCCTACACCGACCCCGAAGTGGCCTGGGTCGGCCTCACCGAAGACCAGGCCAAAGCCCAAGGCATCAAGGTCAAGAAGGGCTTGTTCCCGTGGACGGCCTCAGGCCGCGCCATTGCCAACGGCCGCGACGAAGGATTCACCAAGCTGCTGTTCGATGACTCTCCGGAGGCTCATGGCCACGGCAAGATCCTGGGCGGTGGCATCGTCGGCACCCATGCCGGTGACATGATAGGTGAAATCGCCTTGGCCATCGAGATGGGCGCCGACGCCGTGGACATCGGCAAAACCATCCACCCCCACCCCACGCTGGGCGAGAGCATCGGCATGGCGGCCGAGGTGGCGCATGGGTCTTGTACGGACTTACCGCCGAGCAAGAAGTAAGCGTTCAAGCGTTTGCTGACAACAAGAGCCCCAAACGGGAAACTGTTTGGGGCTTTTTGTTTGGCCTCAGAGTTCCTTCAGAGCGCAGCTCACCAGCGTGGGCACACCCTGGGCTGTACCTGGGGTTTGTCGGTGCTCCGACAGCAAGGCTCGGCCTCCGTCTAAATCGCTTCGATGCCTTCTGCCGCTCACGCTGCCAGCGTAGGCCGGGCATTGAAGCCGATCCAGGCTTTTGATGCCCCCATGCTGTTGGATTTCCTAGCTGCTTTACATGTGTTAGAAGGTGCATTCCGAGGTGCCATCGCTGCTGTGCTGTGAGTTGGCTCACCCCAGTCCCTGGCTGCGCATTGGTATTCACCAGGTGCGTGAATGTTCTCCCAGGGCGTGACGCCCAGCATTTCGCCACTCATTTTCTGAGGACCGTCGCTGTGGAATATATTATTAAAAATATGCCTGGCATTTTGGTTGCGTTGGACCTGCAACAACGAGTCAAGGCGATGAGCGATGAGTTCTCGAATTTCTGCGTGACACCGCCCACAATCGGTGCGAGCATCGATTCCGTGCTGCACAGTGATGTGTACCTTTCTTTGCAGTCTTATATCGAAAAATCGATAGCCGGGCAGTCGTTTCAATGTGTGGTAAACCACCCAAGTAGCGCAACTTCCTTTTACCACGTAAAAATTAACGCGACGGACCAGGGTTGCATTATTTTGGCCCACCTTCGAGAGCGCGAAGGCGCACGTGATGTGCAGCAAGAGTTTCTTAGAGTGACGTTTGACACCATTGATCAGGGCGTAACCATTTATAACGAGAATCTAGAGCTTGTGGCATGGAATAAGGTCTACGAATCCATGGGGATTTTCCCGCCTCATTTAATTCGGTATGGCATGCCGCTCTTGGAGGCGTATCGGCTGATTGCAGGTGCAGGTGTGTTGGGGCCGGGTGACCCAGAAGAGTTGGCGCAATCACACATCACGCGCATTAAAACAAAGAAAATGGTTAAGGTCGAAGATCTGTTTCCCTCGACCGGGCGCATCATACAAATCAATCGCTACTATTTGTCGGGCGGTGGCATGTGTGCCACCTTCACCGATGTTACTGAGCAGCGCAATATTCAGCGTGCATTAAGCTATCAAGCGACGCACGATCATTTAACGGGCCTTGCTAACCGCCAGCATTTTTTGAACCACTGCGATGCCATGATCGCCAAGGCCTTACCTGGCGGTGATGGTTTTTTTGTTTTGTTTTTGGATTTGGATCGTTTTAAACAGGTGAATGATGCCCACGGCCACCCTGTGGGCGATGCTGTACTTAAAAGTTGTACCGAACGCCTTAAATCGCTGATAAACCCCCAACAGGGGGACATGGTGGCTCGCCTGGGGGGAGATGAGTTTTTGATCTTGGTTCATTCAGGGGCCAAGATGCAAGATATTTCTACCTTTGCTAACACAGTGTTGGCCAGCGTTGCAGAGCCTTACGTTGTTGATAGATTGAGGGTTTATATATCCGCCAGCATGGGTATTGCACAGTTTCCTGGGGATGGTAGAGTGTCGCACGACCTGATATCGCACGCTGATGCGGCAATGTATCAGTCAAAAATGAAAGGGCGCAACGCCTTCGATTTTTATAGCCTTGCCCTGGGTGACTCCATTAATCGCGCAGGGAAGCTGGTCACAGAAATGCGTTACGACTTGGAGCACAACGGTGATTTTTACTTAGACTTTCAGCCCATTGCCAGCTTAACCACAGGCAAAGTGGTTGCGGCTGAAGCCCTTTTGCGTTGGCGTAACCCAAGTTTGGGCGAGGTGTCACCCTTGGAGTTCATTCCATGCGCCGAGTCCAGTGGCCATATCATCGTACTTGGCATGTTGGCGTTGGATCGTAGCCTAGCAACACTCAATCGCATAAACAAGTGGAATCCCAATTTTAAGGTAAATATAAATGTCTCTCCCTTGCAGGTGCGGAGGGAGGATTTTGTCGAGACTTTGAGAAAATATATAAGTAAATATGATATTCACTCGCCAAACATCACCATTGAAATTACAGAGTCTTGCATCATCCATGATAGTGACGAAGTGAGGCAGAATTTATTTGCCATACGCAAGTTAGGTTGCGAATTGGCCATCGATGACTTTGGGACGGGCTATGCGTCCTTGTCCTATATTCGCAAACACCCCTTTACAAAGCTGAAAATTGATCAGAGTTATATCGGTGCCATTGCCGAGGGCGGAGAGCATGCAGTGCTGGTGCGGGCCATCACGGAAATGGCTGGTGCTTTCGCCCTCCAGACGATTGCAGAGGGGTACAGACAGCAGCCGAGTAGCGCTGGGGAGCACTGACATGCCCAAGGTAGAGTCTTGGGTGCAGGTGATACCCGGCGAAGCCCTCCAAGTTTGACACCTAGGTGTCGGGTATCAGATGGATCACTCCTCTTGTATCTGAACAGATGGACCCTGGGGCGGTGGACCTCGGCAAGGCCATCCACCCGGACCTTAGGCTGGGTCAGAAGTGCGTCATTTTAGGTAGCGCAGCCCTGCGGTGCAGGATCCGTCACTGCGCTTTTTCCTGCGTGTCATCGAGGCAACTCTGCAACTCTCCCTCCACCGGTACCTCATTGCCAGGGCTCATTCGAGATTTAAGCGGGAGCGGCTGGCTGCATTACTTCCACAAATTGGTGCGTTACGATCGGAATCAGGCCCTCAGTTGCTGTACGAGTTTTGCCATGTTCTCAACGCCCCTGCCGACCCTCATGCTGGACCCAGAAACCGGGTTCGTGCGTGGCACACGAATACACACGAAGGATGGCTTGAAGCCTATTGAGAGCATCTGCGCGAATGATTGGGTTCTGACGCACCCAGAGATTGTGCAAGCAGCCCCGGTAGCCGAGGCCGCACCGGCGCTTGACTTCAGCAAGCCACAGGAGCTGCTGCGGATTGAAAACTATTACAACGACACACTTACCCAGCCGGAACCACCCAAGGCAGCGCCGCTGATGCCAGAGCTAGCGCAGCAGATGCATGAGGCTGCGGAGAAGCTGCGCAGAAAATTTAAAGACCAGTTACAGCAGGAACTGACCTACGACCAGGCTGGCGTCCGCTGGTTGGACGCTTACATTGACCGGGCTAGGCGACGCCCTTCTAGCGACCAGTGGCAGGGTGCGATCCATTTGATTGGCGCTTTCCTGGGCGAATGCATCGTTCGCAATGTGGGAGGACAGTGGTCAAGCCACGAAGGCATGCACTGCGTTGTACTCAACCACTCGCACAGCGCCTTTCCGCACAACAAAGTGGCCAAGCAGTTCGACAACGGGTCGGAAGGTGGTGATTCCATACTGGGTTTTTACCAAACGACCGAGACACTGAACGAAGCCCTGTTTAGCAAAGCACTGACGCCTGCACAGGAGCGACTGCGAGAATTTGCCCGCCATATCAGCAACCGCATTTTTGTGCGCAATGTGTCTGGTAGCGCCTCACGCTGGGTGCAGGTCACAGAGGTGACTGATCGGTGGGTCAAGCTGCTGCCGCCACCGGGCCAGGTCTATGCGACGTCGATTTCCATCGCGGATGTGCACTGTTTTTATGTGTGCGCGCCCAGCGGCCAGTTGTTGCACACCGAGTGGATCAACAAATCCGATTGGGACAGCTTGCCGCCAGACATCTTGATGCAGCTCAGGCGCAAGCTGGCGGCCGACACCTCGCTGAGGCTCGACCAATTGCAGTACGGCAAACGGTTCTTAGAAATCACCTACCGTGCAAGCGATAAGCCCGCCGATGATCGTCGAAGCTACTACGCCACCAGCATCAAGAACATATCTCAGAAAAGAATTGAGATCACCCGATTCGGCGGCTTCAGAGCCGAAGTGGCCTTGCCCCCGAGAAACGTAGTTCATAGCTGATGATCAAAATACAGCTATGGAGAACGAGAGATGAGCAAGAAAGACGGGATGAAGCATCGTGCCAGGTACACGCTGGAGTTCAAGCTGGAGGCCGTGAGGCTGGTGAAGGCGGGGCAGGAAGCGTCGGTGACGGCACGGGTGCTGGGAGTGCCCAAGGCGACGTTGAGCAACTGGATGAGGTTGGCCGAGAGGGGTGAGCTCCAGGGGGCGGGGGACAAGCCGGTGAGCCCCGAGCAGATGGAGCTGGCGAGGCTGCGAGCTGAGCTGGCCAGGGTGAAGATGGAGCGCGACATCCTAAAAAAAGCGACGGCGTACTTTGCAAAGGAGTCCCTGTGAAGTACGCCTGGATCTGCAAGAACAAGACGACATGGCCGGTCACGCTGGCCTGCGAAGTCTTGGGCGTCAGCGCCAGTGGGTACTTTGATCATCAGCGCCGACTTGCGCAGACAGGTCCGAGCCTACCGGGTAGTAGGCGGGTGAGCAATGAAGCATTGCTGGCCCTCCCACCCGTTCTATGGGCCTACTACGGCGAGACCGACACCGGCGAGTCCTTCATTGCAGGCCAGGTGCTAGAGAAACCCATTGCAAGTGTGGGCAGCAGCAGAGAGGCACACTTCGTAAGCCCCATGCCTGCGCAGCCCGAAATGGAGCGCATCATCAACAAGCTGCGTGACAGCTATGCCTTGAGGCAGCAACGAATGAGCTCCTTGACCATGGCATCACTGATCGGGCCCAGGCCGTCGTGGTTGAAGGAGGCTGACGGTCTGACCGCATTCTTCGACAAGCAGGCACTTCTTCTGAGCGAGGGGCATATTGTCTGGGGTGCCCTGGTTCAGGCGAATACCTTGCTCTTCCAAGCCGGGGATGACAATTGCCCGGCCCTAGCGGTGCATTCTCCGGACGGGTACTTCGACGCGCATCCGCAGGAGTTGCGGTTAATCGGCCGGACCTTCTTTTCGTTCAAGCACACCGAGCCCACCGATCCGGAGTTGAAGCAAGTGGCCCGCATAGCCACGGACGAACTGGATCGCTCGATGGGGTTTGAGCTGCCGAGGGTCTTCTCCGACCATGTGGTGCACTCGGCTACTTGCATGGTGTTCCGCAAGCACGTCCCAAACGGTGTGACCTTGCCCCTGTCCGACGTAGTGCATAGCCACTCGGTTACGCGGCTTTCTTGGTCTGGCCCGCGTGCCAGTTTTCCTCAAACTTCATCGGGCTCTGCGCAAGTCGGCGCTGATGATCAAAGTACCCACTGGCGCTGACGCCCAAGACTTCGCAGGCCAGCGTGACCGGCCATGTCGTCTTGTTCTTGCCGATCCAGGCGTACTTCACAGGGACTCCTTTGCAAAGTACGCCGTCGCTTTTTTTAGGATGTCGCGCTCCATCTTCACCCTGGCCAGCTCAGCTCGCAGCCTCGCCAGCTCCATCTGCTCGGGGCTCACCGGCTTGTCCCCCGCCCCCTGGAGCTCACCCCTCTCGGCCAACCTCATCCAGTTGCTCAACGTCGCCTTGGGCACTCCCAGCACCCGTGCCGTCACCGACGCTTCCTGCCCCGCCTTCACCAGCCTCACGGCCTCCAGCTTGAACTCCAGCGTGTACCTGGCACGATGCTTCATCCCGTCTTTCTTGCTCATCTCTCGTTCTCCATAGCTGTATTTTGATCATCAGCTATGAACTACGTTTCTCGGGGGCAAGGCCAGTGTGCTGTCTTGTGGCCTTTTTCCCATTCTTACGCACCCCTCAACCCGGGCGGTGATGATGGTTCCGTTCGAGTTCTGGCCGATTGAGCTGATCGTCTTGTGGAAGGAACAGAGCATTTAGTTTGCTCCTTACGCTTGACTCACATGAGATTGTTCTTGAGGTCCCCAGAGGGCGGCGGCTCAGGCACAGCATGGAGTTCAAGATGCCTGCGGCGCAGGCCAGTCAGCAGCTTTGGGCTTCAGTGTTTGGCCTGGCACCATAGCTCGTGCTCAATGCGAACTTGCGGCAGCGCTGAATGGAGGAGGCGCGCAGCGCTACCTTGAGTGTGGACACGCAGCCTATGCGCCTGCGCCTTCAGGAGTCGAGATCGTGCTGCTGCAGGTAGCCACCATGGCTCAGCCTGAGCTCATTTGGGCCACACACCACAAAGCTCGCGGCTTTGCCAGCCGGTCCGAAAGTTTTCTCCTGACCTCGGGGGATTAACACCTGGGCTATATCAAGCCAACGTGCTGCGCAAGAGGGTTTGCCACTGCTTGTGGTGTGCCCCCTCAAATGTCGACAATGAAAAGTAGTGATAGCTACTTTATGCCTTGGGCCAAGGTGAGGAAGGTCTGCACTTGATCATGCCGGGCTGTGCTGAGACATTGATGCCATGTAACAGATGAGCCTGGGCCAGCATGGATGCGAGCGTATGACCAACCAACGCGAAGTCCTGGCTGGGATGAACTTGGCGGTGCCATTGGCGGCGTAGGGTAGGCATGATTGATCTCGCCGCACGCACCGACACTTGGTACCGTCAGGGTGTGGTGCTTTGCAACGCTGTGCGCGCTGGGCAGAACTCCCTGAGAAATTAATGGACGTTAGACCATGTTAAGAAAACTCTGGAACACAGACCTTTCTGATTACAAGTTTCCTGATTTCAAGTATGTTTGGATCTTGATGTCCATGTACATCACGCTCGAGGCACTCCTTACCCCTTTTCCTGAGACCTTCTTCACCTTTTTTGAAAAATGGGTCAGTCAATACCCTTCTCTTGCTTACTTAGGTCAGGAAGTATGCGGGAAACCGATAGGCTCGTTGATGGTTGCTTCTGTGCTTGTGGTTTATCTTTACTGGTTCGTGAGTTTTATTGAAAAGAGAGCTGCCAAGACCATTGGAACAGAAAAACTCAGACAAATAGTCGTGCCTCACTTTCTAACCATTGTGTTAGATTTAGCGGTAACCTTTGCATTTTTGATGGTCATTCAATATGCGGTAGGTGTTTATATTGGGCGGCCTTTTGACATATTCTCATTTGTAACCCTGCCCACGGAGGGGCATGTCTTTCAAGATTTAATTGATCTGTACAACCGTTCTTTTGAGAGTATTCCTACGCTTATTCACTTGCCTTTTCCTGTTGCATTTCTTGTAACCATCATATTGGCAGACTTGCCGATATATGTGTTTCATTATTCAATTCACTGGTCGAGGCTGCTTTGGTTTACTGTTCATCGCTCTCATCACTCACCAGAATATCTTCATCCCTTTGGAGCGGGGCCAGTTTTTGCCTTTGCATTCATCTTCTTGCTCCCGTCATTCTTCTTTAAATTGGCCATTTCCAAGCTTGTATATATAGAGCCAATTTTGGATGGGCTTATAATGTTGCACATTGTCATCTTTGTTGTAGAAAAATTCAGTCATTCAAATCCGCTCTATCACGTGGCTTTCAAAAACAAGCTGCTATACAATTTTTTCAAAATGTTTGGTTCAGGCCCATTTCATTTGGTGCACCATTCTGCGCGCGAAGGAGAGGAGATGGTGAACTTGGCAAATTTGGGGTTCAACTTCTGGGATAGAGTTTTTGGAACCTACAAAGAACCTCCTTCGGAAATTCCACCAGTTGGGTTAACCAATCAGCCAAAAATTATTATGAATCCGTTGAGGCTGTATTTGGGTGGTTTTGCTACCATTGCCTATGAACTCAAGCACAATTCGCCCAGGCACTGGTTCAAAATCCTCTTTGGGTCTGTTTATTATACGCCCCCGGTAACCAAAGAATTCTTGATACAGTATTATCCTGAGAAAATGGTTGCTAGGCAGTAGTTAGAGATTAAGGTCAAAGAAAAATCTGCATCAATGAGGCCTATCAGCAGCAGGCCACAGGCCACAGGCAGCGGCATTGCATTGGTGCACCGACTCCATGTGTTCAGAGGGCTGTTGCTTCATGATCTTGAGGCAGAGGCTAAGGTACTCATCGGATTAGAAATAGACCGTTCGCCGCTGGCCGGGCTGCTGCACCACCGAGGGTATTCCAGAGGGCTCTCGGCATTACAGGACGCGATCCCCGCTACCGAAGCCTATGAGCCGGTGTGCATTCACATCGATGGGTAGTACCTGCCGCGACTGGTAAGTGGCAAGGTCAGGCGCTACTCACTCCGGCTATTGATCGGGCTTGCCTCTGGGTAAGCATAGCCATCAAGTAGCACACGGCCGCTGCGCATACAGGGTCCTTATTAGCTCCGTGCATAGAGCAGCGGCACTCAAGCTTAGGACCCAACTAACGGCCAAGGGAGAAGTGTTCACGGACCCCGATGGTCTCGATGGCGCGCCGATGATGCAGGCCTGCTAGAGCAGTCAGGAGTCTTGTAGAACCGGATGACTACATCAATCAAACGTGGGGCGCAAGAGGGTTTTCGACTTCTTGTGGTTCGGCCCATCAAATGGTGACAATCAAAAAATAGTGATAGCTACTTTCCGTTCTGCGGTGGAGCGAACAAAAGAGGATCTGAACGAGGGCGAAATGGATGTGGGAGTTTTGCGATACCCATCTCAAAGATGTTTGCGCAGGCCAATGTGCGCCAACACGGGTAACGCGTTCACGCCTCAATGCTGCCCTCGCGCTAGGGGACTATGGTCGGCAACGGCAGGAGGTCATCAGTTTGAATCTGGCTTCGGGCAGATCATCTTGTGTGCCTGAATAAATTCACCTTGCTCATGCTTTACCTGCAACGACATACTCGGACCATTCAAGATGGCAAGAGCAAGTTTATCTGACTCCCATAAGGACTCTGAGAGATGCAATGAATGGCCAATACGAAATATATATCTATGAACACAACTGAAGCAACAAAGAGAGGTTTGGTGTTTTGGATATTCTGTTCAATCGCCGCTCTCTTTCTGCTTGTAGTTATATCTTACGGCATATTAAAATTCTTTGTGGTAGTGCCCAACGGAGAGTTCAGCTTTGAGAACAAAAAATATACCTACAGCTTACACTTGCCGAAGAACTTTAGCGTCGAAAAATCTTATTCATTGGTAGTCATACTCCATGGGCAAACATCGACCGGAGAGCAAACAGAATTCTACACAGGCTTTAATAATACGGCTGACAGGCACAACCTCATTGCTGTGTATCCAAATCTTTCGCATATCGAGTGGCCTTGGAGTACTGAAGAAGGTACACGCAAAAAGAGCACCTATATAAATGCTCTGATTTCCCATCTAAGCTCGACATATAAAATCAATCAAAGACAAATGTACTTTATTGGCTTCTCAGCCGGTAGTGTATCCGGGTTTCGCTATTTGCAAGACAATCCCGGCAAATTCGCAGCAGCGGCTCTTATAGCCGGTGGAGCTCCTAAGGCACTCTATCCCGCCAGTGGCCCCTTTGCCACATTGCCTATATTGCTAATGAGCGGGACTGCGGATCAGGCTACTCATGGAAATGCTGACATTCTGGGCGTATCCGAGAGTGCAGAAAGCTACGTGAAGAGTAACGGCTGCGATGCGCAGCCCGCCAACAAAGAAGTCTTGCCAGATCTAGATCCAGACGATCACTCAACCATCAACAAGTACACATATCGCTGCCCTAAGAACTTAGCTGTGCAGTATTACGAGGTGGTCAATGGCGGTCACCATTGGCCAGGGGCGCGCTTCAATGCCGCCTTGCTGAATAAGAATGCTCAAGGAAATTTTAATCGCGATATTGACACCGGTGAACTGATTTGGGACTTCTTTTCAAAGACCGGAATGAACTGACATTAGGAGTTTATCAAGTGGATTCCAGAGTAGACAAACAAGATCAAGCAGGTCAATCCTCGGGTGTCAATCGAGCGCTTCGAACAATTTGGAAATTCGACTTCCGCACGATAAATTTCAATATCGCATGGATGTGGATAATCTATCCTGCCTTATTTCTATATGGGGCCTTCTATTACACCGTAAATGGACCGGTCAGTGAGCAGTATGTTTCATTGATCAAGCAATTATTTCCTGACAGTGCTTCTACATTCCGCGGTATTCCGACGCCTCCCATTGTGATAGCAGGAATGGCAATATTCTATTTCTACGTACTGGCATTGGCTACTTACTCCTTGCGCAAATCCATGCAAGTGTGGGGTAAAGGTGCCACGGCCGGTACGGTACTGACGCACGGACTATTGCGCTTGCTAGACGTTTTTATTGTTACCCCTCTTGTACTTCTTATTCTTGCGCTGCTCGCGTTTCCGTTTCTTGGTGAGTTTATTGGCGTTGGGGATAAGTTTGTGGCAATTGGAAATGAACTGGGCAGAATCTACTCAGAAAATATACCAACGCTTATTGAAATACCTCTGCCACTGGCTTTTGTGCTGACGTTGGTGATGGCGGAACTGCCAAGCTATGCGCTGCATCGTTTGCAACACGCGTCACGCCTGTTCTGGTATCTCACACATCGCACGCACCACACAACCGAGATCTTGCATCCAATGGGTGTAGGACCTGCCGTGGGTTTCAAGGTTCTGTCAAGGATTCCATTGTTCTTGATGCAGCTACTAATTTCGAAACTGTTATATACAGACGGATTGCTCCATGAGTTGCTGATGTTCTATGTTCTGTTGGCGTTCTGTGAGCCACTTAATCATGAGCCGCATCTATATCGCGCCATCATGAAAAATCGCTTCCTCCGATTTATCTTTTCCCTCACTGGTTGCGGCCCCTATCATGTGATGCACCATTCAGCCAAAGAGGGCGAAGAGGCAATCAATTTGGGCGGCGCTTGCTTTTTCATCTGGGATCGTCTATTTGGTACCTATGTCAAGCCCAGGCCAGATTTGCCAAAGGTGGGCCTAACAAATCAGCCCGATATGATTATGAACCCTTGGATCGTCAATTTTAGTGGTTTTATGACCATTATCTATGAGTTGACACACAACAGTATTCGGTATTGGCCTTGGATTTTGTGTGGGAGCGTCTATTATAAGCCCCCCCACAGCAAGGAGTATTTGATTCTTGGATATAGCAAGCCAGCCGTTGTGTAGACACGTGTATCGCTTAAGGCGATGGCTCTCTAAGCAACGACCTCCGAAATTGATGGAAAAGCCGACGCCTCTCATGCGAAATCGAATGGCTATGCAAATAAAAATGAGCTGAGCCTCGCTTCACAGTTCCACAAGAGTGAGCATAGATTTTGAGGTCGGCGTGCAGTGGCCTCTCCTATCAATTGCACGGTTGAATCAGTCAAGTAAGCAAGGATGTGAACCATGAGAGTTGCTAAATTTACCGCTGTACTCTTACTGCTTGTTATTTCTGGGTTTCTCATTTATAGCTATGCTCCTCAGAGACCTTTAAATGAATATCTGGAAAAATACAGCTATCCTGACTCTAAGTTTATAGAAGTTCAAGGTAAGAAAGTTCACTATTACAAGAGAGGTACGGGGGAAAAAACTCTGGTGCTCATTCATGGGAGTGGGGGAAATATTCATCACTTCGACTATGTGATAGATGATTTGTCCAAGAAATATACGGTAATCGCTTTTGATAATATCGGCCATGCGCTCACTGGGCCACAAATCAAGGATGATTACAGTAACGAAGCTTTTGTGTCGTTCTTGGAGGAGCTTTTCGATAAGTTGGAAGTCAAAAAAATGCACCTGCTGGGACGCTCCTTCGGTGGGTATCTATCGGTTCTCTATAGCCTGAGGCATCCCGAGAGAGTCGAAAAGCTTATCCTCTTAAATAGTTTTGGAGGTGTGTGCGAAAGTGAGCCAGTTCCAGAGAAATCCAAGCTATTGACTCATCCATTAATGAACAAGTTTTCCCAGAATTTTCTCCCTCCGTTTTTGGTGAAAAAGGAACTTGGCAAGTTGTTTTATGACCAATCCAAAGTGGATCAGTATTACCAAAACGTGGTGGATATGATTTCGATCGAGGGGAACAGAAATTATAGAATTCTGTTTGATAAATTTCCGAGGCCCAAGAGGGAGGTTCCTATGGAGAAACTCACGCATGAAACTCTAGTTGTCAGCTCAGATCATGATGTTATTCATACGCCTTGTCAGGGTGAAGACTTGCACAAGAGAATTCCAAATAGCCAATTAAAGAAAATCGAAGGCTCCGGACATTTGTCAACCTGGGAAAAGCCGAGAGAAGTGTTGGCGGTGGTTGAGGAATTCTTGAAATAAAGATCTAGCGCATTGCTTGAGTTGATGATTGAATTAGTGGGCAATACTGTGCGCTTATTGCTTTTGAGCTTGACGGTCTGTATTGCTTTGAATGGGTTCCGTCAGCGTTGGCAAACATCTATCTGGAGATGTTGATCTCTGAGTCTGATGGTTCCCAAATGGGTTTTCAACATGCGAGGATTGTCGTATTTCGTGCAGCGGAGGATGCCGCCATATCGGCCGAAAACAACATGCGAACATGTCCGAATGGAATGAGCAAGGAGGAGCTTATTGCGGCAAACATTGAACAGCTAGACTTAAGATTTATAAATAACTCTCTGGGGGCTTGATGACTATCTTCGAGTCTGTATGGCAGACTCGTCAATTCGAGCAATCAAATCAGACCACGGAAACGGGCCTGTCTTAATTTAGGATGAACCATGAAAAACACCCAACTCACACGCAAGAATCCAGCTTTTCTTGCTGGAAATGTAAATGAGCTCTCCTTGAGACTAGTCATTGCTGGCCTATTGGCTTCAGTACATGCCGCACCAGCGTTAGCCGTCGGGCTAGACAGGTCAGGTCAACCGATAGGCATCATTTTTGAAGCCCAAGACCAGGTGAGTTTTTCTGCGTCACATGTTAGCCCCTCAGTATCTGGCCAGGGTATTGCTCCTTTCACCGGACCAACGGGCAAAATTCTGAACTCATACAGTCAGTTTGGACTGGCCGTGAAGAAAAATCTCACTGACAGTCTGTCCGCGGCCTTCATCATTGATATGCCGTATGGTGTGGATTTGAGCTATTCTGGCAATGGCAATGCGGCGCTCTATGGAACATCGGCAAAAGTGGATAGCCGTGCCTATACGGGTGTGCTGCGGTACAAGTTCAACGAAAATTTCAGTGTGCATGGTGGGCCACGCTACCAAACGCTAACTGCCGACGTGAGGCTAAAGGGCATGGTGTATGGGCGTAGTTTTGGCCCCAACGGATATGAAGCTGATTTTGCGGAAAAGGGCGCATCTGGGTATGTCGTAGGGGCTGCTTATGAGATGCCTGCGATTGCTCTACGTGTGGCTTTGACTTACAACAGCGCCATTACCCACCATGTGGACACTGAAGAACGTGTGGGCGGTGGCGTTTTTAAATCGGTGACCGAGATCAAAGCGCCGGAGGCGGTGAACCTGAATCTGCAAACTGGCATCGCACCCAAGACGCTTTTGATGGGAAGCGCGCGGTACGCAAAGTATGAGCAACTGACCGTGAAACCTAAGATGTTGAACGGAGGCAGTTTGACGAACTTTGAGAATGGCACCGAGTACAGCATCGGTGTGGGTCGGCAACTCTCCGATAAGTTGAGCGGATTCGTGTCAGTGGGGTACCAACCTAGGGATTCGGCCGCAACCAAGTCTCCGCTGTCGCCCACCAATGGCAGCAAGAGCTTGACTGTGGGCGGCTCTTACGATGTGACTGACAGGCTGACCATGGGTGCCGGACTGACCTATGCCAAGCCGGGGGACGCTCGGATTGCCCAGAGCGGCACAAATATTGTCGACGTGAATGGTTCCAGCGCAGTGGCTGGAGGCGTTCGGATCACCTACAAGTACTAACCCGGCATAGCGCGTTTGCCCGGACTTCCTGGGCAAGTTCCGCGTGGAAGACTGTCATGCTGCAGGGCGTTGCACCTGTGGCATGAAACTGGCGGCGAAGGCGTTGCGTTTCTTTCCTTGGAGAAACTGCAATGTCTTTCGCCGCTTTTCTATGGGCTCGCCTTCTGCCGCCTGGGTTGCGCTAGCTCATCATGGCTCGACACCTTCACCACCATCTGCAACAGGTTGAATCCTTTCGCAACGAAAGGGCCTGTGCCGCCTACAAACGGTGGCCAAACAAGGTCAGATTATCTTGGGTGTGATTCGGAAGGCCATTAATCCTAACTGCCCCTCCACCTGAAAGTGGTGGAGGAGGCAATGGCGCTCATCAAGGAGCTGGCTGGCTCAGTGGCAGCTTTAGTTCAGTGGGGGATTGATAATGTCGTCTGACCCACCCAGTGCAATGGCGGCCTGGGTATTGGGGCCTAAGGGCAGGTACAAGCCGCGCGTCTGGTCCGACTCTTTTTCGCGCAGCACGGGTGGGCGGCGGCGGTCAATGAGGTTTTCAATGGCGTCCAACACCGTGTGGCCGGTATCGCCGTTGACGCTACCCTCATAGGTCAAAGAGGCAATCGTGTGCGACTCGTTGAGACGGCGGCCGCTAGGGAAGAAATAGCCTTGGTTGGGCGTCAATTGCTCGATACGCTTGACGTGGAAGTCCAGTTCTTGGTTCCAATTTTTGCGGATGTAGTTACCGATCGGCGAGAAATGCGCGGGTGCATGTTTCAGATTGACATCGCCGGACGCAATCGCCGCTTGGATGTATTCCGGGTTGTGTTTATAACCGTAGTTGCCGAAGTTCATATCGCTGATCGCTGAGAGGTAGGTAATACGATCTTGCGGGTGCAGGCGACTGATGAGTGAACTCATATTGGTGGTGTCTTTGATGTCAAAGCCCGGAATTTCTTTCGTGGCATTGGCAATAAAAGTCGATGGGGTCGCTTTGCTCGGGTCGTGGCCCCACCAATGGGTTTTCACGTCATTAATAAACATGGCGGCTGGGTATTTAGCAACGTCGAGTTGCCCGGTCGGATCGTCGCCACCAATGTGGCCCGAGTCAGGCATGCTGTACAGGCTGTCCGAGGGGTTCAGGATTTTTCTGACGGTTGCACGGTGCCATTCGGTACCCAGGGCACCCGCGCTCTGGCCGGTCAAAAACACCTGGGCCGGACGTGGCAGGTTGTCGCGCAACCAACCGAGCGCAACCAACACGTTTTTGTTGCCGTTGAAACGATGAACCATGGTTTTTTTGCCATCCACGCGCGTCAAGACCGCATTGTTTTCACCCATGTGGGAGTCGCCGGTGCAATACGGCATGGCGATGATGTTCCAGTCTTGGAGTTTGACCCGATGGGGGTCCAGAATTGCAAGACGATTCAAAAACGGTGCATACAGCCAGCCCAATTCGCGTTTACCGGCGAACAGGTTTCCAAAAACGTCCATGAAGTTGTCAGGGATACCATTCATATTGATGATGGTGGCCTGAAATTCACCTTCTTGCTGATTGCCTTCGGCATCCCGCTTCCAGCTGCCATCTGGATTCAGCAGCGCTTGCCGACCAGAACACCCGGCGTAGTCGGAACAGCTGCCACCACCTTGTTGCCAAATCAGGAAGTTGTTGGAGGCGTTGGTTAAATTCACAAAGAATTTGTATTCGCTGCCATCAGCGCACGCTGCGCCCGATGACAGCGGCACCTTGACTGTTTGCCAAGCGTAATAATTTTGGCGATTGATTTGCGAAGGAATCGACGGGATCGTTGAATACCCCCACTGGTTGTTACCGGTGGACAGCGGTTTGTCTACGGCTGGCGGGAAAAACAGGTTCCAAAACGAGGACCAAGCGCTGTAGTTTCCAGGTTCGTCGCGGTAGGCCCAGAACTGGTAGGCCGCCTGCGCCGTTTGGGCCACCGCGTTGGCGGCCACCGTGACGACGGCGGCGGCCGTGGCCGCAACATCCTCGACAACGTCGGCGCGCGCGGGAGCGGTATGAACTACAGCGCCCATCGTCAGCGAGGCCGCTATCGCCACCTGGATAGCCCTTTTTGACGCAGGCGTGCGCAGAAATTTGGGTAGTTTGGCGTTCATGGGAGGAGGTATGAAAAGCTACGGGAGCAAAAAATGTAGTGATAAATACCATCGATGAGCACAAGGAGTTTCCCTAGCGGCGAACGCGCCTGCAAGTCATGCCGGTAGAGCCCCAAGCCGTGACAACCCGCCCCATCGGAGCGAGTGGGTGTCGCCGGGACGGCTCCGAGAGCAACGTGCTCCCAATGAGTTCCCCACGGGCTTTGTGTCACTCCATCCGGCGTGGGACTGAGTGGTTCTTTGGCAAAAGACAAGCGCCTGGCACGGCTGGTCTAGGCGTCAACTTCCAACCTGCCCCTCGTGCATTCCCTTGGGCTCAATGCGGGTGGAGTCTAGGGAAAACCGCAATGTGAAAAAGAGTACCAATCACTACATTTCGTGCTGCCTTAGTCAAACAAAGGGTCAACATGAAAGTTCCATCCTTGAAATCGCTTAGTGCCAACATCAAACGCATGGTGGCCGGTGCTGCACTGGTAACGGTCGCAGCAGCAGGCGTGATCGTCAGCAAACCCGCTCACGCTGAAGTGGACATTGCTGGTGCTTTGCTCAATATAGCCGCCAATCTCGTCAGCCAAACAGTACAGTCCGTTGAGCAGTATGTTGTCTACCGTGAAGAGCCGGGCAACTACAGTGCTTGGGACTCTTTCTGGAATATTTTCTTTCCCCGTGCGGCTGACAAGCCCTTGTCTTCGGGCAACAACACTTGGGGTAATTATCAAATCCCTTCGGTAGCCACACAAGTCCAAAAGAACGGTTATTTCTTTTGGCAAAAAGTGACTTTGCCACTGTCCAGCGGCGCGTCATGTATCGATGGCAGTGAATACAAGTTCTTTGTTAATCTGACCAACGCCTCCAACAATTTCCTGATTTGGCAGCAACCGGGCGGGGCCTGCACGGACTACGGCACCTGTACCGGCCTTTTGCCTCAGATGAACAACGATGGCACATGGAAGCTCGATCAGTACGGCAATGTCCAAGAGGTTGTTTTCCCCCGCATCTATAACGGCAATGGAATTTCTGACAATTTCATGGATGTCTGGGACAATGTGATCGTTGGTGCCAACAGGAAAGAGCTGGGATGGTTGTTCGCGCCATTCCTCAAGCGCCTTTCTTTGCTCGACACTCACCGGATCAAGGCCCAGGATTGGAACATTATTGTGCTGCCTTATTGCACAGGCGATACGCATATTGGCGACAACACCGCCCATTTGGTGCGAGTGGACGGACGTCAAGGCAAGATATTTAATTTCAACGGCACCAAGAACGTGGTGACCAGCTTGGGCTGGCTGCGTGACAACTTGCCGCGCCCAGCCCAGGTGTTCTTGACGGGTTCAAGTGCCGGAAGTTTGGGTGTTGATTTCCACCGCGCCACCGTCCGCAAAATATTGAATCCTTCAGACAGCCTTTACACCTTGGCAGATTCTGGCTTCATCACCAGCGAAGACCCCCAAGGCACAGACTTGATCAACTTCCCGAATACTGGGTTTCTCAAGCAAGCCAAGGCCGCTTGGTGGAATTACGATGTCAGCAAACCCGATCAATCCAGTAGCTTTGTAGCGAATCTCAAAAAGGAGATTCCTGACTTCAATGCCAAAGATGTTTCTAATGTTGGCACACTGATCAGTCAGAAATACCCTCAGGATCGCATGCTGTATGCCAACTTCCAGTCTGACATCAACATTCCTAATGCGGGCACCTTCACAAACCCCGAGTACCTGAAAGCAGCGCTGGCCACGGGCGACATCAATTACACGACAGTGCCCGCGTATTTTTCTCCTCTCGGCGACTACGTTCTCAACAAAGTTTGGCGCCCTGAGTTGGACAGGTTGATCACTCGGGTGTCCGGTTTAACATCGAACCAAGGGTATTTCTTTGATCTTGCCCACAGTGCTTTTGGGCAGGCTGTCTTGAAACACAACCTGTCTGGGCACTTTGTAGGCCGCCAAGCCTTGGCGGCAGTGTTCGATGACTTGCGTTTCGGTCAAGTTCGCCCCAGGGCCTTGGACCACAAACAAGCGCACCGCTTCTCCCGTCTTGTCATCGGGAACGCCCGTGCAGGCGCACTCCAACACGCCTGCCAAGGCGCTGGCCACGGCCTCAACCTCGTTGGGGTAGACGTTGAACCCGGAGACCAACACCATGTCTTTCTTGCGGTCGGCGATGCACAGAAAGCCGCGCTCGTCAAAGTAGCCGATGTCGCCGGTGCGGAAGTAGCCGTCGGCGGTAAAGGCCGCTCGGTTCGCTTCGGCTTGCTGCCAGTACCCAGACATGATTTGAGGGCCCGTGGCGCAGATCTCACCCGCTTGGCCCGCGCCGCTGACGGGCTGGTCGTCGGCGTCTAGCAGGAGGATGTCGGTGCCCGGCACTGGTAGGCCTGTGCTGTGGCTGAAGCTCTCGATGGCCTCGGGGTTGAAGGACAGCACCGGGCCGGTTTCCGAGAGACCATAACCTTCGCGGATGAAGTTGCCGGTGATCTGCTGCCACTTCTGCGAGGTGCTGGGCAATACGGCGGCACCGCCCCCGCCCGAGAGCCGCAAGCGCGAAAAGTCCACCTCCCGAAGACGGGGGTGCGCTACCAGGCCCGCATACAAGGTGTTGACGCCCATAAAGACCGTCGGACGCGCTTGGGCCAGGGTGTCGATGAAGCCATCGATCTCGCGCGGGTTGGCCACCAGCCAGTTGTCCGAGCCGATGGAGAAGTAGGTGATGAAGTTCACCATCAGCGCGAAGATGTGATAGAGCGGAATGGCCGTGACCAACACTTCTTGGCCTTCGCGGGTGGCGCTGCTCATAAAGGCTTTGAACTGCGCCACATTGCTGACCAGGTTGCGGTGCGACAAGGCCGCGCCTTTGGAGAATCCGGTGGTGCCGCCCGTGTACTGAAGAAAGAGCAAATCCTCGCCACTGAGCGTGACCGGCTGGTGGCGCAGGCTGGCCCCTTCGGTCAGCGCTTGCTCAAAGCTCACGCTGTCTTTCAGCCGTGCATCAACCGGCGGGCCTGGCAGCCGCGCGCTCGACCCGTCGCCGGGCAAGACGGTGACGACGTGCCGAACCGGCGTGGAGTCGGCGATCTCGGCGAACGTGGGCGTGGCGGCGCTGAAGATGATGAGGACCTCGCAGCCCGAGTCCTTGAGCTGGTGTGCCAGCTCGCGTGGCGTGTACAGCGGATTGACGCTGACCTGTACCGCACCGGCTCGAACGATGCCCAGAAACGCAATGGGAAAGGCCAGAAAGTTGGGCATCATGACGGCCACCCGATCGCCCTTTTTTACGCCCAACCGGGTCTGCAACCAGGCAGCAAAGGCCGCCGACTGGCGGTCCACATCGGCATAGCTCAGAGTCTGGCCAAAAGCGCGGAAGGCAGGCCGCTCGGCGTGGCGCTGCATGGCCGCTTCCATCAGCGCAGTGACGGTTTCATAAGGCGTTGGCGGCACCTGGTCGGCAATGCCATAGCGGCGGTAGGCCGCGCTCCAGGGGCGCTCGGTGTTGGCGGTGGATGGGGTGTGGGTCATGGTTTAGGCGGTCTTGAGGGCCTTGGCCAAGGCCGAGGCATTTTTGTGGGCGCTGGCGTAAATGCTGAGCTGCGGGTTCAGGCCGATGGAGGTCGGGAAGACCGAGCCGTCGATGACCGAGAGGTTCTCGATGGCGTGGTGGCGGCCCCATTCGTTGACCACCGAGTTGCTGGCGGCGCTGCCCATTTGGCAGCCACCCATGACATGCGCAGAGCCGCCCAAGAGGCGCAGCGGGTCCATGGACGCGGTTTGGGTCCACTGCCGGACTTCGTCCAGGCTCTTGAGAGGCTTGGCTTCCAGGTGCATGGGCATCACATAGCGAGCGCCCGCAGCGAACTGGATCTCGGCGAGTTCCACGGTGGATTCGACGAGGCTCTTCTTGACAAAGTCGGTCACTGGGTAATCCAAGACCACGCCGGTATCGCCACTCAGCTCCACCGTGCCACACCCCTCGTGCTCATTGAAGCCGTCGCGGTGCAGCGCGTCGATGGCGTGCCAGTGCGGCAATGCCTTCATCACCTCGGCACTGGCAGAGCCAAAGTTCTTGTCCACCAACGAGGCCAGGAACAGCGGTGTGACCGGCAAGGCCTCCAGCTTGTAGCCCATGCGGGCGGTGCCGTTGACCTTGCCCTCGTGCAGCATGTAGTGGTCCGAGTAGACCGAGTGCGGCGCACCGTGAAAGGCGTTGACTGGCTCGTCCATGCGGCCCAGGGTCACGGACACGGGGTGCAAAAAGGTGCGCTTGCCCAGCTTGCCAGAAGCGTCGGGGACTTTGGAGCGCATCAGTAACGCGGGCGACCGGATGGCACCGGCCGCCAGCACCACGTGTTTCGCTTGCACCCGAATCTTTTTGCCGGTGGGCGTTTGGCCCAGCGCATCCATAGCCAGTGCCTCAACACCGGTGGCGCGTTTCCCGTCGTGTTGGATGGTCATGGCCTCAGCACAGTACACCAGCGTGGCACCCAGATCGAGCGCGCTGGGTATGGTGGTGACCAACATGCCTTGTTTGGCGTTGATCGGGCAGCCCAAGCCGCACAGGCCCGAGTTGGCGCAAGCCTTGACATTGCGTTTGATGATGGCCGACTTGAAGCCCAGCTTCTCGCAACCGCGCGCCAACAGCGCGTTGTTGGTGTTGGGCGCAGCCTCCTGCCAGGTGTGCATGTTCAAGCGCTGTTCCACCGCCTCGAAATGCGAGGCCATGGTTGCGCTGCTGAAGCTCTTGAGGCCGAACTGATCTTCCCAGAAGCGCAGCGTGAAGTCGGGGGTGCGAAAACTGGTGGTCCAGTTCACTGTGGTGCCGCCGCCCACGGTGCGGCCTTGCAGCACCACCATGCCTTTGTCCTTGGTGCGCTGGGCACCGGCGTCCATATAGAGCATGGGGAAGGCTTCGGCCTCGTTCTGCGAAAAGGTCTTGGCCGTGTGGTAGCCGCCTTTTTCCAGCATGACGACCTTCAAGCCAGCCTGGGCGAGGATTTCGGCCGTCATGCCGCCACCAGCCCCGGTGCCGACGATGACCACGTCGGCCTCCAGCGTCAGGTCTTGTGTCAGGGCCGCGCCGTTGTAGGTGATGCGTTTGTTCATCTGCGTGCTCCTCTGGGCTCAAACTTCCACGCCAGGGCCACGCAGCAGCGGGCCGGGGTAACCGATCTGTGCCCAGGTGGTGGGGCTGGCGTAGTAACAGCTCGCGACCAAATCCCTCAGCCCCATGTAGACGGCGCGGCGCAAACCCACTGACGAGGTGCGCAGCGCCTGCAAGGTCTCGTTGACCTGCTCTCGGCTGGCCTGGGCCCAGCCCGTCCACTGGCCGATGAGCAAGGCCCGGGTGGGTGCCACCCCCAGCATGACCAAGAGGTCTTGGGTTTCTTTCTGGATGTGAGGCGGCAAGGCCTGGAGCGAAGCCTCGGCCGTGGCGACCACCCGCACGATCTCCGCTTGGCGCGCTTGCAGCTCGGTCGGTAGCATGCCGTCCAAGATGGCGTCGGCCAGCCGGGCGAGCAGGGTCTGGGCCTGAGCTCCCAGGATCCGGGCTTCCGGGTAGAGGGCTTTTGCCCCTTGGTCAGCGAAATGGCTGGCCACCCAACCACCTGCGGCCACCAAGGCGAGCGAGGCGGCGCTGGTTTTGAGGAAGGAACGCCTGGAGCGTTCGAGTGCGTATTTGCTGGTCATGGTGTGTGTCCTTTGGCTCGGTACGGCCTTGTGAGCAGGGGCACTGGTGAAACTACCGAATGTCATGGCCGCGAAGGCCCCTACAGTGGCCGACGGCTTGACGACCGGCGCCTCGACCGTCGGGCCTGATGAGCGCCTGAGCATAGATTCACCCACCCGCTGTATAAAGGACATCGAATGCCAGATTGGGGGACACCGCTTGCCACAGGACAAGTGCCTGATGCTCACACCACCGACAGTCGGTTGGTGTCGGTAGATGACGCCATATTTCCGGCGCACAGCATGACGGGGGTGCTGGCCTGGGCACGGGGCGTGGGCTGGTCGGCCCGTGACCTGTTTGGAGCCTCCAGCGAAGGCGGTGCTGGGGATCGCCTGAGCTACACCCGCATCCGACAAGGCGTCCAGCGCGCTGTGCACCGCCACGGCGGGCTCAACCTGGCCTGTCAAACCGGGGGCTATAAATCGATTTCCCAGCTCGGGCTGTTGGGGCCAGCGCTGGTGGCCCAGCCCACGGTGGGGGCAGCCATCGAATTTGGACTCCGCCATCAGTTGCTGGCAGGCTCTTTGTTGGCGCACAGGTTTGCGCGCGATCTGGGTGAACCCGGTGCCTGTGCCATTGAGTCGCCACATCTTTTTGAAGATGCCGAATGCGCGAGCTTTCTGGAGATCGACCATCTGCTCACCAACTTCAACGTGCTCAAGATCCTTTGTGGCGGCCAGTTTCCGCTGATTCGGGTTGAATTGCCTGGGCACGACCGCGAAGTGTTCGGAACATTGGCCAGGCTGCTAGGGGCTCCCGTGATCGGCGAGGCCAGGGTGGCGCGCATGGTGTTTGACAGCGATTTGCTGAATATTCGAAACCCCAACCACGACCCCCATAGCTGCGCTTATTGGGAAGGGCTGTGCGAGCAAGAAGCCCAAGCGATCGGCTTGCGGACCCCGGCCACGTTGTTGGCGCGCTTGTTTTCGGCCACTGGCCGATTGCTGCCGCTTGAAGACATTGCTGAGCGAATGCATGTCAGCCTGCGCACGCTCTACCGCATGCTTGAGCGTGACGGTATCGATTACTCTCAATTGCAGGACAAGGACCGCTTTATCCGCGCTCAGCAACTGCTGCGCTTGGGGGTTCGGAGCGAAGACATCGCGGTGGACATTGGGTTGTCGGACGCGCGCAGTTTCCGTCGGGCCTTCCGGCGTTGGGCGGGTATGTCGCCCGCCGAGTTTCGTGAGAAAGACCGGGTTGGCTCACCACCCGCCATTGCGCACTGACAGCTTTATGCATTGCCGTGGCAAGGCGCAGTTGTCAGGCCATGTCCGATCGCTGGCAGCGTTTGTCCTTCACGGGCCTTAACGGCCCCCTTAGCATGTTGCCTCTGCTTCTTCCACGAAGGCACTTGGCGTGGCTGGCTCACCGGGCGGTGCGAGACCACGTCTTGCGGAATGCGGTCTGTGTTGCACCATGGAGCGAGATTCAATAGGGATTCCGTCTCCAGGCCTAGTTCGCCCGGTCCATTGGCCCTCACTGAGGGGCCAGTGAACTCTCTGAGCTAAGAGCGTGGGCCTTGTGCTGTTATGAGTGATGGAGATCCCGCCATGAACGTTATCGACGCGCCGAACCTGAACCGGGAGATTCCGGAAGAGTTCCTCTCTACGCTGGAGCTTCAGCGCAAGGCCTACCTGGTCAATCCCAATCCCGACCACAAGTCGCGTGTGGCCGACCTGAAGGCGCTCTCGCGCATGCTCAAAGAGAACCAAGCTGCTCTGGTCGAAGCCATCCACCAGGATTACGGCAACCGCTCGGAGTTCGAAACCCTGTTTTGCGAGTTCTTTGTGGTGCTCGACGGTATTCGTGACACCATCAAACAGCTTAAAGGCTGGATGAAGCCCATGAAGCGGCACGCCGATCTGATGATGTACCCCTTGGCCAAAAACCGGCTGATTCCTCAGCCGCTGGGCGTGATTGGCGTGATCGTGCCGTGGAACTTTCCGCTTAACCTGTCGATCGCGCCCTTGACCTCCATCTTTGCCGCGGGCAACCGTGCGATGGTAAAGATGTCGGAAAACTCGGCCCATCTTGCGCGCTTGCTGCGCGAGCTGAGCCCGCGCTACTTTCCCCTCGACAAATTGGCCTTTTTCGAGGACGCCGGAGGCCGTGGGCCCGCGTTCAGCGCCTTGCCGTTTGACCATCTGCTCTTCACCGGCTCGGGTCAGACCGGACGCGCCGTGATGGCCAACGCCGCCGCCAACCTCACACCGGTGACGCTGGAACTCGGCGGCAAGTCGCCCGCCGTTGTTGGGCCTGATTTTTCGATCAAGACCGCCGCCGAGCGCATCATGTGGCTCAAGCTGCTCAACGCGGGTCAGATCTGCACCACCGTGGATTACCTCTTTCTGCCCGAGGGCAAGGTGGACGAGTTTGTGGGCCATGCCAAGCGCTTGGTGGCCGAGCGCTACCCCGATATCAATGGCCCGGACTTCACCTCCATCATCGATGAGCGCGCCTACCAGCGGCTGACCGACACCCTCGACGACGCCAAGGCCAAAGGCGCCACGCTCATCAACCTGAGCCCCCAGACCACGCCAGATGCCACGCGCCGCAAATTTGCGCCCCATCTGGTGCTCGGTGCAACGCCCGACATGAGCGTGCTTAAGCGCGAGGTCTTCGGCCCCATTCTGCCTATCTTGACCTATCGTGACCCGCAAGAGGTGGTGGACTACATCAACGGTCGTGACCGGCCCTTGGCCATCTACCCCTTCACCCGCGTCAAAAGCTTGCAAAAGCTGTTCATCGAACGCACCATGTCTGGCGGTGTCTCGGTCAATGAGGGCATCCTTCACGTGGCGCAACACGACCTTCCATTCGGCGGTGTCGGTGCTAGCGGCATGGGCCACTACCACGGTTACGAGGGTTTTGTCACCTTCTCAAAGCTGCGCCCGGTGTACTACCAGGCCCCGTTCTCGACCATTCAAATGATGTTCCAGCCACCGTTTGCCAACAAGAAGGCCTTGGACATGATCAAGCTGCTGATCCGACTGAGGGGTTGAACGCGGCTGTGGTCGATAGGCTGTGCTTATGAGCAGGGCGTCAGTGCTTCGGCAACCAAGAGGCCGCGGTGCCTTGGCGATTTCTCGGAGAGGCGCTGGTCCAGAACGCTGGGGTTGATGTTGCGTGTGCGGGGCGGACCGCTATTGCCAAAAGCCCTGCAACAGGTTGACCGCATTCGTGCCCACCTCGTCGACGGCATAGCCGCCTTCAAAGGTGAATACCGTTGGCAGGTTCAGGCTGGCCAGTGCTTGGCCCACAACGCGGTAGTCGGCGCTTTCTAGGGTAAAGCCAGAGATGGGGTCGCCCTTGAAGGTGTCCAGCCCCATGGGTACCACCAAAGCACTGGGGGCGAACTGGGCAATGGCGTGCAGACCTTGCTCCAATGCTTGGTGCCAAGCTTTGAAGTCGGTGCCGCGCGGCAAGGGGATGTTCAGATTGCAGCCTTGCCCAGCGCCTGCGCCCTGCTCGTCGGCATAACCCAGAAAGAAGGGATATTCGGTGCTCGGGTCACCGTGTAGAGACACGGTGAAGACATCGGGCCGCTCATAAAAAATGGTTTGCGTGCCGTTGCCGTGGTGATAGTCGATGTCCAGCACGGCCACTTTGGCGTGGCCGCCATCCCGCATTGCCTGGGCCGCAATGGCAGCGTTGTTCAAAAAGCAATAACCACCAAAAAAATCGGGCCCTGCATGGTGGCCAGGTGGGCGGGTGAGTGCAAAGGCGGCGCGCTCGCCTTGCAGCACACAGCGGGCTGCGCTGAAGGCACACGCCGCACCGGCGCGAGCAGCGGCCCAAGTGCCGCGCATCAGCGGCGTGCCAGCGTCAAAGCCAAAGCGCCCTAGGCGGGCGGCAAAGTTGCGGGGCAGGGCGTCTGTGCGAAAACCGTGGCGGCTCGGCAAGGGCCACACAGAAGGCAGGGCGTCGCGCTGCGCGTTGGTGGGGTCCATTGCGACCCATTCATCCCACGCACCGGCAAGAAACTGTGTGTAGGCCTCTACATGCACACCTGCAATGGCATGGTCCAGATCAGCGGCGTTCACAACGGGCTCTTGCAACAGCCCGAAGCCCCGCTGGCGCAAAGCGGCCAGCACAAAGTCCTGCCTAGCAGGCACCTCATGGCAAGCCACCATGCGGCCTCGAAACATCTCTTCTCGGCCGTGATGCAGCGCATGCAGAGGGTTGTGGATGATCTTCATAGGGCTTGTGAGAGGGTGGAAGCTTGAGTGATGCGGCGATACTTCCAGCGGCCACTTTGTCTCAAGACTTTGGGGTTATCAATTTAACGAATTTTGGAGGGGCAATGTCTTCTTGGTTGTACAAGGCCATTCGCAAACAAACGGCGGCCCAGTGGCTCTTGGCGGCAGCGGTGTGCCTGGGGCTGCTGGCACTGCTGGTTAGCCAATGGACTTATGTCCGAGAGTATTTTCGGGGGGCGCATCGGGTGACAGCGGCTGAGTTGATCACGGCGGCTTGGGGGATCGCCTGTTGCTGGTCAAGGGTGTGCCGGGCCAAACCTCTTTGTTGGTGGGGACGCTGGCTGCCATGGATGATGAAGCCATGAGGCGACTTCTGGCCCAAACCGAGGCACGCAGCCAAGTCGGGGCGCGCTTCTTGCCTCAGATGATGGACACCCACGACTATGCGGGCAGCGCCAACATCTGGTTGCCTCTTGGTGGCCTTTTGGCCATTTTTGCTGCGGTGTGGGGCACCATGGGGTTCCTGAGGTGGAGGGTTCCGAAGACTCACCCGGTGGCGCAAAAGCTGAAGTCTGCGGGGGCCTTGGCCGCAGTGTCCAAAGTCATTGAGAGGGACATGGCGCTTAAGACCAATATCAAGCTGTCGTCAACCACGCTGACACCGAGTTTCGCGGTGCAGCAGTCGCTGCTCAAGCTGGAGGTGCAGCCTTTGAACGAGCTGTTGTGGGCCTATCAGAAGGTGGTCCAGAAAAAGATCTATTACGTGATCCCAGCGGGCAAAAACTACAGCCTTTGTCTGCATTTCTTTGACGGAAAGAGCATGGACCTCGCTGGCAAAGAGGAGGCCGTTCGCCACGCGCTTGAGTTTCTGATTGAACAGGCTCCTTGGGCCTTGTACGGCCACTCGGAGGACATTGCCGCTGTCTATAAAGACAAGCGCCAACGGGGTCGACTCGCAGCCCAGGTCAAGCAGCGCCAAGCGGCGATTCGCGCGGCTGCTGTCCCGCCAACTGTCCAGGCGGCATAAGCGACTTGATCGCAGCAGCGTTGCCTGGGGTGGTCATGGCATCAATCGCCAGTGTGCGGCCCAGTGCGGGAGATTGGCGTGGCGGGCCGTTAGCACTCGCCTAGTTTGCCAGAGGTGTCCGCATCGTCGGTGCCTAGAATTGCGGGTCGCTGGGTCACACTGAGATGGGCAGCTCAGAGGTGCGCAAAGACTGGGAGACCGATTTACCGGCTTGGTTGAATCGGCTCCGCATTTGAGTTTCAAGCTTGTTGGAGCGGCGTCAGCGACCAGGGGCTTGCTTCAGGCGCTGCAAAATGTACTCAGACTTGCTCATCCCGTTGGGGAACGCAGTCATCTTGTCGGCTTCGGCGAGAACGGATTGCTCGAACGCTTTGTATGCCAGAAACTCTTTGCTTGGGGTGGAGCCCTCAGCGGTCAGGCGCTCGAAGGTCTTTTTGTATTCTGCGTTCAACTCAGCGAGCTTTTTCTCAAGTACCGCCCCTGAATACTGGGTAGCCAAAAACCTCGCTTCAAGGTTATGGGCTTCTCCAAGGGTGAGGTAGCGGCCCTTGTTCATGGCTCGGGTCTCATCCACCAAAGCGCGGTACTCCTCGGGAGTGAGTTTCGGGTTTTTTTCAGCCAGGAACTTTGTGATCTTGGCGCTATAGGCTAGGTACTTAGCCGTCTTCTCGGCCATTGCCACATCTTCTTTGCTTGGCGATTGGGCCGCAATTTGCTGGATGAGTTTTTGCTGCTCCTGCTGGCTCAGAACGTCCTTGCCTGCCAGCTCGGCCGGGAACGGGGGCGATTTGGCGCCGTTTGTTTTGGCCGCGGCCGGGTTGGCACCTTGGCCTTCAGAGGCACTGGCTTCTGTGCCACCTGCTGAAGATGCCTGAGGGCTGCCGTTGGCGTTCAGCACCACCACACCCTCTCGTTCCGATGCACTGGGCCAAAGTTTGATGGCAACGGCAACAAGCGCCAACATGGCAGCGCCGACTAAGACTTTTTTTGACATGGTTTGCTTTGAGACATTTAACCGTTGAGGGCGTGATTCAAAGCCCTTGAACTACGCGATCTGCGCTTGCGGCGCTATCGAGGCTTGCATCGCCCCAGGTTTTGGGGCGTGCAAGCACCTTGCTAGGCGATGAGAATATAGCGATAGATACCGTTCGCAATGCAGGGAATCCCTAGGAGGCCTCGGAGGTCATCGTCTCCGCAGCGGCCCTTCTTGAGCGCAACAAGCGTGAGGAGCGGTGACACGCCGTACAGGTGGGGCGGTCAACCGACTGGCGCAAGGACAGAACTTGGTGGGCTGTCGTGAAAGATTTCACTCTTGCGACCAACAGGGCAGGGGAAAACCTAATCCGCATCAAAGCTAATCATCACTACATTCGCGCTTTGTTTCATCCCTCATCTTTAACCCACCCTCCCACTACCCACCATGAACATGAAACCGAAAAGAACCTTGGGCTTCAAGTTTGGCACAGCCGCTGCGGCCTCCGTGGTCGTCGCTGCCATGGCCGTCGGAACACCGGTCAAGCCCGCTCAAGCCAACGTGATCGACTATGCGGGAGCCGCAGCGACTGTGGCCATCAACTACGTCGCCCAAATTGCCCAGGCTGCTGTCCAATTCGTTCAGTACCGGAATGAACCTGGCAATTACGACTACTGGACATCGTTTTGGACAATGTTCTTCCCGGCAGGCGTGGACAAACCCCTGTCCGCCGGCAGCAACAATTGGGGTGATTACAAGCTGCCTAGCATCCCTTCCCAGATCAATCGAGCTGCCTATTTCCAGTGGCAAAAAGTGACTTTGCCCTTGTCCAGCGGTGCTTCTTGCGGTAACGGCAGCGAGTACAAGTTTTTTGTCAACTTGACCAATGCCTCGAACAATGTGCTGATCTTCCAACAAGGCGGCGGCGGCTGCGTTGATTACGGTGGCTGCGCGGGCAAGAAGCCGCTCAAGAATGCCGATGGCTCATGGAAGTACGACGCCTACGGCAACGTGGAAGAAGAAGTCTACGGACAAATCGCCAATCCAAACGGTATTTCCGACAACTTCATCGATGGTCTAGGCAACGCTTTTAACGGAAAGACCAGTGACGGATTGGGATGGTTGTACTCACCGGTGCTGAGCCGATTCGCCATCATGGATCCGAACCGCATCAAGATTCAGGACTGGAACGTCGTCGTGATGCCGTATTGCACGGGGGACACCTTCATAGGCGACAACAAGGCACATCTGGTTCGAGTGGATGGCCGCCAGGGCATGATCCAAAACTTCAGTGGCACCAAGAACGTGTTGAACACGCTGGGTTGGTTGCGCGACAACCTGCCGCGTCCGGCGCAGGTGTTCCTGACCGGCCAGAGCGCGGGTAGCCTGAGCGTGGACTACCACCGCGCAACGGTTCGCAAGATTCTCAATCCGTCGGACAGCCTCTACACCATGCCTGACGCCGGTTTCGTGATGGCCGAAGACCCCGTCAACAAAGACCTCGCCAAGTTCCCCGCGACGCTTTTCTTGAGTGCTGCCAAGAAGGCTTGGTGGAATTACCCGGCGGCCAACCCTGCTGACGCTCCCATGGCCGTCAACACGGCAAAAGAGATTGCGGGCTTTAGTGCGACCAATGTGAGCAACTTCCCCACTTTGGTCTCGAACAAGTACCCGCAGGATCGCGTCTCCTACGTGGCTGGGCAGAGTGATCTCAACTTCCCGGGTTACGCCTACAGTCCAACTCCGGACTTCGTCGCGGCCGCGATCGAGACCCGAGACATCAACCTGAAGGCCGCGCCCACCCACTTCTCGCCGCTGGGCAACTACATTCGCAATACTTGGGGCAACGAGCTGACAAGGCTGGCTGACCGTGTGAAAGCGTCTGGGAATCCGAACCTGGGGTACTTCTTCCCCAGTGGTCGCCGCCTCAACGAGTCGCACACCATGACCTCATTGACGTTCGAAGGCACCACCAACCAAGATACTGGCAACTCCACGGTGCAGGCGATGAACAACCTGATCGACCGCAGCCGTCCGCCTGTCTTGCGTGAGAAGGAATCCGACCCGACCCGTGGCCTTTACGCTCCCTTGGGCCCAAGCACGCAGGCGGCGATTGTGATGGGTGGACCGGAAATTCTGAATCCGCCGCTTAACTGAGCGTTGTTTGAACCCTTGGTGACAAGGGTTTGCGAAACCGCCGGCCTCTGCATCAAAAAGCCCCGGGCAGATCACTGCCCAGGGCTTTTTCTTTGGCTCAGTCGGTTTGGTTCACCATCAAGCAGGCCAAAGCGCCGAGGCCGTAAGAGCCCATGATCGCGAGATCGATGGGTCCTCTACAGTTGCTTTAGGTGTTCGGGGCGGTCTTGGCACTCCAGACCATGGTGATTGCCAGAATGCTGAGCACCACGCCCAGGGAGACGGCCACCGGGATTTTGAAGATGTCGATGAGCATCATCTTGGTACCGATGAACACCAGGATCACCGCCAGGCCATAGTTCAGCAGGTGGAAGCGGCTGGCCGCAGCTTGCAGCAGGAAGAACATGGCGCGCAAGCCCAGGATCGCGAACACATTGCTGGTCAACACAATGAACGGGTCTTTGGTGATTGCGAAGATGGCGGGGATGGAGTCCACGGCAAAGATCACGTCGGTCAGGCCCACCAGAGCCACCACCATCAACAGCGGGGTGGCAATCTTCACGCCGTTCTCCACCGTCCAGAACTTCTCGCCGTCGTACTCCTTGCTGACGGGCATGATCTTGCGCAGCAGTTTGAGCGCAGGGTTGTCTTCCAGGTCGGACTCTTTGCCTGCGGCCCACCACATTTTGATGCCAGTGATGATGAGGAAGGCACCGAAGAGATACAAGATCCAGTGGAATTGCGACAGCAGCCAACCGCCCACCAAAATCATGACCGTGCGCAACACGATGGCACCGATGATGCCGATCATCAAGACCCGCTTCTGGAAGGCAGGTGGCACCGCAAAGTAGGTGAAGATCAGCAAGAAGACAAAGATGTTGTCGACGGCCAGACTCTTCTCAATGAGATAGCCGGTAAGGAACTCAAGCGATTTTTCGTTGGCGAGTTCGGTTGAGCCCGTGGTGTCTTTCACGGCCCACCAGAGGAGGCCATTGAAGATAAAGCTGAGGGCCACCCAGATCAGAGACCAATGAAGGGCCTCTTTGACGCCCACCACATGAGCGCCTTGCTTGTTGAGGGCCACGAAATCTACGAACAGGGCCGCAAGCACAAAGCCGACGAACACCAGCCAGAGCCAGAGAGGTGCGATGGTTTCCACAGATAGGTCTTTGCAAAAAGAGGTGTTGAATAACAACCGCAAGGTCTTGCAAGGCTCTGGCAATGCGCCGAGTTTCACAGCTCCGGCGTCTGCTCGGTAGGCAGACCGCGTATTGACGGATGCTGTTGCTGGTCCCCACGCCATGGCGGCCACCAGCTTGCTACTCCCCTCGAGGGATGCCCGGATTCTCCACGCGGGCGGCCCACTTTGACAATCTGACAGACAGTCAGGAAAAACCGAAGTGTTGGCGCTCAATGCGCTGGCCTGGCCAGAGGCGGGTCTTGGGCTTAGCGTGGAAAACTCAGAGGCGCACTGGCGATGCGAGAAGATGGCGCATAAGGCTTGGTGAGCCGCAGCCCGATGGAGAGAGGCAATGCAGGATGCAGCGTGCTGTCAGCGAACCGGGCCTTCAGCCAAAATTCGCCACTCATCGGACTCGGCTCGGCTCCAGTATTGGCGCATCACGCGTTCGCGTTCACGCTTTCCGGTACCGAAGAGTTCGCGAAAGGTCACCACCATTTTGTTCTTGTCGTCATGCCAAGTCAGCACGCTGACGTTGTCAATGGCCGTTACTGGCTGCACAAGGCGTTGTTTGGCCTTGTTGTTGTCCAGGGCCATGACGCTAGCGCTTTGTGTGCTGGCGTAGAGTGACTCTAGGGTTGGCCGATCCGCGCGCAAGCGGGCCTCTTGCCATTGCCGCATCTTGTCAAGAAAGGCTTGGCGGCTCTCATTGATTTGCGGGCCTTTGACCCACCGAATTTCACGGGTGATCACGACGGGGGTGTCGCGCTGAGGCAGTTGGGTCGATAGACGCAACAAGTCTTCGTTGGACAGTGCAATGCAGCCGTCGCTGTCCAGCGGTGGGCGCGAGTAGGTATTGGAAGGCACGCCATGAACCAAAATGCCACTGCCAGTGCGCCCACGGAACTTGTCGTAGGCATTGGGGTAGTTCAAAGGCAGGGCACCTGCGCCAAACCGATCTTCCAGGGCTTTGGGGTCAATGCGGTCGGTGATGAAGTAGACCCCCAGTGGGGTGCGCTGGTCACCTTCTACCAGCTTGTCAACGCCTTGCTTGCCTACGGAGATGTAGTAGTCGTTGATGAGCTTGAGCCCCGAGGGGAAGTTCTCGAACAAATAGAGACGGGACCTCGTGGTGTCTACCGCGATGGCATAGCGGGTACTGGGGGGCAGTTGCACAAATTCATCGGGCACAGCCCCTTCGGGCGGGCGCTCTTGCAATGCGCGAATGCGTTGCCGAGCTTCATCTCGCAACACGGTTAACTCGGCCGCTTGAGCGCCGGAGGCCTGCCGGGTGTGTTTGCCACCAAAAGCGGGCAGGGGGGCAAAGCGGGCGGCCAAGAGGTCGGCATAGGCCAGTTGCGCCAGCTTGAAGGTTGGAAACTGACGCGTCAAAGACTCTGCGGCAGCCAGCGCCTCTGACATGCGCTGGTCGGCCACTAAGCGATAGACGCCGATCAACTGGGCTTCGGGGCCCTTCCCTGCAAAGGTGACGCTGGGCAATGGCGTCTCGAAGGCTGCCTCATCCGCCAACCTTACGGCAGAGGGAGACAGCTCCGCCGCAGGCGGGACGATGGCTGTAGCGCCAGCGGTTTCCGCAACATCGTTCTTGCTGACAGCATACACACCGCTCAGGAGCAATAGTGCGGCCCCTATTGCCAAGGTAACACGACGGGACGTCAGAGAACGGTTCTCCATAATTTAATGCTTGGCACCTCGCCCGAGGTGCCGTCAATTTTCGCAGACGCGACTTACCCGCCGCCGGACTCTTGTTGAATCACCCAACGGCCGTTGGCTGATTTCACCAGTTGCAGGGTCTTGGAGCTGGTGTTGCTCAGGGTGTCTGACTCATAGCGCTGACGGAACTGCGCAATGGCTTTGTCGCCGTTGACGGTGACATGCAGATTGCTGATGTCTACCTTGATGTTCTGGCGTTCAGCAATGCGCTCACGGCGATTTTGCTCCCACGCTTTACGCGACCCGCTCTTACCGACGTAGTCGGGCGCATAGGCGGCGTAATAGCCCGCCATGTCACGCCTGCTCCAAGCTGAAGCCCAGGCCCGAACAGCAGACTCGACATCGGCCACACTGTTGACGCCTGCTGCCGGCTTGGCGGCCGGTGGCGGTGGAGGTGCCACAGTGGGTGTTGTTGGTTTGGTGGTGGTGACGGTAGACGCCGCTGCAGGCACTGGTGCGGGCGTGGGCGTTGCCGGGTTTTGCGCGGCAGGGGTGGGTGCCGCCACCGGGTCACGCTTGGCGGGGGCGGCAGCAGCTGGGCTGCCTGTCGTACCAGCGGTCAACTCACGCAGCAGGGCCAGCTTGGGTGTCACCGAGGTATCTGTTTTGTCCAACTGCAGGGCCTTGGAATAGGCTTGGCTGGCTAGTTGGGCGTAAACGTCACCCAGGTTCTGATAGGCCGTTGCATAGGCTGGGTTGGTGCGAATGGCGCGCTCAAGTGCCCCGCGGGCTTTGTCATATTCGCCTTGGGCACCATAGATGACGGCCATATTGTTATAGGGCGCGGGCATCTCAGGGTGGTCTTCGACCAATTTCTGAAACACGCTCAAGGCTTCAGCTTTTCTGTCCAGCATGGACAGGGCGACACCGCGACGAAATCGCATCTGGGCATCTTTGGGGTTTTTGGCCAAAGAGTCGTCGATCAATTTCAGGGCTTGAGCGTGTTGGCCGTCTTTGATCAGACGCTGAATCTCGACCGTTTCTGCACTGTTTTGCGTGGTCTGCGCCAGTGCCGAAAAGGTCATCAATGAGCCCAAGCAAACGGCCGCAACCAAGCGGTTGAGCGCAAATGCCGGGTGTGCAATTCGAGATGCCTGCATGGTGTGTCTTGTGTGAATGTGCATGTACAAGCCGCTGTGGTTACGAACAACCATCGACGGGCCGACTACTCGGGAGTCTATCTAAAAACTACTGCCGATATGGCCTTGATGCTCGCAAAAGCTGCGCAAGAAATGCGAAGGGCGCGACACGCGCGCCCTCCTTGACCGCTTGATTCGAAAATCAGCGGTTGGTTTCCTTCACGATCAGCCATTCAGAGCCACTGCGTTCCCACGTCAGGGTCTTCAACATGGTGTCGTTGAAATTGGAAGAGCGGTAGATTTGCTTGAAACTTGTTTCCACGCGATTCGGAGAGATCTGCTTGGGCACGAGATTTTCAAGGACAACGCTGATTTCACCGGGCTTGGTCACCAAACGCTTGCGTTCAGACTGCCACTTGGCCTTGTCGGCCTTGATGGGGCCGAAGTTCGGGCTGTAGAAGGTGTAATAGCGCGTCAGGTCTTTGGACATCCAGGCGGCAGCCCAGTCACGCAGACGCTGTTCCGCCAGGCCTTCTTCGACGGTCTTCTTCACTGCCGCAACAGGGGCAGCGGGTGCCGCTGGAGCGGGTGCCGGTGCAGCGCGAGCTGGGCCCGTCATGCCGCGAGCGCGAGCATCCAGCTCATCCTTGCTGGCGGTGGCAACGTCAGTCGGTGCCAGAGGGCAGCGTGTCGAGGCGTCCTCACCCGCAGCCCAGTTGTCACTCTCAGGGGCGAGGTTCTTGGCATCAGGGCGAACCAAGCCCAGCGCGGAGACCAAGGTGCCCATGGCGGCATGGGTGCGAACCGTGGCGACTTGCAGGTCGGCATCGGCCACAGCATAGGCGCGCTTGGCGGTGTACAGCTCGTTCTCGGCGTTCAGCAGGTCCAGCAAGCTGCGCTGGCCGATGTCGAACTGCTGGCGATAAGCGTCGCGGGCCTTTTCGATGGCAATGACGTTGCGGTCCAGGTAAGCGAGCTGCTCACTGAGTTTACGCACGTCGTTGTAGGCGATGGCAGTGGTTTGGCGGGTGTCGCGGCAGGCCTTGTCACGAAGGTCCATGGCCTGGTTGAGCAAGTTGGTGCTCTGGCGTACACGGGCTTGGTCCGAGCCGCCGTTGAACAGGTTCCAGTTCAACACCAGTTGCGCGTTGATGTCACGCGTTTGGTCAAGGGTGCCGTCCAAATTCTTGCCAACACCCCCTCGGACGCGAGCTTCAACCTTGGGTTGGAACGCGCCCTTACGGCTTTCAGCTTGAGCCCGTGCGGCCCGCAGGTTCTCAACAGCGGCGGCGATGGCGGGGTTATTCAAGGCTGTCGCTTCGAGGGCTGCAGCACCCGAGGCCGGCAGCGGACGTGCCATGGGTTGGGCACCACCGGCCGAGGCAGGGGGCAATTCACCGACGATGCGGCGGTAACGCTCCGTTACATCGTGCAGGTTGGCCTTTTCGGTCACCAGATTAGACTCGGCAAGTGCCAAGCGTGCACCGGCTTGCTCCAAGTCGACACCACGGGCAACGCCAGCGCGGACGCGGGACTGAATTTGATCAGCAGCGTACTTGTGCTGAACATAGTTGTCCTCAGCCAGCCTGACGAGGCGGCGGAAGCGTTCGACATCATGAAATGCCCTGGCGGCTTCCAAGGCGGTCTGCTCGGTCGAGTCCACAAAGTCGAAATAGCGCGCCAGCTTGGAGTGGCCAAGGCGCTTGATTTCGTTGCTGGTGGCCAAACCGTCCCAGAGGAGTTGGTTGATGGTGAGTGCCAAGCCCGCGCGGTTCAGAGACTGAGTCTCCGACGGGCGGCGATTGTCGATGTTGTCCTGAGTGCGGCCGACATCGCCAGACAGGTCAACGCGCGGCAGCAGAGCGCCAGACGCCACGTCTACTTCGGCGATGGAAGCGCGCAGTGCATTGAACTTGGCAGCTACCTCTGGGTTGGTCTCGATGGCCTTTTGAGCAGCCGACACGACGGCTTGGTTTTGGGCCATTGCCGAAGCACAGGCCAGCGTCAAGAGGCTAAGGCCAAGTAGTTTTTTCTTCATGGTCACGGGTCCCTACATGGTTGTGGACACAAAAGCGTTGCTAAATGTACTAGATAGATTGCTCAACTGCGAACCCCGAAAACAAGGTATCTGGGATGACTTTGAGCGCTGCGGCGACTTTTCAGGTCGTCTGTGGTCTTTGGGCGACAACTGCTGCCACTTTGAGGGGGGCGAATTCAATTAATCATGCAGGTGGCCGACATCCAGAGAGATGTCGCTTTTCCAGAACGTTCTCCTAACTCGCGGACTCAGGGTAACCAGATCGCTCAGCGCTTTTGGCCTTTGGGGCTTGCTCGCCATGCTCATGCCGTGGCAGATGAGCAACGCATGGGATGCCGAACGTATTCAGGCCGCAGCAGCTAGGTATGGAGAAAATGCGCAGGCGGGTGTTCGCCTGTTGCGCCAATTGCTGACTTCTGTGCCAAGCCAGTCCGAGTTGGCGCAGGTCAACGCGATAAACGAGTTCTTTAACCGGCGTATCGTGTTTCGGGAAGATCTCGACAACTGGGGGCAGACGGACTATTGGACCAGCCCGCTGGAGTTGTTACAAAGAGGGGCAGGAGATTGTGAAGACTATGCGATTGCTAAGTACTTCACCCTCGCCGCGCTGGGCGTACCCCACAAGAAATTGCGCATGGTGTACGTGCGCGCGGTAATGGGAGGGCCGGGAGGCCCCTCTGTCGCGCACATGGTCTTGGCCTACTACCCCACGCCGGACGCAGAACCGCTGGTGCTCGACAATCTGATCACCGAGGTCCGCCCAGCCGGTCGACGGCCAGACCTCACGCCGGTATTCAGCTTCAATGCCGAAGGCCTTTGGGAAGGGGTCAGCACGGTGAATGTGGCAGGAAACCCTGCGGAACGCCTGTCTCGTTGGCGAGATGTCTTAAGAAGAGCCGCAGCAGAGGGCCTTTATTAGCATGAATGAGGTGCCGGGCTCAAGGTATAAGTACGGCCAAGGAGAATCCATGTCATTAATTCGCCAAGTTTGGCTGCTATTGGTGCTGACCTTGTCGCTGGCTTTTGCCGGGGCATTAGGTATTACGGTGCAGTCGGCGCGGGGCTATCTTGAGGCCCAGTTAGGCCTGAAAAACAATGATGTCGCGCAGTCATTGGCGCTGACTTTGTCGCAGCAACGCAGCGATACCACGGCCATGGAGCTCATGATCGCCAGTCAATTTGACACCGGCAACTATGAATTGATTTCTCTTCGTTCACCGACGGGGGCGGTGCTGCTAGAGCGGCGTGCGCAACCGGCGGCTACCACCGCACCGTCATGGTTTGTGGGTCTGTTGGGGGTGGAACCAAGCGCTGGTTTGGCCTTGGTGTCCGACGGCTGGAAGCAAATTGGCCGCGTCGAAGTGCGAAGCCAGTCGAGTTTTGTGAATGATCAACTCTGGCAGGGCACCTTGCGGACCTTGGCCGTGCTGTCGCTATTGGCCTTGGGGGCGGGTGCTGTTGCGACTTATGGCGTCAGGCGTATCCGCGCGCCCTTGGACCAAGCCGTTCAACAGGCAGATGCCATTACCGAGCGGCGGTTTGTGACCGTGTCCGAGCCCTCGGTACCGGAGTTACGTAATGTCACGCGTGCCATGAACGCCATGGTGGCGCGCCTCAAGAATATGTTTGACGAGCAAGCGGCGCAGGTGGAGCAGCTTCGGCGCCAGGCGCATTGCGATGCACTTACCGGCCTCTCTAACCGTGCCTACTTTATGGGCCGCCTGCGCGTGCTGCTGGGCAGCGAGGACGGCAGTGCTGCCGGCGCGTTGATCTTGCTGCGGATTGTCGATCTTCAAGGCCTGAACCGGCGACTTGGCCATCCGGCCACCGACCGCTTGCTGCAAGACGCAGCCGGCGCTGTGCTGGAATCTGTTCGCAGGCTGGGGGGCGGCGATCTGGAGGCCATGCGTGAACTGGTTGAGCACCTGCGGCCCAGTGGCGCGCGGGTAGGGCTTGAGCACGCCGGTGAGCGTTTGTCAGAGTCTCGCGCCCTGTTGGAGGTGGGCCTGGATTTCATCAAACTTGACGCCAGCACCATCGAAGGCCTGGCCTCAGACCGCGCTCGTGCGCAGCATATTGAGGGCATGACCCGCATGCTGCACGGCATTGGTCTGTCCGTTTTTGCTGAGGGCGTGATCGACACCTTGGATGCCCAAGTCCTTTGGGAGTGTGGGGTGGATGGCATCACGGGACCGGTTGTGCAGCATTTGCTACCATCCGCTCGTTAAAGCGAGCGCTATGACGGGCAGTACAAGTCGGACAATTACCACTGAGCTTCACGATCTCGAAGAAGGCCTTTTTGGCCAGATTGTGCTTTGGGTCTTTGAAGTACTGCCTTTTTTGGAGAAGCAGGGGCAGAGGCCACAGTGGCGCATCCGCTCGCGCTTGTATGGGCGCGGGCCAGACCAGGTGGTTCTCCCCGGTGTGTTTGACCTGGCCTATGAGCCTGCTCCAGGCCCTTCTCAGCCGCAGAGCCTGCTGGCATTGCGGTCGCAACGTCTGAGCGCGCTGGGCAATGATTGGCAAGGCTTGCATGACCTATGGCACCGGTTTTTCAAGGTCCCTGATCGTATCCACGCCCGTGCCGACGCCATTGGTTTGCCGTCTGGCACGCTGGGTGTGCATTACCGTGGTACGGACAAGAATCTGGCGCTGCAAGATACCAACACGGTCACCCCGCAGGACATGCTCGACGCCGCCGCAGAGGCCTTGAGCCGTTACCCACATCTGCAATGCATTTTTTTGGCGACCGATGAGGTGGAGATCGTGGCCCTGGCGCGAGCCCGATTCGCGCCTCTAACGGTTGTGAACCTGGGGGGAGTCAGCTATCACAAAAGTGGCGTGGCTGATGAGGACCGAGCGGACCGAGCGCTGCTGGATTGCGTGTTGTTGTCGCGGTGCGCGGTAGTGCTGAAGTGCTCTTCGGCACTGTCTGGTTTTGCCAAGATACTCCGGCCAGAGTTACCCGTGTTTCGGGTTGCCGCTAGCAAGTTTTTCTACGATGTGCCGTATTTCCCGGACGCTTATGTGCCGCGCTGGGAAGCCACGACCCCCGAAGGCCAGCGCCGCTCTCAACGCCTCTTTGACGGTGACTGGTTGGATGACCGCAGGGTGCCCCGACGCTTTCGACGCGATTTCATGGTTCAACCCCGTTATCGGTGGCTTCAGCGCTGGGCAAGACGTCTGCACTTTCTTTTGAGTGCTTGATCCAAAGAAAAGGCTGCAGGGATCGGAATGATCCGTGCAGCCTTCGGGGTGTGCCCCACACCGTGGGGCACCGTGGCCTTCGATCAGATGCCGTCGATGATCAACTGTTTGCGGCTGAACAAAGCTTCCAACACGGCCTGATCGGTCGCGTTCGAAGCCAAGCCCAGCGCCGTGCGCAGGTTGACATTGCTCAGCGTGATGGACTGGTCTTCCTTCGTCGCATCGTAGACACCGTTGGCAAAGCCACCAGTGCTGCTGATGCGCAGAACCGTTTGACCTGCCACCGAGGTGGTGTCGATATCGATGTAGTTCTGGATATTGGTCTGGGTATTGACATCTTCACCCTGCAACAAATCACGCAGATCCAGGATGTCGCCACCCACCGTCGAGGTCGAGAAGTCGGTGATGACATCGCGAGCCGGCGCGCCGGCCGTGCCGCCATCCCCCAAAGACCAACGGAACACATCGTTGCCTTCATTACCCGTCAAGGTGTCATTGCCCTTGCCACCTTGCAGGGTATCGATGCCCAGGCCACCACTGATGCTGTCGTTGCCCAATGCGCCATCCAGCAGGTCATTGCCTTCATCGCCGGCCAAGGTGTCGTTGCCCAGGCCTCCAATCAGGGTGTCATTGCCAGCCGCACCGGACAAGCGATCATTGCCCTCAAAGCCCCACAGACGGTCAGCGTTGCCGGTACCCGCCAGGGTGTCGTCAGCGGCTGCGCCGTACTGATTGTTGGCATCGGCCAGCACGTTCAATTGCACAGTCTTGGAAGTGCTGACTGAGGTGTTGTTCGAGGTCTCGGTCGATGTCGCCACCACGTTCAAGTCCAGGGTGCCAGAGTAGGTGGCTGGCGGCAGCAGGGAAATCTTGGTGAGATCCCAGCCGGTGATATTGGCAGTGGTTGAGCCCGCTACCGAGGTGAATGTGTTCACACCATCGGTAAGGATGGCCCCCACCGGCAGGCCTTCTACGCGCACCGCCAGAGACTCCGAGCCGTCTTTGTCGACCAAGCCAGCAACGATGTCCGGCATGTTGACCACATAGCCCTGAACCCCGGTGTTCTGGCGCAGGTCGAGCTTGATGTTATCGACCATCGCACCGAAAGAATCCGAGTCCGCGGCGATGAACTCCAGACGCGCATTGCCTGTTTGCGTGGCCACCAAGTCCAGTTGGAAGTTGGTGAAAGTGCCGCTCAGGGAGTTGAAGGTATAGACCAGTTGTCCTTCCCAATAGACGTAGAACACCGATGTCTTGTTGGTGATGTCCGCGCCGTCATTGCGCTGGCGGGCGGCAGCATCGAAGGAGAACGAGAAGACCTCGCCCTTTTCCACGGCCACTTCGGTGTAAAGATTGGACCGGTCGCTGAAGTTCTGCTCCAACTCAATGGCACGAGTGCCATTGGTGCCATTGCCAGTAACACCGTACCACTGGGTGTTAGCGAATTCTGCAATCTCCACCGACTTGGGATTGGCACCGACAGCCTTGTTGTCGGTGCGCCAGATACCGCCGGTCAAGGTGGTGACGTCTGCGTTCTTGAAGTAGGTGCCTCCCAGGTTGACCTCTTCAAAGTTCTCCGCAATCGACAAGCTCTTGTTGCCAATCGTCAGCGTAGGCGCATCGGGCACCGCCGTCACATTCATGGTGAAGGTATTGGGCGTTGCGTCAAGCGCACCGCTGCTGTCCTTGACCTGGAAGGTGAAGGTGGCATAGGGCGTCTTGCTCTCATGCAGGTCGGGCGTGAACACCAGATTGCCAGCATTGATTTGGGCGAGAGTGACCTCTGTACCTGCTGTCACTGGCTGCCCATTCAAGAACAGCTTGCCATCCGTCGGTACTGTAGTGATCACCACGCTCTGCAAGGTATCGCCGTCGCCATCGGTGAATGCAAAGTCTGCAAGCTTGACAACGTAGTTGGTGTCTTCGTTGGTCGTGCGCGTGACGTTGGCGCTGTCTGGCGTGTCTGGTGTCCCCTTGATCGTCAACGTCAGCGTAGAGGTATCGGTGCCTCCCTTGCCGTCAGTCACGGTGTAGGTGATCACCGGGATCGCGCCGGTGTAGTTGGCCGCCGGAGTGAAGCTGTAGCTGCCGTCGCCGTTGATGGTGATGCTGCCCACGCCTGGGATGGACACGGCCTGGCCCACCGGCTGTGTGCCGGCAANGAAGCTGCCGTAGGGCGCGCCATTCGCGTTGTTGTCTGGCACGTACTGGAGCTTGCCAGCCGCAATGTCCTCCGCAGAGACGAATTGATTGGCCGCAACGGGCTGACCGTTGAGTGTCAACTTGCCAGCAGTAGGCAAAGAGTCGATACGAACGCCGGCGAAGGTGTCGCCGTCGACATCCTTGAAGCCAAAGTCTTCGGTCTTCAGAACGTAGGGGGTGTCTTCAGCAGTATTGCGCTCGTTGTCGGTCCCTTCGGGCAAGTCATTGACCGCGCCGATATTGAGGGTGACCTTGGCCACATCGGAGCCGCCACGGCCATCGTCCACCGTGTATTCAAACTCGACAGGGCCGTTGAGGTTGGCCTTGGGTGTAAAGGTCAAGGTCCCATCGGGGTTCATGCTGACCGTGCCTTGAGGCAGTTCCACCGACTTGCCCGGAGCAATGGGCTTGCCATTGATCTCGGTGATGGTCAGCGGGTCAGCATCAGGGTCGAAGTCATTGGAGCGTGGGTCAAACGTGACCGGGGTGTCTTCCACCACAGCTTTGGTGTCATTGACTGCGTCAGGCGCGTCATTGACAGGCACCATGGTCAAAGTCAGCGTCGAGGTATCGGTGCCGCCCTTGCCGTCAGAGACGGTGTAGGTGATGACCGGTATCTCGCCGGTGTAGTTCGCAGCCGGGTTGAAGCTGTAGCTGCCATTGGCGTTGATGGTGATGCTGCCCACGCCCGGAATCGTCACGGCCTGGCCCACAGGCTGGGTGCCTGCGATGCCTGCAATGGTGTAGCCAGTGATGGTCAAGGTGTCGCCATCAGGGTCAGTGGCGTTGTTCAGCAGGTCGCCCGCTGAGCCATCGACCACGGTCAAGACGGTGTCTTCGGTGACCTTGTTGGTTTCGTCGCCGTCAACCGGAGCACGGCTGTCAGTGATGTTCAGGGTCAGCTTAGAGGTGTCCGTGCCGCCCTTGCCGTCAGAGACGGTGTAGGTGATGGCAGGGATGGCTCCGTTGTAGTCCTTGACCGGGGTGAAGCTGTAGCTGCCATCCGCCCGAATGGTGATACTGCCTACGTTGGGGATGAGCACGGCTTGGCCCAAAGGCTGGTTGCCTGCCACGCCGGCAATGGTGTAGCCGGTGATGGACAAAGTGTCGCCATCCACATCGCTGGCGTTCTTCAGCAAACCGTCGACGGCGGTCACATCCAAGGTGGTGTTGCGGGTGACCGAGCGCGCTTCGTCGGCGTCAACCGGTGCGTCATTGACAGCCTGCACCGCCCCCAGGGTCAGCGTGGCGGTGTCTGTGCCGCCCTTACCGTCGGTGATGGCGTAGGTCACCACCGGCACTGCACCGTTGTAGTCCTTGGCAGGGTTGAAGGTGAAGGAGCCGTCGAGATTCAGAGTCAGCTCGCCAATGGCCTTGCCAGCAGCATTGGTCAGCGTGGCCTTCTGGCCGGGGGTGAAGGACTCTTGTGTGCCGTCGCCATTGGTGTCCACCGTGAAGCCGGTGACTGTCAGCGTGTCGTTCTCAGGGTCGGTGTCGTTGGTCAGCACATTGCCGATGGCAGGGGTGTCTTCCACGACGGCCTTGATGTCGTTGACCGCGTCGGGGGCGTCATTGACCGGGGTGACGTTCAGGGTCAGGGTGTTGGGCACCAGGTCGAAGGCACCCGAGCTGTCCTTGACCGAGAAGTTGAAGGCACCATAAGGCGCACCGTTCTCATTGGCATCCGGCACAAACTGCAGCTTGCCTGCGTTGATGTCGGCAATCGAGATTTCCTGGCCCGCGGTGACGGCCACGCCGTTGAGCTTGAGCACGCCGTTGGTGGCCAGGGTGTCGATGCGCACGCCAGCAAAGGTGTCGCCATCCACGTCCTTGAAGCCAAAGTCGGCTGCAGTGACGGTGTAGGGCGTGTCCTCGTTGGTGGCGCGGGTTGCGTCCGTGCCCTCTGGGGTATCGGGCCTCGGGCTGACATCTCCCAAAGTCAAAGTGGCCGTGTCTGTGCCACCTTTACCGTCGGTGATGGCATAGGTCGCCACAGGTACGGGGCCGAAGTAGTCCTTGGCCGGGTTGAAGGTGAAGCTGCCATCGGCATTGATGGTGAGGTCACCAATCGGCTTGCCCGCCGCATTGACCAAAGTGGCCTTCTGACCCGCAGTAAAGTTGTCTTGCACACCGTCGCCATTGGCGTCGATGGTGAAGCCGGTGACCGACAAACTGTCCTTGTCCACATCGGTGTCATTGGTCAAGACATTGCCCGTCGCGGGTGTGTCCTCAATCACGGCCTTGATGTCGTTGACGGCATCCGGCGCATCATTCTCAGCTCGGATATCCAGGCGAATATTGGCGGTATCGGTGCCTCCATTGCCGTCATTGATGGTGTAGGTGAAGGTGACAGGGCCGTTGAAGTCTTTGTTGGGCGTGAACGACAGCGTGCCGTCGGGGTTCAGCGCAACAATGCCTTCGGGCACGGTAACAGGCTTGCCCACAGAGATGGGCTGACCGGCCACATGGGTGATGGTCAGCGGGTCTTTGTCGGGGTCCGTATCGTTCGAGGTGACGGGGTCAAAGGTGACCGTCTTGTCCTCAACGCCCTGGACCAAGTCGTCTCGTGCGGTAGGAGCATCGTTGGCGACACCCACGTCAATGTGGACAGCACCTTCGTCGGTCGCTGTGCCATCGGAGACGGTGTACTTGAAGTCAACGGGGCCGTTGTAGTCCGGAACCGGAGTGAAGGTGACCGTGCCGTCACGATTGATCAGCAGGTTACCGATTACTTCGCCTTTGTCGCTCTTTATCTCAACGCTGTCGCCGGGTTGGACGTTCTGACCGTTGATCTGGGTGACCGTCAACTTCTCGCCGTCGTCGTCCTTGTCGTTGGCCACCAGGTTCAGGGTAACGGGGGTGTCCTCATTGGTCTTGCCGGCGTCATCAATGGCGACCGGGCCATCGTTGCGGCCGGTGACGTTGATGGTCAGCGTGGTGGTCGAGGTCTTGCCACCCGGGTCCGTGACGGTGTAGGTGAACACGTCTTGACCGCTTTCGCCATCGTCCAAGGCATTGGCCGTCGCGTTAGGCACAAAGGAATAAGAGCCGTCGGCTTTCAGCGTCAGCGCGCCGTACTTGCCTTGCAAGGCTTGGCCCACAGTGCCCGTCACCCCGCCAAAGGCGACAGATGACACACTCAGGCTGTCGCCGTCGAGGTCGGTATCCCGGCCGTTGGCATTGGCCGCACTCAGAATCACACCGTTCGCAGCGCTGACAATGAGGGTGGTGTCCTCATCGGTGGTACCAACATCTGGGCGGGCTTCGGGCGCGTCGTTGACGCCACCCACGTCCACTGAAACATTGGCCGTGTCTTTCAGGCCCTGTGGGTCTGCGATGGTGTAGCTGAAGTTGACTGGACCGTTGTAGTTATCTACGGGGTCGACAGTGACATCCTGGCCATTCGGGTTCAAGGTGACCGTGGCAACAGGCTTACCGTCCTTGTCCAAAATCGTGACCACATCGCCAGGCTTGACTTCGGTGCCAGCAATGTTGGTGATCTTCAGGTCAGCCTTGGCGTTGTCAGGGTCGCTGTCGTTATCCACCAGCTTGATGACTTGCGGTGCATCTTCGGCAATGGTGGCGCGGTCGTCCACGGCATCTGGGCCGTCGTTCACCGGCGTCACAACCACCTCCACCTTGGCGTTCACTTCGGTGCGGCCATCGGTGATGGTGTAGTTGAAGGTGATCGGGTCCTTGCCTTCGGTGTTGTAGTTGGCCGCAGGCACGACGCTGAGCTTGCCGTCAGCAGTCAGTGTGACTGTGGCAATCACCACGCCATCCTTGCTGATGTTGACCGCTTGGCCCACCACCACGCGCTGGCCTTCAATGGCCACGATAGACAGTGTGTCGTTCTTGTCTGGGTCGCTGTCATTTTTCAAGACATCGACGATGACAGGAGTGTCTTCTTTGGTCGTGGCAACGTCGTCCACGGCGGAGGGGCTGTCGTCGAGCTCGCCCACGTTCAGTGTGAAGGTGTTGGGCTTGGCGTCGAATTCACCTGAGCTGTCTTTGACCGAGAAGTTGAAGCTGCCGTAGGGCGCGCCATTCGCGTTGTTGTCTGGCACGTACTGGAGCTTGCCAGCCGCAATGTCCTCCGCAGAGACGAATTGATTGGCCGCAACGGGCTGACCGTTGAGTGTCAACTTGCCAGCAGTAGGCAAAGAGTCGATACGAACGCCGGCGAAGGTGTCGCCGTCGACATCCTTGAAGCCAAAGTCTTCGGTCTTCAGAACGTAGGGGGTGTCTTCAGCAGTATTGCGCTCGTTGTCGGTCCCTTCGGGCAAGTCATTGACCGCGCCGATATTGAGGGTGACCTTGGCCACATCGGAGCCGCCACGGCCATCNCTTGGGCAATACCTTGGCTTCAAGCAGCAGGGTGTCATCTAAGGGAACGATCTCGATGATGTCTTTGCCCGGTTGTACGACGCCGCCCACCGTTTTGGCCAGCAGGCGTTGAACTCGCCCACGCACCGACGATTTCACTTGGGTCTTGTCCACTTTGTCGACCAAGCCTGTATTGCCCTCTTTGAGCACATTGATCTTGCCCTTGATCTCCGCCAGCTCCTTACGGGCCTCGTTGCGGAAGCTCAATTCCGTTTCTTGAATCTTCCGATTGGCTTCGCCAATGGCCGCCTGAACGCGGCTGATCTGGGCTGCGGCCTGCTCGGCATCGCCACGGCTTCGGCTGACCTCTCGCTCCAGGCGCAGGATGTCGACGGAGGACACCGCACCTGTGGCCAGCAGCGGCCGGGTTTGGGTCAGCTCTTGCTGCGCCAAGTCCAAGGCCCGCAGAGCTGCTGCACGCCGCGACTGCATCTCCGAGAGTTCCTGCTGGCGTTGCGACAGTTGTTGGCGGTTGATGGAAATCAAGGTGCTCAGCTCGGTGACCTTGGACTCGTAAAGCCTGCGCTCCTCTTCAACAATGTTCTTCTCATCTTCGGATTCCGGTGTCGGAGGCTTGAAGGTGCTGCCTTCCGCCAAGGCGCGCAAGCGGGATTCCCGGGCTTCAAGCGCCAATCCTTGAGCGGCGTTTTCTCGCACGCCCGATTCGGCGCGGGTCTGGTCTATGCGCAGCAGCAACTGGCCGACCTCGACCACATCGCCCTCGCGAACCAAGATTTCTTCCACCACCCCACCGTCCAGAGCCTGCAGGGTTTGCAACTGGCGAGACGGTACGACCCGACCTTCGCCTTTGGTGACCTCGTCCACATGGGCAAAGCCTGCCCAAATGAGCAGGATCGCCAACAGGACCACGGCCATGCGGACGATTTGCTGCGCCCTGAGCGTGCCTTGGCGGCTCATGACACCGTTGGCGGCCAGCTCAAACTGGCCCATCCCAGGCATGTCCATGCCGGTGGATGGGGCCAAGAAAAAGTCCGTCAGGGGTTTCAGCCCGCGCTTCAAGGCGGAGGGTGACTTCTCTGGCCTTGAGTCGGGCACGGGGGCCGTGCCATGAGCAGGCATCAAGTTGCCGGGCTGTGCAGGTGTCTGGCTTGGCAGCGCCGCTGCCGGGGTTGCAGTGTCGTTAGGCGTTGGGGTTGGGTTCATTGGCACTTGAGACATCATGCGGCCCTCGCGATGCGGCCGCCCTGCAAGGCTTCCATGATTCGATCTCTTGGCCCGTCGGCCACCACTTTGCCGCCGTCAACCACGATGACGCGACTGACCATCGACAGCAAGGAGGTGCGGTGGGTCACCAAGACCACGGTCTTGTCCCGGCTGAACTCGGTCAAGCGTTGGGTGATCGCGGCCTCGGTGGAAAAGTCCATTGCGCTGGTGGGTTCGTGCCTGAGCCCACGCGCCCGATCAGGGCCACGCGCTCGCCAGGGCGGATACGGAAGCTCACCCCGTCCAGTGCGCTGTCCTTGCGGCCTGGGTAACCGAAGCTCACGTTGCGAAACTCGATCTCTCCCTTGAGCTTGGCGCGGTGGATGTAGGCCGTGCCGTCTGGGCGCTCGACCGGCTTGGCCATGATCTGCTCCAGGCCCTCTAACGAGGTGCGTGCGCCTTGGTACTGCATTAACAGGCCCACAATTTGACCCGCAGGCATGAGCGCGCGGCCCGCCAACATGCCCACAGCGATCAGGCCGCCCATGGTCAGCATGCGTTCGCTGATCAGGTAGACACCGCCCACCACATTGACCACGCTCACCAACTGAACGATGAAGTTGGTCATGTAAGTGGCACCTGAGGAGAGCGAGCGCATCTTCACATTGGTATTGGCCAAAAAGACGTTGGCACGCTCCCAGCGGGCTTGGATCACGCCTTCTGCGCCTTGAGTCTTGATGGTCTCTATGCCTGACAGGCTTTCGATCAGCGTGGCATTGCGGGCGGCAGAGGCCCGGTAGGTTGTTTCGGCAAGCGCGTGAAGCTTGTCTTGAATCAGCCAACCGGCCACCAAGATGGCCACAAACCCCAAGATGGTGGGCAGGGCCAGCCACGGGGAGATCAAAATGATCACCATCAAGAACAGCAGCGCAAACGGCAGGTCCACCAGAGCCGTCACAGTGGTTGAGGCAATCAGGTCGCGGACTTGCTCAAAGCCCCGCAAATTGCTGGCAAACGAGCCCACCGAGGCGGGGCGGTTTTCCAGTTTCATGCCCAGCACCCGCTCCATCAGCGTGGCTGATATCTGTACATCAATGCGCGCGCTGGCTTCGTCCACAAACCGGCTGCGCAATTTGCGCATGACCAAGTCCGCCAGCATGATGAGCAGCACACCCACTGCCAAGGCCCACAAAGTCTCGACCGCATGGTTGGGCACCACCCGGTCATAGACGTTCATGGAGAACAATGGCGTGGCAATGGCGAAGAGGTTGATCAACCCAGCCGCCCACAGAATGTCTTTGTAGACAAAGCGCTGTGACAGAAGCGCACCCCAAAACCAGTGGCCTTCTCGGGGAGGGCGGACCTCTGCGGAGCGTCCATCAAAACGAAAATGTGGCCGCACATAAAGCACGAGGCCAATGCTGCGTTCAAGGAGTTCGGCCTTGCTCAGTGTCACAGTGCCCTGGCCGGTTTCAGGCAGAAGCAGGCGCGCTTTATCGCCATCCCAGCCCAAGAGCAGGCAAGCATTGTTATTTTTCAGCAGCAAGATGACGGGGAGTGCCGCGCGGTCAATCTCCTCAAGGGGGCGGCGCTCCAACTTGGTGTACATCCCGGCGCGCGCGGCGGCGCGTTCGGCCATATCCAGAGGCAGACGGCCATCGGCCAAGGGCAAGCCGGCAGACAGTGACGCGCGAGTCGCACTGTGCCCGTGTAGCTTGCAAGCCTCAACCAAACAGTCCAGCAGGGGGTCGGAACGCAGCAAGTCCTCGCGCATGCGGTCTTGAGGGGCGAGCCTGGGCGTGGTTGCGGCGGCAGCTTGGGTGTCGTGGGTCGGCGCTGTGGCCGCAGGGGTTTGGGGGCTTGGTGCACCAGGCGCAGCGTGCGCGGGCAGCGCCGCGGCGCTGCCGGAGGGTGGCATTGAGCGAGGATCAGTCATTGAGTAGCCAGTACCGCGTCAGCGGCCCCAAGTTTTAAGAGTTCGATTCAGGCGATATCGGCGCAATGCACCACGAATTGACCCTGGCGGCGGTCCTCAAAGAAGAGGCTCAGGGTTTCCTTCACGGTTCGGAACGCCAATTCGTCCCAAGGAATTTCATGTTCGTGAAACAGACGGGCTTCGAGGGTTTCTGGCCCTGGGTTCATCTGGGTATCCAACATTCGGGCACGATAAAAGAAGTGGACTTGGCCCACCCGCGCCACATTCAGCACAGAAAACAGGGTTTCTAGCTCGAAACGAATCCCAGCTTCTTCGTCGGTTTCTCGTGCCGCACCCTGGGCGGTGGTTTCGTCCAACTCCATAAAGCCCGCCGGCAAAGTCCAGAGCCCATGCCGGGGTTCAATCGCCCGGCGGCAGAGCAGCACCTGGTCTTGCCAGACGGGGATGGTTCCCACCACATTCAGAGGATTTTCGTAATGAATGGTGGAGCAAGCGGGGCATACCGCCCGCTGACGAGAATCGTCGGTGGGGATCAGGTATTGAACGGCGGTGCCGCATTCGCGGCAATGCTTGATAGGGCGTCGTGCCAACATGGAGGTATGAGTGTAGCGCCCGTGCATGGCATGATCGACCGTCATAGCCGCGAGTGTGAGATTACTGCCATGGATGTCGCATTCATTGGTGATCCGCACGGGCAAATTCATATCGCTGGAGCTTCACTGTGGAATTGTTCAATTACTTTCGATCATCGGCTTCATACCGGGTTCGAATCGGCCTGGCCCTGAAAGGCCTCAGGTTTGACTACAAGCCTGTTCACTTGGTGCGCAATGAGCAGACCGCTGAGGCCTTTGCTGCTGTCTCTGTGGCCCGCTTGGTGCCATTGCTCAAGGACGAAGAGAGCCTGATCCACCAGTCCTTGGCCATCTTGGAGTACCTGGACGAGACCCACCCCACGCCCGCGCTGCTGCCCGCTGACCCGCTGGGGCGAGCGCGTGTCAGAGCCTTGGCTTTGGACATTGCCTGTGAGATTCATCCGCTCAACAACCTGCGGGTGCTGCGCTACCTGACTCAAAGCATGGGTGTGTCGGAAGACGACAAAGACCGCTGGTATCGCCATTGGGTGGAGTCGGGCCTAGAGACGGTGGAGCGCCAACTGGCCGCCCAGCCCAGTACCTTCTGTCATGGTGAAGCCCCTGGCTTGGCCGACTGCATCTTGGTGCCGCAAATCTTCAATGCGCAACGTTTTGAGTGCCGAACAGAGCATGTTCCCCATGTGATGCGTGTCTTTGCTAACTTGTTGTTTTCTTGTGCCGATGGTCGCGGGGTCGGTGCCGCTCATGCCGGTTGGCGAGGGCTGGCCGCTGGCGTGCTTGAAAACACCCTGGCTGCCCTGTGTGAGGCGACTTCGACCCCACCTGCCGAGATTCATGCCTGGCTGGGGGCCTGCATTGGGCCTGCGGCGTTTGAAGTGGGCGACGAGGTGCGCCAGGCCTTTGGTGCGGCGGCTAGCGGGTTCTTTCAGCCAGGGGTGGTGGCGGGCAAATGGTGGGCTGACCTGGCGGGCTTGGCGCGATGGCGGCTACAGCAGTCAGGCGTGCGTCACATCAGCGGCGGGGGCTGGTGTACCCATAGCGAGCCCTCAAGGTTTTTTTCCTTCCGGCGAGACCGTGTCACCGGCCGACACGCTGCGGCTGTCTGGCGGCGTTGACAGTGGCTCTGTGAAGGCCTGGGCTTCTTGTTCAGCGCGGCGCTGTCGGCGCAACGGGGTGCCCAGGATGTACAGCAGCAGCCCCAGTGGCAAGACGCCATACAGCAGCAAGGTAAAAAAAGCCCCCAACAGGGTGCCCTGGGGCGAGGTGGCCTCGGCCGCCGCCATCAGCACGACCACAAACATCCAAGCGATGGCAACAATGTACATATTTCAAATGGTGATACGCAGTATCACTTAATGGAAATTAGAGTCATCATGAGGTAAGCTTGCGAACGTACAAAGTGGGAAGCCCGCAAGCGCAAGTTTCGGGTGTTGGTTTCGTTCATGTATGAGCGCGCCTGCACCGGATGTTAGAGGCTGGTGTTCCCCACGGTACACAGACATCGCGGCCATGGCCGCAAGGAGACAAAGACATGAGCAAAAAGACGACAGGGTCCTCGGGGACCACGGGCACCCAAGGGCAGCCTGGCGCCGAGGCCTTTGGTGCGGCGCTGACACAGATCTGGAAGTCCATGAGTGACGTGAGCCTGCCGCCGCAGGCCATGTCCTCGGTCCAGTCAGACTACCTCCAGCAGGCGACGGCCTTGTGGAATGAGTCGCTCAAAGGCCTGTCAGGCCAAGGGGCGAGTGGCCTGACGCCGCCGGCCGACCGCCGCTTTGCCGCCAAAGACTGGGCCGACAACCCTGCCGCCGCCTACACCGCCCAGATGTATCTGCTCAATGCCCGCACCATGATGCAAATGGCCGAGCAGATTCAAGGCGACGAAAAGACCAAGGCCCGCGTGCGGTTCGCCGTGCAGCAGTGGGTGGACGCCGTCAGCCCCAGCAACTTTCTGGCTCTGAACCCGGAGGCCCAGCGCAAAGCCTTGGAGACCAAGGGCGAGAGCATCAGCCAAGGCCTGCAACACCTGTGGCATGACGTGCAGCAGGGCCATGTTTCGCAAACCGATGAAAGCGTGTTTGAAGTGGGCCGCAACGTGGCCACCACCGAAGGCACGGTGGTGTTCGAGAACGAGCTGTTCCAGCTCATCGAGTACAAGCCGCTGACGGCCAAAGTGCATGAAAGGCCCATGCTCTTTGTGCCACCCTGCATCAACAAGTACTACATCCTTGATCTTCAGCCGGCCAATTCTCTGATCCGCTACACGGTTGAACAGGGCCATCGCATGTTTGTGGTGAGCTGGCGCAATGCCGACGAATCCTGTGCCCACCTGACCTGGGACGACTACATCGAGCAAGGCCCCATTGCTGCCATCGACGTGGTCAAGGACATCACCGGTGCCTCCACACTCAATACGCTGGGCTTTTGCGTCGGTGGCACGATTTTGTCCACCGCCTTGGGCGTGTTGGCCGCACGGGGCGAGCACCCCGCCGCTTCCGTCACTTTGCTGACCACCTTTGTGGATTTCTCCGACACCGGCATCCTCGACATCTTTGTCGACGAGCCTGCCGTGCAGTTGCGCGAGATGACGATTGGTGCCCAATCCCCCAAGGGGCCAGGCCTGCTCAAGGGCCAAGAGTTGGCCTCCACCTTTAGCTTCCTGCGCCCGAATGATCTGGTGTGGAACTACGTGGTCGGCAACTACCTGAAGGGCGAAACCCCACCGCCTTTTGACCTGCTCTATTGGAACGGTGACTCCACCAACCTGCCCGGGCCCATGTACTGCTGGTACCTGCGCAACACCTATCTGGAAAACAAGCTGAAGGTGCCGGGCAAGTTGACGGTCTGCGGCGAGAAGCTCGACCTCGGGGCCATCAAAGCACCGGTCTATCTCTATGCCTCGCGCGAAGACCACATCGTGCCCTGGCAAGGCGCGTATGCGTCCACCGGCGTGTTCAAGGGCAAGAAGCGCTTCATCCTGGGTGCTTCGGGCCACATTGCCGGTGTGATCAACCCGCCCAAGGCCGGCAAGCGCAACTACTGGACCAATGACAAACTGCCGGCCAAGGCCGACGACTGGCTTGAAGGGGCTGAGTCGGTGGCGGGCAGTTGGTGGCCAGATTGGGCGCAATGGTTGGGCGGCCATGCTGGCAAGATGATTGCCGCACCCAAGACCCCCGGCAGCCGGAAGTACAAGGCCATCGAGCCAGCGCCCGGCCGTTACGTCAAGGCCAAGGCCTGAGTTTCAGCCGAGCCCCTAGTGGCGGGCTCGCCAGGGTGCATGTCTGGTTTGGCAGCATGAGCCCTGTTATTGCAAGTTTGTCCATTCGATAGGAGACAAGACATGACTGACATCGTCATCGTGGCCGCAGCCCGTACTGCGGTGGGTAAGTTTGGTGGGTCGCTGGCCGGTGTGTCAGCCCCTGAGTTGGGTGCGACTGTGCTCAAGGGTTTGCTGGCACGTTCGGGCCTGAGCGGTGAGCAAATCGGCGAAGTGATCCTGGGCCAGGTCTTGACCGCAGGCAGCGGTCAGAACCCAGCACGCCAATCGGTCATCAAGGCAGGCTTCCCCCAGGGCGTGCCCGCCATGACCATCAACAAGGTCTGCGGCTCTGGCCTGAAGGCCGTGATGCTGGGCGCTCAAGCCATTCGTGACGGTGACAGCGAGATCGTCATCGCCGGCGGCCAAGAGAACATGAGCGCTTCGCCCCATGTGCTGCCCAACAGCCGCAACGGCGCGCGCATGGGCGACTGGAAGCTGGTCGACACCATGATCAATGACGGCCTGTGGGACGTGTACAACCAGTACCACATGGGCATCACCGCCGAGAACGTGGCCAAGCAGTACGGCATCACCCGCGAGATGCAGGACGCCTTGGCGCTGGCTTCGCAGCAAAAGGCGGCTGCCGCCCAAGATGCAGGCAAGTTCAAGGACGAAATCGTTGACGTGCTCATCCCCCAGAAAAAGGGCGACGCATTGGTGTTCAACACCGATGAGTTCCTGAACCGCAAGTCGAACGCCGAAGCGCTGGCTGGCCTGCGCCCTGCCTTTGACAAGGCTGGCTCGGTGACCGCAGGCAATGCGTCGGGCATCAACGACGGCGCTGCCGGTGTCATGCTGATGAGTGCCGCCAAGGCAGCCGCCCTGGGCCTGAAGCCCCTGGGTCGTATTGCCAGCTACGCTTCTTCGGGCCTGGACCCCGCCATCATGGGGATGGGCCCGGTGCCTGCGGCCCGCAAGGCGCTGGAGCGCGCGGGCTGGAAGGCGGCAGACCTCGACCTGCTGGAAATCAACGAAGCCTTTGCGGCACAGGCGTGCGCCGTGCACCAAGAAATGGGCTGGGACACGAGCAAGGTCAACGTCAATGGCGGCGCGATCGCCATTGGCCACCCCATCGGCGCGTCGGGCTGCCGCATCTTGGTGACGCTGCTGCACGAAATGCAGCGCCGTGATGCCAAGCGCGGTATCGCCTCGCTGTGCATCGGTGGGGGTATGGGTGTGGCGCTGACCATCGAGCGCTGATCAGCGGGTATTTACTGAACAAACACAGGGAGTCGAAGGGCCATCATCAAGCCATCGACTCTCGATTGCATCAAAACAGGAGCAAAGCAATGAGCAAGAAAGTAGCGTACGTCACGGGTGGCATGGGTGGTATCGGAACCGCGATCTGCCAGCGTCTTCACAAAGAAGGCTTTACCGTGATCGCAGGTTGTGGCCCAAGCCGCGACTACACCAAGTGGCTGGACGAGCAAAAGGCTCTGGGCTTCACCTTCTACGCCTCTGTGGGCAATGTGGGCGACTGGGATTCCACCGTCGCGGCTTTCTCCAAGGCCAAGGAAGAGCATGGTCCCATCGACGTGTTGGTGAACAACGCCGGCATCACCAAGGACCGTATGTTCTTGAAGATGACTCCGGACGACTGGCATGCGGTGATCGACACCAACCTGAACTCCATGTTCAACGTGACCAAGCAAGTCGTGCCCGACATGGTGGAGCGTGGCTTCGGTCGCATCATCCAGATCTCGTCGGTCAACGGTGAAAAGGGCCAAGCCGGTCAAACCAACTACTCGGCGGCCAAGGCCGGTATGCACGGCTTCACCATGGCGCTGGCGCAAGAAATGGCTTCCAAGGGCGTGACGGTCAACACCGTGAGCCCCGGCTATATCGGCACCGACATGGTCCGCGCCATCAAGCCTGAAGTGCTGGAAAAGATCGTTGCGACCATCCCCGTGAAGCGCTTGGGCACGCCTGAAGAAATCGGCTCCATCGTGGCTTGGCTGGCAGGCCCGGATTCCGGCTTCACCACCGGTGCCGACTTCTCCTGCAACGGCGGCCTGCACATGGGATGAGCGCCAGGGCGCTCATCCCCTCGGGGTTCATCGAGCTCCCCCAGCCCCCTGACGAGAGGGGGCTCTCGTCAGGGGACAAAAAAGGCCGACGCGAGTCGGCCTTTTTCTTTGGAGCACGTAGGCAGCAAGAACGCCATGTAGCAGTCGGCCTCCGGTGCTTACTCGACGATGCCCGCCATGAAGAACTTGATCAGGCCTTTGGCGGCGAAACCCAGCAAACCGACGCCCAAGCCCAGCAAGAGCACAAAGGTGCCGAAACGTCCGGCGCGAGACTCACGCGCCAACTGCAAGATGATGAAGACCATGTACAGCATGAAGGCCGTGACCCCAAAGGTCAGGCCGAACCATGCAATCTGTTCTTCGGAATAGCCGAACATTAAGAACGCTCCGAGAGCCCCGAGGTGTCCACCGTGTCGCGGTAGACATGCCAGCTGGCATGGGCCAGCCAGGGCACGATGACAATCAGCCCCACCACCGTGACCATGCCTAACAAGGTCATGCCCATCAACAAAGCGGCCCATAAAGCGAACGGGGCAGGGTGCTCCATCACCACCCGCCAACTGGTGAAAATGGCACCCAAGATGCCAATGTGGCGGTCCAGCAGCAGCGGAATAGCCACCACAGTGGACGCAAACACCGGGGCGGCCAACAGCGCGCCCAGGCCCAACCAAGCTTCAAACAAATGACCGTGGGGTGCCAGCACCACGACCTTCAGAAAGTCCAGGGGCGTGTTCACGGGCGCACCCGCAAAGCCGATGATCAAGGAAGCGGAGGTCACCATCCAGCCAAAACCCGTGAGCCCCAGGAGCACGCCAAAGACCACCAATCGGCCGTCTCTCGGTTTCCAGGTGGCCATGGAGGTTTCAATGCCGGGTGCTTCGCCCTGGGCGATGCGCCGACTCACTTGGTACAGCCCCGTGGCCAAGATGGGGGCGACGATTAGAAACGCTGAGAACATACCCACCAGCAGCCAGAACTTTTGGCCTGCGATGTAAATGGCCAGAACGGCCCCACCAGCAAACGCTAGGCCATGCAGGAGACCGGGCACGGGCGCGGTCATCAAGTCTTTCCAGCCACGGGCCAGCCATCCCAGTGGTCTCAACACGGGGATGCGACGAACACCAAAGCTGCGGCTTTCCTGCAGCGCCTTTTCGGCCATCTTCATGGGGCGATATCCTGACATCTTGGGGAGTGCTTGAACTTGATCTTGAGCAAGTTCAGCCATGGCTTCAATGATGCCTCAGACTGCTGCTGTGCAGACAGAGGGTGTTCCGGGGGGAATGCACCCTCTGGCTTGGCGCTCAGGCCACGGCGTCAAGCAATTCCGACTCCACCTGCAACTGATGCTTGGCATGTTGCAAGGCTTGGCCGCTGACCAAGAAGGTGTCCTCCACGCGCTCGCCCAAGGTCGAGACCTTGGCCAACTGGATGTTGACCTCGTGCGCGCCCAGCACACGCGCAATGGCATAGAGCAGGCCTGAGCGGTCGCTGGCACTGACGCTGAGCACCCAACGCTGGGCCTTCTCGTCAGGCCGCAGCGACACCCGCGGCGTGACCGGAAAAGACTTCACGCGGCGAGATACACGTCCTCGGCCGGGTTCGCGCAGCGGGCTCTCCGACCGCAAGGCCTGCTGCATCTGCGTCTCGACCAGCGAGATCATGTCCCGATAGGCGGCCACGCCTTGGTGCGGGTCGGCAGCACTCACCACTTGGAAGGTGTCCAGTGCATAGCCCGCTTGCGTGGTGTGAACTTTCGCACCTTGGATGGAGAAGCCTGCGCCGTCAAAGTAGCCGCACAAGCGGGCGAAGAGGTCAGGCTGATCAGGGGCGAACACCAGCACTTGCAGGCCCTCGCCAATGGGTGAGGGGCGCGCGCTGACTACCGGGATGGTGGTTTCCAGGTGTCGCCACAGTGCGCGTGCATGCCAGGCAATCTCTGCTGCATCATGGCGGGCAAAGTAGCTCACATCCAGCGTCTTCCAGAGTGGCTGCTCGGTGCCTGGCAGGGCGGCATGCAGCGCCAGAATCTGCTGGGCCTCTTGCTTACGGGCTTCGATCTCTGCGTCGGCGTTGGGCGGCGAGCCCCCTAGCACCCGCAGGGTGTAGCGGTAGAGATCTTCCAGCAAGCGTCCCTTCCAGGCATTCCACACCCGGGGGCTGGTGCCACGGATGTCGGCCACCGTGAGCAGGTACAGCGCTGTTAAGTGACGCGCATCTTTCATCTGCGCCGCAAAGCGGGTGATGACCTCCGGGTCTGAGAGGTCTTCCTTTTGCGCCACACGGCTCATGGTCAGGTGGTGGCTGACCAGAAAGGCCACCAACTCGGTGTCGTCGCGGCTCAAGCCATGGCTGCGCGCAAAGCGCCGGACTTCCTCGGCCCCCAATTCAGAATGGTCACCGCCGCGCCCCTTGGCCACATCGTGGAAGAGGGCGGCCACGTAGAGCAGCCAGGGCTTGTCCCAGTTAGCGGCCAATTGGCTGCAGAACGGGTACTCGTGCGCGTGCTCGGGGATGAAGAAACGCCGCACATTGCGCAGCACCATCAAGATGTGCTGATCCACCGTGTAGACGTGGAACAGGTCGTGCTGCATGCGCCCGACGATGCCGCGGAACACCCAAAGGTAGCGGCCCAACACCGAGGTCTGGTTCATCAGCCTGAAGGCATGAGTTTGGCCTTCGGGTTGGCGCAAGATGTCCATGAACATTTCGCGGTTCAGCGGGTCACGGCGGAACTTGCCGTTCATCACGCGTCTAGCGTTATAGAGCGCCCGCAGCGTGCGAGCAGACAAGCCCTTGATGCCCGGCGTTTGCTGGTAGATCAAAAAGGTTTCGAGAATGGCGTGGGGGTTGTCCACATACAGGTCATCTCGCGTGACCTCCAGCATCCCGGCTTTGTCCAAGAAGCGCGCATTAATGGGCCGCATGGGCGTGGCCTCAGAGTGGCTGACGCGCTCCTCGATGTTCAACATCAAGATTTGATTGAGCTGGGTCACGGCCTTGGCCGCCCAGTAGTAGCGGCGCATCAAGGCCTCTGAGGCCCGCTCGCTGCGGGTGGCTTCATAGCCAAAGCTCTCGGCCACGGCGGTTTGCAGGTCAAACACCAGCCGGTCTTCGCGGCGCTTGGCCACCAGGTGCAGGCGGGCACGAATGAGCTTGAGCGCCCCCTCGTGCTTTTGCAACTGGGTGACCTCAAACGCAGTGAGCAAGCCATTGCTGGCCAACTCGGCCCAACTTCCGCCCAAGCCTGCTGCCTTGGCCACCCACATCACCACTTGCAGGTCGCGCAGGCCGCCCGGGCTCTCCTTGCTATTGGGTTCCAGCGAGTAGGGCGTGTCTTCATACTTGGTGTGGCGCTGTCGCATCTCCAAGGTCTTGGCCCGCATAAAGGCATTGGCATCTACCGCCGCTTTTTGTTGGCGGTTCATGCGGGTGAACAAGGCCCTCGAGCCACCAATCAGCCGGGCCTCCAGCAGAGAGGTCTGCACGGTGATGTCCGATGCTGACTCGGCCAGGCACTCTTCAACCGTGCGCACCGAGGAGCCGATCTCCAGGCCCACGTCCCAACAGGCGGTGATGAAGTCAGACAACGCGCTGCGGGTGAGGCTGTGGGCCTCTCCCTCCAAGGCTTGAGGCACGAGAACGAGCACGTCCACATCGGAATAGGGAAACAGCTCACCTCGCCCATAGCCGCCCACTGCCACCAAGGCCGCACCAGCAGGGAGGCCGCATTGCCGCCACAGCGTCAGCAGCGTGGCATCCACATGCTTGGCCAGGGCCTTGAGCAAACGCGCCGCCGCACTGACGCTAGGGCGAGCGCTGCCAAAGCTGTCCAGCAAGGCCTGTTTGCCCTCTTTGAACTGCTGACGCAGCTCAGCCAGGGGCACGGGGCTGGCAGCGGCGAGGGGCATGCTCAAGCGGTGATGAAGGCGGGGGGCGGGGGGCAGCCCGCAGACATGGTCAGAATCTCATAGCCGGTCTCGGTGACGGCCACGGTGTGCTCCCACTGGGCGGAGAGTGAACGGTCCTTGGTGACGATGGTCCAGCCGTCGCCCATCTCCTTGATCTCGCGGCGGCCCGCATTGATCATGGGCTCGATGGTAAACACCATGCCGGGGACCAACTCTTCCATGGTGCCGGGGCGGCCGTAGTGCATGACCTGCGGTTCCTCATGGAAGCCGCGCCCAATGCCATGGCCGCAGAACTCGCGCACGATGGAGAAGCCCTGGTTCTCGGCAAAGGTCTGGATGGCATGGCCGATGTCGCCCAGGCGCGCGCCCGGCTTGACCTTTTGAATGCCCTTCCACATAGCGTCATAGGTGATGGCGCACAGGCGCTTGGCGGCGATGGAGCCTTCGCCCACGATGAACATGCGCGAGGAGTCACCGTGCCAGCCATCCTTGATGACGGTGATGTCCAAATTGACGATGTCGCCGTTTTTCAGGGGCCGGTCATTCGGGATGCCGTGGCAGACCTGGTGGTTGATGGACGCGCAAATCGACTTGGGGTAGGGCTTGTAGCCGTTGGGCGCGTAGTTCAGCGGCGCTGGAATAGCCTTTTGCTCATAGACGATGTAGTCGTGGCAAATTTTGTCCAGTTGATCCGTGGTGACGCCGGGCTTCACATGCTCGACGAGCATGTCCAGAACTTCCGAGGTCAGCCTACCGGCAACGCGCATGCCTTCAATGTCGGCGGCACTTTTGATGGTGATCGTCATGCCGAGATTATCCACGGGCCGCTAAAATCGCGGGTTTTCACGGGCGTCACCCCGCACAGGGCGGGGACAAACCCACTCCTTGAGCGCCACCAGCGCGCCGTCCACCGCCGCCACCTCGACGGGAATCCATGTCTACAGCTGCCAAGCACCTGATGCACTTTGAGGGCGGCAACGCCCTGTCCGCCTTCCGCGCCGCCGCGCTGCTCCCCGTGTTGCAGGCGGCTTGCCCGCGCATCACGGGCGTGAGCGCCCGCCACGTGCATTGGGTCTGGACGGACGCGCCGCTGGCTGATCACGACCAAGCCAAGCTCAGCCAGTTGCTGAACTACGGCGACGCGGCCCAAGTCCATGAGGGTGCTTTGGTGGTGGTGATGCCCCGTTTGGGCACCGTCTCCCCCTGGGCCTCTAAAGCCACCGACATCGCCCACAACTGCGGGCTGCCGCTGCACCGCGTGGAGCGCGTCACTGAGTACCGATTGCACCTTAAAGACGGCCTGATCGCAGGCTTAACCGGTGCCAGCAAGGCCTTGAGCGCCGACGAGCTGAAGGCCTGCGCCCTGGCCCTGCACGACCGCATGACGGAGAACGTGGCCTTTGAGCGCGAAGCCGCCGTCCACCTGTTTGACGCCAAAACGGCTGAGCCCATGGCCCATGTTGATGTGCTGGGCCTGGGCCGCAAAGCCCTGGAGCAAGCCAACAACGAGTTTGGCTTGGCCCTGTCTGACGACGAGATTGACTACCTGGAAAAGGCCTTCACCGGCCTGAAGCGCAACCCCACCGATGTGGAGTTGATGATGTTCGCCCAGGCCAACTCCGAGCACTGCCGCCACAAGATCTTCAATGCCGAGTTCAGCATTGACGGCGAAAAGCAGCCGCTGTCCATGTTCGGCATGATCCGCAACACTGAGAAGCTCAGCCCCCAGCACACTGTGGTGGCCTACAGCGACAACGCCTCGGTGATGGAGGGCGGCGTGGTGCAGCGCTGGCTGCCCCAAGGCTTTACCAATGCCCCGGCCTACGGCCCGCGTGAAGAGCTGACCCATGTGCTGATGAAGGTGGAAACGCACAACCACCCCACGGCCATTTCGCCCTTTCCTGGGGCTTCCACCGGTGCGGGCGGTGAGATCCGCGACGAGGGCGCCACTGGCCGGGGCTCGCGCCCCAAGGTGGGCCTGACGGGCTTCACTGTCAGCAACTTGAACCTGCCCGGCACCAACGAGCCCTGGGAAACCCAGCCTTACGGCAAGCCCGAGCACATTGCCAGCCCCTTGCAAATCATGACCGAAGGTCCGCTGGGTGGCGCAGCCTTCAACAACGAATTTGGCCGCCCTAACTTGGCCGGCTACTTTCGGGTGTTTGAACAAACCGTGGGTGAGGGCGCCGACGGCAGCCAGAACGCCATTCGCCGTGGTTATCACAAGCCCATCATGATCGCCGGTGGTTTGGGCAGCATCAGTGCCAGTCAAACCCGAAAGCTGCACTTTGGCGCGGGCACTTTGCTCGTTCAGTTGGGCGGCCCCGGCATGCGCATTGGCATGGGCGGCGGGGCTGCCAGTTCAATGGCAGCGGGCACCAACACGGCCTCGTTGGACTTTGACAGCGTGCAGCGCGGTAACCCTGAAATTGAGCGTCGGGCCCAAGAGGTCATCAACCACTGCTGGGCCTTGGGCGACAGTAATCCCATCATGGCCATTCATGACGTGGGTGCGGGTGGCATCTCCAACGCCTTCCCCGAGCTGGTGGACGGGGCCGGCAAGGGCGCGCGCTTTGACCTGCGCAAAGTGCCCCTGGAAGAAACGGGCCTGGCGCCCAAGGAGATCTGGTGCAACGAGAGCCAGGAGCGCTACACCCTGGCCGTCAACCCCGACCTGCTGCCCCTGTTTGAGCAGATGTGCGAGCGTGAGCGCTGCCCCTTTGCCATCGTCGGTGTGGCCACCGATGACAAAGAGCTGATCCTCGAAAATGGCCCCGGCGGCGAGCGCATCATCGACATGCCCATGGACGTGCTGTTGGGCAAGCCGCCCAAGATGCACCGAGACGTGAAAAGCGTGCAGCGCAGCTTGCCTGCCCTGAAGCTCGATGGCGTGGCCCTGGCCGATGCCTGCCGCAACGTGCTGCGCCACCCCACTGTGGCCTCCAAGCGTTTTCTGATCAGCATTGGCGACCGCACCGTGGGTGGCATGAACCACCGCGACCAAATGGTCGGCCCCTGGCAAGTGCCGGTGGCGGATTGCGCTGTGACCTTGGCCGACTATGCCGGCTTCCGTGGCGAGGCCATGAGCATGGGCGAGCGCACGCCGCTGGCCAGCCTGGACGCCCCGGCCTCGGGCCGCATGGCGGTGGCCGAGGCCATCACCAACCTGCTGGCCGCGCCCATGGAGCTGAGCCGGGTCAAGCTCAGCGCCAACTGGATGGCGGCCTGCGGCGAGCCCGGCGAAGACGCCGCGCTGTACGAGACCGTGAAGGCGGTGGGCATGGCGTTGTGCCCGCAGTTGGGCATCGGCATCCCCGTGGGCAAAGACAGCTTGTCTATGCGCACCCGCTGGCAAGAAGAGGGCCACACCAAGCAGGTGGTGGCGCCGGTCTCGCTCATCGTCTCGGCCTTCGTCACCCTGGACGACGTGCGCGGCACCTTGACCCCGCAATTGCAAGACGGCGACACCACGCTGATCCTGGTGGACCTGGGCCAAGGCCAAGCGCGCATGGGGGGCTCCATCTTGGCGCAGACCCTGCAGCAGTTTGGCCACCAAGTCCCCGACCTTGACGACGCTGAATTGCTGAAGTCAGTGGTCAAGGCGGTGAATGCCTTGCGCGCCGAGGGCAAGCTGCTGGCCTATCACGACCGCTCGGATGGCGGCCTGTGGGCGGCGGCGTGTGAGATGGCCTTTGCCGGCCAGCGCGGCGTGAGCCTGAACGTCGACATGCTCGTCACTGAAGGCGACGGCATCAGCGACAGCCGTGCCGACACGGGGGATGCCAAGAACTGGGCCAGCCAGACCAGCGGCCGCCGTGAAGAGCTGACCCTCAAAGCCCTGTTTAATGAAGAGCTGGGCGTGCTGTTGCAAGTGCGCACGGCCGACCGCGACGCCGTGTTGGCCACCCTGCGTGCCCATGGCTTGGCCAAGGCCAGCCATGTGGTGGGCAAGGCCAACGACAAGCGCGTCATTGAAGTCTGGCGCGACGCCAAAGCCCAGTTCAGCGCCCCGCTGGAAGAGCTGCACAAGCAGTGGGACGAGGTCAGCTGGCGCATCAGCCGCCAGCGCGACAACCCAGCCTGTGCCGACAGCGAACACGCTCTGGCCGGTGCCGCTCAGCCGGGCCTGCAGGTGGCACTGAGTTTTGATGCTGCCGACAACGTGGCCGCACCCTTCATTGGTAAAGCACGGCCCAAGGTGGCCATCCTGCGCGAGCAGGGTGTGAACAGCCATGTCGAAACCAGCTATGTGTTTGACCAAGCTGGCTTTGAAGCCTATGACGTGCACATGAGCGACTTGCAGGCTGGCCGCGCTAGGCTCGACCAGTTCCACGGCGTGGTCGCTTGCGGTGGCTTCAGCTATGGCGACACCCTGGGTGCGGGTGAAGGCTGGGCTCGCTCCATCCTGTTCAACCCGGCACTGGCCGAGCAATTTGCAGCCTTCTTTGGCCGCCAAGACACCTTCGCATTGGGCATCTGCAATGGCTGCCAGATGATGGCAGCACTCAGCCCCATGATCCCCGGTGCGCAAGCCTGGCCCAAGTTCACCCGCAACAAGAGCGAGCAGTTCGAGGCCCGACTGAGCCTGGTCGAGGTGTTGGAGAGCCCGTCCATCTTCTTCCAGGGCATGGCTGGCAGCCGCTTGCCCATTGCCGTAGCGCACGGCGAAGGCTTTGCAGACTTCAGCCAGCGCGGTGATGCCGCCGCCGTAGCGCGCGCCATGCGTTTTGTGGACGGCCACGGCCAGCCCACCGAGACCTACCCGCTTAACCCCAACGGCAGCCCCGATGGCCTGACTAGCGTGACCACCGCCGATGGCCGCTTCACGGTGATGATGCCGCACCCCGAGCGAGTCTTCCGTAACGTGCTGATGAGCTGGACCAGCGGCGATATCTCGGCGCAGAGCCCGTGGATGCGGATGTTCCGCAACGCCCGCAAGTGGGTGGGCTAAGTCGGGGTTGAGGCGCTTTTGTCCACCTTGAAGGGGCTGCGTTGCGGCGGCTCCTCGTGGGTGGCGGTTTTGGTCAAAGCGCTGACCAGCCAGTTCAATGCGGACACGCGATGCCGCACACCGCAGGCCAGCGGTACCGGTTGACAGCCCATTTTGGCCTTGGGTTCCAAGGCGGTGCGGCCTAGCGAGAGGCGGGAGCTGCCAAAGCAGATGGCGTCTTCGACCGTGCTTTGCAGCAATGTCAGATAGACCGGTGCTTCGGCGTTGGTGGCCCGGTCATAGCCCACGTAGTAGCCCAATGTGGTGTCGCCGTCATGCACCGCGGTGACGAAGCCCTGCAGCCGGCCGTCGCGCTCAGCGACGCGGCATGCAAAGCGTGGACCCAAGGCCTGCGCCATCGCTGGCAAGTAGCTGGGCTGCAAGGTGGCGAGGCGCAGGCCCTGAGCTTCGTGCACCTGGCGGTACAAGCCGTGCAGCTCGTCCTGCCGAGCCTTCATCTCCTGCGCAGAGATGTCACGCAACTGAATGCCTGCCGCCGCACAGTCTTTGAGCAACTTTTTTGCGCCACTGCGGTAGCTACTGGTGAGGCTGCCAAGGTAGTCGTCAAAGCTGCGCCAGTCGGCGCGCACCTGCAGCACCATGTCGGGCTCGGTGTCCACGTGCCGATAGCCCAGTAGACGCAGCGCCTTGGGGGCGGCATCGCTGTCGCCAGAGAAGTCTTTGATCATGGCGAGGTCGGACTCGCCCAGCAGCTTGTCAGCACGGCGCAGTCGGTACAAAGCCTCGCCCACAGCGTGCCACAAGGTTGCTTCGTCGGCATCGGGTGCAAAGGCCAGGCCTCTGGGCCCCCACACCAATACATTGCCGCACACCAAAAGGTGCTCTTCCAGCCGCTCCAATGGTTTGCTCAGCAAGCCTTGGCGACCCGGCTTGCGCAGGCGTTCGCCATCCACCGTCAGCCGCTGAAAGAGCATGATGGCAACGGGCTCGCCAGCGTGCAAGACCAGGGCGTAGCGTGGAGTCAGGTTGCTGGGGGCATGGGCTTCAAGCACGCGCAAGTAGTCGCGGCTGAGAAACAGGGTTTGATGCGCCAATCGGTCCCATAGTTCGCCATTCAGGCCGTCAATATGGTCAGCCAAAGTCAGGCTCAGCCCGCTAGGTTGCCGACGCGCCACGCGTCGTTCCTTGAAGGTCGCCGCAGCCTCCTGCGGCGGAACCACATGTGGGCTGAGTTGCTTGAGCACTTGGCCGGTGCGTTTCAGGCCGCTGAGGGCTTTGCTCAGGGGTTTTGCGGTAGAGCGGCCGGATTTGGGGTCGGGCATGGAGGAGAAGCCAGAGGCCTCGGTGGTTGCGGGGTCTTCAATCTATCGCAGCTCAGCCCGGACATGGAGCAAACCTCCGGCATTTACCGACCAGACATGATCGCCAAACAGTCTTCCAAGCCCAGGCCCAGCCCTTGCACAGAGCAGGCCAACATCAAGTTGCGGGGCAGGCCAAAGTTTTCGACCGTGAGCTGCTTGGCATCCACGTAGTGGCCTTTTGCGGCCTCTGTGCACAGCACCTGTTGGTGCAAAGGCCTGTGGTCCTCCAGATAGCCCCATACGGGTTTGCCCAAGGCAACGGCATAGCCCACTTCGAAGGCCGTGCCCGAGTCGGGCTCCAGGCCTCGAAAATTGTTCAGGTTGGCCACCACCGCATCCGCTTGGGTGATCAACTCAATGTTGGCGCGGTAAATCCACTGCGCGGCCTCTGAGCGTCTTAAGCCTGCGGGTAGCTCATTGTCCAAGGGGTAGAGGCCTCGGTGGCCATGCTGGGCACACAGGGCTTTAAGCCGTTCGCCGTGCGCGCGTGCGTCCAGGCGAAACACGTCAAAACCGGCGAGGTAAATCGTCAATCCCATCGCTGCTCCCTGATCTTCCAGACGGAAAACCCCGCAAGCATAGCCGCCCAGCGGCTCTCGGTGGGCTCAGGGTTGGCAGTTGGCGGCCTTGCACAGCAAAAACCAATGCCCATTAGCACCAGCGGAATCTGAGGCAAAGGCCACGATGTCGCCGTGATCGCTGATGCTGCTGGCAAACCGCAGGTGCAATCCCGCAGGGAGTTGGACCAGCTCATCCAGGTTATAGGTGCCTACACCGTTGCGCCCCGTCACGATGGCACGCGGCTCGCTGTTGAGGCCCAGTTTCACCCAACCCAGCCCGACCACCTGCCCATGGATATTGATGCCGCTGACTGAAGTTCCACTGGTGCCGGGAAGGGGTTCAATCCAACGGGGGTTTTGGCCGTTGTCTTCGGTGATGAAGCCTTTAACGACCGCAGTGAGGGTGGGGTCAAAATAGCCGTTGCCGGCGACTTGGCCAGTTTTATTGACGGCATAAGCCACACTTCCATACGGCCCGATACTGCCCAAGTCCATGAGGGATTGGCTGCTAGGGTCAAAGAGAAAAGCATGTGGCTTGAAAGAGTCGATACTCGGCAGGGAAGAGCCCACGACTTGGCCGCGCTCATTGATGCCCCAGGCCCAAGACTCCTGGCCACCCAAGGTGCCCAAGTCGCGGGCCACATAGGCGCTGCTGGGGTCGGCTACAAAGGCGCGAGTCGTCCCAAAGGATTGCCGATAGCTGCCGGCCACCACACCTTGCCGATTAACGGCATTTGCCTTGGCCGCAATGCTGTCACCCACTACCACAGGGTATTCACCGCTCCCCTGAGGGCCGGTTACAAAAGCCTGGGTGCTGAATCCAACGATTGAGCCCGCACTGCGCCCATCGCTGCTGACGCCGTGTACCCACTTTTGGAGGTCCTTCACTTGCTTGAAGTTCTTCACGCGGTCAGGCTCTGGCGAGCGCATGCGCAGGGTGCTGCGAACTTTTCCGCAGGAGGTGCCGTTGCGATCCTCTAAAACTGAACCGACCAAGAACCGCCCGTTAGGGCTGACAACGTAAGGGCTGTTGGGGCCTACAGCGCTGCATTCATTGGGCACCGTGGCGAGCAACAGCAAGCTGTATTGCACCGGGATATCGGCACCGTCTTGGGCTTGAACAGAACCCACCGCACTCAGCAGGAGCCCGGCCAGGAGTGCATTGCTGTGGAGGGGGCGCTTGAGAAGGTTTGCAAACATGCCGAGAGCCGTTGTGGCGTTGAGTGGTCGTGGCTGCAATGCTAACGCACTGAATGTGTGCGTTTGTGGGCTTTACAGCGCCACCCCGAGCCGCACGCCCTGGTCAATCGCTCGCTTGGCATCCAACTCGCCCGCCTCTTTGGCACCGCCGATGATGTGCACCCGCACGCCGCTGGCTTCCAGTGGTGCTTGTAGTTCGCGCAGCGGCTCTCGGCCGAAGGTCTTCTTGCCTTGTCCTCAGGCTTGGAAAACCCGGTAGGTCGCTTGGGCGGATCGGGTGGGGAAATGGGCTCGCGAATGGCGTTGCAGATTTTCTTGAGCGGGGCTCAGGTCTGTTGGCCGATGGTGTTGCAGGCGGATCAAGGCTCAAAGGCCTCGACGTTGAGCCCGTCGATAGTGCCGAAGTGCTTGACGTTGGCTGTGATGAGGGTGTCCATATTGACCATGGCGGTGGCACCGATGAGCGCATCGGCCAGACGCATGCCATGCGACAGCGCTAGACGGTCGATGAGGTCGGCTGCGCAATCGCTGATGACCGGTGTGAGCGGCACGATCTCGGTGCTGCGCGCCGCAAGCCCCTTCTTTAGTCGTGCGAGCTCGGCCTTGTCTCGGCAGCCCTGGGCCAGCTCCATATAGGTCACCGCCGAGATGCGCCAGTGCTTGATGGCATGCAGCCGCTTGGCCGCACCGACGTGACCGCGAGTGAGCCACACCAGCACGTCAGAGTCGATCAGCATGGACATCAGCCGCTGCGCCTGGTGCCGTCGTCATTGAAGCGCGGGGCGCGCAGCTGGCGCACATAGTCGGTCACGTCGGCCATGTCCTCACGGTCTCGCCACATTCCGAACAGCGGGTCGCTGGCGAAGTCCTCGGCCCGAGCTTGCGCAGCTTGCGGTTCTTCCTCAATACGAACGGTCACAAAGGCATCGCCGACCTGAGTGAGCCGAGTGCGCCACNGGCCAGTTGCACCACCTCATCCCAGGTGGAGCCACCGGGCACCAGGTCGATCATGGAGAGGCGGTAGATGATGATGAAATCTTTGCCGACGGCCTCGCGAGTGCGCTGCATGATCTCCAGCGGCAGGCGCATGCGGTGGCTGTAATCACCGCCCCATTCGTCATCGCGCTGGTTGGTGTGCGCCGCCAAGAATTGGTTGATGAAATAGCCCTCAGAGCCCATGATCTCCACGCCGTCATAGCCCGCCTCGCGGGCCAGGCTCGCGCAGCGCACAAAGGCGCGGATCTGCCGCTCTACACCTCGACTGCTCAGGGCGCGGGGGGTAAAGGGCGAGATGGGGGACTTGATGCGTGAGGGCGCCACCGCCAGCGGGTGGTAGGCATAGCGGCCGGTGTGCAAAATCTGCAGCGCCACCTTGCCGCCTTCTGCGTGCACGGTGTCCGTCACTAACTTGTGGCGTTTGGCCGCACCGTGAGTGGCAAGCGTGCCCGCAAAGGGCTTGGCCCAGCCTTCGATATTGGGGGCGAAGCCGCCGGTCACGATCAGCCCCACCTCGCCCTGGGCCCGCTCCGCAAAGTAAGCGGCCAGGCGGCGCAGGTCCCGGCCTTCTTCCAGGCCGGTGTGCATAGAGCCCATCAGCACCCGGTTCTTCAGTGTGGTGTGGCCCAAATCGAGGGGGGAGAGCAGGTGAGGGTAGGCGGTCATAAAGCGAGCCAACAACAAGTTGCCTTGATTGTGCGGGCCGGGCGATGAAGTGCTGTGGAGCGGCTCCTCCAAGGCTGCCTAGGGTTTACCCGCTGGCGTGTGCCTGGCGGCCCAGATGGGGCGCTCATGAGGTTCAATGCAGGCTATGGATGCCACCGATGTAGACAAGCGCCTGACCGAGTTGGAAATCAAGCTCAGCTTCACCGAAGAATTGGTGGACACGCTGAACCAACTGCTGACACGGCAACAAGACCAGATTGATGTGTTGCTGCAAGAAGTGCGGCAGTTACGGCAGCAAGCGCCCGAGGGCGGGCCGGCTTTTAGAAGCTTGCGCGAGGACTTACCCCCTCATTATTGAGTCAGCCCGCACGGCACTACCGCTGAGTGAGGGGCTCAAGAGGCCTGGCTCTTCGTCACGCTCAGTTGCATGCAGAGACAAGAAAAGGGCATTTCTTCACGCCTTTGGGGTCGGGTCTGGGCTGCTTTGAAAGGGCGGCGAGCACGAAGCCTAGCCCTGCCTAACATGGCCGCCGCACGTCAGGACAAGTCCGCCGCAAAGGGGTTGTGGGGGATGACGTTTCTCACCCATCTGAGGAGGCCAAAGGCCATGAAGATCACGCGACAATCATCCGCCGCTGCTGCCAGGCAGCTTGTTTGGGGCGCCTCTGTGGTGCTGGCTGCCGGTGCGCAAGCCGGCATGGTGACAGACCACCATGGCAATGTGGGCTACGACACGGCGGCCGAGTGCGATGCCGCGATGGCGGCAGGGACGGCCAAGTTTTATGAGCCCTTTACCCAACACCCGCCCCTCAAGCGCGCTGGGGAGGCCGATGTCAAGGTGATGAAGCTGGGCCAGTTGGCTGGCTACGAAAAGGGCGCTTGCGACCTGGGGGTGGGCCGCCGAGAAGGCCGCGATGGTGTGAGCCGTGCGCTCATCGGCAAGTACGTGCCCTACGGCCCGAACATGTCCGTTAACGTGTACTTTGACGCTGCAGGCACGCCTGTGCGCGCCACCATGCAGCAGTGCGACAACAACTTCAAGGGCGACTTGCCTCGTCCCTTGGGCGTGCAAGTGGCTGCCAGCGAGTGCTTCGCCAATGTGCTGATCCCCGCCAAGTTTGAGAACAAGACCGAGCAGGTTTTGAAGGTGCCCGCCACCAAGCGTTTTGAGCCTGTGCCTGCCACCTTCAAGACGGTGAGCGAAGAGGTGGTGATCAGCCCGGCCATCACCAAGCAAATTCCCATTCCGGCCACCTATAAGACAGTGACTGAGCAGGTGCTGGTGCGCCCTGAGAGCTTCCGCGAAGAGCCCGTGCCGCCCACCTACAAAATGGTGTCCGAGCAAGTGCTGGTCAAGCCCGAAGGCAAGCGCATCGAAGTCATCCCCGGCACCTTCAAGCGCGTGACCGAACAGGTGATGGTGAGCCCAGAGCGCAAAGAGCTCAAGGTGATCCCGGCCACCTACGCGGACAAAGAAGAAATGGTGATCGACCGCCCCGCCACCACCCGTGTGGAGACGGTGCCTGCGACCTACAAGACAGTGAGCGAACAGGTTTTGGCCAAGGCTGAATCTCTGCGTTATGAGCCGATTGCCTTGCCGCTCAAAACCATCAAGGAAGAAGTGCTGCGTTCAGAAGCCAGCGCCAAGCTGCAGGCCTCGCGCTCCAGCGTCAAGACGGTGACAGAGCAGGTGGTGGTTAAGGCAGCCTCCAAGCGCTTGGTAGAAGTGCCGGCCGTCTACGACACCGTGACCGAGCGCGTCAAGGTGGCCGACGCCACCAAAGAATGGAAGCGCGGCCGCGCTTGGATTGGCAAGGCCATCGACGTGCGCCCGCTGCGCGGCTTTGTGGTGGGCAATGACGGCAAGGTGGACGGTGCCACGGTAGACCTGCAAGGCGCCACCGCCGACAACACCCGCCTGGACGACGACGTGATGTGCTTGGTGGAAGTGCCAGCCCAGTACCAGACCATCAGCCGCCAAGTGCTGCGCACTCCGGCCAGCGTGCGCGAGGAAATCATCCCCGCCGAATATGGCACGGTGACCCGCCAGGTGATGAACCAGGAGGCCTCGGCCAGCGAGCAAGAGATCCCTGCCACCTATCAAACCATCACCCGTCAAGTCATAGACATCGACAAGCTCAAGGCCGCCGGCTACAAGTTTGACGACAAGGGTGACATCGTGGCCGCCCCCAATGGTGATCGCGTGCTGCGTGCCGGGGCCCTGACGGGTGCCGGTGTCAAGACAGCGGGTGCTGAGTCTGGCACCGAAGGCTATGTGCGCGAGATCAAAATCCCGGCCGAGTACAAGACCGTGAGCCGCCAGGTGGTCGACCAACCTGCCAGCGTGCGCACCATCGAAGTGCCCGGCACCACCAAGACGGTAAAGACCCGTGTGGTGGCCACGCCTGCGCGCACTGAAGAAACGGTGATCCCAGCGGTTTACAAAACGGTGGAGCGCCAAGTCGTAGACCAAGCCCCGAGCACCCGCGAGATCGTGATCCCTGCCGTCTACAAGACGGTGGAACGCAAAGTGGTGGACACCCCCGCCAGCACCCGCAAGATCCCGGTGCCTGCGGTATACGAGACGGTCAAGCGCCGTGTCATCGACACCCCCGCCAGCTTCCGCGAAGAAGTGATCCCGGCCATCACCAAGACCATCACCCGTCAGGTCATCGACCAGCCCGCATCGCTGCGCGAAGTGGAAGTCCCCGCCCAATACGAAACCCTGACCTACCAGGTCAAGGTCGCCGAGGGCAAGACCGAGCAGCGCGCCGTGCTGTGCGAAACCAACGCCACCCCGGCCAAGATCACCGAGATCCAGCGCGCCCTGAAGGCCGCCGGTTTCGAACCCGGCCCGCTCAACGGCGTTCTGCGTGCGCAAACCATGCGCGCGGTCAACCAGTATCAGCAGTCCAAAGGCCTGCCGGTCGATGGCTTCTTGAACCTGGAGACGGTGAAGTCGCTGGGCGTGTCGCCGAACTGAGGTCGCGCTGGCCTTTGGCCGCTTCGCTGCTGACGTTTGGCAGCGAGTCGACCCCACTGAACCCCCTGGTGCCTCACGGCCCAGGGGGTTTTCCTTTAGGGGGACAACTCTCTATGTCAGGTGCTTGCGGCATACTTTTCTCTTCAAAAAGAGGAGAGTTGGATGACAAAAGCGAATAGTGCAATCGGTCTGATTTTGTCCGTAATGACTTGTGCTGTACCCACGCAAGCTATGGCGGCACAAACAGCCTACGTTAGTGGCTCTAACGCCTATTTGGTGGAAACCACTGCAGAAGGCAAGGCCGCGAACGTGGCTAGCAATCTCGGCGCTGGAGCTGGTACCTATGCGGACAGTGGCTCGCAGCGAACGATCACTCTGACAACGCCGATCAGCTACAAGCTATATGAGGGTTGGTGCGCATTTCAAGTCGAGCAGGTCTGGCGCCGGGATGTAACCACCTTAACGCTGAGGCAACTGGATGGCGACAAAAAAAAAGGGCATACGGAAGTTGCAGAAGCAGGAGTAGATACTCAGATTTCCGGCTGTAATGTGGGTGAGGTAAGACCCTTTGGTGGTATTGGTGAATGGAGCATGACCATGAAGCATACCGCTTTTGGCGCAAGGCCCAATATGGATAACGTGATGCCGGGGACACGTTGGGCTGGCTTGCATGAAGGTACTTTTCAGCCTGAAAGTAACTATTTTCCAGGCAGCTTGCCTGCGGACATCGTAACTTGGCAGAACGATGGCCTGGTTCGGTTCGAGAGGACGGGTCTGACGGTACCTGCTACGATCACAGCTGATGGATGGTGGAGTTTGGCGCTTCCTGGAGGAGATAGACGATACACCCGCTTGGAGCGCGACAAATCAACTGGTGCCGAGGTGTGGGTTTATGGTGAGTTTGTGGGGGGTAAAGCCATCCGAGTAGCCTCTTGGTGGTTGGTGCCCTACAAACCAGGGCGTGGATTTGGAAGTATTGATGCTGCCTCACGCTCTTGGGAGTATGCCTTGCAGCCTGGAACATATTTCAGAAATCTATATAATGATTTGAATGAAGATGTTTATCTCTTTGATGCCGAATGGTTTCGGTGGACAGGTTGGACATGGCAGTTTTCTGGATCGAGTATTTTGCATCGTTTGGACAGTGCTTCAACTCTCAGGCTGAGAACTTGGGAGCCCGTTCGTCGTGTTGGTGCAGCGCAATGGGTCATGGACGAGTATCGCTCGACCAATAAGTCAGATGGCCGCGAGTACATCATCACGCCCCGTCAGTTGATGTATTACATCGACAGCGGTCCAGCCATTAAGCCAACTGCTTCAGAGCGTGGCGGGCGGATGAAGTCTTTTATCGATCATGAACCCGTATCTGCTTCGGTGGGGAGTCGCAGCGGGCCGGGTGAGCAGGCCTTGGGTCAGGCTCAAATCCAGCAATGCTGTCTAACCCCCACAAGGGTGTTCTGTTGGCCGGGCGCAGCCCTTTCAACTCCTCACCAAGCAGACCTTGGGCTCAGCCTTGGCCAGCTGTTGCAAGGCGTTACGCTAGCTGGATTGCGGAAACCAGGTCTTGTGGGGTGTAGCCTAACCTCGCCGACTTAAAAACCTTGGCAGTCAATGCGCTTCAGATTCCACCAGTCTAAAGAGTGGTAGGTGGGTGGGTTCTTGAACCTCAGGCCCCTCGAATCATTGAGCATGTTGCGGCACCTCTTTCGGCATGCAGTCAGATTGGGTGTACTGCGGGTAGCCTGCGGCCAAATCCGAAGCAGCGACCCACTTGTCTAGCAGTCTTCGAGCTATAGAGATGCCGGAGGGGTTCATATGCAACGAGGCTAGGAAGATGTTGCACTACGCCTGTCAGGGGCGCGCCCGATAAAACTGCACCGGACTCGCCTTCGCTTCGGCCTTGGCCTGCTGCAGCACATTCTTCTTGATGCGGCCCACCACATGCATCTCGCAGGGCTTGCAGTCGAAGCGCAGGGTCAGCAGGTCGTCGCCGTGTTGGATGGTCAGGGGCTCGGCGCGCACGGTGCCTTGCACACCGGTCACGCCCTTGGCTTGCTTGGGGCAGAGGCTGAGTGAGAAGCGCACGCAGTGCTTGGTGATCATCAGGCTGGCGTCGCCCAGCTCTTCGTGGCTCTCATAGGCGGCGCCGACCACCTTCACGCCGTGGCGCACATAAAACTCGTGCGCCTTGTGGTTGAAGACGTTGGCCAGGTAGCTTAGCGTGTCTTCGGGGTACGCCACGGGCGGCTCGGTGGCGGCCAGGCGGGGCAGGCGCTCGCGGCAGGCCTCTCGCTCAGCCTCTAGGGCCTGGATGGCGTCGCGCCGCAAGGCGTTGAGCTGGCTGGGGGGTAAGAACCACGGCTGGCTCAATTGCAGGCTGATCTCGCCTGCTTCAAACACCGTGGCGCCCAACTTCGCCAAGTGGGCGTGCAGGCTCGCCGTATTGCGGGCCGGGTCCTGTGCCAACACATGCTCGGTGGTGAGGCTGGCCTGGGCAAAGTGGCCGTCGGCATCGGTGGCGCTGAGCACAAAGCCTTCTGAGGTTTCGGCCAGGTGCAGGTCTACGTTGATGCGGCGCTCGGCGCTCTTTTTGCGCAGCACGCGGTCCCAGGCCATGTCGCGGTTGCGGTGCAGCACGGTCTGGCGGCGCAGGTCTTTGCAGGCTTTGGGCGCGTCTTTGAGCAGCAGCTTGAAGCGGGTCTGGGCGGCGTCCAGGGCCTCCGCCGTGTTGACTTGAATGCCTTGCAGTTCTTGCTGCAGGTCGTACCAGGTGATTGAGTCGCCGTTGTTGACGGGGCCCACGCCCTCGTCGAGTTGCACCTCGATGTGGTCGGGGCCCACATGGCTGACCCAGCCCAGCGGCATGCCGGCGTGCTTGGGGCTGTCGAAGGCGCCGATGTCGTCTTGGCGGCCGTTGACAAAGTAGTCCGTCGCGCCGCGGTTGAAGTTGCGTTGCGGGTCGGGCTCAAAGTCGAATCGAGTTTGGCCGCTGCTGGCTGGGGCCAAGTCAGGGCGCTGAGCCAGCGCGTCGTCGAGCAGCCTGCGGTAATGGGCGGTGATGTTCTTGACATAGCCCATGTCTTTGTAGCGGCCTTCGATTTTGAAGCTCCGCACACCTGCGTCCACCAGCGCACCGATGTTGGCGGACTGGTCGTTGTCTTTCATGGACAGCACATGTTTGTCGTGGGCAACGATGCGGCCCTGGGTATCGGTCACCGTCCAGGGCAGGCGGCAGGCTTGGGAGCAATCTCCCCGGTTGGCGCTGCGGCCCGTTTGGGCATGGCTGACATAGCACTGGCCGCTGTAGGCCACGCACAGGGCGCCGTGGATGAAGAACTCGATGACGGTGTCGGGCAGGGCCTGAGCCACCGCTTGAATCTGCGCCAGGTCCAACTCACGCGCCAGCACGATCTGCGAAAAGCCCGCGTGGGCCAAGAAGCGCGCTTTCTCGACGCTGCGGATGTCGCACTGGGTGCTGGCATGCAGTTGAAGCGGCGGCAGGTCCAGCAGGGTCAGGCCCATGTCTTGGACGATCAGCGCATCAGCCCCAGCGTGGTAAACCTCCCAAGCCATCTGGCGGGCACCGTCCAGCTCGTCGTCACGCAGAATGGTGTTGAGCGTGACAAAAATCTTGGCCCCAAAGCGGTGGGCATGGCGGGTCAGGCGCTCAATGTCCTGCACGCTATTGCCAGCCGAGGCGCGTGCGCCAAAGACGGGGCCGCCGATGTAGACGGCATCCGCGCCATGGTTGATGGCTGCTATGCCGATGTCGGCATCACGGGCGGGCGAGAGCAGCTCTAGCTGCCGGGTGCGAGGCGTGTGAAAAGAGGACATAGGGCCGCTATGGTAGCGGCCCTCAGGCCACGCGTTCAGGCCAACAGGCGTGCGGCGGCCACGTCGATAGAGGCGCGCAGGTCCACCAAGCTGTGGTGCACGGCAAATTGCGGGAACTGCTGCGTGATCGACGCTGGAGGGTGAATGAAGAAGCCGGCATGGGCGGCGCTCAACATGCCCGTGTCGTTGTAGGAGTCACCGGCGGCCATGACCTGGAAGTTCAGGCCTTTCAGCGCTTCAACGGCCTTGCGCTTTTGGTCAGGCTGGCGCAGGCGGTAGTCGCGCACAAATCCTTCGTCATCCACCAAGAGCTTGTGGCAGAAGAGGGTGGGGCGGCCCAGTTGCGCCATCAGCGGGTCGGCAAATTCGTAGAAGGTGTCCGACAGGATGATGACCTGATAGCTCAGGCGCAGGCTGTCCAAGAACTCGCGTGCGCCTTCCATGGGCGCCATGCCTGCAATCACGGCCTGGATGTCGGCCAGCTTCAAGCCATGCTGGGCCAACAGATCAATGCGAAAGCGCATCAGCTTGTCGTAGTCCGGCTCGTCGCGTGTGGTGCGAGAGAACTCGGGGATGCCGGTTCGTTTGGAGAACTCGATCCAGATTTCCGGGACCAACACACCTTCGAGATCGAGGCAGACGACTTGCATGGCGATGGCGCTTGAGCAGCGCTTTGAAAGTGAAAAGACGGCCGCGATGGTAGCCCATCAAGGGCCGTCTTTCCCTGACGCTGCCCTCCTGTCGGGCACCCTAGGGCGTGCCTGAGGCGTTCACAGCCACATTGTCAAAGCGAGCCTCCAAGTCGGCTTGCGTGCGCGGGCCACTGAAGCAGTTGGCCAGGAGCTGGCGCAGGCTCAGGCTTTTGACAGGGTTGCCCGGCCCCGCGCTGTCGCTGTCGGTATAGGCAATGCTCACCGCCGGGTTGCTGTCTCGGGTCAGCAAAAAGCGCTTGTTGGGCTGATCCCATTCCACTTGGGCGCGCACCATGCTGCCCACGGCAACCGTGCCCATGTTTTGCAGGCTGCCCACCAGCACACTGGAGGTGCAATCGGCATTGGTACAGCGGTAGGCCAAGCCTTCAACTTGTAGCGTGCCTAGGGGCGCGGTGGAGTCGCTGCGCTGAACCACACGGATCTGTGCGCCTATGTCCCCGGTGGCGTTGCCCGGCGTGGGAGCACCGCTGTTGAAAAACGCCCCTGTCAAGCGGGCATTGGCCTCTGTGGGGCTGGTGTTGGCGGCGCAGGCCGTGGCGCTGGCACTCATGACGGTGATGTCCGCCTTCATTTGGGTGATTCGCCAGGGCTCGTCAAAGGGCAGACTGTGGATGATGCTCCAGGTGCCGCTGTTGCTGATCTGTTGGCCTAGATTGCGCTGGCGTAGCACCGCGAAGCCGCTTTTGACCTCCCGGCCAATTTCGAGCTGGTTCCACAGGCCTGGGTTGAGCGCACCGCTGGCGGCATTGAAGCCGTCGTAGCCAATATAGGCTTCTGCCGCATGGGCAGGGGCGCAGGCCAGGGCGGCCAACGTCAAGGATGAAAGGGCAAAAATGCGCATGGCAAACTCCTGGCTCAAGGCTTGGCAGATTTATTGACGGCAACGTTGTCAAACGTCGCATCCACAGCGGCTGTGGTGCGCGGGCCACTGAGGCAAGCCGCCGTTTCCGTGCGGGTGGCCACTTGCTTGAAGCTGTTGCCCGGTGCCGCGCCGTCGCTCACGGTATAGCTGACGCTGCTGCTGGTGCTGCCGTCACGCACGGCCGTAAAGGTCTTGGCGACCTTGTCCCACTCCAACTGCAGCGTCACGTCTTGGCCCAGCAGGGCTGTGCCCAAGCCAGAGAACTGCCCTATGGCGGTGGTTAAGCTGCAATCGCTGTTTTGGCAAACATACACACCACCGCCCACTTGCAAGGTGCCGGGTGCGTCAACACTGTTGCTGAAGCGGCCCACCCACACTTGTGCCAAGACATCGCCTTGCATGCTGCCTGAGGTGGGGGCACCTGTGTTGAAGAAGGTGCCCAGCACGCGCACCCGGGCCGCGCTGGCGGTGGGGTTGGCGGCGCAGCCCGTGGCCTCGATGCTGGCCACCTTGACCGTAGCTTTGAGCTGCGTCACGCGGCTCGGGTCCGCCAGGCTGGTACCAAAGCTCACGCCCAGCGCACCGGCATCACTTTGCGTGCTGCCCCAGTCGCGCTGGATGTGGTTGAGCATGCCGCTCTTGATTTTGCGGACGCGCTCAAAGCTGGCCCACTTGCTGGCGTCAATAGGCGCTGCAGTGAACTTGTCGTAAGAGGCAAAGCTCTCTAGTGCCCACACTGGGCTGCTGCACAGCACCGCGGCTGTGGCCGCGCTGGTCAGAATCAAGGATTTCATACTTCCTCCAGGCGTCGGGGACGAACGCATGCCCGGCCGCATACAGACCCGACCACTGCTGTTGGGTGCAAGGCGTGGTGCCGTGTGCGCTACAACCCTTGGCCGTGCTGGGGCGCTGGTCTTTGAGTTTTTACATGCTGCACCAGCCTGTTTTGATCGGTGCGATCGCTCTGGCCATGGCTTGCTGTTAGGCTCGCTGCACTTTTGATTTGCTTGACGCGCGGTTCGGCGCGAATGACCCATGTCCAACAAAGTCCTTTTTGGCTTTCATGCCGTGACGGTACGCCTCAAGACCGCCCCAGAGTCCATCATCGAGGTGCATTTCGACGGCGAGCGCCGCGATGCCCGCATGCGGGGCTTTCTGGAGCGCTGCGAGGAGGCCGGTGCCAAAGCCATTGACAGCGACGACAGCCGCCTGAGCAAGCTGGCAGGCAGCCCGCGGCATCAGGGGGTGGTGGCGCGGGTTAAACCCTTGGCGCAACGGCATTCCTTGGACGAGGTGCTGGAGGATGTCGAAGCCTTGAAGGAAGACCCGCCCTTGGTGCTGGCCCTGGATGGCGTGACCGACCCTCACAACCTGGGGGCTTGCTTGCGCGTGGCGGATGGCGCGGGTGCGCATGCCGTCATTGCCCCCAAAGACCATGCCGTTGGCTTGAACGCCACCGTCGCCAAAGTGGCCTCGGGGGCGGCTGAGACCGTACCCTACCTGATGGTGACCAACCTGGCCCGCAGCCTCAACGAGATGAAGGAGCGCGGCATTCGCATCATTGGCACCAGTGATGATGCCGAGCACACCCTGTGGGATGTGGACTTCACCGGGCCTGTGGCCATTGTGTTGGGTGCCGAAGGCCCGGGCATGCGGCAGTTGACCCGCAAGACGTGCGACCAACTCATCTCCATTCCCATGGCGGGCGCGGTGGAGAGCCTGAATGTCTCGGTGGCGGCCGCCATCTGCCTGTACGAAGCGCGGCGTCAACGCCAAGGCTGAGCCAGTGCCTGCTGTTTACAACCCCAACCATTGCCAGAGAAACTGCCATGCCTGTGATTGCCGTGACTCATCCGCTGGTGCGCCACAAAGTGGGCCTGTTGCGCGAAGTGGATATTTCCACCAAGAAGTTTAGAGAACTGACGGGGGAGTTGGCGCGCCTGCTGGCCTATGAAGCCACCGCGGACTTTCCGCTCGCCTCTGTCACCATTGACTGCTGGAGCGGCCCTGCCGAGGTAGAGCAGATTGCAGGACGCAAGGTCACGGTGGTGCCCATTTTGCGGGCCGGCCTGGGCATGCTGGAAGGCGTGCTGGACATGATCCCGAACGCCAAGGTGAGTGTGGTGGGCCTGTCACGCAACCATGAAACCTTGCAACCTGAGCACTACTTCGAGCGCTTTGTGGGCCACCTGGAGGAGCGCACTGCCCTCATCATCGACCCCATGCTGGCCACAGCGGGGTCAATGATTGCGACGGTTGATTTGCTCAAGCGCCGGGGTTGCAAAGATGTACGGGCCTTGGTACTGGTGGCCGCCCCCGAAGGCGTGGCGGCTTTGCAGGCGGCCCACCCCGATGTGCGCTGCTGGACGGCGGCCATCGACAGCCATCTGAACGAGTTGGGCTACATCATCCCGGGCTTGGGTGATGCGGGCGACAAGATTTTTGGGACCAAGGACGAGGATTCGCTGTGAGCATGATCAAAACAGGCGCGGTGTGCGCGCTGGCACTGGGCTTGGGTTTGCTGAGTGCGTGTACCCAAGAGCAACAGAACCAGATCAAGCGCGACATCCAGAACTGGACCGGCACCGACGGCGTGCTGGAGGTCTATGCGGGCGACAAGGTCGTCAAACGCTTTATGAAGATCGACAAGCTCTCCACGGCGCTCGGCACCACGGACAACGCCCCGCGGGCTTACCGCTATGGCTATGGCGTGATGGACGTGAACTTAAACGGCCAGGTGGATGCTGGCGAAAAGCGCGTGTACTTTGAGATTGGCGAGTACACCCATTACGTGTTCTTTGAGAACCCGAACTGAGCGCGCTGAGCTCAGACCTTGGCGCGCAGGCCGGCCTGCCGAACGGTGTGGCTGAGCCATAGCGCAAGGCCCGTCCACGCCAAGGCCAAGACGCTGAGGCCGACAAAACTGTTGCGCCCGGCGGCGGCATTGGCCGTCATCATCAAGCCCCCACCGGCTGCCCCCAATGCCTGGCCCAGGTAAATGGCCGAGGTGTTCATGGCCAGCAGGGCAGGTGCCAAAGCGGGTGCAGCAGAAGCCAAACGGGCTTGTTGGGCTGAGGCGCAGGCAAATCCTGACAAAGCCCACGGTGCAATCAATAGCAGCAGCCCTGCCACGCTGGAGGCCAGCGGCCATAGCGCCATCGAGAGGCATTGCAAGGCCAGCAGCCAGCCCACGGCTCGGGCCGCACCCAGTGCGTCCACGCGCTGGCTCAGCCATAGGTTACCCATCAGGCCCAGTGTGCCAAAGCAGGCGAACACCACGCTGATCTCCGAGGCCTGGGCGTTGAGCCCTTGCCGCAGATAGGGCGAAAAGTAAGCGAAGAGGGTGAACTGCCCGGCCCCGGCCAGGGCGGTAACGGCCACCACCCACATCAGGCGCGGGTGGGCGAAAACTTCACCCCATGCTTGGCGGTCCATCCGGGGCGGGCGAACGCCCTCAGGGAGGGCGTGCCACACCCAGCCTGCCCCCAGCGCCGCGAGCACAGCCACCAGGCCAAAGGCATAGCGCCAACCCCAGGTCTCACCGATATAGGCATGCAGGGGCATGCCCACCACCGAAGCCACCGACCACCCCAAGAAAACAAAGGTGATGGCTCGCCCGCGCTGCTCTGGCGGGGCTAACCAACCCATGGCGGCACCGGCCTGGGGCGTGAACACGGCCGCCGAGAGCACCGTCAGCGCCCGCAAGGGCATCAGTGTGGCGTAGTCGGGCATCAGGGCGCACAGGGCATGGCCCAGCGCATACCAGCCCAATGCCAAGCTCAGCAACCTACGGCGGCACCAGCCGCTCAGCGCCGCTGCCAACACAGGGGCACCTAAACACATCATCACGGCGGCCACGGTGATCAATTGCCCGGCGATAGCAACGCTGACGTTCAGTGAGCGCGTCAAGTCGTTGAGCGAGCCGCCCACCACCATCACTCCGCAACCGATAGCGAAGTTGCCGAACATCAGGGCCCAGCCTGCCGACGGGCCTACCGGCGGCGGCGGGGCACCAAGCCCCTGGCTCATCAGCGGTGTACCTTTAAGGCCTCGGGGTTGACGAGGTTGCTGGGCGTGCCCGCAATAAAGTTCAGCACATTGTCGAATGCAGCCGCAAAGTACTGCTCGTACCCCGCTTGCTCGACATAGCCTATGTGCGGTGTGCAGACGGCATTTTCCAGGCGCAGCAAGGGGTGGCCTTGGAGAATGGGTTCGCTCTCAAATACATCGACAGCCGCCATGCCTGGCCGGCCCCGGTTGAGGGCGGCCACCAGGGCCGATTCTTCGACCAACTCAGCCCGCGATGTGTTCACAAACAGTGCCGTGGGCTTCATCTTGCTGAGGTCTTGCAAGGTGACCAGATGGCGGGTCTTATCGGCCAATCGCAGGTGAACGGTGAGCACATCGCTGCACTCAAACAACTCGTCACGCGACTCAAACACGGCATAGCCGTCTTGCCGGGCTCGCTCGCGGCTGTCTGCACTGGCCCATACCTTGACCTCCATGCCGAAAGCTCGGCCATAGCCAGCCACGATGTTGCCAATCTTGCCGTAGCCCCAGACCCCCAGGGTTTTGCCACGCAACTGCATGCCAATACCAAAGTTGGGGGGCATGGACGCGGCCTTCAAGCCTGACTGCTGCCAAGCCCCATGCTTGAGGTTGCCAATGTACTGGGGTAGCCGCCGCATGGAGGCCATGATCAGCGCCCAGGTCAACTCAGCAGGGGCATGCGGAGAGCCACCACCCTCGGCCACGGCAATGCCAAGGCGGGTGCAGGCCTCAATGTCGATGTGGCTGCCGACGCGGCCGGTTTGGGAGATAAGCTTGAGCCGAGGGAGTTTTTCGAGCAGTTGGCGGTTGAAGGCCGTGCGCTCGCGAATGGTCACCAAAATCTCGGCATCTTTGAGCCGCACCGACAACTGACCCAAGCCTTTGACGGTGTTGGTAAACACCTTGGCGTTGAGGTCGTTAAGCCGCGTCGCACAAGGCAGCTTGCGAACGGCGTCCTGATAGTCGTCGAGGATGATGATATTCACAAGCAGCGATTGTGCACTGTGTCTTCGGCTTCATCGACAGGACGAATGCGATTTGCTCAGTCTCGGCTTCAAGCGCTTGCGGATAGGCTGCTTTGGGAGGCGGCCCAGGTCGGCATCAAGTCGGCGGCTGGCGGCAGGGTGACCGGGCCGTCCAAGCCAAAGGCCTCCGGAAAAATGGTGTCCAGACCACGATACAGCTCGGCCCGCAGCGCCCGGGTGCCCCGCTCGTCAACCCGCAGGGCCGCGATGACAGGGCCTCGCAGCACCCATAGGTCTATGGGTTCGTTGGCCAGGCGCACCTGCTGCCGCAACCATTCTCCTTTGCCATCGCTCAATGGCGCAACAGCGCTCATGAACAAGCGCTTCATCGCAACAAAGGCTTGGCGGGCTGCCATTTGCGCCGCGCGGTCCTGGGGCAGACCCCAGCCTCGGGCGAAGGAGGGGCTAAGTGAGGTGGTCATGTCCATGAGTGGTTCGGCTGTTGTAGGGGCGTCCGCCGGGCGTGCCGACAGGAAAGTGCTGGTTGACGGTGGCCATGCGTCGATCCGCCTCATGCTGGTTGAAGCGGCAGGCGATGAGGTGGTAGAGCTCGGCACGTAGATGCCATAGCTCGCGCAAAGACCGCGCGTGTTTGGCCCGGTAAGTCAGGTCTTCAGCGTCCTCACCGCGAAAGTCGTACAGGGCGGCGCAGAAGTCTTGCCGCGCCAACTCTAGGCGCGGTACTTCCATAGGCTCGGTAGCAGCGTCTTCGCGCAGCCAGTGCCACAGGGACAGCCACACCGGTTCGGCTTGGCCCCACAGTGCGGGCGGTTTGACCTCTAGGCGGGAAGGCCGCGCCTCAGGTGGCTGGCGTCTGCGCAGCCAAGGAACCCACCGCCGCAGCGCGGGCAGCAAGGACTTTTTTGGCGGCGGCGTGCTGAACATGGGTGCATTGTTGGTGCCCGCCCCATTCCGAAAGCCGTGAAAAGCACACGGCAGAGCCGCCAGTTTTTGTGGGGCAAACCCAGGGCCGGTTGGCGGCCTCTAGCGCGCCGCCGTTTTGGGCTCGTAGGCGCAGCAATCGCGTACCTTGCAGGCGGCGCATTGGGGTGTTCGAGCTTGGCAGACATAGCGGCCATGCAAGATCAGCCAATGATGGGCGTCGACCAGGTAGGCCAAAGGGATGCGGGCCAGCAGTGCGTCCTCGACCTCGCGAGGGTTGCGTCCCGGTGCGAGGCCTGTGCGGTTGCTGACCCGGAAAATATGTGTGTCAACAGCCATGGTGGGCTCGCCAAAAGCCACGTTCAACACCACGTTGGCGGTTTTGCGGCCCACGCCAGGCAGGGCTTCCAAAGCCTCGCGACTGTGGGGCACTTGGCCACCGTGCTCGGTCACCAAGAGGCGGCTGGTCTCCACCAGGTTCTTGGCTTTGGTGCGGAACAGACCAATGGTTTTGATGTGTTGCTCCACCTCCGCTACACCCAGGTCCCACATTTTTTGGGGGGTGGGAGCCTTGGCAAACAAGCCTCGTGTGGCCTTGTTAACGCTGACATCTGTGGCTTGTGCTGAGAGCAGCACAGCGGCCAGCAACTCGAACACATTGGTGAACTGGAGCTCGGTTTCCGGACGCGGGTTGGCGGCCTGTAAGGTGGCGAAGAAAGTCTCGATCTGCTGGGCGTTCACGGGGTGTTATCTCCCTCGTCTGCCGGGCCTCGCTGGGCACGGGCTCTGGCCAAGGCCGCTTCAATGATGGCGCGCTTGCGCTCAATCACCGCAGGGTCGGTGTGCAGGGTTTGGTTCTCCAAGTCGGAGAGCTTGTGGGCCGCTTTGGCAGCCAGCCGCTCATCGTTCTCGCGTTTCTCGCGCTCCACCCTCATCTGGTGGAAGGCATAGCGCTGGCGGGCCTGCTCGGCCAGCTCGGGGCTCCATGCGGCCCAGCCGGTGGCTGCACCGCTCACGGGCTGCATGCTGATGCAGTCCACCGGGCAGGCCGGCACACACAGCTCGCAGCCGGTGCAGTCCTTCTCCACCACGGTGTGCATGCGTTTGGAGGCACCCACGATGCAATCCACCGGGCAGGCCTTGATACACAAGGTGCACCCAATGCACCAGTTCTCGTCGATGACGGCCACCGCTCGGGGCTTCTCAAGCCCATGCTCAGGGTTGAGCGGCAAGACCGGCTGTCGGCACAAGGCTGCAAGCCGAATAATGCCCTCCGCACCGCCCGGGGGGCACTGGTTGATGGGGGCCTCGCCCTGCGCCATGGCAAGGGCATAGCTGTGGCAGTCGGGGTAGCCGCAGCGCGTGCATTGGGTTTGGGGGAGGGCGGCGTCTAGCGCTTGGGCCAAGGCCGCAACAGAAGTAGAAAGGGCGGGGTTCACCCGCCCGATTATCCCTGCCGAGTGAGCATCGGCAGGGCAACCCTCACCAAGCCAGGGTCAGCCGCGGGCTTTACGAGCTGCGGCTTTGCGCGCTGGGGTGGCAGCGGCCTTGGGCTTGGCCACGGGTGCGGCTTCAGCAGCCTGGGGATGGTTGGCGGCAATAAAGGCCCGCACCTCTGGGTAGACCTTTTCGCGCCAGCGACGGCCAGAGAAGATGCCGTAATGCCCGGCACCCGCCACGTCATAGTGGAAGCGGCGATGGGCGGGCACACCGGTACACAACTCATGAGCAGCCTTGGTTTGGCCTGCACCTGAGATGTCGTCCAACTCGCCTTCCACCGTCAACAGGGCTGTGGTTTTGATGTCTTGCGGGCGCACAAACGTGCCGTCGACTTCCCAGGTGCCATTGACCAAGGCGAAGTCTTGGAAGACGGCCTTGATGGTTTCCAGGTAGTACTCGGCGGGCATGTCTAGCACGGCGTTGTACTCGTCGTAGAACTCGCGGTGCGACTCGGCGCTTCCGTCGTCACCCCGGATCAAGTCCAGGAAGTAGTCGTAGTGCGAGCTGAGGTGGCGGTCGGGGTTCATGGCCACGAAGCCGGTGTGCTGCAAAAAGCCCGGGTAAACGGCACGGCCAGCGCCGGGGAAGTTGGGTGGCACGCGGTAAATAACGTTGTTCTCGAACCAGCTATAGCTCTTATTCATCGCCAAGTTATTGACCGCCGTGGGCGACTTGCGCGCATCAATGGGGCCGCCCATCATGGTCATGGTGCGGGGCGTGAACTCGCCATGCGTGGCCAACAGCGAGATGGCCGCCAGCACTGGCACGGTGGGCTGGCAGACCGAGATCACGTTGACCTCGGGGCCAATGTGGCGGATGAACTCCTGCACATAGCGCACATAGTCGTTCAAGTGGAAGGGCCCCACTTCCGTGGGCACCATCCGGGCGTCGGTCCAGTCGGTGATGTAGACCTTGTGGTCTTGCAGCAAGCTGCGCACGGTGTCGCGCAGCAAAGTGGAGTGGTGGCCCGACAGCGGTGCCACCAACAGCACCTTGGGCTGGTTCTTCATGGTAGACAGGGCTTCCGTTTCGTCGGTGAATCGCTTGAAGCGGATCAGGCGGCAAAACGGTTTCTCGATGGCGACCTGTTCCTGCACGGCCACCTCGGTGCCGTTGACCTTCACGGTTTTGATGCCGAACTCGGGCTTCTCGTAGTCCTTGGCCAAGCGGTGCATCAGGTCCAGGCTTGCTGAGACGCGCTGCGCCATGGGGGTGTGGGTGAAGGGGGACAGCGGGTGGCTGTAAAGCTTCGCCGAGGCGCTGGCGAATTCAGAGAACGGTGCCATCAGAGCACGTTGCGTCTCATAGAGCTGGTACAGCATGAAGGGGCTCCTAAATTGGCTTGATGACGATCAAGTCCACACAGCGATGATGCCTAGGGCTGGCTGATGCCAGCCTGACAAGACAGCGCTGCACGGACTATGCATTGAATTGTGCACTGCAACATGGTAGTCCTGCATCAGTGCAATCCACAGCATCATGCGCAATAAGCATGCCGCTTAAAGCCTAAAATAAGGGGTAAGTGACTGTCAGACAACAAAAAAGGCCCCCAAGAGGGCCTTTTCTAGGGGGCGGAACCTAGGCCGGATCAGAGCACCTTGGCAATGGATTCCGTCACGTAGCGGATGTTCTTTTCATTCAAGGCGGCCACGCAAATGCGGCCTGAATCGACGCCGTAGACGCCAAACTCGTTGCGCAGACGCTCCATTTGGGGCTTGCTGAGGCCCGAATAGCTGAACATGCCGCGTTGGGTGGTGATAAAGCTCATGTCGGCTGTTACGCCAGCCGCTTTGAGCTGCTCCACCAAAGCCCCCCGCATGGCCTTGATGCGGTTGCGCATGCCAGCCAACTCTTGCTCCCACTGCGCGCGCAGGGCGGGCGTGGTCAAGACCGTGGCCACCACTTGGGCGCCGTGGGTCGGCGGGTTGGAGTAATTGGTGCGGATGGCAATCTTCAACTGGCTCAGCACGCGAGCGGTCTCTTCTTTAGAAGAGCACACCACGCTCAAGGCGCCGACGCGCTCGCCATACAACGAGAAGCTCTTGGAGAAGGAGGTCGAGACAAAGAAGTCGATGTCGGCCGCCACAAACTGGGCGATCACCGCACCGTCTTCAGCGATGCCGTCCCCAAAGCCTTGGTAGGCCATGTCCAAGAAAGCGACCAAATTGCGCGACTTGACCGCCGCAATCACTTGCTCCCACTGAGAGGCGCTGATGTCATAGCCCGTCGGGTTGTGGCAGCAGGCGTGCAACACCACCACGGTGCCGGCGGCCGCACTGTTGAGGCAGGCCAGCATGGCCTCAAAGTTCACGCCACGCTTGTCGGCGTCGTAGTAGGGGTAGGTCTCCACCGTGAAGCCGGCGTTGGTGAATAAGGCGCGGTGGTTTTCCCAGGACGGGTCGCTGATCAGCACCTTGGCGCTGGGGTTGACCTTCTTGAGGAAGTCAGCGCCGACCTTCAGGCCGCCGGTGCCGCCCAAAGCCTGCACAGTGGCGACTCGGCCAGCGGCCAGCAGCGGGCTCGCGTCACCAAAGACCAGGCCTTGCACGGCCTTGTCATAGGCAGCAATGCCGTCAATCGGCAAGTAGCCACGTGCACGCGAAGCTTCGATGAGTTGCTGTTCAGCGGCCTTGACGCAGGCCAGCAGGGGCAATTTGCCGTTTTCGTCGGTGTACACGCCCACGCCCAGGTTGACCTTGGCGGGGTTGGTGTCGGCATTGAATTGCTCGTTGAGCCCGAGGATGGGATCACGAGGGGCCATTTCGACGGCGGCGAAGAGCGACATGAGAGGGTCCTGTGTGTCAGGGGGACTGCAAAGAGGGCACGCAGGCACCGCTGAGATGCGCTACGCTGTCAGGTTTGCTTGGCCCCAGCCGGGTCAAGCCGCGCGATTTTACGCAAAGTTTCAGGGAATACCCGATGTCAGATGCCGTGGCCGCCGCGCCCGATGTGGAATACCCCGCAGGCGAGTTTGTGAGCTTTCCAGACTCTCCCTTTCAGCTCTTCTGCGCCTATCAACCTGCGGGCGATCAGCCAGCGGCCATCGCCGGCTTGGTCGAGGGCCTCAATGATGGCTTGGCCTTCCAGACCCTGCTGGGCGTGACGGGTTCTGGCAAGACCTTCACCATGGCCAATGTGATTGCCCGCATGGGCCGCCCGGCCATCATCTTTGCGCACAACAAAACCTTGGCCGCGCAGTTGTATGCCGAGTTCCGCGAGTTCTTTCCCAAGAATGCGGTGGAGTATTTCGTCAGCTATTACGACTACTACCAGCCCGAGGCCTATGTGCCGCAGCGCGACTTGTTCATTGAAAAAGACTCGGCCATCAATGAGCACATCGAGCAGATGCGGCTCTCCGCCACCAAGAGCGTGCTGGAGCGGCGCGACACGATTGTGGTGGCGTCCGTCAGTGCCATCTACGGTATTGGCAAGCCGGAGGACTACACCCAGATGCGCTTCATCCTGCGGGTGGGCGACAAAATCGGCCAGCGCGATGTGATAGCTCAGCTCACGCGCATGCAATACAGCCGCAACGACATTGATTTTTCGCGCGGTTCCTTCCGCGTGCGGGGAGACACCATCGACGTGTTCCCAGCAGAGCACTCTGAGCTGGCAGTGCGCATCGAACTCTTTGATGACGATGTCGAGACCTTGTCGTTGCTGGACCCACTCACAGGCCAGGTTCGGCAGAAGGTGCCGCGCTTCACCATCTACCCGGCCAGCCATTACGTCACTCCCAGAGAGCGGGTGTTGGCCGCACTGGAGGGCATCAAGGCAGAGTTGCGTGAGCGGGTGGACTTCTATGTCAAGGAAGGCAAGCTGGTCGAGGCCCAGCGCATTGAGCAGCGCACGCGATTCGACATTGAAATGCTGCAAGAAGTGGGGCACTGCAAGGGCATTGAAAACTACACCCGGCATCTCTCGGGCGCCACGCCTGGCGACCCGCCCCCGACCATGGTGGACTATATGCCGGCCGATGCGCTGATGTTCATCGACGAGAGCCATGTGACCATTGGCCAGTTTGGCGGCATGTACAACGGTGACCGCGCGCGCAAATCCACCCTGGTGGACTACGGCTTTCGGTTGCCCAGCGCCATGGACAACCGACCGCTCAAGTTTGAAGAGTTTGAGCGACGCATGCGGCAGTGCATTTTTGTGTCGGCCACACCGGCCGACTACGAAAAGACGCATGCCGGCCAGGTGGTTGAGCAGGTGGTGCGGCCGACCGGGCTGCTGGACCCAGTGGTCGAGGTGCGGCCTGCAACCCACCAGGTGGACGACGTGCTGCAAGAGATTCGCCACGGTGTGGAGGCGGGCGAGCGCGTGCTCATCACCACCCTCACGAAGCGCATGGCGGAGCAGCTCACCGACTATCTGACGGAGAACGGCGTCAAAGTGCGGTACCTGCACTCAGACATCGACACCGTGGAGCGCGTGGAGATCATCCGCGACCTGCGCCTGGGGCACTTCGATGTGCTGGTCGGCATCAACTTGCTCAGAGAAGGCCTGGACATCCCGGAAGTGGCGCTGGTGGCCATCTTGGATGCCGACAAAGAAGGCTTTTTGCGGGCAGAACGCAGCCTGATCCAGACCATCGGCCGAGCGGCGCGCAATGTGAATGGGCGCGCGATTTTGTATGCCGACCGCATCACCGAGTCCATGCGCAAGGCCATTTCTGAAACCGAGCGTCGGCGCGCCAAACAGATGGCCCACAACGAAGCGCTGGGCATCGTGCCTCAGGGCATTCGCAAGCGCGTGATCGAGCTCATTGACGGTGTGGTGGCGGATAAATCTGGACAAGACGATTTGCGCCTGGCGCAGCAAGCCGCCGACATTGAGATCCTGAGCGAGAAGGATCTCAGCAAGCGAATCAAGACGCTAGAAAAGCAGATGCTGGAGTTTGCACGGGCGCTGGAGTTTGAAAAGGCTGCTCGCATCCGGGACCAATTGGCGCAATTGCGGGAGCAAGCCTTTGGGGCCGGGGGTGGGCATGACGCCCAGGTTTTGCCCTTGTCAGAGGTGCAAAAAAGACAGGCACGCCTGCCGAGCTGAAAAACACACGGAACTTTTGCGCCGGATACACGACTAAAAGACTCGGCTTCCCCTATAATCGACCAAATCAGTCGGAAACAACCAAGGGTTTTTCCGGGTGATGTCGGCCTACCCGCCGACGCATCGGTGTGATGAAGCCCACCACCGTGGACCTGGTGCTCGGTACCGCTAGGGTGCCCACCAGCATCGTGCTGACCTTTGACAGGAGAGTTTCATGCGTTTGACGACCAAAGGCCGCTTTGCGGTCACCGCCATGATTGATTTGGCCTTGCGCTCCAACAATGGGCCAGTGGCACTGGCCGCCATCAGCCAACGCCAGCAAATCTCGCTGTCCTATTTGGAGCAGTTGTTTGGCAAGCTGCGCCGCCATGAGTTGGTGGAAAGCACCCGTGGCCCGGGCGGTGGCTATTCGCTTGGCCGTAAGGCCGATGAAATCAGCGTGGCGGACATTATTGTGGCCGTGGATGAGCCCATTGACGCGACAGGTTGCGGCGGCAAAGAAAACTGCATGGGCGACGACGCCGGTCGTTGCATGACCCACGAGCTGTGGTCTAACCTGAATGCCAAGATGATTGAGTATTTGGACTCCATCACGCTGCGCAAGCTGGTGGACGACCAACTCGCCAAGGGGGTGTCTATCGAGGAGGTGCCGCTCAAGCGCGCCATCTCCACAGTGCCAGTGGTGAAACCCATCAAGATCACCGCCCCCAATTCGGTGTTTGCCTTGGGCAACGCGTTTTCTAAGTAACCTTTTTGCCTAGCGCGGCCTTTGGTGTGCCCGCTGTGGCGAGCTTTGCTATGGACATGACCCCGCATTTCCCCATCTACATGGACTACGGTGCCACCACACCGGTGGATCCTCGCGTTGTTGACGCCATGGTGCCCTGGTTGCGTGAGCACTTTGGCAACCCGGCCTCGCGCAGCCATGCCTGGGGCTGGGAAGCGGAAGAGGCGGTTGAGAAGGCGCGCCAGCAGGTGGCCGACTTGATCGGGGCCGATCCCCGTGAAATCGTTTGGACCTCTGGGGCCACCGAGTCGAATAACTTGGCCATCAAGGGGGCGGCCCATTTTTACGCCAGCAAGGGCAAGCACCTGATCACCGTGAAAACCGAGCACAAGGCTGTGCTCGACACCATGCGTGAACTGGAGCGCCAGGGCTTTGAGGTGACTTACCTCGACGTGCAGGCCGATGGTTTGCTGGACTTTGAGGTGTTCAAGGCGGCCATCCGGCCCGACACCGTGCTGGCGTCGGTCATGTTCGTCAACAACGAGATTGGCGTCATTCAGGATGTGGTGGCGCTGGGCCAGTTGTGCCGTGAGCGTGGCGTGATTTTTCACGTGGATGCGGCACAGGCCACGGGCAAGGTAGACATCGACATGAAGACCTTGCCCATCGACTTGATGAGCTTGGCCTCTCATAAGACCTATGGCCCCAAAGGCATTGGTGCGCTGTATGTGCGCCGCAAGCCACGGGTACGCCTAGAGGCCCAGATGCACGGAGGCGGCCATGAGCGTGGCCTGCGCTCAGGGACCTTGCCCACGCATCAATGCATTGGCATGGGCGAAGCCTTCCGCATCGCCAAAGAAGAAATGGCCACCGAGCACGTGCGGATCAAGGCGCTTCATGAGCGCTTGGTCAAGGGCTTGTCAGAGATCGAGCAAACCTTCATCAACGGCGACATGACGCGCCGAGTGCCGCATAACCTGAACATCTCCTTCAATTATGTAGAGGGCGAGTCGCTCATCATGGGCGTGAAGGGTTTGGCGGTGTCCTCAGGCTCGGCCTGCACCTCGGCCAGCTTGGAGCCCAGCTATGTGCTGCGGGCTCTGGGGCGCAGCGATGAATTGGCGCACTCTTCACTGCGCATGACCATTGGCCGCTTCACCACCGAAGAAGAGATTGACTACGCGATTGCCACCCTCAAAGACCGAGTGGCGAAATTGCGTGAACTTTCACCGCTGTGGGATATGTACAAGGATGGTATCGACCTCTCCACCATCCAGTGGGCCGCACATTGATTCAGGAGTACAGACATGGCATACAGCGACAAAGTCATTGATCACTACGAGAACCCCCGCAATGTGGGCGGCTTTGACAAAGGCGATGACGACGTGGGTACCGGCATGGTGGGCGCACCGGCCTGCGGCGATGTGATGAAGCTGCAAATCAAGGTCAACCCCGCCACTGGTTTGATTGAAGATGCCCGTTTCAAAACCTATGGCTGTGGCTCGGCCATCGCCTCCAGCTCTTTGGTGACGGAGTGGGTCAAGGGCAAGGCGCTCGACCAAGCGCTGGAGATCAAAAACACCCAGATCGCTGAAGAATTGGCCCTGCCGCCGGTCAAGATCCACTGCTCGATCTTGGCTGAAGATGCGATCAAGGCGGCGGTGGATGACTACAAGTCTCGGCATCAGACCCAAGCGAGCTGAACACCATGGCAGTGACCTTGACTGAAGCAGCAGCGCGGCATGTGACGCGTTATTTGGCGCGCCGCGGCAAAGGCGTAGGCGTGCGTTTGGGCGTGAAGACCACCGGCTGCTCCGGCCTCGCCTACAAGCTGGAATACGCCGACGATGTCACGCCAGACGACGTGGTCTTTGAAGGCCACGGTGTCAAGGTGCTCATCGACCCCAAGAGCCTGCCTTACCTGGACGGCACAGAGTTGGACTTTGTGCGCGAGGGGCTGAACGAAGGTTTCAAGTTCCACAACCCGCGCGAGAAAGATCGCTGCGGCTGTGGCGAGTCCTTCCGCGTATGACGACCAATGCGGTTGAGCCTGGCTGCAGGCCCCCAGAGCGCTGGCCCTCATGAACCTGCAAGATGATGACTTCACGCTGCTGGGCTTGCCCCAGCAGTTTGCTTTAGATCGGCCTGCGCTTGAGCAGCAATGGCGGGCGCTGCAAGCGCAGGTACACCCCGACCGTTTCGCCAGCCAGGGCAAGGCGGCCCAGCGTGTGGCGATGCAATGGGCGGTGCGCGTGAACGAGGCCTTCCAGCGTCTGCGCGACCCACTGACTCGGGCTCAATACCTGTGTGAGCTGCGCGGTGCCAGCCTCAATGCCGAGAGCAACACGGCCATGCCGGCATCATTCTTGATGCAGCAAATGGCATGGCGCGAAGCACTGGACGAGGCCACTAGCCAGAGCGAGCTGGAGGCCTTGGACGACACCGTCAGCGCGGCGGAGCGGCAGCTCATGCAAGAGCTTGGCCGCTTGCTGGATGAGCAGGACGATGCCCAGGCAGCGGCTCAGCAGGTGCGCGCCTTGATGTTTGTGAACCGTTTTCGGATCGACCTCGGGCGTCGGCTCGAAACTTTTGAGACCTGACGCCCCATGGCTTTGCTGCAAATATCTGAACCCGGTCAGGCACCGGACCCCCATCAGCGGCGCATTGCCGTGGGCATTGACTTGGGCACCACCAACTCCTTGGTGGCCTCTTTGCGACACGGGGTTGCGGAGTGTCTGCCCGACGCACAGGGCCGCTTGATGTTGCCCTCGGTATGGGGCAGTTCTTCGGGCGTGAGCCTCTGACCAATGTCAACCCGGATGAGGTGGTGGCCATCGGAGCGGCCATCCAAGCCAATGCGCTTGCAGGCAATGCCAGCGATGGTGAGCTGTTGCTGCTGGACGTGATACCGCTCTCGCTGGGCCTGGAAACCATGGGGGGGCTGGTCGAGCGAGTCATCGAGCGCAATACCACCATTCCGGTGGCCAAGGCACAAGATTTCACCACCTTCAAAGACGGCCAGACGGCGATGGCCGTGCATGTGGTGCAGGGCGAGCGCGAGCTGATCAGTGATTGCAGATCCTTGGCAAGATTTGAGCTTCGCGGCATCCCGCCCATGGTGGCGGGTGCCGCGCGCATCCGCGTGACCTTCCAGGTGGATGCCGACGGCCTGCTCAGCGTCAGCGCCAAAGAACTGACCTCGGGCGTTGAGGCTGCGGTGCAGGTCAAGCCCAGCTATGGTTTGGCTGATGACGACATTGCGCGCATGCTCAAAGAAGGCTTTAGCAGCGCCGAAGAAGACATGCAAACCCGGGCCTTGAGAGAGGCGGCCGTGGAGGCCGAGCGCATGGGCCTGGCGACCCGGGCGGCACTGGCGGCCGATGGTGACTTGCTCAGTGAGACGGAGCGAGCCGAGATAGAAGCTTTGCTTCAGGCCCTGAGCCACACCTCAGCCCAAGCCCAGGGCCTGAATGGGGCCCAATCGATTAGTGATGCGGTCGAGGCATTGGCTAAAGGCACAGAGTCTTTTGCCGCCGCACGCATGAACCGAGGCATACAAGCCGCGCTGACCGGGCGTCGCCTAGATGCCCTTTGACCCCTGTAAAGGTTGATCCCATGCCTGTGATCAGGATAATGCCCCATGTTGACCTGTGCCCCCAGGGCGACGAGATTGACGCGCCCGCAGGCACATCGATTTGCGAAGCCTTGGTAGAGAACGGCATTGCGCTGGAACACGCTTGCGAGATGAGCTGTGCTTGCACCACCTGCCATGTGGTGGTCAAGCAGGGCTTAGATTCTCTTGGGGAGATTGATGAGATCGAGGAAGATCTCTTAGACAAGGCCTGGGGTTTGACCCCGACCTCGCGTCTCGCCTGTCAGGCGATCTTGAGCGATGCAGATGTGTTGATTGAGATTCCGCGCTACACCATCAACCACGCGCGGGAGCGGCACTGAGCATGGGGTGCTCAGGCTCTGACCACGCGCCACCACTGGCGCAGGCGCGCCAGCGCAGGGCGCGGCCAACGGGTCTCGGCGCGTTGGCAGGGGCGGGTGTCGAGCAGATGCTTGTCTTTGAGAAAGCTCAGCAAGGCGCGCACTTCATGGCGTGACAGGCCGCTGCCGCGCACCAATTCGGCTTCGGTGATGTGGCGCTGGGAGAGATCACTGAGCATGCGCCGGTACCCGATGTGGCGAAACGCCGTAGGCAGGTCCGGCCAAGCCGTCAACTTAAACTCATTCATGGTCCCAGCGATCCCAAGGGTTTCGACGATTGGGCGAAGTGCTCTGTGGGACTTCGCGGCCGAGAGCATATCCTCACGCAGGGCGGAAAACGCTTCTAGATGCTCGGTTTGATCGTGACCATTTGTTCCAAAGCGTTGTGTACTGTGTTGATTTGCCCCAGGAGAGGCTGAATGATTGTTTTGGGGATCGAATCCTCGTGCGACGAGACCGGTGTGGCGGTGGTGGCGTGCCAGGCACCTGCCTTACCGCGCTTGCTGGGCGATGCGCTCTACAGCCAAGTCAAGATGCACGAAGCCTATGGCGGTGTGGTGCCCGAGTTGGCGTCGCGAGACCATATCCGGCGGGTGATTCCCTTGGCGAGAGAAGCGCTCCACCAAGCTGGGCTTGAACTATCGGCTGTCGACGTGGTGGCCTTTACGCGAGGGCCTGGTCTCGCGGGGGCCCTGCTGGTGGGGGCGGGTGCGGCGTGCGCCTTGGCCGCTGCACTGGGCAAGCCGACTTTAGGTGTTCACCACCTTGAGGGTCATTTGTTGTCACCCTTTTTGTCCAACGATCCGCCGAGCTTTCCATTCGTCGCCCTGTTGGTGTCGGGTGGTCACACCCAGCTCATGCAGGTGGATGGGGTAGGGCGCTACACGCTCTTAGGTGAGACGATTGACGATGCCGCGGGCGAAGCCTTTGACAAGTCTGCCAAATTGCTGGGTTTGGGCTACCCCGGTGGGCCAGCCCTGGCCCGCTTGGCCACGCAAGGTCATCCGCAAGCTTTTGCATTGCCCCGGCCCCTGCTGCATCAACGCCATTCGGATTTCTCCTTTGCAGGCCTGAAGACGGCGGTGATGACGACGCTGAGATCTTTAGGAGATGTACCGACCGAGCAACAGCGGGCCGACCTGGCCGCCAGCACCCAGGCGGCCATCGTCGAAGTCTTGGTGACCAAGGCAGTTCGTGCGGTCAAGGCGGCGGGACTGTCTCGACTGGTGGTGGCCGGTGGTGTAGGGGCAAATGCCGAGTTGCGTCGGCAATTGGATGCGGCTGCGCTGAAGCGGGGCTGGCGAGTTCACTACCCTGAGTTGGCACTGTGTACCGACAACGGTGCCATGATCGCCATGGCCGCAGCAATGCGCCTCGATGCAGGCGTTAGCACGCCCCGCAGCGATTACAGCTTTGACGTGAAGCCGCGCTGGCCAGTGCATGAGCTGGTGGCTGTGGGCGCAGGCTGCACCCTGGCCTGAACTCTTAAAATAGGGCTTGTTTGTGCCGCTGAAGCTTCAGCGGCATTTTTCTTTAGGAATGTTTGCGTCATGACATCGCGTTCACTCACTCGTCGTACGTGTTTAGCGGCCGTGGCGGCGGGATTAGGCCTGCCCAGCGTTGCCAAGCCCGGCAGTGCAGAACCCATTCGGCTGGCACTGGTCGAGGGCCTGTCCGGCCCGTTTGCCAATGCGGGAGAGGCCGTGTGGCGCAACTTGCTATGGGCCACGGAGCGTGTGAATGCCAGGGGGGGGGTGCGCTTGCCCGGTGGTAACCGGCCTTTGAGTCTGGTGCGTTTTGACAGCAAGGGCAACACGGACGAGGCCTTGGCCCAACTCAAAGGGGCCATCGATGAGCGCATCTCGGTGATCTTGCAGGGCAATAGCTCGGCCATTGCGGGAGCCTTGATCGACGCGCTGAACAAACACAACGAACGTGAACCTTTGCGGCGCGCGCTGTTTGTCAATTACTCAGCGGTTGAGCCTGCACTCACCAATGAGCGCTGTAGCTTTTGGCACTTTAGGTTCGACGCCCATGCAGACATGCGTTTGGCCGCCCTCACGGAGGTGATGAAGGGCGACACCCGAACGAAAAAGGTCTACCTCATTGGGCAGGACTACAGCTTCGGCCAGCATGTGGTCAAGCAGGCCCGCCTGATGGTGGCGGCCAAGCGGCCGGACATCGAGATCGTGGGTGAGGAGTTGCATCCCATGGGACGGGTCAAAGACTTTCTGCCTTATGCCAACAAGATTCGAGCCAGTGGTGCACAGGCCGTGGTGACGGGAAACTGGGGCAATGACTTGACCTTGCTGGTCAAGGCAGTGCGCGATCTCGGCCTAGCGGTGAAGTTCTATACGTTCTACGGTAACGCACTGGGCGTACCAGCGGCTATCGGCGAGGCCGGTGTGGGTTCGGTACTGGCGGTGGCGGAGTGGCACACCAATGTGGGCGGAAAGGCCTCAGACGCGTTTGTGCGGCAATTCCGCCAACGCTTCCCGGACCCTAAAGAGGACTATCTCCATGCGCGCATGCAGACAGCGATAGAGATGGTGGTGGCCGCGATGGAAAAAGCCAAGAGCACCGAGGCGCTGGCCGTGGCCCGAGCATTGGAAGGCATGAGCTACGACGGGCGCGCACTAGGGGGTATTCATACCGGCCTCATGCGCAAGGAGGACCATCAGCTTCAGCAACCGCTCTATGTCAGTGTCATGGACAAGGCCGGGCGAGATGGTGTGAATTTCGACGTGGAGGGTTCAGGCTTTGGCTTTCGCACAGTCAGGCGTTTTGAACCCACGGAACTGAGCATGGCCAGCCGTTGCAGCATGAGCCGACCAGCGCGCTGACATGAAAAAGCCGCCGGGCTTGAGGGCCGGGCGGCTTGTGCAGAGGGCCTTGAGCGCTTAGCGGCTGGCCAACGGCTGTGACACGGTGCGGTATTGCTGGTGCATTTGGTCCATGCGCAGCACCTGTCCCGCCGTGAACTGGTTCATGCAGCTGTCGTCGGTGTAATCCATGAAGTTGGTGATGGGGTCCAGACCAGCGGCGCTCGTGCAGGTGTCGCGACCCACGGGGCAACCATAGGCTGAAGAAGCTTCGGCGGGCGTGTCAGCCACCGAATCGCCTGGGTTGGCGCAGCCACCCTGGAAGGTGTGATACAGGCCCAACCAATGGCCCACTTCGTGGGTGCCCGTGTCGCCCTCGTTGTAGGGCGCTGCGGTGCCGCCAGGAACGCTGGAGAACTTCACCACAACCCCGTCTTGCTTGGGTGAGCTGGCATAGCTGCTTGGGAAGGTGGCCCAGCCCAGCAAGCCCAATCCAGGGTTGGCCGAATACAAATTCAGGGTTTCCGGGCCGCCCTTGCGCAGGGCTGCCTTGGCTTTTTTCTCAGCCGAGGAGCCCGGGCTCATCTTGTACCAGGTGGAATTGGTGGTGCGATCAACGCCCGCCAACTGGAAGACAAATGGGGTGCTCGAATAGGCGGCATTGAGCACGGCAATTTGGTCGTCGATCTGCGACTGAGGGACATCGCCGTTTGAAATGCCGGTGCCTTTGCGGATCACATGGAACCAGACAGGAATGGTCACAGAACCGACGGCGCGCTGCACTTCGACACCGCGAGCTTTGCGCATATTGCGGAATGCGCTGAGGCGCTCATCAATGGCGGCGCGCTCGGCAGCTTCTGGGGCGACGGTATAGCAACGATGACTCAGAACGTCATCCTTGGCGGCGAAGGCGGTGCCGGAGGCGGCGAGGGTCGCGACGGCGGCCATGACGACGCAAAGCTTGCTGGACAGAAATTTCATGATGTGGCTCAGTGAAGGAGGTTTATCGGGTCTGCGAAGGCGGGTCAAAGCCAGCGCTGATGCTGAAGTGTGCAACTGTAGATCGCCTAGGCTGTGGCGACCCCCGGGGAAACTACCTGAACCCCCGCGCCCTAGGGAAGCTCTGCATAAATCGGGGCGAGGCCGCGCTAGCCCGGACCGGCCTGATTTGTGCAGAGCTTCCCTCGGGGACCAGGGACGGCTATCGCTTCATGAATCCCCGAGAATGGGCTTAGCTGAGCTATTCGGGTGAGCCATGCTTTGGGTTAGAATCCGACGGTTTTGTCCTTGAAGCTTCGCATCCCTTTTGCGAGAGATGCAGAAAATCAAGGGCAACGCAAGCACGACATGGGTCGGTTTCACCCGTGATCGCAAGTCCAGACAGGAAACCGCAGCTCAGTCAATTGGCGGCGGGGACCGATTTATAAAGGAAATCGCCATGACCATGGCTACAAGCAAGAAGGCCGAGATTGTCCAGGCCCACGCCCGCGGTGCTGCTGACACGGGTTCGCCCGAAGTCCAAGTGGCTCTGCTGACCGCTCGCATCAACGAGCTGACCCCCCACTTCAAGCTGCACCTCAAGGACCACCACGGTCGTCGCGGTCTGCTGAAGATGGTTAACCAGCGTAAGCGTTTGCTGTCCTACCTCAAGGGTAAAGATGCTGATCGCTACACCGCTTTGATCCAAAAATTGGGTCTGCGCAAGTAATTTTGCGCGCATGGAAAAGAGCCTGTCTGGAGGATTCGCCAGTACAGGCTCTTTGTTTTTCTTCCTTGCTTTAGGAGCAGACGGCCACGGGGCATTGCTGTGTCATTCCAAAGAATCGAGTCGCTTGATTCTCTGGAATGGCATCCCGCCCGCAGCTTTCTGATCCCGGTTGTGACGCCACCGCTGTCGCGCGTCTTCTTCACCGAAAGTGATCTATGAGCATGTTCAACAAAGTCACCAAGACCTTCCAATGGGGCCCCCATCAGGTCACCATGGAAACTGGCGAGATCGCTCGCCAATCGACCGGCGCCGTGCTGGTCAATATCGAAGACACCGTGGTCCTGGCCACCGTGGTCGCCAAGTCTGACGCCAAAGCTGGCCAAGACTTCTTCCCGCTGACCGTCGACTACATCGAGAAGACCTACGCCGCCGGCAAGATCCCTGGCAGCTTCTTCAAGCGCGAAGGCCGCCCCAGCGAGCTGGAGACCCTGACCAGCCGCCTGATCGACCGCCCGATCCGCCCGCTGTTCCCCGAGGGCTTCTTCAATGAAGTGCAGGTCGTCGTGCATGTGCTGAGCTTGAACCCTGAAGTCCAGGCCGACATCGCCGCCATGATCGCCACCAGCGCCGCGCTGTCGGTGTCGGGCATCCCGTTCAACGGCCCCATTGGCGCCGCCCGCGTGGCCTACATCAACGGCGAGTACGTGCTGAACCCGGGCAAGACCCAGTTGGCCGACTCGCAGATGGACCTGGTGGTCGCTGGCACCGAGGCCGCCGTGCTGATGGTGGAATCTGAAGCCAACCAGTTGTCTGAAGAAGTCATGCTGGGTGCCGTGGTTTACGGCCACGACCAAGGCAAGATCGCGATCAACGCCATTCATGAGTTGGTGCGCGACGCCGGCAAGCCGGCTTGGAACTGGCAAGCTCCTGCCAAGGACGAGCCCTTCATCGCCAAGGTCACGGCCTTGGCTGAGCCCGCTCTGCGCGCGGCCTACCAAATCCGCTCCAAGCAGGCTCGCACCCAAGCCTGCCGCGATGCCTACGCCAGCGTCAAAGCCGCGCTGACCGCTGAAGGTGCCAGCTTTGACGGCGTGGAAGTGGACGGCCTGCTGTTTGAGATCGAAGCCCGCATCGTGCGCAGCCAGATCTTGGCCGGTGAGCCCCGCATCGACGGCCGCGATACCCGCACCGTGCGCGCCATCGAGATCCGCAACAGCGTGCTGCCCCGTGTTCACGGCTCTGCACTGTTCACCCGTGGTGAAACCCAGGCCTTGGTGGCCGCCACCTTGGGTACGGACCGTGACTCCCAGAAGATCGACGCGCTGTCTGGCGAGTTCAGCGAGTCCTTCATGCTGCACTACAACATGCCTCCGTTCGCCACGGGCGAAACCGGCCGCGTGGGCTCGCCCAAGCGCCGCGAGATCGGCCACGGCCGTTTGGCGAAGCGCGCCTTGGTCGCCGTGTTGCCCAACAAGGAAGACTTCCCTTACTCGATGCGCGTGGTCTCTGAGATCACGGAGTCGAACGGCTCATCGTCCATGGCTTCGGTTTGCGGTGGCTGCTTGGCTTTGATGGACGCTGGCGTGCCCCTGAAGGCGCACGTGGCCGGTATCGCCATGGGTCTGATCAAGGACGGCAACCGTTTTGCGGTGCTGACCGACATCTTGGGTGACGAAGATCACTTGGGTGACATGGACTTCAAGGTGGCCGGTACAACAGCAGGTATCACGGCGCTGCAGATGGACATCAAGATCCAGGGCATTACTAAAGAGATCATGCAGGTCGCACTGGCTCAGGCCAAGGAAGCGCGCATGCACATCTTGGGCAAGATGGTGGAAGCCATGGGCGAGTCGAAGACGGAAGTCTCGCAGTTCGCTCCGCGCCTCTACACCATGAAGATCAACCCCGAGAAGATCCGTGACGTGATCGGCAAGGGTGGTGCCACCATCCGTGCGTTGACCGAAGAAACCGGCACTCAGATCAACATCGAGGAAGACGGCACCATCACCATCGCCTCGACCGATGGCGATAAGGCCGCCTACGCCAAGAAGCGCATCGAAGAGATCACCGCAGAAGCTGAAATCGGCAAGGTCTATGAAGGCCCGGTCACCAAGATTTTGGACTTCGGTGCTCTGATCAACATCCTGCCTGGCAAGGACGGCCTGCTGCACATCAGCCAGATCGCTCACCAGCGTGTCGAGAAGGTCACCGACTTCCTGACCGAAGGTCAGATCGTTAAGGTCAAGGTCTTGGAGACCGACGAAAAGGGTCGCATCAAGTTGTCGCTCAAGGCGCTGCTGGAGCGCCCTGAGGGCATGGAAGAAGAGCAGCGCAGCGAGCGCCCACGCCGTGAGTACGGTGACCGTGGCGATCGCGGTGATCGTGGTGGCCGTGGCGACCGCGGTGACCGTCCTCGTCGCGAGCGCGCTGAGCAAGCGCCGCGTGATGCTGAAGCGGCTGGCGATCAAGGCGAGCAGCAACAGCAACAACAGCAATAAGCTGAGTTCTCGTTCATGCGTGCCATTGCCATTGCTCAGCCAGGTGGGCCAGAGGTTCTGGTGGAAACCCAGCGCCCTGTGCCCGAAGCTGGGCTGGGTGAAGTGCTGGTGCGTGTGGCCGCGTCCGGTGTGAATCGCCCTGACGTTTTGCAACGCAAGGGTGCCTATCCTGCGCCTGCTGGGGCTTCCGATCTGCCCGGTCTCGAAGTGGCGGGCGTGGTTGAAGCTGGGGACGCAGCCGCCATGGCTGAGGCAGGTCTGAAGGTCGGCGACAGGGTTTGCGCCTTGGTGGCCGGTGGTGGCTATGCCCAGTGGTGTGTGGCCCCGGTTGGGCAGTGCCTGCCCGTGCCAGCAGGCCTTACAGACATAGAGGCAGCCTCGCTGCCCGAAACGTTCTTCACCGTCTGGTCAAACGTTTTTGACCGTGGGCGTTTGCAGCCAGGTGAAACCTTGCTGGTGCAAGGGGGGGCCAGTGGTATCGGCGTCACGGCCATCCAGTTGGCGAAGGCCTGGGGTGCCAAGGTGATTGTGACCGCAGGGACGGACGACAAATGCCAAGCCTGTTTGGCATTGGGTGCGGACCATGCGATTAACTATCGCAGCAGTGACTTCAGCGCCGAAGTTCTGGCGTTGACGCAAGGGCAGGGCGCTCAGGTGATTTTGGACATGGTGGCGGGTGACTATGTGGCACGTGAGCTGGCCTGTCTGGCCGACGATGGCCGCTTGGTCATCATTGCCGTTCAGGGTGGTGTGAAGGCAGAGTTCAACGCTGGCGACGTGTTGCGGCGGCGTCTGACGATCACGGGTTCCACACTGCGGCCGCGTCCTGTGAGTTTCAAGGCGGGCATAGCGCAATCGCTGCGCCAGCATGTGTGGCCCCTGCTAGCGTCAGGGAGCATCAAGCCGGTGATCGAGCGTACCTTCCCTGCGGCGCAGGCCTCAGCAGCCCATGCGCTGATGGAGTCCGGCCAGCATGTCGGCAAGATCGTGCTGCAGTGGTGAAGCAACAGACTATTTGAGGATGAAAACAATGCGACGCAAGCTTGTGGTCGGCAACTGGAAGATGCATGGCAGCCGCGCAGCGAATGCTGAGCTGCTCACCGGTATCAGCCAGTCCAGACCTTTTGATTGCGATGTGGCCGTCTGCGTGCCATACCCCTATCTGGGCGATACGGCAGTCAGCTTGGCCGCCACTGAATTGCGCTGGGGCGCGCAAGATTGCTCCAGCCACGAGCAAGGTGCTTTCACGGGAGAGGTCTCCGTGGGCATGTTGGCCGACTTTGGCTGCCGGTACGTGATCGTGGGGCACTCGGAGCGCCGCGCTTACCACGCTGAGAGCGATCAACTCGTGGCTGACAAAGCCAAGGCGGCACTGGCACGAGGCATCACCCCGATTGTGTGTGTGGGGGAAACGCTGGCGCAACGTGAGGCGGGTGAAACCGACGCCGTGGTGAAGCGGCAACTCTCCGCCGTGATCCATACCTTGGGCCACTGTGTGGGCGAGATGGTGGTGGCCTATGAGCCGGTGTGGGCCATTGGCACCGGCCGCACCGCCACGCCAGAGCAGGCTCAAGCCGTGCACGCCTTGCTTCGCGCTCAGCTCTTGGCGGCAAGCCCCAAGGCAGAATCCATGGTGTTGTTGTACGGTGGGAGTGTTAAACCGGACAACGCCGGAACACTGTTTGCACAAAAAGATATTGATGGTGGCCTGATTGGTGGTGCAGCCCTGAAGGCTGCGGACTTTGTGTCGATCTGCCGCGCTGCTAAATAAGTATCTACTGATTTATTGGAGTTTGGAAGCATGCAAGTTTGGTCTAGTTTATTGGTCGTGGTTCAAATGTTGGCCGCGATTGCCATGATTGGTTTGGTCTTGGTTCAGCACGGTAAAGGGGCTGACATGGGGGCCTCCTTTGGCAGTGGTGCATCGGGCAGCCTCTTTGGTGCCACGGGCAGCGCAAACTTTCTCTCGCGCTTTACGGCGGTGTGTGCGGCAATCTTTTTTGCGTCAACCTTGGGCTTGGCGCTGTTGTCGAATCAAGCCACCACGGCCTCTGCGGCTGGTGACACAGGCAGCGTGTTGGAGCGGGCAACGCCTGCCGCAGCGCCTGCTTCCGTCGCGCCTCAGATTCCCTCTGTTGCGCCTGCACCCACTCCTCAGCCTAGCGCTGCGGCTGCTAGTGCGGCACGCTGATGTGAATCACTCGCACAAACCCTAGGAAATGTGCGTTTTTCAGGCTAGAATTTGAGGCTACTCAGCGAGCAATACCTCAGGCGAGCATGAGTAGCTAGACAGACTGATCTCAAGGCCATTGGTTTTGCGAGAAATCTGTTTAAGCCGACGTGGTGAAATTGGTAGACACGCTATCTTGAGGGGGTAGTGGCGAAAGCTGTGCGAGTTCGAGTCTCGCCGTCGGCACCAGTCAGTATCAGCGAGATCGTCATCCGGCATCTTGTTGAGCGCCCTGAGACATGAGGGATGCAAAGGGGGCGCGCTAAGTCAGTGGTTCACCGCAGTGGGCTACGAATGGCGCGCTTTTTTTATGGCCGGATGAGTTTTGATCATCGCTGGAACACTGACCATGGATCTGCAAGCCTACCTCCCCGTGATCCTCTTTATTTTGGTTGGTGTCGGTGTCGGCATCGTGCCTCAGGTTCTGGGCTTCTTGATGGGCCCCAATCGGCCTGATGCCGCCAAAAACTCCCCTTACGAATGCGGCTTCGAGGCCTTTGAAGACGCGCGCATGAAATTCGATGTGCGCTACTACCTCGTCGCCATTTTGTTCATCCTCTTCGACTTGGAAATTGCTTTCCTGTTTCCTTGGGCTGTTTCGCTCAAAGACATCGGGGCGTCAGGTTTCTGGGCGATGATGGTTTTCTTGGCCATTCTGGTGGTGGGCTTTGCCTACGAGTGGAAGAAGGGCGCACTGGACTGGGAGTGAAGACTCCTGGGTTTAGGTGGGTGCCATTTGGCATCGGCTTTTCGAATCCCGCGCTGATATGGGCGCATCAGGAAAGAAGGCATACGCAATGGGTATTGAAGGCGTTCTGAAAGAGGGTTTTGTCACGACTTCGGTCGACACCCTCATCAATTGGTCAAAGACGGGTTCACTCTGGCCCATGACCTTTGGTTTGGCTTGCTGCGCGGTGGAGATGATCCATGCTGGCGCGGCCCGATACGACATTGACCGTTTCGGCATGTTGTTTCGACCGAGTCCGCGCCAGTCGGACTTGATGATTGTCGCAGGCACCCTCTGCAACAAGATGGCGCCCGCCTTGCGCAAGGTCTATGACCAAATGGCTGAGCCCCGTTGGGTCATGTCCATGGGCTCTTGCGCCAATGGTGGCGGCTATTACCACTACAGCTATTCGGTGGTCCGCGGCTGCGATCGCATCGTGCCTGTGGATGTCTATGTGCCAGGCTGCCCCCCGACGGCTGAAGCTTTGCTCTACGGCATCTTGCAACTGCAAGCCAAGATCCGGCGCGAAAACACCATCGCTCGCTGAGGCAAGAGACTCATGACCCAACGACTTGACCAACTCCAAGCCGCCTTGCAAGAGGTGTTCGGAGAGCGCATTCGAGATTTCAAGCGCGAGCGCGGTGAAATCACTATCACGGTGGCAGCGGCTGACCTGACGGAGGTGGCCACCACGCTGCGCGATCACCCCAAGCTGAAGTTCGAGCAACTCATCGACCTCTGCGGCGTGGACATGTCCAGCTACAAAGATCAGCCATGGGAGGCCTCCCGATTTTGCGTGGTCTCTCACCTGCTCTCCGTGAGCTTGAACTGGCGTGTTCGCCTCAAGGTGTTTGCACCCAACGACGACCTGCCGGTTGTCCCCGCCGTGACCCCCATCTGGAATTCCGCCAACTGGTTTGAGCGCGAAGCCTTTGACTTCTACGGCATTATTTTTGAAGGCCACCAAGACCTGCGTCGCATCTTGACGGACTACGGCTTCATCGGCCACCCCATGCGCAAGGACTTCCCGGTGTCGGGCCATGTGGAGATGCGTTACGACGCTGAACAGCGTCGCGTGGTCTACCAGCCGGTGTCGATTGAGCCTCGCGAAATCACCCCGCGCGTGATCCGTGAAGACAACTACGGCGGCCTGCATTAAAAGTTATCAGCCATGGCAGAAATTAAGAACTACACGCTGAACTTCGGTCCTCAGCACCCAGCAGCCCACGGTGTGCTGCGTTTGGTGTTGGAGTTGGACGGCGAGGTCATTCAACGCGCTGACCCTCACATTGGTTTGTTGCACCGCGCCACTGAAAAGCTGGCCGAGCAAAAGACCTATATCCAGTCGTTGCCCTATATGGACCGGCTGGATTACGTCTCGATGATGTGCAATGAGCATGCGTATTGCCTGGCCATCGAGAAGTTGCTGGGCATCGAGGTGCCGGAACGTGCGCAGTACATCCGGGTCATGTTCTCCGAAATCACACGTCTGCTGAACCATCTGCTGTGGCTGGGTTGCCATGGCCTGGACTGCGGCGCGATGAACATCTGTATCTACTGCTTCCGTGAGCGCGAAGACCTCTTCGACATGTATGAAGCAGTGTCGGGTGCGCGGATGCACGCGGCCTATTTCCGTCCGGGTGGCGTCTACCGCGACCTGCCGGACAGCATGCCCCAGTACAAGGTCAGCCGCATCAAGAACGAGCGCGCTATCAAGCAGCTCAATGAGAACCGTCAGGGTTCGCTGCTCGACTTCATTGAAGATTTCACCAACCGCTTCCCCAAGCTGGTGGATGAGTACGAAACCCTGCTCACCGATAACCGTATTTGGAAGCAGCGTACCGTGGGCATTGGCGTCGTCACGCCAGAGCGTGCCCTGAATCTTGGTTTCACCGGCGCCATGCTGCGCGGCTCAGGCATCGAATGGGATCTGCGCAAGACCCAGCCCTACGATGTCTACGCCAAGATGGATTTCGACGTGCCTGTGGGTGTTCAAGGAGATACCTACGACCGCTATTTGGTGCGCGTCGAAGAGATGCGTCAATCCAATCGCATCATCAAGCAATGTGTGGATTGGCTGCGCAAGAACCCAGGCCCGGTGATCACCGATAACCACAAGGTGGCTCCGCCCTCGCGCGTTCAGATGAAGACTTCGATGGAGGAGCTGATCCACCATTTCAAGCTCTTCTCCGAAGGCTTCCATGTGCCGGAAGGCGAGGCCTATGCCGCTGTCGAGCACCCCAAGGGTGAGTTCGGCATCTACCTGATGAGCGATGGTGCTAACAAGCCCTATCGCTTGAAGATTCGCGCCCCAGGCTTTGCCCATCTGGCGGCTCTGGATGAAATGGCCCGTGGCCACATGATCGCCGACGCTGTCGCGGTCATCGGCACCATGGACATTGTGTTTGGTGAGATCGATCGATGACTGCAGCTCAAACCACCGCTGTGAAGCTCAGTGACGCGACCCTGGCCCGCTTCGCCAAGGAAGTCGCCAAGTACCCCAAGGAACAGGCGCAATCCGCCGTGATGGCTTGTCTGTCCATCGTCCAGCAAGAGCAGGGTTGGGTGTCTACCGACGCTGAGGCTCAGATTGCTGACTACCTGGGCATGCCCGCCATGGCGGTGCATGAAGTCACGACCTTCTACAACATGTACAACCAGCATCCTGTTGGCAAGTACAAGTTGAATGTTTGCACCAACCTGCCTTGCCAACTGCGCAACGGGCAACAAGCCCTGGAGCATCTGTGCAAGAAGCTCGGTGTCGAAGACGGCGGCACGACCGCCGATGGCTTGTTCACGGTGGCCAAGTGTGAGTGCCTGGGCGCTTGCGCCGATGCGCCGGTGATGCTGGTCAATGACCGCCAAATGCTGAGCTATATGAGCCATGACAAGCTCGACCAAATGGTCGATCTCATCAAGGCTTCTGAATCCGGAAAGGCGGTGTGAGCATGGCCCTCGATCTTTCCCGCTTCGAGAGTAAAGGCGACCACACCTGCTTCCACGGCCGCCATATCGGTGCGCAGATCTATGCCGACCTGAACGGTAGCAACTGGCATTTGGCAGATTACCAAGCGCGTGGCGGCTACCAAGCCCTGCGCAAGATCTTGGGCGTCGATGGCACTGAGCCCATGACCCAAGACCAGGTGATTGCCGAGGTCAAGGCCTCTGGCCTGCGTGGCCGAGGCGGTGCGGGCTTTCCCACCGGCCTGAAGTGGAGCTTCATGCCCCGCGCGTTCCCGGGCCAGAAGTACCTCGTTTGCAACTCGGACGAAGGCGAGCCGGGCACCTGCAAAGACCGCGACATCCTGCAGTACAACCCGCACAGCGTGATCGAAGGCATGGCGATTGCGGCCTTCGCCATGGGCATCACCGTGGGCTACAACTACATCCACGGTGAGATCTTCGGCACCTACGAGCGCTTCGAAGCCGCCCTGGAAGAAGCCCGCGCCGCTGGCCTGTTGGGTAACAACATCTTGGGCAGCAGCTTTAGCTTCCAACTCCATGCTCACCATGGCTTTGGCGCTTACATCTGCGGTGAAGAAACTGCGTTGTTGGAGTCGCTGGAAGGCAAGAAGGGCCAGCCCCGCTTCAAGCCGCCGTTCCCAGCCAGCTTCGGCTTGTATGGTCGTCCGACCACCATCAACAACACCGAAACCTTTGCCGCAGTACCTTGGATCATCCGCAACGGCGGCCAGGCCTACCTCGAGTGTGGCAAGCCCAACAACGGTGGCACCAAGATCTTCTCGATGGTGGGCGACGTTGAGCGTCCCGGCAACTATGAAGTTCCCATGGGCACACCTTTCTCCACCCTGTTGGAGTTGGCGGGTGGCGTGAAGGGCGGCAAGAAGTTGAAGGCCGTCATTCCTGGTGGCTCGTCCGCGCCTGTGCTGCCGGCAGCCGTGATGATGGACTGCACCATGGACTATGACTCCATCGCCAAGGCGGGCTCCATGTTGGGCTCTGGCGCCGTCATCGTCATGGATGAGACGCGTTGCATGGTCAAGAGCTTGCTGCGCTTGTCCTATTTCTACGCGCACGAATCCTGCGGTCAGTGCACGCCCTGCCGCGAAGGCACAGGTTGGTTGCACCGCCTGGTGAGCCGCATCGAGCACGGCGAAGGCCGCATGGAAGATTTGGCCTTGCTGGACAACGTCGCCGAAAACATCATGGGCCGCACGATCTGCGCCTTGGGTGATGCAGCGGCCATGCCTGTGCGCGGCATGCTCAAGCACTTCCGCGATGAATTCGTCCATCACGTCGAGCACAAGACCTGCGTGGTCCCTGCCTACGTCTAAAAAGCGGACACGAAAAACATGGTTGAAATCGAACTCGACGGCAAGAAGGTCTCGGTCCCTGTGGGCAGCATGGTCATGCATGCTGCCGACGCTGCGGGCACCTACATCCCCCACTTCTGCTATCACAAAAAGCTCTCCATCGCTGCCAACTGCCGCATGTGCTTGGTCGACGTAGAGAAGGCCCCCAAGCCCATGCCCGCCTGCGCCACACCGGTGACCGCCGGCATGATCGTGCGCACCAAGTCCGACAAGGCCCTCAAGGCCCAGAAGTCGGTCATGGAATTCTTGCTGATCAATCACCCGCTGGATTGCCCCATTTGCGACCAAGGCGGTGAGTGCCAATTGCAAGACTTGGCCGTCGGCTACGGCGGCACGGCCTCGCGCTACGAAGAGGAAAAGCGCGTGGTCTTCCACAAGAACGTGGGCCCGCTCATCAGCATGGAAGAAATGAGCCGCTGCATCCACTGCACCCGCTGCGTCCGCTTTGGCCAAGAAATGGCCGGCGTGATGGAGTTGGGCATGCAGCACCGCGGCGAGCACTCCGAGATCACCACCTTTGTTGGGCAGACCATCGACTCCGAGCTGTCGGGCAACATGATCGACCTCTGCCCGGTGGGTGCACTCACCAGCAAGCCATTCCGCTATAACGCCCGCACTTGGGAGTTGTCGCGCCGCAAGAGCGTCAGCCCCCATGACTCGACGGGTGCCAACTTGATTGTTCAAGTCAAGAACCATCAGGTCATGCGCGTGGTGCCGCTGGAGAATGAAGCGGTGAACGAATGCTGGATCGCCGACCGCGACCGCTTCAGCTACGAGGCCCTTAACAGCGCTCAGCGCTTGACCGCGCCGATGATCAAGCAAGGCGGTGAGTGGATCACTGTCGACTGGAACACAGCGCTGGGCTATGTGGCCGACGGCCTGAAGCGCGTTAAGGGTGAGTTTGGTGCTCAAGGCATTGGCGCGCTGGGCACGGCTCACAGCACTGTCGAAGAGTTGCACCTGCTCGCCAAACTGGTGCGTGGTTTGGGCAGCGACAATGTGGACCACCGTCTGCGTCATGCTGATTTCACGCCAGGGCAGGGCGCTCAGTGGCTGGGCATGCCCATCGCTGATCTGTCCACCCTGGACCGTGCCTTTGTGGTGGGCTCCTTCCTTCGCAAAGACCACCCGCTGTTCGCACAGCGTCTGCGCCAAGCCACGCGCCGTGGCGCGCAAGTGTTCAGCCTGAACGCCGTGCACGATGATTGGGCCATGACGCTGGCAGGTCGCCTGACCGCAGCACCCAGCGACTGGCTGCAGACTTTGGCCAATGTGGCTGCCGCCGTGGCGTCGTCCAAGGGTGTGGCTGCGCCGGTCACAGGGCAAGCCGACGCTGCCACGCAAGCCGTGGCCGATGCCTTGATGTCGGGTCAGCAGGCTGCCATCTTGCTAGGCAACGCCGCTCAACAGCATCCGCAGGCCTCCGCGCTCTTGGCGCTGGCCAATTGGATCGGCCAGCAAACGGGTGCCAAGGTGGGTGTGTTTGGTGCCGCCGCCAATTCGGTGGGCGCGCAGTTGGTCGGCGCCCAACCCCGCGAGGCTGGGCTTCATGCAGGCCAAATGCTGAGCCAGCCTATGAAGGCATTGCTGCTGCTGAACGTTGAGCCGGCTTTGGATGCGGCCAATGCTGCAGCCGCCACCGCCGCCCTGAAGGGCTCAGGCTTGGTGGTCGCCCTGACCGCTTTCCGTGACGCCGTTGTCGACAACGCCGATGTGCTCCTGCCCATTGCACCGTTCACCGAGACTGCAGGCAGTTTTGTCAACGCCGAGGGGCGCTTGCAAAGTTTCCATGGTGTGGTCAAGGCACTGGGCGACTCTCGTCCCGCCTGGAAGGTCTTGCGTGTCCTGGGCAATTTGCTGGGCCTGCAAGGCTTTGAGCAAGAGTCGGTTGAAGAAGTCCGCGCTGAGGCGCTGGGTGATCTCAACACCTTGCCGAGCAAGCTGAGTAACGCCATCACGGCAGGCGGCGTGGCCGTGGCTGCTGGTGCGCTGCAGCGTGTCGCCGATGTGCCGATCTACTGCACCGATGCCCTCGTGCGTCGTGCCGATGCCTTGCAGCGTACAGCCGATGCGCGCGCCCCCAAGGCCGCCTTGCCTCAAGCCGTGTGGTCGGCCTTGGGCTTGGCTGAAGGGGCTCGTGTCACGGTCAGTCAAGGCGCAGCCAGCGTGGTTCTGCCCGCTGTCTTGGACAGCAGCTTGGCGCCCAACACCATTCGAGTGCCTGCTGGCCACCCTGACACCGCCTCCCTGGGGGCGATGTTTGGTGAGATCTCGGTGAGCAAGGCCGCTGCGGCCTGAGAGACGAGACGGGAACACACATGATCGAACAACTCTATCAACTCGGTCTCTCGACCATGGGGCCCACGCTGTGGGCCGTCGTGTGGTCGCTGATCAAGATCGTTGCCGTGGTGGCTCCTCTGATGGGCTGCGTGGCCTACCTGACGCTCTGGGAGCGCAAGGCGATTGCTTGGTCGCAAGTTCGCCCTGGCCCTAACCGTGTAGGCCCCAAAGGTCTGCTGACGCCCATTGCCGATGCGGTCAAGCTGATCTTCAAGGAAATCATTCGCCCCACGGCAGCCAACAAGGGCCTGTTCTTCCTGGGCCCCATCATGACGATCATGCCGGCATTGGCGGCTTGGGCGGTCATTCCCTTTGGCCCTGACGTGGTCTTGGCCAATGTCAACGCGGGTCTGCTGTTCCTGATGGCGATCACCTCTTTGGAGGTGTATGGCGTCATCATTGCGGGTTGGGCTTCCAACTCCAAGTACGCCTTCTTGGGCGCATTGCGAGCTTCGGCGCAAATGGTGTCTTACGAGATCGCCATGGGCTTCGCTCTGGTGATCGTGTTGATGGTGTCCGGTAGCCTGAACCTCATTGATGTCGTGATGCAGCAAGACAAGGGTCAGTTTGCTGACATGGGCTTGAACTTCCTGTCTTGGAACTGGTTGCCCCTGCTGCCTATCTTTGTCGTGTACTTCATCTCTGGTTTGGCAGAAACCAACCGTCACCCCTTTGACGTGGTGGAAGGCGAGTCTGAAATCGTCGCCGGTCACATGATCGAGTACTCGGGGATGTCCTTCGCCATGTTCTTCTTGGCCGAATACGCCAACATGATCCTGGTCTCCATGCTGACGGTGCTGTTCTTCCTGGGCGGGTGGTTGCCTCCCATTGATTCCGCCGTCTTCAACTGGATTCCCGGTTGGATCTGGCTGGGCATCAAGACCTTTGTCGTGGTGACCATGTTCCTGTGGGTTCGCGCTTCGTTCCCCCGCTACCGTTATGACCAGATCATGCGTCTGGGCTGGAAGATTTTCATTCCTGTGACCTTGATCTGGCTGGTCGTCGTTGGCCTGTGGATCCAGTCACCGTTCAACATCTGGAAGTAAGGCAAGGCGCCCATCCATGTCTGCTGCTACTCCTCTCAAAGACCTGTTCTCCAGCTTTCTGCTCTTAGAGCTTTGGAAAGGCCTGGCCCTCACAGGACGACACTTCCTGTCCCGCAACATCACGGTGCAGTTCCCCGAAGAAAAGACGCCGCTGTCGCCGCGTTTCCGGGGCTTACACGCACTGCGGCGTTATGAAAACGGTGAAGAGCGCTGCATCGCCTGCAAGCTGTGCGAAGCCGTTTGCCCAGCCATGGCCATCACCATCGAGGCTGGCCAGCGGGATGACGGCTCACGCCGAACCACCCGTTACGACATCGACCTCACCAAGTGCATCTTCTGCGGCTTCTGCGAAGAAAGCTGCCCGGTGGACTCGATCGTCGAGACGCACATCTTCGAGTACCACGGCGAAAAGCGTGGCGACCTCTACTTCACCAAGGAGATGCTGCTCGCAGTGGGTGACCGCTACGAGAAGGACATCGCAGCCAACAAGGAGGCTGACGCCAAGTACCGCTGAGTTCAATTTGCAGGGGCTTGAACCTCAGCAAATGAAGACACGGCAGCTTTTCGGCGCGTTACATCTATGACGACCATCTCCGCTCTGTTTTATATCTTTTCTGGCGTGCTGCTGTTTGCAGCCTTCAAGGTCATCACCGCTCGCAGCACCGTTCACGCTGCGCTGTACCTGGTGCTTGCCTTCTTCAATGCATCGTGTGTGTGGATGCTGCTGAAGGCTGAGTTCCTGGCCATCACCCTGGTGCTCGTGTATGTGGGCGCCGTAATGGTGCTCTTCTTGTTTGTGGTGATGATGCTCGACATCAACACCGACAGCATGCGAGAGGGTTTTTGGACTCACTTCCCGCTGGCTGCCTTCATTGGCGTGCTGATCGCTCTGGAAATGGCCTTGGTCATGAAGCAGGGCTTCAACCTGCCGGTGGCCGATGCGATGGATCCGGCTGTTCTGAAACTGGGCAACACGCGCGCGCTCGGTGTGGAAATCTACACGCAGTACCTCTACCCGCTGCAAGTGGCTGCTGTGCTCTTGCTGGTGGCCATGGTGGCCGCGATCGCCCTGACGCTGCGCAAGCGTAAAGACAGCCGTTACCAAAACCCGTCTGAACAGGTTCGCGTCAAGGCCGCAGACCGCATGCGCATTGTCAAGATGGAGGCCGTGGTGGACCAGCCTTCCGATGCGCAGAAACAAGAAGGAGGCCAGGCATGAGCACCGGCATCTCGCTCTACCACTTCCTGACCTTGGGCGGATTCTTGTTCGCCTTGTCCGTGGTGGGCATTTTCATGAACCGCCGCAACCTCATCGTCTTGCTCATGGCCATTGAGCTGATGCTGCTGGCGGTGAATATGAACTTCGTGGCCTTCTCCCACTACCTGGGTGACATGGCCGGACAAGTTTTCGTCTTCTTCATCCTGACCGTGGCGGCCGCCGAGTCGGCCATCGGCCTGGCCATTTTGGTCGTGCTGTTCCGCAATCGTTCCACCATCGCGGTGGACGAGCTCGACACGTTAAAGGGGTAACCCCGCTCGGAGCCCCAGAAAAATGTCTACGACACTCTCCTCGTCTCTGCTGCTGACCGTGCCTTTGGCGCCCCTTGCGGGCTCTATCGTGGCGGGTCTCTTTGGCAAAACCATTGGTCGACGCGCCTCCCACGTGGTGACCATCTTGGGCGTGCTCATCGCTTTCATCATCTCGGCCATGGTGCTGAAGGCTGTGGCCGTTGACGGTGCTCGGTTCAACGAGACCATCTATGAGTGGATGAAGCTCGGCCCCCTGAAGATGGAAGTCGGCTTCATGGTCGACGGCCTGACGGCCATGATGATGTGTGTCGTGACCTTCGTGTCGCTGATGGTGCACATCTACACCATCGGCTACATGGAAGAAGATCCGGGCTATCACCGCTTCTTCAGCTACATCTCGCTGTTCACCTTCTCGATGTTGATGCTCGTGATGAGCAACAACTTCCTCCAGCTCTTCTTCGGCTGGGAGGCTGTGGGTTTGGTGTCCTACTTGCTGATTGGTTTCTGGTTCAAGAAGCCCACCGCCATCTTCGCCAATATGAAGGCCTTCTTGGTCAACCGCGTGGGTGACTTCGGTTTCATCTTGGGCATTGGCCTGATCTTGGCCTACACCGGCTCGCTGAACTACACCGAGGTGTTTGCCAAAGCAGGTGACCTGGCCAAGCTGGGCTTCCCCGGCACGGATTGGGCCCTGTTGAGCGTGACCTGCATCTGCTTGTTCATCGGCGCGATGGGCAAGTCGGCCCAGTTCCCGCTGCATGTGTGGCTGCCTGACTCCATGGAAGGCCCGACCCCTATCTCGGCTTTGATCCACGCTGCGACCATGGTCACGGCAGGCATCTTCATGGTGACGCGCATGTCGCCGCTCTTTGAGTTGAGCGATACCGCGCTGAACTTCGTGTTGGTAATTGGTTCCATCACCGCCCTGTTCATGGGCTTCTTGGGCATCATCCAGAACGACATCAAGCGCGTGGTGGCCTATTCCACCCTGTCGCAGTTGGGCTATATGACCGTGGCACTGGGCGTCTCTGCCTACAACGTGGCGGTGTTCCACCTGATGACGCACGCGTTCTTCAAGGCCTTGCTGTTCTTGGCGGCCGGTTCGGTCATCATTGGCATGCACCATGATCAGGACATCCGAAACATGGGTGGTCTGCGCAAGTACATGCCCATCACATGGATCACTTCCTTGCTGGGGTCACTCGCCTTGATCGGCACACCGTTCTTCGCCGGCTTCTACTCCAAGGACTCGATCATTGAAGCGGTGCATGCCAGCACCTTGCCAGCCGCTGGGTTCGCCTACTTCGCAGTGGTGGCAGGCGTCTTTGTGACGGCCTTCTACACCTTCCGCATGTACTTCTTGGTCTTCCATGGCAAGGAGCACTTCCACCACAAGCCCTTCCCGGGCGAGCACGATCACCATGATGATCATGGCGAGCACCATGAGCCGCACGAGTCGCCGTGGGTGGTGACCGCGCCGCTGGTGTTGTTGGCCATCCCCTCGGTGCTGATCGGCTATCTCACGATCCAGCCGATGCTCTACGGTGACTTCCTCAAGGACGCCATCGTGGTCAACGGCACCCTGCACCCCGCCATGAGCACCATCGAGCATCACTTCCACGGTGCAACAGCCATGGCCTTGCACGCACTGTCCACGCTGCCGTTTTGGTTGGCCGTCGCCGGTGTGGCGGTGTCCTACTACTTCTACCTGGTGAACCCCGCCATTCCTGCCGCCATCGGCCGGGCCTTGAGCCCCGTGGTGCGCATCTTGGAAAACAAGTACTACTTGGACTGGTTCAATGAGAACGTCTTGGCTGCAGGCGCCCGCAAGCTGGGTGTTGGCCTCTGGAAGGGCGGCGACATGGCCCTGATCGATGGTGCCGTGGTCAATGGCTCGGCACGAGGCGTCGGTGCCTTGGCGGGCGTGGTCAGAACCTTCCAAACGGGTTATTTGTCGCTGTATGCGCTCGTGATGGTGCTGGGTATCTTCGGTTTGATGACCTGGCAGTTGTGGCCATTTCTTTCGAGCCTGATGGGCCATTGATCGGACAGGCGGAGAAAAAGAATGGGTTATTTAAGTGTTGCCATTTGGTTGCCGATCGCGTTCGGCACCGTCTTGCTAGCCTTTGGCCGTGAGGAGCGGGCCGATGCTGCGCGTTGGATGGCCTTGGTCGGCGCGGTGGTGTCCTTTTTGGTCACCTTGCCCTTGATCACAGGCTTTGACAACGCATCCGCAAGCTTGCAGTTCGTGGAGAAGCTGTCTTGGATCGAGTCCTTCAAGGTCTACTATCACCTGGGTGTTGACGGCATCTCGGTGTGGTTTGTGCTGCTGACGGCCTTCATCACCATCATCGTGGTGATCGCGGCTTGGGAGGTCATCACTGACCGCGCCCATCAGTACTTGGGCGCCTTCCTGATCCTGTCGGGCCTGATGATTGGCGTGTTCGCAGCCGCTGACGGCCTGCTGTTCTATGTCTTCTTCGAAGCGACCCTGATCCCGATGTACATCATCATCGGCATCTGGGGTGGCCCGCGTCGGGTTTACGCCGCCTTCAAGTTCTTCCTCTACACGCTCTTGGGCTCACTCTTGATGCTCATCGCGCTGACCTACCTTTACTTCAAGGCGGGCGGTAGCTTTGACATCCAGACCTGGCACAAGATGCCGCTGCCGATGTCGGCGCAGACCTTGTTGTTCTTTGCGTTCTTCGCGGCCTTCTCCGTGAAGGTACCGATGTGGCCTGTGCACACATGGTTGCCTGATGCCCACGTTGAAGCGCCTACGGGTGGCTCCGTGGTACTGGCGGCCATCATGTTGAAGTTGGGGGCTTATGGTTTCTTGCGCTTCTCCATGCCGATTGCGCCAGATGCCGCTCATGCCTACGCCTGGTTCATCATTGCGCTCTCACTCATCGCTGTGATCTACATCGGCTTGGTGGCCATGGTTCAGCAGGACATGAAGAAGCTGGTGGCCTATTCATCGATTGCGCACATGGGCTTTGTGACGCTGGGCTTCTTCCTCTTCAATGAGTTGGGCATGGCGGGCGGCATCGTGCAGATGATCTCTCACGGTTTCGTCTCCGGCGCCATGTTCTTGTGCATTGGCGTGCTGTATGACCGCGTTCACTCCCGCGAGATCGCGGCCTATGGTGGCGTTGTCAACACCATGCCCAAGTTCGTCGGCTTCGCCGTCTTGTTCTCCATGGCCAACGCTGGTTTGCCGGGCACCGCGGGCTTCATCGGTGAGTGGATGGTGATCCTGGGCGCTGTGCAGTACAACTTCTGGATCGGCGCTTTGGCAGCCACAGCCCTGATCTTCGGGGCGGCTTACACCCTGTGGATGGTCAAGCGGGTCTACTTCGGCGACGTGGCGAACGACAACGTCCGCGAGCTGACCGATCTGAACTCGCGTGAGTTCGTGATGCTGGGCATTTTGGCCGTGGCCGTGTTGGCCATGGGTCTGTATCCCAAGCCCTTCACCGACGTGATGCATGTGTCCGTCACCGAGCTGCTCAAGCACGTGGCAGCGTCCAAGATCAACTGACGCGGCCGGGAAAGCACTATGAACGAACTGAACTGGCTGGTCGCCGCACCTGAAATCTTTTTGCTCGTGGCGGCCTGCGTGATTGCGCTGGCAGACCTGTGGGTGATGGACGAGCGTCGGCGCGTGACCTTCTGGCTGTCTCAAGCCGCGGTCGCTGTCTTCACGCTGATGCATGCCAACATCCTCAGCAACGGCTTGGCCACAGGCGCTGCAGCCTCGGTCAACGCCCTGCAGGGTCTGATGGTCTCTGACCCCATGGGGCATTTGCTGGCCGTCGCCGCCGGCGTGGCCGTGATGATCACCTTGGCCTATGCGCAGCCCTATATCGGCAGCCGCGAGCTGTCCAAGGGCGAGCTGTATGTCTTGACCCTCCTGGCTTTGCTGGGGGTGTCGGTGATGATCTCCGCCAACAATTTCTTGGTCATCTATGTGGGCCTGGAGTTGATGAGCTTGTCGCTCTACGCACTTGTCGCTTTGCGCCGCGACCATGCGGTGGCAACTGAAGCGGCCATGAAGTACTTTGTGCTGGGTGCTTTGGCCAGCGGCTTTTTGCTCTATGGCATGTCCATGATGTACGGCGCTACGAGCTCACTGGACCTGCCTGAAGTCTTCAACGCCATCCAGACCGGCAAGATCAACCCCACCGTGCTGACCTTTGGTGTGGTGTTCATCGTGGCCGGCTTGGCTTTCAAGCTGGGCGTGGTCCCCTTCCACATGTGGGTGCCCGACGTCTACCAAGGTGCGCCCACGGCCATCACTTTGATGATTGGTGGCTTCCCCAAGCTGGCGGCCTTTGCGGTGACGATTCGCATCTTGGTCGAGGGCCTCAGCGGCGTCGCGCACGACTGGCAGCAAATGTTCATGTTCCTGGCCATCTGCTCCATGGTCGTTGGTAACCTGGCCGCCATTGCGCAAACCAATCTCAAGCGGATGTTGGCCTATTCGGGCATCGCGCAGTTGGGCTTCATGCTGCTGGGCTTCACGCCCACCGTGGTGGCGCACAACACGCTGAATGCTGCGAACGGCTACAGCTCAGCCATGTTCTATGTGATCACCTATGTGCTCACCACCTTGGGCACCTTCGGCCTGATCATGTTCATGTCGCGCCAAGGCTTTGAGAGCGATGAGGTGGCCGACCTGGCTGGCCTGGCCAAGCGCAACCCTTGGCTGGCAGGCGTGATGACCATCTTTATGTTCTCCTTGGCAGGTGTGCCGCCGATGGTGGGCTTCTATGCCAAGTTCGCCATCTTGCAGGCCTTGGTCAGCACCAACGAGGCGCTGTACATTGGTTTGGCCATTGCGGCGGTGATGCTGTCGCTGATCGGTGCCTTCTACTACCTGCGTGTGGTCAAGGTCATGTACTTTGACGAGCCCAAAGATGCGACACCCGTGCCTGCGCAGGGCGGGGTGGGCATCTTGCTCGCGGCCAACGGCGTGGCAGCCCTGGGCTTGGGCTTGATGCCCGAAGGCTTGATGGCCTTGTGCCGCCAGACCATCGTTGCCGCCTTGGCCAGCTGAGCGCGTTGCGATCATGACCTCTGCCACAGCGGTTTGGGTGGTCTTGGTGCTGGCCGTCTTGGCCGCCAACTTGCCCTTTGTCAATGAGCGGCTGATGGTTCTTGGCCCCAAGCGTGCGCCAAAGCCCTTTGCGTGGCGCTTGCTGGAGTTGGTGATACTTGGAGGCTTGACGCTGGTGGCGGGCAGTCTCATGGAGTCCAGCTTGGGCCAGCGAGCGCCTCAGCGTTGGGAGTTCTACGCGGCTTTTGTGTGCCTGTTCGTGACCCTGGCCTTCCCGGGCTTCATCTGGCGTTATCTCCGCAAACAGCCGAGCGCGGATGTCTGACGCTCATTTGGTCGAAACCCGCCTCAGTTCAGAGCAACTGCTGCGGGGCAATTTTTTAGATGTCCGTCGTGATCACGTGTCACTGCCGGATGGTGGTCAAGCGACTCGGGAGTATGTTGTTCATCCGGGGGCTGTGGTCATCGTGCCCTTGCTCGATGATGGACGAGTCATTGTTGAGCGTCAGTACCGCTATCCTTTGCAGCAAGTGATTTTGGAGTTCCCTGCTGGCAAGATCGATCCCGGCGAGAACCACCGAGACTGCGCCATGCGAGAGCTGGCCGAAGAAACCGGTTACCGCGCACGCCAATGGGCCTATGCCGGTGTCCTCCACCCCACAGCGGCCTATTCCACAGAGTTCATCGAAATCTGGTTCGCCAGAGGGCTGTATTTGGGCGAGCGCCACCTCGACGACGGTGAGTTCATCGAAGTCTTGGCCCAGGAGCCCGCTGCGTTGGACGCTGCGGCCGCCCGTGGTGAATTGACCGACGCCAAATCCCTGATCGCGCTGATGTGGTTGCAGAAATCCCAGTCTGGGCAGTGGCCTCTGTCTTGGGTGGATGTGACTGAGGCCGAGCAGCGTTAAGGTCGGCGCATGAAAGTCTTCAATCTTTGCTGTGCGCAGGGCCATTCTTTTGAAGGCTGGTTTGCATCGGAAGATGACTATCAGTCTCAGACCGAGCGAGGCTTGCTGACCTGCCCGCTCTGTGAAGACAAACAAGTGCGGCGCTTACCCAGCGCCCCGCGCCTGAATCTAGGGGCCACAGAAGCACCCGCCGTGCCTGCGGCCCACAGCGCAGACAGCGCACCCACGCCTGAACAGGCCAAGGCATTGGCAGCCCTGCAAGGCGGTTTGATCCAAGCGGTGCGAGAAGTGATAGCCCAGACCGAGGACGTAGGCCAACGCTTTCCTGAGGAGGCTAGGCGCATCCATTACGGCGAAGCCGAGGTGCGCAGTATCCGCGGCCAAGCCAGCCCGGAAGAGCGCGCCGAGTTGGCGGACGAAGGCATTGAGGTCTTCACCCTACCCGCTGTCAAGGGCTTGGTCGGCCCCACCCACTGAAGGCGTCTCAGAGCATCTTGCCGGGGTTCATGATGCCCATCGGGTCCAAGGCGGCCTTGATGGCGCGCATCATGCCCAGTGCCACCCCAGACTTGCGCTCGGCCAACTCCACGCGTTTCAAGGCTCCAATGCCATGTTCTGCAGAGAATGACCCCCCGCGCGCCATGATGTCGTCATAGACCCAGGTGTTGATCTCGGCCTCATAGCGGGCCAAGAACTCCGCCGCGTCCTGGCCCACCGGCGCTTGGACGTTGTAGTGCAGATTGCCATCGCCCAAGTGCCCAAAGGTGATGAGCCTCACGCCTTCAATGGCGGCTTGGAGCCGCTGCCCCATGTCACGCACAAAGCCCGGTATGGCTGACACCGCCAGCGAGACATCATGTTTGATGTTGAGGCCATCTTGGCTTTGGGCCAAGGGGATGGACTCTCGCACATGCCACATGGTCTTGGCTTGAGCCAAGGTGTCGGCCAGGGCCGCATTGCTGATCTCCTCGGCCTCCAGCGCTGCTTCCAACAACTGCTCCATGGCCTCTCGGCACGGGCCTTGCGGGCCTGAGGCCTCCAGCAGCACGCACCACGGGGCAGGCGGCAGGGCTTGAGGCAGGGTAGGGAAGTGATGCATCACCAGTTGAAGAGCAGCCTGAGCCATGATCTCAAAGCCGGTTAACTGGGCGTCCAAGGCCTGGCGAGCCCGATGCAACAGGGCAACGGTTTGCTCAATGGTGTCGCAGGCCGCCATCGCTGTGACCTTGGCGAGTGGGGCCGGGAAGAGCTTCAAGGTGGCGGCCGTGATCACCCCCAAGGTGCCCTCGCTGCCCACCAAAAGATCGCGCAGGTCATAGCCCGTATTGTCTTTGCGCAAGCCGCTCAAACCATCCCAAACCTCGCCTTGGGCGGTCACCACCTCCAAGCCCAGGCAGAGATCTCGGGCGTTGCCATAGCGCAGCACCTGCGTGCCCCCGGCATTGGTGGCTAAATTGCCGCCAATGGTGCACGAGCCCTCAGCGGCCAAACTGAGCGGAAAGAGCAAGCCAGCCTCGGAAGCCACCTTCTGTGCCTGGGCCAGGACCACCCCTGCCTCGACTGTCAGGGTGAGGTTGTCCCGATCCAGGGACCGGATGCCGCGAAGTCGACTGAGGCTCAGCACCACCTGTCGCCCAGAATCATCGGGCACGCCGCCGCCCACCAAGCCAGTGTTGCCCCCTTGTGGCACGACAGAGGTTCCATGGCGTACGCAAGCTCTCACGACTTGAGCCACTTCGGAGGTAGTGGCAGGGCGCACCACGGCCAAAGCGCGGCCACGGTAGCGCTTGCGCCAGTCCCATTCCCAGGCGCTTAAGTCCTCCTGCCCCGTCAGTACATGGGCACTGCCCACGGCCTCACGCAGCTCATGCAGGAGCGCGGGCAATGCGTCGGTCATGGCGGCGGTGGGGTGTTCTCGGCTTTCGCAGCCGCCAAGCGCCAGCGCACCTGTGCTGCGCAGGCCGCAAACAAGACCACGCACAGCACAATTTCGAGCACGGCTAAGCTGCGCGATAGGCCAACTTCACTGCTTGCGCGCACCAGGCCCTCACCACAGTAGACCCACACCAAAAGGCTTAGCCAGCGGTAGGTGTAAAGGCGGTAACGCCACAAGCCCACCAGCGGAAAGAACAGCGGCAACGCCTTGATGGCCAAGGTGCCGCGGCCCGTCGGGGCCAGCCACAGCTCCCAGGCCAAGCACAACACGATCAAGCCCAGCACTGCCGCCAGGGCCACGGTGCGGGTCCAACGGACTCGGTCACTTGGGCGTTCAGGCACACCGCCGGGGGAGGGGGAAGAAGGCACAGACAACATCTTTGGCATGATAGCCGCCATGAGTAAGCCCAACGTCTGGCGCGAGTCCGCCAGCCAACGCCTGTCCGAGGCCTTGGAGACCCTGAGAAACTGGCCTTGGTTTGATACCGTCAAAACACTGCGCCTGCGGTTCCGTGAAGACCACCTGGGTCTGACGGCCGGCAGCCTCACCTTCACCACCTTGATCGCCTTGGTGCCCTTGTTGACGGTGATGCTGGCCATCTTCACGGCCTTTCCCATGTTCGCCAACTTTCAAGACGCTTTGCAAAAGTATTTTCTGCAGAGCTTGGTGCCGGATGGCATTGCCAAGCCCGTGCTGAGCACGCTGACGCAGTTCTCTACCAAAGCGCATCGCCTCGGCACTGCGGGATTGATCTTCCTGGTGGTCAGCGCGCTGATGCTGATGCTGACCATCGACCGCACCTTGAACGGCATTTGGCGCGTGCGCAAGCCTAGGCCCATCGCCCAGCGGGTGCTGGTTTACTGGGCGGCCTTGACCCTCGGCCCTTTGGTGTTGGGGGTGAGCTTGAGCCTGACCTCCTACGCCGTCTCTGCCTCTAAAGGCTTGGTGGATGGCATGGCCGGAGGCACCCGGCTGCTGTTTGATACGGTGGAGTTCGCCCTGCTGGCCGTCACCATGTCGGGCCTCTATCACTATGTGCCCAATACCCATGTGCGCTGGCGGCACGCCATTGCGGGTGGCTTGTTTGTGGCGGTGGGCTTTGAATTGGCCAAGCGAGCGCTGAGCTGGTATGTGGGCTCTGTGGGGTCTTTCTCCACCATCTATGGGGCCTTCGCCACGGTGCCCATCTTTTTGTTGTGGCTGTACCTGAGCTGGGTCATCGCGCTGTTGGGGGCGGTGGTGGCGGCCTACGCCCCCAGCCTGCAAATGCGCGTGGTGCGCTTGGGGGACACGCCGGGCCTGCGCTTTGCGTTGGCGCTCAAGGTGCTAGCGGCCCTGAACCAAGCGCGGTTGGGCCCAAGCCGGGGTTGGGTTCGCCAGCGGTCAGCAGGCTGCTGATGCCGCCGGGGCCGACATTTTGAGGCGTTAGCGGGGCGCTTTCAGGCAGGGTGCAAGACCACCAACAAACCCCGGGCAGGAACAGCGCCGAGATTGCGTATTTCATGGGCCTGATCGACCGCATAGCGCGCGGTGTCGCCAGCGGTCAGCAGGCTGCTGATGCCGCCGGAGCTGACCTGTAGTTCTCCATCCAAGACGGTCAGGTGCTCACGAGAGCCTGGTTCGTGGGCCTCCGATGCCAGCGCGCCTTGCGCTTGGATGATGAGCTCGTACCATTCGAAGGTACCGGCCAACTCAATCGGCCCCAAGATGCGCAGCTCGCACAAGCCGTCTGGGCTGCGCAGCGAGGGCGTGGCATGGGCCGCTACAGTGGTCACAGGGGGCAGGGCGGGCTTGTCCCCGCCCAGCAAGTCGGCCATGGAGACGCCCAGCGCATTCGCCAAGCGCCAGACCACGGCCACGGTGGGGTTGGCTTGGTTGCGCTCAATCTGCGACAACATGGACTTGGACACCCCCGCTTGGCGCGAGAGTTCGTCCAGCGACAGGGCCTTGGCTTGACGGAGGGCCGCCAGGGTCAGGCCAACCTTGGGAGGTTCTGCGGCAGCGGGGCGGGTCAGGGTCATGGTCGTCGCGAAAGTCGAGGTCGGTGGGGGCCAGTGATTGAGTGTGGGGCTTGACGCGGAAGCGATCGTTCGTAATACTGTGCACATGTTCGATATATCGAACAAACAGAATTTTAGTGAACGCGTCCAATGGCGCGATCATCTCACAACCAGAGCGTCCCATCATCATGAGCACTCCCACCGACTTTTTGACCCATGTCCAAGCCGAGCTGCAAAGCCTGAAGGATGCAGGGCTTTTCAAAGGCGAACGCATCATCGCCACGCCGCAAGGTGCCGTGGTGCGCACCGCTGATGGCCGTCAAGTCATCAACCTGTGCGCCAACAACTATCTGGGTCTCTCCAGCCACCCGGTGGTGATAGAGGCGGCTCACGAAGCCTTGCGCACCCACGGCTATGGGCTCAGCTCAGTGCGCTTCATCTGCGGCACCCAAGATTTGCACAAGACCTTGGAAGCGCGCCTAGCCCGCTTCTTGGGCACCGAAGACGCCATCCTCTACGCGGCAGCCTTTGACGCCAACGGTGGCCTGTTCGAGCCCCTATTGGGTGAGGCCGACGCCATCATCAGCGACGAGCTGAATCATGCCTCCATCATCGATGGCATCCGCCTGTGCAAGGCGCAGCGCTGGCGCTACAGCCACAACAATCTGGCTGACTTGGAGCGCTGCCTGCAAGAGGCCGAGGCCAAAGGCGCGCGCTTCAAGCTCGTCTTCACCGACGGTGTGTTCTCCATGGACGGCACGGTGGCCCAGTTGGACAAGATCCGAGCCCTGTGCGACCGCTACGGTGCGCTCTTGGGCATCGACGAATGCCATGCTTCGGGCTTCATGGGCAAGACGGGCCGCGGCACGCATGAGCACCGGGGCGTGTTTGGCCAAATCGACATCATCACCGGCACGCTGGGCAAGGCCTTGGGTGGTGCATCCGGCGGCTTCACAGCGGGCCGCAAGGAAGTGATTGAGCTGCTGCGCCAGCGCTCGCGCCCCTATCTGTTTTCCAACACCGTCGCCCCCAGCATTGTGGGCGCGTCCATCGCCGTGCTTGACTTGCTGGAAGGCTCCACGACGCTGCGCGACAAGCTGGAAGACAACACCCGCTACTTCCGTGAAGCCATTCAGGCGGCTGGTTTTGAGATCAAGCCGGGAGATCACCCCATCGTCCCCATCATGGTTTACGACGCAGTCAAGGCCCAACAACTCAGTGCCCGCCTCTTGGAGCTGGGCGTCTATGCGGTGGGCTTCTTCTTCCCCGTGGTGCCCAAGGGTCAGGCCCGCATCCGCTGCCAGATGAGCGCCGCCCATGACCGCCAACACCTGGAGCAAGCCGTGGCCGCCTTCACCCAGGCCGGGCGCGAGCTGGGCTTGATTCAGTAAGGAGCGCCCCATGAGCACCCCTCGCATCCTCATCATCGGTGCCAATGGCCAGATCGGCACAGAACTGGCCGAAACCCTGGCGCAGCGCTTGGGCCCCCAGGCCGTGATCACCAGCGATGTCTCGCCCAAGGGCCGCGTGCCCACACTGCAGCATGAGACCTTGGACGTGACCGACATCGCCGCCTTGACGGCCGTGGTCGAGCGCCACAGCATCACCCAGGTCTACCACCTGGCCGCAGCACTCTCGGCCCGCGGCGAGCAGCACCCCATGTGGGCCTGGGACCTGAACATGAAGGGCCTGCTCAATGTGCTGGAAGTGGCCCGCACGCACAAGCTGGAGCGCGTGTTCTGGCCCAGCTCCATCGCTGCTTTTGGGCCCACCACCCCGCGCGACTTCACGCCGCAAAAAACCATCATGGAGCCGACCACCGTCTATGGCATCTCCAAGCTAGCGGGCGAGGGCTGGTGTGCTTGGTATCACCGCATGCATGGGGTCGATGTGCGCTCCATCCGCTATCCGGGCCTCATCAGCTGGAAGACGCCCCCCGGTGGCGGCACCACCGACTATGCGGTGGAGATCTTCCATGCTGCCCTCAAAGACCGCCGTTACACCAGCTTCCTCGGCCCAGAGACGGCTTTGCCCATGATGTACATGGACGACGCCATCCGCGCCACGCTGGAGTTGATGGACGCACCGGCTGATGCGATCAAAGAGCGCACCTCCTACAACCTGGCGGGCATCAGCTTCACGCCTGCTCAGATTGCCGAGGCGATTGCGGCCGAGCTGCCGGGCTTTCAGATCGATTACGCACCGGACTTCCGCCAAGCCATTGCCGACTCCTGGCCACGCTCGATCGACGACAGTGCCGCCCAGCGAGACTGGCGATGGGCCCAGCGCTTTGACTTGCAAGCCATGGTGCGCGAGATGCTGACGCAGCTCGCCGCCGTGCAGCAGGCTCAGTGAGTCTCGCCCAGCCCCAAGCGCTCTAGCCGATATCTCAGCGTATCGCGCGAGATGCCCAGCAGCCGGGCGGCGTGGGTCACATTGCCCTCGGTGCGGGCCAGCGCCGTTTGGATCAAGCGGCGCTCCATGCGGCCGAGGTCTAGGTCATCGTCCTGTGTGCTGGTGGGCGGCTGCGAAGGTGGCACATCCAGCCGTTCTCCCCGGCCCAGGTCGGCTGCGGTCACCCGCTCACCGCGGGTCATCAGCACAGCTTGCTCAATGGTGTTGCGCAACTCGCGCACATTGCCTGGCCAGTGGTGGTGGCGCAATGCCTCTTGCGCTCCTGCATCAAAACTTAAACCGCTGCGCCGATAGCGAGCCGCCTGTTGGTCCAAAAAGCGTTGGGCCAGCAACACAACGTCATCGCCACGTTCGCGCAGCGTAGGCAGGGCCCCGCAATTCAATTCGACAAAGGGTTGGGCATGGCGAGGCCCATCAAAGTGCAAGGCCCGGGCGACCAGCTCTTTACCAGTTCCCGTTTCGCCCCGGATCAACACCGCAGGAGCTTGGTCATCTGCGAGTTGTCGCTCGGCATCTAACAAGGCGGTGATCTGAGCCCGCAGCGCCTGCATCGCTGGGGAATCGCCCAGCAGCTTATCGAGGCCACTGCTGGCCGCCGCGCGCCCCTCGTAATAGCGCACCGTCCGTTGCAAACGGTCTTGGTTCAGCAGGCGCTCCAGCACCAGCTTCATTTCGGCCAACGCCACAGGCTTGGTCAGGTAGTCTGCCGCGCCGGCCTTGAGAGCTTGCACCGCCAGGTCCACACTGCCGTAGCCGGTCATCAACACCACGCAGCACTGGGCGTCCAGCGCACGCAGGCGCTCCAGGGCTTGCAGGCCGTTCATGCCGGGTAAGTTGTGGTCCAGCAGCACGACATCCGGCCGGAAACTTTGGAACAGGGCCAGCCCCTCCTCAGCGCTGCTGGCGACGCGGCATTCATAGTCTTGGCGCTCGAGGTAGAGTGCAACATTGCGCGCGAGCGTTTCCTCGTCATCAATGATCAGGACGGCATGGCTCATGGCGTGGGAGTCAGCGGCTTGGCGCTCGGGCTGAGGCTTGGGTTCTCTGAGGGCAGCTCGGGCAAAGTCAAGATGGCAGAGCAGCCCGCTCCAGCTTCGCTTTCCAGTTGCAGCGTGCCCCCCGCACGTTCCGCCGCGCGGCGGGCCAGCGCTAAGCCCATGCCTAAACCTTGGGCCTTGGTGGTGAAAAAGGGGCGTCCGGCCTGCGTTTGGTGCTCTTTGGCAATGCCACCACCTTGGTCTGCCACGACCATGCGCACAAAAGCACCTTGGCGTCGCGCATACAAGGTAATGGTCTGGCCGGGGCCGCTGGCTTCAGCCGCATTGCTCATCAGCGAAGCCAGCACTTGGGCCATCAGCACCGGGTCCATGCCAACGTCACCAAGCTGGTCTTGCCATTCGCAAACAAAAAGCTTTCCTTGAGCTCTGAGGTCGGTAGCAAACCGCGCCTGGGTGGCTTCCAGGGCTGCCGCGACATTGCAGCGGCCCAGGCTGGTGGTGTGCTCGCTGCCATAGGTCAGCAAGGCCCTGACCAAGGCCTCGATGCGGTCGGCCTCGCGAATAATGGTTTCAGGTGCCATGGGCGCGTCGGAGCCCAAAGCCACTTGCAGCTCCGCTGAGCTGCGAATGGAGCTCAAAGGGTTGCGAATGCTGTGAGCGACAGAGGCTGCAATCTCGCCCATCATGGCCAGGGCCTCAGCGTCCACGAGGCGCGCTTGTTGGGCGCGCAGGTCACGCTCAATGCGCAGCACAAACAAGCTCAGCAGTCCAAACAGCAAAGTGCCCCCAAGCGCGGCACCCAGCCAAAGGCGTCGCTCCCCTTCGGCGATGGTGTGAGTGCATTGCGCTGCTTGCATGGTGCAAGCCCCTGACGGCCCACTAAAGACTGAGATCAGCGAACGCGGCAGCGCGCCGTCTGCGTGGCCACCACTTGGCCGTTCGCGTCCAGCAGCGTACCGGTGGCCTGGCCGCCTGTGATGAAGGTAGTAGACAGCGGTGTCGCACCACGGCGAATGTCACGCTGCTGGCTGGAGAAGTCAAAGCCGACTTCGTCGCCCACCGTGGCACGTGCTGCAGCTTGCGCCGTATTGGGGCCAGAGGTCAGGACAGCGCTGTAGGTGCCGGGAATCAGGTTGGTGCCGTCGATCGAGGCGGTCGAGCGGTCAGCGCGCTTCTCGCACTTGACGCGAATGCTTTGCGCCTGAGCGGCCGTACTCAGGGCCAGCAGGGCTGCGATGGCGACGAGAGAGGTCGAGAGCTTGGACATGGTGTTTCTCCTGAAGGTCTTCGAGGGCAGAGACGTCTGCCGGTGAGACGAGCCCACCGTGGACCCGCCTGCCTTCCACATTGCAAGCAGCATGCCAGAATGTGCAAAACGTCCATTTATTGTGTTTCTCTCCCGGGAAACCTAATTGCCGTGGGCGGGAGTCACCCAGCCCGCGAACCGCTTTCGAGGCCACATTGGGGCATTTACCCCACCTGGTGTGGGCCGAGTGTGGGTGAAATGCCCCAAAAGGCTCAGGCCAGCGCCTCTCGCAATGCGGCCAGGGTCTGCTCGGGGCATTCATGCATCAGCCCGTGGCCGCAGGGCAGCAAGGTCTGGCGGGCATTCAGGGCTTGCGCCAGCGCCTTCACCGCCTTGGGTGGCGTCATCTGATCGGCCAGACCGGAGATCACATGGCTCTTGCAGCGCACGGCCGCCGCGGCTTCCAGGCCGCCGCCGTAACGGTTGCACAGATCAAAGTCGTGTGAGAACACCTGGCTGCCGGGCTGGGAAGCCATGACGCGGGACATCAAGCGGCGGTTACCGCCGTGAAGCCAAAAGCCCGGCCCAGGGTAGGACGGCTTGGAGGCCTGCGAGGAGATGGACAGTGCGTTGACCAAGTCCATCCCGGTCTCTGGCGTGTCACGCGCCATGGTGAGCAGCGCGTCGGAGACCTTCATGGGGTAAGCCGAGCCCATCAGCACCAAATGGCTAGCGCGCTCAGGCGCCTGGGCGGCCGCATCCAGGGCAATGAGCGACCCCATGCTGTGACCCACCCAGGCCGCTTGGCGCACGCCTGCGGCATCCAGCAGCGCCAAGGACCACGCGGCAATGGCCTCCACACTCGGCAGCAGTGGCCCGCCCGATCGGCCGTGGCCCGGCTGGTCTACCGCCAGCACGCCCCAGCCGTGGTGGGCGCACCAACGCGCCAGCAGATTCCACACACTGTGGTCGTGCAGGGCGCCGTGGATGAAGACCACGCAGGGCAGGGCGGGGTTGAAGGGCTTGCCGCCGGTGTAGGCATAGGCTTCGTGGCCTTGAACGGTGAGTTTCATGCGCGGTCTCCCGTGGCAGGGGCGGCGCGCTCGGCGGCTTTGAGCGCTCGCTTCAGGTCGTCCAACAGATCGGCAGGGTCTTCCAAACCGATGGAGAGACGAATGGTGCCGGGGGTGATGCCGGCCTGCGCCAGCGCCGCGTTGTCCATGCGAAAGTGGGTGGTCGACGCGGGGTGGATCACCAAAGAGCGGCAATCGCCCACATTGGCCAGGTGAGAAAAGATCTTCAGGCTCTCGACAAAGGCCACACCTTGCTCGCGCGTGCCTCTGAGGTCAAAACTGAAAACTGAGCTGGCACCTTTGGGCAGCAGTTTGGCAGCCAGCGCCTGGCTGGGGTGGCCCTCGACCTCCGGGTGATGGACTCGCTCGACCAAGGGGTGCTGACTCAAAAAGCGCACCACGGCGCGGGCGTTCTCCACGTGGCGCTGCATGCGCAGCGGCAGGGTTTCAATGCCTTGCAAGATCAACCAGGCGGTGTGCGGGCTCATGCAGGCGCCAAAGTCCCGCAGGCCTTCGCGCCGGGCGCGCAGCAAGAAGGCACCCACCGTGCTTTCCTCGGTGAACACCATGTCATGAAAGCCCTCATAGGGCTCACACAAGCTGGCGAACAGGCCGTGGCGCGCGTGGGCCGCATCCCAATCAAAGCGGCCTGAATCCACCAGCACGCCGCCGATGACGGTGCCGTGGCCACTCAAAAACTTGGTGGCGGAATGAAAGAGCAGATCCGCCCCGTGCTCAAAGGGCTTGAGCAAGCAGGGCGGGGTGAAGGTGGCGTCCACCAGCAGAGGCAGGCCTGCGGCGTGGGCAATCGCGCTGATGGCCGGGATGTCCAACACATCCCCTCCCGGGTTGCCGATGGTCTCGCCGAACAGCATCACGGTGTTGGGCCGGATCGCGGCTTGCCAAGCTGCTAAGTCGCCGGGGCGCACAAAGGTCGTCTCAATGCCTAAGCGCCGCAAGGTGTAGTGCAGCAGGTTGTGCGAGCCGCCGTAAAGCGCTGAGCTGGCCACGATGTGGCTGCCCGCGCTAGCCAAGGTGGTGACGGCCAAGGCCAGTGCGGCCTGGCCGCTGGCCGTTGCAATGGCGCCCACGCCGCCCTCCAGGGCCGCCATACGCTCCTCAAAAACCGCTGTCGTGGGGTTGGAGATGCGGCTGTAGACATGACCGGCCCGCTCCAAATTGAACAGCGACGCCGCATGCTCGCTGGACTCAAACACAAATGAGGTGCTGAGGTGGATGGGCGTGGCGCGTGCGCCGGTCGCGGGGTCTGGCGAGGCACCGGCATGGAGTGCCAGGGTGTCAAACCCAGGGTCTTGAAATCCAGGCATAGGGTCTTCCTGTGTAGGGGAGCGGTCGGGATTGTGTGCTATGTTGCCCACCAGTAAGATTCCCACGAACCATCCGCTGCGAAGGAGCCCCCATGAAAGTCAGCGACATCCTGCGTGTCAAAGGCAATACCCTCTACACCTTGACCCCCGAGGAGCCCTTGTCCACCGCCGTGACCGTGATGGCGGAGAAGGACATTGGCTCGCTGGTGGTGATGGACCGTGGCGACTTGGTCGGCATGCTGACTTTTCGCGAAGTGCTGACGGCGATTGTGAGCAACGGCGGGCAGGTGGGGGACTCGCAGGTCCGCTCTGTGATGGACAAAGCTCCTCTGACCTGCACCCCTGAGACCGAAATTGACGAAGTGCGGCGCATGATGCTGGGCCGCCATGCTCGCTATATGCCGGTGCTGGAAGGCCGGACCCTGATGGGGGTGATTTCGTTCTACGACGTGGCCAAGACCGTGGTGGACGCGCAGGACTTCGAGAACCGCATGCTCAAAGCCTATATCCGGGACTGGCCGGCCGAAGATAATCAGGCCGCCACTGAAGAAGCCAAAGGCGGCTGAACCATGTGCTCCTTGAGCCACACCAGGGCGGCCTGGGGTTCAATGGGGCGGCAGAAGCGATAGCCCTGCAGCATGTCGCAGCCCTTGGCTCTCAGAAAATCAGCCTGCTCATCGGTTTCAACGCCCTCGGCGATGGTGGTCAGGTTCAGTGCATGGGCCATTTGAATGATGGCCTGCACAATCGCCCGGTCATCGGGGTCTTTGTGGATGTCGCGCACAAAGGATTGGTCGATTTTCAGTGTGTCAATCCGGAAGCGCTTGAGATAGCTCAGCGACGAATAACCGGTGCCAAAGTCGTCGATGGACAGTCTCACACCCAGTGTGTGGAGACGATCCATCATGGCGATCGCAGCGGTGGGGTTACCCGTGGCAACGCTCTCCGTCAGCTCCAGCTCCAGGTAATGCGCGGCTAGGCCGGTTTGGCTCAATATGGTTTGCACGCGTTCGGGCAGGGTAGGGTCACGGAATTGCACCGCCGACAAATTGACGGCCATCACCAAGGGCGGCAGGCCTTGGTCTATCCAAGTCTTCATTTGCTTGGCTGCGGTACGCATCACCCACTCACCAATGGCCACAATTTGGCCGCTGTGCTCAGCCAGCGGAATGAACTCTCCGGGCGAGACCATGCCCAACTCGGGGTGCCGCCAACGCACCAAGGCCTCCAGGCCAATCACTCGGCCAGTCTTCGTGTCCAACTGCGGCTGATAGTGCAACAGCAACTCGTGGCGATCAATGGCGCGCCGCAAGTGGGCTTCGAGCTGCAATTGCCGCACCGAGCGGGGCTGCATGCCTTCGGTAAAAAAGCACACCGCACCACGGCCCTCTTGCTTGGCGCGGTACATGGCCGTCTCGGCATTGCGGGTGATCAGCTCCATGCCATCGCCGTCGTCGGGAAAGACGGCAATACCGATGGAGGAGCTCAAACTCAGCTCATGGCTATCGACCATGCAGGGCTGGGCCAGCCGCTCTTGCAATTTCAGGGCCACTTGATGGGCCGCTTGGGCGTGAGCACCGGGCAGGCAGACCGCAAACTCGTCGGCCCCCAGCCGCGCCACCACATCGGCCTCGCGCAGGTCTTCGCGCAGCCGGTGCGCCATTTCCACCAGCACTGCATCGCCGGTGCGGTGCCCAAAGTTATCGTTGATGTCGCGGAACTGGTTCAAGTCCATGAACAACACCGCCACAGGCTCGGCGTCTCGCCCCATCTTGGCCAAAGTGCGCTCCAGCCGTTGTTCGAACAAGCGCCGGTTGGGGAGGTCGGTGAGGGTGTCGTAATGCGCCTGACGATGCAGCTTTTGCTCGGCCTCTTTGGAGCGCGTGATGTCGTTGATGATGCCAATGAGGTGCGAGGGCTGCCCTTCAGCCCCAAGCCGCCGCGTGAGCGACACCCAGGCCGTAAACACCTCACCGTTGCGCCGCAGGCTGCGCAGCTCACCTTGCCAATGACCCTTGCGTTCCAGTGCGCTGCGAATGCGGCGGTGGACCTGGGGGCGTTCTAAAGCCTGGGTCAGCAAGCCAGGATGCTGGCCCTGGACATCCTCGGCGCTGTAGCCAGTGATGTCGCTAAAGGCTTGGTTGATGGACAAGATCACGCCCTGGGCATCGGTGATCATGATGCCCTCACGCGCCTGCTCGAACACCGTCGCGGCCAACAAGAGCTTGTCCTCGGTCTGGCGGCGCAAGGTCACATCACGCCCCTCGATCAGCACGCAGGGGCGCTGCACGTCGTCGCTGCTTTGCACCGCTCGGATATACATCTCGACATGGCGTGCGTCGTCAGCAGGCGGGTTCAAGCGCAACTCCATGCGAGTGGCATGGCCGGCCAGCGCTCGCGTAACGGCCGCCTGCAGGGCCTGCATTGTTGGACAGCCCCGTCCAAGCCTCTCCCATCATGTCTGGCAGCACCTTTGGCGAGTTATTTCGCGTCACCAACTTTGGGGAGAGTCATGGCCCAGCCATTGGCTGCGTGATTGATGGGTGCCCACCCAATCTGGAGCTTTCTGCGGCCGACATCCAGCCCGAGCTGGACCGCCGCAGGCCCGGTACCTCCCGCCACGTCACCCAACGCAACGAGCCCGACAGTGTCGAGATCTTGTCGGGTGTCTACGAAGGCCGCACTACGGGGACGCCCATTTGCTTGCTGATTCGCAATACCGACCAGCGCAGCAAAGACTACGGCAATATCGTCCAGACCTTCCGACCGGGCCATGCCGACTACACCTACTGGCACAAGTACGGCATTCGAGACCCTCGTGGTGGAGGCCGCAGCTCCGCCCGCTTGACGGCCCCCATGGTGGCGGCCGGTGCGGTGGCCCGCAAGTGGCTGCGCGAGCGGCACGGCATTGCCATCCGTGGCTGCATGACGGCGCTGGGTTCGTTGGAGATTCCCATGGACGATTGGAGCGAGGTGGGCAACAACCCATTCTTCGCCGCCACCGCCCAAGGTATTGACGCACTGGAAGCCGCGATGGACGAACTGCGCCGGGCGGGCGACTCGGTGGGGGCACGCCTGTATGTGGAGGCCTCGGGCCTGCCGGTGGGTTGGGGGGCACCCTTGTTTGACAAGCTGGACGCCGACATTGCCTACGCCATGATGGGCATCAACGCTGTCAAGGGCGTGGAGGTCGGTGCGGGTTTTCGGGCGGTGCAACAGCGCGGCAGCGAGCACGGCGACGAGCTGACCCTAGAAGGCTTTATGTCCAACCACTCGGGTGGTGTCTTGGGGGGCATTTCCACCGGGCAGGACTTGCGGGTGAGTGTGGCCATCAAACCCACCAGCTCTATTCGTGTGCCCAGGCGCTCCATCGACCTGCAAGGCCAAGCTGCAACGGTCGAAACCTTTGGGCGTCACGACCCCTGCGTGGGGATTCGCGCCACGCCCATTGTGGAGGCCATGCTGGCCTTGGTGTTGGTCGACCATGCTCTTCAGCACCGCGCACAATGCGGGGATGTTGAGGTCTTCACCCCAGCCATCCCCGCAGGCTTGGGCTGAGCGGCGCGACTCAGGCCTTTTTGGTGCTAGTGCGCTGAGAGGCCGTGTTCAAGATCCAGTCGGCGATGCGGTCCAGCGGCAGGACCTGATCCACACCGCCTAGACGAATGGCTTCTTTGGGCATGCCGAAGACGACGCAACTCGCCTCGTCCTGGGCTGCGGTGATGGCACCGGCTTCATGCATCTCTTTGAGGCCTCTGGCACCATCGTCGCCCATGCCGGTCATGATCACCCCAATCGCATTGCGCCCCGCCTGGGCGGCAACGGAGCGGAACAACACATCGACCGACGGGCGGTGATGGTTGATGAGCGGGCCGTCCACCACCTCTGCCACATATTGCGCACCACTGCGCCGCAGCCGCATGTGCTTGCCACCCGGTGCGATCAAGGCTTTGCCGGGGATGACGCGGTCACCATCTTTGGCCTCAACCACATCGATCTCGCACAGCGTATTGAGCCGCGAGGCATAGGATGCCGTGAACTTCTCAGGCATGTGCTGCACGATCATGATGCCTGGCGTGTTGCGCGGTAGGGCACGCAGCACGACCTCGGTGGACTGGACGCCCCCGGTTGACACCCCGATCACCACCACGCGGTCTGTGGTTTCGGCCATGGCCCCTTGCACCGTGGGCGCTGCCATCAAGGGGCGTGGGGCGGGCTTGCCCCCCGCAGGGGCTGGGGCGGAGCGGGGCAGGGCTTTGAGGTTGGCCTTGGCTGCCGCTTTCACGGCGTCGACCAAACCGTTGGAGCGCTCGCCCAAAAACTCTCTGAGTCCCATGCGGGGCTTGGTGACAAAGCTCACCGCACCGGCCGCCAGGGCCTGCATGGTCGTTTCGCACCCGGCCTCGGTCAGCGTGGAGCACATGACCACCGGCGTCGGTCGCTCGGCCATGAGCTTGCGCAAGAAGGTGATGCCGTCCATGCGGGGCATCTCCACATCTCAGTGGCGCTCGGGATGCCACAGCGTCACAGCCACGCAAGAACCCAACAAGGTGCGCAGGCTGGCTACGCGGCTGCCGAAGTGCCACTGGCCCGGCATCAAGAACAGGCTCTGCCCCGGTGAGGCCGGGACCCAGCCATGGATGCCGCTTTCAGCCTCTCGCGTAGACCGCAGTGCGGACGGCTTTGAGGCCGTGGTCGAGGTGGCTGAGCGATTCGGCGTGGCCGGTGAAGAGATAGCCATGAGGTTTCAAAAGCTGGATGACTCTTCTCACAATGGCTTCCTTGCCGGGCGGATCAAAATAGATCAACACGTTGCGCAGGAAGATGACATCAAACCGACCGAGATCGGGCAAAGGCTCGGTCAAGTTGGCGCTGCTGAAATGCACATGGGCCTTTAGCGCCTTGCTGATCAACAACTGCCCGGTGTGCTCACCTTGGCCACGCAAGCAGTAGCGCTTCAGGTACTCCTTGGGCACAAAGCGCGCGCGCTCCATGGTGTAGAGCCCGCGCTGGGCCGAGCTGACCATGGCGGTGGAGAGGTCGGTACCGATTACCTCCCATCCCGTCGGTCCCAATTTCTCAGACAGCAACATCGCAATGCTGTAGGCCTCTTCGCCCGAAGAGCTGGCAGCGCTCCAGACCCGGAAAGGCTCGGCGCGGTTGTGTTGCGCCAACTCCTGGGCCAAGAACTCAAAGTGCTGAGGCTCGCGAAAGAAGTAGGTTTCATTGGTCGTGAGTTTGTCGACGACTCTCACAATCTCTAGCGGGTCTTGCTCATCCAGCAACTGGTTCACATAGGCATCGAGGTTGCGCACGCCTTTGTCTTGGGCCAGCTTTTGCAGGCGGCCTTCAACCAAGGGCCGCTTAGCCGCAGTGAGCCGAATGCCAGAGATGTTGTGGAAGAGGTCCACCACCGCGTCAAACGAGGCCTGTGACAGGCTCATGGTGTGCTCCCTGTTGACTGGTTGGCTTTAGGCATGGGCTGGGTCGGTGGCAATCAAGCGGGCCAGCTCTTCATCGTCGAGCGAGCGTGGCAGGTCCAGCACCAAGACCATCGTGCCGTGGGCCCGGGTAATGCCCGCGATGTAGTGCGGCGAAATGCGCGTGCCCAGTCATGGTCAGTCAACTCCCTCAAAACGGCGCAAACGCGGCCTCATCCACGTCCTCGCGGGCCTTTTCACGGGCACGCTGATTGGCGGTGGCTGGGCTGGGGCTGCGCGGGGCCACCGAGGGCCTGCTGCTGCGCTTGGCGCTGGGGCGAGGGCGGCTGGGCGCTGAGAGCCCATCGTCATCCTCCGCCAAGCGGAAGAAGGCCATCAGCTCTTGCAACTGCGTGGCCTGAGCAGCCAATTCCTCGGCCGTGGCTGAAAGCTCTTCAGAGGCTGATGCATTCTGCTGCGTGGCCGTGTTGAGGTGATTCATGGCCGAGGTGATCTGCGCCACGCCCCCTGATTGCTGGGACGAGGCGGCGGCAATCTCTTGCACCAACTCAGAGGTCTTGTTGATGGACGGCAGCATGCCGCTCAGCAAGGTGCCAGCCTTCTCGGCCAGCGACACCGAAGACCCGGCCAGTTGGCCAATCTCCTGGGCGGCCACCTGGCTGCGTTCGGCCAGTTTGCGCACCTCGGCGGCCACCACGGCGAAGCCTTTGCCATGCTCACCCGCGCGAGCCGCCTCGATGGCGGCGTTCAAAGCCAAAAGATTGGTTTGATAAGCAATGTCGTCAATGATGCTGATCTTGGTCGCGATCGACTTCATGGCGTCCACCGTGCTGCCCACGGCTCGGCCACCTTCGGCCGCTTCACGGGCGGCTTGGCCCGCCATGCGGTCGGTCAGGCCCGCGTTCTCGGCGTTTTGATTGACGGAGGACGCCATTTCTTGCAGCGAGGCGGTGGTTTGCTCCACGCTGGCGGCCTGCTCTGAGGCCGACTGCGACAAAGACTGCGAGGTCGCGGACACTTGGCCCGATGCGGCGCTCAACTGATTGGCGGCTGCACGGACTTCGACAATGGTTCGACTGACGGTCTCTACCAACTCATTGAACACGCGACCCAGCGTCGCAAAAAAGGGCTCCTTGCCCTCGGTGGCCAGGCGCTGCGAGAAGTCGCCCTGGGCCGCCCCTTCGGCAATGCTCGACAGCTCTTGCTCGGCTGCCAGCTCTGCGGTGCGATCCTTCCACTCCACCACCGTCCCCAGGCGCTGGCCCTTGGGGTCGATGATGGGCGTGGCGATGAGTTGGAAGGTCAGGTGGGAGACCTTGATCTCCACCTTGTGCACACCCGTCAAATTGCCCAGCAAATTGCGTTGATGCGCCGGGTTGCGGTGGAAGTTGTCAAAGCTCGAACCCAGAATGCGCTTGACCTCGAAGCCTGGCAGCACCTTGCGCAGCTCGGCCTCGTTGCGGCTGAGCATGTCGGTGACGGACTGATTCATGTAGATGATGCTGGAATCGGCGTCCGCAATCATCACATTGGTGGTGCAGGTGTCCAGCGCCTGGCGAACGCGGTTGGACTCGGCGGCGAGTCGCTTGATGTCGGAGAACTCGAAGCCCAGGCGTATCTGCACGCGCTTCAGCGCCAGCATCATGTCGGCCAGTTGGTCTTTGCCGTCGGTAGTGACCACGCCTGTGAAGCGCGCTTGGGCAAAGTTTTCAAAGTGCTGGGTGGCTTCACGCGCGGTTCTCATCACCCGGCGCGCCATGGCCGCGCCACAACCCAGCGTGAGCAGGCCACAGGCCACCGCTGCTGCCGCCCAGGCGGCCGAATGGCCCCATCCGGCAGCGGCACTGAGTGCGGCGGTTGCTACAGTGCCCGCGCCCAGCAAGGCAAATTTGCTTCCCAGGCCTTGATGGCTGATGGCTCTGGGAATGGCGGCCAGCTTGGCGCGAGGCCCAGTGTCTACGGCGGCACCTTCTTGGATGACCAAATGCCCAGCTTGACCTTCTCTGATGCGCTTGTAGAGCGCTTCTGCCGCCTCCACCTCGGCTCGGGTGGGTACCGTCCGTACAGACATATAGCCGACAACCTGGTCGCCTTCCGTGACGGGGGTCGCGTTGGCCACGACCCAGTAGTGGTCCCCGTCCTTGCGGCGGTTTTTCACCATGCCCGTCCAGGGTCGGCCAGCCTTCAGTGTGCGCCACATGTCCTCAAAAGCGCCTTCGGGCATGTCAGGGTGGCGAACCAAGTTGTGCGGCTGCCCAATCAACTCGGACTCCATAAAGCCAGAGGCCTCTATGAAGTCGGGGTTGACGTAGGTGATGCGGCCTTTCAGGTCGGTGCGAGAAACGATCGCCGAGCCTTCGCGCAACAAATACTCTCTTTGGGTGACCGGCAAATTGGTACGCATGATGTTCCGTGCCTTAACGATTCTCTACAAGAAGATCAGAAGGGCGCGAATGCGTCTTCGCTGACCGATTCATCGGCGGCACTGGGCTGNCATCTCGTTTTGGCTGAGCATGTCGGTAACCGACTGGTTCATGTAAACGATGGTCGAGTCTGCATCGGCAATCATCACGTTGGTGGTGCATGAGTCCAGCGCTTGGCGGACGCGCGCGTTCTCGGCGGCCACCGCGGCGGCGCTTTCGGTGCGCTGCTTCAGCTGGCCCTGCATATGCTTCATGCTGGCCATCAGGGGCGAGAACTCGTCGCTGCGGTCGTCCTGGATCTCGGTGCTCAGGTCACCGTCGCGCACCAGTTCGGCCACACGCTGGGCCGCAGAGACGCGGCGGCGCATACCGGCTGCGGTCATCCAGGCCACCACCAGCGTCACCACGGCGCACAGCGTCACCATGGCGGTGATCAGTCGTGCCATTTGGGCGGCCTGGCTGTCAATATCGGTCAAGTCTTGGTTCAGAGACTCGGACAGGTGCTTCTTTTTCTCAGCCATGGCTGCCAGCACCTTGTTGCGCGTCGGGATGGTCTTGTCGATCAACATATCAACGGCAGCCGCTTTTTGGCCTGTGGTGATCAGGGCGACGTTTTGCTCGGCCACGGTCCAGAATGCCGCCATGGACGTTTTGAGGTTATTGAAGTTCTCACGCTCCTCGGGGCTGTTAGAGCGCTTGCCGATGCTCTCCACGACTTGTTCAATGTGCTTTTTCTTGGCCGCGATATCGGCCAAGGTGGCTTGCAACTCGCTGTCGTTGCGGGCCAGCATGGCGTGCCGAACCTGCAAGGACGAGCGCGTCACGTTCAGCTCGACCTCCGCGATGTCCTGCAAGAAGGGCACCCGATCCAATCGCGTCTCGGCACTGAGGTGACGGACCTCGTCCAATCGGGTCCAGGAGAAGGCTCGGCGCGACAAACCGGGCTCCACGCCATAAAAGCGCGCCAAGTCCAGATAGGGCAAGACCTCGCCTCGCAGGTCAAAAGTGCCGCAGGTGCGCGTGGGCTCGGCCAGACATTCCTGGGGTACGTCAATGCACTCGGAAACCACCGACAAGGGCAGCACGTAGTGGACATCGCCCACCATGGTGAGGAAGCCGTCAATCATCGCCAGCGTCAGAGGCAGGCGGATCTGCATGGTGGCACCGCGGCCGGGTTGGCTGGCCACCCGGATGTGCCCTCGCAGCGACTCAATATTGCGCTTGACCACGTCCATGCCGACACCGCGCCCAGAGACATTGGTGACGGCCTCTGCCGTGGAGAAGCCGGGCAGGAAGATCAACTGATAGATGGCCTCGTCGTCCAAGGCCGCGTCATGTGGAACCAGGTTGCGTTCAATGGCTTTCTTGAGGATGCGGTCTCGATCCAGGCCTTTGCCGTCGTCGCTCACCTCGATCACGATGGAGCCCGACTCATGATAGGCATTGAAGGCCAAACGGCCCTGCGCCGATTTGCCGACCGCAATGCGTTGCTCGGTGGATTCGATGCCGTGATCCAAGCTGTTACGCACCAAGTGCATCAGCGGGTCGGCAATGGTCTCCACCATCGACTTGTCCAACTCGGTGTCACCACCGGTGATGACCAGTTCAATGTCCTTGCCCAGTTGCTTGCTGAGGTCCCGCACCACTCGGTGGAAGCGGGCGAAAGTGTCGCCGATGGGCACCATGCGCAGGCCCAACGCACCGTCGCGGGCCTCTTCGACAATGTCGCTGATGCGCTGCGCGGCCTCCATAAAGGAAGGAGATTGCTCGGTATGGGCCACCAGTTGGGCGCCAGAGCTGGCAATCACCAGCTCACCAATCAGGTCGATCAAGCGGTCCAGCTTGTCTGCCCGTACCCGGATAAAGCGCGACTCTTCGCTCTTGCGCTCCTTAGCGGCTGCCTTGGGGCTGCTGGCCGTTGCATTGGATTGGGCGGCGCTGTCCACTGCGGCGGCTGGCGGGGCGGCATCAGCGTTGGCACTCGCTGCCGGCCCTGATGACGCGGTTTGCGCTGGGGTGGGGTCAGGGCTTGGCGTCGGCTCTGCCGCCGGTGCCACCAATCCCATGTCGCTCCAGAGTGCCGCCAGGGCCTCTCGGGCGGCGGGGTCTTCGGTGCGGCGCTCCAGCAAGTCTTGTCGCGCCGCTGCGTCTGCGGCTGGGGCCAGGACGGCAACATCGCAGTCGTCATGACAGAAGTCAAACACCTGCTCAATCGCCTGCTGTGATGCACTGCTGTCGAAAGCAATCTCGACACCCACATAGCAGCTTTCGGGGTCCATGCCTTCCAAAGGAGGAATAGCCTCCTGCATCAGGTGCATGTGCTGCACCGTGCCCAAGGAGTCAAGGTAACGGATGAAAGCCAGAGGGTCCAGGCCGTTGCGCAGGGCGTCTTGGCCGAAACGCAGAGACAGATGCCAGTAGCCCAGGACCTGCGGCGCAGGGCCTGCGCTGGGCGCGGCCACAGCCTGCGGTGCGGTGGACTTGTTGGGCTCGGCGGCAGGGCTGGCCGGTGCGTTCATGGCGGCACGCAGTTCGGCCCCTAGAGAGACGCTGATGGCGGCCACCTCGGGGTCGCTTTCACCGCTGCGAACCTCTTCCAGCAAGGCTTCCATCTGATCGCGGCTGCGCAAGAGCAGGGCGGTCAGATGCTCATTGACGGCCAGTTGCCCAGAGCGCAAGCACTCCAGCAGGGTCTCGGCCTCATGGGTGAAGTGCACCACCGCGTCAAAGCCAAACAGGCCTGCGGTGCCCTTGATGGTGTGGGCGGCGCGAAACGCGGCATTGAGGTTCTCCGAGTCCGTCGGGTCCTCTTCCATGATGAGCAGCGCTTGCTCGAACTGCCTCAGCATGTCGGAGGCTTCATCCAGGAAGCCTGCTCTGGCGACGGCCAGTATTTCTTCGTCGTCATGCATCATGAGGCGCTCTCCTGATCCATGCTGTCCAGCAGGCTCATCAAGCCGTAATTGCTGAGGGCTTGGCGAACCGCATCTGAAGCGGCAGTGATCACACAGTGCCCGCCACGCTGGGTGGCTGACTTTTGGGCGGCAATCAACAACTGAACGCCGCTGCTGTCGCAGGCCTCTATGGCCGACAGATCCAGCGTGCAATCAGCATCTGTGGAGGGCCAAGCACTCAGCAATTGCTCGCGCTGTTGCGCGGCATAGCCGATGCTCAGCTCCCCCTGCAAGGTCACGTTACTCATGGCGTGTGGCAGCCCTGATCAAACGCAGAGGCGATTCACCGCATCCACCAGTTGCGAAGGCTGGAAGGGTTTGGTGATCCAAGCGCGTGCCCCAGCGGCCTTGCCCTCGGCCTTTTTGGACTCTTGGGACTCCGTGGTCAGCATGATGACCGGGGTGAACTTGTAGGCCGTCGTGGTCTTGAGGTGACGCAAGAAGCTCAGGCCATCCATCTGCGGCATGTTCACATCGCAGACGATCAGGTTCAGCTTCTGGCCATTGAGTTTGCCCACGGCGTCCTTGCCGTCACAGGCCTCCACCACGGTATAGCCAGCCTTTTGAAGGGCCAGTTTCACCACGGTTCTAAAGCTACCGGAATCGTCCACCACCATGATGGTCTTGCTCATTGCATCTCTCCTGAGAAAAAGTCGTTCATCCTTGAGTCCGTGAGGCAGATGGTGCGTCTCGCGCACCGGGCTAGGGCTGTCATGGGGGGGCGGCTGGTTGGAGTTGCCATGGGGTTCGTCCTGTCATGTCAGAAGAACTCCACGGACGGGGATTTGTTGACCTGCGCGGTTTCATGATGAGATGAGCGGAGGTCTTCCATGGTGTAGCTGGCTTCCAGGCGTTCGAGCCAGCGCGGAATGGAGTTGGCGGCCTCGTCTTCGCCGCCCTCTAGCCAGTCCTGCATCCGGGTCATGTCATCGGTGACCGAGACCAGCATCTGGCTCATCCGGTCCTGCGATTGCAGGCTGACCAAGATGCGCTCCAATGGTCACACCCGCCATCATGGTGTTCTTCACCAGCGCAATCTGCCGCGTGCTTTGCAGCAAGCGCTCCACATCCGGGGCATGTCGTTGCATCAAGACATCCAGCGACTCAGAGTCCTTGGACAAGTCGCTGCCGCTGACGTTCAGGGCTTGATCCAGCTCGGCCGAGACGGAGCCAAAACTCTCTAGCAAGGCCGTCATGCTTTGTTCGGCGTGCAGCCTAGCGGTGTCCACGTTGCGACGCCAGATGGGCACGATCTGCCGAGCCAGGTTGTTTGCCGGGGTTTGCGCGGCACCCATGCTTTGAGCGGGGGCATTCACCGGTTCTGAATCAGGCCTGCGCTGGGACCTGAGTTGCCGCCAAGCCAGGCCGGCGCCAAAGCCACTGGCCAGCAATGCTGCGGCCACGGTAGAGCCGTTGCCCAGCGTGTGGACGGCACTGCCTAAAGCGACGGCGACGGCACCAAACGCGCCAAATGTCACGAGCCTCAAGGTGTTGGCGCGTGCATCAGGCACGGCGACATCAGCTTTAGGAACGGGTGAAAATTGAACCATTAACGGGGGCTCCGACTCGGATATTTCTGGGGCACTCGGCCTAGACTCCCCCCACACAGCGTCGGCGTGTACGAGGTCCCTGTGGAGTTTTCGGACATTCCACGCCAGTGTGTAGTGCCGCCTTTCTTCACAGTCGCTGGATCAAGCAGCCATTCGAGGCGCTCTTCGCCCAATGCGCATCCCAGCCGCCCTCTACGATCTGACCAGAGCCGCTCCAGGGTTGGGGTGGGCGCGTCCAATCACCGAGAGCGACCTGATGTTCAGGATATGGGCCCCAAAAATCCGCGATCTTCTAAGTAGCAATGCCCGGCTGACAGGCCTTCGCCAGAGCTTGGAGAGGGTGCGCTACCACGGCGTATGGACGCCGGGCGTCAGGCTCATGCAGGGTTTGCGCTTCAGGGCCAAGGCTTTGCTCGTGGTGCTGAGCTTGATTGTTCCCTTGGGCATGATGCTGCATCACAACTGGATTAGTCATCAGGCCCAGGTCAATGCATTGGCGCAGGCCCAGGGCGGCCTGCAATGGGTTCTTGCTTTGTACCGTGTGCAGGGCCTGGGGCTGGACTTGGAGCGATTGGTCTTCAAGCGCGCCGTGATGGGCGACAACACAGAGTCCCTCTCAGCCTTGTTAGCGCGTGAACAGCAGGCTTTTGAGCAACTGCAAGCCCACCTGTCCAGCCCAGGGCCGATGGGCAAGGGCTGGGATGCCCAAATGGCCATGCTGAGCGAGCAGCGCGCAGCTGCCTTAAAGCTCTTGGTCGCCAGTGCTACGCCGGGTGGCTTAAATCCCTTGGCGCATCGCGCCGTAGAGGCCTATATGCAACGCCTTGAGGCAATGCGCATGCGCATGCTGAGGCTGGCGGACTTTGAAGCCCTGGGGGACCCAGAACTGGTGTCCTTGCTCCATGCAGGCCTAGAGACTCTGCCATCCATCGTGCGCCACCTTCACCTCAGCGTCGGCGCGGCCTTTCAGATCTATCAGGACAAGACCAAGCAAATGGCCAATGTGCATCGCCTGATGCAACTCACGGCCATGCTGGACTTGGAATCCCGGCAACTGGAGCGAGATGCGGAGTTGGCATTGGCGCTGTCGCAGATCAGCCCCGATGAGATGCAGTCCCTCAATGAAGCCTTGTTGGGCGTTCGAACCATGAGTAACGCGCTGGTCAAGGCCGGCCTTCAAGTGGAATCGGCCCAAGAAGCGTCGCTGGTGGCGGGTGCCGACTCGGCGGCCTTCCGCGCGCGCACCGAATCCGCCATGGTGCTGGCGCAGCGTCACCTGCACCGGGTGAGCACCCAAAGTGAGGCCAGGGTGTTGTTCTTGAGCCGCCAGTTGCACCAAGAGATTAACTGGGGCATTGGGGCCATCGCACTGGGCCTCTGCTTGTCTGTGTATTTGATGATTTGCATGAACAAGGTGGTGGGAGGGGGCCTGCGCGAGCTGTCGTCTCGGGTTGCGGCGGTGGCAGAGGGCGACCTCACCGAGCGGCCTGAGGCGCGTGGTACAGACGAAGTGGGGCAGGCCATGACCTCCTTGGCAGCCTCTGTGCGGCGCATGAACACCTTGTTCGAGGCCGTGACTCAAGGGGTCGCGGCGGTATCGCATGCCTCCCGCGAGGTGGCCAATGGCAATGCCGGCCTGTCAGGGCGTACGGCTGATATTCGCCACGCCATCGGCGACGTGGGTGAACGTGCCAGAGTCTTTATGGACGCCATGAACCGATGCGATGTGGAAGTTGAGCGCATCGCCGAGCACATGCGGGATGTCCGCGTCGACGCCCGCCGCAGCCGTTTGGCCATGGGGGAGTTGCAGGAATGTATGACGGGGCTTCGCCAGAACAGCCGTGACATTGCCCGTGTCATCACGCTGGTGGAGATCGTGGCCCATCAAACCCGCCTGCTGTCTCTGAATGCGTCGGTGGAAGCGGCGCGTGCGGGTGCCGCTGGAAAGGGCTTTGCCGTGGTGGCCGCCGAGGTGAGAGACCTGGCCCGGCGCAGTGAAGACGCCGCACGCAAGATTCATGACATTGTGAATGCCTCGATCAGCGAGATTGAACATGGTGCCATGCTGACCGACAGGGTGGATGAGTCGGTGCGCCATACCGATGAACGCATTCTGGAAGTCAGCAGCATCGTCAGCGATATTGTCTTGTTGACGCGCACGGGTCGGGATCAGTCCCAGGAGGTCGTCGGCATCACCCGTGACGTTGAAGGCTCCGCCGATGGGAATGCGCGCATGGTTGAGCAGTTGGCACATGCCTCTGCCGACTTGCGCAATCACGGTGACAACCTCAAGCGCTCCATTCAGCACTTTGTGTTCTCCTAAGCTCGGTGTCGCGACCCATGCCTTTGCTCAACTCCATTCTCAGGCGCGCCATCGAGCTGATGCGTGACAAGCCCTTGGCCCACAAATTGGGGGCACTGGTGGTGGCACTGGCCGTGCCCTTGTTGGTTTTGTTGGCCCTTCAATGGCGTGAGCACCAGCGCCTGATCGACACCTCCGAGCGCGAGTACGCGGGCTTGGCGCTGGTTCAGCGCGTCGCCGAGCTGGCCGTTCAGCTTGAATCGGTGAGAGGGGCGATGGCGGTGGCCAGCCTGCAAGACCACGCGAGCGCACCGGCCGCCCAAGCAGAACTCAGCGCGCAACTCCAAGCCCTGAAAGAGGGCGTCGGGGTGCTGCAAAAGACAGTGTCGGGTGCCGGCATGCCAGAGCTTTCGCAAGACCTAGAGATTGCCCTGAGACCCGTTATGAAGTTGGGCGAGGATCCGCCAACCCGGGAGCAACGCGCCTATGACGCCGCGCACAGCCGCGCAGCGGCGGCCCTGATGGAGTTCAACTTGCGGGTGGCAGAGCGTGCCGGTCTGCTGATGGAGGCGGATGCCCAGGCCTACTTCTTGACCGATTTGGTGGTGGAGCGCGTACCCAGCTTGATTGAAACTGCGGGCCGCGCCCATGCGGCAACCATGGCCGTTCTGGCGCGCGGCGACGCCAGTTCCACCGATAGAGCCAGAGTAATGGCTTTGAGCCAACGCACCCGCGATGGCCTGCTGCACCTGAGAGGCCGCTTGGAGGCTTTGAAGCGCAGCGGCGGCGAGCTGCCAGGACAGTGGAGCGACAGCTACCGCCAGATTGACGACGCAGCGCAGTTTTCGCGCCTTGCCTTAGAGGCTGAGGCGATTGCCGCTGACGTGGGGGAGGCCAGTGCCGTTGGCGCCCGAGCACGGCGCGCCGCTTTGCTTCTGCACGCCGAGCTGATGGGCGACTTGCGCAGCCACCTTATGCAGCGCATCAACACCGAGAGGCAGGCGCAGCTCATCGCGGTCTTGCTGGTGGGGACGGCGCTGCTGCTGGCCGGTGGCATCGCTTGGTTGTTCTTCAGAAGCTTTGTAGGCTCCACCATGGCGCTGGTGAAGAGCTTGGAGCAGGCCTCACGCGGCAACCTGGCGTCGCCCGTACACATCCGAGGGCGCGACGAAGTTGCTCATATGGGCGCACTGGTGGAGCAAATGTGCCGCAATATGTCTGCTTTGGTGGCTGACATCCGCACCAGCGCCACCCGGCTGGGGGAGGCCGGTCAGACAGTGGCTTCAGAGGGGGTGTCCCTGGCTCATCGCACAGATGCTCAGGCACACAGTTTGCGGCAGTCTGTGGATGTCATGGAGCAGTTGGTCGGGCAGGTGGCCACCACGGCAGATGGCATCAACCGCATCAGCGAGTTGACCGCCACTTTGCATCAGCAGTCCAAAGAAGGCACCACCGCCATGATGGCAACGGTTCAGTCCATGGACTGTTTGCAAGCCAGTGCCAAGCGCGTGGCCGAGATCAACGGCGTGATTGATGACATCTCATTTCAAACCAATTTGGTGGCCTTGAACGCCTCGGTGGAAGCGGCCAAGGCAGGCGAGAGTGGGCGCGGCTTCTCTGTGGTCGCGGCGGAGATTCGGCAGTTGGCGCAGCGTTGTGCTGCTGCGGCTGCCGAGGTCAGAGAATTGATAGACACCACCAACAATCAGGTGGAGTCCACCTCGCTTCAGATCCAGTCGGTCGGGGGTGCGCTGATTGGCTTGCAAACTGGGGTCGAGAAGGTGCTGGAGCGCCTGCAAAGTGTCAGCCAAGCCAGCGCTGAGCAAAGTGCGGGCCTAGAGCAGGTGTCGGCGGAAATCATCTCCTTGCAGGGGCTCACCCAAGAGGGTGCCGCTGCGGTGGAGCGTTGCGAGGCGGCGGCGGCGTCCTTGCTGGGGCAGGCTGCCAGCCTGAGTCGTTCGGTCAAGCCCGTCAAGCTGCGCGAGGGTAGTGCCGACGAGGCCAAGGCCATGGTGCTGCATGCCAGAGAGCTGGTGGCCGCCGTGGGCTGGGAGAACGCGGCTCAAGAGTTCAATGAAGTAGATGGGCCATGGCATGACCGAGGCATGTACATCTTTGCCTGGGACGGCGAAGGCGTGTGCCTGGCCTACGGGGTCAAGCCTCAGTGGGTGGGCCGCAATATTTATGAGTTCCCCAATGGCTCGGTGGACATGGTGGAGGACTTCCTGCATAAAGCCTTCGCCATCTTGAACCAAGCCGAGCAAGAAGGGTGGATCGACTATCGCCAGTTGGACGCCAACACCATGGTGCCTGTTGCCAAGTCGGCCTACATCGTGGGTTTGGCGGGCGGTGGCTTCATGGGCTGCTCCGTGGTTCGCCAGGCTGCCGATGGCGAGCTTGATAAGCCCTGTGCAGACCTCAGCGTGCCCATGACGCCAGCTCAAGCCGATGCCCTGTGTGCCAGTTGCGACCAAGCGGATACCTGCGCGGCGGCGGATGCTTCGACCCGTGTGACCGCAAGCGAGCGTAGCCCGGAGACAGTCTAGCGTGGCAAGGCGGCGTCTTTGAGGCCGACGGCTTGCCGCACTTTGTCACGGCCTCGCTGCCTTAGAAGTCGCCCAAGCCTCACAAATTGATACACTTGTCCGCCTAAAGGCACCCAGCAGGTGCCAGGGGGCGACATGGTCAAGCAGGTGCATCGATATTCTCTGGCTTGGGTCAGCTTGGGTGCTTTGGGCTTGGCCGCGCTGGCTGCGTGGTGGCTGGCATTTGAGCCACCCGCCACGCCAACCCCCAGCCCTTCAGAAACTGCCCAAGCAGCCACGAGCACAGGCCTGTGGCAGGCCGCTGGCAAGCCGCCCGCATCGCCTCAAACCTCCCTCAGCACTGCGGCGACGGTGGCTCCATCGGCCACGGCTGATGCATCCGCCCATGCGGCCACGGCCTCGGCTGCGGCCCCGGACGCCGGCGTGCTCAACCACGGGTTTATCTCGGCCTCGCTGCAAGCCTTGGCCGCCAACGGCCTGCGCCTGGACACCGCGCAGGTCTCTCTTCACACGGTGCAAACCACCGATCTGGCTACTGCCCACGCGCTTGGGCGGTGGGCGCGGTCTCAGGGCTTTTCGGTGCGCTCACCCATCAAGGTCTTGGAGCATGGTGGCGAGGTGACCTGGGTGCTGCCCATCGAGCGCCAGGCCGTGTTGGCGGTGCCGCAAATTCTGGCAGACGGCCACCAGATCGTCCAACAGGTGAGCCAGACGCCCGGTGCGCGGTATCACACCTGGCAAGTCCCCCTGAACGGCCGCTCGACCCTGGCTGGCCTACCCCAATCTTGAGCCACCACAAGGCTCCAACTCTACGAACAAACCATGTCTATGCGACTCACCAAACCTGCACTTTGGGGATGGCCACAGGCCTTGGGTCTGGCGGCCTTGGCCGTTGGCGCGGTGGTGTGGCCGCTGGCCAGCCAATCGGACACCCGGGCAACAGAGGGCACGGTCAACCTTGAAACCGCGCAGGTTCACCCACTGGACTTGGCCAGTGACAGCCAACGCTTGCTGGTGGCCAATACGGCCGCCCACACGCTGGAGGTCTATGACAGCTCGGACGCGCGCAACCCGCGTCACCTGGCGGCCATACCCGTAGGCTTGGAACCCGTGACCGTAAGGATGCGCGGCACAGGCGAGGCCTGGGTGGTGAACCAGCTCTCTGACAGCATCAGCATCGTAGATGTGTATGGCTTGTCCGTGGTGCGCACGCTCAAAACCAGCAATGAACCGGCGGACGTGGTGTTTGCGGGCAACCGCGCCTTTGTCTCCTGTGCAGACGCCAATGTGGTCGAGGTGTTTGACTTGAACAATTTGGCGGCGTCGCCGCAGCGAGTCACCATTGCGGGTGAAGAGCCCCGCGCCATGGCCGTGAGCCCAGATGGCACCAAGGTCTATGCCGCAATTTTTGAATCAGGCAATGGCACTACGGTACTGAATGGCCGCAACGGTGACAGCATCAATGCGGTGTCGCGCGCAGAAGGCCCCTACAAAGGCCAGAACCCGCCGCCAAACGCTGGCACCAGTTTCAACCCGCCCCTGGCCAGTGCGGCCAATGCGGTGCCGGTGAGCCTGATTGTGCGCAAGTCCGCCACGGGCACTTGGATGGACGACAACCAAAGAGACTGGACCAACTTTGTCAGTGGTGGCCTGGCCAGTGCCAGCGGCCGGGTGGCAGGCTGGAACCTGGCCGACAACGATGTAGCGGTCATTGACACCACCTCATTGGCAGTCAGCTATCAGCAGCGCCTGATGAACATCAATATGGCCATGGCCATCCATCCACCCAGCGGCATGGTGACGGTGGTGGGCACCGATGCATTGAATGAGGTGCGCTATGAGCCCAATCTGCGCGGCCGCTTCATCAAGGTGATGATCTCCGGCTTTTATCCGGGTGGCACGCCGGTGTTTGCCGATCTCAACCCCCACCTGGACTACAAAACCGCCAGCGTGGCCCCCGCGCTCAAGGCGCAATCGGTGGGCGATCCGCGCGGGATTGCTTGGCGGCAAGATGGTAGCCAAGCCTTCATCACCGGCATGGGTTCGAACAATGTGGTGGTCATTGACAGTGCCGGCAATCGGGTGGGGCAGGTCGCTGTCGGGCAAGGCCCCACGGGCATTGCCTTGAACGATGGTGCTGGCCTGGGCTATGTGCTCAACAAATTCAGCGGCTCAGTCTCGGTGCTGGACTTGAACACTCGTCAAGTCGTCAACACCGTGGCCTATCTGGACCCGACCCCGGCCGTCATCAAGGCGGGGCGGCCCTTGCTGTATGACACCATGCTGGGCTCGGGCACCGGGCATATGGCCTGTGCCTCTTGCCATGTGGACGGCAAAACCGACCGGCTGGCTTGGGACTTGGGTGACCCGCGAGGCAGCTTTGCCCAGGTGCGGGATGCCGACAACAGCACCGGTGCATTCACCGGAAAGACCGTGGGGGTGACGCCCATGAAGGGCCCCATGCTGACCCAGACGCTGCAAGACATTGGGCGGCATGGCGTGCTGCATTGGCGTGGGGACAAATCGGACTTGGCTTCATTTGCCTCCACCATTGTGAATTTGCAAGGCTTGGATGCGGCCCCCAGCAGCAGCGAGATGGCCAAGCTCAAGGCCTTTTTGGACACCTTGCACCTGCCCCCCAACCCCTACCGCGCACTGAACAACAGCCGCCCCAGCACGGTGACCTTGCCTGCGGCAGACAACCGCACCATCACCAGTACCTCCATGAACGCGCTGCGGGGCAGCAATAGCCGCAATAAGACATGCATGCCGGGGTGGGCCGCCAGGTCACGCTGCTAGGCAGCTTGCCCATGGCCGACAGCGCCTTGCTGGACCAAATGGTCAGCATCGCCAAGGGCAATGCCCATGTGGCCCTGATCGCCAAGGCCATGGTGGGCAGCGCGGCCCGTGGCGCTGTCATGCGCGCCGACGGCAGCTTCCAGGCGGATCGTTTGAACGAGGTGATCTCGCTGCAGGGCTTGAAAGACTATGCGGCGGGTGGTTTGCCAGTGACCTTCACCTTGGTGGCCAAAGGCACGGAGTACCGCCTTGCCCTGGACCGCGACCAAGACGGCATTTTGGACACTGAAGAGGTGGATCGCAGCTTGAACCCCGCCGACCCCAGCACGCCTGTCAGCCGCACCGCTTGCGGGGCAGAAGGCAGCTCTTGCGTGGTCAATGGCAAGGCGGTGGTGCGCTTTGGCCAAGGCACGCGCTGGCACTATGCGGTGCAAGAAGGCACGGTGAGTTGCTCGGTGCTGACCTTTGGCGACCCCGGCGGCAGCGCTGGCACCCGAGCCTGCGAGATCGTGGCTCCACAAACCGCCGCCAGCCAGCAAAAGAGTGCACAAAATCGCCTGGCGCAAAGCCAGCCATCCCTGGTGCGGCGGGCCGCCACCAGCACCCGGGCGTGGTGGGAGCCGCAGCGGCAGGCTCACGGGAGCACCTTGGCCAAGCTTTACTGACGCCAGCCTGCCCGCCGCCACCGCGCTCACCAGGGTAATCACCAGGGGCGCGGCCCGCAGATTGAAGGAATCTGGATAGTCAGCGCCTGCGCAGATTTCTAGACTCGGCCTGTTGAAACACTCTAGGCCGTTCAAAAGAACGGTGAGCGGCACAGTGCGGCCAAGGCCTACATCACGCCCTACCTGAACCGGCACAATTTGAGCGTTAAAACCCACACCATCACCACCAAGATCTTGTTTGAGGGCAAGCGCGCGGTGGGCGTGATGATTGACGAGGGTGGCCAAACCCGCGAGCTGCGCGCGCGGCGCGAGGTCATTGTGTCGGCAGGGGCGTTTGGCTCACCACAGTTGCTGATGGTTTCAGGCATAGGCCCCGTGGCCGAGTTGCAGCGCCATGGCATTCCCGTGGTCCACACCCTGGAAGGCGTGGGCCAAAACCTGCAAGACCACATCGACCATGTGCAGAGCTGGCGCACCCGCAGCGACACCGCCACCTTTGGCGTCTCGGCCACGGGCACCGTCAAACTCACCAAGGCCATTGGTGAGTGGAAGAACAAACGCACCGGCATGGTGACCAGCACGTTCGCAGAGTCGGGTGCGTTTTTCCGATCTTCGCCCGAGGTCGAGGTGCCGGACTTGCAACTGGTGTTCGTGGTCGCCATCGTGGACGACCACAGCCGCAAGCTGCACCTAGGCCATGGCTTTTCTTGCCACGTGGACGTGATCCGCCCCTACAGCCGTGGCACGGTGACGTTGGCAAGCGCCGACGTGCGCAAGGCCCCGGTGATTGACCCCAATTTCTTGGGCGACGAGCGCGACATGGAGGTCTTGGTCAAAGGCGTTCAGATGCAGCAGGCCATCATCGAGTCCAAGCCCTTTGACACCATCCGCGGCAAGATGCTCTACAAAGTCGACCGCCAAGATAAGGCGGCCATCATGGCCGACATTCGCCGCCGCGCCGACACCCAATACCACCCCGTTGGCACTTGCAAAATGGGCCCATCCAGCGACCCTCTGGCTGTGGTGGACGCCGAGCTGCGCGTGCACGGCCTGCAAGGCCTGCGGGTGGTGGACGCCTCCATCATGCCCACCGTGTGCAGCGGCAACACCAATGCCCCCTCCATCATGATTGGTGAGAAAGCGGCCGACATGATCCAACACGCCAAAACAGCGGTTTAAGCGCACAAGCCCATGCAAAAGTTACCCACCCTGGCCGAGTGCCAATCCAGCCTGGATCAAGACCTTCAGACCCTGGCCAACAACCGCGAGCGCTGGGTCAAAACCCCGGTGGCCGAGCGCATCGCCATCTTGAACGAGGTGAAAGACGCCTTGCTGCCGGTGGCACAGGAATGGGCGCTCGAAGCCTCGCGCCAAAAAGGCATTCCTGCGGGCTCGCCCCTGGAGGGCGAGGAGTGGCTTTCGGGGCCCTACACCGTGATGGGCTATTGCAATCAGATGATGGCCACGCTGTCCAAGGTCCACAACAAGCAGCATTTGCAAGACCTGCCGCTGCGCGAGCTGCCCAGTGGCCAGGTCGCCGCTCGGGTGCTGCCACATTCGCTGTGGGACCGCCTGTTGCTGAGCGGCGTGACCCTGGATGTTTGGATGCAACCCGGGGTGACGCGCCGCAGCTTGAAGCAATACACCGCCGCCATTTACGACCCGGCCAGCCCACAACACAAAGTCGGCAAGGTGGCCTTGGTGTTGGGGGCAGGCAATATCGCCGCCATCGCACCCTTAGATGTGTTTCACAAGCTCTTCGCCGAGAACGAAGTGGCGATGCTCAAGCTCAACCCGGTCAATGATTACCTCATCGACTTTCTGACACCTGCCCTGAAGCCCTTGATCGACCGGGGCTTTGTGCGCATTGTGCGGGGCGGCACCGACGTGGGTCAGTACCTCTGCCAGCACCCCTTGGTGGAGACGCTGCACATCACGGGGGCAGGGGCCTCGCACGACGCCATTGTCTGGGGCACCGGTGAGCAGGCCCTAGCCAACAAGGCCGCCAATACGCCGCTCAACCATCGGCAAATCACCTCAGAGCTGGGCGCGGTGTGCCCCACCATCGTGGTGCCCGGCCCTTGGTCGGCGGCGGACATCCGCTTTCAGGCCGAGCAAGTGGCCACGCAAAAGCTCCACAACTCGGGCTTTAACTGTGTGGCCTGCCAGGTGCTGGTCATGCCTAAGGACTGGGATCAAAAGTCCGCCTTTCTGAGCGCCTTGGAAGAGGTGGTGCGTCAGGCCCCACCGCGTGGCCTGTACTACCCGGGTGCCAAAGAGCGGCTGGCAGAGTTTTGCGAGCACAACCCGGGCTTCAAGGCAGTCCAGCGACCCGGCTCGCAAGACCTGCTGGTCTCAACGCTGGACTTGAGCAATGACAAAGCGCGCAGCACCGAAGTGTTCGCCCCTGCGCTCAGCGTGGTGGAAGTCGCAGGAGCGGACGCAGAGGCTTATCTGGCGGCCGCTATCGAGCTGGCCAATCAGCAGCTTTACGGCACTTTGGGGGCCAATATCGTCATCCACCCCGCCACGCTCAAGGCCATTGGCCGTCAGCGCTTTGAGGCCCTCTTGGCTGAGCTGCGCTACGGCACCATTGCCATCAACGCCTGGACCGGCCTGGGCTTTTTGTCCGCCCAGTCGCCCTGGGGGGCCTTCCCAGGCCACACACTGGCCGATGTGCAAAGCGGCATCGGCGTGGTTCACAACACCATGCTGTTTGACAAGCCCGAGCGGGCCGTCGTCGAGGCACCGTTCCGGCCCTTTCCGCGCAATCTGCTGAGCCTGTCGTTCACGCTCTTGCCGCGCCCGCCCTGGTTCATCACCAACCGGCGCGCGGCGGTGCTGGGCCGCTTCCTGGTAGCGTTTCAGCACCGGCCCAGCCTGCTCAAGATGCCACTGATTTTTTGGCACGCCCTAAGGGGCTGATGGGCCACAAGCGGGGCGCAGGCACATCGTTTCCCTAGGGTTTACGCCACCCCACCCAGCGTGGGGGGGATGGTGATGGGTGTCGGACTTGCATCATGCAGGCGACGACCGAACGGGCGAGGGGCGTGAATACAGGGGAGTGATTGACCGCAAGCGGCAACCCTGGGTGTTCTGGCTTTAGCCGTTCACTGTTTGACCCAGGAACCGCTTGACATGGACATTCGCCGCCAGGCTTATCGAGAAGACCACGAAGCCTTCAGAGATACGGTGAGCCGCTTTTTGAAGCGCGAGTGCTTACCAAACCAGGCCGAATGGGACCGTAACGGCATGGTCGGGCGCGAGACCTGGCAGAAAGCCGGGCAAGAAAGCTTGCTGTGCACCATGCTGCCCACCGAGTACGGTGGGGGCGGAGGTGACTTTGGCCACGCGGCCATCATTGCCGAAGAGCTTGCACGCAGCGGTGTGAGTGGCCTGTCCTTGGCGCTGCACTCTGACATCGTTGCGCCCTACATCAACCGCCTGGGCACTGAGGCGCAAAAACGGCAGTGGCTGCCTGGTGTTTGCCGAGGCGAGCAGATTCTGGCCGTGGCCATCACCGAGCCCGGCTGCGGCTCCGATGTCAAGGCACTGCGCACCACTCCGCAGAGCTGTTCTTTGACAATGTGCGCGTGCCCGTGGCCAACCGCCTGGGCGAGGAGGGCAAGGGCTTTGCCTACCTGATGCAGGAGTTGCCGCAAGAGCGCTTCATTATCGCCGTGAGCGCTGCCGCCAAGCTGGAGTGCCTGCTGGAACACACGCTGGCCTACGTGAAAGACCGTCGGGCGTTTGGCCAAACGGTGTGGGACTTTCAAAACACCCAATTCAAGCTGGCCGACGTGAAGGCGCAAGCAGTGGCCGTGCGCACCTTGGTTGACCACTACTTGGCTGAACACATGCGCCGTGGCTTGACGGCTGAGGAAGCCGCCATCGCCAAACTCTACGCCTCAGAGGCCTTGTGGAAGTGTCTGGACGACATGGTGCAGTTGCATGGCGGCTATGGCTACATGATGGAGTACCCCATTGCCCGCGCCTTTGTCGACATGCGCATCAGCCGCATCTATGGCGGGTCTAACGAAGTGATGCGCGACATCATCGCCCGCAAGCTGTAATCCAAGCCCCCACTATTTTGTTCAAGGAACTGGCATGAGCCACAAAGTCTGCGTTGCCGGGGTCGGCATGATCCCCTTCAAAAAACCAGGTGCCAGCGAGCACTACGACGTGATGGCAGCTCAGGCCGTGCGCTTGGCGCTGAAAGATGCGGGCATCGCCTACGACCAAGTGCAGCAGATTTACGCAGGCCATGCCTTTGGTGCCTCTACCTGTGGCCAGAAAGCGCTCTACAAGGTCGGCATGAGCGGTGCGCTCATCATCAACGTCAACAACAACTGCTCGACCGGCTCCAGCGCCTTGTTCTTGGCGCGCCAAGCAGTGCAGAGCGGCGCGGTGGAGGTGGCGCTGGCCGTGGGCTTTGAGGAAATGTCGCCCGGTGCCTTGAGCTCGCCGTGGAATGATCGCCCCCATCCCCTGGACGAATTCATCAAGGTCATTGACGATGTGTTGGGCCCGGTGGAGCTGCCCAATGCGCTCAAGCTCTTTGGTGCGGCAGGCCAAGCCCACATGAAGCAATACGGCACGGCCATGGAAACCTTTGCCCAGATCCGCGCAAAGGCCAGCCGCCATGCGGCCAACAACCCCTTGGCGGTGTTCCGCAACGTGGTGACGCCTGAGGAGGTGATGAACGAAAAGGTGATCTGGCCCGGCGTGATGACCCGCTCCATGGCCTGCCCACCCACGTGCGGCGCGGCAGCGGCGATTGTGGTCTCAGAGGCTTATGCGCAGAAGCACGGCCTGCGCAGCGATGTGCAGATCGTGGGCCAGTCGCTGATGACCGACTTTCCAAGCACCCTGGACAGCAAGGACCCGATTCGGGTGGTGGGCTTTGACATGGCCCAGGCGGCTGCCAAGGCCGCTTACGAGCAAGCAGGCATAGGCCCGCAAGACGTGGACGTGGTGGAGCTGCACGACTGCTTTGCCCACAACGAGCTGATCACCTACGAGGCGCTGGGCCTCTGCCCCGAAGGCGGGGGCGAAAAGCTGGTGCGCGACGGCGACAACACCTATGGTGGGCGTTATGTCACCAACCCCTCCGGTGGGCTCTTGTCCAAGGGCCACCCCTTGGGCGCAACCGGCTTGGCGCAATGCTATGAGCTAACCCATCAACTGCGCGGCAGCGCCGAGCAGCGGCAGGTGGCCAATGCGCGGGTGGCCTTGCAGCACAACCTGGGTCTGGGTGGCGCTTGCGTGGTCACCGTCTACCAAAAGCACTGAGTTTCTTGCACTGAGCCTCGCTTCACAACATATTCAAGAAAGACACGCATGGACTCCCTCCAAGGCAAAGTCGCCCTCATCACGGGTTCGGGCCGAGGCATTGGCCGCGAACTGGCCATCAAACTGGCCGCCAATGGCGCGCGCTTGGTCATCAACGACCTGGACGCCGAGCCCGCCAATGAAACGGTGGCCTTGCTCAAGCGCAGCGGCGCGCAAGCCGTGGCCTGTGTGGGCAGCGTAACGGCCCCGGACTTTGCCGACCGCTTTATCAGGACGGCCGTCGACAACTTCGGGGGCATCGACATCATCGTCAACAATGCGGGCTACACCTGGGACAGCGTCATCCAGCGCATGACCGACGAGCAGTGGTACGCCATCATCGACTGCCACTTGACGGCCCCGTTTCGCATCCTGCGCGCAGCCTACCCGGTGATCAGCGCAGCAGCCAAACAAGAGGCCGCTGAGGGGCGCGAGGTGTTCCGCAAGGTGGTGAACATTTCCTCCAACTCCGGGCTGAACGGCAACCCAGGCCAAGCCAACTATGCAGCGGCCAAGGCCGGCCTGGTGGGCTTGACCAAGACCCTGGCCAAGGAGTGGGGGCGCATCAAGGTGAATGTGAACTGCGTGGCCTTTGGCCTCATCTCTACCCGCTTGACCGCAGCCGATGCCCATGGTGGGGCGACAGTCAACATCGAGGGCAAAGAGCTGCCCGTGGGCGTGAACCCTGAGCTGCTGAAAAGCCATGCCTCGCGCTGCCCGCTAGGCCGCCCTGGCACCGCCCAAGAAGCGGCGGCGGGCGTCTACCTGTATTGCGGACCGGAGTCCAACTACATCACCGGCCAGGTCATTGCCGTATCCGGTGGCATCTGAAGGCAGACAGGAGCGCTTGAATGGCCGATAAAAGCCTGATTGGACGCCAACTGAGCGAAGGCCAGGTGGAGGTGGAGAAAGGCCGACTGCGCTTTTTTGCCAAGGCCACCGGCCAAACGGACCCGGTGTACACCGACGAGGCTGCTGCGCGCGCCGCGGGCCACCCAGGCTTGCCCGTGCCGCCCACATTTTTGGTGTGCCTGAACACCGAGGTGTTCAACCTGCGCTCGGCGCTGAAAGTCTTGCAAATGGACTTGGCGCGCATCCTGCACGCCGAGCAGTCTTTTGTGTACCACCGCATGGCCTATGCGGGCGACACCTTGCACTTCCAAACCCAGGTGGCCGATGTCTACGAGAAAAAGGGCGGCACCCTGCAATTTGTGGTGAACGAAACGCGGGTCACCAACCAACGCGGTGAGCCTGTGGCCGAGCTGCGCAGCGCCTTGGTAGAACGCCAAGCATGAAGGACACCCGCACCATGCCCATCAAGCCCCTCATCTCAATGCCCCGCTTTGAAGATGTGGCGGTGGGCGACGCCTTGCCCGCCTTGCAACTGCCGGCCATCGACCGCACCACGCTCGCGCTTTATGCCGGGGCTTCGGGCGACCACAACCCCATTCACATCGACATCGACTTTGCGCGCAAGGCCCGTATGCCGGATGTGTTTGCCCACGGCATGTTGTCGGCTGCCTATGTGGCGCGGCTGCTGACCAACTGGGTACCGCAGCAGCAACTGCGCGCCTTGAACCTGCGCTTCACCGGCATTACCCACTTGGGGAACCAGCCCACGCTCAGCGGCCATGTTCTTGAGAAGTTTGAAGCCGACGGCGAGCGGCGCGTGAAAGTGGCGCTGAAATGCGCTAACCAGTACGGCGAGGACAAGATCATTGCCGATGCGGTGCTGGCACTTGTTTAGGTTTTGACAGACCCTTCATCGACTCGCCCCGCCCATTCAAACCACCGGAGACCCAGACCATGTTCCATCAACACGCCTCTCGTCGATCGGTCATTGGCTCGGCTCTGGGTCTTGCAATCGCCAGCCTGACGTTCAGCGCCAGTGCAGCGGACTTCCCCGGCAGTGAGCCGATCAAGCTGGTCGTGCCCTTTCCGCCGGGCGGGCTGACCGATGTGCTTTCTCGCCTGCTGGCGCAAGGTCTGGCTGAAGAGCTCAAGGGCACGGTGATTGTTGAGAATGTGGCTGGCGCGACGGGCAAGCTGGGCATGAACAAGGTCGCCAAAGCAGTGGCAGACGGCCGAACCCTGGTGATGAGCCTGGGCACCACCCACGTGATGGCCCCCGCGCTCTACAAGGACTTGCCCTACAAAACCGACCAGGACTTTGTGGCCATTGGCGGCACCGGTGTGTCCAAGCTTGCCGTCATCGCCAACCCCAAGCTCCAGGCCAGTGGTTTGCAGGAGCTGCTGGCCATCGCACGCAAGCAAGAGCAGCCCATGATCTACGGCAGTTGGGGCACTGGGTCGGGCGGCCACTTGCTGATGGAGGTCATTCAGCAATACGGCAAACTGGCCATGACCCAAGCCCCCTACAAGGGCGAGGCACCGATGCTGAACGCCCTGATGGGCGGTGAGATTTTGTTCGGAGTCAGTTCGGTCGGCGCGGCCTTGCCTTTGATCAAAGATGGCCGCCTCAAAGCCCTGGGGGTCACGGGCACCTCGCGCTCCGGCCTGCTACCTAGTGTGCCTACCTTGGACGAACAGGGCCTCAAGTTTGCCGGTTCTATGGGGTGGTTTGGCTTGTTTGCACCCGCCAAAACACCTGCGCCCGTGGTTGAGCAACTCACCACAGCGCTCACGGCGGTGCTCGCGCGCCCACAGGTGCAAGAGAAAATGCGTAGCCTTGGCCTAGAGACACAAACCAGCAGCCGCGCCGAGTTTGAACGCCAGATCAAAGAGGACCTGGTTTACTGGCGAGAGCTGGTGACCAAGGCGAAAATTGAAGTGCCCAACTGATTCGTTTTTTTAACCTCCCAGGGTCGGGCTGAGCCCGGCCCGCCTCCATAGAGAGCCCCATGACTGCGTCTCCCACCCCTGAACCCCATTTGCCTTTGTCTGGCGTTCGCGTGCTGGATCTTTCCCGCGTCTTGGCAGCCCCGCTGTGCGGCATGGTCCTGGGCGACTTTGGTGCAGAGGTCATCAAGCTGGAGCACCCTCAGCGCGGCGACGATACCCGCGACTGGGGCGTGAGCGGTGGCATTCGCGAGACCACGTATTTCCGCTCGGCCAACCGCAACAAGAAGTCGGTCACTCTCGACCTCCAGACCGCGCAGGGCCAAGAACTGGCACGCCAATTGGCCAGCCAGTGCGATGTGGTTTTGCAGAACTTTAAGTATGGCGGTGTCGAGAAAATGGGCCTGAGCTATGAGCAGCTCAAGGCGATCAAGCCCGACATCATTTACTGCTCGATCTCGGGTTATGACCGCCATGGCCCAGAGCGTGAACGCCCCGGTTACGACCTGGTGGTGCAAGGCGAATCGGGCCTGATGTCGATCAACGGCGAGGAGAGCCAAGACCCGCTGAAATTTGGCGTGGCCATCGTCGACATCATGACAGGCATGTACGCGGCCCAAGCGGTGCTGGCTGCTTTGTACGAGCGCCAGCGCACAGGCAAGGGGCGGCACGTGGAGATGGCGCTGTTCGATTGCGGCTTGATGATCAACGTGTACTTCGGCTTGGAAGCCCTGCTGCTGGAAAAAAACCCAACACGCTTTGGCAACCAGCATCCTTCCATCGTGCCTTATGGTGTGTTTGAGGCGAAAGATGGCCCGCTGATCATTGCGGTAGGCAATAGCGCGCAGTTTGAGCGCTTTTGTAGCGATGTGATCGACCGGGCCGATTTGCTGGCCGATGAGCGCTTCAGCACCAACGGCAAGCGCATCGAGAACCGAGAAGCCCTGGTGCCCGAGCTGCACAAAGAAGTGAGCCGCCGTCCGCGTGCCCTTCTGCTGGAGCGTATGAGCGCGGTGGGCATACCCTGCGGCGAGGTGTTTGGCCTCTACGACGCGCTCAAGTCAGACCGCGCCCAGCGCAGCGGTCTCATCACCCAACAGCCCCACCCGGTGGTGGGCAGCACCCATGTGATGGCACCACCTTACCGTATAGACGGGGAGCGCCTGCCGGTTCGTTGCCCGCCACCGCAATTGGGCTCGGCCACAGCCTCGGTGCTGAGTGAATGGCTGGGCTTGGATAGCACGCAATTAGAAAAACTCAAAAGCGACGGCGTCATCTAGCTCGCTGCTGCCGCCAAGTCCTCATCTCCTCACCGCTTCAAAGGAACGATACCGTGACCTCAACCACCCTGGCGCTGCGTGAATCCCAGCTCAGCATTGAAGACGGTGTGGCGACCTTCAGTCATCAACGCCCGGCCGCCCGAAATGCCTTGTCCGTGGACCTGCGCATCGACTACCAAGAGATGCTGGACCGCGTCAGTAGCGACCGCAACATCCGGGTACTCATCGTGACGGGCTCGGGGGGCAGTTTTTGTGCGGGTGGCGACGTGAAGGCCATGCATGAACGCATGCAAAGCCCGGACCCTGAAGTGCACTCGCCAGACGCCACACGAAGGCGTATTCAAGAGGCCCAACGCTGGGTTAACCAGTTGCGCGAACTGGATGTTCCGGTGATCGCCGCCGTGGATGGCCCAGCCTATGGCGCAGGCTTCAGCATTGCGCTTCAGGCTGACTTTATCTTGGCCTCAAGCCGCGCTGCGTTTTGCATGTCCTTCGCTCGCATTGGGGCTGTTCCAGACTATGGCGCGCTCTACCTCTTGCCGCGCGTCATTGGGCTTGCCAAAGCCAAAGACGTGATGATGACCGCGCGCCGCATTGGTGCCGAAGAGGGCAGGGCGCTGGGCTTTGTGTACGCCGTGCATCCACCTGAAAATTTATTGGCCGAGGCTCAAAGCTTTGCCCGCAAGCTCTGCGCAGGCCCACGCGAAGCCACCGCCCTGACCAAGAGCCTGCTCAACAAGAGCTTTGAAACCGACCACGCCACGCTCTCTGCGCTGGAAGCCTATGCACAAGCGGTGGCCATGCACACCCCGTATCACGAGCAAGCTGCGGCGCGCTTCGCCCGGGGCGAGGCGGGCGGTTTTGATTGGGACCGCCCCGCCTAAGGGGGCGGCCTGATTGGAGCAGAGCTTTCTTAGATCACCCGCGCTTGACGCAGCCTCTCCAATTCATCGGGCTTCAAGCCCAACCGCCCATAGACCTCTGCGTTGTGCTCGCCGGTGGCCGGCCCCGTTCTCAACACCGGGGGGGTACGGCCCACAAAGCGCGGCACCACACAGGGCGCGGCCACGGTGCCTAAGTCGGGGTCTTGGAGCTGAACAATGCCGTCACGCGCCACCACATGCGGGTCGGCGCACACATCGGCCACCGAATACACCTTGGAGTAAGGCACCTCGTACTCGTCCAGCCGCTGCCCTATGGTTTGCAGGTCAAGCCCCGCGCACCAATCGGCAATGCTTTGGTCGAGGCCTTCTAGGTTGGCGGTGCGTGCACCGTTGGTTTGGTAGCGGGCGTCATGGGCCCAGTCTGCTTGGCCCATGGCCTGGCACAGGCGAGCAAAGATGCCATCTGACGAGGCCACCAGCGTGAGCCAATGGCCGTCGGCGGTTTTGTAGACGTTGGACGGCGCGGTGTAGGTGGCCCGCGATCCAGCGCGACTGCGGGCCAGGTTCATGTGCTGGTGTTCAGCGGGCAGGGAGTCCAGCAGCCGCATCAAGGCCTCGGTGGCCGCCAAGTCGATTTCGCAGCCACGCTGCGCATCACGCGGCTGGGCATTGCGTTCCGCCAAGGCACTGGCGATGGCGAATGCGCCGAACAAACCCGCGACCGCATCGCCCACGGGGTAGTTCACATGCTGGGGTGGGCCGTCGGCCTCGCCAGTGATGTAGGCCAAGCCACTCATGGCTTCAAAAATACGCGCAAACCCGGGCCGCTTGGCGTACGGCCCAGTTTGCCCAAAGCCGGTGAGCCGCAGAATGATCAGGCGCGGGTTGGCTCTGTGCAGGGTGGCCAAGTCCAGCCCCCAACGGTCCATGGTGCCGGTGCGAAAGTTCTCCACCAGCACATCAAAGTTGGGCAGCATGCGCAAGAAGAGGTCGCGCCCTTCGGGCTTGCGCACGTCCAGCGAGACCCCTTGCTTGCCGCGGTTGCCCGTTTTCCAAAACAAGGCGTGTTGGCCCATCACCGGGGCCAAGCCCCGCATGGCGTCATTGCCGTCTGGCAGCTCGATCTTGACCACCTCGGCCCCCATGTCGGCACACAGGGTCGCCGAAAACGGGGCGGCCACTACGGTGGCCATGTCCAGCACGCGAACGCCATGCAGAGGGTAGTGCTGGCCTGTTTGAGGGGTTGGAGAGGTCGTGGTCACGGGCTCAGTCTTGTTTGAAGTTGATGGCCTTGAGCACCGGTGCCCACGTCTTGGAGTCCAGGTGGACGCGCGCGGTATAGGCCGCAGGGGTGGGGCTCAGCGGCGTGGCCCCCAGCTTGGCCAATTGCTCTTTGAGTTGCGGCGAATTCATGGCGGTGACCAGGGCTTGGTTCAAGGTCGTGATCACGTCAGCAGGTGTGCCTTTAGGCACTACCAAACCCATCCACAAACCTGTCTCCAGACCGGGAATACCCAGCTCGCCAAAAGTGGGCACGTTGGGCGCAGCGGCGGAGCGCGTTTTGCCGGTTTGCGCCAAGATGCGAATCTTGCCGTCCGCCATATACGGCAGCGTGCCACCCAAGTTGTTGCACATCATGGGAATGTGGCCGCCCAGCAAATCGGCCACCGCAGGGGCGTTGCCTTTGTAAGGCACGTGCACCAACCCGGCTTTGGATTGATGGCTGATCATTTCGCACACCAGTTGCGACGGCGTGCCCACGCCGGCAGAACCAAACTGGATAGACCCAGGTTTGGCCGCCCCGGCCTTGACCAACTCTTGCAGCGTTTTATAGGGGCTGCTCGCATTGACGGCCGCCACATTGGGCAAGTCAGCCACCAGGCCCACGCCGACGAAGTCGTCCACCGGGTGGAACTTCAGGTTCTTGTACACATAGGGCAAAAAGACATTGCTCAAGCCCGCCATCAACACGGTATAGCCATCGGGGGCGGCCTTGGCCACCAGCTCCGAGCCGATCAAGCTGCCGGCACCGGCTTTGTTGTCGATCACCACCGTCTGCTTGAGTGCTGCCCCCAACTCAACGGCCAGCGCGCGGGTGACCAAATCGGTGCTTCCGCCAGCGGGGAAGGGCACCACGATGCGCACGGGTTGGTTGGGATACCCTGCGGCCAGCGCACCCATGGCGCTGAGCGCCCCTGCGACCAGCAAGGCACTTTGGCGAATCAAAGACTTCAACATAGCAAACTCCTTTAGAAAGCGATGGACTCAGGTAACGAGAGATCGGTGCACTGTGCCGACGGCGTCAAGAGGCCGCATGGCGCTGCAACACCTGTTTGGCAATATTGAGCTGGTGGATTTGGCTGGTGCCCTCATACAGGCGGAATAAGCGAACATCACGGTAGTAGCGCTCGATGGGGCTGAAGTCCGCCACGTAGCCCGAGCCACCAAACATCTGCACGCAGCGGTCAGCCACGCGCCCGCACATCTCAGAGGCAAAGTACTTGCACATCGAGGCCGTCAACGCCACGTCCTCGCCCCGGTCTCGGGCCCGTGCGGCTTCCAGAATCATCGAGCGAGCGGCAAAAATTTCGGTCTGGCAGTCGGCAATCATGGCCTGCACCAGCTGGAAGTTGGCCACCGGCTGGCCAAACTGCTCGCGTTGCCGGGTGTGCGCCAGAGCCAAGTCCAGCATGCGCATGGCAGGCCCGGTGCAAAGCGCTGCCAAGTGCAAGCGCTGTTTGTTCAACACCTTCATCACCGTCTTGAAGCCCACGCCTTCGACCCCACCAATCAAGTTGGCGGCAGGCACGCGGCAGTCCGAAAAATACACGTCCGACACGGGGGAGGCCGCCTGGCCCATCTTGCGGTAGGGCTGCCCCGTGCTCAAGCCAGGCGTACCCCTCTCCACGATGAAGGCCGACAGTCCCGCGCTGCCTTTGGTGTCCGCATCAGTCCGCGCAATCACGGTGAACAAATGCGCCAGCGGGGCATTGGTGATGAAGCATTTGCTGCCGTTGAGCACATAGCTGTCGCCGTCTTTGCGCGCGCTGGTCTTCACGTTGCTGGCCTCGGAGCCGGCGTCTGGCTCGGTCAAGGCCAAGCAGCCCGTCAGCTCGCCAGTGGCCATGCGCGGCAGCCAGCGTGCCTTTTGTTCGGGCGTGCCGTCTGCCACCAGGGCTTCTGAACCGATGCCCGTGTTGGTGCCAACCCGTGCTCGCAGCGCCACCGAGGCTTGAGAGATCTCAAACGCGCCCATCACCAGTTCTTCGGTGGTGAGCCCCAGGCCGCCGTATTCGGTGGGAATGCTCCAGCCAAAGTAGCCGCCTTGGCGCAACTCATCGACCAGTGCATCGGGCACATGGTCAAGCTTTTCAATCTCAGCCTCCAAAGGGTGCCAGCGATCTTTCACAAACCGGCGGGTGGTGGCAAGCAGGTCTTGGAGATGGTCAGGGTCGCGAATCATGGTCGGGACTCTAGGTCTTCGCGTCACAATGGCGAAACTGAGTTTCAAATATTGAAACTGGAAAACGCGAGACCACCATGACAACCCCCACGGCCATCCGACGCCTGCGCCACCAAACCGACCTGGAAGACTGGCGCGAGGACAACCCCCACTTTGCCGGCACCTTGGCCAAGGGCTTGATGATCTTGCAGTGCTTTGTGACCGAGCCCAGGCCACACGCCAACAGCGAGCTGTCTGACAAGCTGGGCATCCCCAGGCCTACCGTGACCCGGCTGTGCCAAACCCTGCAAGCCCTGGGCTACTTGGACCACGACGCCCGCCTTGACCGCTACTTCATCGGCCCGGCGGCCGTCGCCTTGGGCTATCCGTATGTCATTGCCACGCCCTTGTTGGCCCACATCCGCCCAGCCATGCAAGCCCTGGCGCTCAGCATCGAGGGGGCCGTCTCTGTGGGCGTCACCATCGACCTGGATGTGATCTACATCGAGTCGATGGTGCATGAACAGGGCACCTTGATGCGCCCTGCGGTAGGGGCGGTTCGCGGCGTGGTCGAAACGGCCATGGGGCGTGCGTGGCTGGGCAGCTTGAACGCCGAACAAAGGCGGGCATTTCTGGCCCGTGTCGAGCAAGCCAGGCCGCAAGAGATCGAACGCTGCCGAGCTGGACTGCAAGCAAGCCTTGCCACCTTGGCCCAGCACGGCTTCTCCACCAACTATGGCGACTCGGGGTATGGCGTGCACGCGGTGGGTGTGGCCTCGCGCATTCCCTATGGCTCGCGCCAACTCTTGTTCAATTGCGCTGTGCCCGGCCATCGCCTCAAACCCAAGGAGCTGGTCCAGCGACTGGGGCCAAGGCTGGTGGATTTGGTGGCCTTTGCCGAGCGGCAAAACTCACTGCGCTGAACTGCGGCGCAACCAGTGCGCCGCATCGCCCCCCCCGTGGCGGGGGGCGCGCGCGCCGGGCCTATCTTGCATGCTTGCTCATGTTCCAGATGCAGGCGGGTGTGAACCCATGCTGTCGCCCAGCAAGGCTTGGCGACACCTCTGAGGCTATTGGGCCCAGCCAGCCACTGAACAGCGCCGCATCTAGGGCCTGTTCACACTATTTTTCGAAGATGCGTTGCGGATCAAAAAGGCCATGCGGAAGGCGCGAAACGCAGCCGGGGTTTTCCCCCGGCAAGGCTTCGCAACGCCGCGCATGGCCTTTTTGGCCGCAACCCGAAGGGAATGGGCTGAAAACAACGCCACTCGTCGTTGCACTCCTAGGCCAGACTCCAGTCTGGCCGTCGTCGCGCGCCTTGATTGGCGCTGTTTTCAGCCCATTCGCACTTGGAAAAATAGTGTGAACAGGCCCTAACTCAACCCCTTGCCAGAGACCGACACCGTGACCCCAACCTCCGCAACCCCGCGCGAAGCCCCGCCAGACGCCGTAGACCTCGACGCCTTCCGCGCCGAAGTGCGCGGCTTTCTGCAAACCGCCGTACCTGAGGACATTGCCGCCGCCGTGCGCGCGCACTGTTTGGTCACCCGCGAGCAGGCCATGCGCTGGCAGAAGATTCTGCATGCGCGGGGCTGGGTGGCTCCTGGCTGGCCGAAGGAGCATGGCGGCACGGGCTGGTCACTGGCTCAGCAAGCAATTTTTCGGGAAGAGATCACCCAGATCGATGCGCCGGTGTATGAAAACCTTGGCATTGACACCATTGGGCCGACCCTGATGCGCCATGGTTCAGCCGAGCAACAACAGCGCTTCTTGGGCCGGATGCTGTCGTTTGATGACTTCTGGGCCCAAGGTTACTCGGAGCCCGAGGCGGGTTCCGACTTGGCCTCGCTGCGCACCACCGCACGGCGCGAGGGAGACCACTACGTGGTGAGCGGCACCAAGATTTGGCAAAGCTATGGCCACTGGGCCAATTGGGTGCTGGTGCTGGCGCGTACCGACCCCGATGCACCGCGCAAGCAAGACGGCATCTCTGTCCTGCTGATCGACCTCAGCACTCAGGGCGTGGAAGTCCGGCCGATTCGCTTCATGCACGGGGGGGTATTTCATGTGCAGATGTTCTTCGACGAGGTGCGCGTGCCCGTCGAGAACCTGGTCGGCACTGAAAGTGCTGGTTGGTCCGTGGCCAAGGGCTTGCTGGTGACCGAGCGGCTGTTTGTGGCGCGGGTGGCCGAATGCCGTGCGGCGCTGAACGAGACCCCGCACCTGGCCCAAGGGCGTGGCCCGAATGGGGCGTCTTTGCTCGCGCAAGATGCCTACGCCCGCCGCTATGCCGAGCTGGACATTCGGGTGCGCGCCATGGAGGCGGCTTGGTGGCCCACGGTTCGTGCGGTGGAGGCCGGGCATGAGCCGGCGCTGGAAGCTTCGCTGCTCAAGCTGCAAGGCAATGAGGTCTTGCAAGACCTGCACCAACTCCACCAAGACTTCTTGGGCGCGGACGGCCTGGTGTTCGACGCCAATGCTTTGTCGGGCACACCCTCAGCCACGCCGCTGGTGCCCGGGCACGCGGGCAACCTGACCCTGCACATGTGGCGCTACCGGGGCATCACGCTGGGCGGCGGCACGTCTGAGGTGCAGCGCGGCATCGTGGCCAAGGCCATCTTTGGCGGTCAAACCACGTTGGACCAGCCCCTGGCTGCTGACATGAGCGAGGATCAGGTCATGCTCGACGAGGGCATGCGCCGCCTCTTGGCCGAGACCTACAGCTTTGACCAGCGCAGCGCCATGCTGGGCAGAACCACCCGCGTGGACGAGGCGTTTTGGTCCGGCTTTGGCGCGCTGGGCGTGCAGGGCCTGGTGCTGCCCGAAAGCGACGGAGGTTTTGGTGGCACCTTGGCGGACCTCTTGCCTGTGATGGCTGCCATGGGCGAGTCCTTGGTGCTAGAGCCCGTGCTCTGGGCATCCGTGTTGCCGCAGCAGGTGCTGAGGCAGGCGACAGCGTTCAGAGGCAGGCAGGAAGCGCTAGCCGCCTTGCAGCAGGGCGCTTTTGTGGCCGTGGCCCACACCGAACGAGCCGAGCCCGTCACCGCCACACCCGACGGCGACGGCTGGGTCCTGAGAGGACGAAACGTGTTGGTATTGGGGGCCGATGTGGCTAGCCGTGTGATGGTGCGAGCGCGCTTGGACAAGGGCGTGGCTGGGGGTGGGTTTGCTTTGTTTGACTGTGCCGCCAACGCACCCGGCTTGACGGTAGAGAACCGGCGCTTGCACGACGGCCGTGGCGCAGCAGACTTGATCTGGCAAGGCGTTCGCGTGTCGGCCGCAGACCGTGTGGCCGAGGGCGAAGAAGCCGCCAACATCTGGAACGAAGCCTTGGCCTTCGCGACCGTGGCCCTGTGCGCCGAAAGCGTGGGCAGCATGCGCCGGGCGCTGGCGCTCACGGTGGAGTACATGCGCACCCGCAAGCAGTTTGGCAAAAGCCTGGCCGACTACCAGGCGCTGCAGCATCGGGTGGTCGAGCACTACCGAGGCTGGGTACATGCGCAATCGCTGCTGCGTGAGGCCGCAGCGGCTTGGAGCAACACCTCAACGCCTGTGCTCTCGGCTACCGAGCGCGCCTGTCGCGTCAGTGCCGCCAAATGGATGGCTGGCAAGGCGGGCCGCAGCCTGGCGCTGGATTGTTTGCAACTGCACGGTGCCGTCGGTTTGCAAGACGAAACCGCCATCAGCCACCATGCCCGGCGCTTGGTCGCCAACGATGTGTTGCTGGGGGATCACCACCACCACCTGGGCAGCATGGTCGCCTTGCTAGGCCAGCGCTGAACTTGAACGGCCCCAAGGACCAGAACTCCTTGGGGGCCCGGACAGGCAGGGGCATTGGGCCCGCCCCAGCACCTTAAGGGGTCTTAGCGTCGGTCAGTCAGTCAAACCGAGCGATCATTGAACTGAACGTTTTGCCAACAGAGCGCGGCCACTTCATCTCGCGTGGTCAGGCCAAGCTTGTTGTAGATGTTCTTCAGGTGCCACTTCACGGTCTCGGGCGATAAGCCCAAACTGCGCGCGATTTTCTTATTGGGCATGGCTTGCGCCAACAGGCGCACCACATCGACCTCGCGGACGGTGAGATCCGCCAGTTTTGAGGCGCGCTCGCGGTTAGGTGTGCAGGCTGGGTTTGAAAACACCTCGGTATGAATGATGTTGAAATCAGGCCTCTGTGGCTGTGCAAAGTCACTCAGAACACGAGATTGAAAAATCATACTGGACATTTTCAAGCCTAAATCGAAGAAATGCTGGCGAGAACGCCACCCGCTACGGTGCTGCCGCACTGGCAGTCACCGTAGGGGGATTCATTGAAACTATGGCAATCAGTTGGAGGCTTTGATGTTGGCGTCACGAGCCACTGCCGACCATTTCTCCAAGGCCGATGTCAGTGTTTTGCCAAATTCCTCGGGTGTGCCGCCTGCAGGGGTCAAACTCATGGTGTTCAGGGCACTCACGACACTGGCTTCCTTCAGCGCACGATTCACTGCTTCATTGATTTTATTCAAGACAGGTTTCGGCAAATTGGCAGGTGCCATCAAACCCAGAAAGGTATCCGACTCCAGGTCTGGAAAACCAGCTTCTCGTACTGTCTGCAAATTCGGCAGGCCAGGTGCGCGTTGCTTTCCGGGCGTCACAATACCCTTGAGTTTGCCCTGGCTGATCATATTGGCTGTGATACCGCCCACATCAAAAAGCAAGGGGACATCGCCCGCAATGGTGGCGCGCGCAGCATCGGCCGAGCCTTTATAGGGAATGTGCTGCAACTTCAGCTTGTTCCGCTGCGCAAACAGTTCGCCCCAGAATTGGGTCATCGTACCTTCACCCGGGCTGCCATATTGCACGGGCTTGTCTTGCTTTCCGATCCAGTCCACCAAACCCTTCATATCCGTCGCCGGTACGCTCGGGTTAACGGCCACAATGATAGGCATCCAAGCCAAGGTGGCCACCGGGGTTAAATCCTTCATCGGGTCGTAAGGAAGTTTCATGCCCATGGCTGCATTGGTCACCACATGCGCAGCAACCACCAGCAAGGTGTGGCCATCAGCCGGCTGCTGTACTGCAAAATGGGTGCCCAAAGTGCTCGATGCACCAGCACGGTTCTCAACCAAAACAGGTTGGCCCAATTGCGCAGACACAGAGCGCCCGACGAGCCGGGCAATTGAATCCGTAGGCCCGCCAGGGGGGTAAGGCACAACAATGCGGATGGGTTTACTCGGAAATGCGTCTTGGGCAATGGCCAAAGGCATATACACCATCATGCATGCGAACAGCAGTCCTGTCAGTCTCTTAATCATCGATGTCTCCTGGGGCTGGTCATTGAAGTAAGCGCGGTTGGGGTCGATTCGCCGGTTATAGGCTTGTTGTTATGCTATCTTTTGGTCTACTCGTAAATTGTTCTCATTGAGGCGTTGCGTGACTTGCTCTGACACCGGCGCTTGCAAGGCACCACACAACATATCTACTAGGTTATCAATGGCTCTTTGTAAATCGAAGCTGCGCTTGCTCTTGTCCCGGCGCAATTTAATGCGCTCAAAGTCTGCCAAGCTGAAAATCACAAATGAAATGCCAGATAGAAAGCGCTGCCGCAACACCACAGAAGGCAAATGAGGCAGCAAGGGCTCCAGCAACTCCATGGTTCGACGAAAACCGATATCAGCTTCCTCGCTCCTTGGCGCAGCCAAATCGATATCGGGATGAATCTGTGCATTGGCAAAAAATCGGTTATAGGTGCTCATTTGCTCGTTCACCAAACCACTGGCCAGGGGCCAAACAATGGCTTCAGCAATGGCACGCACCTCACCTTGCCGGCCCATAGCCACAATACGCTCAATATATTCCTTGCGCAGTGCATCTATTTTTTGCATGCCACGCACGAGAATGGCGCGAATCAATTCATCTTTGGAACCAAAGTGGTAGTGCAGGGCTGAGTTATTGAGTTGCCCCGCCTCACGCGCAATCTCCCGCAAAGACACTGCATCGATGCCCCGTTCAGCAAAAAGCCTTTGGGCCGTGAGCAAGAGCATCTCCGTGCTGTCCGCCGATGCGCGTGCGCGCACGGCGCTCTTGCGTTTCAACTTGCCGGCGTTGGCGGGTGAGGTGGTCATGGCGCGGCCAGCTTATTCAAGCTTGTAGGAGCGGAAGCAGTCATGGGTTGCAGGTGCGCGATCAACTCAGCGGAAGTCCAAAGAAGCAGCCCCTTGCGGCCTTCATAGCGGCCATACAGAGCATAGGCAAACACATCAGCGGCCCGGTGTTCACCGGCGTCGGTGTTCTTCAGGGCCGACGAATCATGTGCTTGAAAGATTTTTAAGTCAAGTGCTTTACGACTTTTAAAGCATGTGCTTCAATGTTGCTGAGCCGTCAGCCGCACTTGACGCAGGTACTCCCAAACCCACGTGCCAGCAACATTGGCAGCCACTCCAACTTCGTCCACCATGATGCAAAAGACCCTCTCCACGCACGAAGTCTTCAACCAACCCAACCCCTATGGGGGCTACAACATCTTGGCGCGCGACCCGATTCTTCGGGAGACTTTGAAGCGCGAGGGTGCGGACTGGGCCGAGCCGCAACTCAACACCTTTGCGCAGGACCTTGCCGACCCGGACGTGATTCGGCATGGCTACTTGGCCAATCGCCACGTGCCCGAGTTGCATACCCATGACAACTTTGGCCACCGCATCAATGAGGTCCACCTCCACCCCTCATGGCATGAGTTGATGAAGTTGGCTCGACGCCACGAGGTGCACTCGCTGCCATGGCGTCATTCAAAGCCAGGCAGTCATGTGGCCCGGGCTGCCTCCAGCATGCTGATGGCGCAGATCGAAAGTGGCTCGCTGTGCCCACTGCACATGACCTACGCGGGCGTGCCTGTGCTGCGCAATAGCCCGGCCTTAAGCACCCAATGGGAGCCTTTGCTGACCTCACTGGACTACGACCCCCGCTACCGCCCCATCGCCGACAAAAAGGCGGCCTTGATCGGCATGGCCATGACCGAAAAGCAAGGGGGCTCAGACTTGCGCGCCAACACTACCACTGCACGCCCCACCATGGAGGCCGGTGTCTACGAGCTCACGGGGCACAAGTGGTTTTTCTCCGCGCCGATGGTGGACTGCTTCTTGACCGTCGCCTACGTCGAGGGCGCGCCCCCGGGGCAGATATCTTGCTTCTTTGTCCCGTTCTGGCTGCCCGATGGCACGAGAAATCGCTTCTCGATCATGCGCCTGAAGGACAAGCTCGGAAATCGCTCAAACCCTTCGAGCGAGATTGAGTACAACGGCACCTTGGCTTGGCGTGTGGGTGATGAGGGCAAGGGCATTCGAACCATCATCGAGATGGTGAACCTCACCCGCCTCGGTTGCGCCTCTATTTCTACCGGCATCATGCGGCAAACACTGTTCCGCGCCTTGCACCACACGCAGCAACGATCAGCATTTGGCAAAAAGCTGGTGGATAAGCCGCTCATGAGCAATGTGCTGGCAGACCTGGCCTTGGAGTCCGAAGCGGCCACCTCGCTCACGATGCGTTTGGCAGGCAGTATCGACCGTGCCGCAGTCGACCAACATGAAGCGCGCTTTTCGCGCGTCGTGACTGCCATCACCAAATACTGGCTGGCAAAGCGTGCCAGCGCCAATGCCTTTGAAGCCCTGGAGTGCCACGGCGGGTTTGGCTACATCGAAGACTCGATGATGCCCCGCTTCTACCGAGAAGCATCGGTTTAAAGTCCGCCATACACCTTCAGGAGACCACCATGTTCTCGACGCCCCGGAACGCGACCCTCGTCTTAGGTTTGGCCGCATTGCTCACGGGCTGTGCCACTCAAGGGGTAGCCCCGGCCAGCGCGAGCACCGAAGCGAGCTGTGGCAAGACGCAACGCCTGGGTGACGGCCAGGTGGCGCGCTCGGTGGCACCGGGCCGTTGGGTCACGCTCAAGGAGTTGGCCGCCAGCCTGCCGCCAGGGCCTGTGGATGTGGGTTTTGACATTGACGACACCTTGATTTTCCCGAGCCCCGGTTTTCAAGCCGTGCTGTTCAGCAAAGAGGGCCCCGGTGGCAGCAACCCCTATGGGGCGGACATGCGAGCGGTGGTGGCCAATCCTAAGACTTGGCAGGACCTGCACCACCAGCATGACGCGTATGCGTTGCCCAAAGCCATAGGCCGCGAGCTGCTGGCTCTGCACCAGCAGCGCGGCGACCGGATTCACCTGATCACCGCGCGGGTGGGCATCGAAGGCGCGGCGCTGGAGGCCCGGATGCGCAAGTTCTTTGGCCTTGAGTTTGCCGGGCCCATCGTGTTCACCGCACTGAAGCCCAAAACCGAGGCCATTCGCGCCCGCAAGCTGGCGCTCTACTACGGCGACTCCGACTCTGATATTGAGGCCGCGCAGGCTGCTGGCATCCGAGGCGTGCGCGTGCTGCGAGCAACCAATGCCGTGGCTTACGACAAGGGCCCTTGCTTTGGCAAATTCGGCGAAGACGTGATCATCGATTCCGACGTTTAGGCTCAGGGGGTTGCCCGCGGCGTGGCGCGCTGGATGATGGCCGCACAGTCCACACCGCGCGGCAGCGCACCGACGTTGTGGTGCCCGCTGGCCGCGAGGCGGGAGGCGCAAAACCCATCGGCCACGGCCGCAGGCGCGTGCTGAACCAGCAATGCAGCTTGGATGGCAATGGCCATGCGGTCCACCACATCGCGGGCGCGGTATTCCAGGTCCGCCAGGTCTTTGAATTCGGCTTGCAGGGCGCGCACGTACTGGTCTAGCTGCGTATTGGCACCACGGGCCTTGGCCACCTCGGCAAAGTAGGCCTCCACCACCGCCGGGGTTTTTTGCATGGCGCGCAGAACGTCCAGGCACTGCACATTGCCACTGCCTTCCCAAATGGCGTTGACGGGCGACTCACGCAACAGGCGGGGAAAGGGGCTGTCTTCCATCACGCCGCTGCCGCCTATGCATTCCATGGCCTCGTAAGCATGGTTGGGCGTGCGCTTGCAAATCCAGTATTTGCCCACCGCCGTGCCCAGGCGCACCAGCAGGTCTTCGTGCGCATCGTGGCGGTTGTCCAAGGCACGGCCCAGGCGCATGGTCAGGGCCAGGGAGCCTTCGCTTTCCAGTGCCAAGTCGGCCAGCACGTTTTGCATCAGCGGCTGCTGGTTCAGCACTTTGCCAAAGGCCGAGCGCAGGCTGGAATGGTGCAAGGCGTGCGATAAGGCGGCGCGCTGGCCAGCGCTGGAGCCAATCATGCAGTCATAGCGCGTCATGGACACCATCTCGATGATGGTACGCACGCCGCGCCCTTCCTCGCCCACCATCCAGGCATGCGCGCCGCGCAGCTCGGTCTCGCTGGACGCGTTGGACACATTGCCCATCTTGCGCTTGAGGCGCAGCACTTGCAGCGGGTTCTTGCTGCCGTCGGTGCGCCAGCGCGGCAACAAAAAGCAAGACAGACCCGCCGGGGTTTGGGCCAGCACCAAAAAGGCGTCGCACATGGGGGCCGAGACAAAGAACTTGTGGCCCACCAGTTCATACAACTCACCCGGCCCGCGCTGGCCCACGGGGTAGGCTTGGGTGGTGTTGGCGCGCACGTCCGAGCCACCTTGCTTCTCGGTCATGGCCATGCCGATGGTGACGCCCGCTTTTTGAGCGTCCGGCACATTGCGCGGGTCGTACACGCGCGCGGTGATTTTGGGCTCCCAATAGGCCGCCAGGGCGGGCGTGGTGCGCAGCGAAGGCACAGCCGCAAAGGTCATGGTGATGGGGCAGCCGTGACCGGCCTCTACCTGCGTGTGCATATAGGTGCGCGCGGCGCGGGCCACGTGTGCGCCGGGCTGGGGGTCGGTCCAGGGCGAGGAATGCAGGCCATGCTCGATGGAGGTCTTCATGAGCTGGTGGTAGGCAGGATGAAAGCGCACCAAGTCCACCCGGTTGCCAAAGCGGTCATGCGTGTCCAGCTCGGGCGGGTGCTTGTTGGCCAGCGCGCCCAGCTCCAAATAGTCCGCCTGCCCCACATGGGCACCAAATGCCGCCAGCTCAGCCTGCGCCCAGGCGGCACCTTCGCGCTGCACGGCCTCCCTCAAGGCTGCGTCTTGCTCAAACAGGTTGTAGTTGACCAACTCGTGCGAGACATTGACCACCTCGTGGGTGTTGGCCAGGTAGTGCGCGGTCAAGGCAGGCTGTTGGGTGGGATTCATGCGGGGCTCCATACGCGAGGTGTGCTACTCATCGTACTCGGCCTGACCCTTTTGCGCGAAGGGGGTTCGAGGCCCTGATGGCGCGACCGTACCGACCCCAGGGTTTTCCCTGTTTGCGTTTGACTTGCATCAAGCGCGAGGCTGGAATTACATTAACCGACCGGTCGGTAAATTAATTCCAGGCCGCTGCGACCTTCCAGGAAAGGGCATGACCTATGTACACGCAAGCCATGGACACCATGGGCAAAGAGGCTAGTGACGGCAACAAGCCCGTGCGCTCGGCCGAAGACATGCAACGCCAGGAGCGCTTTGACGAACGCATTGATGCGGGCGACTTCATCGAAGCCAAAGACTGGATGCCAGACCATTACCGCAAGACATTGCTGCGCCAGATCAGCCAACATGCGCATAGCGAGATCGTCGGCATGCTGCCTGAGGGCAACTGGGTCACGCGGGCACCCACGCTCAAGCGCAAAGCCATTTTGTTGGCCAAGATCCAGGACGAAGGCGGCCACGGCCTCTACCTTTATGCCGCCGCTGAAACCCTGGGCCAGAGCCGCGACCAGATGCTGGATGCGCTGCACACCGGCAAGGCCAAGTACAGCTCCATCTTCAACTACCCCACGCTGAACTGGGCCGACATCGGCACCATTGGCTGGCTGGTGGATGGCGCGGCCATCATGAACCAGGTGCCCATCTGCCGCTGCTCTTATGCGCCCTATGCCCGGGCCATGATCCGCATCTGTCGTGAAGAAAGCTTCCACCAGCGCCAGGGCTATGACAGCCTCTTGGTGATGATGGAGAAGGGCACCGAGGCGCAAAAAGCCATGGTGCAAGACGCGGTCAACCGCTGGTGGTGGCCGTGCCTGATGATGTTTGGGCCGCCCGATGCCGAGAGCACCCACACCGCGCAGAGCATGCGCTGGGGCATCAAGCGCATCTCTAACGACGACCTGCGCCAAAAGTTCATCGACGCCACGGTGCAGCAAGCCCAAGTCTTGGGCGTGACCTTGCCCGACCCCGACCTGAAGTGGAATGAAGCACGCGGCCATTGGGACTTCGGCCCCATCGACTGGGCCGAGTTCTGGCGCGTGGTGGGCGGCGAAGGCCCCTGCAACCGCGAGCGGCTGAACAAGCGTGTGCGCGCCTGGGAAGAGGGCGCCTGGGTGCGTGAGGCCGCCTTGGCCCACGCCCGCAAACAAGAACCCACCGCCCAAGCGGCCTGAGGCCTGTCCGCCTCAAGGTCAATCTGACACGACGAGAGCAACACCATGAGCACCAACACCCAAAACGAATGGCCCCTGTGGGAAATTTTTGTGCGCAGCAAGGCCGGCCTGGACCACAAGCACTGCGGCAGCCTGCACGCCCCTGACGCCAAGATGGCCCTGCAAATGGCCCGCGACGTCTACACCCGCCGCCAAGAAGGCACCAGCGTGTGGGCGGTGCGCTCCGACCAGATCGTGGCCAGCGACCCCAGCGACAAAGACATGTACTTCGACCCGATGGAAGACAAGGTCTACCGCCACCCCACCTTCTACCAACTGCCCAAGGCAGTGGATCACATGTGAGGCCTGACGCTGTATGTCTACGCCTTCCATTCGCCCCAGTTCCGCACCGCCAGTGCGCTATGTGCTGCGCATTGCGGACACCTGCCTGATCCTGGCCCAGCGTCTGTCGGAGTGGTGCGGTCACGCCCCCGTGCTCGAAGAAGACATTGCGCTGACCAATATGTCCCTGGACTTGGTCGGCCAGGCCCGCGCCTTATTCACCCATGCGGGCCACTTGGGTGCTGCGGACACCCAAGGCGTGGCCTTGGATGAAGACCAACTCGCCTTCCTGCGCGAAGAGCGCGACTACCTCAACCCCACCTTGGTGGAGTTGCCCAACGCCTTCTACCGCGCCGGTGCCCAGCCTGGTGACTTTGCCTTCACCGTGCTGCGCAATGCCGTGGTGTCGACCTGGCTGCTGGCCTTGTGGACACGCCTAGCGGACTCCAGCGATGCGGAGTTGGTGGCCATTGCCGGCAAGGCCGTCAAAGAGGCCCGCTACCACCAACAGCATGCCGCCGATTGGGTAGTGCGCTTGGGTGATGGCACGGCCGACTCGGCCGCGCGCATGCAGGCCGCGCTCAATGAGATGTGGCGTTATCTGCCCGAGTTGTTCCAAGACGACGAGGTGGATGCCTTTGCCGCAGAGGCCAAGCTCGGTCCCGCCTGGTCGAGCTTGAAGGACGAGGTCATGGGCCAGATGGGCTCGCTGCTGGCCGAAGCCAAGCTCACCCCGCCCGCTGACTCCAGCTTCCTCACCACGGGCCGCAAGGGCATTCACAGCGAGCACCTGGGCTTTATCCTGAGCGAGATGCAATACCTGCAGCGCGCTTACCCTGGGGGCGTGTGGTGAACACACCAGTGGCGTCGGCAGACCCCCGCATCAGCCAAGCCTGGACGGTGCTGGCCGACGTGCCGGACCCGGAAGTGCCAGCCATTTCGGTCTGCGACCTGGGTATCGTGCGTGAGGTGCAGGTTGGTGCCGATGGTGCCCTGGAAGTGGTGCTCACCCCCACCTACAGCGGCTGCCCGGCCACCGAAGTGATCGAGCAATCGGTGCTGGCGGCGGTGGACGCCGCAGGCTTGGGGCCGGCACGGGCTGTGACCCGGCGCCACCCCGCCTGGACCACCGACTGGATCAGCGAACAAGGCCGCCGCAAGCTGCTGGCTTATGGCATTGCGCCGCCCGGCGCCTGCGCGTCCCCGCCTGCTAACAGCAGTTCGGTGGTGCGCTGGCTGGGGCGTGGTGGCGAGCCCGTGGTGGCCTGCCCGCGCTGCGCCAGCCCGCGCACCGAGCGCTTGTCGGCCTTTGGCTCCACTGCGTGCAAGGCGCTGTACCGCTGCTTGGCCTGCCGCGAGCCCTTTGAACATTTCAAACCCATTTAACAAACCTCGGAAGGTCTGCTTGTGAGCGTTCTCTTTCATCCTCTGCGGGTGCTCGCCATTGAGCCCGACACCCAAGAAGCCGTGGTCGTCAGTTTTGAAGTGCCGGCTGAGTTGCGCGAGACCTTCGGCTTTACCCAGGGCCAGTACCTGACGCTGCGCGCCACCATTGACGGTCAAGACCTGCGCCGCTCCTACTCCATCTGCGCGGGCGTGGACGATGCCCAACTGCGCGTGGGCGTGCGCAAGGTGCGCGGCGGTGTGTTCTCGAACTGGATCAACACCCAACTCAAGGTGGGCGACACCGTGCAGGTCATGGCCCCACAGGGCCGTTTCTATGTGCCGCTCAAGCCCGAAGATCGCCGCCACCATGTGGGCATCGCCGGGGGCAGTGGCATCACGCCCATTTTGTCCATCATGAAGACCGTGCTGGCGCGTGAACCCCGCTCTGAGTTCACGCTGATCTACGGCAACCGCGCGCTGGCCTCGACCATGTTCAAGGAAGAGCTGGAGGACTTGAAGAACAAGTACCTCTCACGCTTGACCCTGCACCATGTGTTCTCGGATGAGCACACCGATGCGGCCATTAACCACGGCGTGATGAACCGGGACAAGCTGGGCGAATTTTTGAGCAGCCTGGTACCAGCGGCCAGCATCTCCCACGCCTACATCTGCGGCCCTTTCCAGATGAACGACGAGGCCGAGGCCGCGCTGCAAGCGGCGGGCGTGCCCGAAGAGCGCATCCACATTGAGCGCTTTGGGGTGGCCCCCAGCAGCGGGCAGGCTGCCGACGCGGTGGTGCATGCGCCGCAACCGGGCGACGCTGAGCATGCCAAGGTGGTCATCATCCGCGATGGTCTGAAGCGCGAAATTGAGTTCCGCAAAGAGCAGCCCAGCATTCTGGACTGCGCTTCGGCCGCAGNCCAATGGCGGCGCCATCGCGTTGGGCCACCCCCTGGGGGCCTCGGGTGCCCGCTTGGCGTTGACGGCCTTGCGCCACCTGGAGCGTACCGGCGGCAAGCGCGCCTTGGCCACCATGTGCATTGGCGTGGGGCAGGGCATTGCCTTGGCTGTTGAGCGCGCCTGATCACTCATTGACTGCGACACACACCATGACCATCCTTCAAAGTTTCATCGGCGGCCGCTGGGTGGGCACTCAAGCTGCCCAAACCCTGCGCAGTGCCATCAACGGCCAAGCCGTGGCCCAGACCCACGCCGAGAGCCTGGACTTTGCCGAGGCCCTGCACTTTGCGCGCTCCACCGGCTTGCCCGCATTGCTGGCCCTGAACTTCCAGCAGCGCGCGCAAATCCTGAAAGCCTTGGCGAAATACATCATGGAGCGCAAAGAGCAGCTCTATGCCATCTCGGCGCACACCGGCGCCACCCGCGCCGATAGCTGGGTGGACATCGAAGGCGGCTCGGGCACCTTGTTTGCCTATGCCAGCATGGGCTCGGCCGAGTTGCCCAGCAGCAATGTGCTGCATGAAGGCCCGGCCATTCCGCTGGGCAAAAAGGGCGGCTTCTCGGGCACCCATATCTTGGTACCGCGCCGGGGCGTGGTGGTGCACATCAATGCCTTCAACTTCCCCATCTGGGGTTTGTTGGAGAAGTTCGCGCCCAGCTTCTTGGCGGGCATGCCCACCATTGGCAAGCCGGCCACCGCCACCAGCTATCTGACCGAAGCCGTGGTGCGCATGATGAACGAGAGCGGCTTGCTGCCGCCGGGCGCCCTGCAGCTCATCATTGGCGGCACGGGCGATTTGCTGGACCGGCTGACAGGCTCGGACGTGGTGACCTTCACCGGCTCGGCTGACACGGCCGCCAAGCTGCGCGTGCACCCCAACGTGATCCGCAACTCCATTCCCTTCAACGCCGAGGCCGACTCGCTGAACTGCGCCATCCTCGGGCCTGATGTGAGTCCAGACGATGAAGAGTTCGACCTCTTCGTCAAAGAAGTCGCCCGGGAAATGACGGTGAAGGCCGGGCAGAAGTGCACGGCGATCCGTCGCAGCATCGTGCCCGCTCAACACCTGGATGCCGTGATCGAGCGCCTGAGCAAGCGACTGGCCGGCGTGGTGGTGGGCGACCCCGCGGTGGAAGGCGTTCGCATGGGCGCTTTGGCCTCTCACGCCCAGCAGGCCGATGTGGCCGAGCGCGTGGCCTTGTTGCGCCAAAGCGCTGAGTGCGTGTTTGGCGGCGAGCCCATCACGCCGCGTGGCGAGGGCACCGAGGCTGGTGCCTTCTTTGGCCCCACCGTGCTGCTGGCGCGCAAGCCGCTGGAGACCGCGTCGGTGCACGATGTCGAAGCCTTCGGCCCCGTCACCACCCTGATGCCCTACAGCGACATTGAGGAAGCCTTGGCCCTGGCGGCACGCGGCCAAGGCAGCTTGGTCGGCAGCTTGGTGACCCGCAGCCCGCAAGTGGCGGCGCGGGTGGTGCCCGAGGTTGCTGCCTTGCATGGCCGCATCTTGGTGCTGGACCGCGAAGCGGCGGTGGAGAGCACCGGCCACGGCAGCCCGCTGCCCATGCTCAAGCATGGCGGCCCCGGCCGCGCCGGCGGCGGTGAAGAGCTGGGCGGCATTCGCGCTGTCAAGCACTTGCTGCAGCGCACGGCGGTGCAGGGCTCGCCCACCATGTTGGCGGCGGTGACTGGTGAGTTTGTGCGCGGCGCAGCGCGCATCGAGACCGAGGTTCATCCCTTCCGCCGCTGCTTCGAAGACCTGCAAATTGGCGAGAGCCTGACCACCCACCGGCGCACGGTGAGTGAGGCGGACATCGTCAACTTCGGCGGCATTTCGGGCGACTATTTCTACATGCACTTTGACGAGATCGCCGCCAAGGACACGCAGTTTGGCCAGCGCATTGCGCACGGCTACTTTGTGCTGTCGGCCGCTGCGGGCTTGTTTGTCAGCCCGGCGCCTGGCCCGGTGCTGGCCAACTACGGCTTGGACACGCTGCGCTTTGTGAAGCCCGTGGCCATTGGCGACACCATTCAAGCCCGCTTGACGGCCAAACGCAAAATCGACCGCATGAAGGTGGACGACAAGGGCCGCGGCCAGGGCGTGGTGGCGTGGGACGTGGAAGTGCTGAACCAGGATGGCGAACTGGTGGCCAGCTACGACATCCTGACTCTGGTGTCTAAACGCACTTGAAACCTCGCTTGATCAAGGCCTGACCATGGACTTCACCATTGCAAGCATCCTGGCACTGGACGGTGTCACCAACGGAGCGGTGTATGCGCTGCTCGCCTTGGCCACCGTGCTGGTGTTCACCGTCACCCGGGTGATCTTCATCCCCCAGGGTGAGTTCGTCACCTTCGGTGCCCTGACCTTGGCCGTGCTGCAAACCGGCAAAACGCCCGGCACCGTCTGGTTCTTGCTGGCTCTGGCGGTGCTGGTCGCTTTGATGGACGCCGTCGCAGGCTTGCGCGGCGGGCGGCCTCAGGGTGAGGTGGTCAAGAGCGTGCTCAAAACCCTGGCCTTGCCGGTGGTGCTGGCGGTGTTGGTGCCTTGGGCTGCGCCGCAACAGTTGCCCTTGAGCATTCAGGCGGCGATGACCTTGGCCATCGTGACCCCCATGGGGGGCTTGATCTACCGGGTCGCCTATGAGTCACTGGCCGATGCCTCGGTGCTGGTGCTGCTGATTGTTTCGGTCGGTGTGCACATTGCGTTGACGGGCCTGGGCCTGGTGTTCTTCGGTGCTGAAGGTTCGCGCAATCCTTCTTTCTGGGACGAGCGCTTCAACGTTGGTGTCTTGGCGATCTCGGGCCAGGCCTTGATCATGTTTGCGGCCTCTGGTGCCTTGATCTTGGCGCTTTATCTCTTCTTCGAACGCAGCCTGTGGGGCAAGGCCTTGCGTCGGGGAGGAACACTGATGCGCCGCCAATGGATCTTGCCGCTGTTCTGTGCGGCCATGCTGCTGCTGCCGGCGCTACCGGTGCCTGATTTCTGGATCACCCAGCTCAACTACATCGGCTTGTCGGCCATCGTGTCCCTGGGGTTGGTGGTGTTGACGGGAGTCGCGGGTTTGACCTCCTTTGGCCAAGCCGCTTTTGTGGGCGTCGGCGCCTACACCTCCGCGTACTTGTCGGTCACGCTGGGCATTTCACCCTGGCTGACCTTGTTTGTGGGCCTGGCCTTGTCGGTGCTGGTGGCCGTGGTGCTGGGGGCGCTGACCTTGCGCATGTCCGGCCACTACCTGCCGCTGGCCACTATTGCCTGGGGTTTGGCGCTGAACTACAGCATGGCCAATATGGAGTTCCTCGGCAAGTACGATGGCATCTTGGGCGTGCCGCCCCTCATGATCGGCGACATGAGTCTGGGCAGCGGGCGCGCCATCTATGTGCTGATCTGGCTGGTGGCCCTGGGCTCCGCCATTGCCGTCATCAATCTGCTGGATTCACGGCCAGGGCGCGCCATCCGCTCGCTCAAGAACGGCACCACCATGGCCGAGGCCATGGGCATCTCGACCTTCCGCTACAAGATGGTGGCCTTCGTGCTGGCGGCCATCTTGGCGGCTTTGTCGGGCTGGTTGTTTGCGCACTTCCAGCGCACGGTCAACCCATCACCCTTCAGCCTCAGCAAGGGCATTGAGGTGCTGTTCATGGCGGTGCTGGGCGGCATTGGCCATGTCTGGGGTGCGTTCCTGGGCTCAGGCATGGTCAAGTTGCTGGAAGACCAGTTGCAGGTTTTGCTGCCCAAGCTCTTGGGTGGCAGCGGCAACTACGAGACCATTGTGTTTGGTGTCATCTTGGTATTGGTGCTGAAGTACGCCCCCGACGGGCTGTGGACCTTTGTGCAGCGCTGGTTTCCCAAGCCTCCTCGGGATCGTGATTGGGAAGGAGCCGAGGCCCTGCCGTCTCGCAGCAAGCCCAGTATGGGCGAGCCCTTGCTGGAGGCCCGCGCCGTGCGCAAGGAATTTGGCGGCTTAGTGGCCGTCAATGATGTGAGCTTCACCATCCGAGCGGGCGACATCATGGGTGATCACATCACGGTGATGGAATTTGGCACCAAGCTGATTTCTGGCACGCCCGCTGAAGTGCAGGCCAGCCCCGTGGTTCGAGCGGCCTATCTGGGCACGGAGCATTGATCATGAGTGCATCTACCACCACGCCACTGCTGCGCATTGAAGGCCTGCATGCCGGCTACGGCAAGGCCGAGGTCTTGTCGGGTCTCAACATCAGCCTGCCCAAGGGCTCGGTCGTCACCGTGATTGGCCCTAATGGCGCGGGCAAGTCGACCACACTCAACGCCATCATGGGCGTGCTGCCCGCGCGCGGCGTCATCGCTTTTGACGGGCAAGACCTGGCCCAAGTCAGCTTGGAAGACCGGGTGATGGCCGGTCTGGCCTTGGTGCCCGAGAAGCGCGAGCTGTTCACCACCATGGCGGTGGAAGACAACTTGGTGCTGGGCGGCTTCAAGCCCATGCGCCAGCGCGTGCCGCAGTGGCGCAGCACGCTCGATGAGGTTTACACCCTGTTCCCACGCCTGAAAGAGCGGCGCACCCAATTGGCGGGCACGCTCTCAGGTGGTGAGCGCCAGATGCTGGCCGTGGGCCGCGCACTGATGAGCCGCCCCAAGGTGCTGATGTTGGATGAGCCCAGCCTGGGCCTCGCACCGTTGGTGGTGAAAGAGATTTTCCGAACGGTGACACAGCTCCGTGCCACAGGCGTCAGCATCTTGCTGATCGAGCAAAACGCCCGTGCTGCGCTGGAAGTGGCGGACTACGGCTATGTGCTGGAAACCGGCGCCATTGCGCTAGAAGGCCCGGCCAGTGAGCTGGCCACTGACCACCGGGTGATCGAAACCTACTTGGGTGCCAAGCGCGCCTGAGCAGACGCCACACACACCACATGGGCGAGGCTTTCGCGCAAAACCACACGACGAAGCACTCAAGCTGGAGCCGCTAGCAGCCGACATCCCTGAACGGCTGTTTGGCAGCTCCATCGCTGTTTGAGTACCTGCTTCGTGTACGCTGAAAATCCCCCACCCGCAGGCCTTTGGTCGCGCTTTGCAGCGCGCCACCTGTATGACTACAACGCGCCCGCTATCAGGCTCTGGTTGCTGATTGTCTCCAGTGGTGCCGCGCTTGGCCTGTGGGGCCTGTGGCAGCTTGCGCACATGAAACCTGCCCAATGGGTGGTGCTGGTGGCGGGCACGGTCATCGCTATCGCGGCGTCCTTATTGCCTGTGCGCATTCCTCGCAGCAAAACCTCATTCACCGTCTCTGACGTTTTCATTTTTTACTTGCTGATCAGCGAAGGCCCGGCGGCTGCCGTACTGGCGGCTGGGGTAGACGGGGCTTTTGCAGCGGCTCAATCTTCTAAGCGTTTGACCAGTCGCCTGAGCACGCCCGCAGCCGCCATGCTGGGCTTTGCGGCAGCAGGCTTGGTGTTGGCGCAATGCCGCGAATGGCTGGCACCGTGGCTGCGGCCCGAGGTCGCCAGCCTGGTGGGCTGCTGTGTGGCGTCGCTACTGCCTTTTGTCTTCTCCACCCTGGCACTGACATCGCTGCTGAGCTTCAAACAAGGGAAGGCACCTTCACTCTCACACTGGTGGCGAGATTGCAGTTGGATGGGGGCGATGTACCTCGGTGCGGCATTGGCCGCTGCCATTGGCCACATGACCATGGCGCAGTTCGGGGCCACGGCCCTGATGACGGCGGTAACGATGGTGTTCTGCATCATCATGTTGTTGAGAGTCTCGCTAGAAAGGCAAGAGACCGAACACCAAGCCCAGGAAGCACGGCTGCAAGAGGCGCAACGCAAGGCTGAGCTTGGGCAGTTGCGCTTCACGGCGTCCTTCACCCATGCGGGCGTGGGCATGGCCATCGTGAACCCAGAAGGCGCGGTCGTGCAGGTCAACAAGGCCTTGTGTCGCCTGCTGAGACATACCGAGCACGGTTTGCTGGGGCAGCCATTGAGCTCGCTGTTGCACGCTGCTGATGTCGACCTGTTTAGCCGGACGCTGCAAGACGCGACGGCCCGAGGGGACGACGCCTTCTCCATCGAACTGCGCTGCTTGACCCCGGCAGGCGACACCCCGTGGGTCACTTTGCATTGCAGCCAATTCGACGACCCAGGTCACTCGGGTACGTTTCGCATCTACCAGTTGCACGACATCACCTCGCAGCGCGAGGCTGAAAGCCGCCTACAGCACATCGCCTATCACGACAGCTTGACGGATCTGGCCAATCGCAACTGCTTTGGGGCTGCCCTTAACGTCGCCGTAGAGCGCAGCCGCAGCGACGCGCAAGTGCGCTTCGCCGTGATGTTTTTGGACCTGGACCGCTTCAAGATTGTGAACGACAGTCTTGGGCACTTGGCAGGCAACGAGCTGCTTCGAGAAGTGGCACAGCGCCTGCGCCATTGCGTGCGCCCCAGCGACCTGGTGGCGCGCCTGGGTGGCGATGAGTTTGCAATTCTGCTGAACGCGGTCAGCACCATTGAGATGGGCACCCGCCTTGCTCAGCGCGTGCTGGAGGCCCTGATGCGGCCGGTTTCCATCAATGGCACAGAATTGATTCCCGGAGCCAGCATTGGCCTCACCTTTAGCGACTTGGGCTACCGCACGGTGGATGAGGTGCTCCGAGATGCCGACCTTGCGATGTACGAAGCCAAGGCTGCGGGGCGTGGCCAAGTGGTGGTGTTCGACCAGTCCATGCATGACCGAATCGCAGACAGGCTAGCGCTTGAGGCTGATTTGCGCAAAGCCATTGGCGCAGGGCAGTTGAGTGTGGTGTTTCAGCCGATTTACGACCTGGACCCCTACCGGCTCAGCGGCTTTGAGGCGCTGGCCCGCTGGGAGCACCCGGAGCGAGGCCCTATCAGCCCGGCGGTGTTCATTGCGCTGGCGGAAGAGTCCGGCCATATCGAGGCCTTAACCCGATGGGTGATTGACCATGCGGTCGGCCAGCTCGCGCAATGGCTGCGAGAGCTACCGAGCATGGCGCACCTGGACATGCATGTGAACATTTCCAGCCACGATTTGACGAGGCCAGGTTTGTTGGAGCATGTGCAGCAGGTCTTGGAGCGGCATGAATTGCCCGCCCACCACCTGACCTTGGAGATCACCGAGACCATGCTGATGGACCAGTTGGAGATCTCGCTCAAATACTTGCAAGGCCTGCGCGATGCGGGTATCAGATTCTCGATCGACGACTTCGGCACCGGCTACTCATCACTGGCGTATCTGAGCACCTTGCCCTTGGACAGCCTGAAGATCGACCGATCCTTTGTGATGGAGATGGAGGCCCAGCCGCAGAACGTGGAGATTGTGCGCGCGGTGATGAACCTGGGCCGGTCCTTGGGCAAGGCCGTGATCGCCGAAGGCATAGAGCGGCCTGAACAGTTGCAGACCTTGCGCGGCTTAGGTGTGCCCCGTGGCCAGGGCTACCTGCTCAGCAAACCCTTGAGGGCAGAGCAGGTATCGGCCTTGCTGGCCTTGCCAGCCGTGTCAGCGGCCTGAGCCTGCCGGATAGATGGCCAGGTAGTGATTCGCCACCACGGGCTGGCGATGACGGTCCAGATGGCGCATGCGGCGCTCTAGGTCGCTCATGTCGGCGGAGGCGGCCAAGAAGCGCTCGTCAGACGAGGTGGCGTGGTTGGTTTGACGGGAGAAGGCGACACGCGTCGCGCCCAAAAGTGCAGAGATGATGTTCATGATGTTGTGATCCAGCAGGCAGCGGGTAACCCTGCGCTGCAAACAACAGCGACGAGGCGGATGGCCTAGCGCTGATTTAGGTAAAAACCCTGATCACTAGTATAAACCCTGAGTCTCTGGCGTGCTATGCATAAAACGCATCAGGTCAGGCTCGGAGTGAGATTGAACCGGGTTGGCCCTCTTCAAACAGCCGGTTGCAGGCGCTCGGGCGCGAGGTAGTGCTGGCGAAATACTTCGAAGGGCAGTTGCTCTGTGCCTTCAATCCGCGCCTGCTCCGCCAGGGACTCCGCCGCCTTCAGAGACCAGGATTGGCTCGCCTCAACCGGCCAAGGCAAGTGAAGCAGCCGCGCCTGAACCTGGGCAGAACGCTCAGCCACAAAGGGCATGAACTCACCGCCGTGCGACCCTTGGATGGCCGCCAACACACGCGCAGAAGGCAGGGTGTGAGGAGCCGCCAAAGTGGCCCGAGCAGCCGCCACCGCTGCTTGATGCGGTGCCTCCGCCAAACCCTGTGACTCGTCCAGCATGCGGGCAATGGGTGTGCAGGCCTCCAGCAGGTCGGCAGCCCAATCGGTCAGCAAAATGGCTTGGCCCTCCCGTTCCAGTTTCAGGCCGGGCTCGCGGCCACGCGCGGCGGTGAGGTGTTGGTTGCGCCCCAGCGCAGCAATCTCCGACGGGTTGTCGGGCGGGCTGTCGGCCAGCAGACAGTGGAGCAAAAAGACATCCAGAAATCGCATGGTGGATGCTGCGATGCCAACATCTTCAAAAGGGTCCAGATCCATGCAGCGCACTTCCACGTATTCAACACCACGCTCGCGCAGCGCATGCAGGGGGCGCTCTCCTGGGCGAATGGGGCGCTTGGGCCGGATGGTGCCGTAAAACTCGTTCTCAATTTGCAGCAAGGTGGTGGACAACTGCCGATACACCCCTTGCGGGCCTTGCAAACCAATGGCCTCGTAAGGCGGGTAGGGCTGTGTCATGGCCGCCTGAAGCGAGGCTCCATAGCCCTCCAAACCGTTGTAGCTGACCGCGAGGCTCGATTGCGCATCACTCTGGTATCCCAGCCTACCCATGCGCAGCGAGGTGCCATAAGGCATGTGCAAGGTATTGGCTCCCAGGGGCTGCAACTCATGGGGCTGGCCCTTGACAAAGCAGTTGCACACGGCGGGCGACGCGCCAAACAAGCACAACAGCAAGAATGAGTGACGCCGGAAGTTGCGAATCAAGGCAAAGTATTCGTCATTGCTGGTGCCGGGGAGGGACCAGTTGTAGTGAATGCCCGAAATGGTCTGCATGCGGCGGCCATAGCGGTAACCCAGGCCGCGCCGGTATACCGTCTTGGCCATACCGATATTGGAGCGGCCATACTGGCCCAGCGGAATGTCGGTGTCCAACTCGGGCAAGCGACAAGGCATGCTGGACACCCACAGCCGCTCTTCGCCTTCATCAGCCATTGCCCGCGCTACCGCTTGGTGCAGGGCAGTCAACTCGGCACTGCAGGCTTCAGCGCTGGGATGAACGCCGGTGACCATCTCAATCTGAGACTCGCAAAAGTCGGTGGTGATGTTGGGGTGTGTCAAAGCTGACCCCAAGGCCAGAGGGTGCGGTGTCATGGCCAATTGGCCGTCCGGCAAGCTGCGCAGGCTTTCTTTTTCAACGCCACGCTGCATGCGTTGCAGGCGGGCGGCGGGCAGGGCGTTCAAGCGCTTGAGCATGGCATTCAAAGGCGGGTCTCCTTGTTCAGCGCCCCATTGGACGCCATTTCTGTGACATTTGCAGGGCACGGGTCTTGGCAAGCGAGAATCGGGCCTTTGCCGCCTTTGACAGAGACGCTCATGGCCATCCAATGGTTTCCCGGCCACATGCACGCCACGCGCAAAGCGCTGGACGAACGCATTCCCTCGATTCATGTGGTGATCGAAATGCTCGACGCCCGCCTACCAGGCTCTAGCAGCAACCCCTTATTGGCTCAGTTAGCCCAGGGTAAACCAGCACTCAAAATACTCAACAAACAGGACTTGGCCGACCCTCTTCGTACCGAGCAGTGGTTGGCGCACTTCAACACGCAATCACAGACGCGGGCATTGGGGCTGGATGCCAGCATGAAAGCTCCCGCCCGACGCCTGGTGGAGGAATGCCGCCTCCTGGCGCCCCTGCGCGGCGGCATGGCCAAACCCTTGCGGGTACTGATCTGCGGCATTCCCAATGTCGGCAAGTCGACTCTCATCAACACTCTGATGGGCAAAAAGGCTGCCAAGACGGGTGACGAGCCCGGCATCACCAAGAACGAACAGCCCCTGCAACTGGCCTCGGATGTGATTCTTTATGACACGCCGGGCATGCTGTGGCCGCGCATCAATATCGAAGAATGCGGCCTGCACCTGGCCGCCAGTGGGGCTGTTGGCCGCAACGCCTTTGACGAAGAAGAGGTGGCCCTGGGCCTGTTGACCACCTTGCGCCGCCATTACCCCCTGGCGGTAGCGCAGCGCTATGGCCTCACTGGGCTTCAAGCACTGCCCGACGAGGAGGTGCTGCAAGCCATCGCGCGCAAGCGCGGCGCGGTGATGTCGGGGGGGCGGCTCAATCTGCAAAAGGCGGCGGAGATTCTGCTCAACGACTTTAGAGCGAGCGAGTTGGGTCGCCTGACACTGGAAACCCCCGAGGAGCTAGCCGCTTGGCAAGAGCGGGCCGTGGTGGCCGATGCCAAGCGCGAAGCCCGCAAAGCCGCCATCAAGGCAGGTAAAGCAGTGGGCACCTGCCGAAGCCACCACCGCTGCGCCCGAAGGCCTGCGCATTCTGAAAAAATATCCCAATCGCAGGCTTTACGACACCTCGGCCAGCAGCTACATCACACTGGCAGACGTGAAGCAGATGGTGCTGGAGGGCCTGAATTTTGAAGTGCGGGACGCCAAGACTGGCGAAGACCTGACGCGAAGCATCTTGCTGCAAATCATTTTGGAAGAAGAGACGGGCGGTATGCCGATGTTTTCGTCGCAGATGCTGGCTCAAATTATTCGTTACTACGGCCATGCCATGCAGGGCATGATGGGCTCTTACCTTGAAAAGAACTTGCAGACCTTTGTGGACATGCAGGCCCGCTTGGCTGAGCAGACCCGCGGCATGGTGGACCCCAAGGCCTTCACACCCGAAATGTGGACCCAGTTCATGAGCGGCCAAGCACCGGTGATGCAGGCCTTGATGGGCAATTACCTGGAGCAATCCAAAAACCTGTTCGTGCAGATGCAGGACCAGGTTCAAAAGCAAACCACGGGCGTGTTCCCAGGCTTTCCGGGCTTCCCGGGCGTGCCTTCCAAGAACAACTGAATCGCACCTCTCTCAAGCGTTGTCGGCCCAGGGGTGGGTGAGGTTTGCGACAATCGCACCCCATGACCACACCTCCCACGACGGCCAGCACAGACGCGAGCCGCACACCCACCATCGGCTTTGTCTCGCTGGGCTGCCCTAAGGCGCTCACCGACTCTGAGTTGATCCTGACCCAGCTCTCGGCCGAGGGCTATCACACCAGCAAGACTTACCAGGGCGCAGACCTGGTCATCGTCAACACCTGCGGCTTCATCGACGACGCCGTCAAAGAGAGCTTGGATGCCATTTCTGCTGGTGGTGAGCCAAGACACTTCCGCCTACGGTGTGGACGTGAAGTACCGCATGGGCTTTTGGAACGGCGCGCCTGTCAAGACCCGCATGCTGGACTTGGTGGAGAAGCTGGGCGAGCTGGCCCGCGCCCACGGCGCCTGGGTGCGCTTGCACTATGTCTATCCGTACCCGCATGTCGATGAGGTGCTGCCGCTGATGGCCTCGGGGTTGGTGCTGCCCTATTTGGACGTGCCTTTCCAGCACGCCCACCCCGATGTGCTCAAGCGCATGAAGCGCCCGGCCAGTGCCGAGCGCAACCTGGAGCGCATCCTGCGCTGGCGCGAGATCTGCCCTGAGCTGGTGGTGCGCTCCACCTTCATTGCCGGCTTCCCCGGCGAGACAGAAGCCGAGTTCCAAACCCTGCTCGACTTCTTGCGTGAGGCTCAGATCGACCGCGCCGGTTGCTTTGCCTACTCCCCCGTGGAGGGCGCCACCGCCAACGATCTGCCCGGTGCCTTGCCCGATGCCGTGCGTGAAGAACGCCGTGCCCGCTTCATGGCCGAAGCCGAGGCCATCTCGGTGGCCCGCTTGCAGCGCCGCGTGGGCCAAGTGATGCAAGTGCTGATGGACAGCGCCCCGGCCTTGGGCCGCAAGGGCGGCGTGGGCCGCAGCTATGCCGATGCCCCCGAGATCGACGGCACAGTCCGCGTTGGCCCACCGGCCAAGGCTTCCACGCAGTTGCGCGTTGGCGAGTTCGCCAAGGTGCGCATCGTGGGTGTGGATGGGCATGATTTGGTGGGCGAGGCGGTTTGAGGCTGGCCAAGCGCCTCGATTGCGTCGACGACGGGTCAGCTTCCATGACCGATGCAGTTGGGCGGATGCGCATAGAACCGAGCATGGATGACCGCCACATCTCGGCGCTCATCGCCATCGTTGAAGGATCTCCATGGTTCATGCGAGCTCTCGATTGCATTGCACAACTTCGACTCCAGTCGTGGTGCATCGGCGCCGGGGCGATCAGAGGACTGGTCTGGGATCACCTCCATGGATTTGCTGAGCATTCATGGCTGGGCGATGTCGACATGGTCTATTTCGATGCCTCTGAATCACCGCAGCACTCGGAGATGGCACTGCAAAACTCCCTGCAGCGAATGGCTCCAGACCTGCCATGGGAAGTGACCAACCAGGCAACTGTCCATCATTGGTACGAGCGCGAGTTCGGCATCAAGGTTGAGCCTTTGGGATCGCTGGAAGAGGGTGTGGCAAGCTGGCCGGAGTACGCAACCTGCGTCGGCGTCACTTTGGATCCGAACAAGCGCGTCAGAGTCATCGCGCCTTGGGGCCTTGATGACCTGTTCAACTTAAGGGTTCGGCACAATCCTGTGAGAGCAAGCGTCAAAGATTACCGGAAGCGCATGGTCGAAAAGAATTTTTCTTCGCGGTGGCCGAGCGTGATCGTGGAGGCATAGATTGCTGCGCCCCCTTAAGACAGTTTTCTACAAGGCCCTTTTCGCATGAGCCAGCACAAGCAACACCCCGCCACCACCCAGGTCCACCACCCCTACACGGCCCCAGAGGGCTTTGAATCACCGGTCGTGCCGGTGTACAAGGGCTCGACGGTGTACTTCCCCACCGTGGCCGACCTGAGAGCACGGCAATGGGTGGACAAGTCGGCCTACACCTATGGGCTGCATGGCACGCCGACCACCTTCACGCTAGAGGCTCGGCTGGCCACGCTGGAGCATGCCCAGCATGTGCTGCTTTGGATGTGGCCTCGCTGGCGGCGGCCCTGACGCCCGAGGTCAAGCTGGTGTGGCTGGAAGCGCCGGGCTCGGTGACCCTGGAGTTTCCGGACCTGACGGGTCTGATCGCCTGCATCCGCGCCAAAGCACCACAGGCGGTGATTGCGCTGGACAACACCTGGGGCGCAGGCTTGGCCTTCAACCCCTTTGAGATGCCTGGCGAAGACGGCGCGCTGTTGGGCGTGGACCTGACCGTGCATGCCTTGACCAAGTACCCCTCAGGTGGCGGTGATGTGCTGATGGGCTCCATCGCCTGCCGCGACAAGGCCTTGTACGAGCGCCTGGCCTGGACCCACAGCCGCTTAGGCCTGGGCGTGGCGGCCAATGATGTGGAGTTGGTGCTGCGGGCCATGCCCAGCCTCAACTTGCGTTATGCCGCGCAGGACGCGGCCGCGCGCCGCATTGCGCAATGGGCGCAAGGGCAGGGCGGGGTGCGGCGGGTGTTGCACCCGGCTTTGGCAGAGTCACCCGGCCATGCGCATTGGGCACGGCTGTGCACCGCAGCGGCAGGCTTGGTGACGCTGGAGATGGACCCGGCCTTAGCGCCTGAGCGCGTGGATGCCTTTGTCGACGGCTTGCAATGCTTCCGCATCGGTTGGAGCTGGGGTGGCCCTGTGAGCTTGGCCGTGCCCTACCAAGCCAAGGGGATGCGCAAGCTGAGCACGCCTTATGAAGGCGTGTTGGTGCGGCTGTGCATTGGGCTGGAGTCTGTGGACGACTTGATCGCCGACCTTGAGATCGGTCTTAGCGCATTGCGCTGAAATTGCCGCTGGCCGCATAGGCGTCGCAAGCGGCGACCAAGCGCTTAGCAATGCCCACCTCGTAAGACGAATGCCCAGCATCGGGCACCACCTGCAGCACCGAGCCCGGCCAGGCGTCATGCAGGGCATGGGCATAGCGCACGGGGCAGATCACGTCATAGCGCCCATGCACGATGAAGCCGGGCAAGTGGGCGATGCGGGGCATGTCTTGCAGCAATTGCTGGGGCCGCAAGAAAGCTTTGTGTGCAAAGTAATGGGCTTCCAAACGCCCCACGCCCAAGGCCACGGCTTCGCTGCCAAAGGCGTCCACGGTGCTGGCTTGGGGAATCAACTCCAGGCATGAGCCCTCATAGCGGCTCCAGGCCTGTGCGGCCGCCACGGCCACCGCACTGTCGGGGCTGGCCATGCGTCGCTGGTAGGCGCCGAGCAGGTCATGCCGCTCTTCAGGGCTGACATGGGCCGCAAAGGCCTCCCACTCGCGCGGAAAGAACTGCCGTACGCCATACAGCCACCAGTCGATTTCTTCATCGCTGACCAGCCAAATGCCGCGCAGCACCAGGCCCAAGCAACGCTGCGGGTGGGCCTGGGCATAGGCCAAGGACAAGGTCGAGCCCCAGGAGCCGCCAAACACCAGCCATTGCTCAATGCCCATCAGCGCACGCAGGCGCTCGATGTCTGCGATCAGCAGCGGCGTGGTGTTGGCCTGGGTCTCGCCCAAGGGGGTGGACTGGCCTGAGCCGCGCTGATCAAACAGGATGATGTGATAGTGGGCCGGGTTGAAGAATCGCCGGCTCTTGGGCGAGATGCCCGCACCTGGCCCACCGTGCAAGAAGATCACCGGGATGCCTGCTGGGTTGCCGCAGGCCTCCCAGTACAGCGTGTGGGTGTCATCCACCGCCAGGCGGCCGGTGCGATAGGGTTCTATCGGCGGGTAGAGCACGTCATCAACGGTCATCACGCCTCACTCCCTGTTGGACGAGATGGCATGGCGCATCAGGCGACCTTTCTCTCGTTCCCATTCGCGTTCTTTGATGGTCTCGCGCTTGTCGGCCTTGTCTTTGCCCTTGGCCAGCGCAATGTCCGCCTTGACCAAACCGCCCTTGAAGTGCAAGTTCAGCGGCACCAGCGTGAAGCCGCGCTGCTCGATCTTGCCGGTGAGGCGTCGGATCTGGTCCTTGCTCATCAAGAGCTTTTTGGTGCGGTCGGCCTCGGGGCTCACATGGGTAGAGGCCGAGCGCAGCGCGTTGATGCGGCAGCCAATCATGTAGAGCTCACCATTACGGATGTGCACATAGCCGTCGGTTAACTGAACCTGCCCGGCACGGATGGCCTTGACCTCCCAGCCTTGCAGCACCACGCCGGCCTCGAATTGTTCTTCGATGTGGTATTCGAATCGGGCGCGGCGGTTTTCAGCGATGAGTGCGGACATGGGTAATGTTGGCCAAAGGGCAACCTAGAATCCGGGCATTGTATGAAGCAAGTCAAAAAGTCTGTTCTACTCTGGTACTCGCCCGCTGAGATGTACCGCTTGGTGACGGATGTGCCCACCTATCCGCAGTTTCTGCCCTGGTGCGAGCGCGGCGAAGTCTTGGCTGAAGACGCCGAGGGCATGACGGCCCGCATCCATCTGGCCTATGCGGGTGTGAAGCATGCCTTCACCACCCGCAACACCCATGTGAAAGACAGCTTGGTCAAGGTCAATCTGGTGGATGGGCCGTTTTCGCTACTAGAAGGCGCTTGGCAGTTTGTGCCCCTGGGTCGCCCCGGCGGAGAAGCGGACGCCTGCCGGATTGAGTTTGACCTGCGCTATGCCTTTGCCAGCCGCCCCTTGGAGCTGGTGCTGAGCCCCGTGTTTGACAAGGTGGCCAACACCTTTGTCGACTCCTTCGTCTCCCGCGCGGAGCAGGTCTATGGCGCACGCTGAACTTGGGGGCCTCATCGATGTGCTGGTGTGCTTCAGCCCCCAGCCGCGTGTGGTTGATGAGGTGGCGCTGCGCTTGCCCCAAGGCAGCACCGTGGCTCAGGCCTTAGAGGCCAGCGGCTTGCTGGCCCGGTACAGCCTCCAATCGCAAGAGCCAGTGACCGTGGGCGTATGGATGAAACTCAAGCCCTTAGAGACGGTGCTGCGCCAGGACGATAGGGTGGAGATTTACCGGCCGCTGAAGGTGGACCCTAAGGAGGCTCGGCGTCAGCGCTTTCGCAAGCAAAGCGCCAAGTCTGCGGGCTGACCCTGGTTTACTGGCAGTTCTCTGCCACCAGCTGGCGCAAACGCTGGGACTCAGCAGCCCGGCCCTTGTCGTCCAAAAACTCGCGTTCGCCTTTGTCGTTGGCGCGCGCAATGCGCATGCCACCATCAACCGCAGACAAATCATTGCGAGCACGGCGGCAGGTATCGGCTTTGTGAGCCGCCAACTTGTCCTTGGCCGCCTGTTGCGCCTGCTGATCCGCCGCTAGTTTGTCGGCCGCCATCTTGCGCTTCTTGGCTTCTAGCTCCGGGTCGCCGCGTTGCACACCCGAGGCACTGGCCGCCACCGCTGCCACCGGCTGCTCCTGGCCGGCGGATGGGCGTTGAGAGACAGCACCGCCCGGGCGCTGAATGATGGCGCTGTCCGGCACCGAGGCCGCCGGAGGCCGGTCGCTGATTTGGATGCGGCCGTCCGCGTCGCGCCATTTCCAGATGCTCTGGGCCTGTGCGGCAAAGGTCAGGGTCAGGGCCATCAAGCCCAAGCCAGCAGCGCGGTAAATGTTCATGGCAAAGAGTAGAGCCGTATCAGCGACGCCAAATCGAGGTGAGGGGAGTGTAGACGCAGCCGTGAAAAACTAACACGACGGATTTCACGCGCAGCCGCTCTGCGGCGGCTCGCTCAGACCTCCGTATAATCGACTTTTGCGACTGGAGTTTTCCCCATGCGCCTACTCGGCAAAGCACTGACCTTCGACGATGTGTTGTTGGTGCCCGCGTATTCCCAGGTTTTGCCCCGAGACACCTCGCTGGCAACCCGTTTGTCCCGCAACATCACCCTGAACCTGCCCCTGGTCTCTGCGGCCATGGACACGGTGACAGAGGCCCGCTTGGCCATTGCCATCGCCCAAGAGGGCGGCATGGGCATCGTCCACAAAAACCTGACGCCCAAGCAGCAAGCCGCTGAAGTGGCGCGCGTGAAGCGCTATGAGTCGGGCTTGTTGAAAGACCCCATCACCATCGCCCCCGGTGCCCGTGTGCGCGACGTGATGGAGTTGAGCCGCGCTCACGGCATCTCCGGCTTCCCCGTGGTCGAGAACGGCCGGGTGGTGGGCATCATCACCGGGCGCGATCTGCGGTTTGAGACCCGCCTTGATGCGCCAGTCAAAGAAATCATGACCCCGCGCGAGCGCCTGGTCACGGTCAAAGAAGGGGCGTCGCTCGAAGAGGCGAAGTCGCTGATGCACAAGCACAAGCTGGAGCGTGTGCTGGTGTTGAACACCAACGACGAGTTGCGCGGCCTGTTTACCGTCAAAGACATCACCAAGCAAACGAGCTTCCCCAATGCCGCCCGCGATGCCCACGGCAAGCTACGCGTGGGTGCCGCCGTGGGCGTGGGTGAGGGCACTGAAGAGCGTGTCGAGCTGCTGGTGCGTGCGGGCGTGGATGCCCTGGTGGTGGACACCGCCCATGGCCATTCCGCCGGCGTGATCGAGCGCGTGCGCTGGGTCAAGAAGAACTTCCCGCAGGTCGACGTGATCGGCGGCAATATCGCCACCGGCGCAGCCGCCCTGGCTTTGGTCGAAGCCGGCGCGGACGGCGTCAAGGTCGGCATCGGCCCGGGTTCCATCTGCACCACCCGCATCGTGGCGGGTGTGGGCGTGCCGCAGATCACCGCTATCGACAACGTCGCCACGGCCTTGGCGGGTACGGGCGTGCCTTTGATTGCCGACGGCGGCATTCGCTACTCGGGCGATATTGCCAAGGCCATTGCAGCCGGTGCCAGCACGGTGATGATGGGCGGCATGTTTGCCGGCACCGAAGAGTCCCCTGGCGAGGTCTTCCTGTACCAAGGCCGCAGCTACAAGGGCTATCGCGGCATGGGCTCTATCGGTGCCATGAAGGACGGCTCGGCAGATCGTTACTTCCAAGAGAACGACGAGTCCAGCAACCCCAATAACGACAAGCTGGTGCCTGAGGGCATTGAGGGTCGCGTGCCTTACAAGGGCTCGATGATCTCCATCGTCTACCAGATGGCCGGTGGCTTGCGGGCTTCGATGGGCTACTGCGGTTGTGCCACCATTGACGATATGCGCAACAAGGCCGAGTTTGTGGAGATCACGGCGGCGGGCATTCGCGAGAGCCATGTCCACGATGTGCAGATCACCAAGGAAGCTCCGAACTACCGGATGGAGTGAGGTCGACCTCCATCACCTGATGCGCCCGGTCCCTGACCGGGCGCAGTTTTTCCAGCAACACCCAAGCCCCCATGGATACCGCCCCCACTGATGTGCGCCCACCGGCCTCGCGGCCAGCGGCCATGCGCTTCATCATGCTCACCGTGTTGTTAGACATGGTGGCCATTGGGCTCATCATTCCGGTCTTGCCTGCGCTGGTGGGGTCGTTCACCAGCAACCAAACCGAGCAAGCCGAGGCCTATCGATTGGTGACACTGGCCTTTGGTGCGGCCAACTTTGTGTGCTCGCCTTTGTTGGGGGCGCTGTCAGACCGTTTTGGCCGCCGCCCGGTGCTGCTGATCGGCATGACGGGTTTGGCCATCAGCTTCTTCACCACAGCCCTGGCCACGGCGCTGTGGATGCTGATTGCTGTGCGCGTGCTCAGCGGTGCCATGCAGGCCAACGCGGCCGTTGCCAATGCCTACGCGGCGGATGTGTCCAGCCCTGAAGACCGCGCCAAGAACTTTGGGCTTTTGGGGGCCATGTTTGGCCTAGGCTTTATGTTGGGGCCAGTGCTGGGAGGCTTGCTAGGTGCCATCGACATTCACTTGCCATTTTTCGTGGCAGGCAGCTTGGCGATCATCAACGGGCTCTACGGCTACTTTGTGCTGCCGGAGTCTTTGCCCGCTGACAAGCGCAGCACCTTCAATTGGGCCAAGGCTTCGCCACTCTCCGCATTCAAAGCCCTGAACGCCCTTGAGGGTTTGGGGCCATTGGTGGCTATCTTGGCCTTGTCCGGCCTCGCGCAGTTCACCTTGCATACCACCTGGGTGCTCTATACCCAAATGAAGTTTGGCTGGGGGCCTCTGGAGAACGGNCAGCTCACCTGCGTGTTTGTGGACCATGGCCTGCTGCGGCTGAACGAAGGCGACATGGTCATGGACATGTTCGCGGGACGCCTGCACGCCAAGGTCATTCGCGTGGATGCAAGCGAGCTGTTTTTGGGTGCTCTTGCGGGCGTCACGGACCCAGAGAAAAAGCGCAAGATCATCGGCGGCTTGTTTGTGGACGTCTTCAAGGCAGAGGCGGACAAGCTCAAGGCCGGCACCGGCGGCCACAAGGGTGCCACCTTCTTGGCGCAAGGCACCATCTACCCTGACGTGGTGGAGAGCGGTGGCACCAAGACCAAGAAGGCCACCACCATCAAGAGCCACCACAATGTGGGCGGCCTGCCCGAGCAATTGGGCCTGAAGCTCTTGGAGCCGCTGCGCGAGCTGTTCAAAGACGAGGTGCGCGAGCTGGGCGTGGCCTTGGGCCTGCCCGCCGACATGGTCTACCGCCACCCCTTCCCGGGGCCGGGCCTGGGCGTTCGCATCTTGGGCGATATCAAGCCCGAGTATGTGAAGTTGCTGCAACGCGCCGATGCCATCTTCATTGAAGAGCTGCGCGCCGCCAAAGACGCCACGGGCAAGAGCTGGTACGACCTGACCAGCCAAGCCTTCACGGTCTTCTTGCCCGTCAAGAGTGTGGGCGTGATGGGCGACGGCCGAACCTATGACTATGTGGTGGCGCTGCGCGCCGTACAAACCAGCGACTTCATGACTGCCGATTGGGCGGAGCTGCCTTACAGCCTGCTCAAGAAGGTGTCGGGCCGCATCATCAATGAAGTGCGTGGCATCAACCGCGTGACCTACGATATTGGTGCTGACCATCGACCAACTTTTGCAGAACGCAGAGGGCGCCGCCTTGAAGCCCGCCGAGCGCCGACGCCTGACCGATGCACTGGAAGAGCGACTGTTCGCCTTGTTGAACCAAGACCCCGACGACGAAGTTTTGATTGCCGTGCACGACCGCTGGGCGCACCGGCCCTGGGCGGAGGAGCGGCGGCTAGAAGCCCTGCATGACCTCGCCCACTTGGAAGAGGTCTTCGGCGTGCAGGTCAACCCGCACGAGCACGACTCGCCTGAAGCGGCTCTCGCCGCCACCATGGCCGCGCTGCGCAGCCAAGCCCAAGCACAGTTTGCTGAAGAAGAAGCCGTGTTTGCGGCGCGCGAGGCCAAGCGTCAAGCCAAACGCCAAGCGCGGCAACAGGCCAAAGGGGAGGGCGGTGGCATCGCGACGCCTCAGGCAGCCCATGCCGTCAGCCAGTCTTTGCGCGAGATCTACCGCAAGCTGGCCAGCGCCTTGCACCCCGATCGGGCCAGCGACGACGCCGACCGCGCCCGCCGCCATGCCTTGATGCAAAAGGTCAACCAAGCCAACGATGCGAAAGACTTGCTGACCCTTTTGCAGCTGCAGCTCGAGTGGGCCGCCACCGAGGGCGGCGTGGGCGCCTTGGCCGACGAGCGCTTGGCCGCCTATAACGCTGTACTCAAGGAGCAAGTGAGCTCGCTTCAAGCAGAGCTGAAAGGCCTGATGGCACCGTTTGAGCCTTATATGCCGCCCCGCAAGCCGCTGCGCCAATGGCAGCCCGAGATGGCATGGCCCCTGCTTGCTCAAGAACAAAGTGCCCTACAAGCTTGGCTGCAGCGGGCGCAAGACGACGCCCAAGCCTTGTTAGACCCTGTTGCGCGCAAGCAAACTTTGAAGCGCTGGCGCACGAACGCAGCATGAGCCTGATCCTGCCTCACACCCAAGCCCTGGCGGCCGACCCTGCTCTAGAGCAAGGCATGCGCTTGGCGCTGGACCAAGCCCATAACGCCTGGCTGGTGGGCGAGGTGCCGGTGGGGGCGGTGATCATGCGCCAGGGCCAAGTGCTGGCCACCGGCTACAACCGGCCCATCACCACGCATGACCCAACGGCCCACGCTGAGCTGGTGGCGCTGCGACATGCCGCGCAACTGGTCGAGAACTATCGGCTGCCGGATTGCGAACTCTTCGTGACTTTGGAGCCCTGTGCCATGTGCGCCATGGCCTTGCTGCATGCGCGCTTCAAGCGCGTGGTTTTTGGGGCGTTCGATCCCAAGACCGGCGCTGCAGGGTCGGTGATCAATGTGTTCGACATCGCCCAGTTGAACCATCACACTCTGTTGCAAGGCGGGGTGATGGCCGAGGCCTGCGGCCAAGTGCTGCGAGATTTTTTTGCCGAACGCCGCACGCAACAAAAGGCCCAGCAGCAAGCCTTGCGCCAAGCCAGCGTTGGTGCGGCTGCGCCTCTGGATGCAGGCCCCGACCCTTCCAGCGACACCATCCCCACCGGAGACGCCCAAGAGCTGACTCCGGATGACGACACGTCACAGCCTTGAAAGGCCTGATCATGAGCGCACCCCAAACGCTGACCATCTACACGCCCTCTGGCGTATTGCCCACCGGCGCAGGCCTGAAGTTGGCCGTGAAGCGCCTGAAGGCCTGTGGCTTTGAGGTTCAGGTCGATGAAGCCGCACTGGCCAAACATCAGCGCTTTGGCGGCAGCGACGAACAGCGCTTGGCCGCCATCCACCGTGTGGCGGCTGCCGCGCCCAGCGTGGCGCTGGCCAGCCGTGGCGGTTATGGCCTGACCCGCTTGCTGGATGGCATCGATTGGCGCCTCCTGGCCCAAAGTGTGGAACGTGGTACCCGTTGGGTGGGCTATAGCGACCTCACGGCCTTGCAAATGGGCATGCTGGCCCACACCAAAGCACCCAGTTGGTGTGGGCCACATGCTGTCGATGACTTTGGGCGCGAGACGCTCGATGAGATCACCCCAGACTGCTTCATGGAAGCCATGAGCGGCGAGTTAGAGGCCGTGGGCTTCAAAACTGAGGCAGGCTTTGATGGGCTCAGCGCCCAAGGCCTGCTGTGGGGCGGCAATCTGACGGTGCTCTGCTCGCTGTTAGGCACCCCACACTGGCCCAAGGTCAAGGGCGGCATCCTGTTCATTGAAGACGTGAACGAGCATCCCTATCGGGTCGAGCGCATGCTGCTGCAACTGCACCAGGCGGGCGTGCTACAAGCCCAAAAGGCGGTGTTGGTGGGGCGCATCTCTGACTACAAACCCAGCCCACTGGACCGTGGCTACACGGTCAAGGCCATGTTGGCACACCTGCGCAGTGTCTGCACGACGCCCATCGTGACGGGCCTGCCTTTCGGCCATGTGCCCACCAAAGTCACCATGCCTTTTGGCCGAAAAGTGCAATTGGTGATCGAAGGGCGTGATGCCTTTGTGGGATGGTGAATTCTTCGCCGCATTCGTAAACTTGCCGAAGAATTTGCACTGAGTTCGGGCATCAGCCTTGCGAAAACCCTAAGGGCCAAGGGCTGCTGCCGCGCTTAAAATCTGCGTCATTCGCCTGTTCCGGTGCCTGCTACGAGCGGGTTGCTGGCTGCAGGCGGTTTTGTTTTTGTGCATGTGCTGGCCGCGTGATCCGCGTTGTGTCCAGTACACCAATTTTGAGGGGCTTCCGCATGGGTGGTCACATCGGGCTTGCGCGTGGCGCTGGCGCAGGGGTGTCTTGGGGTGCCAAGGTACGAGCATGGATGCTGCTGGGACTGGTGGGGGTGGCCTCGCTGGCGGGGTGCGACAACAGCCCTTGGCCCAAGGGAGCTGCAGAGTCCAACCTGATCCACACGGCGATCATTGAGAACACCCCTCGCCACCTGGACCCGACGGCGTCCTACTGGAACAACGAGACCTTGGTGACTTACCAGGTCTATGAGCCGCCCTACGGCTACCACTACCTGAAGCGGCCCTTCGAATTGGTGCCCAAATCCGCCGAGAAGGTGGTGGAGCCCGCCTACCTCGACAAGAACGGCCAAACCCTAGCGGCCGACGCCCCTGCGGACCAAGTGGCCGAAAGCGTTTATGACGTGCCGATCAAAAAGGGCATCTTGTACGCGCCGCACCCGGCCTTTGCGCAAGATGCCCAAGGCCAGTACCTCTACCACGCCATGAAGCCCGGCGAGTTGGGTGGCAAGCGCAGCCCCTGGGAGTTTGAGAAAACGGGCACGCGCGAGCTGGTGGCCGAAGACTTTGTGTATGCACTCAAGCGCCACACCACCACGCGCATCACCACGCCCATTGCGGGCATCTTTTCTGAGTATGTGGTGGGCCTGAAAGACTATGGCGAGCTGATCAAGAAAGAAGACGCCAAGCTGCGTGAAGGGCTGGACCCTTCCAGCCAAGACCGGCCGTTCCTGGATTTCCGGCGCTGGCCTTTGGCAGGAGCCTCAGCGCCTGAAAAGCACCTGCTGCGCATCCGCATCAAGGGCAAGTACCCGCAGTGGAAGTATTGGATGCAGATGACCTTCTTGGCCCCGGTGCCTTGGGAGGCTGATGCCTTTTATGCTCAGCCCGGCATGGCCACCGCAGGCCTGAGCCTGGACACCTGGCCGGTGGGCACAGGCCCCTTCATGATGACGGAGTACGTCAAGGACCGGCGCATCGTGATGAAGCGCAACCCCAACTACCGAGGCGAGCCCTACCCCTGCGAAGGCATGCCTGGTGATAAGGAACAGGGACTGTTGGATGATTGCGGCAAAAAGACGCCATTTACTGATGGCATCGTGGCCGTGGTGGAGCGCGAGGCCACGCCTCGAAGAAACAAGTTCCGCGACGGGTTTTACGATCTGGAAGTCTTTGAGCGGGTCGACTTAGGCGTTGAGTACTTGGCTGAGGCCACTGATTCCGAAGAGGTCCGTGCCGACTACCAAGCCAAGGGATTTCTGTTCCCCAAGGCACCGGATGTCAACAGCTACTTCATCGGCTTTAACTTTTTGGACCCAGTGGTGGGACACGGGGACACACCGGAGGCCAAGGACCGGAATCGCAAACTGCGGCAAGCGATTTCCATCGCCATCAACTGGGAAGAGTATTCGCAAATCTTCCCCAAGTACGCCGGTGTGGCGGCCATGAGCCCCTTGCCCCAAGGCATTCCGGGCTCACGTGAAGGCACGGCCGAAGGCGTCAACCCCATCACCCACGTTTGGGCCAATGGGGCATACCAGCGGCGGCCCATTGAAGATGCCAAAAAGCTGATGGTCGAAGCGGGTTATCCCAATGGTCGTGATGTGAAGACGGGCAAGCCGCTGGTCCTCAATTACGACGTTTACTACCCGCCCACGCCTGAGCGCAAACCGCAGATTGACTGGGTGGTCAAGCAGTTTGCCAAGCTGGGTATCCAGACTGAGGTGCGTGCTACCGACAACAACCAGTTCCAAGACAAGGTTCGCAAAGGCAAGCATCAAATATTCTGGCTGGGCTGGAACGCCGACTACCCGGACGCCGAGAACTTTATGTTCTTGCTCTATGGGCCTAACGCCAAGAGCGTGTCAGACGGTGAGAACACGGGCAACTATCAAAACCCTGAGTTTGACAAGTTGTTCAACCAACTGAAGTCACTCAATGACGGGCCAGAGAAGCAAGCGGTGATCGACAAGATGACCCGCATTGTTCAAGAAGACGCGGCATGGAGCTTTGGCTATTTCCCTTATGCCTCGGCCGCTGTGCAAAGCTGGGTCAAGAACTCAAAGTCTGCCATCTTGGTGCGGGACCACGGACGCTACTTGAGGCTTGATGTTGAAAAACGGCTAGCAAGTTTGCGTAGCTGGAATAACCCGGTGCTCTGGCCCATGGCCTTGTTGGTATTGGTGCTGGGGGCAGCCTATTGGGTGGCTCGCAACAGCCTGCGCCGCCGCGAACGCATGAACGCCCGCGGTGAAATCTTGGCCTGAGTTGAAAGAGCACACACCATGATCTCCTACACCATCCGCCGTGCGCTCTATGGCGTGCTGATCTTGCTGGGCGTGAACCTGGCGACCTTCTTTCTGTTCTTCACCGTCAACACCCCCGATGACATGGCCCGCCTGAACATTGGCGGTAAGCGGGTGACCCAACAGCTGATCGAGAAGTGGAAAACCGAGCGCGGCTATGACAAACCGCTGTACTGGAATGACAGCAAACAGGGTAGCGAGCAACTGACGGAGACCATTTTTTGGGAGCGCTCAGTCTCGCTGTTCAAGCTGGACTTTGGCCGCCCAGACAGCGAGAGTTCGGGCGATATTGGCCATGAGGTCTCCACCCGCATGTGGGTCAGCATGCAACTGGCCATTCCCATCTTCTTGCTGCAGGTGATTGCCAGCACGGCCTTTGCCTTGCTGCTGGTGATGTTCAGAAACACCAAGTTGGACTTGTGGGGGGTGATCCTCTGCGTGCTGATGCTGTCCATCTCTAGCTTGTTCTACATCATCGTGGGGCAGTTCTTGTTCTCGCGGGTGCTCAAGTTGGTGCCGATCTCGGGCTACGTGCAAAGCCTGGATTTGGTGCGCTTCTTGGTGCTGCCGGTCATGCTGTCCGCCATTGCGCGGCTTGGGGCCGAAGCCCGTCTGTACCGTGCCATGTTCTTGGAGGAAATCAGCAAGGACTATGTGCGCACCGCGCGCGCCAAGGGCCTGTCAGAGCGCATCGTCATGTTCCGTCACGTCTTGCGGAATGCACTGATTCCCATCATCACCAGTGCCGGTGGCTACTTGCCTTATGTGTTCATGGGCAGCTTGGTGTTTGAGAGCTTCTTCGGCATACCGGGTTTGGGGGCCTATGTGATTGAGGCCATCAGCAAACAGGACTTCGCCATTGTTCGCACCATGGTGTTTGTGGGCTCATTGCTCTACATCGCCACCTATGTGCTGATCGACATGGCCTACACCTGGGTGGACCCACGCGTCCGCTTGGCCTGACCCCGCTTTCTTCGGAGCATTCAAGATGCCGAAAATTGTTTTTCTATGGACGGACATGGCCATCTGGGCCTTGTTTGTTGCCCTGGCGCTGTACATCGTGTCGGTGCGGCGTCAGCCCAATTTGGCCGCCAACTGGGCCAAGGTTTTTCGCAGTGGCCCAGCCTTGGCGTCGGCGGTGCTGCTGGCGGTTTGCTTGCTGATTACCCTGGCAGACAGTATTCACTACCGTAAGGTGTTGCCACCGGCCGCAGGGTCGACCGCGGGCAAGGTGGAGTACGACACCCGCGTGCAGTCGGTGTTGGACACCGTCTTGGCGCGCCTGATAGAAACCCGCGAAGCCACTTACTCAAGGCCGTTGTCCACGGTCAGCTTCACCAAGGAGTCTGTGGAAGTGAACGGCCAGGTCAGCCGAGTGGCCCCGCGCCTGAAGTTTGGAGGGGCTCATCTCAGTGATCCTGACACGCAGTGGGCGGCCGATGTGACGACTCGCGGATTGACAGGCGCAGTGATGGGCTTAGGCCTGGCTGCGCTGCTGTGCCTTGTGTTGACGTTTTGGATGGGGCGGGCCCATCAACAAGGCATTAAAGCCATGTGGGCAGCCATCTGGCGGCAGGAAACCAAAGTGCCTTGGCATGTGGCCTACATCACGCTGATGGCTGTGGGTGTGGTGGCTGGCGCAATAGGTGGGCTGATGAGCCACTACCACGTCTTTGGCACCGACATTACCGGCAACGACGTATTGCTGCAAACGCTAAAAAGCATTCGCACAGCTTTCGTGATTGGAGCGCTGTCTACCTTGGCCACACTGCCCTTGGCCGTGGTGCTGGGCATCATGGCGGGCTATTACAAGGGATGGGTTGACGAACTGATTCAGTATGTCTACACGGTGCTGTCTTCCATCCCCAACATCTTGCTGATCGCCGCCTGCGTGCTGATGGTGCAGGTGTTTTTGGACAAGCACCCGGAGTTGTTTGAAACCGGGGTAGAGCGCGCGGACTTGAAGCTCTTCTTGCTCTGTGCAGTGCTGGGTCTGACGGGCTGGGCAGGCCTGTGCCGCCTGCTGCGCGGCGAGACCCTGAAGCTGCGCGAGCTGGACTACGTGCAGGCGGCCAACGCCTTTGGCGTCACCAATACCCGCATCATGGTGCGGCACATCTTCCCGAACGTGGCTCACCTGATGCTGATCGTCACCGTGCTGGAGTTCTCAGCGCTCATCTTGTATGAAGCTGTGCTGGCCTTGGTGGGGGTGGGCGTCGACTCTTCCACCAGCAGTTTTGGCGGCATGATCAATCTGGCCCGCAATGAAATGAGCCGAGACCCCTCGTTGACCCAAGCCTTCACCGGTTGCCGCTTTGCCCCCCGGTGCGAGCAGGCACAAGGCCAATGTCAGCAGGACATTCCGGAGCTGTGGATTCAAGGCACCAGCGGACGGGCCGTACGGTGCTGGCTCCATGCACCGCAGCCCCTACCGGCCAAAGTGGCGGCCGCAGCGCCTGCTGCAGTGCCGGCCGCCGCTTCAACCAGCAGCCAAACGGGAGCACCGCTGCTGCAGGTCCAAAACCTGAGCGTCAAATTCCCCATCAAAAAAGGCCTGTTGCACCGCACGGTGGGGCATTTCAATGCCGTAGATGGTGTCACTTTCGATGTGCCTCAAGGCCGTACCTTGGCCTTAGTGGGCGAATCGGGCTGTGGCAAGACCACCAGCGGCAAGGCCATCGTGCAGCTCTTGCGCGGCCAAGCCGACATTGGTGGGCAAGCCTTGCTGGGTGGACGCAACCTTTTTGACATGGATGGAGCAGAGCTTCTAGCTGCACGCCGCCAGATCCAGATCATCTTTCAAGACCCATTTGCATCCCTGAACCCGCGGATGAGGGTGGCCGAGGTCCTGGAAGAGGGCATGGCGGCCCTGCTGCCAGACGTAGATGCTGCGGGCCGACGCCAGCGCATCGAACAGTTGGCTGACCAAGTCGGCTTGCGCCTGGACGCCTTGGACCGATATCCCCACGAGTTTTCGGGCGGGCAGAGGCAACGAATTGCGATTGCCCGAGCGTTGGCCGTAAATCCCAAACTCATCGTTTGTGACGAGCCCACCTCAGCCTTGGATGTTTCCGTCCAAGCGCAGATTTTGAATCTCCTGAGAGACTTGCAATCCGAACTGGGTGTTTCCTATTTGTTCATTACCCACAATATCGGTGTGGTGGAGTACATCGCCGACGAAGTGGCTGTGATGCGCATGGGAAAAGTGGTCGAACAAGGCCCTTGCGACCGCGTCCTGGGTGCCCCTCAAGACGACTACACCCGCAAGCTCATCGCCTCGGTGCCTAGGTTGGTGGCGCAGGGCTGATATCGGACAGGATGCCGCCCCACATCGCGGGCAGCGCAGCCCAGGATGGCCTGACGATCTATCCGTGTGAGCTGCGGATGATCTTCCAATCAAGCAAGCACGGGAAGCACATGGGCGCAGGCGGAGTCCAACAAAAAAAATTCCCTCAATCCTGTTGTTGCTCCCATGTAACAACAGGGTTTCCCTCACGCAAAGTGACCCTACAGATCAAGCAGAATTCCGGATAAGTTTTTGCTGGCAAGCCATGTCGACTCCACAAGGCTGGCACAGGGGTTGCTGCAAAGCTGGGTTTATCAATCAACCTTTTGTTTCTCAGGAGCGGATTTCATATGTTCAAACGCACCGTACTCAGCGCCAGCTTGGTGGCAGCATTTACTAGTGGCATGCTCGCAAGCGCATCAGCACAAGCGCAGACTGCCGACGCAAAGGCCGAACGAGTTGAAGTCACTGGCTCGCGCATCAAGCGCATCGACAGCGAGACCTCCCAGCCCATTTTCACGATGAATCGTGAAGCTATTCAAGCCCAAGGCTTGCCCACTATTGGTGACGTTCTGCAGAACTTATCGGCCAATGGCTCTGCGCTAAATTCGACCTACAACAATGGCGGTAATGGCGAAACCCGGGTTAGCCTCCGAAATTTGGGCTCCAATCGAACGTTGGTGTTGGTCAACGGTCGGCGTTGGGTAGGCGGTACGGGGCTCGGTGGTGCAGTTGATTTGAACACCATCCCTTCCGCCGCAGTTGATCGGATTGAGGTGCTTAAAGACGGTGCATCGGTAACTTATGGTTCGGACGCCATTGCCGGTGTGGTAAACGTTATTCTGCGCAACGACTTCAATGGTGCGGAAGTGAACGTCTACACCGGGCAATATGACAAAGGAGACGGTCAGAAGAATTCTTTCGACTTGACGATCGGCTCTTCGGGTGAAAAATTTCGGAGCATGGTGGGCATTGGCTATGTCAAGGAAGATCCCGTCGGTGCGGGAGACCGCCATATTTCGTCTGAGCCTATTATAGGTACAGGCACTGCGTTTGGCTCCTCTACTACACCCTTCGGCCGCTTTGCCATTTGCAACGGAACCTGGAACTCCAGTTTAGGAACCTGTTCAGGAACCCAGACGAGACCGGATGGTTCCGCTGGTCAGTTTACATATGATCCGAATAAATCCGGTACTAATTGGAGAAACTTCAGAACCGCCCCCGTTGGTGATTTACCTGATGATTTTTATAACTTTGCCCCTGACAACTATTTAGTTACGCCGCAAGAGCGGATTTCGCTGTTCGGTAGGGCGAGTTACGATCTCACACCAGATACCCAGATTCAGTTGCAGGCAATTTATAATCAGAGAAAGTCGGAACAACTGCTTGCATCAATGCCAATTGTTTTAGGAACTGGTCCTGGTGCAGGCACTCAATCTAAGCTTATTTCGATTAGCAAGGATAGTATCTACAATCCATTCGGGGCAGATGTTTCGCGTATTCAACGTCGTGCAGTCGAAACTGGCGGTCGCTCCTTTAAGCAAGATGTCAACACTCTCGCGGTGTCCGGTGGATTAGAGGGTAATGTTGACATCGGCGGTAAGGCTTTTTCTTGGAATGCTGGTGCGATGTATGCCCGGAACAGTCAAAGCGATGTGACGACGGGCTTGTTCAACGTTGCCGCCTTGAAGAACGCCTTAGGTCCGTCTATGCTCGACAGCGCTGGCAAGCCGATCTGTGTCAGCAAGCCGGGTGATGCTTCCAGTGTGATTACGGGCTGCGTACCGATGAACTTGCTTGGCGCTCCGGGCTCTATCACGCCTGAGATGCTGGCCTACAGCGGCTTTGTAGCCCATGATACCTTGGGCTACACCATGCGGCATTTGTACGCCAACATCACTGGGGACTTGTTCAAGCTTCCTGCGGGCGCGCTGGGCTTCGCCGCCGGAGTTGAGAAACGCAATGAGTCTGGTTTTGACTCTCCTGACGCGCTGATCGCTTCAGGTAACACTACCGGAAACGCACGTACCCCAACTATTGGGGGCTACGGCGTAACCGAAGGCTATGTCGAGTTGTCGGTTCCTTTGCTCAAGAACTTGCCGGCCGTTAAAGCTCTTGATTTGTCCTTGGCGGTTCGGCATTCGGACTATACGAACTTCGGTAGTACTACGAATAGCAAGGCGGGTGTGACATGGAAGCTCAACAATGATTTAATGCTCCGTGGTAACTGGTCCCAGGGTTTCCGGGCGCCTGCCATCGATGAGTTGTATCAAGGCTTAGCAGACTCATTTCCACAAGTCGCTGATCCTTGCTCCACCACGTTTGGTGGAGGCTATAACAGCCTGAATGACCAACAAAAGGCTCGGTGTCATGCTCAGGGAGTCCCCGTTGGGGGCTACGACCAAGGTAACCCACAGATTCGTATCAGCACTGGAGGTAACCCTTTCCTCAAGCCAGAAACGTCTGTCACCAAGACCTTGGGTTTTGTTGCAAGTCCTAGCTTCCTGCCTGGTGTCGACCTAACCTTTGACTGGTGGAGCATTGCTCTTAAAAACGGGATTCAGTCCTTCACTGGTCAGACGATTTTGGATCGTTGCATCGAGCAAGGCGACGCCAATGCGTGTCAACTGTTTAACCGGTCACCTGGTGGCCAGATTAACACGCTAATCTCGGCCGGTTTGAACTTTAAAACGATTGACGTCGAAGGCTACGATTTGACGCTTTCTTATCGCCTGCCAAAATCGAGCTTGGGCACTTTTGGAGTGGTCTGGGATACCACCTACATGAAAAAGTATTCAGAGAATGGTGAGGAGAATCAAGTTGGCCATTATTATGATCGAGATAACTATTGGCGTGTTCGCAGCAACTTGAATGTCAACTGGCAGCGAGGAGACTTCGGTGCAAATTGGGGTATTCGATACTTCTCCTCTCAAGTAGAAGACTGCGATTTCGGTGATCCAGAAGGCTTTGACTTGCTGTGTTCGGACCCAGTTAACCTGAAGAATAAGCTGGGTGCAACAACTTACCACGATGTGTCGGTCAACTGGAAGGCTCCCTGGAAAGCCAAGTTTACTTTCGGTATCAACAACATCTTTAACAGGCAGCCACCGACATCGTATTCAACCTTTGCGAACAGCTTTGATCCTCAATACGAGATCCCAGGTCGGTTCCTGTATGTCCGGTACACCCAGAGTTTCTGATGTAATTTGCTCGGAAGTCGGCGTTTGACCGTTGATAGCCGTTCAAAAAAAGGGCCTCATTGCGAGGCCCTTTTTCATTGATGGCTCCGATGAATATTCACTTCTGCGCCAACCTAATCGCCCCATCTAACCGAATCACCTCCCCGTTCAGCATCTCGTTGGTCACGATTTGGTGCACCAACTTGGCATAGTCTTCAGGCTTGCCCAGGCGGGAAGGGAAGGGTACGCTGGCAGCCAGGGCATCTTGCACCTCTTGGGGCATGCCAAACAGCATGGGGGTACCAAAGATGCCGGGGGCAATGGTCATGTTGCGGATGCCGTTGCGGGCCAGGTCGCGGGCGATGGGGAGGGTCATGCCCACTACACCGCCTTTAGAGGCTGCGTAGGCCGCTTGGCCGATTTGGCCGTCATAGGCGGCCACGCTGGCGGTGCTGATCAGTACGCCACGCTCACCGGTCGGTTCGGCGTCGTTCTTGCACATGGCTTCCGCCGCCAGGCGAATCATGTTGAACGAGCCGACCAAGTTGATGTTGATCACCTTGGCAAAGATGTCCAGGGCGTGTGCGCCGTCTTTGCCTACGGTCTTGATGGCTGGGGCAATTCCTGCACAGTTCACCAAGCCCATCAACTTGCCCATGCTGAAGGCTTGGGCTACCACGGCGCGGCCGTCTGCTTCTTGGCTGACATCGCAGCGCACGAAAGCCCCACCCAGATCATTAGCCAAGGCTTGGCCCTTTTCCACTTGTAGGTCGGCAATCACAACCTTGCCACCATGCGCCGCCAGCATCCGCGCCGTGCCTTCCCCCAAGCCGGAGGCCCCACCTGTGACGATGAATACCTTGCCTGCAATGTCCATGAGATCTCCTGATTGATAGTGTTGACGTTGACGTAAACGTCAATTGTGCAACGTGTAGGCATCAAGAAAAAGCTCTCGCAAACGCTGACGCCAAGTTTGAAGGCGGACGCTCTGCAAGCCATCGCGGCGCGGCGAAGCGCATTCGTGCGGCCCAGCTCAGACGCCAAAATGAAAAAACCCAAGTGACGCGAATCACTTGGGTTTGATTTTGGCGGAGGGGGCGGGATTCGAACCCGCGGTGGGGATTAACCCACACACGCTTTCCAGGCGTGCGACTTAAACCGCTCATCCACCCCTCCTGATGGGTGAAGCCTTGGATTCTAGCCTGCTTTGGGCATGCCTCTCACTTTGGAGCCGCAGAATTTGTTGATCGCATCAAGGTCATGGCACTGCCCACCAGCGCAGCCACTTCCGTCATATTGCCGGGCACGATCATGGTGTTGTTCTTCTGGGCCAACTGGGCATAGGCCTCTACGGCCTTTTCAGCCACTTTGAGCTGGACAGCCTGCTCGCCACCGGGCTGCTGAATGGCCGCCGCAATCACGCGGATGGCCGCGGCTGTCGCGTCGGCCACGGTTGCTATCGCCGCAGCCTGACCTTCAGCCTTGTTGATCTCTGCTTGCTTTTCACCCTCTGAGCGCGCAATGGAGGATTCGCGCTCACCCGTGGCGATATTGATCTGCTCTTGCTTGCGGCCCTCTGAGGCGGCAATCAGCGCGCGCTTCTCACGCTCGGCGGTAATTTGTTGCTGCATGGAGCGCAAGATCTCAGCGGGGGGTGTCAGATCTTTGATCTCATAGCGCAGCACCTTCACGCCCCAGTTCAGCGCCGCTTCATCCAGAGCAGACACCACCTGCGCGTTAATCACCTCGCGCTCCTCAAAGGTCTTATCCAGCTCCATGCGGCCAATGATGCTGCGCAGCGTGGTCTGAGCCAATTGCGTGATGGCGATTTCATAGTCGCTGGAGCCATAGCTGGCACGCATAGGGTCGGTCACTTGAAAGTACAGAATGCCGTCAACCTGCAACTGAGTGTTGTCCTTGGTGATGCAGATCTGGCTGGGCACGTCCAGCGGAATCTCTTTGAGCGAGTGCTTGTAGGCCACCTTGTCGACGAAGGGCACCAAAAAGCTGAGCCCAGGGGCCAGCGTGGTGTTGTACTTGCCCAGCCGCTCCACCACCCAGGCGTTTTGCTGCGGCACCACCTTAACGGCTCGGATGACAAAAAAGGCTGCAATGGCCAGAACAATAAGGGCGACCAAATCCATGATTCAGATTCCGTGTTGAGAAGTTCAAGAGTGAGCAGAGGCAGGTGCCAAAACCAGCACATTCCCTTCTACCGCCACGATGACATGCGGCCCAGTGCTCAGCGCCACACCGTCGGCGGCACGGGCACCCCAGGCCGAGCCACGGTAGTTCACCGTGCTGCGGGCATCGGCCGTCCATTGGTCTACCACCACGCGGCCGCCCACGTCCAATTGCAAGTCTGGGTTGGCACTGGGGGCCAGGGGAGCTGCAGACCGCTGCCGACGCTGACGCCAAGCCATCACCGCACCGCCGCCCACCAAGGCGGCTAGCAGCAACTGCGCAGACAGACCTAAGCCTGCATGGGCCGCCACGGCTGCGCCCACCAGGCCCAAGGCCAGCATCAAAAGGTAAAAGGTACCGGTGGCCAACTCGGCCAATACCAAGAGGCCTGCGGCTGCCCACCAGAGGGTTGCGGCATTCCAAGACATCGCGCACCTTTCAAAGTTGTGAGGCGCAGTGTAGAGGCTGGTCGCAGTTTGCGAGAAAACCACGCCATGCGCTGGCATATGCGTGAGTAAGGGCGCGTGCAGGGCAGGGGGGACATTCAATCCCCCATTCGGCCCTACACTTCGCGCTTTTCGCCCCGCCCATTTCTCTGACCTAACGAGTCGCCATGCAGCGTTTCAACTTTCCCATCGTCATCATTGACGAGGACTTCCGCTCCGAGAACACCTCTGGCTTAGGGATCCGAGCCCTGGCCGATGCCATCGAGAAGGAGGGCTTTGAGGTCCTGGGGGTGACCAGCTATGGCGATCTCTCGCAGTTTGCGCAGCAGCAAAGCCGCGCCAGCGCCTTTATTTTGTCCATTGATGACGAAGAGTTCACCCCCGGCCCCGAGTTGGACCCGGCGGTGCTGAACCTGCGCAACTTCATCACCGAGATTCGCTTTCGCAACGCCGACATTCCGATCTACCTGTATGGCGAGACACGGACCAGCCAGCACATTCCTAACGACATCTTGCGGGAGTTGCACGGCTTCATTCACATGTTCGAGGACACGCCCGAGTTTGTGGCCCGCCACATCATCCGTGAGGCCAAGAGTTATGTGGACGGCCTGGCCCCTCCGTTCTTCCGAGCCTTGATGCACTACGCCCAAGACGGCTCCTACTCTTGGCATTGCCCCGGCCATTCCGGCGGCGTGGCGTTTTTGAAGAGCCCCATCGGGCGCATGTTCCACCAGTTTTTTGGCGAGAACATGCTGCGCGCCGACGTATGCAATGCGGTGGAAGAGCTGGGCCAGTTGTTGGACCACACCGGGCCGGTGGCCGCCAGCGAGAAAAACGCGGCGCGCATCTTCAATGCCGACCACTGCTTCTTCGTCACCAACGGCACGTCCACGTCGAACAAGATGGTGTGGCACCACACCGTCGCCCCGGGTGACGTGGTGCTGGTGGACCGCAACTGCCACAAGTCGATTCTGCACAGCATCATCATGACGGGCGCTGTGCCCGTGTTCTTGACGCCCACCCGCAATCACTACGGCATCATCGGCCCGATTCCAGAGAGCGAGTTCTCCCGCGAGTCCATTCAGAAGAAGATCGCCAAGCACCCCTTGCTCAAGCATGTGGATGCAGCAACAGTGCGACCCAAGATTTTGACGGTGACCCAAAGCACCTACGACGGCGTGCTCTACAACACAGAGACCATCAAGGCCAAGCTCGATGGCTGGGTGGACACTTTGCACTTTGACGAAGCCTGGTTGCCCCATGCGGCCTTTCACCGCTTCTACGGCAACTTCCACGCCATGGGCAAGAACCGCCCACGCCCGACGCAGGCCATGGTGTATGCCACGCAGTCCACCCACAAGCTGCTGGCGGGCATCAGCCAAGCGTCACAAGTCTTGGTGCAAGACTCGCAAACGGTAAAGCTGGACAAGCACTTGTTCAACGAAGCCTACCTGATGCACACCTCCACCTCGCCGCAGTACGCCATCATCGCCTCCTGCGACGTGGCCGCGGCCATGATGGAACCTCCGGGCGGTACGGCCTTGGTGGAAGAGAGCATTCGCGAGGCGCTGGACTTCCGCCGCGCCATGCGCAAGGTCGATGAGGAGTATGGCCAGGACTGGTGGTTCCAGGTGTGGGGCCCCGACCGTTTGGCTGACGAAGACATCGGCAAGTCTCAAGACTGGATCTTGCAAGCCGACGAGGCTTGGCACGGCTTTGGTGGCCTTGCTACAGGCTTCAATATGCTGGACCCCATCAAGTCCACCATCATCACGCCGGGCTTGGACGTGACGGGCAAGTTTTCCCAGCAGGGCATTCCGGCCTCCATCGTCACCAAGTACCTGGCTGAGCACGGCGTGGTGGTCGAGAAGACCGGCCTCTACTCCTTCTTCATCATGTTCACCATCGGCATCACCAAGGGCCGCTGGAACACGCTGCTGACGGCCCTGCAGCAGTTCAAAGACGACTACGACCGCAACCAACCCCTGTGGCGCATCCTGCCGGAGTTTTCGGCCGCCTTCCCACGCTATGAGCGTATGGGCTTGAAAGACCTTTGCCAGAGCGTGCACGAGGCCTATGCCAAGGGTGATATCGCGCGGCTCACCACCGAGGTCTATCTCTCCGACCTGGAGCCGGCCATGAAGCCCAGCGACGCCTATGCAGCCATTGCTCACCGTACGACCGAGCGCGTGGAGATTGATCATCTGGAGGGCCGTGTCACCACGGCCTTGTTGACGCCTTACCCACCCGGCATTCCGCTGGTCATCCCGGGCGAGCGCTTTAACAAGCGCATCGTTGACTACCTGCGCTTCACGCGCGAGTTCAACGCTGCCTTCCCGGGTTTTGGGGCCGATGTCCATGGCTTGGTGACCGAGGAGATTAGCGGCGAGAAGCGCTACTTTGTGGACTGCGTGGGCCGCTAAGCGGCAGGGGTAGCGATGGGTACGCGTTTGCTGACACCACGCATGGCCGGCTTGCTGGACCGCATCCGGCTGGCAAACCGCCCACCGTTTCACACCATGACACCGCAGGCAGCGCGCCAAGCCTATGTGCAAGGGGCCGAGGTGTTGGACCTGCCGCGCGCGCCACTGGCACGCGTGCAGAACCTGGTGCTTCCCGCTGATGACGGCACGATGCTGGCAGCGCGTCTCTACGCCCCCAACCACCAGCGCTTGCCGGTGTTGCTGTATTTGCATGGTGGTGGCTTTGTCATCGGTGGCCTGGAAACGCATGACAGCCTTTGCAGGCAGCTCGCTTTGCGCAGCGGTGCGGCCGTGCTGGCTTTGGACTACCGCTTGGCCCCGGAGCACCCGTTTCCCATAGCGGTGAACGACAGCTTTGCCGCCTTGCGTTGGCTGGCCGGGGAGGGCGCAAGTGCCTTGGGTTTGGACGGCACACGCTTGGCCGTGGGCGGCGACAGTGCGGGCGGCACGCTCAGTGCGGTGTGTGCCTTGTTGGCGAGAGACGCAGGCTTGACTTTGGCCTTGCAACTGCTGCTGACGCCCGGCACCAGTGCCACAGCAGAGTTCGCATCGCGACATTTGTTTGCCCATGGTTTTTTGCTGGATGCCGCCGGAATCGAGTGGTTCTTCAACCATTACCTGGCGCCACAGCAGCGCCACGATTGGCGCTTTGCACCTTTGGAAGCGCCTGACACCGAAGGCGTGGCACCGGCCACCGTGATCTTGGCCGAATGCGACCCTTTGGTCGACGAAGGGGTGGCCTATGCTGACAAGCTGCGCAGCGCGGGCGTTCCGGTCGAGCTGGAGATCTATCGTGGCGTGACCCATGACTTCATCAAGATGGGTCGTTTCATTCCAGAAGCCGACGCGGCCCAAGCATTGGCCGCTCAAGCCCTTCAAAGAGCTTTCTCATGACAACACGCTTGCCTGGCTTCCGTTTTGCCGAGCGCCTGCGCGTGCGCTGGGTCGAGGTCGATTTGCAAAAAATTGTCTTCAACGGCCACTACTTGATGTACCTGGACACCGCCATGGCGGGCTATTGGCGCGCCCTGGCCTTGCCCTATGACGCCACATTTGAGGGGCTGGACGGCGAGTTGTTTGTCAAAAAGGCGGAGCTGGAGTACCACGCCCCGGCGGAGTTGGACGATGTGCTGGAGGTCGGCCTGCGCTGCGAGCACGTGGGCAATAGCTCGGTGCGATTTCAAGCTGGCATCTTTCGAGACCAACGCCTGCTGGTCAGCGGCCAGCTCATTTACGTGTATGCTTCGGCCAGCACGCACCAGCGCCGCTCTCTGCCCGTGCCCGAGGCCTTGAAGCAGAGCTTTGCCGCCTTTGAAGCGGGTGAAGACATGGTTCACGTTAGCACCGGAGCCTGGTCGGATTGCGCAGCGCCTGCCCGTGCCCTCAGGCATGAGGTATTTGTGCAAGAGCAGGGCATTGCGGCGGAGCTAGCCTGTGATGAGGCGGATGAAACCGCTGTTCATGCACTGGCCCGCAACCGGCTGGGGTTGACCTTGGGGGCTGGACGCCTGCTGCCTGCGGTGGCGGGGCAGGGCCGCATCGGCCGGATGGCCGCGCTGCGGGCCTTGCGTGGCGGGGGCGTGGGTGGCCGCGTTTTGCACGCCTTAGAGGCAGTGGCTCGGGCGCGAGGCGACAGCAGCGTGATGCTGCACGCCCAAGCCAGCGCCGTGGGTTTCTACCTCAAGGCAGGTTACCAAGCGCAAGGCCAGCCCTTCACGGAGGCTGGCATCGAGCACCTTGAAATGGTCAAAGCGCTTTGAGTGGCTGAGCTCTCTCGGCCTAAAGTTTGTGGCTGGGCCTAAGCAGGCTGCGGACGCGGCGCTTTTTGGCAGGTTGGCCGCCATCTTCGGCCAGGTCTCCATCAGCCACGGGGCCAATCTCACTGAGCAAGAGTTCGCCGGATTCGTCCGTTTCGTACTTTGGCGGCCATTGCTTGATCTCAGTACGCCTCAGCAACGCCAAACCCGGCCCTGCGGTAAAGGTGCGCTCGAACACTTGTGTCACCAAGCGCTTGTTCACCCGCTCGGTAATGATCAGCGTGGAGCACCGGGTGCCGTAGCTCAAGTCGGGAGACCGGATAAAGGCGGGCGACAGCATGCGCTCAAGCTCGATAGACACTCCGGTTGAGGGCAGCTTGCTATCCGCAGCAACGGTCTTGTCACTCAGGGCATCAAACAACATGCGGGCCAATGACTCGGTGTCATAGGCCTCATCCAGGCTCTGCCGCAGCCTGTTCTTCAAGCGGGTGACCTTGGGCCAAGGTTCATCCAGGCCTCCATTGCTGAGCCCAAAAATGCCCCGCTCCAGGCGTGTGGGGCAGGCGGACTCGCTGGTGGCGTAAAAGCAATCACCGCGCCGGAAGTCAGCCGCAATCAAGTTAAAGGGCTGATAACCGGTCAGCGCCACTTTGGGCCAGTACAGGTCGGGCCGCATATCACCCCGCAACCAGCGCGGAACCAACTCACCGCGAGAGGGTGCTTGCGGGTCAAGCCCACCGGGTTTGCGCACATTGGTCACCAAGGCCATGCGGCCTTGCGCCGTGACCCCCATCCAGGTGCCACCCGCTTTTTGGTCGCGGCCAGAAAGTATGGCGGGGGCATCGCCAGGCGGGTTCCACCACCCCAGGCGGGCGGCAGGGCGGTTGAAAAACTCATCGCGGTTGGACGCAATCACCAGAGGAAAGCGCCGGCTCTCGTCGAGGGCCAATACGGCTAAACACATGGCACAAACTCCTCGGTGTGGCGAGCACTCTGGAGCCAGGGTGCCAGCGTCAACGCAGCGTGCTCAATGTCGCGCGGCAACCCGCCAGCGCTCCATGCCGGGTCGTCTGCAACCCTGTCCGGTTCAAATTCGTAGGTTTCCATCAGTGTCAGCAGCTCGCTCTGTCGGTCGGCGCGCCTCAGTACCTGGGCCATAAGCCCCGGCCAGCGCTCACACAGGGCCGACTGAAACGCCCGCACCGCCTGTATGACCTCTGCCTGATCTTCGGCACGAATGCGGTAGTAGATGAACCACTGCTGTGACATTTGCATCGAAATAGACCCTCAGCCCTAGCGGCTCAGGGGGCCTCGCTCGGAAGTTCATAGGGCAGGGGCGTCCAGCGCAGCACGCTGCCTTCTGGTGAGCCCAAGGTCAGCGTGCCGGATGCCAAGCTGGCCAGCTTGACCTCCACCAAGGCCACAGTTGGCGCGTTGCCTGAGCCTGCCGCCAAGACCACCATTCCTGCGGGCTGTTGCGGGTCATCGCTGTGAAACACTTCTTGCCCAGGCAGGGCTGGGCCGTTGATCTCAAACAGATGCGCGCGGCGCTTGAGCGTGCCCCGGTACTGGCTCCGGGCCACCACCTCTTGGCCGGGGTAGCAGCCTTTTTTGAAGTTCACGCCCCCCACCAGCTCAAAATTGACCATCTGCGGGACGAATTGGTCCACCGTCGCCGCCACCACCCGCGCAACACCGCTGGCCACTTCCAACACCTGCCAGGTGTTCGCGGGCAAAGCCGCCACCAAAGGTGCCTGGCCTGACGGCCCCACCCACAATCCACGCGCCAAGCCAAGCGCAGGTGGCAGATGGACGAGCTGCCCACCGTGCGCCATGCTCACCGTCCAAGGCGCTTGCCCTGAGGCTGCGGGCCCCACCACACCCCAGACGGGGACCTCCGCGCTGGCATCACTGAGCTTGCACTTGGCCCGCAGCACAAACATGGACAGCCGTTTCAGCGTGGCCGCCAGCACATCGGCGCCGCAGGCCAGCAGCACATCGGCCCCTGCACGCCAAGCCACAAAACTCGCCGTCAAGCGCCCTTTGGCAGAGCAAAAACCGGCCAGGCGGGCTTGTCCCTCGCCCAGGCCCAAAATGTCCGCCGTCAACTGGCCATGCAGAAATGAGGCGGCGTCTTCACCGGTGGCGCGAATCACGCCCCAGTCGCTGAGCAGCGTGGCCCCTTCGGTGTGAGGTGCCACAGAAATGGAAGTTGAGGCTTGAATCGACATGGGGCGATTATCATCGCCGCCCATGTCTGTGAGGCTTAAAGGGTCTGGGAAACCGTGATGAAGGTGTGGCGTGTCGGGCTGGTCGCCCTCTTGCTCTTGGCCGCCTTGGCGGGGGCTGCCGCATGGTGGCTGCAACAAGCGCTGCCCTTGGCGTCTGAGCGGGTGGAGGTGTCTATCGAGCCGGGCACATCACCGCAGGAGGTGGCGAAGCTCTGGGTGCAAGCAGGCGTTCAGACCTCGCCCACCGTGCTTTATGCTTGGTTCCGGATGTCGGGTCAGGCCCGCCGCATCCAAGCAGGGAGCTATGAGGTCGAGCCAGGCGTCACGCCGCGTAGCTTGCTGGACCGCATGGTCAAGGGTGAACAGAGCCTGGAAACCGTGCGCCTGATTGAAGGCTGGACATTTGCCCAAGTACGCGAGCACCTAGCAAAGGCACCGCATCTCAAGTCCACCATCAGCAGCTTGGACGATGCCCAGGTGGCAGCGCTCTTGGGCATTGAGGGCGAGCGCGTGGACGGCTGGTTGTTCCCCGACACCTACGCCTACAGCCGTGGCGTTAGCGACCTGTTAGTGCTGAAGCGCGCCAAGGCCGCCATGGGCCGCCATTTGGCGTCGATCTGGGCACAACGCCAGCCCGATAGCCCCTTGAAGACGCCGCAAGAGATGCTGGTGCTGGCCTCGGTGGTGGAAAAAGAAACTGGCCTTGCGGCTGACCGTGGCCTGATTGCTGGGGTCTTTACCAACCGGCTGCGCATCGGCATGCCGCTGCAGTCCGACCCCACGGTGATTTACGGCATGGGGGCGCAGTTCGACGGCAATTTGCGCCGCGCCGACTTGAGCACCGACCACCCTTGGAACACCTACACCCGGCGCGGGCTGCCGCCCACCCCCATCGCGCTCACCGGCTTGGCAGCCTTGAGGGCCGTGGCCTTACCCCAGACCACACGGGCCCTGTATTTTGTGGCACGGGGGGACGGCTCCAGTGTCTTCAGTGAAACCCTGGCCGACCATAATCGCGCCGTCAATCAATTCCAGCGAGGCAATGCGCCCTGATGCCGCAAGGACTTTTCATCACGTTCGAAGGCATTGATGGTGCTGGCAAGTCCTCGCACATTGAGGCCGCCGCCACCGCATTGCGCGAACAAGGCCATGAGGTCGTGATGACCCGCGAGCCCGGCGGCACACCCCTGGCCGAGGCCTTGCGGGAGCTGTTCCTATACCGCCCTATGGATGCTTTGACCGAGGCCTTGCTGGTTTTTGCGGCACGGCGTGACCACTTGAGCACGGTGATCGAGCCCGCCTTGCAACGCGGCTGCACCGTGCTGTGCGACCGCTTTACCGATGCCACCTTTGCCTACCAAGGCGCAGGCCGGGGCTTCGACCTGGCCGTCTTGAGCCAACTCGAAGCTTGGGTGCAACAAGGCCTCCAGCCCCATATGACGCTGTGGTTTGATGTGCCCCCAGCGATAGCGGCCCAGCGCCGAGCTGCCGCCCGCGCAGCGGACCGCTTGGAGGCCGAAGATGTGCAGTTTTTTGAGCGCGTGCGCGCGGGCTATGAGGCACGCCGCGCGGCAGACCCCACGCGCGTCATCTGTATCGACAGCGGCGCAAGCCTTGAGGCCGTGCGCGCTGCCGTGCTGGCCAAGGTGAGGCCGCTTCAGCCCGGGGGCTTGCGGTGATTCAAAACGAAAAAGACTTGCCCTGGCTGGCCGAACCACTGGCCCAGTTGCGAGACGGGGCGCGCGGCCATGCGCTGATTCTTCATGGCCCCGGGCAGGTGAGTCTGCTGTCGCTGGCCTTTAGGCTGGCCCAGGCATGGCTGTGTGAGCAGCCACCGGGGCCGTGTGACCAGTGTCCGTCCTGCCACCTGTCGCTTGCGGGCAGCCATGCAGACCTGATGGTGCTGATGCCCGAAACCCATCAGCAGGCCCTGCGCTGGGGCGGCGGTGCAGAGGGTGGCGATGCCGAGGTGGCCGACGGCGAGAGCAAGTCCAAGCGCAAACCCAGCCGCGAGATCCGCGTTGAGGCGGTCCGCCAAGCCATTGCCTGGGCCCATGGCAGCTCTTCACGCGGGCGCGGCAAGATGTTGGTGCTTTACCCTGCCGACGCCATGAATGTGGTGGCGGCCAATGCCTTGCTCAAAACGCTGGAAGAACCCGCAGCGGGTATGCGCATTTTGTTGTGCGTGGAAGACCCCGAGCGGCTGTTGCCCACCATTCGCAGCCGCTGCCAGCGTGCGGCCATCGCCATGCCCAAACACCCTGAGGCTCTGGCCTGGCTGAGCGCCAAAGGCGTTAACGACCCTGAGACCCTGCTACGCGCCGCCGGTGGCGAGCCCCAAGCAGCCTTGGCGCTGCAAGAAGCCGGTTTGCCCTCTGCGGCTTGGCACGCCCTGCCAGGCCGGGTGGCCGCCGGAGACGCTAGCGCCCTGACGGGGCTGAGTCTGCCGCTGGCCGTGCGTTTGCTTCAGCAACTCTGCCACGACGCCATGGCCGTGCTGGCCGATGCCCCACCGCAATACTTTCCGCTGGGCAGTGTGCCTAAGCCCGCCAACTGGGTGCGCTTGCTGGCTTGGCAGGCCGCCTTGCTGAAAGCGGCACGTCATGACGAGCACCCCTGGAACGCCCCGCTGTTGCTGGAGGCCCTCGTAGCACAGGCGCATGCCACATTTGCCCGCAAAGCCACCGGGGCGGGGAAGGGCGCAGGGCGCTCCAGCCTCGATACACTTCCCACATGAGCGACATCGAACCCCGTGCCACCCCAGCACCCACCGCCTCCAGCAACCGCCCGAGCGTCATTCAGTTGGTGTTCCGGGAAAAGGGTGCCTTGTATGCGGCCTATGTGCCGCTGTTTTCCGAGGGCGGCTTGTTTGTGCCCTCCGTACGCGAGTACCAGTTGGGCGATGACATCTACCTGTTGCTGACACTGCCGGGAGACACCCAGCGCTACCCGGTGGCCGGCAAGGTGGGCTGGATCACCCCGCCCAACACGCCTGGCGGCCGCACGCAAGGGGTGGGTGTGCGCTTTCCCAATGACGAGAAAACCAAGGTGCTGAAAGTCCGCATTGAGGAAATTCTGGGCACGGCGTTGTCCTCGTCTAAACCCACGCAAACCATTTAGATGTACGTTGATTCTCATTGCCATCTGAGCTTTCCGGAGTTGGTGGCACAGTGGCCGCAGATCCGTAGCGAGATGCGCCAAGCGCAAGTGGCGGCCGCCCTGTGTGTTTGCACCCACATGGAAGAGTTCGACGCCATCCATGCGCTGGCAAGCAGTGAGCCTTGGCTGTGGGCCAGCGTCGGCGTTCACCCAGACACCGAAGGTGCTCTTGAGCCAAGCGTTGACGATCTGGTGCGCGCAGCACAATCCGCCAAGGTCATCGCCATTGGCGAAACCGGCCTGGACTATTACCGCTTAGGCACCCGCACGGTGGTAGACATGGAATGGCAGCGCGAGCGCTTTCGCGTCCACATTCGTGCGGCGCGCGAGACCGGCCTGCCACTCATCATCCATACCCGCGGTGCCGGCGACGACACCTTGCGCCTGCTCAGGGAAGAGGGGGCAGGGCAGGTCACCGGTGTGTTTCACTGCTTCACCGACACCATGGCCGTGGCCCAGGCCGCCCTGGAGTTGGGGTTTTATATTTCCTTCTCAGGCATCTTGAGCTTTCGCAATGCCGAAGACCTGCGGGCCGTGGCGCGCAGCGTGCCGATGGAGCGTTGCCTGATTGAAACCGACAGCCCCTATCTGGCACCCATGCCCCATCGCGGCAAGACCAACACCCCCGCCTACTTGCCCTATGTTGCCAAGGCCTTGGCCCAAGAAAAGGCTTTGAGCGCCGAGGCCGTAGGCGAAGCCACACGCATCAACTTCGAACGCTTGTTCAAAGTCACCGTTCCCGCTTTGGAGATCTCAGCCACATGACGTTTTTTTCTGCCCAGCGCCGCCAACTGGTGGCTGCAACGGTATTGATGGGCTTGGCGGGCCAGGCCGCAGCCGATGTTTCGGTAGACTTTTTTCGGGCCATCAACCTCGATTTGCCCGACTTGGTGCGCAAGCTGATTACTCAAGGCGTGGACCCCAACACTCGCGCTGAAGATGGCCAACCCGCCATTCACAAAGCGTTCAGAGATGATTCGCCCAAAGTCGTTGAGGTTTTGCTCGACCAGCCCTCGTTGAACATCAACATTCGCAACAACGCTGGCGAAACGCCGCTGATGATGGCAGCCATCCGAGGTCATGTAAATGCCATGAAGCGTTTGATCGAACGTGGGGCCACCATCAACCAAGAAGGCTGGGCCCCGCTGCACTATGCCGCCAGCCAAGCCAGCGCAGAACCACTGGCCTTGTTGCTGGAGAAGGGTGCCGACATCAATGCGCGCTCACCCAATGGCAGCACACCTTTGATGATGGCGGCGCGCTACGGCAGTGAGGAAGGCACGCGGCTGTTGCTCCAGCGTGGGGCCGATGCTCAGTTGCAAAACGAGCAGAATTTGTCGGCAGCGGACTTTGCCAAGCGCGTCGGACGCGATGGTTTGGCAAAAGAGTTGGCTGCCGCTGCGGCCTCCAAAGTGCGCGCTTCAAACTGAGCTGCGCCATGGGGGCTTACGCCACAGCCCCAATGAGGCTGAACGGCGAACTTGGCTCGCAGGCTCAATCTTCAGAATCGTCGTCCAGAGCCAGGTCCAGCTCGGGTTCATCGTCGATGGCTGAGTCATAGTCTGCCACACCCACGGCCCGAACCTTGGGAATCAGCGGTTTGTCCAAGGGGCGGCAAATGCGACGCTGCAAGCCACTGAGCCGCTCCGAATGTTCCACCGCCTGAAGAATGACCTCAGGGTTGGTCATCATCATGAAAGGGTTGGGACGAGCAAAGGCTGAACGCATGGTGATTTCTCCTGCGGACCAGGGGTTCCGGTCCATGGTGTGAACTCTAGGCCGCCCAGCACAGAAACTGAAGTCGGGGGTCAGACAAAGCGCTTGTCGGAATTTGCCTTACACCTCTGCTGGCATCGACCTCTGGCATGGGCACCGATGGGATGACGCCATACATTGGCCCGGTGCCACGATTCGCTGAGTGCGGCGTTCTGTACCGTCGGTACAGATCTGCACTTCCATTACTTACGACAATGTATATTATGTCAAATTACCGAAGCGAGCTTTTGATGGCCTTTGAAAGCTCTGGGCGTTGCTGAGCCTGGGCTCAAGCAGCCGCATGCTCTAGCATGCAGGCCTCTATCAAGCCGACGCCCTGAGAACATCACCATGTCGAACTTTGCGTTTCTATCCCAAAGCACTTTTTTGCGCAGCCCGGCAGGCGCGGGCCAAGCGCCGTTTGCGGTGGCGGGTGTGGCCTGGGATGGCTGCGTCACCAACCGCCCTGGTGCCCGCATGGGGCCGCGGGCCATCCGCGAGGCCAGCCACATGCTGTGCGACGGCACTCACCCGCACTTTGATGTGGATCTGGAGAGGCAACTGTGCGATGTGGGAGACCTAGAACTCCCCAACACCAGCCTAGAGGCCATGCGCGCGGCCATGATGCTCAGCGTGGCCAAGCTGATTGCTCAGCACCACATGGCATGGCTGGGCGGTGACCACTCCATCACCTTGCCGCTTCTACGGGCCTACCGTGCTCACCTTGGGCAACCCTTGGCCGTCATCCATTTCGACGCGCACTGCGACACCTGGGAAGACCATTTTGGTGAGCCCAGCGGACACGGCACCTGGGTGTACGAAGCCATACAAGAAGGCCTGGTGGTCAAAGAGTGCTTTATGCAGTTCGGCATTCGTTCCGCCGGTGTTCGGGAAGCGCGGGACTATGTCAAAGACCAAGGTGGTTTGATCTTCACGGGGCGGGATTTACGCGGCTTGGAAAGCCCAGCGCAATTGATGCCGGTGCTACAGCGCGTGCGTCAGCGCCTGGCCGAGTTTGGCCACCCGCCCCTCTACCTGAGCCTGGACATTGATTGCCTAGACCCCGCCTTTGCGCCCGGCACCGGCACCCCAGAACCCGGTGGCATGAGCAGCAACCAAGTCTTCAGTATCCTGGAAGATCTGGCCGACCTGCGCTTCGTAGGCATGGATTGCGTAGAAGTTGCCCCACCTTACGACCACGCGGATCTCACCAGCTCGGTGGCAGCGCAATTAGTCTGGACCTATTTGTGCGGACAGGTCAAACGCCAATCGCCGCCTCCACACCGCTGAACATCGGGCCGCATCACAGCGGCAAGGCGGTGGTCTTTTTGACGGTTCGCAGCACCAGCATTGAATTGCTGCGCTCCACACCGGGCAGGCGCATCAGCACCTCGGTGTGAAAGCGCTCAAGGTCTTCTGCGTCGCGATAGCTGAAGCGGATGAGATAGTCATTCGCCCCGGCCACGTAATAGCAATCCAGAATCTGCGGCTCGTTGCGGATGGCCTGCTCGAAGGCCTCCAGCAGCGCCGTGCTCATGGTCTCCAAGTTGATGATGGTGAAACTGGTGCCATGCTGGCCCACCGCCTTGGGGTTGAGCAGCGCCGCATAGTGGGCGATGACGCCCTCCTCTTCCAGGCGCTTGACCCGGCGCAAACAGGCCGACGGCGACAGATGCACCCGCGCGGCCAGCTCCACATTTGACAACTTACCGTCCACCTGAAGCTCGCTCAGAATGAGGCGATCTATCGCATCCAATTGCGGGAAATTTGAGCTACTTCGCATATTGTTGCGATTATTGCATGTTCGTTCAATGAATATTGTGCTTTCGCGGGTTGATCCCAGGGCATCGCGCAAGCATATTGCGCCGGGCCTTGGCTAGACTACCACCCGTCCCTCCCGCTCAGCCCTTGACCTGATCGGGGTCCCTCCTCCCATGACGAGAACTCCCTATGACCGCTTCAATGGATGCGTACTGGATGCCGTTTACGGCCAACCGGCAGTTCAAAAAACAGCCCAGGCTCCTGGCCCAGGCTGAGGGCATGTTCTACCGCACACCCGAGGGTCGCCCCATCTTGGATGGCGTCGCTGGCCTTTGGTGTGTGAATGCAGGGCATGCGCGCCCCAAGATCGTGCAAGCCATTGCCGAGCAAGCGCAGGAGATGGACTTCGCTCCCCCCTTTCAAATGGCACACCCCAAAGCCTTTGAATTGGCTCAAGAGGTGGCCAAACTGGCCCCCGAAGGCATGAACAAGGTGTTCTTCACCAACTCCGGCTCGGAGTCTGTGGAAACCGCCTTGAAGATGGCCCTGGCCTATCACCGGGCCCGAGGCGAAGGCCATCGCACCCGCTTGATTGGGCGTGAACGCGGCTACCACGGCGTCAATTTCGGCGGCATGTCGGTCGGTGGCATGGTGGGCAATCGCAAGATGTTTGGCACCATGCTGGGCGGCGTCGATCACATCCGCCACACCCATGACCCTGCGCGCAATGCGTTCAGCGTGGGCCAGCCAGCCCATGGCGCTGAATGGGCCGACGACCTGGAACGCCTGTGCGGCTTGCACGATGCCTCAACCATTGCGGCCGTCATAGTGGAACCCGTGGCAGGCTCCACCGGCGTCTTGATTCCGCCTCAGGGCTATTTGCAGCGCCTGCGCGAGATCTGCGACCGCCACGGCATCTTGCTGATATTTGATGAAGTCATCACCGGCTTTGGCCGCACAGGCGCACCATTTGGGGCGCAGCGTTTTGGGGTGACGCCCGACCTGATGACCGTCGCCAAGGGCTTGACCAACGGCGCAGTACCCATGGGTGCGGTGATCGCCCAGCAGCGCATTTACGACGCCTTTATGGCAGGGCCAGAACACCTGATTGAGTTTGCGCACGGCTACACCTACTCCGCACACCCCTTGGCCTGCGCTGCCGGTTTGGCGACCTTGGCCACCTATGCCGAAGAGGGTCTGCTGACCCGCGCCGCCACACTCGAGGGCTATTTTGCGGAGCAACTACATTCGTTGCGCGACTGCCCCCATGTGCTGGACATTCGCAATATTGGCTTGGTGGGTGGCATCGAACTGGCCTCCCGTGCCGGCGCGCCAGCGCTGCGGGCTTATGACGTATTCCTGGGTTGCTTCCAGCAAGGGCTGCTGATCCGCACCACGGGCGACACCATCGCCCTGTCGCCGCCGCTCATCATCGAGCGCGAACACATAGACCAGATCGTCGCCACGTTGCGCCAAGCATTGACTCGTGTGGCCTGATTCTTGCGGTCCCTGAGTCGCCCTCATTTCCACTTCGCAAAGGCCTGCCTAGCGCACGTTCCATGAGTTTCCTGCGTATCGATCAAGATCTGGCGAAGCACTCCTACTATGCAGCCACCGCTGCACGCGAAGGGGGGCACCACGCATTGAGCGGATCTGCTGAGTGCGATGTAGCCGTGGTGGGTGGCGGTTTGGCGGGCTTGTCGGCCGCGCTGGACTTGAGCCGCAAGGGCTATTCCGTGGTGCTGCTGGAAGCTCGGCAAGTCGGTTGGGGGGCGAGTGGTCGCAACGGTGGACAGGCTATTCACGGCTTAGCGTGCGACCAAGCCGAGATCGAGGCGCAACTGGGTTTGGACGATGCCCGCAAAGTCTGGCAAATGTCTCTGGAAGCCTTGGCCATACTGCGTGAGCGCATGGCTGAGCACCAGATAGACTGCGATTGGCGCGACGGCTACTTGGGCCTGGCCACCAATGCGCGCAAAGGCGCAGACCTGGCGCGCTGGGCTGACCGTATGGCCGAGGTCTATGGTGCCGGCTTTACCCGCATCCCGCCGCAAGACATTGCGGCCTGGATCGCCAGCCCGCGCTATCACAGCGGCCTGCACGACCCACATTCTGGCCATCTGCATCCGCTGAAGTACGCCTTGGGCTTAGCCCGCGCCGCCAGCCAAGCCGGTGTTCGCATCTTCGAGCATTCCGCCGTCACGGCCCTTGAAATGGGCGCGCTGGTGCGGCTCAAAACTGCGCAAGGCGAAGTGCGTGCCAAGCAGGTCTTGCTGGCGGGCAATGTCTACCTCCAAGGCATTTCGCAGGCGCTGGAGGCGCGCATCATGCCAGTGGGCACCTATATTGTGTGCTCGGAGCCCCTGCCCCAGGCCCTGGCCGACAGCTTGATCCCGACGCGCTCAGCCGTGTGCGACACCAACTTTGTGTTGGATTACTTCCGCACCACCAATGACCACCGCATGCTCTATGGCGGCAGGGTCAGCTACAGCACGGTGACACCACCCAATTTGGCCGAGGGCATGCGCCAACGCATGGCACAAACCTTTCCGCAACTGCATGGCGTGAAGGCTGAATTTGCCTGGGGCGGCTTTGTGGACATCACCATGAACCGCGCGCCCGACTTTGGCCGCTTGGCCAACAATGTCTACTACCTTCAGGGCTTTTCTGGCCATGGCTTGGCGCTCACCGGTTTGGCAGGCCGCTTGGTGGCTGAAGCCATACACGGCGACGCCAGCCGGTTCGACATCTTTGCCCGCCTGAATCACCGCCCCTTCCCGGGGGGGCGCTGGCTCAGAACACCGGCCTTGGTGGCGGGCATGGCCTGGTACCGCTTGCGCGACCTCTTGGGTTGAACAGCAGACTTAACGCTTGAGATCATGAGCACTTCGACAAAGCCCCTTGTTCTGGTCCCTGCTTGCCATCGGCAGCTTGGGGAACACCCTTTTCAGATTGTTGGCAAAAAGTACCTGGACGCCGTGCGCCTAGCCGGTGCCTTGCCCGTGATGGTGCCCTGGGCCGAAGCCGACGAGTTAGAGCAATGGCTGCAATTGGCTGATGGGGTATTCCTCACAGGCTCGCCCTCCAACGTTCACCCCAGCTACTTTGGCGAAGAGGTCCACGACACCACCCTGCCCTTGGACCCCCAGCGCGACGCCTGGACCCTGCCCCTGATCCGCGGTGCCGTCGAGCGTGGCATTCCACTGCTGACCATCTGCCGCGGAACGCAAGAAACCAATGTCGCCTTAGGCGGCTCACTCTATCAAGCAGTGCATGAGCAAGACGGCCACGCCGACCACCGCGCACCAGAAGGTGCCCCCGCTGCCGTGCAATACGGCCCCTCTCACCCAGTGGCAGTGGAGCCTGGCGGTGTGCTGGCGCAGGTGGTGGGAGAGTCCTCATTTACCGTCAATTCGGTCCACGGGCAAGCCGTTAAACAGCTTGCCCCTGGCCTGCGGGTCGAGGCCCGCGCGCCAGACGGCGTGATCGAGGCCTTCTCCGTCGAAGGCAGCACCGGCTTTACCCTGTGCCTGCAATGGCACCCCGAATGGCAGGCCGCTCAGAACCCTCAGTCCATGGCCATGCTGTCGGCCTTTGGCCAAGCGTGCAGGCGCTATCGCGAAGGAAATCGCAACGCCTATCCCTAGGTGAACCGCTGTCGTCGCCCGATGGCGACCCCTCATTCATGCCGGGGCTCGCGTGGCCCGGCGCTGCATCAGCAGCGGCAATCCACGCGCACTGAACCGCAAACAGGTGCCACCATGGCCAGCAAAGCAGATTTCACGTTTCACGAATTAGAGCAATGGCTCGACCAACACCGGGTCACCGAGATTGAGTGCCTCGTCCCCGACCTCACCGGCGTCGCCCGCGGCAAGATCTTGCCGCGCGAGAAGTTCACTGAAGATCGCGGCATGCGCTTGCCCGAGGCCGTGGTGGCCATGGGCGTGACGGGCGAGTTTCCTGAAGAGGGCCCTTATTACGACGTCATCAGCCCCACAGACCACGACATGCATTTGCGGCCCGACCCGGCCACCGTGCGCTTGGTGCCCTGGGCCACTGACCCCACGGCCCAAGTGCTGCACGACTGCTATGACCGCGAAGGCAAGCTCGTTCCCTTCGCGCCGCGCTCCGTGCTACGGCGCGTGTGCGACCTCTTTGACGCCGAAGGCTGGGACCCGGTGGTGGCTCCCGAGCTGGAGTTCTACCTGGTAGCTCGCAATACCGACCCCGACATGCCGCTCAAGCCACCCATTGGCCGCAGCGGCCGGGCCGAGACCTCGCGCCAGGCCTACTCCATCGACGCGGTCAATGAGTTCGACCCCTTGTTCGAAGATGTCTATGACTACTGCAACAAGATGGAGTTGAACGTCGACACCCTGATCCACGAGATCGGTGCGGGTCAGATGGAGATCAACTTCTTCCATGCGCATCCGCTGGGCTTGGCCGATGAGGTGTTCTTCTTCAAGCGCACCGTGCGCGAGGCGGCGTTGCGCCACGATATGTTTGCGACCTTCATGGCCAAACCAATTGCCGGCGAGCCGGGCAGCGCCATGCATATCCACCAAAGTGTGGTCAGCAAGGCCACCGGCAAGAACATCTTCAGCAATGAAGACGGCTCGCCCAGCCAAGAGTTCTACTGGTACATCGGCGGCCTTCAAAAATACATCCCGGCCGCCATGGCCTTGTTTGCGCCCTATGTGAACAGCTATCGCCGCCTGTCGCGGCACACAGCCGCCCCCATCAATATCCAATGGGGCACCGACAACCGCACGGTGGGCATTCGCTCCCCAGTGGCCTCACCCGCTGCGCGGCGTATTGAAAACCGCGTGATCGGTGCCGACGCCAACCCCTATGTGGCATTGGCTGCCACCTTAGCCTGCGGTTACTTGGGCATCAAGAACAAGATTCAACCCACGCCCGAGTGCAAAGGTGACGCTTATCTGGGCGACTATCAACTGCCCCGCAGCTTGGGGGAAGCGTTGCAATTGCTGCGCGATGAGAAAGACTTGGCCTCGGTGCTGGGCGAGAGCTTTGTGACGGTTTATACCGAGGTCAAAGAAATCGAGTACGCCGAGTTCATGAAGGTGATCTCCCCTTGGGAGCGCGAGCACCTTTTGCTGCACGTCTGAGTCAAGAAAATCAGGATTCCCCACCATGCACAACAACATCGTTCTCCAAGCCCCAGCCGTCGCCAGCCAGCGCACCACGCGCGAGTGGCAGCAGGCTGACGCCGAGCATTTTCTGCACCCCTTCACGGACTTTGCAGGCCTAGCCAAAAAAGGCTCACGCATCATCACCAAGGCCGACAACATCTACCTCTGGGACAGCGACGGCCACAAAATTCTGGACGCCATGAGCGGCCTCTGGTGCGTCAACGTCGGCTATGGGCAGAGCAGTTTGGTCGAGGCAGCCACGCGCCAATTGAAGGAGCTGCCCTTCTACAACGCCTTTTTCCAGACCTCCACGCCACCGGCCATCGAGTTGGCGGAGCTGCTCTCCAAGGTCACGCCACCGCAGTTCAAGCATGTGTTCTTCACAGGCTCGGGCTCGGAGGGTAACGACACCGTAGTGCGCATGGTGCGCCGCTACTGGGACATCTTGGGCCAGCCCGAGCGCCAAGTCATCATCAGCCGGCATAACGGCTACCACGGCTCCACCATGGCAGGGGCCTCGCTGGGGGGCATGAGTGGTATGCACGCCCAAGGTGGCTTGCCCATTCCCAATATCACCCACATCGAGCAGCCCTATTGGTGGGAGCATGGTGCGGGCATGAGCCGAGACGAGTTTGGCAAGGTGGCTGCGTCTTGGCTGGAAGAGCGCATCTTGGCTGTCGGGCCGGAAAAAGTGGCCGCCTTTATTGGCGAGCCTGTGCAAGGTGCGGGTGGTGTCATCGTACCGCCCGCCACCTACTGGCCCGAGATCCAACGCATTTGCGACAAGTACGGCATCTTGCTGGTGTCAGACGAGGTCATTTGCGGCTTTGGTCGCACCGGCCAATGGTTTGGGTGCGAGACCATGGGCACCAAGCCAGACCTGATGACCTTTGCCAAGGGCGTGACCTCGGGCTATATCCCGCTGGGCGGCGTGATGGTGGGTGAGCGCATGGCCAAAGTGCTGATCGAGCAAGGCGGCGAGTTCAACCACGGCTTCACCTATTCTGGCCATCCGGTGGCCTGTGCGGTGGCCTTGGCCAATATCCGCTTGCTGCAACAGCAAAGGCTGGTGGAGCACGTACGCGACGACGTGGGGCCCTACTTGGCGCAGCAGTTTGCGGCCCTCAACGACCACCCCTTGGTGGGCGAAACCCAAACCTGTGGCCTGATGGGTGCCGTGCTCTTGGTCAAAGACAAAGCCAAGCGACAGGCCTTTCCGTCAGAGTTGGAGCTGGGCATGGTCTGCCGAGGCCATTGCTTTGGCAATGGCTTGATCATGCGGGCCGTGGGCGACCGCATGATCATTGCGCCACCGCTGGTCATCACCCGGGCGCAAGTCGACGAGATGATGGCATTGATCCGTCGCTGCCTGGATCTCACCCTGGCCGATGCACACAAAAACGGCTGGCTGTGATGGGTGAGACATCGGGATTGGGCGCAGGGATTGCACTCTCTGATGGCTTCTCCCGATGCTGAACTTGTACGCCGCCGCCTAGACTCTGGCGTTGAGTGATTTCTCTTTTCCCCCTTTTTCTCCATTCGTGTTTTTTGGAGGTTTCATGAGCATGAAAGCAAGTCCTATGCGTTCCGTTCTATCCCTGGCCGCTTTGGCCCTTGGTTTGGTGGGGGCCGCAGCCCAGGCGCAAGAGGAAGAAAAGGTCCTCAATGTCTACAACTGGTCGGACTACATCGCCGAAGACACGCTGAAGAACTTTGAGAAGGAAACCGGCATCAAGGTTCGGTACGACAACTTTGACAATAACGAGATCGTCCACGCCAAGCTGGTGGCCGGCAAAACGGGCTACGACATCGTGGTGCCTTCTTCCAACTGGGCCAAGCTGCAAATGGACGGTGGCTTGCTGCGCAAGCTCGACAAGTCGCAGATTCCCAACTTGAAAAACCTGGACCCAGCCATCCAGGCCCAATTGGCGCGCATGGACCCCACCAACGACTACATGGTGGACTGGCTCTGGGGCTACACCACGGTGGGCATCAATGTCGACAAGGTCAAGGCAGCGCTGGGCAGCATGCCCATGCCTGAGAACGTGTGGGACCTGGTCTTCAAGCCCGAATACATCTCCAAGATGAAGTCTTGCGGCGTGTCCTTCCTGGACTCCGCCACAGAAGTCGTGCCCGCTGCCCTGCACTATCTGGGCAAGCCCAGCTTCAGCAAGAACCCTTCTGACTACAACGCCGCAGCGGCTTTGCTGAAGTCTGTGCGCCCCAATGTGACCTTGTTCAGCTCGTCGGGCTACATCAACGACATGGCCAACGGCTCCATCTGCTTGGCCTTGGGCTGGTCGGGCGACATCAATATTGCACGCCAACGCGCCATCGACGGCAAGACCGGCCAAAAGATCGAAGCCTTGATTCCCAAGACCGGTGGCTTGCTGTTCTTCGACGTGATGGTCATCCCTGCCGATGCTCCGCGCCCTGGCAATGCCCACAAGTTCATCAACTTCATCCTCAGGCCCGAGAACCACGCCGCTTTGACCAACAAGGTGTTCTACGCCAACCCGGTGAAGGACTCGAAAAAGTTCATCAAGCCCGAGGTGGCGAACAACCCCACCGTGTTCTTGAGCGAGGCGGACATGAAAAAGATGGTGCCACCAGACTCCTTGAACAACGACCTGCGCCGCCTGATGACACGCACCTACACCTCGTTCAAAACAGGTCTGTGAAAGCCCACTCATGAGCCACTCCGCCAGCCCTGCTGACAGCGCGTTTCTCCGCATCGTCGATGTGGTGAAGGACTTCGGCGGCTACAAAGCCGTCAACAACGTCAACCTCGACATTGCCAAGGGCGAGATCTTCGCGCTTCTGGGCTCCTCGGGTTGCGGCAAGACCACGCTGTTGCGCATGCTGGCGGGCTTCGAGACGCCAACCTCCGGTCGCATCATCCTCAACGGCCAAGACTTGGCGGGCCTGCCGCCCTACGAGCGGCCGCTGAACATGATGTTCCAGTCCTATGCGCTGTTCCCGCACCTCACAGTGTGGGAGAACATCGCGTTCGGCTTGCAACGCGACGGCCTGGCGCGCGACGAAGTGGCCTCGCGGGTGGAGGCCATGCTCAAGTTGGTGCAATTGGGTAAGTTTGCCAAGCGCAAGCCGCACCAACTCTCTGGCGGCCAGCAGCAGCGGGTGGCTTTGGCCCGCAGCCTGGCCAAACAACCCCAGTTGCTGTTGTTGGACGAGCCCCTGGGCGCACTGGACAAAAAGCTGCGCGAGCAAACCCAGATCGAGTTGGTCAACATCATCGAACAAGTGGGCGTAACCTGTGTGATGGTGACTCACGACCAAGAAGAAGCCATGACCATGGCTTCGCGCATCGCCATCATGAGTGAAGGCCGCTTCTTGCAGGTGGGCTCACCCTCAGACATCTACGAAACCCCCCAAACCCGTTTTGTGGCGGACTTCATCGGTAACGTCAATCTCATGGACGGCAGCGTGGCCGTGGACGAACCCGACCACGTCATCATCGAGTGTGCCGACTGCAAGCACTATGTGGGCCACGGCATCACCGGCACCCAGGGCATGCCCGTTACGGTGGCGCTGCGGCCCGAAAAGATCGCCGTCAGCCGGGACAAGCCTGAGGGCGAGTACAACGCGGCCCTCGGCACCATCGAAGAGATGTCCTATTTCGGCAGCTTCACTGTCTTCCATGTCAAGCTGGCCAGCGGCCAGATGTTGAAGGTGAGCATGGCCAATACCGAGCGCCACCGCTCTGACGCCCTGACCTGGGGCGACCCTGTGTGGGCAAGCTGGTCCGACGCTGCGCATGTGGTCTTGACCAGCTAAGCCGGAGCCCCCATGCATCTCATGCCCCAATTCATCCAGCGCCTGGCGCGCAACCCCGGGCGCACCGCCGTCATTGCGGTGCCCTACGGGTGGTTGCTGCTGTTCTTTTTGCTGCCCTTTCTGATCCTGGCCAAGATCAGTGTTTCCGAAATGGAAACCGTGGTCTTTAAGGACTTGATCACCTACAAAGATGGCCTGCTGGCGCTGACACTGAAGCTGGGCAACTATGTCTTCATCACCGAAGACGACCTCTACCTCAAAACCTATTTAGCCAGTGTCAAGTACGCCGCAGCAACCACCGTGTTGTGCCTGGCCATCGGCTATCCCTTTTCCTACTTCATGGCACGCGCCAAGCCCAGCGCCCAGCCTGCGCTGCTCATGCTGGTGATGCTGCCCTTCTGGACCTCGTTTTTGCTGCGGGTCTATGCCTGGAAGGGCCTGCTCTCTGAGGGCGGTTGGGCGGCCGAGGTGATCACTGGCCTGGGCCTGGATCAACTGCTGTACGCGGTGGGCGCTATTCCCGCACCGGGCAAGCTCATGCACAGCCCGTTCTCGCTGGTGCTGGGCATGACCTACACTTACCTGCCCTTCATGATCCTGCCGCTTTACTCCAACTTGGCCAAGATGGACCTGCGCTTGTTGGAGGCTGCTGCCGACCTGGGGGCCACGCCCTGGACGGCCTTCTGGAAGATCACCGTTCCCCTCTCCAAGGCCGGCATTATTGCGGGCTCCATGCTGGTGTTCATTCCTTGCGTGGGTGAGTTCGTGATCCCCGAACTGCTGGGCGGCCCGGAGACGCTGATGATTGGCCGGGTGGTGTGGGACGAGTTCTTCTCCAACAACGATTGGCCCATGGCGTCTAGCCTCGCGGTGGTGATGATTCTGCTCATCATCGTGCCCCTGGCCTTGTTCAACAAATACCAGGCGGAAGCCCAGGAGTCCCGCTGATGCTGCGCCTCTCTCCTGCGTTCAATCGCAATTTCGGCAAGGGCTGGTTGGGTGCGGGCTATCTGTTCCTCTACCTGCCCATCATTGCGCTGGTGGTCTGCTCCTTCAATGACTCTCCACTGCCCAACGAGTGGCGGGGCTTTACCCTGAAGTGGTATGCCGCACTGCTGCACGACACCGAGATGCAGAGTGGTCTGTGGTTGTCCTTGAAGATCGCCTTCTTCACAGCCTGTGGCTCGGTGGTGATGGGTACCTTTGCCGCGTTTGTCCTGGTCAAGTACAAGCGCTTTTGGGGCCGCACGGCGTTCTCGGGCATGGTCAGCGCGCCTCTGGTGATGCCTGAAGTGGTGGTGGGTTTGTCTCTGTTGCTGATGCTGGTGTCCGTGCAGCGCGCCTTGGGCTTTCCGGAGCGCGGTGTGTTGACCATTTGGATGGGCCATTTGCTGCTGGGCATGGCCTATGCCACCGTGGTGGTACAAGCCCGACTGCAAGAGTTGAACCCGCAGCTTGAAGAAGCCGCCATGGATCTCGGTGCCAAGCCCTCACAAGTGTTCATGCTGGTCACCTTGCCTATGATCGCCCAGGCCATGATGTCGGCATGGCTGCTGACCTTTACCTTGTCTCTCGACGACGTGGTGCTCTCGGCCTTTTTGTCGGGCCCTGGCTCCACCACCATGCCTTTGGTGATCTTTTCTCGTGCACGATTGGGCCTCAACCCCAGCGTGAATGCGGTCGCGACGCTGATCGTTCTGATGGTCTCGATAGGTGTCATCGTCGCGAGCTACATGATCGCCCGGGCGGAGCGGCGACGCCAGCAAGAGATGGCTGCGGCATACCGCACCTGAACGACATTCCTCAAAATTACTTTTTCTAGCCACTGAAGGACCTGACAATGAAGCTATTGAGTCCCACCCTCTTGACCGTGGCCCTGGCAACTGCTTTCCCCGCTGCCGCTCAGTCCAACGAGGCCTTGCTCAAAGAATTGCAAGCACTCAAAGCTCGGATGAGTGAGCTTGAGAAAAAGCTCCAGGCCGCACCGGCTCCCGCCGAAGCGCCCAAGCCCCAGTGGGGCATGACGCCCGAACAGGCTGCGGAGTTCAATCGCATTGCCAACAAGACCGAGGCCCTCGAAGACTCGCGCGAAATGCTGGGCTTTAAAAACCTCAAGGTCAGTGGCTATATGGACCCGGCCTTCATCTACAACAAGGCCCAAAACCGTGCTGGTGCTCAATTCCTAAACAAGGTGGGCGACGACGGCTACAACTACGACAACTCCTACTTCGGCGCGGCCGTGATCGACTTCCAAAAGGAAACCGACTCCGGCGTGAAGTGGCGCTTGACCCTGTCTCCCAACCGTGGCGTGGGCTCGGTGTTTGATGGTGATTCCATCGTCCAAGAAGCCAGCGTCTCCATTCCCTTGACTGATCTGCAAACTCGGCTGATTGCTGGCCAGATTCCCGACTGGTCTGGCTACGAATACCTGCCCGCCACTCAGAACAAGCTGATCACTCATAACCTGCTGTTCGACTTCACTATTCCTACGGCCTACACCGGCGTGGGCATGGATGTGACCAGCGGCAAGTGGATCACCAAGTTCTTGGTGGGCAATATGAACAAGAGCAAGAAGGACGCTGGGGTCACCCAGCCCATGTTGGCCTACCGGGTGGACTATGCCAAGGGTGAGTTCAATGGCTTTGGCTTCGCCGGTGTGCATGGCAACGCAGCAAACTTTAGCGAGAACATGGCCGACACCGACGGGAATGTCATTCCCCAGGGTGAGAGCCGAGTCGACCTGTTTGAGATTGACGGCTACTTCATCCGCGGTGACTGGACCCTCCAAGGGCAGCTAGTGGCCATTTTTTCGTCTTTTGAGAGGTGACTATGTGTTCGAAAACGTCAAAGATGGCAGCTTCAGCAAGACCAATCACTTGCTGGGTGCCTCCGTGGTCGTCGCATTCTGATCGCGCAGCGGCCTGAATGCCGCTGCCCACCACCGATGGCCGCGCAGCTCCGTCGCGGCCATTTTTTCGTCTTTTGAGAGGTGACTATGTCCTCCAGCACTTCATGGGTGGCGCGTGCCGCCGAGATGCGCCCTGACGGGCGTGCCGTGATCGATGGCCAGCGTGTGGCAGCCCTCGCCGGCCAGACGTTTGACAAGCACTCGCCCATCGACAACCGCTTGCTGGGCGCTGTCGCCCGGGGCCAAGCGGCCGATGTGGACGCCGCAGTGCGGGCTGCCCGAGCCGCCTTTGAAGACCGGCGCTGGGCAGGCAAGGCCCCGGCCGTGCGCAAAAAAATATTACAGCGCTTTGCCGACAAAATTCTGGCCGCCAAAGAAGAGCTGGCCCTGTTGGAGACGCTGGACATGGGCAAGCCTATCCAGTATTCGCTCTCTGTGGATGTGCCCTCCACCGCGCGCTGCATCGCCTGGTATGCCGAGGCCGTGGACAAAATCTACGACGAGATAGCACCCACGCCCGACTCTGCCCTGGCCTTGATCACCCGTGAGCCCATGGGCGTCATCGGGGCCATCGTGCCCTGGAACTACCCCATGATCATGGCCGCCTGGAAACTGGGGCCTGCCCTGGCTGCAGGCAACTCGGTGGTGCTCAAGCCCAGCGAGAAAAGCCCCTACACAGCTTGCCGTTTGGCGGAGTTGGCCATTGAAGCGGGTGTTCCACCTGGGGTGTTCAATGTGGTGCCGGGCTTTGGCCATGAAGCCGGTGAAGCGCTGGCCTTGCACATGGATGTGGACGCCATTGGCTTTACCGGCTCTACCCGGGTGGGCCGCCGCATGCTGGACTATTCAGGGCGCTCCAACCTGAAGCGGGTGTACAACGAACTGGGCGGCAAGTCGGCCTTTCTGGTCTTCGACGACTTCAAAGACCTGGAACGCGCCGCCAAGACGGTGGCGGGCAGCATGTTCTTCAACCAAGGTGAGAGCTGCAACGCACCTTCGCGCGTCTTGGTGCAGGAATCCGTGGCCGAGGCGTTTGCCGCCATGGTGGCTGCCCAAGCCCCGGCCTACGCCCCTGGCAATCCCCTGCTCACCAGCACCGAGCTGGGTGCCCTGGTGGACGAAACCCAGATGCGCACCGTGTTGAGCTATATCGACGCGGGGCATGCCGAAGGGGCGCGCTGCTTGACGGGCGGCCGCCAAGCCCTGGCCGAGACTGGCGGTTACTACGTGGAGCCCACCGTGTTCGCAGGGGTCAGCAACGGCATGAAGATCGCCCGCGAGGAAATCTTTGGCCCGGTGATGAGCATCCTCACCTTCAAAACCGAAGCAGAAGCGGTGACCCTGGCCAACAACTCCAGCTACGGCCTGCAGGCCAGTGTGTGGAGCGACAGCCTGAACCGCGCGCACCGCGTGGCCAAGGCCTTGCGCGCTGGCACGGTGCACGTCAATCAGTACGACGAAGACGACATCACCGTGCCCTTTGGCGGCTACAAGCAAAGCGGCAATGGGCGCGACAAATCGCTGCACGCCTTCGACAAGTACACCGAACTCAAGACCACTTGGATCCGCCTTGACTGAGCCCACCGACCTCCCACCCAGCGACGCAGAGGTCGCCAGCGCACAGAGTCGTCTGGAACAACAAGGCGTGCATACGCTCTTGGTGCAGTTCACCGACGTCCATGGTGTGGCCAAGGGCAAGTATGTGCCGCTGAGCTACTTGGGCGAGTTGCTGCGCACAGGGGCTGGTTTTGCCGGCCCTTCCATCTGGGGTACAGCCTTGCCGCGCGTTGGCGCACGGGCCGAATACTACGCCCGCCCCATCAGCCTGGAGACCATCCGCCCCATGCCCTGGCAGCCCGGCTATGCGCTGGCCACCAGCCATGGCTATGTCAACGGCCAACCCTTTGAGGCCTGCCCACGCCAGGTCTTGCGCCGAGCCACTGCCCGCTTGGCCGAGCGTGGGTGGACTCTGAAAACAGGCATTGAGCCTGAGTTCTTCTTGCTCAAGCAGCAGGACGGCCAGTGGTTGCCGTTTGATGACGCCGACAGGCTCGACAAGCCCTCCTACGACCTGAAGTCTCTGCCTCGCCAAGCCCCGTTGCTGCACGAGCTGCAACAAGCCATGACTGCGATGGGCTTAGAGGTGTTTCAGTTGGACCACGAGGACGCCCACGGTCAGTACGAAGTCAACTTTGCCTACGACGAATGCTTGGCCAGTGCCGACAAGCTGATGTGCTTTAAGCAAGCCGCCCATGCCATTGCTGAGCGGCATGGCGCGGTGTTCTCCATGATGCCCAAGCCCTTCGCCAACCAGCCGGGCAGTGGCTTGCACTTTCATGTCTCGCTATGGGACGCCCAGGGCCGAGGCCTGTTCACGCCCTCAGATGAAGAGGCGCAACGCGGGGAAGACCTTTCCGCCGTGGGTCGGCACTTCATAGCCGGTGTGATGGCGCATTCAGCGGCCCTCTGCGCCGTGGCCGCCTCCACGGTCAACAGCTATAAGCGACTGGTGGTGGGTGAGTCTTTGTCCGGCACGAGCTGGGCCCCGGCCTATGTGGCGCATGGTCCCAACAACCGCACGGCCATCGTGCGCACTCTGCCCGGCCGTTTTGAGTGGCGGTTGCCTGATGCCTCGGCCAACCCCTATCTCGCCACAGCGGCGCTCATAGCAGCGGGCATGGATGGCGTGGACCGTCAGCTCGACCCCGGCCCCGCCTGCACCGACGACCTGTTCAAGCTCAGCCTGGCTGAGATCGCCCAGCGTGCCATCGAGGTTTTGCCGCAGTCTCTGGAAGAAGCCACAAGCGCCTTGGAGGCCGATCCCGTCATTCTGGAGGCCTTGGGAGACACACTCAGGTCGGAGTACCCGCGCCTCAAGCGCGCAGAGTGGCTCAGCTATGCCCGGCACATCAGCGCCTGGGAGATGCAGCGCTATGCGGCTGCGTTTTAATGTGAGCCCTCAAGGCTGGGACACCCACCGCAGTTTGACTGGACACTTCCGCCCTTGACCTCGCCGCCTGAGCCCTCCCGATCCGCCTCCGTCCCTTGGTTGTCCTACGGGGCGCTGTCATTGAGCATGGCCTTGGTGGGCAGCTATGTGGGTCTCTCCAAGGTCTTGGTCGCGGTGTTCCCCGTTTTCTTGCTGGCGTGGTTGCGGTTTGGCATTGCTGCCGTCGCCATGGTGGCCTGGGTGCGCCCAGTGCCCCATGAGCCAAAGCTGGGCCGCCGCGAGACCAGGCTCCTGTTTTTAGAGAGCTTTCTGGGCAATTTTTTGTTCTCCATCTGCATGCTCTACGGCGTGGCTGCCACCTCAGCCGTCTCGGCAGGCGTCATGATGGCGGGCATACCGGCCATGGTGGCTTTGCTGTCATGGCTGTTTTTGCGCGAGCGCATACGGCCCCTGGTGTTGGCGGGCATCGCACTGGCCGTTTGTGGCATGGGCCTGTTGGCGCTGAGCCGCGCGCCCTCCCCTGCTGTGGTCGACACAGCAGCCCACGGTATCGGGCCGTTTTGGGGCCATATGCTGCTGCTGGGCGCGGTGTTTTGCGAGGCGTGCTATGTGGTGATTGGTAAGCGCCTCACCGCCCAAGTCTCGCCCAAACGCATCAGCGCGCTGATCAACCTATGGGGCTTGGCCCTGGTCACGCCCTTTGGGCTGTGGCAGGCCAGCCAATTTAATTTCAGCGGCGTGAGCCACAGCGCCTGGGCCCTGCTGGTGTTCTATGCCCTGGCAGCCAGTGTGGTGACGGTGTGGCTTTGGATGTTTGGCCTTCAGCGCGTGCCCGCCCAGCGGGCGGGTGTGTTCAGCGTCTTGCTTCCGGTATCCGCCTGCCTGGTCGGCGTGGTGTTCTTGTCGGAGCCCTTGGGGGCGCTTCAAGCATTGGCCCTGAGTTTGGCGCTGCTGGGCTTACTCTTGGCCACCTGGCCAAGCCGCGACACCACCTAGGCTCAGCCAAAACAAAAGCCCCCAGCTTCGAGAAACTGGGGGCTTGAGAACAGCAGAATTTTGGTAGGCGCGATTGGATTCGAACCAACGACCCCCACCATGTCAAGGTGGGAAAACGTGACGTTCCGGGAACTCCTGAAACGAAAGTTTCATAGGTAAAGGTTGCGCTCGATGTCTCGCAGGGTCCCGTAAAATCCACCCAGGTTTTTGGTACTTTTTTGGTACTGGCCTTGCCCCCGAGAAACGTAGTTCATAGCTGATGATCAAACTACAGCTATGGAGAACGAGAGATGAGCAAGAAAGACGGGATGAAGCATCGTGCCAGGTACACGCTGGAGTTCAAGCTGGAGGCCGTGAGGCTGGTGAAGGCGGGGCAGGAAGCGTCGGTGACGGCACGGGTGCTGGGAGTGCCCAAGGCGACGTTGAGCAACTGGATGAGGTTGGCCGAGAGGGGTGAGCTCCAGGGGGCGGGGGACAAGCCGGTGAGCCCCGAGCAGATGGAGCTGGCGAGGCTGCGAGCTGAGCTGGCCAGGGTGAAGATGGAGCGCGACATCCTAAAAAAAGCGACGGCGTACTTTGCAAAGGAGTCCCTGTGAAGTACGCCTGGATCGGCAAGAACAAGACGACATGGCCGGTCACGCTGGCCTGCGAAGTCTTGGGCGTCAGCGCCAGTGGGTACTTTGATCATCAGCGCCGACTTGCGCAGACAGGTCCGAGCCTACCGGGTAGTAGGCGGGTTCCATAGCGTAGTCGGCTTCGGTCCAGGCGTTTGGCTCAGGCGCAGTGGTTACCGAGGCGGCTGCAGTTCCGTCGCCGGTGGGACCCTCCATTTGGCGAAGAATGTCTTGCCTTGTCTTGTCGTCGAACATCGGTATCCAGCGCTGCACTTCGCCGCCGGTAAAGCGCCGCACCACCTGCTGCGTCGCGATCAACAAGGATGGCGGTGGTGCGTCGGGCTCGTCGGTCAGGCAGGCCAGAGTCTCGAAGTAGCTGTGAGCCGGCAAGTACGGCTGTTCCACCTCCGCCCAGTAGCGGTCCGGTTCGCGCTGCTCTTCGTCGGGCAGCACCCAGCCCATCTTTTGCTTGACCAGGCGACGCCGCGGGCCCAAGTAGGTTTGCAGGAAGTAGTCAGCCCGGGTGGGGACCGGGAAGATCCGCAGTCGGCGCCCCGCTTCGGACCCGCTGCGGGCCTTTTGAACAGTGGCTGCCACGGCCGAGGCGCCCAGCACGTTCTGATTGTTGTATGTGAAGCAGACTACCAGGTCATCGGGCAGTTGGACAGTGCAGATGCCAGCCGTGTCGCTGACGCCGGTGCGACTGTCGATGAGCACATAGTCGAACTCGTCGCGCAGCCGCTGCGCCAGCGCATCAATGAAACCGCTGCCGCCGGCATCGTTGTAGAAGTCATCCCACTTGAAATTCGCCACCTTGGATGCGTATGCCGCGTTCTGCCGTCCAGCGGGCACAAAGAATATGCTGCCGCCACGACTGCCCTCGGGCAGTCGCAGCGTGACGCCGTAGCGGTAGATATCTAAGTACTGTCGCTCCCAACCTATCGGAGGCTCGGCCTCTGCCGCATTGAGTTCGGTGAGCCGGTCCCAGTAGCCGGTGAACAGATCGATCAGACCAGTGGTCTCATTCAGTTCAGCATCGGCGATGAAGGGCTTCAGGTAGCGATGCAAACCTGGCGCTTCCAGGTCCCAGTCAATGACGGCCACACGTCTGTCATTGGAGGCCAGGACCATGGCCGCGTTCGCCAACAACAATGACCGCCCCGTGCCGCCCTTGTAGCTGTAGAAGGTGACGATTCGCCCCTTCTGTTCGACCTGACGCTCTTTCACGAGCGATTCTCCTGCGCCACGGCGTTCAAATTAGGCTTTGCGGCACCGCCGAAGGGGCTGGCGCTGCGCCGTGCTCCAGCGCGTTGCGCGCGGGAACGGAACTTCTGCCGCATGCGTTCATGGAGAGTTGCGATCTGCGCCTCCAGTTCGGTCTCGTTGACCGCCACGTAAGTCTTGCACAGCGGGTCGTCCAACTCCTCTCGCGGTTGCAGCAGATCGCGCAGTTGCTCGACCACGTCGGGATGCCTGCTGGCGGCGACAAACGGCACCACCACCGCGCAATTCGGCAGATTGCGTGTCGATAGCTCTCGAATGAGTTCGGGTCGGGCGGCCACCACCAAGAAATGCACACGAGCGCCCGAGACGGTGGGCGGCAGTGGCGCTGGAGCCGGGACGGCGCGGTCCGGCGCAGCCGTTTTGGCTCCGCGTGCTTGAGCCCAGACGTCCACAGAACTCAAAAGCGAATCACGGTTGCACCGGAGTTCCCCTTTGTAGTCCGACAGAAGCTGGTGCAGGCGGTCGGCCAGCTGTTTGAAGTAGGCTGTAACGGCCGGCTTGTAGTCGACATGCGCCTCGTTGATGAGGAACTGGTCCAGGCCCATCCTCTCAATGTCGTTGAAGCTATAGTCGCCATGTCTTGTCGTGTCCTTGCTGCGGTGCTGGAGCGAGTCAATCAGCGAGACGCCGCTGTCTGGCGGGCTGGAGAACCCTTCGACGTTCTTGCTGCGCAAGTCGCTCCACCACACCGGCAACACGGGGATGGCGTCGAAGCCCGGCGCCGGAACCACCCGCTGCATGAAGAAACCCAGTTCTCTTCCACAAGGCACGCTGGCGAAATACAGAGGCGAATACAGTGGCAGAAAAACGTCAGCTTCATTGAGCTTTGCCTGCAACTTTTGCGGCCACTCATCACCCTGGCCCAGGTCCTCGTCCCACAGCACGTGCTTGACGTGTTTTGCGCCACCAGCGCGCACAATTGCAGCCTCAAGCAATTCACAGAAGCGCTTGAAATAAGGCGAAGCATCGGTCTGCCCGCTGTAGCTGACGAACACCTTCATAGCTGCACTCCCGGTCGATGTGAGCCTATGGCTTCGCGACAGCTTATCAAAACGTCATCCTGACGGCGACTGATTCTCCGCTCCGGAACCGATGCCTCTTGGGAGATGATCAGAATCCAGATCGACGCAACCGAGTGAATATCCGAAGTTACAGCAGCAGCCCAAGTGCACCAAGTACTCCATTGAGTCGCTTTCTGGGAGTTCCCGCCATCGGCACTAGCCTCGCTGGGCCAGTGTTCATGCGGGTAGCGTGTGATTTTCAGGGCCGACTACCTACTCGTGAGGGCGGCACCGTCGCGAATCGAGCGAATGCTGATTCCTTCGTTGGCCTCGTACTGCCCATTTCCGCGCAGGCGTGGCATGGCCGCGGACCCAGCATGATGCAACGCCACGACTTCCCAGTTCGTGTTGAAGACCGGGCTGCCCGAGCTGCCGGGCTCGGTGGGTGTGCGGTAGTGCAGCAGGCGGTCGTGGTCGCAGACATCCAGCAGCTCGCTGTCGTGCAGTGAGATCTGGAGCGCGTCACCGGAAGGATGGCCCACCACGAACACCTTGGACTTGCGGGAAGGCGTTGGCAAGCTGTCGTTCGTGCGCAGCGCCAAGCCGCCGTCCGGCCAGCTTTCCAGCTTCACCACCGTGACGTCCAGTCGATCCTGCGCCGTGATGCCTGGGTCTCCTGGCGGAGAGGTGAACAGCACCTGCGGCATCACCTTGTGCGAGATGGGCTTGCACTTTGCCTCACTCTCAAGCTCAAAGGTCACCCAAGCGTTCGCGGTCGGGATGGCATCCTTGACTGTGTCACTGATGACATGAGCGTTGGTCACAAACACCAGTTCCGAGTCCGACCCCAGACCAAGAGAACTGGCTGCAACCAGGAAACCCGTTCCCAACCGCCTGCCGTTGGTGTCTGTGACGCAGCCGATGCTGGCGCACTTCTCCAGCATTCGTTGGATGGTGCTCACAGTGAAGGTGCGTTCGCCAGAGAAGTTCTTTTCGAGCGATTGCGGGTCAGACCGCGCAGTCTTCACCATCTCCGGCGAAATGGACCATCGCTTTTGTGTATGCATCACGTGTCGGTCGATGATGCTGCTGAGCCGGTCTGCGCAGGTGGTATTGCGCAATGCGTTGCCTCGCCAGATCTCGCGCAACTGGCGTGAATAGCTTTCGATGTGGAACGGATGCGTCTGTGGGTGAAGAAGGAAGCGGTGCAGCCACAGCTCCGCGTCATCGCACTGGTTCAGTGCCAGGCACGCCTCTGAGGCCGTTGCCAGTGGCCACTGGCTGTCATCCCCGTTCGCAATTTTCCGCTTCAGATCCGCAAGTACGGCCTCGGCCAAGGCTGGCAGTTGCAAGTCATGCGGCGGCGGCAAGCTGGAGTCCAGTCGTTCCTGAGCGGCCACCAGTGCCACCACATTGATGCCGTGGAAGTAGGGCCTGCCGTTGTCACGGTAGCGCGCCGCATAGAGTTCGATCGCCCGGGCCAATTCGTCGGGGTTGTTCGAAAGGACGAAGCGCTGTTTGGCAATACGACCCTGCTGGCCCTGATACTCCCCCAACTCCACTCTGGCTTGCTGACTGTCCATGTCCCTCGCCTTCTCCATGGCCGTCTCAAGTCGCTCCTGCGCGCTGTCCAGTTCGCCCAATTCAATCATCGCCTGCACGAGGCGCTTCTCGACGACGGGATCAAATCCGCACTTTGCGTTCCAGCGCTCAGCCAGCGCGCGGGCGGGTGGAAACAACCGATCGTTGTTGAGGGCACCAAGCGCGCATCTCACTTGGTCGACGCCTGCGCCTGACGGCGACGCCAACTGGCTACCGATGTGACTGACGGTCGCGTCGAGCTCATCGGGCAGGCAATCAGGCACCGAACCGCTCAGAAGCTCGCTTGCAAGCCGCTCGGTCCTTTGGTGATTCACGACAGATCAATCCCAAGATGCTGTGCCAGTGCTCCGCGGAAACGCACACCCGCCAAGTAGTGGGTGATCGTGTGTCGCCAGTTGCCCCAGTTTGATTCCTCCAGGTCTTCGACCTTTCTTCCGTCCACAGGGGTGTAGTCGTTCGCGAAACACGGGTCGGCGCCGCAGATCGGATCCATGGGGTCGAACACGTTCACCCAGTGAAGGAGCTTGGCCGCAGGAAAGTCCACGTCCTTCGCATCAATGGCTCGCAACTCGTCCTGGACCTCGGTCACGCCCAGGGGAGAACCAAGCGTGAACAGCGTATCCACTTGCGGGCAGTCGGCGACGTTGCGCAGTACGTCATAGGCGATCATGGTGCCCATGCTGTGGGACACGATGACGACCTTCTCGGCGATGTCCTGGGCCGCACGCAAGTCCTTGACGAGGCGGTCTCGCAATTCTTGGCGGACCCGGTAGCGAGCGCCGTCGGCGCGTTGATACTCCTTGTCGAAAAGATAGTAGTAGGCCTCCATCGCTGCTTTGCGGATGATTGCCTCCTTCACCGGACTTGGCAGCCAAGATGCAATCTCGAACTGGCCAGGCTCGGTCGCCAAGCTTGCCGCCGCCGGCGCAGCGTCCGCACCCGAATCAGCGTCATTCGCTACCTGCGCCTTGAGCTTGAGCTCAAGCTCGGCCAGGAACCGGGCTTCACGAGGTGTTGACGGTTTGGGGGTTTCAAGGTCCCCCGCGACGGCGGCGAGGTTCGCGGCGACAACAGCCGACTCTATCGCTCTCTCGTACTGGTCCTGGAAGTCGGTTTCGTAGTCATTGCCATAGAAGACATCCGCCCAGTAGGTGAAGGAGAACCAGATCCCCTGATCCTCTAAGCTGATTCCCGGATTCTTGACTCCAAACACCTCCGGCTTTGGGCCACTTCGCCCCAGGCCCCAAAGCCAAATCTCTTGCAGCGTCTCGGGCGGCGGCTTCTTAGCCAACCCGTGCACGAAGACCACCGCGGCCTTAAATTTCTTTGCCATTCCATCCTCCGTTCGTTATCCGGCGTGAAGCCGGCATGGGGAATGAGCGCCTGCCGCGCTCTTAAACATGGATTCCTGACTCACCTAACCGAACGCATCTTCGATCGCAGCCCGCTCGGCATCGGTCGGCAACAGTACCTCCATCAGACGTCGTGCCTGAGCGCGCGTACTGTCGTGATTGCCTTTGGCTTCCGGGTCGTCTTCGACGGCTGCTGCATACAGCGCTGCGGCTTGAGTGAATCGCCCCCGAATGAGCTGGACTTCTGCGACGGTGGCCGTACCCCAGTAGTCGCGCTTGCGCCTTTCGGTGCCGACGAGCCTTTCCACTGCGGTGGCAAACTTTTCTGCGTCTTTCAGATCCCCAAGCAAGACGCTGTTGGCAGCCGCGTTGATCCCGGTGTAGAAGTCGGAAGGTGTCAATTCGAAGGCCTCGGCGTACAGGTTGCGAGCCTTGCGAAGGTGCAGCTTGTCCTGGCTTTCGGCGTATCGGTCTCGCCAAGTCCGCGCAAGGATGCCAAGGGTCTCCGGATCACGTTCTCCGAGCTCATGCAATTCACCCAGGACTTGTTGTGCGGCTCGCCATTGGCCCTGCCTTGCGAGTGCCAGGCCCTTGAGTTGCTGAGGCCGTATGGAACGGGGAAACAGAGCGATCAGCTCGTCGAGCAACGGGACGGCGTCAGCCGGGCGCTTGAGTGCAATCAATGACTCGGCGACTTTGCAGCGCAGCATCGCTGTCGTGGTCCACTCGGGCGCCTTGCTTTTTGCAAGCTCGAGCAGAGCCTCCACGTCCCCGTTGCTCCGCGCCGCTCCGACCTTTGTCAAGGCACGGGAGACAGCCTCATCGAATTGGGCCGCAACACGAACGGCCTCGTCGGACAGTGGCTTCTGATGAAGCCCGTGAAGCAGGCGCAGCAGGCCGGTCCCTGTGGGACCGTCCGGTTGGGCGCTGAAGTCGATCCACAGATGGGCCTGCGCCATGAGTGGAAGTTCGACATCGTCGACGCGGACGACGACGTAGCGAAAGCTCCTATTGGTTTTCTCAAGAGTTCGCAGGGCGGCATATTCGTCTTCGCACCACTTCGACTCTTCGCTGCGAGAAGACCAAATTAACACTGCAGCAGAACTCCTTTCAAGGTGCTGCTCCAACTGCATGTTCAGCCCACCGCTGGTCGTCAGGACGAACTGATCCATGAAGACTTCGTAGCCAAGGTGTCGCAGCTGGTCATATAGGCGCAACACCCAAGGTCGGTTCACAGACCGGTAGCTGAGAAACACGTCCCATTGCTGGTCGGCGGATTTGATCGGCCCACGCGGGGCTAGCGCTTCGAAGATGCTTGACACAGCAAAGTTCCTTGACCGAGTGCCAGACAGCGGGTGACCGGACAAACCGGTTGCTGTCATAGTGTGCACCGGAGTGATCTGTGGCGGATATGGTGAACTCACCAAGCGCATGTGCTGATGCCCACAGTATTGATGATGAATGTTGCGGATCTCAGAACCGTCACTTTGACCGCTTTGATACTACTGCAGATAACGTGCGCGACCAGCGACCCCCCAAAGTTGCACCCCTTCGAAAGAGACTGAGATGACATCGAAAACCATCGAAGGGATCGGCTGGCTGGATGGCCCTTTCGCCTGACGTATCCGCCCCGAGGGGGCTGGGGTTCGGGCCAGCGCCCACCAGGTTGACTCTGACCCCATCCCCCCCGCGTGATTCGGGGGCAAATCAAGCACCGCACCGCGGCCGATCTCCCACTAGAGTTCGTTCATCGACCTCCCCAGGGGAACCCAATGCAAGCCGCCCCGTCCGCCACTACAAGCACCACTGCCGACGACTCGCCGACGCTGCTTCTGCGTCTACCGGCCGTCATGAAAATGACCGGGCTGGGCCGCTCGACCATCTATCGCCTGGTGGCGCAGCAACGGTTCCCCTGCCCGGTGCGCATCGCCAACCGGGCCGTGGCCTGGCGCAGGTCCGATGTGTACCAGTGGAGCGACGCCCGGCCCGCCGCTACCCACTGAGCGCCGCAGCGAACTTCAAGGCGCCACCGAACAGAAGTCCAAGCGCCAGCCAGCGCCCCCACCCCTTCACCAGCGCCCATCGCCCCCGATTCGCCCAGCTTTGTCGGCGGCCCACGCGGGGACGACGTCGCCAAGGCCTACATGGCCACCCAGATCGCCAACCCCTTCATGCGTCGAAAGGAACATCGATGAAAATTGCCGTCATCAACTTCTCGGGCAACGTGGGCAAGTCCACTGTCGCCCGCCACCTCTTGCAGCCGCGCGTAGCCGGCGCCGACCTGATCTGCGTGGAGAGCCTGAACGCCACCGAAGCGCAGACCCAGACGATGCGCGGCGCACAGTTCGCCGACCTGCAGGAGTACCTGCAGACCGTCAACAGCGCGGTCGTCGACATCGGCGCCAGCAATGTCTGACCGCACGCACCCGGGCATCCCCGTCGGGGACCAGGGTGTGCAGGTCGGCACGGCCCCAGCGCAGCGCGTCCAGGCAGCACAGCATGTCGTCGCTGACGGCGACGTCGACGGCACGAAGCTCGTACAGGTCCAGCGGGAAGGCCCGGCCGTTGTAGGTGGCAGCAAGGAAGCAGGCGATGCGCCGGATCTGGCCAGAGTCGCCCTGCTCGGCCAGTCTGAGCAGGCGCTCACAGGCCAGCGCGCCGGCCTGGGTGGCCTGGCGGGAACGGGCATCGAGTTGGGCGAGCGCGGTTCGAACGTCATCGGACGGCATGGGTGGCTCCTCGACCGGGTGTCAGGTTGACCCCGCCTGATCGTCGGGCGGGTCGAGGCTTTCGGACGCGCCAGATTCAGGCCGGAATCTGGCGCGTCGGCCTGGATCAGGCCTTCAGCTTGCGCATCTCCTCGGCCAGCATCCACAGTGCACGCTTCAGGCTCACGCCGCGGTCGATGCTGCCCACGGGCCGGGTCTGCAACCGGCGCCCCTGGGCGCTGCGGCCGGGCTGGCCACCGCGGATCACGTTCTCCTGCACGCGCTGGAAGGTGGTCCACAGGCTGCGGCCGTTGTCTTCGGGCCGGCGTGCTTGGGTCAGTTGCGCTACAGTGATCGGGGGTGGCATCAACTCGTCGCCCGACTCAGTGCGGCGATCACCAAAGCGCAGCGCCAGGGCGGCCGTCGCGAAGGCCATCTCCTCGGCCGGTTGCAGCTGCAAGGCCTTCATCGCCTCGGTGTGCTCGCCCACCGCCTCGAACTCGTCGAGCACACGGAACGCGCCCTCGATCACCTCGCCCTGGATGTTGCCCTTGTGCGGGATGCGGATGTCCTCCACCACCTCGCCCACCGCGAGGCCGTTGCAGCAAACGAAGCGGAACATGCCCGCGAGCATCTGGTATGAGCTGGCGCCGTCGTGGCTGTTGATGAGGATGATCTCGTTCGCCTCAGGCCGGGTCTGAACTTGGCCCGCATGACGCATGCGGATCATGTGCTTGGTGAACTCCGCCTTGCCTTCGACGCGGCTCTGCCCCTGCGCGACCATGAAGGACTCGAAGCCCTCCTTGCGCAGGCCGCGCAGGACATCGATGGTGGGAATGTAGGTGTAGCGCTCGGAGCGGCTGGCGTGCTTGCCCTCGGCGAAGATGGACGGCGCCGCAGCGCGCATCTGATCTTCACTCAGGGGCTGGTCGCCACGCACCACGCGGGTGTGCGGGGCAAAGCGGGTCGCCAGGGCGGGTGTCGAGTACATGGTGATTTCCTTCAATCGTTGGTTGCGGTTCGATGGGCGGGCGCGGCTCGGTGGTGTGTTGACCGGCATCACGCCCACCCGATGAGGGTTCAGGCGTCGGCCTGCGCCGGCTGACGCGCGGCCCGGGGCTTTCGGCTCGCGGCCGGGGTGCTGGAGCGCTCGGCGCTGCTCGTGCCACCTTCGGCACCGGGGCCACCATTGCGGCGGGCTTCGGACTCGGCGCGGCTGTCGAGGTAGTCGATTTCCTCGGCCGTGAACGCAATGCCGTAGACGGTCTCGCCGTCCTTCTCGTAGTTGTTGTTGCGCAGCCGACCCACGATGTTGATGTGCGAGCCCTTGCCCAGGTACTCGGCGGCGTTCTCGGCCTGCTTGCCCCACAGCGTCCACTGGATCGCGGTGGATTCCTCCTCGCGCTGCTCGCCTGAACCGCGCCGCGTATTGCTGATCGCAGTCAGCACGGCCTTGGCGATCTTGCCTTCGCGGCCATTGACGAATTCGAGCTTGACGGGACCGGCCAGGTGCGCGTGACGCTGGATGACAGAAACTTGAGCCATGACGATCTCCAAACGAGAGCCACCAGCCGGGTCCCGATCCGGGTTCCCTGAGAACTGATCCTCTCGCTCGGACTCACCTCGCTCCCGCCCACGGGCGGGCGGGGGGTGGGCAGGGCCCCTTCCCTGCCTTGGCATTGAGGGAAGGGGTTGGGGATGGGTGGTGTTCCTCGCAGCCGAAGCAGTGAGCCGGTTTCCCGGCCCACCGCTTGAAGATCCCCCCACAAGTCCCCCTCACTGGTTGACGGAGGCGCCGTGGGGGGAGCTCGGTGGGGTGACTGGCGCACGGGCTGCCTTTCCCCCGCAGTCGGCGCAGCGTCGCGGACGATGTGCCAGCTCGCCTGGCGCAGCGGCTGCAGCGCAGCCGGCCCCACGATCACGAGCAGCGGCGACTGAAGCGGCCGACGTGCCACAAAGCGCAGCGACTGGCGCGGCGTCAGCGGGGGCACGCCCGTCTGCGTCAGCACCCGCTGCTTAGCACGCAGCGGAGCCTCCGATACCCCGACACAAGGCGGCTGTCTCGTCCTCCGAGTCTCGCGCGGAAGTCCATCCGTCCCGGTTCTCAGGCCAGACCTTGACCAGCTCAACCACCCCTTTCCATTCAAAATAGTCCATATGGAGTTGACAAACATTCCAAACGGATTGATGATTCGTCCAGAGCATCCAGAAAGCCACATATGCCCAAGACCACCTTCAGAGTCCGCAAGAAGCGATGGGAGTTGTTCACTGCCGAGTGCAAGGCCGCGTCGCTGAGGCGGGACGACCTGCTGGACCGCATCCTCCCCGAGGAAACGCGGCTGCTGGGCGCGATGACGGCATGTGACGCCGCGGGCGCACATTGGGTAAAGGCGAACTGGGTCACCACCTGGGCAGCGGACGACGCGGAACTGCGGCCGGTCCCCGTCATGCTGTCCGACAAAGCGCTTGACCTACTGAACACCACGTGCGCAGACAAGGGTGTGCCGCGCGACGCCTTCTTCGACTGCGTACTCACCTACCTCACCCAGCGCCTCTACGAAGCGGTCATCGTGATCAAGCGCCCGCGCGTCACCCGCGACCTGGTAAGTCGTATGCACGACGTGCTTCACGAGCAGGACATCGACGGCTACGAGCCGTCGAATCGGGACCAGCAACAGTGGATCCTTGAGGAAGTCGAGAAGTGGGATCAGGAACGCAACCTGACTGCTCTCAGCGAGAGCTTCTATAGCGACCGTCTCTGCTACACCGAGGCACGCATCCGCAACGAACGGGAACTGCTGGAGTCGCTCGACATGTTCGAATCCACGCCGACCAATCGGGCAGCGGGGGCTGCATGAACACTCATCCCCACACCTCGGACATCCGCCTCGCGAAGCGCCTGTGGCCGGAAGCCGGTGGCCACATTGAACAGGTCCGCCGCACGGGCGAAGTCCGCTACGTTCACCCCGACTTCGAACGACCGCTGCGACTGAACGACAGGCGCAAGGACGTGCCCGCGAAGCTCTTGACTCGACTGAACCAACTCGGCCGCAGAGTCGGCCCAACTGCCTGAAGGCTAGGAGTAGGCAATGTCCGCCACACCCGACATCCTCTTGGAAGAGCTGAGCAGCATCGAGCGAATGATGAGTGCGACAGCGGCCCTGTTGGAACAGTACGACCGGAGAAGCGCGGACCTGTACGCGCAATTGGACATCCTCACGAAGCCCGACGAGCCAGTTCGCCTCGTCGCCCAGTCCGGTCGGCGATACCTTTCCCCCGGCTTCAGGTTCGACCACCGGTGGACGACGTCATGGTGCGCGCTCGACGTGTACCGCGGGATGCTCAGGCGACTGTGGGCCGACTTGCCTGAAAAGCGCTGCGATATGGCGACTGCCATGCAAGCCTATGGTCGGGTGTGTCGATACGTCGCCCAGGACCGCAACGACCTCTTCGTGGACAAACCGGCGGACTGGATCGCCAGGCACAGTGAACCGCTCTGCGACGGCTGGTTCATCGNACGTCACGCACGAAGTTCTCATGCCCGATAAAGGTCTGCAGCAGCGCACCGGTAGCGACATCCCACAAGCGGGCGGTTTGGTCCTGTGAACCGGTTAACACTTGGCGTCCGTCGGCGCTGAAGGCCACGGCCAGCAGCGAAGCGCCATGTCCTTTCAGTCGATGGCGTGGTGCGCCATTGCCGGCATCCCAGAGGATGGCGGTGCCATCCGCCGAAGCTGTCGCGATCGTGGACTCGTCGGCCGACCAGATGGCGCGCGCGACCTCGCCATCGTGCCCAACCAGTTCGCGCAGCACATTCCCTGCAGCAGACCAAACCCGGGCCTTTCGATCGTCAGAACCCGTGAGCACCCGCTGCCCGTCGTGGCTCACGGCGACGCTACGGACCATATCAGGATGGGACAACACAGGTCCGGAAGAGAGACCGCGGGACAGGTCCCAGCAGCGGACAGTGTGGTCGCTGGAGGCGGTGTACACCATAGATCGCCCTGGCACGACTGCAATGGACCAGATGTCCTCCCGATGGCCCGGGAGGGCCATGCCATCCACCTGGGGACGAGCGTCCCAGCGCCTGGCGACCGTGTCCTCGCCCACGGTTACGACCTGGTTTCCGTCAGCGCTCATCGCCACACCCTGGAACTCTCCGCCATCGGCGTGGAGCGTGGCGATCGGCGCCTTTTTGCCCAGGCTCCATACCCGTGCTGGAGAGGTTCCGCTGACCGTGACCGCGCGCTCACCCCGCCAGTCCGTGGCCAGCGCAGCGTTCCAGCCGTCGGGGTCGGTCCAGGTGGCGATCTGGCGCCCGGTCTTCAGCTCCCACGCGTAGACGGTGCCGGCGTAGTTAGCCGCGAAGACCCGCGTGTTATCGCCGGACAGGGCGACGGACCGGATCGATGCATTCGGGTTGGTGGGATAGGCGCGCAGGACACGCCCGGACTCCGCGTCCCACAGGCGTACCGCATGGTCGGAGCCGCCCGACACGACACGATGGCCAGTGGCGGACAGGGCCACGCCCAGGACGCTGCCGCGATGCCCGCGCAGGGTGCGCAACAGGACCCCGCGGCCCACCTCCCAGACCATCACCCGACCGTCCGCGCCGCTGGATGCAGCACGGGTGCCGTCCGCTGACAGGGACACGGCATCGGCGCTGCCGTTATGGCCGCGCAGGGCATGCAGCACCACCCCTCGACGGGCGTCCCACAACAACTACTGCCCATCCAGCCCGGCGCTGAAGACCGTACCGCCGTCGGCGCTGACGGCGACGGCCACTACCTTGTCACCATGACCTCGCAGCGTCTGCTGCAGCGTGCCCGCGCGACCGTCCCAGAGCCGAACCGTTCCGTCGTACGAACCCGTGACCACGCGGCTGCCATCCGGCGTCATGGCGACGGCGTGTACCTCACCGCGGTGTCCCACTAGCACCTGCACTTCGCGGTGCTGGCGCAGTGCCACCTCCAATTGAACCTCGGCGCTGTCCAGGTAAGGGCGGCCACTGACCAAGGGATCGGCAGCCCTCGCATCTGGCAAAGCTTCCAGGGCCACCAGCAGCGCCGTCATGTGGTCGCCCTGGGCCTGGAGCCGGTCGGCCAAGTCCACAAGGTAGCGCGACTGATTCAACTGCGCAGCCGCCCGCTGCTCGACGGCTCGATTGCGCTGTTGAACCGCCAGCCCGGCCAGCGTAGTCGAAAGCGCCGCAGTCGCCAGAGCCAAGCCTACGATTATTCGTTGACGGCGCGTACCGGCGCGCCGCGACTGCAGGATCAGGTCCATGACCGCTTGTTGCGGTGCCGGCACCTGCATGGGCCTGGCTTCGGCCCAGGACTCGGCTTCCCGGAGTTCATGGCCGCGCAGCAGGCGTGACTCATGCCGGGAACCGGCACTCCACAGCGCTGCGCGCTCGGCCAGCCGGGTGTGCTGTCGTACCCATTGCCTGTCGGTCTTCAGCACCTCGACCAGGCGATCCAGATCTCGCTCTACACTGAAGAGCCCTTCGCTGGGAAGGATCTGAATGCTAGCCAGCAGGCCGGGCAGGTTTCCGACGTCACACGCCGCCACTCGGAGTGGGATTAGGCGCTTGGACAGGTGGGTCACCTGCTCCAGTTCCCACTGGCACCAGGTCGATGCCATCGAAGCAGGCGACACCAGCCACGCCACTGTGTCGCACCGAGCGATGAAGTCGCTGAGCTCCCGGTGCCAGTCCTCGCCCGGCACGATGTCGCGTCGGTCGATCAGGATCTCGAAGCCTTGAGCCTCTAGCGCCGTCGCCAATTCAGAGGCCCAATGGGACTCGGTACGGGCATAAGAGATAAAGACCGTCAGGCCTGCGGCAGCGGCGGGCTTCACCGAGACCCCACACTGTTCCGATGCACACAAAGCGCCGCCGGTGCTTCCATGCTGTTTACTCTACTGCGACCTTCGGCAACGGCAATCTTAAGCAGCACGCTCAGACCTGCGCCCGGCCGTGCCCGGCAGCCGCAAGCCGGGGCTGCCGCGGACCGTTACCGATTTGGCGGATAGCCGGAGCTATGGCCCGCCCCAGTTGCACCGAGCTCAGCAGCATAAGCTTACCATCGATGAGCGTCTCATCCCACGGGCGTACATCCACGGCGCGCCGCCGCCGCGCGGCGACTTCACGGTGCGTGAGTGACCGATACTAGCCCTCGAAGCTGCGCTGAAGAGCAGATCGAACAGGCACCTTGCACCGGAACAACGTCACCTCCCGCGGTCAGGACGGCCCCAATATCGTCTTCTCGTATTTCATTGGCTGCGCCCGACAAATGTGACGGCACGAAGCGCCGACCTTCGAGGCTACGCATCGGGCGGTTGTGGACGGAATACCTGCGTCGCCTGATGCGCCGCGGACTGCGCGGGGCTAAGCTGGTCATCTCTGACCCGCCCGTGGGCCTGAAGATGGCCGTCAAGCTTCTCATTGGCACCACGCAGCGCTGCCGGGTGCACTTCATGGCCAGCGCACTGGCACACGCCAACAAGACCCAGCGCGCATTGTCAGCGCCACCATTGCCACGATCTTTGTCCAGGACACGGCCGAGGCCGCGCACGCGCAGTCGGGCGGCAGCGGTGAAGCCTGATCTTGAACACAAGCCAACATGCCCTTGAAGGCATGGCTCGAACGTTGAGCGACAGCTTATCGGCGATGAGTTCTTGCTCGCCGATGACCGCAACGGGTCGGAAGGCCAATTTCGTTTGATCGATCAGCGGTCAGTCATGTCGCCAGCCTTCGGAGCCTGCGATGACTGCTGCAACTCGCGAGCCGGTCAACGAGACAACAGCGGACTTATCTCGTCAAACACAGCGATGAATCCAGGACGGCTGGAAGACAGCCAAGAGCCACCAGCGCCCGCCTGGTGCCACCGCGGGCGGTCAGCCCCTGAATGCGTCGACTCAATGGCAGCCTATGTCAACACGCCCCGCGCTCTACCCGCCATTGATTTCTTCAACTGCTCGGGCCGTCGGCCGTGCACCATCAGCGGACCCGGTTTTTGGTACTTTTTTGGTACCGCCAAAGAAAAAGGACCTGGCGACACCGCCAAGTCCTTGATTTCCCTACCGAATTTGGTAGGCGCGATTGGATTCGAACCAACGACCCCCACCATGTCAAGGTGGTGCTCTAACCAACTGAGCTACGCGCCTGCTGAGCCTCTCAGTATAGCCAATTTTTGGGTGCTATCGCCAATCAGCTCGTTTTTTGTTGGCGACGCGTACGGGCGGCCAAGGCTGCCAAGCCCGTCACCATCAGGGCCAAGGTTGTGGGCTCCGGGATCGGGGGCGGTGTAGGAATGCCATCGGCCCAAACGCGGACGTTGTCCAGCGAGGTCCCCATGGTGTCGCTCAAGCCTGTTCCTTTGAAGCTCAGAATGGTCTGGCTGCTGGTTCGCTGCGGTGAACGGCCACGCCCTGCCCGCGCGTCACAAAGCCGCCAATGGCGTCGGGTGGCGCTGGGCGGCAGCATTTGGCCAAGTTGGTCAACAGGCTCTCCACCCCCACCACCAGCACCCCGCCAGGCACGCGTTGTGCGAGCCCGGCTTTGCGCTTGAACAGCGGAAGCTCGTCCTCCACAACCGCTGGCTCTGGTGGGCGCAGCAACTGCTCGATGTTGCGCAGAGAGTATTCGTCCTTGCCCACCACTTCAAACAGGGCTTGGGCATCTTTAAAGCCCAACTGGCTGGCCAGGTCGTCCAGCTTGAGCGCTGTTTTGCCCTCGCGCTGCAAGAGCTTTTCCACCAGTTCGCGGCCCTTGCCAATGGTGCTGGCTTGCGCTTGTGCATTGAACCAAGCCCGGACCTTGGCCCTCGCGCGGGGGCTCTTCAGGAAACCCAGTTCAGGGTTCAGCCAGTCTAGTGAGGGGCCGCCTTCTTTGACTGTCACCACCTCCACGGTCTGGCCGTTCGCCAAGGGGGTGGACAGCGGCACCATGGCCCCATCGACCTTGCCCCCACGGCAGCGATGCCCCAGGTCAGTGTGCAACGCATAGGCAAAGTCCACCGGCGTTGCCCCGGCGGGCAACTCAATCACCGTGGCTTGGGGTGTGAAGACATAAATGCGGTCGTCCAGCGCCGCCCCTTCGGCCGACACAGCTTGGCCTGAAAAATCACGCTCCCAGGCCAACAACTGGCGCAGCACGGCCTTGCGGGCCTCGCTCAAGCGGCCTTCATAGTCGCCCGCCGCGCTCACCCCTGCATAGCCCTTGGCTCCGGCCTCCTTGTAGGCCCAGTGAGCAGCCACGCCGTACTCGGCATGTTCATGCATCTCTTGGGTGCGAATCTGCACCTCAATGGCCCGGCCGTCATCCCCCCGCACCACGGTGTGCAAAGAGCGGTAGCCATTGGGCTTGGGCCGGGCGATGTAGTCATCAAACTCGCCCTCCACCACGAGGTAACGCTCGTGGACGCGGGCCAGCGCGGCATAGCAGGCTGGCACGTCTGCCACCACCACCCGCAGCGCACGCACGTCCATCACGCGCTCAAAGTCCAGCCGCTTGCCCTGCATCTTCTTCCAGATGCTGTAGAGGTGCTTGGGCCGCCCATGCACCACGGCAGGCACGCCATGGGCTTGCAGGTCTGCCGCCAATTGCCTGCGCACGGCCTCCACGCTGGCTTCCCGCTCCACACGCTTTTCTGCCAGCAGCTTGGCAATGTGCTTGTAGTCGTCTGGGTGCTGGAAGCGGAAGGTCAGGTCTTCCATCTCCCACTTGATCTGCCAAATGCCCAAGCGGTTGGCCAGGGGGGCAAAGACCTTGCTGGTTTCATCGGCCAATGCGCCGGGGCAAGGCCGCCGCGTGGCGGCGTACCAGCGCAAGGTCTGCAAGCGCGAAGCCAAGCGCAAGAGGACCACGCGCAAATCGCGCGAAAACGCCAGCAGCATCTTGCGCACCCGCTCGGTTTGCTGGGCTTGCAGTTCTTCATCAACCTGAGCTTCGCGGGCGGCACGCTGGGCTTGCACCAATTTGCGGGTCAGGGTCACCAAGCTGGCGTAGGAGGGTCCAAACGCCTTCTCAATCACATCCTCAGGCCGCTGCAAAAAGTCTCCGGCATAGACCAGGTAAGCCGCAGCCTGCAAGCTGGGCGCGCCGCCTATGGCTCGCAAAATGTCCGCCACAGCGCTGGCATGTGCATAGGCATCTTCCCCGGTATCCAGGGCCTGGCCGGTCAGCAAAGGCTCGGCAAACTGTTGGGCGCGCAACAGCGCGGCTTGGCCCTCTTCCACTGCCGCACGCGCGGCTGCCTCAGCGGCCGCTGCATTGCTCGCATGGGCTGTTCGGCCTTCAGAGCGCAGCATGTCACCCGCCAGCGCCACGATGGGCGCTGCGGGGCTGCTCAAAGCGGCATCGCTCTTCATGGTCTCAGCAAAAACTCCCGCACCGCCGCCACTTGGTGGGCTTGTACCAAGGTGGGTGCGTGGCCGGCCTCGTCAAACACCACCAGTTCGGCTTGAGGGCCGCGCTGGGTCATGGCTTGGGCGGTTTCGGCTGTGAGTAGGTCGGACTGGCCGCCGCGAATCAACAAGGTCGGGCAGCGCAGTTGCTCATAGCTGTACCACAGCATGGCCTCGCCCTGAGCCGCCAACTCTGGCGTCACGGCTTTGAAAGGAACGGCAATGGCCGGGTCATAGTGCGGCTTGAAGCCGTCGCCATCGGGCCGCAACTGTGGCCGGGTCAACGCCAGCCATTGCTCCCGGCTGTGCGGCCCAAAGCCCTGGGAGATGGCCCATAGCGCATCAGCCGCTTCGTCCTCGGTCTGCCACCGCACGGGCAGGCCCAGGTATTGGCCAATGCGCTGCAAGGCCACGGCCTCTATGCGCGGCCCCACATCATTGAGCACCAGTTTCTGGATGGGGGACTTTGGCAGTGCCGCCACGCCCAGCCCGATCAGCCCGCCCATCGACGTGCCCACCCAATGCACAGTGCGGGCATTCAAGCGCGCCAGCAGGGTCACCATGTCCGCCACATAGGCCGGAATGGCATAGCCCATGGGGTCGGGTAGCCAATCGGAGTGGCCGCGCCCCACCACATCGGGGCACACCACGCGGTACTCGGCACTCATGGCTTGGGCCAGCACGTCAAAGTCCCGCCCCTGGCGCGACAAACCGTGGACGCAGACCAACACTTTGTCGTTAGCCGGGTCGCCCCACTCGGTGTAGGCCATGCGGTGCAAGCCCCGCGCATTGAGGCATTGCACAAAGTGTTGGCGGGGCTGGGTAGGTGCGTTCATAGGAGTTAAGACGCCTGCAAGCGTCCTTCAAGCAAGCTGTGCGGATAATCACTGTAGCAACCCCTTCAGGAGATTTCTGCATGCTCAAAGGAAAAACCGCGCTCGTTACTGGTTCCACCAGTGGCATTGGCCTCGGCATGGCCCGTGCCCTGGCCGAACAAGGTGCCCATGTGATGCTCAATGGTTTTGGCGATATTGAGGCCGCCAAGGCCGAGGTCAGCCAAGCGGGCCAAGCCCACGGTGTGCGCGTCAGCTACCACGGGGCGGACATGACCAAGCCCACCGAGATTGAAGCCATGGTGCGCGCCTGCGAGGCCGAGTTTGGCGCGGTGGACATCCTGGTCAACAACGCCGGCATTCAGCATGTGGCGCCGGTGGATGACTTCCCCGCTGAGAAGTGGGACGCCATCATCGCCATCAACTTGAGCTCGGCCTTCCACACCACGCGTTTGGCGCTGCCGGGCATGAAGGCCCGCGGCTGGGGCCGCATCATCAATGTGGCCTCGGTGCATGGCTTGGTGGCCTCAGCCAACAAGTCGGCTTACGTGGCCTCCAAGCACGGCATCATTGGGTTTACCAAGGCCGTGGCGCTGGAGACCGCCACCACCCCGGTGACGGTCAATGCCATCTGCCCCGGCTGGGTGCTGACCCCCCTGGTGCAAAAGCAGGTCGACGCCCGCGCCCAAGCCGACGGTGTGAGCAATGACGAGGCCAAGCGCCGCCTGCTGGCTGAGAAAGAGCCTTCGCAGCAGTTCACCACGCCGGAAGAGCTGGCCGCCATGGCCATCTTCATGTGCTCACCCGCCGCCAACAACCTGCGCGGCACGGCCATCAATATGGATGGCGGCTGGGTCGCCCAGTAAGCCCGTGCGCCTCGACCGCGCAAGCTGATCGAGGCGACGTAATGGCACCCTGGGTTTACTTCAACTGCACGCTGCCCGAGACGGTGGCGCTGATGCTGCCCTTGCCCGCTTCCACCGGCATGGCGGGGGCGGCTTCAGCTTTGGCCATGCGCATGTCGGCCATCATCACCGGGTGGCCACCGTCGGGCGCGTCATAGGCCACCGAGACCTCACGCAAGCTGTAGCCGCCGTAGCCAAAGGCCTGGGCCTGCAACTGCGCTTGGTTTTTGAAGCGGGCAATGGCCATTGCCGTGACCTCGGCTTCCATCTTCTCGCGGGTTTCACGCGAGACGCTGTAGTTCACGCTGGCAATCGTCATGCTGGTGATCCTGCCGGTGAGCTGGCCTATCGTGGTCATGTCTCGGCCTTGAATCTGCACCTCTGTGCTGCCCTGCCAGCCATTGATCACACCCTTGGTGTTGTAGCGTGGGTAGATGGAGAACGCGCCCGTTTGCACCTCCAATTGGCCAGGCCTCGCTTGCTTGCGTGCTTCACCCAGGGCCGCATCAACGGCCAGCTTGAGTTGGTTTTGCACCGCGTTGGCATCTGCGCCTTCTTTGCTGACAGACAGCACCAAGGTCATCCAGTCCTTGGGCACGTCTAGCGTGGCCGTGGCCACCAGGTTCAGCACACCTTGCGGCTGCGGGGCCACGGCCTGAGCCGAGGCCGCCGAGGCCAACAACGCTGAAAAAGCACCGACAAGCACACTGGCTGCGCGGCGGTTACGTAATGGGGAAGATGTGTATGTCATCGCCGCTCAACGCACCGTGTGGGCCTGTCGATGACGCGCACTGCTTGCCAAATTGGGGCACCCAGCAGAAGAATTGTTTTGTAACAGAGCGCACTCCCTTCAAAAACCGGGGCCTGACGCGCCAGAATGGCGTCTGTTACAAATTCAGGAGTTGGGATGAACGCCAACAGCAATGCCCGCCAAGACCGCATCGTCGTTGTCGATGATGACGCCCGTATCCGCGACCTGCTGCGCCGCTACCTCACCCAAGAGGGCTTTGAAGTGCTGCTGGCCGAAGACGCCAAGGCGCTGAACCGCTTGCTGACGCGCGAGACCATCGACCTCATCGTCCTGGACCTGATGCTCCCTGGCGAAGACGGCCTCTCCATCTGCCGCCGCCTGCGCGCCGCCGCCGACACCACGCCCATCATCATGCTCACCGCCAAGGTCGAAGATGTGGACCGCATCGTGGGCCTGGAAGTGGGCGCTGATGACTACCTGCCCAAGCCCTTCAACCCGCGTGAGCTGCTGGCCCGCATCCATGCTGTGCTGCGCCGCCGCCCGGCCCCCGAGGCCCCTGGTGCGCCCGCCAAAGACCCGCAGGTCGTCACCTTCGGCCCGTTTGAGTTTGACCTCTCGCTGCGCCGCCTCACCCGCAATGGCGAGCAGATCACGCTGACCACCGGCGAGTTCTCCATGCTCAAGGCCCTGGTGCGCCACCCGCGCCAGCCGCTCTCGCGCGACAAGCTGGCGCAACTGGCCCGTGGCCGCGAGTTTGAGCCCTTCGACCGCTCGCTCGACGTGCAGATCTCGCGCCTGCGCAAGATGCTGGAGCCCGACCCCTCCAACCCCCGCTACATCCAAACCGTGTGGGGCGTGGGCTATGTCTTTGTGCCCGGCGACAACGCTTGACGCACTCCTCCATCCCTGACCTGGATTTGGAATGAGTCTCAGCACGGGCTCGCCGCCCCCCTCGCGCCCCCTGGTCAAGCCCAAGAAGAGCCCCTCCCGCAGCAAGGCGTCCAACCGGACGCCTTTTGCGCTCAACCTTTTCTGGCGCACCTTTTTCTTGCTGGCCATCTTGCTGGGCGGCGGCATTGCCGCGTGGGTGCAAACGCTGAGGCAGATGGAGTTTGAGCCGCGTGCCGTGCAAGCCGCGCAGCAAATTGCCAGCTTGGTGAACCTCTCCAGCGCCGCGCTGCGCTATGCCGACCCCATCAACCGCGTGGCGGCCGTCAAAACCATGAGCGAGCAAGAAGGCGTGAGCCTGCGCCCGCGCGGCCCCACCGACCAGTGGGAGCCCTTCGAGACCGACCGCTTCACACGTTTGGTGGCCGCCGACCTGCGCACCCGCTTGGGCAAAGAAGTGGTGATTGCCAGCAGCGTGAACGGCAAGCCCGGCCTCTGGATAGGCTTTGAGATCGAGCGCTCGCCCTATTGGCTGCAGGCCGATGCCTCGCGCCTGCACCAGCAAATGCAGATCGACACCTGGTTGATCTGGGTGGGCATTGCCTTCACCGCCACCATCTTGGGCTCGGTGGCCATTGCGCGGCTGATCAACCGGCCCCTGCAAGAACTCTCTTTTGCGGCCAGCCGTATCCGTGAAGGCGAGTTTGAGTCTCATCTGGACGAAACCACGCTGACCAGCGAGATTCGCACCGTCAACATGGGCTTCAACCGCATGGCCCGGGAGTTGGCCAAGGTGGAGCAAGAGCGCGCGGTGATGCTGGCCGGTATCAGCCACGACCTGCGCACCCCGCTGGCCCGCCTGCGCCTAGAGGCGGAAATCAGCGTCTATGACGAAGAAGCCCGTCGCAATATGGCGCAAGACATCGACCAGCTCGACGCCATCATCGACAAGTTCATGGACTATGCGCGGCCCGATGAAACCCGCATCTTCAAGGTCGACCTGGTGCCCGTCATCGAGCGCGAGGCCTCGGCCTTCCGCGACACCACACAAATCCGCATCAGCCTGAAGTTGCCCCCTGCGCTGATGGTGCAAGGCGACGAGACCGAACTCGCCCGCATATTTTCCAACCTGTTTGAAAACGCCCGCCGCTACGGCCGCACGCCCGAGACCGGCATTGCCCGCGTCAAGGTGAGCCATGTGCAGGCCGGCGACACCGTCATCGTCACCGTGCGCGACTACGGCCAAGGCGTGGCCCCCGAAAAACTGGACCAACTCACCACGCCCTTCTTCCGGGGTGACGCCGCCCGCACCGCTGCCACCGGTGCCGGGCTGGGCTTGGCCATCGTCAAGAAAGCCTTGCAGCGCATCGGCGGCGACTTGGCCTTGGCCAATGCGCGCGATACCGGCTTGGTGGCGCACATCCGCTTGAAGAGAGCAGACTGAACGGCCCTCGTAGAAAATCTTCGGGCGATGATTGTTCCGTCTCTCTGAGCAACTAATTTCGCGATCTTTCCCATCGCTGCACCGCTGCACGCATGCTTAGATTCTTTACACAGCCTCGAAGGCCTGGTCACAAAGCACCCATAGGCTAGAAGAATTCATACAGGAGTAACGCGTGAGCAAGAACCACATTCCACTGAAGCTCAGTGCCTTGGCCATCCTCAGTGCCTTCTTCATGGCACATGGCGCTCAGGGCTCGGAAAAGGTGCCATTGCCACCAATGGAGATTGCACCGTCTCTACAGGCGCAATCCGAGCCCATGCCCGTATCTGGTGACACAGGATGGATGCCTGACCAGAATCTACGTTTCGGGCCTTATCTGGCCTCCAAGTCGAAGCGCGCCACAGAAGTCCGGAGTCAAACCAGCATCCGTAACGGGGTTGAGTCGAAGGAGCGGCGCTTGCGCACAGCCTTTAACCTCATGAGAGAAGACTCCCACAAGTGGACGATTCAGATCGAAGAGGCCTCCAAAATCAGTCGCTCGGACCCTTTGGATTGGTTGACGGACATGCGTATCGATGGCGCGCCCATTCGCCATGCCAAGATCATCCGTAGCCTTTTTCGCGAGGACTTGGCGTCAGAAACGGTCACCCGAGCTGAGCTGATTCCGAGCGAGGGCGCTGGATCATGGCAAATGGTTTGGCGCGTCTCAGCGCAGGGGGACAACAAACCAGATCAAGTTTTGGGGGTTCTAACCTCACCTCAAGGAGATGTCTGGCAAGTTCGGCAGCGCATAGGTTCAAAAGTGGTCGCCGTCCTTCCAAACGGTAACCCACTCAAGCTCGGTGCACGGGCTTTGGAGTTACTGGTCGGCGACGAGGTTGTGGCCACTGTCACAGCAAGACCACAAGGCACTGTTTGGATTGCCAAAAGCCTCAGCGCAGACCATCAAAGCATTGCTGCCGCTTGGGCTGGCGCGCTGTTGATGACCGCAGAGTCTTGGTCACGCCCCTAGCACAAGAGGTGATCGCTTCCCCTCATTAATGCGCTATTCACCACAATACGGAATGCCCATGAAAGGCGGGTGAATCTCTCAACTCTCAGCAGGCACCAACAAGCACACCGCCCGCGTCTCTATCGCCCTGCCCTCGCCCACCGGCCCCATCTTCTCGGCCGTCTTGGCTTTCACGTTCACTTGGCTCACCGCCACCCCCAGCACCTCAGCAATGCGTGCCTGCATGGCCGCAATGTGCGGCGCCATCTTGGGCGCTTGGGCCACGATGGTGCAGTCCACATTGCCCACCTGCCAGCCCGCAGCGCGCACGCGGCGCATGGCCTCGGCCAGCAACACGGCGGAATCTGCGCCTTTGAACTCGACCGCGGTATCCGGAAAGTGCCGCCCAATATCGCCCAGGCCCGCACCGCCCAGCACCGCGTCGGTGATGGCATGCAGCAGCGCGTCAGCGTCAGAGTGGCCCAAGAGCCCATGGCTGTGCGGGATGGTGATGCCGCCCAGCACCAAGGGGCGGCCTACCACCAGAGCATGGGTATCCCAGCCTTCACCGATGCGGATATTCAACAAAGAAGAGTGGGCAAGGGTCATCACGGTCCAGTCAGAGAGTAGTGTTGCAGGCGTTCCAGGTTGCCCAGACGCGCCGCCATGCTGCCATCGGCTGTCAGCGGCACTGCAACAGGGGCGGCCAAGGCCAGGGCATGATAGAGGGTGTCAAATAGGTGGGGGTCCAAGTGCTGGGCCAGCGCCATGGCTTCAGCCAGCAAGGCGGCGTCGCCTTCTACAGACAGGTGCGAGGCCATCAAGTCCGCCCAATCTTGCAGCATAGTCTCCGACGCTTTGCGGGCCAGCATCCAGCACCCACTGCGGGAGTGAGGTGGGGCTCGCCACGCTCAAGCCCGGACCAGACACCGCGCCCGGGCTAGGTCTTCCGCGCTGGTGACTGGCGCATGTGCCAAACGGCCCAGTAGCCGCTGGGCCGCCGCTTGGCGAGCTTGGTGCAGGGCTTGCTGGGCCATAGCGTCCTTCAAAAGCTCGGTCATTGCCGCGCTGTGGTTATGCCCGGCAAAAGTCTGGTCAAAGGCCTTCTTCACTTCTTCGGGCACGCTGAAGGTCATGATCCTCATGGCGGAGCCTGTGTTGTTGAAGATTTCAGCAATCTAGCGAGGCCGAGCTGAGTCTGTCAAGCGGCGTCATAGAGCTAGAAAATTGGCACTGAATGAACCGCCGGGCACCCGCAAGCAATCTGCACTCAGTTGTGCAGGTAACCGAGCCAACATCTATGGCCAGGGTTGCAATAGATTGTTCTGGATCCATTCATCATCTATCCGAGCGCCAGTACCCCGGTGACGCTTAACTCGAACCGATGTAGTTGGGATACTGGCATACAAAGTCGGCAATTCTGCAATCGGGCACCAAGTGCCGTATGCGCCCGGGAAGAACCAGGCATCGCCTGATCCATTGTGGTGTGCGTAACTGCTTCTAAGGATGGGGGGCAGCGCGAAGCCAAGCGCCCGCTCCGTGGCCACGATGTCGTCTATCCCTGCCGGGGGAGCCATCTGCTCAAAAAGATCAGGTGCATGAACAGCGACCACACGATCAAACTTTGCCCAAAAGGCACGCATCTCATCCAAGGACATTTCCATACTTTCGATACTGCGGAAGCAGGTCCCAAACGTTGGTGATTTCTAGGTCAACACCGGATCGCCAGCCCAACGGCTCTTGGTCCGTGCCAGACCAGATCACCAGGCCTCGATCGACTTGATCCAGCAGTGCCGTCAGGTACTCGGTCAGGCTCCCGGCCGCCAGACCGAGTTCCCCATACTTAGAGACCTCCAGCAGTTGGCCAACTGCCCCTATCCCGCCGGGCAGACCATCCCAAACAAAGGAATCTCCCATGATCGTTCGGCCAATCGACAGGCGGCTTGGGTGGAACTTCCAGTCCACAAACGGATGGGAGCTCACCCACTCAGGATTCGGTAGGCACCTTTCACGCAGTCGTTCTTGATACCGCGCCTCAAACAGCCTGACTTCCTTGTAGTAAGTGTCGAGCATCTCGCGGGCCGACAGCATGCGATAAGGAAATCCCGCAGCAAAGACACAGTGCTGGCCGCTGCCATCATGGTGATCAAGCAGAGTCCTAATCTCATCGGGTAGAGGGAAGCCCAGCCCAGCCTCCAGCGCTTGCAGATCGATGTCTGAGACCGGGCCAGGCAGACTTGCCAGCAAGCCTGGTGAGAACCGCTCCAGGGCACTATCAAACCGCAATAGCAGCGACTTCAATTCAGACATTCAGGCCTCAATTCACGGAGTGATCTGGATTGAGCACATAAGACATTTGCCTTACGCCCCTTGCGAGCTCTAGCGTCAGCCAAGTAATCCGCTTCCAAATCGTCGAGAGGCTGCAAGATGGCCTGTCTGGCCAAAGCAGTCTAGGTCCATCCCGCTTCTTTGGCTAGGCGATTGAGCCGCAGCTCTAGGTCCGGGGTCGGGCAGATGGTGAGCATGCCAGGTCTCCTTTGCACTGGGAGCATGGCGCTCCTTGGTGCCATTGACGCAAAGGCATTCCTCGGCTCGCCGCTGAGGAAGGCGTAGCGGCAAACCGATTGATGCTTACAGTGCGCAAGCCTAAAACACAGAAATCTGTATGAAAGAGGCTGTCGAATGAAAACCACCTTGGTTCTGAACGATGCGCTGGTGCAGCAAGCCAAGTCTTTGGCGGTTGAACAAAAGACGACGCTGACTCGTTTGGTTGAAGAGGGGCTGCAACTGCGCCTGGGCAAGGCACATGTCAAACCAAAGGCGGTCAAGCTGCCCATTTACGCCGGGCGCAGCGGCTTAATGGCCGGCATCAACCCTCCCGGCAACAAAGCTTTGTTAGACGCTGCGGACGCTAGTTGACTGACGGCCCACGATGACACCCGATGTCAATGTGCTGCTCGCGGCCTCGCTCAGCGACCACCCTCACCATACGGCTGCGCTGGCTTGGGTCAACACCGCCTTGTTCGCCGCCAGTCAGGGCGCACGCTTCAGCTTGCAACCCATGGTTGGTGGCCAGCTTTATTCGGCTGGCTACTAACTGCCGCTTGTTTTTGGACCCGGCACCGCCGCACGCACCGCATCGCGGCGATGGAGAAGTACCTCAGCGATACACCTCACGCCGATTGCCCACGCGCAGCACGCGAACCACGATGCGCTGGTCTTGGATGTCGCAAATCATGCGCCAATCACCCACTCGGTACTTCCAGTAGTTGCCCAGCTTGGCACCAGACAAGGGCTCACCGATGCTGCGGGGATCGGCCAAAGCTGAGAGTCGGTCTTTCAGAAAAGCCACTAGGCGGATCTGAATAGGACGATCGAGTTTTTTGAGATCCTTCAGTGCTTCGGGATCAAACTCAATCTGCCAGGCCAAGTTCACGCTCCACGTCAGCCAGTGGAATGGCTTTGCGTCCCTTGCGCGCGCGGGCCTCTGCCAAGTAATAGTCTTCTAGATCGTCGAGGTGCTCCAAGATGGCCTCTCTGGCCAGAGCGGTCTTGGTCAGTCCGGTTTCTTTGGTCAGCCGATTAAGCCGTGACTCAATGTCCGGGGTCAGTCGAATGGCAAGCATGGCAATTCTCCTTTGCTATACAAGTATAGCGGCGACTGGTGCCGAAGCTCACTCCATCCGCTGCGCCACCCGCCACAGCACGCCGCTGGGGTCGTGCAGGGTCATGTCCAGCAGGCCCCAGGGGCGCTGCTCGGGCCCGCTGATCTTCACGCCGTACTGCGCGGCAATGCCTTTGCGCAGCAGCTGGGCATGGAAGGCGTGGAGGTCGTCCACCATCAGGTGCATCATGAAATTGTGGGCGTGTTGGGGTTCAAAAAAGTCTTGCAGCAAGAAGGCCGTTTGGCCCCAGCGGAAGCCAGCGATATCGCCATGAGCAAACTCTTGGCTAAAGCCCAGGTCGGCGTAAAAGCGCTGGGACTGGGCAAAGTCTTTAGCCGGCACAAAGGCACGCACTTCGGGGCCGCGCTGTTGGCTGGCCAGCAGGCGCTCAGCCAGTGCAAAGTCGCCCGGCCAGGTGACTTTGAAGTTTTCATAGTCGCCGCGCACGAGCTTTGGGCTGTGGCCCAGGCGCTCGACGGCACTGGCTTCGTCAGTCACTTGCTCACCGGCAAAGGCCAAGGCTGGGGCCAAGAGGCCCAGACGGAACATTTGGGGCGTTTGCGCGGCCCATTTGCCCGTGCGGTCCAGGGTGCTGGTGATGCGCTCGGTGCCCGGCTCCTCGGCTTTCAGGGTATCGGCCAGGGGCAAGGCGAGCAGGCCGCCGACCTCGTCGTCCCAACAGGCGTCAATCAGCCGGTCCACCCATTCGGGGCGCAGCAGGCAGCGGGCCGCGTCGTGCACCAGCACCCAGTCTTGGGGTTGGGCGCCACGGGCGCGCAGCTCATTCAGGCCATTGGCCACCGTCTCGGCCCGGGTGGCACCGCCCACCTTGGCCAGCCATAGATGCTCGGTCTCGCCCGCTTCTAAGTCTTCTTCAAACTGAATGTCGTCCGGTGCCAGCACCACCAAGGTGGCGGCGATGCGCGGCACTTTGGCCAGGGCTTGCAAGGTGTGGGCCACCAGCGGCTGGCCGCCCACGGGCTGATACTGCTTTGGGCCTAAGGTGCCTGCACGGCTGCCAGTGCCCGCACAGGGCACCAGCGCAAAACAACGGGGCTCGGCCCCCACAGAATAGGTGGTCATAGGTGGGAGATTCTAGAATCCCCAGCTTTGATGCGCCCCCTGCACTCAGGCCGGGGGCGTGTTGTCATTTCTGCCCCACGCTTTTCATGCAACTGCCCGTCATCGCCCCAGGCAAACGATTCACCCTGCCCCGCCCCATCGGCTCGGGCGACGCGCTGCTGTTGGCCCAGATGGCGCAGGCGCGGGTGGCCGAGCAGCGCACCCTGGTGGTGATGACAGCCGAGCCCGCCGACGCCCAGCGCCTGGCCGAAGAACTGCCGTTCTTTGCGCCGGGCCTGCGGGTGGCCATCTTCCCGGACTGGGAAACCCTGCCCTACGACACCTTCAGCCCGCACCAAGACCTGATCTCGGAGCGACTGGCCACGCTGTGGCGCATCCACCAGCGTGAAGTGGATGTGGTGGTGCTGCCCGCCACCACGGCGCTGACCCGCTTGGCGCCGCCCAGCTTTCTGGCAGGCACCACGTTTCAGTTCAAGCAAAAGGCCAAGCTGGATGAAGCAGCGCTGAAGAGCCAGTTGACGCTGGCGGGCTACAGCCATGTGAGCCAAGTCGTCTCGCCCGGTGAATATGCCGTGCGCGGCGGGCTGATTGACCTCTTTCCCATGGGCTCCAACGTGCCCTACCGGTAGGGCTTGGTCCACATTGACTTGAGCGGCGGCACGGATGGCGCCAGCGAGTTCCTGCACCTCAAGTACGCCGACGACGCCACGCTTTATGTGCCCGTCAGCCAACTGCACCTGATCAGCCGCTACACGGGCGTGAGCGCCGATGAAGCCCCACTGCACCGCCTGGGCTCAGGCCAGTGGGAAAAGGCACGCCGCAAGGCCGCCGAGCAAGTGCGCGACACTGCCGCCGAGTTGCTCAACCTCTATGCCCTGCGCGCTGCGCGCGAGGGCATGAGCCACCGCTTCTCGCCGCACGACTACGAAGCCTTTGCGGCCAGCTTTGGCTTTGAAGAAACCTCCGACCAGCGGGCGGCTATCCACGCCGTGATCCAAGACATGATCTCGCCCAAGCCCATGGACCGGCTGGTGTGCGGCGATGTGGGCTTTGGCAAGACCGAGGTGGCGCTGCGTGCCGCCTTCGTGGCGGTGCATGGCGGCAAGCAAGTGGCGATCTTGGCGCCCACCACGCTGCTGGCCGAGCAGCATTACCAAACCATCGTGGACCGCTTTGGCAAGTGGCCCGTCAAGGTGGCCGAGCTGAGCCGCTTTCGCACGCCCAAAGAGGTCAAGGCCGCGCTGGAAGGCATGGAGGCCGGCACCATCGACATCGTGGTGGGCACGCACAAGCTGCTGTCCAAAGATGTCAAGTTCAAGCGCCTGGGCCTCTTGGTGATCGACGAGGAACACCGCTTTGGCGTGCGTCACAAAGAGGCCATCAAAGCCATGCGCGCCGAGGTGGATGTGTTGACCCTGACCGCCACACCCATCCCCCGCACCTTGGGCATGGCGCTGGAGGGCCTGCGCGATCTGAGTGTGATCGCCACGGCGCCGCAGCGCCGCCTGGCCATCAAAACCTTTGTGCGCAGCGAAAGCAGCGGCACCATCCGAGAGGCCGTGCTGCGGGAGCTAAAGCGCGGTGGGCAGGTGTACTTCCTGCACAACGAGGTCGAGACCATCGAGAACAGGCGCCAGAAGCTGCAAGAGCTGGTGCCCGAGGCCCGCATTGCCGTGGCCCACGGCCAAATGCCCGAGCGCGAGCTGGAGCGGGTGATGCGCGAGTTCACCGGTCAGCGCCACAACGTGCTGCTGTGCTCCACCATCATCGAGACGGGCATTGACGTGCCCAGCGCCAACACCATCATCATGGCCCGGGCCGACAAATTCGGCCTAGCCCAGTTGCACCAGTTGCGTGGCCGCGTGGGCCGCAGCCACCACCAGGCCTATGCCTATCTGCTGGTGCCCGATGTTGAGGGCCTGACCAAGCAAGCCAGCCAGCGCCTGACGGCCATACAAGAGATGGAAGAGCTGGGCTCTGGCTTCTACCTCGCCATGCACGACCTGGAGATTCGCGGTGCTGGTGAGGTGCTGGGAGACCACCAAAGCGGCAATATGATGGAGGTGGGCTTCCAGCTCTATAACGAAATGTTGAGCGAAGCCGTGCGAGCCCTGAAAAAGGGCGAAGAGCCCGACCTGCTCAGCCCCCACAGCGCCGTGTTTGGCGCCACCACCGAGATCAACCTGCACAGCCCCGCCCTGCTGCCCGACGCCTATTGCGGCGACGTGCACACCCGCCTCTCGCTCTACAAAAAGCTGGCCAGCGCCGAGCGGCCTGAGCATTTGGAACTGCTGCTTGAAGAGATCACCGACCGCTTTGGCAAGCTGCCCACCCAAGGCCAAACCCTTTTTGACACCCACCGCCTGCGCATCCAGGCCAAGCCCTATGGGGTGATGAAGATCGACGCCGGACCGCGCCTGATGAGCATCACCTTCAAGCCCAACCCGCCGATTGACGCCATGCGCATCATTGAGCTGGTGCAGAAAAACCGCCACGTCAAACTGGCGGGCAATGACAAGCTGCGCATCGAGCGCGAGATCGCCGAGCCCCGCGCCCGGGCCGATTTCATGCGCGACATCTTGCGCTCGCTGGGGCAGCCGGTGCGGGCCGCTTGATGACCGGCCTGCCGAAGCGCATGGAGCCCTCTCTCCCCTGAATTCACCAACCCCGCTCGCCCGTTCGTGCTGATCACCCTCGTGCGTACTGAGCTCCCCCGTTCGTCCTGTCGAAGGACGGGGCTTTGAACACCTCAGCCTGAACGCTGCCATGCTCAATGCAGCGCTCAATCAGCCTCGTGCCTCCGCGGCTCACTCGCGCAGCAGCGCCATCAGTTCTTGGGTACGCCACTTCACGTCGGCATTGCCGCGTGCCAAATCAAAGCGGTCGGGCTGAGGCTTGCGGGCTTTGGCTGAGGCCGCCTTTTGCAACACCACTTGGCCGTCTCGGTTGACGGCAAAGGCCACGGCCGTGCCGGGCGTGAGGCCCAGGGCATCACGAATGGGTTTGGGAATGGTGACTTGGCCTTTGACGGTCAGCGTGGTCGACATGCGAAGGCTCCAAATGTTGGTGAGTTTTACCGCATTCTCGGGCTGCAATATCCGCTCGGCAGGCCGCGTCATCCCCCATCGGGGTGTGCCTGCCCCCCACCGCCCTCCCCCACCGTGCCTGCTACCATCTCTGCTTACTCTTGGAGTTGGGAGCTAGAACGTGGATCACCACGCTGTTTTGACACTGGTTGAGGCTTTAGCACGCCTGCTNCAGTGCCAGCAGCACCTGGGTGCGCGTGGCCCAAAGTGCGGCCGGGCCGGGCATGGGCACCCAGTTCATCCCCCGCATCGGCCAAGAGGTGATCGTCACCTTCTTGGACAACGACATCGACAGGCCCATCGTCACCGGCACGCTTTACAACGGCCAGGGTGAAGGCGGCACTGCACCCAGCCCTGGCGGGGTGAACCAAGACAGCGACACCAGCGTCTTTGCCCACAGCGCAGACCACCAACCCAGCGCCCAAGGCAACCTCATGGGTGCGGGCCACAGCCCGGCTTGGCACGGGGCCAGCCCCCACAGCCACAGCGCAGGCGGCCAGGCCAACCCCGCCGCACTCAGCGGCTTCAAAACCAAAGAGTTTGGCGGCCAAGGCTTTAACCAACTGGTGTTTGACGACACGCCAAGCCAGTTGCGTACCCAGCTTGCCACCAGCCAACACGCCAGCCAGCTCAACCTGGGCCACTTGGTGCACCAGGCCGACAACCACCGGGGCAGCTTTAGAGGCCTGGGGTTTGAGCTGCGCACCGACGCCTATGGGGCCATCCGCGCGGGCCAAGGCGTGCTGATCAGCAGCTACGGCCTGCCCGAGCAAGAACCGGCGGGCGACAACGCCGCCGGCATGGCCCTGGCCAAACAGCTCCTCACCCTGGGGCAAAGCTTTAGCCAAGCAGCCTCCACCCACCAAGCCGTCAAGCTGGCTGGCAGCGAAGGAACAAGCGGTGCAAAGCAAAGCAGCCTGAGCCCAGAGCACGCCCCCTTCAACGCCCTGCGCACGGCCTTGAGCGGCTTGGTGGGCCAAAGCTGGGAGCAAGCCCAAAGTGACGCGGCCAGCATCACCGGCACCGCCAACAAAGCCCAAGCCATGCCCCACACCACCGCCCCGGTCATCGCCATCAGCGCGCGCGCAGGGCTTGTTCAAACTGCCGGCCAAGACCACCACGCCGCAGCGGCAGAAACACTCACCCTGGCCGCAGGCCAGCACAGCAACGCCGCAACAGGCGGCGCGCTGCGCATCCACAGCGGCCAAGCCATAGGCATGCTGGGCGGGGCCATCCAGCCCGGCAGCGAAGCCGCAGGCACCGGCATCAGCCTCATCGCCGCCCAAGGCGACCTGAGCCTGCAAGCCCAAGCCAGCACCCTGCAAGTGGCCGCCAAAGGAAGAGTCAACATCCAAAGTGCCAACAGCCATATTGACTGGGCGGCGGCGAAGAAGATTTCTCTCACCACGGCGGGGGGAGCCAACATCACGCTAGAGGGCGGCAACATCACGGTGCAGTGCCCGGGGACGATGACGGTGAAGGCCTCGGTGAGGAAGTTTGGGGGGCCGGGAAAGGTGGACTATGCGTTGCCGACGTTGCCGGGGCAGGTGTGTGAGAGTTGTTTGTTGAGTGCTCGGCAATCTGGGGCGAGGCTGGCTTTGGCATGAGTATGCTCACATCGCCGTCGGAGCTCGCCAGGGGCACAGCGCGTCTGATTGAGGACTTGTCGCAAGGGGCGGGGGGCTTGTATGCCCTTATAGACCAGTCCGTCGTGCCTTCAACCTTGAGAGCGGCCATGGACGATTTCGGGGAGCGGCAAGAGTTTTTGCGGCCTGGCATGACACCTTCCTGGCACACACCTGTTCTGATTTCACTGCAGGGTTTTACGCCCGCTCGGCAGCTGCGCTTTGCGCTGTTTGTCAGTGAAACATTGCCTTATGCCAATGCCTTGTCGCTGCTGAAAACCGAACAGCCACCAGAGCAGTTCCTGAAGTCCTTGTGCGTTCGAAGCCGGGTCGAGCTCGTCGGTGGGATGACGGCCGTGCTGCGCTGGTTTGATGGGCGCTGTTTGGCCAGCCTGCCGGGCATACTCACACCGGATCAGTGGACCTTTTTGCGCATGCCTGTCACGAGTTGGCGATATGTCGATCGGCAGGGCGCCTGGCAGGAAGTGAAGATCGACGGCTCGTTTTCGGGCCTTGATACGCTCAGATTGAGCCAAGAACAAGAGGATGCACTGGTGGGAGACGGTGTGCCTGACGCAGTGCTAGATCAGTTGCTTTCCAGGTTTCATCCTGCGCTAGACGGGTTGCTTCCGCCGCAGCAGTACGAGCTGGTCATGACTCACCTCAGCAAGCTACCGGCGGTTGAGCGAATGGATGTTTCAAGGGCGGCAGATGCCTTGTTCGATTCGCTCCTAGCACTGGTGTGAGTTAAGCCATTCATGACAGATGGATCAATGAGCCCATGACAAAAACCATGACATTCAAGCCCTTGCTCTTGTTGGTTCTCATGCTTGTGGGCTGCAACCCGCAAGCTGCACAGCAACGAGCTGCAGAGGCTGCTTCGGCCGCTTCGGCTGTGGAGTCTGCCCAACTTGCCGCAAAGAACGACCCATTTCGGGTGCTGGAGCGAAACAAGTCAGGCGCACCCCTTATGTATTCTGTGGTGCCCTATGGCTACAACTACACCGACGGCTATATCGATAGCTTCTCAGTGAACGGAGCAGGGGGAGGCAACTTGGCCGTGAGTACGCCGACCAGCCCCGGTGGTGGTCATACATGCTGCACCATGCTGTTCTCTGGTACGCCCAAAGGCGAGCCTTTCAAGATCAAGTGGACCCGTGACAGGGAGACATGGTGTGAGCTGGAGGTGCATTTACAAGACCCGGTTCCCGCTGGTGTAGTCTTGCCCAGCCCTCAGCTGCACTGGGCCGTGCAGTGCCACCGCAAAGTTGCGAGCAGACCCTGCGGCTCAGCTTCTTCTTTGATGGCACGGGCAACAACCTAGACGCCGATGAAAACACGTGGGAGCACAGCAATGTCGCCAGGCTCTACCGCGCACACCTTGCAGACGACGACGCACAAGGCATTTACCGCTTCTATCTCCCAGGGATCGGAACCTTGTTTCGAGACAGGGAGGTCAACGACCCCGGCGGGACTATCTTTGGGAATGCGTTTGGTGCGCAAGGGCAAGACCGCATCGATTGGGCACTGGCTCGCCTGACGGAGAAGGTGGCCGCAGCCAAAGCCAGAGCACAGAACCCGAGTAATCCCATTTTGTGGATCAAGGTGTCCGCATTTGGTTTTTCGCGAGGAGCCGCGTTGGCGCGGGCCTTCTGCAGAGAGGTTCAGAAACGTTGTCGTGCCGACAGCCAGAGCAGCACGGGGTGGCGCTGGTCTGATGGCGGTGCCCCTATTGAAATCTGCTTTTTAGGAATTTTCGATACGGTGGCATCAACCAACTTGCCGCCAGCCGCAAACAACATTGCGCGCAATGCGGTGTTGAAGTGGGTTGGCGATCGATTCACTCGCCCCGAACTTGCGGCCTTGGCATTTGGAGACAAGCCGGGAGCCTGTCTCTTATACACATNGCGGCCATTGCCCGCTTGGAACACGCGGTCTTGCTCTTGCTGCGAGAGCCGGGCAAACAGCGGCAGGATCTCAGGCTGAGGGCCGTGGCGGTGCTGCTGGGCCAAGTGCTTGCGCAGGTGGTCAGCCGCCTCGCGGATCTCACGCTCGCCGGGCAAAAACACCAAGATGTCGCCGGGGCCTTCGCGCCAGAGTTCATCGACGGCGTCGGCGATGGCGTCTTCGAGGTCGAAGTCTTTGCGCTCTTCGAAAGATCGGAAGCGTTGCTCCACTGGGAAGGTGCGGCCGCTCACCATCAAGACGGGTGCGGGGCCCTTGGCGGACTCAAAGTGGCGTGCGAAACGGTCGGCGTCAATGGTGGCCGAGGTGACGATGATCTTCAGGTCCGGCCTGCGCGGCAGGATCTGGCGCAAATAGCCCAGCAAAAAGTCGATGTTGAGGCTGCGCTCATGGGCCTCGTCGATGATCAGGGTGTCATAGGCCTTGAGCAGCGGGTCGGTCTGGGTTTCGGCCAGCAAGATGCCGTCGGTCATCAGCTTGACCGAAGCGCCCGGCTGCAGCCGGTCTTGGAAGCGCACTTTGTAGCCCACCACCTCGCCCAGCGGGGTGTTCAGCTCCTCGGCAATGCGTTTGGCCACTGAGCTAGCGGCAATCCGCCGAGGCTGGGTGTGGCCGATCAGGCCTTGGCCACCGGCACCCCAGCCACGGCCCAGGGCCAAGGCCAGCTTGGGGAGCTGGGTGGTTTTGCCGGAGCCTGTCTCGCCGCAGACGATGACGACTTGGTGGTCGGCCAGGGCTTGGGCAATGTCGTCCCGGCGGGCCGAAACCGGCAGAGACTCCGGGAAGGTGATGGGCGGCACCGGGTTGGGAGCGGGCCGGGCGCGCGGCTCGGTGGCCCCGGGCTTGTTGGCTACCACGGCAAGCCCGCTGTGCGTGAAGTGGCCATGTTGTCCATCGAGGCCGGAGGCATGGACCGCGCACTGGCTGTGCTGCGCTGAGGCCCTGACCATCACTGCCGATGCGGACGGTGCAGCGCGTGCTGGCCGCCTACGCCTCAGGCCCGGTGAAGGGACGATGGCCCTGCGCCCCCAACCACGCCACAAAGCTTTGCGACAGGCCGTCGTCGGTGCGATGCAGCGCGTAGACACCCGGCGTCACCAACTGCGGATGCGTAAACACCACGCGCAAACGATCCGCACGCAAGTCTTCTTCCAACAGGCTCCAGGGAGCCAAGGTCAGGCCGAGGTCGTTCGCCGCCGCTTGTAGGCACAAGAACTGGTGGTCAAATACCGGGCCGGGTAGCTGAGACGGCACCCGCACACCGGCCAGATCGAACCAGCGTGGCCAATGGGTCAGCTCGCCCGCCACTTGCAGCAAGGGGTGCCCCAGGCAGTCGGCGGCTGTGCCCAGCGCGTGCCGAGCCATGAAACGAGGGGATGCCACGGGCACCAGGTAGTCGGGCAAGCAGCGCACGCAGGTGTAGCCGGGTCGCTGCATCGGGCTGTGCCGAATCAGCACGTCCACTGAGGAGTCTGCTTGCTCTATGAATGCCGAGCCCAGCGTGGTCAGTTGCACATCGGCCAAGGGCATCATCGCTTGGAAATCGGACAAGCGCGGGATCAGCCACTTCATGGCCATCGACGGCGTGGTACACACATTCAAGCTTCGGCGTCGGTCGGGTGCGCGCAGGGCGGAGGTGGCGTCGGCAATGCGCTCCAGGCTGTCTTGCACTTGCACAAAGTAGGCTTTGGCATGGGGTAACAACACCACACCTCGTGCCTCGCGGGTGAACAGTGCTTGGCCTAGAAAGTCCTCCAACAACTTGATCTGCTGACTGACCGCACTGTGGGTGATGTTCAGTTCCTGCGCAGCCAGCGTGAAGTTGCCGTGGCGTGCAGCAGCTTCGAACACGCGCAAGGCTTTCAGCGGAGGAAGGCGTATCGCCATAGGGGCGTCAAGCAGTCAAACCAAAGGGCGGAGGGCGAGGCAGCAAGTTATCGAGCAGGATGACTGTAGAACGCAAGACCCCAAGAAAAACTAAAGCCAGCCATTAAAAACAATGGCTGGTGACACGCGCGGACGCTTCCTATCATAGGGTCACAATCCCGCCCGCTCACCAGCCCTTTCCCATTGGGCTGAACAAGACCCCATCAGACATGGCCGCCATCACCATCGACCGCATCGTCAAGAAGTTCTCTGGTCAGACCGTCTTGCAAGACCTGTCTCTCCATATTCCGGACGGATCGTTTTACACCTTGCTGGGCCCCAGCGGATGCGGCAAGACCACCTTGCTGCGCTGCATCGCCGGTTTTTATGAACCGGATGGCGGCCAGTTGCGCTTTGACCAGGACGATATGACGCGGGTGCCCACCCACCATCGCGACATCGGCATGGTGTTTCAGGACTACGCCTTATTCCCCGACAAGACCGCCTTCGACAACGTGGCCTACGGTCTGCGGGCACGGCGGGTGGCCTCGGCAGAGATCACGCGGCGGGTGAACGAGGCCCTGGACAAAGTGGGCTTGAGTGCCTTGATGCAGCGCTACCCGGCGCAGATGAGCGGCGGGCAACGCCAACGAGTGGCCTTGGCCCGCGCCCTGGTGATACGCCCCAGGGTGCTGCTGATGGACGAGCCCCTGTCAAACCTGGACGCCAAGATGCGCTTGCAGATGCGGGACGTGATCTTGGACCTGGTGCGCGAGGCCCACATCACCACCGTCTTCGTCACCCACGACCAAGAAGAAGCGCTGGCGATGTCGGACCGCATTGCCATCATGGACCGGGGCACCATCGCCCAGCTCGGCACACCCGAAGACCTCTATGGCCAACCGGTTAATGCCTATGTGGCGGACTTCATCGGCTCGGCCAACGTCATTCCCGTGCAAGTGCTGAGTTATGAAGGCGGCCCGGCGGGCACGCTGGCCTCAACAGAAGCCGGGGATCTGCCACGGGTTCGCTATCGCCTCGGCGAGCAAACGCTGGACGGCATTCGAGGGAGCGAAACCCTCAATGGACAGCAAGGCATCTTGATCGCCCGCCCTGAAGAACTCTCGCTGATGGCCCCCGCGCCCCTGGTGCCCAATGCCATTGCGGGGCAAGTGCTGCGCCGCCAGTACCTGGGCTTTAAGACGGCTTACCGCGTGCGGCTTCAAGATGGCTTAGAGATCCGCGTTGAGCTGCACACCGGCAATATGGTGGCTAAATTCCGTGAGGGAGATGCCGTGCAGGTGTTGATCTCCGCCGCCAGCCGCGTTGTTGCTGCTTAATCCAGAGGGAGCGCATCATGACCAAACGCTGGTGGCCCTGGGGCCTGCTGACCCTCATTTGCCTGGTCTTATTGATAGGCTTTGTCTTGTATCCGCTCAGTGTGTTGTTCACCAACAGCGTGCGTGACGACACTGGGAATTGGTCTTTCGCGGGCTTCGTCATGCTCCTGAACGACAGCGAGTATTTGCAAGCCCTGCGCAACACATTGGTTTTGGGCGTTACCGTCACCACCTGTGCCATTTTGGTCGGTGTGCCCTTCGCCTATCTGGTGGCCCGCTATGACTTTCCGCTCAAGAGCTGGGTCGCCATTTTGCCGGTGCTGACCATTGTGATCCCTGAGGTCATCGTGGGCCAGTCATGGCTGCTCATCCTCGGCAACAACGGTTTGCTAACCAATGCCTTGAGTGATATGGGCGTTGAGATTCCGTCCTTTTACGGCTGGACCGGCATGGTGATTTCCATGACCTTGGTCTACTACACCTATATCTATCTGGGTGTGTTGGCAGCGCTGAAGGGCTTTGATGGCTCGCTGGAGGAAGCTGGGCAAAGCCTGGGGACCTCGCCCTTGCTCACCCAGTGGCGGGTGCTGGTGCCGGTCATGATGCCAGCGGTGTTGGTGAATGCCTTGGTGGTCTTTACCTTGGTGGTGGGCAACTTTGCGCTGGCCATGTTGCTAGGGGCGCGCGTGCCGCTGCTGTCGGTGATGACCTACAACACCTTCGTCAGCGAGATGGGCGGCAGCCCTGTGTTGCAAAGCGCCATGTCGGTGGTGTCGGTGAGCATTGTGGGCATCGTGCTGTTCCTGCAAAAGCGGGTGGTGGAGCGCAAGGTTTACACCATGACCCAAGGTCGCGCGCCCCAGGCCAAGCGGCTGGACTCGCGCTGGTCTTTGCTGTTCAGCCTGGGCGTGGGCTTCATCATCTTGGCCTCGCTGCTGCCCTTGATCAGCGTTTTTGTCGCCGCCTTCACCGAAACCAGCGGCCCGGTGATGCACTGGGGTCAATGGTCTTTGGGCAGCCTGGAGCGGGCCTTGCGCAACACGCCAGAACCGATCTTGAACTCCCTCAAATTTGCCTCTTTGGCAACAATCATCGGCGTGGCCTTTGCGGTGATGGTGAGCTATTTGACGATCAAGAAGCGCACCGTTTTGACCCAGTTGCTGGACTACATCGTCGTGCTGCCACTCACCATCTCGGGCACGGTGCTGGGCATTGCCTTGGTTCAAACCTACAACACGGGTTGGCTGGTGCTGGCGGGCACCTCCACCATCATGGTGCTGAGTTATGTGGTGCGGCGCTTGCCCTTTGCGGTGCGCAATGCGTCCTCCACCTTGTTCAATATCCCGGAGTCCATCGAAGAAGCGTCCATCAGTCTGGGCGTGTCGCCGTGGATGACGTTTTTCAAGGTCGTGTTGCCAGCCATGCGGGCCTCCATCGTGTCGGCGGCCATTCTGATGTGGTTGACCACCATCTCCGAGCTGTCGACCTCCATCGTGGTCTATGCGGGGGGGTTGGAGACCATGCCCATTGCCATCTTCCGTCAGGTGGACGGCGGACGCCTGGGCCTGGCCTCAGCCTATGGGGCCACGCTGGTCACGCTGATCCTCGTTCCCATCATCGTGTCCATCAAGGTGTTCAAGATCAACCTCTTCTCGAACAAATAAGCCCGCAACCCTCTCCACAACCGCACAAGGACTTCTATGCGCACTTCCTACTTTGCTCCTTTGCTCGGCCTCTTGCTGAGTGCCATCATGAGCACCGCTTCGGCACAAACCGTGGTGCTGTACTCGTCCAACAATACCGAGACGGTAGAAACCGCGCTGGGGGTGGTGAAGCGCAAAGCCCCGGGCTTGACGGTTCAACAGGTCACCGGCGGCACAGGCTCGCTGATGAAGCGTATCCAGGCTGAGGCCGCCAACCCACGCGGTGACCTATTCTGGAGCGGCGGCTTTGGCACCTTGGGGGCCTACCGGCAACAGTTGCAGCCGTATAAGTCACCTGACTTGGCCGCCATCCCCGCCATGTTCCGGGGGCCGGACGACCTGTGGGTGGGCACCAATGTGCATGTCATGGTGATCATGGTCAATGAGCGCCAATTGAAAGGCCTGCCTGCGCCCAAGACCTGGTCTGACCTCATGAAGCCGGAGTGGAAGGGCAAGTTCGCCATCACCGACCCCAGCAAGAGCGCGTCGGCCTATATGTTGGTCTACGGTTTGCTAAAGCAGTTTGGCCGCAGTGGCTTGGAGAAGATTGCCGCCAATGCGGTCATCACCTCGTCTTCGGGCAGCACTTACAAGGTCTCTTATACACATCTAGATGTGTATAAGAGACAGGTATTAGGCCTTTGATGGCCATTGACAAAATTTTTCTATGTCAAATCATTTTTGAGTTTTGGNTAACTGGCGCTCGGAAGATGTAGGGTCAGATAGGGACATCGTTACTATTATGACAGCTTATCCGCTTGTTTATTCAATTTATTTAAGTCTACCCACTCTCGAAGCCTGAATAAAAAATGTTGGTGTAAAAAGTGCAGCGTTTCGTCAACGTCAGAAATAAGACGGGTTCGTCCGTTGGCGTTGTGAGTTAAAAGACTAATCAGCGGAGGGAAAATGATGTTAATTCATCAGGAGAGGATGGGTCTTGATTCACATCTGCTTCATCTAATATCAAAATAATTCATCATTCATGTAAAAAATGTACATGCGGACATCGAAATCAACGTAAAAACGTTTGAAGCTAAAATTCTTCTGAACATAATAATTTGTAGAATTAAAAATTTAATTTTTAGGCAATCTATTAGAAAACGGTAATTATCTATGAGTTAACTATCCCAGTGAATAGAGCGAGATTTATATATACAACCACACACCTATATATAATTATACTCTATCTTTTATACTCTATGTTATAATTCTACTTTCCTCATTCTCAAAATATCTACTCACGATTAAGACCAATGTTATATTAATCAGTTGTGGTTGATAAGCCTCCTAATTATTGTTTTTTTACATTGTATTTTGGCCCACATCTCGTTAGTTTCAACACACGAATTTCTGTAGCTTGTTTCGAGTGAAAACGAAATATTTTTTCATTGGTGTGCGATATTACAGCTACTCAAATATACGATCAACAATATGTCTCCAAAGATTACAATTGTGTATTTTTCGAACTCATACTAGAATTTTTCAAGCTCTCATCGCTTGTTGGTGTCCGGTAACTGACGCTGGAACGAAGAAAACTGTCTTAAAGCATTGGGAGGAATGTCACTGAGAGCGTGGAGAGGGATGCCATGAAGAGCGTGGATAGGAATAACATGTAAAAGGATGGATGGCATGGAGAGGGATGGTATGGAGCTGTCTCTTATACACATCTAGATGTGTATAAGAGACAGGAATACGCCGCTGCCGTGGGCGCAGACGGGCATAGGCGCTGACTACAACCGTCATATGGGCCTGTACTTCGCGTGGCGCTTTCACGTGATGCGCCGTGGCACCTACAGCACAGCCGGGCAAGCACAGCGGCGACAGGTCGAGCAAAACGAAGCGGGTTTTGCGCGGGACCGGGCGCGTCTAGCCAAAGAGCGGCAGCAGACCTACGCTGCTTTGACGGAGGCGCAGCGCGATGCAGAGCGTGTACGTCTGAAGATGGTGCATGCCAAAGACTACAACCGGCGATATGGCACACCCATAGATCCACAGCTAGTAGCCGAAGAGGAAGCGGCAAACCGGAGGCTAATGGCTCGACAGAATGAAGATGACCGAGTTCGGGCCAAGCAGGATGGTGCCGCTGACGATAGCGGGTTACAAGAAGCAGCAGACGCTGCGGACGAACTATTGCTAGAGCATGCAAAGCAGCTAGATGCCTGGATGAATGAACGCTTAAGGCCGCTGCGCCCGCACTATGCGGTGCTCCTGGCCGCATATCGCAATGAATACGCGGGGCGCGGACTTCGTGCTGTTGAAGACGCTGACGTAATCGAGTTCTTCGACGAATACGTCCACGACTCCTTGGCTGGTTTTGGCAAAGATTGGACGTGGCGCTCCGACCCGCGCGTGATCTATGTGGGAGGGAACCACAAGTTGCGTTTTGCCCAATCGTCTCCAGACGACGGACAACAGGCAGCCTGACCATGTGGCTGATTTGTGGAACGTAGGTGCTGCGCTCAACGTCAGGCAACATGCCGCCTGATCAACTCCTGGTGCTGTGTCGCCAGTCTCGCCTGCCTTTGACCCTGCTGGGAGCCGTGTTCACCGCCGCGCTGTTGGTGCCGGTGTTGGGCCTTATTGCACCAACCGCCATGGCTTCTGCCAGCGCGCACTTGATCTACAGGGCCGCACGGCAGCGGGCGTTTCAGGCCACAGAGGCCCAACGGGGTGCAGCAGGGGCAGCATCTGATAGCCTGCCAGCCTTGGTGCTTTGACCGACCTTATGAACTCCCAGCTCTCCGTGAACGAAGTCCTCCACAGCTTTCAGCTTGGCCTGCGTGACGCCCTTCGGCCCCAGTTGGCCTTGTCCTCTCTGGTCATTGGTGTCTTGTCGGCCATCATGGTCGCCGTGGGCTTTGCCGTGGGGTGGGAGCCGCTTCAGCTTGGCATTGCGGCCCTGGTGCAGGCGGGTTTGGTTTGGGTGGGGCTGGTGCCGCCCTTGTGGTTGGTGTCGGCACTGAGGTGGTTGATGACAGCCATGCTGTTTGTGCTGGCGGTTTTGCTGTTGATGCAACTGGTGTTGGAGTTTTGGTTGATGCCGCGGGTGCAGAAGGTTTGCCTGCTGCGCCACCCGCAGTTGCAGGGCGTGCAGGCTGGCACGGGCTTTCGGCATGGGGTGCTCGATGGTGCCCGCACCTTATCGACCTGGCTTTTTGGTGGATTGCTCTGCCTGCTGGTTCCCGTGGTAGGGAGCGTGCTGCTTTTAGGTTTGTCCTGCTACTTGGCGGTGCGCAGCTTGGTGAACGATGCCGTGGAAGGCAAGGCCACGGAGGCCGAGGTTCGGCACTTGATACGCCATTCACGGCCACAGATGCTGATGCTGGGTGCGCTGTTGGCGGCCTGTGCCTTGGTGCCCTTGGCAGGTTTGTTGTTGCCAGCCTTGGCGGGTGCCAGCACCTGCCACTTGATGCTGGCGCGGCTGGAGCGTTTGAGAGCGGCGCAAGCAACGGCACCGGTGGGCGCTGCCCTGCCCTCTTGACACCATGCACACGCGATTTTCCGCGCAGCGGCGCGGGATAATTGGTGCATGAGCACCCCCCAAGAAATCGAGACCGGCCTCTTCATTCGGGGCATCACCCCGCCGCTGCGCTTGGCGGATTTCAAGCTGGTGGCCTTTGACATGGACTCCACGCTGATCAGTATCGAGTGCGTGGATGAAATTGCGGCGGCGGCAGGCCGCAAGGCCGAGGTGTCGGCCATTACCGAAGCGGCCATGCGCGGCGAGATCACCGATTACAAGGACAGCCTGCGCCGCCGCGTGGCCTTGCTCAAGGGTGTGCCGCTCTCTGCACTGGAGGCCGTTTATGCCAACCATCTGGCCCCGAACCCAGGCGTGGAGACTTTTGTTCAAGCCTGCCAGGCCGCAGGCTTGAAGACGCTGCTCGTCTCGGGCGGCTTTACCTTCTTCTCAGACCGCGTGCGCCAGCGCTTGGGCCTGGACTTTGCCCGCAGCAATGTGCTGGAGATTGAAGACGGCCACTTGACCGGCCGCATGGTGGACCGCCCCTGGGGCGACATTGTGGATGGTGCTGAGAAACGCCGGGTGGTGCTGGAGGTGTGCGAGCTGATGGGCATCTCGCCCGAGCAAGCCATTGCCGTGGGCGATGGGGCCAATGATTTGCCCATGATGAGCGTGGCAGGCCTCTCTATTGGCTACCACGGCAAGCCCGCTGTGCGTGAAGAGGCCATGTTGTCTATCGAGGCCGGGGGCATGGAGCGCGCGCTGGCGGTGCTGCGCTAGACCTCAGTGCATTGATGGCGCTGAAGGCGCGCTCAAGCAAGCGCGGGGAAGGCCGATAAGGAGGCAGGCGCTACTAACTCCTTAGGCAGCCGCCAGCCCCTGCGTTGACCTGCTGTCTTGAGGTGCGAAGGGTTGGCTATGCCCTTCCGGCCATGACCTGCATCCTCCTCGTCACCCCCCCCACCCCCCTTGGTGCAGTTTGGCAAAGGGTGCTTTCTTCACCGCCTTGGACCGTGGTGCGCAGCGACCCCCCGCCGCGCTCTTGCCGCGCATGGGCACCAGAGCATTTGCAGGAGGCACCGGCGCTGATTGTGCTGGCCGGTTTGAGCCCGCACGAGCAGCGGCTTGTGACGCTGCGGCAGTGGCATCAATCGCGCAAGCGCCGCTTTCCTCCAGTGCTGTGCCTGCAAGATGAGGGTTGGATGGGCGGCGTCTTGGCCGCCCCTGAAGAAGGCGTGAACCTGACCTTGCCTTCCAGCACGCCCGTAACCGATGTGCAAACGGTGGTGCGGCTGCTGCTGGCCGCCCCCAGGCGGGATGGCACCACCCAGCACGATGAATGGATTGCCCGCCTGTGGCAGGCGCAGGAGATGCTGCTGACCGAGCCCGCGCAGCCAGCGGCGGCGGTGCAGGCCACCCGCACCGTGTTGGAGCGTCTGCTGGCTTCGCGCCTGGACGACACCGCCATGGCCGCAGCGCTGGCTCTGACCCTGCTGCCGGACGGTGCTCGCCCGCTGGCACTGTGGGCGCGGGAGTTTGCGCCCCCGCCTCCCAGCAATGCGCAGCAGCTTGCCATGGCCAGCTTTCCGCTGGACCGCTTGCGGGCACGCTTGATCCGCGTGGGGCCTCAGCGTTTTGCCTTGCCGCTGGACGAAGACGACCAGCCCCTGCCCGGCTGGCCCGCACCGGCCGCCGGGGTGCTGGACCGCGCCGAAGGCGTGGCCTTTGTGGCGTGGAGCCCGCTCATGGCGCGGCTGAGCGGCTTTATCGGCACCGCTTTGTGCCGCAATGGCATGCACTGGCTGATTCCGCAGCCGGCCATTTGGCAAACCGGTGCGGCGCTGCATGACGACGCCGGTTCACCCAGCAGCTCTGCCTTTTGAGCTCAGCCACTGAGCTGAGCCCAGACCTTCTCCAGCCGTTTCACCGACACCGGCTGGGGTGTGCGCAACTCCTGCGCGAACAGGCTGATGCGCAGCTCTTCCAATTGCCAGCGAAAGTCCTCCAAGCGGCTGTCCGAGGTGCCTTTCAGCTCCNGAGTTTGGGTGTGGCTTTGCTGGCTTCACGGTACCAGCGCTCCATGCTCGCACCGCTGACCACATCCGCAGGCAAGTGCTGGTCGTAGTAGGCGTAGATCAGCTCGTCGTCCACCAACACATCTTGTCGGCGGGACTTGTGCTCTAACTCCTCCACCTGGGCCATCATCTTGCGGTTGTGAGCCAGGAAGGGCAGCTTGCTGTCCCACTCGCCGTTCACCAGCGCCTCTCGGATGAAGATGTCGCGGGCGGCACGCGCGTCCACCCGGCCAAAGTTCACCCGCCGGTTGCTGTAGATGACGATGCCATAGAGCGTGGCCCGCTCCAGCGCGATGACCTCGGCGGCTTTTTTCTCCCAATGTGGCTCCAGCAATTGGGTCTTGAGCAAGTGGCCGGCAATCTGCGGTATCCACTGCGGCTCAATGCCCGCAAGCCCACGGCCAAACAGCCGGGTGGTGTCCACCAGTTCGGCCGCCACCAGCCAGCGGCCTGGCTTTTTGCTGAGGTGGGCACCGGGGTGGCGCCAGAACTTGATGCCTCGCGCACCCAAGTACCAGTCTTCGTCGTCCGACTTGCAGCCGATATTGCCCAGCAAACCGGCCAGCATGGCCAAGTGCACCTGCTCATAGGTGGCGGGGCTTTGGTTCAGGCGCCAGCCGTGTTCGGCCACCACGGTATGCAGTTGCGAGTAAATGTCGCGCCATTCGCGCACGCGGCGCGGGCTGACAAAGCTGTCGCGCAGGCGTTGCTCTTGCTGGCGGTTGGAGAGTTTGTGGCTGTCCACTTGCTGGCCCGCTTTGGCCTGTGCCGCGTGGCCGTGCTGCCCCCGGCCTTCTTCTATCCAAGCCCAGAGCTTGAGATAACCCATGAACTCAGAGCGCTCGTCGTCGAACTTCTTGTGCTTTTCGTCCGCCGCCTGCTGGGCTTCCAAGGGCCGGTCGCGCACATCTTGGCCGGTCAGTGCCGAGGCAATGATCAAGACTTCGCTCAGGCTTTGGCGGTCGCGTGCCTCCAAAATCATGCGGCCCACGCGCGGGTCCAGGGGCAAGCGCGACAGCTCTTTGCCGATGGGCGTCAACGCGTTGTCATCATCCACGGCGCCCAGCTCGCCCAAGAGCGCGTAGCCGTCAGCAATGGCCTTTTTGGGCGGCGCTTCCAAGAACGGAAAGTCTTCGACTTGGCCCAAGCCCAGCGCCTTCATGCGCAAGATCACGCCTGCCAGCGAGGACCGCAGAATCTCCGGGTCGGTGAAACGCGGGCGGGCGGCGAAGTCCTTTTCGTCGTAGAGCCGGATGCAGATGCCATTGCTCACCCGGCCGCAGCGGCCCGCGCGCTGGTTGGCAGCGGCTTGGCTGATGGGCTCAATCTGAAGCTGCTCGACCTTGTTGCGGTAGCTGTAGCGCTTGACCCGGGCCAAGCCCGCATCAATCACATAGCGAATGCCCGGTACCGTCAACGAGGTTTCAGCCACGTTGGTGGCCAACACGATGCGGCGGCCATTGCCCGCTTGGAACACGCGGTCTTGCTCTTGCTGCGAGAGCCGGGCAAACAGCGGCAGGATCTCAGGCTGAGGGCCGTGGCGGTGCTGCTGGGCCAAGTGCTTGCGCAGGTGGTCAGCCGCCTCGCGGATCTCACGCTCGCCGGGCAAAAACANAGCGCTGGGATGGAGGGGAGGCAGTGTCAGTCACAGGGGCGCGATTATCGTCGCGGAGTTTGTGAGGCGGCCCGCCGCTGAGGGCCTGTGGCTGCGGCACAATCGGCGGCCACTATGGACCTCGTCTTCCCCCACACCTTTGTGCCCTGGTTTCGCGCTGTGGCACCGTACATCCATGCCTACCGCGGCAAGACCTTTGTGGTCGGCATGACGGGGGAGCTGATTGCGGCCGGGCGCTTGAATCTATTTGTTCAAGACTTGGCCATCTTGCATGCCATGGGCGTGCGCCTGGTACTGGTGCATGGCTTTAGGCCCCAGGTGGACGAGCAATTGAAGGCCAAGGGCCAAGCCTCCAAGTTTGCCCAGGGCCGCCGCATCACCGACAGCGTGGCCTTGGACTGCGCGCAGGAGGCCGCTGGGCAATTGCGCTTTGAAATTGAAGCCGCGTTCTCTCAAGGCCTACCCAATACTCTGTTCCTGACCGAGATTGCGGGCATCCGCGAGAACCCCAAAGACCCCGACAGCCCCATCGACACCGAGCTGGCCTTGGCCGACGCCGAGCGCCTGCTGGCCACCATGGCCCCGGCCAGCCTGCCCACCGACCCTTCGTTTTATCTGCAGCACTGTGTGGCGGCCTGCCGCGCGGGGGTGGAGCGCTCGCATATCCTGCCCTTTGCCACTGACGGTGCGGTACTGTTAGAGGTATTCACCCATGACGGCATCGGCACCATGGTGGTCGATGAGAAGCTGGAGAGCCTGCGCGAGGCGACCTCGGACGATGTGGGCGGCATCTTGCAACTGATTGAGCCCTTTGAGCGCGATGGCACCTTGGTCAAGCGCGACCGTACCGAGATCGAGCGGGATATCAACGGCTATACCGTGATTGAGCACGACGGGGTGATCTTTGGCTGCGCCGCGCTCTACCCTTACCCCGAGGCCCGCACAGCCGAGATGGCTGCGCTGACAGTGTCCCCGCAGGTGCAAGGTCAAGGCGACGGCGACAAAATCTTGAAGCGTGTGGAGCAACGCGCCCGCGCCATGGGTTTGGACAGCATCTTTGTGCTGACCACGCGCACCATGCATTGGTTCATCAAACGGGGCTTCTCGGTGGTAGACCCGGACTGGCTCCCAGAGGCACGCAAGCGCAAATACAACTGGGATCGGCGCTCGCAAGTGCTGGTCAAGAAGCTGACTTAACGGATCGGGCGCTCGCGCCCACATTGTTTTCTGATTGGAGATGCCTCATGGCAAGAATGATTCAATGCACTTACCTGAAGAAGGAAGCCGAGGGCCTGGACTTTGCCCCCTACCCTGGTGAGCTGGGTAAGCGCATTTGGGAGAACATCAGCAAAGAGGCTTTTGAGGCCTGGAAAAAGCACCAAACCATGCTGGTCAATGAGAACCGGCTGAACCTGGCTGACGCCCGCGCTCGCCAGTACCTGGCCCGACAGATGGAGCAGTTTTTGTTTGGCGGCAGTGCCGACCAACCTACAGGCTACGTGCCCCCCAGTGCCTGAGCATGTGCGCCCTTGAAGGCTCACGCTGATAGCAGCTTGCCCTAGAAGGTTCCGCCCCATACCCTCTCATGGGGCGTAGATTTCTCACAAGTCAATTGCGAATCATTCGCGTTTGCATATAAACTCCAGGCATTCCCTTTTTTGGCCCTTGGAGTTGCTGATGCGTGTTTTGCCCTTCCCTGTTCGTGCTGTCGTTTCCCTGGGTTTGGCCGCCCTGTGTGCCACCACCGCTAAGGCGGCGGAGCCCAGCGTGCTCAACCTTTATTCCGCCCGTCACTATCAAACGGATGAGGCGCTCTACAGCAACTTCACCAAGCAAACCGGTATCCGTATCCAACGGGTTGATGCGGACGACGCGGGCATCTTGGCCCGCCTCAAGAGTGAAGGCACTTCGTCCCCCGCGGATGTGGTGCTCTTGGTAGATGCTGCACGGTTGTGGCGAGCAGAGGTGGATGGACTTTTTCAAGCCGTGCGCAGCCCTGCTTTGGAATCAAAGATACCCGCGCAATTGCGCGGCAAAGATGATGGACAGGGCTCCCAATGGTTTGGTTTCTCTACCCGTGCCCGTATGGTCATCTATAACAAACAGATGGTCAGCAAGGCAGATGTCGATACCTATGAAAAGTTGGCCAATCCTGCGCTGAAGGGCAAGCTCTGCACGCGGTCTGGTTCACACCCATACAACCTGTCCTTGTTCGGCTCGATGACGGAGCGCCTGGGCGCTGCCGCGACAGAAAACTGGCTCAAGGGCTTGGTCAGCAATATGGCCCGCACACCCAAGGGTGGCGATACAGATCAAATCAAAGCCACTGCCACTGGGGAATGTGGTGTCGCCGTGGTCAATAGCTATTACTTGGCTCGGATGCTGCGTTCAAGCAAGCCCGAGGATCGCGATGCGGTTGAGAAAATCGGCTATGTCATGCCCGACCAAGCTGCGGCCGGCACGCACATGAACATTGCTGGCGGGGCTGTGGCGCGTCATTCCAAGAATCGCGAAGCAGCCGTGAAGTTTTTGGAATATCTGGCCTCTGACGCCGCCCAAGCCTATTTCGCCGATGGGAACAACGAGTGGCCAGTTGTGAAGAGCGTGAAGATCAGCAATCCGGCCCTGGATTCTTTTGGCACATTCAAGATGGAAACCACACCCATCTCGGTGATTGGAATGAATCAGGTCAAAGTACAACAGATGTTGGATCGTGTCGGCTACAAATAAGCCATAGGGTGCTCAAACTATTGCAAGCCTCGAAACTTGGTTTATCATGGCGCACCCTGTTTGGGGTTTGCAGGAGAAATTTCAATGTCGAGCATCCAAGAACTGTTGGCCCAGAAGGCTGAACTTGATCGTCGTATCGCCGAGGCCCAGCGCGCTGCCAAGTCGGACGCTATTGCCAAGGTCAAGGCCCTGATGTCTGAATATGGCCTCACCGCCGCTGATTTGGCCGGTCGTGCTCCTAGCGCTGCAAAGCCTGAATCCACTCGCAAAGTGGCGGCCAAATACCGCGACCCAGCCTCCGGCCAAAGCTGGACAGGTCGTGGCTTGAAGCCGAAATGGCTGCAAGCAGCGCTGGCTTCGGGTAAGTCGCTGTCGGATTTCGCCATTTAATCAGCAGGCTTTCGCACCGGGCCACCCCTCAAGCGGTGGCTCATCAGCGAGAATGCAGCACACACGGGGCTGACCCTGTGTGCTGACCCCTTGGGGCAGCTTCGGCTGCCCTTTTGCTTTGCTTGCCGCTCCACTGGGCTGTGTTGTGATCCCTTCAGGTTTTTTGCAAGAGCTGTTGGCGCGAACGGATGTCGTGGACATCGTTGGGCGCCACGTGACGCTCAAAAAGGCGGGGATCAACTACAAGGGGCTCTGCCCCTTTCATGGTGAAAAGTCACCGAGCTTTATCGTTAGCCCTTCGCGGCAGACCTATCACTGCTTTGGCTGCGGCGTCCATGGTGACGCCATTCGCTTTTTGACCGAACACCACGGCATGACCTTTGTGGAAGCCGTTCACGATTTAGCCCGCTCGGCCGGACTGCAAGTGCCTGAGGATGAATCATCGGCGGCCGAGCGCCAGCAGGCCCAAGAACAACGTGAAAAGCTAGCCACGCTGTCAGGCGTGCTCGAAAAAGCGGCCGAACATTACAAAAAGCAGCTTAAAAGTTCAGCGCGAGCGGTGGCCTATCTCAAGCAGCGGGGCCTGACCGGTGAAATTGCGGCCAGATTTGGGCTGGGGTATTCCCCGGAAGGGTGGCGGTCCTTGGCCAGTGCCTTTGCCAAGTATGACGACCCCTTGCTGGTGGAGTCTGGCCTGGTCATTACGCAGGGCGATGAAGGCCCGGAACAAAAGCGTTATGACCGTTTTCGGGATCGGATCATGTTTCCGATTCGTAACGTCAAAGGTGAAACCATAGGCTTTGGTGGGCGGGTGCTGGACAAGGGCGAACCCAAATACCTGAACTCACCCGAAACACCCGTGTTTGTGAAGGGCCGCGAGCTATATGGCTTGTACGAGGCCCGGACCGGCCTGCGCGAAAAGGAGTATGCCCTGGTCACCGAGGGGTATATGGATGTGGTCGCACTCGCGCAACTGGGCTTTCCCAATGCGGTCGCCACACTGGGCACAGCCTGCACTGCCGATCATGTCCAAAAGCTTTTGCGATTTACCGAGCAAGTGGTTTTTAGCTTTGATGGCGACGCTGCGGGCCGACGTGCTGCAGGTCGTGCCCTAGAAGCTGCCCTGCCCCACGCCACGGATACACGGAGCTTCAAATTCTTGTTTTTGCCGCCCGAGCATGACCCGGACAGCTATATCCGAGCCCACGGTGCCACTGGGTTTGAAACCTTTGTGCGCAATGCCGTTCCGCTTTCTCGCCAACTCGTTGAACATGCCAGTGCGGAGTGCGATCTCCAAACCGCCGAGGGCCGTTCGCGCATGTTGGCGCAGGCAAGGCCGCTGTGGCAGCAGTTGCCTGAGGGCAGCCTGAGGCTACAGCTCATGAGCGAGTTGGCCCGCTTAGGAGCCCTACCTACAGAAGAGCTGGCCCGACTGTGGGCGGCAAGTTCTTCGGGCGGGGTTGGCCACAGCGCCAGAGGACGCGAAGGCGCTGAGGATGGTGCAGGCCCTGGCGGCTTTGACCGCGGGCAGCGGCGCTGGCAGGCCAGAGGTTTTGGCCCTCAGACCACCACCAGTCGCGGGCGTTTGGCACCCAAGAAGCCCGAGGATCGCATCGTCCAAATGCTTTACGGCAATTCGCAATGGTGGCTACAGCTCTCGGCCCTAGAGCACGATCTCCTGCATGGCCTGCCCAGCCCGCATGGCCCGGCCATTGCATGGTTAGAGCGCGAGATGACCGAACACGGCGGAAGGCCCTGGGCTGTGCTGCGAGAAGCACTGTCGGCAGACGAGACCTTGGCCCCTGAGGTGCGCGCCATGGCGGACGGCGACGCCGACCCCGACGCAAGCTTTGAAGACCTGCGCAGTGCGGTAGACATGTTGCTGGTGAAGGCCCTGGAAGCGCGTAAGCAAAGCTTGCTGGCCTTGGCCGCCACTGACCCGCAGGCTTTACAGGCGTTTAGGCAGGTCGATACAGAGTGGCGCGCCGTACGTGCCAGGCAGGGCGGCATGCTGGCGCGTGATGATTGACAAACAGCTTGCCAAGGTATAATCCACACACCGACACATGGCAAGAGTGACAGCAACACCTCCGGACACCGGCCGCCCCAGACACGGGTTACCCCAGGCCAACTCCCCCGCAAGGGTTGCACTCCAAATCGTTCACGCCAGCTTGCCATGCCTTCTTTGCAGCCGTGCTACCGCGCCGAGCTGTTTGTGACATCTTCGCCCCTGCCCCGGGCGGCACCACAAGTGCCGCCAGACCCCCTGGTGTGGCCCACAGCGCACCGGGGCTGCTGCCAGTTTGATTGATCGAGGATCTGAATGACCGCCAAGAAGACCGCTTCGCCAAAGGCCACCAAGACTGCTGCCGCAGCCACCGAGGCCGAAGACACCAAGAAGGCAAAGACCAAGGCCGCCGCTGCCCCCAAAGCAGCCGCACCCAAGGCTGCCCCAAAGGCCGCAGCCAAATCGGCCAAGGCTGTCGACACTGATGACGGCAAGGCCAAGCGCGGTCGCAAGCCCAAGGCCGAAGCCGTGGCCAAGCCCAAGGCCGAAGAGCTGGAAGACGATCTCTCGGACATTGAAGCTGAAATCGAAGGCGAAGTCGAAGCTGAGGCCGTGGACGCCAGCGACGACGGTGAAGACAAGCCCAAGGCCAAACCGCTGCGCATGAAGGTCAGCCGCGCCAAAGAGCGCGCGCTGATGCGGGAATTCGGTCTGGACGAAACCGCCCTGACCGAAGAAGAAGTGGCCAAGCGCCGCCAAGAGCTGAAGACCCTCATCAAGATGGGTAAGACGCGCGGCTACTTGACCCACCAAGAAATCAATGACCACCTGCCCGAAAAGCTGGTCAACGAAGAAATTCTTGAGGCCATCATCTCCATGCTCAATGACATGGGGATCGCGGTCTATGAGCAGGCCCCCGATGCCGCCACCTTGCTGATCGCCGGTGGCGCCACCTCCACAGCCACTGAAGAAGAAGCCGAAGAAGCCGCTGAAGCGGCGCTGTCCACCGTGGACTCCGAGTTCGGCCGCACCACTGACCCGGTGCGCATGTACATGCGCGAGATGGGCACGGTCGAGCTGCTGACCCGCGAAGGCGAAATCGAGATTGCCAAGCGCATTGAAGGCGGTTTGCAGGCGATGATGCAGGCCATCTCGGCCTCGCCCACCACCATCAATGAGATCCTCACGATGGCGGCCAAGATCGAGTCGGGCGAATCACAGATCTCGGAAGTGGTTGACGGCTTTGTCGCCGCCGACGAGGCCGATGACTATGTGGCCGAAGAAGACTTTGACGAGTTCGACGAAGAAGACGACGACGACGGCAACGGCGGCTCCAAGGCGCTGACCAAGAAGCTCGAAGAGCTGAAGTCGCAAGCGCTGCAGAAGTTCAGTTCGCTGCGCGCTCACTTCGAGAAGATGCACAAGGCCTTCGAGAAGGACGGCTACAAGTCCTCCACCTACAACAAAGCTCAGCAGGCCATCACCGATGACCTGATGACCATCCGCTTCACCGTCAAGACCATTGAGCGCCTGTGCGACATCTTGCGCTCGCAGGTGGACGACATTCGCCGTTACGAGCGCGAGATCCGCAAGATCGTGGTCGATAAGTGCGGCATGCCACAGGACTACTTCATCAAGTCCTTCCCGGCCAATGCCATGAATGTGAAGTGGGCCGAGAAGGAAATCGCTGCCGCCAAGCCATTCAGTGCTGTGCTGAGCCGCAACCTGCCCGCCGTGCAAGAGTTGCAGCAAAAGCTCATCGACCTGCAAGCCCGTGCCGTGGTGCCGCTGGCCGACCTGAAGGACATCAACAAGCGCATGAACGAGGGCGAAAAGGCCTCGCGTGATGCCAAGAAGGAAATGATCGAGGCCAACTTGCGCCTTGTGATCTCCATCGCCAAGAAGTACACCAACCGCGGCTTGCAGTTCCTGGACTTGATCCAAGAAGGCAATATTGGCTTGATGAAGGCGGTTATCGAGGCCGCGATGCAAGCCGGTCTGCGTGATGTCGTTAAGGACATCCTCGACAGCCTCACGCCGCGCGAAGCCAAGGTGTTGCGCATGCGCTTTGGTATCGAGATGTCCACCGACCACACCCTGGAAGAAGTGGGCAAGCAGTTTGACGTGACGCGCGAGCGCATCCGTCAAATAGAAGCCAAGGCCATCCGCAAGCTCAAGCACCCGAGCCGCTCGGACAAGCTGCGGACTTACTTGGACAACGTCTGACCGCGCACGCGACGCCACCGAGCATGCAGTCTTGCCCCTGCTTGGTGGCTTGCTCGCCAACACGCTGACGCCCAGGCATGGCCATCATCAAGCGCCGCACCGTGCTCTTCGCAGACTTGCGAGGCAGCACTGCGCTCTATGAAAGCATGGGCAATGCGTCAGCCACCTCGGTGGTAACGCAGGCCATCAATGGCCTGTCGCGGCGCGTGCCGGTCACTGGTGGCCAGCTCATCAAAACCCTGGGCGATGGCTTGATGGCGGTGTTCCCGGGTGCGGTGTCGGCGGTGGCTGCGGCCGTGCAGATGCAGGCCGAGTTGGACCGCCAAGCGCAGCAAGCCGTAGGCCTGCCGCCCGAACAGGTGGCTGACCTGCAACTCCAGATTGCCATTGCGGCCGGTGAAGTTGTGGAAGTGGGCGGAGACTGCTTTGGTGACGCCGTGAATGTCGCGGCGCGCTTGCTCGACCACGCTGGTGACAACGAATGCCTGTTGACCCGGGAAGTCCACGAAGAACTGACTTGGGAAGTTCGCTCTCGCTTTCGGCACCTGGATAAGGTGCATTTGCGGGGCAGAGCCGAGCCCGTCGATGTCTACTTGTTGGCTCGCCGGGGTGTAGACACCGCCGTCACACAGATGGAGGCCCCCGCCGAGATGAGCGAGCCTCAGGGCTTGCAACTGGTTTGGCGCGACAACGCCTTTGTGTTCTCGCGTGGGCGATGGCCCGTCGTGCTGGGCCGCGGCAGCCAGGCCACCCTGAAGATCGACGATGCGCGCGTCTCACGCTCGCATGCGCGCATCGACCTGATGGGCGGAGCCCTGCAACTGACCGATCTCAGCATCAACGGCTCCTATGTGCGCTTCGCTGGGGATGAAGAAGTCCTGAGCCTGCGGCGTGGCACCTGTACTTTGCACGGCAATGGCGAGATTGGCCTGGGTGGCTCACCGAATGATCCCGATGTGCCCTTGGTTCAGTTTGCCGTGCTCTCCAGCCTTGATACCCAGCCCATGAAGCTGGTGTAAGGCCCCTCCCCTTTCACGGCTGTTGCCGCCCCCTATGCGCTACCGACCCGAACCGGCATTCAAGCATGGCCAAGCACCGCGTGTGGGCATAGTGTGGGCCAATTTGGGCACACCAGACGCGCCCACGCCTTCGGCATTGCGCCGCTATTTGGCCCAGTTTCTCAGCGATACGCGGGTGGTGGAGATCCCTGCATTGGCCTGGAAGATCATCCTGCACGGCATTATTTTGCGTGTGCGCCCAGCCCAGTCGGCCGCCAAATACGCCAGCGTTTGGACGCCGGAAGGCTCCCCCCTGGCGGTATGGACACAACGACAAGCCAAGCTGTTGCAGGGCTACTTGGGCGAGCGCGGCCATGCCGTGACGGTGCTGCCCGCCATGCGCTATGGCCAACCCTCTATCGAGAGCACGCTGAACGCCCTCCGAGCACAAGGGGCGGAGAAAATCTTGATCTTGCCGTGCCAATGCCACAAGACAGCACGCTTGTTGGCGGAGGCTTTGGAGCTGAGCCGTGACAGCTATCAGGTGACGTTTCAGAGCCGCTTTGGCAAAGCCAAGTGGCTGGAACCCTCGACCGAACCCACCCTCAAAGCCCTGGCTGGCCAAGGGCAAAAACGGGTGGATGTGATTTGCCCCGGCTTTGTCGCCGATTGCCTGGAAACCCTGGAAGAGATTCAGATGGAAGGCAAGCAGGCCTTCATGGCAGCAGGGGGCAAGCAGTTCCACTACATCCCCTGCCTGAACGCCAGCCATGAAGGCATCAGCGCCTTGGCCCAGATCGCCATCGAACAGTTGGCGGGCTGGCCCACAACCCTAGCGACTGACCCCGCATTGCTGGCGGCCAGCGTGAGCCGGGCGCGCGAGATGGGTGCCGGCGGCTGAGAGCGGGAGATGCTGCATGCATGAAAACGCCGGGTTGAACCCGGCGTTTTTCTTGCAGCGCCTGCGCCCCTTCAGGCGCGGCGGCGCATCAGCTTGGGCACCACCAGCACCGCCAGCACAATCAACAAGATGGTCAGAGACATGGGGCGTTCATAGAACACGCTCCACTTGCCCTCACCAATAGACAGTGCATTGCGCATCTGTGCCTCGGCCATGGGGCCCAAGATCATGCCCACAATGACAGGGGCCGTCGGGAAGCTGAAGCGGCGCATCACCACACCCAGCACGCCAACGCCAAACATCAGGAACAGGTCAAAGGCGCTTTGGCGCATGCCATACACGCCAACCGTGGCAAACACCAAGATGCCTGCGTACAAGTAGCTGCGCGGAATTTTGAGTAGCTTGACCCACAAGCCGACCAAAGGCAGGTTCAGCACGAGCAGCATCACATTGCCGATGTAGAGCGAGGCAATCAGCGCCCACACCAAGGTGGACGAGGTGGTCATCAACTGCGGCCCAGTCTGAAGGCCGTAGTTCTGCAAGGCAGACAGCAAAATGGCCGCCGTCACCGAGGTGGGAATACCCAGCGTGAGCAAGGGGACCAAGGTAGCGGTCACCGCCGAGTTGTTGGCGGCTTCTGGCCCCGCCACGCCCTCAATAGCACCCACCGTGCCGAATTCCTCCTTGTGCTTGCTGAGCTTGCGCTCCGTGGCGTAGCTCAAAAAGGTAGGAATCTCAGAGCCGCCCACCGGCAAGGTGCCAAACGGAAAGCCAATGGCCGTGCCACGCAACCAAGCGGGCCAAGAACGACGCCACTCTGACTTGGTCATGTGCACTCGGCCAGTGCGGTTCAACGAGGCCTCGCTCTTGCCCTCATACAACACGTTGTACAAGGCCTCGCCCACCGCAAACAGGCCCACGGCGATCAGCACCACCTCAATGCCGTCCATGAACTCAGGAATGCCACCCGTGTAGCGCACCGTGGCCGTGATCTGGTCAATACCGACCAGGCCGATAGCAAGACCCACAAACAGCGCCGTCAGGCCGCGCAAGGCACTGCCGCCCAACACCGCGCTGACGGTGGTGAAAGCCAGGAGCATCAAACCGAAGTACTCGGGTGGGCCCAGCTTGACCGCAAAGTCCGCCAGGATAGGCGCGCACAGGGTCACCAAAATCGTGGCGATGGTGCCCGCCACAAAGGAGCCAATGGCCGAAGTGGCCAAGGCCGCTCCAGCGCGGCCGCTCTTGGCCATCTTGAAGCCTTCGAGCGCTGTCACCATGGTGCCGGTTTCGCCCGGGGTGTTCAGCAGAATCGACGTGGTCGAGCCGCCGTACATGGCACCGTAGTAAATGCCTGCGAAAAAAATCATTGAGGCTGTGGGCTCGACTTGCGAGGTGATGGGCAGCAGCATGGCCACCGTCACTGCAGGCCCCAAACCGGGCAGCACGCCAATGGCGGTGCCAATGGCGCAGCCGATAAAGGCCCACATCAGGTTGATGGGGGTGCCTGCTGTGGCAAAGCCCTGAAGGAGTTGGTCCCAAACTTCCATGGTGTTGTCTCCTTTGGGCTCAGATCCAGCCCGAGGTCGTCAGACCCGGCAAGCTGATGGCCAGAACTTTGGTGAATAGCCAAAACACCGGTGCCGAGAGGGCCAGGCCGATGGCCGCATCGCGCAGGGTCTCGTTCAAGCCACCGCCCGGTCGCCCCTCTGAGAGGCGCAAGCCTCGCACGGCCAACACAAAGCACAAGGCACAACTCAGCACAAAGCCCACGGTGGTGATCAGGGCGGCGTTGGCCAACAAGCCTGCGGACATCCAAGCCAAAGCGGGCCAGTCGCCCTTTTCTGCGCCAGAAGGCTCTTCAAGCACCGCCGGTTGGCTGCCACGCTGGGCCTCAATCACCAACAGCAAGCCACAAAGCGCGAGCGCTGCCGCCACTACCCATGGCAAAAAATTGGGGCCGACACCGGCATAGCCAGCTTCTGACGAAATGCCGCTAGCCCCCCAGGCCAACAAGGCAGCCAGGATGAGCACTCCTGCCCCCACCAAGGTCTGGTGCAGGGCTTTCTGGCGGGATGGCGAATCACTCATTGCGAGTCTCCTCACACAAGGCCTCTGAGCGGGCCGTGAAACAAACAGGCCGGTGCGATCACCGGCCTGCTGAGAGCGGGACGGGCGGCAAGCAGCCCATCGACGCCAAGATCAGATCATGCCGGACTTGACCATGATGGCGCGCAGCGACGCGAACTCGCGATCTACGAACTCATCAAAAGCAGAGCCCGTCAGCACCGCAGGGGTCCAGGCATTCTTTTCGAGGGACTCGGCCCAGGACTTGGACTTCATCGCGGCCAAGACCATGTCCGTCAGAGCCTTGCGCTGCTCAGGCGTGATGCCAGGGGCGGCATAAACGCCGCGTGGCAGCACAAACACGTTGTACTCGCTGGTGATGCGGGCAATGGGGGTCGCCTGGGTGAGCGACACCGGTGGCTTGCCGGTGATGATGCCGCCCAACATCACGGCACCCATCACCATCAAGGCGTTGGGGTCGCCCTTGCTGGCGTTCACGAACTGGGCGAGCCCTAAGGCACCTGCCGCGCCGCCCTTGTTCTCATAAGACACCGCAGAGGCGACACCCGCGTCCTGCAAGGCCTTGCCCAACGCACGGCCTGTGCTGTCCCAGCCACCACCCGGGTTGGCGGGAATCATCATCTTCAGGTTAGCGGCGGCGTTGGCGCTCAAGGGCAGAGCACCCACAGCGGCCATGGCGGCCAAAGACTTCAGAAAGGTATCGCGACGCATGCGTAAGGCTCCATGAACAAGAGGGAGAAGAGTTGTCATGGTGACGATGCAGCCTGTCAAACGGCTGTCGTGAGGACTGGGGTAATCCCGGCTAAGTACAGGCCCGGCCAGAGCGGATAAGCTTAAGCACCATGAAGGTGCTGCTCATTGAAGACGATACCGCCTTGCAGGCCACGCTACAGCGCACGCTGGAGCGTCGAGGCATGCGCGTGACCGTGTGCTCTGACGGACTGCGCGCGCTGGACCGATGGCAGGCCAGCGTGCCCGACCTGGTGCTGTTGGACCTGAGCTTGCCCGGCCAGGACGGCTTGACTGTTCTGAGCCAAGCTCGGGCTCAAGGCTTGAGCACGCCGGTGTTGATCCTCACCGCCAGAGGCACGATTGGCGACCGCATTGTGGGCCTCAACTCGGGCGCAGATGACTACCTGCCCAAGCCCTTCGACTTGGATGAGTTGGAGGCTCGCATGCGTGCTTTGGTGCGCCGTGCGGCTGGTGGCGTGGGCCTTGCGGCGGCGGCCTAAGGCAGCCGTGTCCGCGTTGCCGTGCTCTTGCAGCCAGTGGTGTGGCAAGGGGGCCAGGGTATGGCCACGGTGCAAGTGGCAGAAACCTTGGAGCTGCGCCAAACCTTGGCCCGCAGCCTGCTGATGGGCACCTTGTGGCGTCAAGCGGCATTGGTGCTGCTGATTGCTGCCGTGGTGGTGTGGATGGTCAACCGCGCCACCCAACCTGTGCGCACCTTGAGCCAGGCCTTGCGCTCGCGCGCCGAAGGCGATCTAACACCCGTGGAAGGCGCACTGGCCCCCAAAGAAATCGAGCCCTTGGTGGCAGCGACCAACCAGTTGATGACCCGCCTGCGCGACCTGCTGGAGACCCAAAAGCGCTTTGTCCGCGATACCGCCCACCAGTTGCGCACCCCTGGGCCGCCGGTGGTGCACAGGCCGATGCCGGCGCAGGGGCGAGTGCGGCCAAACCCGACGACGACAACGTCGTGGATGCCGACTTCAAGGAAGTCAAGAAGTGATGCAGGCATTCAGGGGGACGCGGTCCTCTTGAATGAACGCCGCGTTCGGTGCGAGGAGCTTGTTCCATTGATGGAATTGGGGTCCACGCCTCAACGCGGCGCTTTCGCTTTTCACCGCCTGAGGTTTGGGTGGTGAGGCCATAACCGAGCGAGTGAGCTTTCATGCCAAAGCGCGACTATTACGATGTGCTGGGCGTTCCCAAGAACGCCTCAGAAGAAGAGATCAAAAAGTCTTATCGCAAGCTGGCGATGAAGTACCACCCTGACCGCAACCAGGGGGACGGGGCCAAGACGGCCGAAGAAAAATTTAAGGAGGCCAAAGAGGCCTACGAAATGCTCTCGGATGCCCAAAAGCGGGCAGCCTATGATCAGCATGGCCATGCTGGTGTGGACCCCAATGCGGGGGGCTTTAGGGGTGCTGAGGGCATGGGTGGCTTTGCCGATGCCTTTGGTGACATTTTTGGTGACATCTTTGGCGGCGGCCGACGGGGTGGCGGTGGACAGCAGGTCTACCGCGGCAATGACCTCAGCTATGCCATGGAGATCACGCTCGAAGAGGCCGCCAACGGCAAAGACACGCAGATTCGCATCCCCAGTTGGGAAAACTGCGACACCTGCGGCGGCAGCGGCGCCAAGCCCGGCACCAAGGCCAAGACCTGCACCACCTGCAATGGCTCCGGCACCGTGCACATGCGCCAGGGCTTTGACCTGCACTGCACCGTGCCCATCTCCGTGATCACCGCCGCCTTGGGCGGCACCATTGAAGTGCCCACACTGGCGGGCAAGGTGGAGATTGAACTCCCCGAAGGCACCCAGCATGGCAAGACCTTCCGGCTGCGTGGCAAGGGCATCAAGGGCATTCGCTCCTCCTACCCCGGCGATTTGTATTGCCATGTGACCATTGAGATCCCCATCAAGCTGACAGAGCACCAACGCAAGCTGCTGAAGGAGTTGGACGAGTCGCTCAAAAAGGGCGGCGACAAGCACTCCCCGACAGCCAAAAGCTGGACCGACAGAGTCAAAGACCTGTTCAAGTAAATTGGTGCATCAACACCCTTCAAACCCACCTCTCGAGGTGGGTTTGTCACTTCTGGACGCCCTTTGCGCGCCATAAGACCTTGCCTGCCTCAAGTCTTTTCTGGGTATGCCGAAAGCATCGATCATGCTCCTCTCGGGTGCCTAGAGCCCGGCTGGAGTGCCCAGAGCGCTCAATCCTTGCGAGCGACGCGCATGCCGGAGAACAGATCACAATGGCCACCATTCAAACGCCCTATTCCCACCTGCAAGCCTTGATCATTGACGACATGGCGGTTCAACAAACCACCTTGCGCGGCCAATTGACCATGCTGGGCATCTCCAAGGTGGAACAGGCCTCCAATGCCGAAGATGCGCTGCGTTTGATCCGTGCCAAACCCCCGGGCCTGGTGCTGTGCGACTTCAACCNATCTTGTATTGTAGTGCTGGTTTATTTCCGTATTTCCTTGCAGCGTTGTAATTCGAGTATTGGTTGCTGCCCAGATTCTAAACTTGTTGTAGTATTATGTAGTATTTTTTGCGTAATATTTTGTTGACTGAATTAAAATGTCTCTTGAACTAAAAATTGTGTGAATACGAAATCATGTTCTCATAATTTTTTAACGTACTTCAACTTCCTCACCGATAAGATTTTTCAAAAAAATTTTCACCAGCTAATCACTCCGACGGCCAATATCAAGCTCGCGGATTTAGAGCAACACTGCAGCAGCGATGTGGATTTAAAGAAGGTGATCACGACCTGGCAGTGCCTGTGTTCTGGGACTCAGCCCACTACTTGGACCTGGCAGCCAAGGAAGTCAGAGACAAGTCCTCTTCCTCGGTTTTCTTCAAATGTTTTTTGGATCGAGCTAATTCTTTCGCTGACATGTTCGCTACTGGACGTGGCTACTCGGAATACATAGCAAGCTCAATCGGGGGAGATTTGAAGGCCACTTTAGCTACTCGTCTTGTAACCACAAGGTAAGAAATTATTGTTGAATTGTTATAGTTTTATGCTAAGAATATTACTTTAGAACTGGCACCAGTATATTCAAATATACCAATCTCAAAAAACTCTGACTAAATTCTTTACATGTAACTGAAATACGTAATTATACATTTTTGGCAACGCTCAATTGATTTAGATTTGAAACAGTCACACAAGTTCCTCTATACCTAAATACTGTTTATAGCAACTCGGTGCTGTCTCTTATACACATCTAGATGTGTATAAGAGACATGGCGTAGATGGCCAGATGCGGGCTCACAGCGCCGATGAGTCGCCCCAAGACCTGATTCGCCTGATCTGCAAAGACCAAGCCCCTTTGCTCTCGCCTCTACAACTGCATGCGGCTCATTTGGAACAAGCGCCACCCTACTGGCACTTTGACCGCCGACTGGTGCGTCTCGCCTTGGAGGCAGCGCTGCACAACGCCCAACGCTATGCACGCAGCACCATCTGCCTTTCGGCGCTAGAGCGGGATGGGCAGCTGGTGTTTGTGATCGACGACGACGGGCCCGGCCCACAGCCGCCCGACCGGGACGACCCGCAATCCACCGGCCTGGGCACCGCGCTGTGCCAGGCTGTGGCCACGGCCCATAACTTGAAGGGGCGACACGGCTTTGCCCGCCTCACTGTGCGCCCCGAAGGCGGTGCTCGGTTTGAGCTGGGATTGGCTTGAGCTCATTCAGAAAAGGCTTTGCTGAATGCCACCGCACTGGCCCCGTTGCGCTCTGGCGGGCGGTTTGAACTGGCTGTAATCCAGGGCAAAGCGCTCGGTGTTGAGACCCAGCTTGGCCGTGGCTTTGTTGAAGCGCTGGCGCAGCAAGTCCGCCCACACCCCCTGCCCTGTCATGCGGGAGCCGAAGGCAGCGTCGTTGTCCTTGCCGCCTCGCATGTCACGCACACGCGCCATGATGCGGGCTCCAAGCGCCGAATCGTCTGCAGGCGTCGCCGAGGCGAGGCTGCGCGAGGCTCCAGCACCCGAGCGAGCCCGTTGTCCAGCGTGGTGATGGACACATACACCGCCGCCATCTGCCGCGCCGCCATGGGGGCGATCAAGTCGATGTCTCGCTCCACCCCCGCTGACTTGGTGATGATAGAAAACGGATGCTGGGCCACGCACAACACCTCCAAGACTTGCCGGGTGATGCCCAGCTTGCGCTCTGCCGGTTGATAGGCGTCTGTGGCCGAGCCGATGTTCAGCGCCAGGGCTTCGTAGCTCCGGCTGGCCAGGGCCTCTCGAAGCCGCTCCGCCGCATTGACCTTGGCGATGATGCGTGTCTCGAAGTCCAGGCCCGGGGAGAGATTCAGATAGCTGTGCGTAGGACGCGCATAGCAATAGATGCAGCCATGCTCGCAGCCCCGGTAGGGGTTGATGGAGAGGTCAAAATTGATGTCGGGCGAATCGTTGCCCGACAAAATGCTCTTGACCCGCTCCTCAATGATGTGGGTTTGTGGCGGCAGTGTTTCGGCCAGCGCCGCTTGCTCCAAGCTGCCCCAGCCGTCGTCGAAGGCTTGGCGTTCGTCTTGGCTAAAGCGGTGCTGCAACGCCCAACTCGTACCCCGGCCCTTTCGGGCCTGAGGGCCGGGCATGAACACCAAGGGTGAGGAGGCATCTCCAGCGGCAGTGCGTGGCTGCGTGGGGGGTTGAACAACAGACATACTGTAGTTTTATACAGTATTTGGATTGATGCAAGCCCCCCCCCGTTACAACCAAGCCCGCAAGCTGCATTCAATACTCGTCGAACTGGGTCCCCGGTGCCAAGTTGTCGAACTTGGTCAAGGGCTTCAAGAAGGCCAGGTGCAGCGAGCCCACCGGGCCGTTACGCTGCTTGCCGATGATGATTTCGGCCGTGCCCGGCACTTTGGAGTTCTCGCGGTTGTAGTAGTCATCGCGATAGATGAACATGATCACGTCCGCGTCCTGCTCGATAGCGCCCGACTCCCGCAGGTCGCTCATCATGGGCCGCTTGTCAGGCCGAGTTTCAACACTTCGGTTGAGCTGAGACAGCGCAATCACAGGGCAGTTCAACTCCTTGGCCAGGGCTTTCAGGCCCCGTGAAATCTCAGAAATCTCGGTCGCACGGTTCTCACCAGCGCTGCTACCGGAGCCGCTCATCAGTTGCAAGTAGTCGATGACGATCAGGCCCAGCTTGCCGCATTGGCGCGCTTGGCGGCGGGCGCGGGCGCGCAACTCGGCCGGGTTCAGGGCGGGCGTCTCGTCAATGAAGACCGAGGCCTTGGACAGCTTATCGACGGCCTCGGTCAGGCGGCCCCAGTCGTCATCCTTCAAGCGCCCGGTGCGCAAGCCCGACTGGTCGATGCGGCCCAGCGAGCCGACCATACGCAGGGCCAACTGCGAGGCGCCCATTTCCATGGAGAAGACCACCACCGGCAGGCCCTCGGAAACCGCCACGTTCTCGGCGATATTGAGCGCAAAAGCCGTCTTACCCATGGAAGGCCGGGCCGCCAAGATGATGAGGTCGCCGCCTTGCAGACCGGCGGTCATTTTGTCGAGGTCGTAGAAGCCCGTGCGCACGCCCGTCACGTCTTCGGCGCCGTTTTCAGCCAGTTCGGTGACGCGGTCGATCAACTGCATCACCAGGGTGTCCATGCTCTGGAAGCCCTGCTTGGTGCGCTGCCCTTCTTCGCCGATTTTGAAGATCTTGCCTTCGGCTTCGTCCAGAATCTGCGCGACCTGCCGACCTTGGGGATTAAAGGCTTGTGTCGCGATCTCGTCGCTGGCAGTGATCAGCTTGCGCAGGATCGCGCGCTCACGCACGATCTCGGCATAACGGCGTAAATTAGCGGCACTGGGCACGCTCTGAGCCAGCGCGTTCAAGTAGGCCAGACCACCACACTCTTCAGCCTTGCCCAGGTTCTGAAGTTGCTCAAACACCGTGATCACGTCGGCCGGTTTGGACGCGTTGATCATGCTGCCAATGGCACTGAAGATCAGCTTGTGCTCGAAACGATAGAAGTCGCCCTCGCTCAGCACATCCGACGCTCTATCCCACGCGCCGTTGTCCAGCAACAAGCCGCCCAACACGCTTTGCTCAGCCTCAATGGAGTGCGGCGGCACGCGCAGGCGGGCAACCTCTTCGTCCTTGGGGCCGGTGCGCGGGTCGTGGGAATCGAAAATCGTGGTCATCTGAGAATCATACGTGGGCACCGCCCCAGCCCCTGTGGACAAAGCTGTGGAAATCCTTGGGGAACGCTGTGCAAAGTTCAGCCCCCAAAGGCGCAGTGCAGAAACGAAAAAAGGGCCGGTATCAAACCAGCCCTTTTTGGAGGTGTGGGTCGCGAGTTAACACCCGCGAGGTGCCAATCAGTCGGCGTCGCCAACCACCTTCACGTTCACGTCCACCACCACATCAGTGTGTGCAGCGACTTGAACGGTGTACTCGCCCACAGCCTTCAGCGGGCCGTTAGGCATACGCACTTGGGCCTTGGCAATTTGGAAACCAGCCTTGACCAGCGCTTCAGCGATGTCATGGTTGGTGACCGAGCCGAACAGACGGCCGTCCACGCCAGCCTTTTGGCTGATGGTGACAGCGTAGCCGCCCAGCTTCTCGCCCACGGCTTGAGCGGCAGCCAGCTTTTCAGCGGCCAGACGCTCCAACTCGGCGCGACGCGCTTCGAATTCCTTGATCGCGACTTCAGTGGCACGACGAGCGCGCTTGGTCGGGATCAGGAAGTTACGGGCGTAGCCGTCCTTGACCTTGACAACATCACCGAGGTTGCCGAGGTTGGCCACTTTTTCCAGCAGAATGATTTGCATGGTGTAAAGCTCCTCAGACCTTGTGTTGATCGGAGTACGGCAGCATCGCCAAGTAGCGCGAACGCTTGATGGCGGTGGTGAGCTGACGCTGGAAGAAAGCGCGCGTGCCGGTCAGGCGAGCCGGCGTGATCTTGCCGTTTTCACCGATGAAATCGCGCAGCAGGTCCACGTCCTTGTAGTCGATGGATTCGACGCCAGTGACGGTGAAGCGGCAGAACTTCTTGCGACGGAACAACAGCGATTGCTGGTTGCGCTTAGGACGACGGTCCTTGGAAAATCTTGACTTTGGCGGGGGCATACGAGTGACCTCTGTAAATGTCTATCCGGGCGTTGAACAGGTCAGCAATTCATCAAGCCAACTCGGTGAGGTGATACACCAAACCTTTGCCGTTGCGAGAGGTGGTGAGGAACCCGGCACATTGAACCGGTTCTCCCAACACCAGCGCATTCACACTGCGGGTGATCGCCCCAATTGCCACCGCCTTGACCTCTAAGGAGACTTTGCGGGGCTGACCGTCTTCCGTCACCGTGGACTCAGCTTTGAGCTTAAGGTCCAAGGCAGGGACTCCGGCAGGGGTGTAGCGCATCGCACTACGTTCAATCACTTCTGCGGCAAGAACCCAGCGGTTCATAAGGGCCGCACCAGCGTGGCTTGCGGAATCACTGGAATCGTCAGGCAGCTTCTTGAGTCGCGACAGCGGCCTTGCGAGCCTCGTCCTTCTCGACCGACTTCATCATCACCGAAGGACCGGTCTCGGCCTTTTCGAGCTTGACAGTCAGATGACGCAACACGGCGTCATTGAAGCGGAAGCCGGTTTCCAACTCAGCCAGCACTTCCTTAGAGCACTCGATGTTCAGGCACAGGTAGTGCGCCTTGGCGAGCTTCTGGATCAGATAGGCCAGTTGACGACGGCCCCAGTCTTCAACGCGATGGACTTTGCCGCCGCCGTTGATCACCAGGGTCTTGTAACGCTCCAGCATGGCTGGAACCTGTTCGCTTTGATCCGGATGGATCAGCAGAACGATCTCATAGTGACGCATGAATACTCCTTGTGAATTCCTCGAAGCACACCAAGTGCCCCAAAGGGAAGCCGCCCAGTCGCGTCTATTGACCAGTGCAGCAAGGGGGAAAGCCTTCTAGTATAGCAGAAGAAGGGGCTGCTCAGGCGGCGGCCCCACCGCAGCCGCCCTCACCTTGCCAGCCTTTGAGGTGCTGGCTTGGGGTGACAGCGTTGCTGCCGAGCTCAGCGGCGCTCAGCCAGACGCTTCCAGGTCTCGATCACCGAGTCTGGGTTCAGCGAGATGGAGACAATGCCCTCGGCGGCCAGCCAGTCGGCAAAGTCAGGGTGGTCGCTGGGGCCTTGGCCGCAGATGCCCACGTACTTGCCGGTAGCGCGGCAGGCTGCAATGGCGCGCGAGATCAGCGCCTTGACGGCGGGGTCGCGCTCGTCGAAGTCGTCCGCCAGTTGCTCCAGGCCTGAGTCGCGATCCAGTCCCAGGGTGAGCTGGGTCAGGTCGTTGGAGCCGATCGACATGCCGTCAAAGTACTCCAGGAACTGATCGGCCAAGATGGCGTTGCTGGGCACTTCGCACATCATGATGAGGCGCAGGCCGACTTGCCCGCGCTTCAAGCCACGTCCAGCCAGCAACTGCTCGACCCGCTGGGCTTGGCTGACGGTGCGCACGAATGGCACCATGATCTCGACGTTGGTTTACGGCAGCTCGCCTTGGTTGACCTCGGTCACTTCGGTTTCGAGCAAGCCGTCAAAGACGTAGCCGGTGTCGCCCTCGGAGCAGGCCACGGTCACCAAAGCACCGTCGGTCAGGTGCTCGGTGGCGTCACCACAGCCCACCACGGCCGGGATGCCCAGCTCACGGGCGATGATGGCCGCATGGCAGGTACGACCGCCCCGGTTGGTGACGATGGCGCTGGCGCGCTTCATCACCGGCTCCCAGTTCGGGTCGGTCATGTCGGTGACCAGCACGTCGCCGGGCTGCACCCGTTCCATCTCAGCAATAGAGGTAACCAAGCGCACGGGGCCGGTGCCGATCTTCTGGCCAATGGCGCGGCCTTCGGTCAGCAGCGTGCCTTGGCCTTTGAGCTTGTAGCGCAGCTCGACCTGACCTGCCGCTTGGCTGCGCACGGTCTCAGGGCGGGCTTGCAGGATGTAGAGCTTGCCGTCCACACCGTCTTTGCCCCACTCGATGTCCATGGGACGGCCGTAGTGCTTCTCGATGATCAAGGCGTAGCGGGCCAGCTCCATCACATCGGCGTCATTCAACGAGTAGCGGTTGCGCAGCTCAGGCGGCGTGTCCACCGTGCGCACCAGCTTGCCTGACTCCGCCTTTTCTTCAGCCGACGCAAACTCCATGCGGATCAGCTTGGAGCCCAGCGAGCGACGGATCAAGGCCTGCTTACCAGCCTCCAACATAGGCTTGTGCACATAGAACTCGTCAGGGTTGACGGCCCCTTGCACCACGGTCTCACCCAAGCCATAGCTGGAGGTGATGAACACCACGTCCTTGAAGCCCGACTCAGTGTCGATGGTGAACATCACACCGGCCGCGCCCATGTCTGATCGCACCATGCGTTGAACACCCGCCGACAAGGCCACATCCGCGTGGGCAAAACCCTTGTGGACGCGATAGCTGATGGCGCGGTCGTTGTAGAGCGAGGCGAAAACCTCTTTCATTTTGTGCAGCACATCGTCGATGCCCTGCACATTCAAAAAGGTTTCTTGCTGGCCGGCAAACGAGGCGTCCGGCAAGTCTTCGGCCGTGGCCGATGAACGTACCGCCCAGGTGATGTTAGGTGTATCGCCGCTGACCCGGGCGAACTCGGCGCGCACGGCAGCTTCGAAATCCGCAGGGAATGGTGCATCCACCACCCATTGGCGAATCTCGGCACCGGCTTCGGCCAAGGCGCGCACATCGTCGGTGTTCAGGGCCGCCAAGCGGGCGTTGATTTTTTCGGTGAGGCCGCCGTGCTTCAAAAACGCGCGGAAGGCGTGGGCCGTGGTGGCAAAGCCACCGGGCACTCGCACGCCGCTGGCGGCCAATTGGCTGATCATTTCGCCGAGGCTGGCGTTTTTACCGCCGACCACCTCGACATCCGTCATGCGCAGTTGTTCGAACGGCGCGACCAGGGCGGTCGCCGCTGCTGTGTGGGACATAGAAAGCTCCTTGATGACAAAAAATCTTTGTCGCCATCCTGGAGTTTGGCCGGGCACAGCCTAGCCGCCGCACTTTGTAAGCTGTGTTGTGAGCAGCGGAAAAGCAGGTGCACCGGGGTCGCCACCAGCACTTTCGTGCCGGACCGACGCTGAAGGATGCGAATTGCCGCTGATTCTACGGACGGATTGCCTATCATCACTGAAACTTCGCTGAAACTGGATCGCTATGCCCAATCGCACCGTGTTCTTCGTCTCCGACGGCACCGGCATCACCGCCGAAACCTTTGGCAACTCCATCCTGGCTCAGTTTTCAGGCAAGCCGCGCCACATTCGCCGCCCCTTCATCGACAACATCGAGAAAGCCCGTCAGGTCCTGGGCGAGATCAATGCCACCGCACAGGCCGAGGGCGTGCGGCCCGTGGTGTTCATCACCCTGGCCAAAGACGATGTGCGCAGCATCTTGACCAGCACCGAGTGCCAAGCCATGGTGATGGACATGTTTGGCGCTTTTGTGGAGCCGCTGGAACGTGAGTTCGGCATCAAGTCGAACCACCGTGTGGGGCGCTTTTCTGATGCGGCCAAAAGCCAGGAGTACAACGAGCGCATCGAGGCCATCAACTTCTCGCTGGCCCACGACGATGGTCAATCTGCCAAGAACTTGGAAGCGGCGGACGTGATCTTGGTGGGTGTCAGCCGCTGTGGCAAAACGCCTACATCGCTCTACCTGGCCATGCAGCACGGCATCAAGGCCGCCAACTACCCGCTGATCCCCGAAGACTTTGACCGGGGCCAATTGCCTTCGTCGTTGGCGCCTCATAAGAAAAAATGCTTTGGGCTGACCATCGACCCAGACCGACTGAGCCAAATCCGCAACGAGCGCCGGCCCGGCAGCAAATATGCCGCCTTTGAAAACTGCCGCTATGAAGTGGCCGAGGCCGAAACCATGATGAAGCGACACCAGATTGCCTGGCTGTCGTCCACCCACAAGTCCATCGAAGAGATCGCCACCACAATCTTGCGGGACATTCGGCCCGACCGGCTGATGTACTAANGCACGGGTGGCGTGCCCCGAATTTGCGCGAGCATGTCTTCGTCATGAGCATCTAGGCCGCTGACCCACTCGAACAGCCGCCATGCATTGGTGCCTTGCGGGTGCCCCGCAAAGGGCGAGCCCAGCGTCACCACACAGCGCACGTGTTCCGGCACTTCTTTGGCCAGCTCGCGCGCGTAGATGCCCCCCAAGCTCCAGCCCACCAGGCTGACGCGTTGGCCGCTACTGTCATGCAAGGCCTTCAGTTGTTCTAGGCACGCCGACAGCACCCCTTTGCGAGGGCCAAAGTTGAAGCCTTGGTGCCAAGGGTGGGCGTCATAGCCTTGGTCGCACAAAAACTGCCGCAGGGGAGCGGTGCTGAAATCAGCCACACCCAAGCCGGGCAGCACGATGACGGGGTGGCCATCGCCGCGCGCCTGACGGCGCAACCAAGGCGCAGCGGCCAACAGGGCCGCAAACTCCCACGGCGCACGCGCCTCCAATGCCAACTCCCACCAACCCGGTGGGCGGGTGGGCTGCTCAGAGGCGGGTTTGGCGTTGGGTGCCACCTCGCTACGGGCGCTGCTGCGCGATCGTCGCTGCGTATCAGTGCGCGAAGTGGGCTTGGGTCTTGTAGGCATTCAGTCGGCAAGGCAAAGCGAAGATCAACTTCGCCATGCGATCTTAAGGGTCGCCGCAGGCTCGCCTCTGGGGGCGCAGCCCTAATCGAGGTGCCTCAAAGGGTGCGCCACAGCAGGCCAGGGGCTGCGGAAGAAGGCCTGCACCATCTCGTCCGTCACCTCGCCAGAATGCGCTGGGTTCCAACGCGGGCTGTGGTCCTTGTCGACCGCCAGCGCACGAATGCCCTCAACGGTCTCACTGGCCAGCCCTGGACGCAGATGGAAGCAGTGGCGAACCATGTCACGTTCCATGCGAAGGTCCTCTGCCAAGCTCATCTGGCGGGCACGCCGCACTTGCTCCAGCGAGACAGCCATCATCAAGGGGGAGCGGTGATGCAAGACCTCCACCGTTTGCCGTGCCCAGTCTGAGCCTTCCGCCTCCAAAGAGTCCAAGATGGCCGGCACCGTGGGCAGGCTGAAGTGGCGATCGATCGCAGAACGGTGCGTGTCCAGCCGCGCAGCAGGTTGGGGTAAGGCCATCGCTTGCAGCGCCTCCCGCACGGCTTGCGTGGTGGCTTCAGACCCCAGCGGGCCGAGCTCCTGCGCCAACGCAGGCACCACCTGGGCCAGCGATTCCGCAGGCAGCAACACATCGGCCAGGCCCGCAGCCAGGGCTTCCCCGCCCTGCAGCACATGGCCGGTCAGGGCCAAGTATTCACCCAGGCTACCGGGGCAACGCGCGAGGAACCAACCGCCGCCCACATCGGGGAACAAGCCGATGTGGGTCTCGGGCATGGCCAGCTTGCTGTGGGGGGTCACCACCCGCACGGCCGCACCTTGGCTGATGCCCATGCCGCCACCCATGCAGATGCCGTCCATCAGGGCCACCAGCGGTTTGGCATAGCCATGGATCAGGTGGTTAAGCGCGTACTCCTCGGTGAAGTCGCTAGACAGCCGCCGTACCCGCGGACCGTGTGTTACGCAGGGCGATGATTTCGTTACTGGCCAGAGCCAACAACACCAGGCCGCCGCCCAGCAACACGGGCAGGCTGGGGTTTTCGTTCGCGCCCCACCAGGTCCAGGCCACGCCCATGATGACTTCGAGCAAACCCAAGAGCGCGGCTTCTGGTGCCTTCAAGACCTTGCCCGCCTTCACGGCCAACACACACGGAATGGCCAACTGCGCGACCCCCAAAAAGGCCAGCAGACCGATGTCATGAGCCGAAGCCGAGAGCGGCACGGCCAGAGGTAGTGTCAACAGGGCCGAAGCCACTGCACCAATCAGAACCGCAGACGTCATGTCCGCCGTGGGTGCTCCAGCCACTGTGGCACCTTGCCCTTTGGCATGGTGCTGCAGCAAGGTCCACATCGTGGCCCCCGCCATCGGGACCGTGAGCGCCACGGCCATGCCCCACAAATCCTGTGGGCGGCCCTTCAGCACTTCATGGGCAAACATGCCGGTGATGCCCACGCCCGCCACGGCGATGGCCCACCAGGTGCGCGCAGGCAAACGCTGCCCTAGCAACGCTCTGGCCATCAAGGCCGTGAACAGGGGTGCCAAAGCCATGGTGATGAGCACATGGGCCACGCTGGTCATGGTGAGTGCCACCATGAAAGCGGTGAACATCACCGTCCAGCAGGCCCCTGAGGCCCACAACACGGCCCCACCGTGGCGCAGGCCATGCCACAGCGCCGCAGGGCCCTGCAGCCAAGACAGCAACAACACCAGAGCCACCGCATTGCTGGCACTGCGCCAAAAGGTCACTTCAAAGGCCGCAGCAGAGTCCAGATGACGTGTGACCACCCCGGCAATGCTCCAGAGGAAGGTCACCAACAGCATGGTCAGAGTAGCGCGCGGATGGCTCACGACTGGGACTCTAGGGCAGTATCAGAAATGAAAAAGCGACCCCGGTGGGCCGCTCTGTGGCGAACAGCAGGCTGCTGGTCAAGCTTCAGCGCGCGAGGCGCGCTTGCGGTCATGCTCGGACAAGTGACGCTTGCGCAGACGCACGGACTTGGGTGTGATCTCGACCAGCTCGTCGTCCTCAATGAACTCCACGCCGTATTCCAGCGTCAAGTCGATGGGCGGCGTGATCTTGATCGCGTCTTCCTTGCCCGAGACCCGGAAGTTGGTGAGCTGCTTGGTCCGCGTGGCGTTGACCACCAGGTCGTTGTCACGGCTGTGGATGCCCACGATCATGCCTTCGTAAACCGGGTCACCGGCCTTGACGAACATGCGGCCGCGGTCGTCCAGCTTGCCCAGGGCGTAGGTGAAGATTTCACCGGCGTCCATGCTGATCAGCACGCCGTTCTTGCGGCTGGCGATTTCACCCTTGTAGGGCTCATAGCCGTCAAAGATGTTGCTGATCAGGCCCGAGCCACGCGTCAGGTTCAGGAATTCGTTGGAGAAACCGATCAGGCCCCGCGCAGGAATGCGGTACTCCAGGCGCACACGGCCACGGCCGTCCGGCTCCATGTTCACCAGCTCGCCCTTGCGCTCGCCCAAGGCTTGCATCACGCCGCCCTGGTGGGTTTCTTCCACATCGGCGGTGACCATTTCAATCGGCTCGCACTTCTCACCGTTGATCTCTTGGAACACCACGCGCGGCTTGGAGACGGCCAGCTCGTAGCCCTCACGGCGCATGTTCTCCAGCAAGATGGTCAGGTGCAATTCGCCCCGGCCAGAGACTTCAAAAATGCCGTCTTCGCCGGTCTCTTTGACGCGCAGCGCCACGTTGTGCTGCAACTCTTTTTGCAGGCGGTCCCAGATCTGGCGGCTGGTCACGAACTTGCCTTCGCGGCCGGCCAGGGGGCTGGTGTTCACGCAGAAGTTCATGGTCAGTGTGGGCTCATCCACCTTGAGCATGGGCAGGGGCTGAGGGTTGGCGGGGTCAGTGACTGTGACGCCGATGCCGATGTCCTCAATGCCGTTGATCAGCACGATGTCGCCAGGGCCGGCTTCGGTAACTTGCACACGGTCCAGGCCATGGAACTTCAGAACTTGGTTGACACGACCCTTGACGGCCTTGCCATCCGGCCCTTCCATCACCACCACATCCATGCTGGGCTTGATGGTGCCGGTGCTGATGCGGCCCACGCCAATACGACCCACAAAGGTGGAGTAGTCCAGCGAGGAGATCTGCAACTGCAGCGGCGCATCAGCGTCACCCGCATTGGGTGGCACGTGCTTCAGCACCGTATTGAACAGGGCGGACATGTCGGGGCCCCACTTCTCGCCAGGAGCGCCCTCTTCCAGCGAGGTCCAGCCGTTGATGCCAGAGGCATAGACCACTGGGAAATCCAACTGCTCGTCCGTCGCCCCCAGTTTGTCGAACAAGTCAAACGCGGCATTGATGACGGCATCCGGCTTGGCACCCGGCTTGTCCACCTTGTTGACCACGACAATGGGCTTGAGGCCCAGCGCCAAGGCCTTTTTGGTCACGAAGCGGGTTTGCGGCATCGGGCCTTCCTGGGCGTCGATCAGCAACACCACGCCGTCGACCATGGACAGCGCGCGCTCGACTTCACCACCGAAGTCCGCGTGGCCCGGCGTGTCCACGATATTGATGTGCGTGCCTTCCCAGCTTACGGCGCAGTTCTTGGCCAAGATGGTGATGCCGCGTTCTTTTTCGATGGCATTGCTGTCCATCACGCAGTCGATGACCTTCTCGTGGTCAGCAAAGGTGCCGCTTTGGCGCAGCAGTTGGTCCACCAAGGTGGTCTTGCCATGGTCCACGTGGGCAATGATGGCGATGTTGCGAATCTGTCGGCTCATGAGCGGCTCTCGAAAAGAAAAAATCAAAGGGTCAGCAAAGCCTGGACCTCAGTCGGGCTGAGCAGGCGGTCGGCGATCAACTCGCCGGCAGTGATGTGAGCGCCGCCCAAGAAGGCAGCGGGTTCGGGGCCGTAAACGCGCACGGCCGGCGCATCTGCTTGCGCCACACGGCGGCGCAAACCAGAAAGGAATCTGCCCGCCTCTTCGGCGGCCAGGCGAATGGCGGGCCAATCAGCCACCAAAGCATCGGGCGGCATCAGGTGAGCATCGCGTTGTTCTTCGGTCCATTCGGCCAAGGTCTCCAGCGTCACGGCCTGCGCAATGTCCAAAGGGCCGCTACCCACGCGACGTAAGCCCGCCAAATGTGCACCGCAGCCCAGGGCTTCGCCAATGTCTTCGGCCAAGGTGCGGATGTAGGTGCCTTTGCTGCAACGTACGGTCAAGGTCAGGAGATGGGCTTCATCCTGCCAGTCGGTGATGACGATGTCGTGAATCGTGACCTGGCGAGGTGCGCGCTCGACCTCAATGCCCTGACGTGCATACTCGTAGAGCGGCTTGCCGTCTTTCTTCAATGCCGAGTGCATGGGCGGCACCTGCGATTGCGGGCCTTTGAAGCGCTCGCAAGCCTGCTCGATGGCCACTGGACTGACGTGCACCGGCCGCTCGTCGATGACCTCGCCTTCCATGTCGCCCCCTACGCGGCGCTGGCCGAGGCGCAGTTGAGCCACGTAGCACTTGTCAGCGTCGAGGCTCACTTGAGAAAACTTGGTCGCAGCCCCAAAGCACAATGGCAGCAAGCCGCTGGCCATCGGGTCCAGCGTGCCGGTATGCCCCGCTTTTTCGGCCCGGAACAAGCGCTTGGCCTTTTGCAAGGCATCATTGCTGGACAAGCCCACCGGTTTATCGAGCAGCAGCACGCCGTGCACCGCGCGGCGGGGCACTCTGGGACGATGGGGCGTCGACGGCATGAGGGGCTTCATGAACGGTAGGAGGCAGGCAAGACAAGGTCAGTTGTGGGGCAGCGTTCGGGGGCGGACCCTGCTCAGCCATGCCCTCAATCCTTGGCGCGTGTCGCGTTGGCTTTGTGGATCAAGGCGCTGAGGTCGGCAGCGCGTTCAATGGTTTTGTCGAACTTGAAATGCAAGGTCGGGACGGTATGAATGGCCAGCCTCTTGAACAAGCCGTTGCGCACAAAGCCCGCAGCCTCATTCAAAGCAGTCTCAGACTCCACCGGATCTCCGATCAGCAAAGAGAAGAACACCGTCGCGTGGGCATAGTCCGGCGTGACCTCCACCGCATTGATGGTGGCCATGCCAATGCGCGGGTCCTTGAGGTCGCGCACCAGCTCGGCCACATCGCGCTGGATCTGGTCGGCGACTCGGAAACTACGGTTGGGAATGTTGCGTTTATGTCGCATAAAGGGGTTCCCTTCTGGGGGCGTGCGCCAAGCAAAAAACCCCGCCAGGCACGGCGGGGTTTCCCGGATGCGCAGCTCCAACTTTAGAGGGTCCGTGCCACTTCCTTGACTTCGAAGAACTCCAGCTGATCACCTTCAGAGATGTCGTTGTAGTTCTTGAGCTTGATACCGCACTCGAAGCCTTCCTTGACCTCGCGCACATCGTCCTTCAGACGCTTCACCGAATCGACTTCGCCGGTGTAGATCACCACGTTGTCGCGCAGCAGGCGGAAGCGGGCGTTGCGAGTCACCATACCGTTGGTGATCATGCAACCTGCCACCGTGCCGATCTTGGAGGCGACAAACACCGTCCGGATCTCGGCCATACCGATGACTTCTTCCTTCTGCTCCGGTGCCAACATGCCACCCATCGCCGCCTTCACCTCATCCACGGCGTCGTAGATGATGTTGTAGTAGCGCAGGTCAATGCCAGCATGCTCGGCCAACTTGCGGGCTTGCGCGTCCGCACGGGTGTTGAAGCCGATGATGATGGCCTTGGAGGCGATCGCGAGGTTGACGTCGGACTCGCTGATACCACCGACTGCTGCATGGACGATCTGCACCTTGACCTCTTCGGTCGAGAGCTTGAGCAACGAAGAAGCCAAGGCTTCTTGCGAGCCTTGCACGTCGGCCTTGATGATCAATGGCAGTGCCTGAGCAGCGCCCTGGCCCATGTTCTCGAACATGTTTTCCAGCTTGGCGGCTTGGCGCTTGTTCAGCGTCACTTCGCGGTACTTGCCTTGACGGAAGGTCGCAATCTCGCGAGCGCGGCGTTCGTCAGACAGCACCATGAAGTCGTCACCCGCTTGCGGCACTTCGGTCAGGCCCTGAATCTCCACAGGGATCGAGGGTCCGGCCTCGGCGATGTTCTTGCCGTCTTCGTCCAGCATGGCGCGCACACGGCCAAAGCTGGAGCCTGCCAAGATCACGTCGCCGCGCTTCAGCGTACCGGACTGGATCAGCACGCTGGCCACAGGGCCACGGCCCTTGTCCAAGCGAGCTTCGATCACGATACCCTTGGCCATGGCTTCCACCGGGGCCTTCAGCTCCAGCACTTCGGCCTGCAGCAGCACTTGCTCCAGCAGATCGTCAATGCCTTGGCCCGTCTTGGAGGACACGCCCACGAATGGGGAGTCACCACCGAAGTCTTCAGGCACCACCTCTTCGGCCACCAACTCGCTCTTGACACGCTCGGGGTTGGAGTCGGGCTTGTCGATCTTGGTCATGGCCACGACGATGGGAACGCCCGCCGCCTTGGCATGGTGGATGGCCTCCTTGGTCTGAGGCATCACGCCGTCGTCGGCAGCCACCACCAGGATGACGATGTCAGTGGCTTTGGCACCACGCGCACGCATGGCCGTGAACGCCGCGTGACCCGGGGTGTCCAGGAAGGTGATCATGCCGCGTGGTGTTTCCACGTGGTAGGCACCGATGTGCTGGGTAATGCCACCGGCTTCGCCAGCGGCCACCTTCGCGCGGCGGATGTAGTCCAGCAGCGAGGTCTTGCCGTGGTCCACGTGGCCCATCACGGTCACCACAGGGGCGCGAGACAGTGCTTCGCCGGACGCGGCGGCTTGTTCCTCTTCGGAGAAAGCTTCCGGGTCATCCAGCTTGGCAGCCAGTGCCTTGTGGCCCATTTCTTCCACGACGATCATCGCGGTTTCTTGGTCCAACTGCTGGTTGATGGTGACCATCTGGCCCAGCTTCATCAACTGCTTGATGACCTCGCTCGCCTTCACGGCCATCTTGTGGGCCAAATCGGCCACCGAGATGGTCTCGGGCACGTGCACTTCTTGCACCACCGGTTCGGTCGGTGCCTGGAAGTTGGAGTTTTGCTGGTCGCGTGAGTCACCACGACGGCCACCACGCGGGGCCTTCCAGCCAGCGCGGCCGGCGTTGGCGTCGGTTCGGCCACCCTTGGTGGGGGTGGGGCCGCCACGCTTCTTGGCTTCATCAGCCCAGCTGGACGACAGCTTCTCGGACTTGACCGACTTTTTGTCGCCAGGCTTGGCGGGCGCGCCGGGCGTGGCCGCTGCCGCAGCGGCCCCGGCCACAGGCTTGGCCTTATGAATGGTGCCCTTGATGCCTTCCTTGGGCTCAACGGGCTTGGGCTCTTCAGGCTTTTTGGCGACCATGACCTTGCTCTTGCGAGACATCATGTCGCGAATGGCCGAGGCTTCTGCCTCCGCAGCTTTGCGGCGGCGCTCCAAGTCGGCGGCGCGCTTTTGCTCTTCGGCTTCGCTCTCACCGGCCTTTACCACCCGCAGCACGGGCTTGGTGCCATGCGAAGTACGGAGGTAGTCCAAAAGGCGTTCTTTGTCCGATTCAGTCAGCGAATCGTCCGGCGAACTCTTGGCGACGCCGGCCGACTGCAACTGTTCCAGCAGTGTTGCAGCGGGGCGATTCAGCTCCGTTGCCAGTTGAGCGACGGTGGTCACTGCCATGCTTTAATTTCCTTGATCTTGATGCCGTGTGCGTGGTGTGCGAGGGGCCGTGTTCAGTTGAACCAGTGCTCACGCGCCTTCATGATGAGGGCCTTGGCTTGTGCCTCATCCACGCCGGTCATCTCGACCAGTTCATCGACTGCCAAATCAGCCAGATCGTCGCGGGTATGAATCCCGCCATCGGCCAGTTTGCCAATCACATCGTGATTCAAGCCTTCGAGGTCACGCAAATCTTGCGAGACTTCATCAACCTTTTCCTCACGGGCGATTTCCATGGTCAGCAGAGCATCCTTGGCACGGTTGCGCAGCTCTGAGACCGTGTCTTCATCAAAGCCTTCGATCTCCAGCATTTCTTGCAGGGGAACGTAGGCCACTTCTTCGAGGCTGGTGAAGCCCTCGTCGATCAGCAAATCGGCGACTTCGGCGTCCACATCCAGCTTCTCCACAAAGAGCTTGCGGATGGAGCCCGACTCTTCGGCTTGCTTGGCGGCCGACTCTTCAGCCGTCATGATGTTGATGCGCCAGCCGGTCAGCTCGGAGGCCAAGCGCACGTTCTGGCCGCCACGGCCAATCGCGATGGCGAGGTTTTCCTCATCCACCACCACGTCCATGGCGTGCTTTTCTTCGTCCACCACGATGGACTGGACGTTGGCCGGAGCCAAGGCACCGATCACAAACTGAGCCGGGTCTTCGGACCACAGCACGATGTCGACGCGTTTGATCACATCGCCCTTATCCAAACGCTTGACGGTACCTACGAAGATCTTCTCGCCGCGCGACAGGAAGTCATTGAGCAATTGCTCGCGCTCAGCGTCACGGATCTTTTGCAAGATGACCTGCTTGGCCGCCTGCGCACCGATACGGCCGATAGGCACGGACTCCATGCCCTCTTCGATGTGGTCGTCCACCTCGATATCAGGAATCTGCTCTTTGGCTTCAAACAGCAGAATTTCTGCATCGGGAATCTGCAAACCGGCTTCGTCCGGCACCACGTGCCAGCGGCGGAAGGTTTCGTATTCACCAGTGTCTTGGTTGATAGCCACACGGATATCAACCTCGCCACCATGCAGCTTCTTGGTCGCAGAAGCCAGGGCCGACTCAACGGCTGCGAACACCACATCACGATCGACGCTTTTTTCGCGCGAGATCGCATCTACCAACATGAGCATTTCGCGGTTCATTCTTCTTGACCTCCGTCATCTTGGTTGTCAGCCGCCGCCTCTTCAGCAGCGGGAGCGCCTTTGCCACGGCGCCCCTTGAAATCGAGCACAGGCACCAGCCGCGCCTCACGAACTTCGTCAAAGGCGAAGTTCAGCACCTGGTCAGCCTTGCCATCGTTAAATTGAATGGTCCAGCCCTCGCCAGACTCTGCCGCCTGCAAACGGCCTTGATACTTCTTGCGCCCCTGAAACGGCAGTTTCAAGGTGATCTGCACCAATTCACCCACAAACCGCGCATAGTGCTCGGGCGTCTTCAGCGGCCGGTCTAAACCGGGCGATGACACTTCCAAGCGCGCATAGTCCGCACCCTCTACTTCCAGCACATACTGGAGTTGCCGGGTCACAACTTCGCAATCTTCAACGATCACGAACTCCTGCCCCCCGGTGGGGTAAACCGTGCCGGGAATGCGGTCGATGGTGACGCGCAGCAAGCCCCCCGCGGCACGTTCGATGTCCACGAGCTCGTAGCTCAATCCGGTGACCGTCCTCTCGACGGTTTGATTCAAACTCATTAAAAACGGGTCGCGCAAAAAAAATGGGCTGGATGAATCCGCCCAAGATAATGGAATTCTAGCGAAGCGCTGATTGTAGCCCGTGGCATGGCCTCCAGCAAGATGGCGTGCGAGAATCCTCGCTTGAATCAACAGAATCTGGAGATGGCATGGGATTTCTCGCTGGCAAGCGCCTCTTGATCACAGGCGTGCTCAACAACCGCTCCATCGCCTACGGGATTGCCAAGGCCTGCCACCGTGAAGGGGCAGAGCTGGCTTTCAGCTACCAAGGCGAGCGCTTCAAAGACCGAATCACCGACACCGCTGCCGAGTTTGGCTCCAAACTCGTCTTCGAATGCGACGTCTCGGACGATGCACAGATCGAGCGCATGTTTACCCAGTTGGGCGAGCACTGGGATCAGTTTGACGGTTTTGTGCATGCGATTGCCTTTGCACCGCGTGAAGCCATCGCCGGCGACTTTCTGGACGGCTTGACCCGGGAGAACTTCCGGATTGCCCACGACATCTCGTCCTACAGCTTCCCAGCCATGGCCAAGGCTTCGGCCAAGATGCTGCGGCCGGGCGCTTCACTGCTGACCTTGAGCTATTTGGGTGCCGTCAAATACGTGCCAAATTACAACACCATGGGTTTGGCCAAAGCATCTTTGGAGGCCGGTGTGCGCTTCTTGGCACAGAGTTTGGGGGCCAAAGGCGTGCGCGTGAACGGCATTTCAGCGGGGCCCATCAAGACGCTGGCAGCGTCGGGCATCAAAGATTTCGGCAAGCTGCTGGGCGAATTTGCGGCAGCCGCCCCCATTCGCCGCGCCATCACCATTGACGACGTGGGTAACGCCGCTGCGTTCCTGCTGTCTGACCTAGCCAGCGGCGTCAGCGCCGAGATCATGTATGTGGATGGCGGATTCAGCCAAGTCGCGATGGCTGCTCTAGAGGCCTGAGCGCCTCGGCGAGCTGCCGCGCATCGCCGCTGCAGCCACCAACAGCAAAAAAGCCCCGAGCATGCTCGGGGCTTTTTTTCGCCGCCTGCCGGGTCAGCAGGCTTATCTCCTCACCTCCTGGGCGGCGCACACCAGATGGGCATGCGCCTGCACCCAGAAAAATCAGCCGTGCTTCTTGTCGAAGAACTGCTCGTCTTCGGTCGAGCCCTTCAGGGCCGCGGTTGAGGCCTCGCGCTCGATGGTCGTGGTCACGGAGTCGAAGTAACCGGTACCCACTTCGCGCTGGTGCTTCACGGCGGTGAAGCCACGCTCGGCGGCGGCGAACTCAGCCTCTTGCAGCTCCACAAAGGCGCTCATATTGTTGCGAGCGTAGCCGTATGCCAGGTTGAACATCGAGTAGTTCAGGCTGTGGAAGCCAGCCAGGGTGATGAATTGGAACTTGTAACCCATGGCACCCAACTCACGCTGGAACTTGGCGATGGTGGCGTCGTCCAGGTTCTTCTTCCAGTTGAAGGAAGGCGAGCAGTTGTAGGCCAGCAGCTTGCCAGGGAACTTGGCGTGGATGGCATCAGCGAAGGCCTTGGCGAACGCCAAGTCAGGCTTGCCGGTTTCGCACCAGATCATGTCGGCGTAGGGCGCATAAGCCAGACCACGGCTGATGGCTTGATCCAGACCGTTCTTGGTGCGATAGAAACCTTCCACAGTGCGCTCGCCGGTGCAGAAAGGCTTGTCGTTGTCGTCGATGTCGCTGGTGACCAAATCGCCAGCTTCAGCGTCGGTACGAGCCAGCAACACAGTGGGCGTGCCCATCACGTCGGCAGCCAAACGAGCGGCCACCAGCTTGGCGACAGCTTCGCGGGTCGGCACCAAGACCTTGCCGCCCATGTGGCCGCACTTCTTGGCAGCAGCCAATTGGTCTTCGAAGTGGACGCCAGCAGCGCCGGCTTCGATCATGGCCTTCATCAACTCGAAGGCGTTCAGCACGCCACCGAAGCCTGCTTCCGCGTCGGCCACGATGGGCGCGAAGAAGTCGGTGTCGTTCTTGCCTTCAGACCACTGAATTTCATCAGCACGCTTGAAGGTGGCATTGATCTTCTTGACGACCTTTGGCACCGAGTCCACCGAGTACAGGGACTGGTCAGGGTACATCTCGCCATTGCTGTTGGCGTCGCCTGCGACTTGCCAGCCTGACAGGTAGATGGCCTTGAGGCCAGCTTTGACCTGCTGCATGGCTTGGTTACCCGTCAAAGCACCCAGGGCATTGATGAAGGGCTCGGTATTGACCAAGTTCCACAGCTTCTCTGCGCCGCGCTGAGCCAGAGTATGCTCAATCTTGATCGAGCCGCGCAGACGCACCACGTCAGCAGCGGTGTAGCCACGGGAGATGCCCTTCCAACGAGGGTTCTCAGCCCAGTCTTTTTCGAGGGCTGCGATTTGCTGTTCACGGGTCAATGCGGTCATGAGAGGCTCCTAATGCGGACGGATGAAAGTAGCGAAATCAATAGGGCATAGCGTACGCCGAGCGGAGCATCTTGAAAAGACTTATGTCTTATATAAGACATATCATTGATTCATTAAAAATCAACAACTTAGCACCGTTATTCCACGATGCAAGAGTACGATTTTCACTATGAAAAATTTTGCTGCATTGCAGCAGGACGTTATTTCAATTCATGCATTTGCATTTCATATTACGGGAGTGATCTTGTCAGCGAGTCCGCTGAAATTCGAGCTTAGGCGTTAGCATCTTTTCCGCGCTCCCCCTGTCACAGACCGGACACATACCCACGCCAATCGTTACAAATAACTGCTTAACCGTGGGATAGCCACACCTATAGTGTGATGCTTGTCATAGCTGCATTCGGCGACCAGCAATCCTGTGTCGTCGCTGCCATGGAGGTTACCTGTGATCAACAGATTTCACGCGGGCTTGGTCAATCGACCTTTGCGCGAGCTCTCTCCCATCGAATTTGAAGTGGTCGACTTTGACAGTGCTCGGGAGGGCTGGGCAACGCCACGTGGCGCTGTCACGCCAACAGCCACACCGCAGCCTTCAGCACCCATTCAGAACTGGGAGGAGCGTCGACACAGCCCCACCACCGATGAGGTCGTTCCGACCGCCGAAGCCCTGCTCTGGTTTGCCAAGCTGCCCGAGCCTATCCGCCCCCAGCATTTGCTGCAGGCCTTTCCGCGGGTGCTCAACCGCATTGCCGCCCATTGGGCACAACGCGCCGAGTGCCTGAGCGTGTTGGAGGACTTGCTGATAGACCGGCGCGGTACCCGCAGCGGCTTTGCAGCACCTGTGGCCGAAGAGATTGCACGCTTGCGCGACTACCGCGTACTTGAGCGTTGATGCGGCACCGCTGCGTGGAATGAAAAAGGGGCCCCTTAATGGGGCCCCTTTTCATTGGGTTGGCGGAGACGGAGGGATTCGAACCCTCGATGCGCTTTTGGCGCATACTCCCTTAGCAGGGGAGCACCTTCGGCCACTCGGTCACGTCTCCAACCTAAGCTCGAATTCTAACCCGAATTAGGAGCCGATTTTCGCGCCGCCTGCATTTGGATCATCGAGATCAAACGCCTTGTGCAGTGCGCGAACCGCCAGCTCCATGTACTTCTCGTCAATGACAACAGAAGTTTTGATTTCGCTGGTGGAAATCATCTGAATATTGATGCCCTCCTCGCTGAGCGCACGGAACATCTTGGAAGCCACACCCACGTGGCTGCGCATGCCAATGCCAACGATGGAGACCTTGCAGATCTTGTTATCCCCCACCACTTGCGCTGCATTGGTGGCGGGCTGCACCTGGGTCTTGAGCAAGTCCAAGGTCCGCTGATAGTCATTGCGGTGGACGGTGAACGAAAAATCGGTCTTGCCATCGTTCGACACGTTTTGGATGATCACATCGACATCGATGTTGGCATCGGCCACAGCACCCAAAATCTGCGACGCGATACCGGGCTTGTCAGGCACGCCCATGACAGTGACCTTGGCTTCGTCACGATTGAACGCGATGCCCGATACAACGGCTTGTTCCATGTTCTCGTCTTCCTCGAAAGTGATCAGGGTGCCTGACTTGGCTTCTTCGTCGATATTGATGTCCCAAGGCGTAAAACTCGAGAGCACGCGCAGTGGCACCCGGTATTTGCCCGCAAACTCAACAGAGCGAATTTGCAGCACCTTGGAGCCCAGGCTGGCCATTTCCAGCATTTCTTCAAAGCAAATGGTGTGCAGGCGCTTGGCTTCGGGCACGATGCGTGGGTCAGTGGTGTAGACACCGTCCACGTCGGTGTAGATCAAGCACTCGGCCGCTTTCATGGCGGCAGCAATGGCCACGGCTGAGGTGTCAGAGCCACCACGGCCCAGGGTCGTGATGTTTTGGCCGCCGTCCATGCCTTGGAAACCAGTGATGACCACGACTTTGCCTGCATCGAGATCTGCACGCACGCGTTGATCATCAATGCTCTCGATGCGAGCCTTGGTGTAAGAAGAATCCGTGCGCACGGGGACTTGCCAGCCGGTGTAGCTGACCGCATTGACCCCTTCGGCTTGCAAAGCCAGTGCCAACAAGCCCACCGAAACTTGCTCCCCGGTGCTGGCAATCATGTCCAGCTCGCGCAGCATTTCTGGCGTCTGAGAGGCGGGAGACACCTCTTTGGCCAAACCCAGCAAGCGATTGGTTTCGCCACTCATTGCCGAAGGAACGACAACCAGTTGGTGCCCTGCGCGGTGCCACTTGGCGACGCGCTTTGCGACGTTGCGGATGCGCTCTGGAGAGCCCATCGACGTGCCGCCATATTTGTGAACGATCAGTGCCATGGATGTGCGGAAATGACTGCTTTCGCGGGAAGTGACGCACCGCAGCGAGGCCGCAGTCGTCCACAACCCCCTATTCTAACTGTTGCATTGCAGCAAAACCTCAGATGCCTGACACGGCAGTCGTCGAATCGGGGTGCCAACGCAACATCAGTTGGGGCTCGCCAGGGGCCGCTTGGCAACGGGCATCCACTCCCAAGCCCGGCACAAAAACCAGCCGCTCGCCCTGCCAAACCAATGGCCCGGAGCGTGCCCACATGGGCACACCCAGGCTCTGAAACTGCTTTTTCAAAGCCCGCGCGGGCCGACCCGGCCCCAACTGAAACTGCTCGCCACCGCCCCGCTCACGCAACACGGCACCGGCCAATGTCCGCGGGAGCACCCCGCCTTGGTCAGCGACCTGCCATTCCAGCACCCCACCCCAACTGGGCAGCGGCAGAAACCCGGCACGCACGCTGGCCGGCCACAGCAGGGCTTGGGCCTGCGCTGCGGGAGAAATCGGCGGCATGCCATCGGCCGCTCGCAGGGCGACGCTGGCGACCGCAAAGCGCCCCCGGTAGAGCCTCAGCTCTCGCCCAGGGGTCAAAGGCCATCGCCCCAGGCGGCGACCAAGCGCTTCCTGGGTGATCCGACGCAGCGCTTGGATAGGCACGCCCACATCAAGTTGTTGCATCAGCCACTGCCGCATGACCCAATGTCGCTGCACGGCGGACAACTGGGCCCAGGCCACCGCATCCAAGCCCGCTTCGTCCTGCATGTCAGCCAGCATTTGGCTGGTGGTCTCGCGGATGAAGGCATCGGCCAAAGCGGCCTGCTGTGCCGCTTGGCAAAAAGCTTGCTCGGCCCCCGGGAAGGCGCGCGTCAAGGCCGGCCATACCTCCAAGCGAAGGCGGTTTCTATCAAACGCGGTGTTGGCGTTGCTGTCGTCGTCCACATGACTCAAGCGCCAGCGCTTGATGTAGGCGTCAATGGCACTGCGGGGCTGCTGCAGCCAGGGCCTCAGCCAGCAAATGCCGTCACGCTCATGCGCTGNATCTTCGATTCCAGTTCGGCGATCGGTTGCTCAAAGTCTAGAAAATGTCGTTTGCTCATGCGATCCATACCTTTCGGGTATTTTCACAGGTTGACAGTGTGCCAGCGAATTCGGGGAATCCACAGCGGGCCAGCACGTTTCAGTAATTGACGGGTATTGGGTCTAGGCTGCGCCAAAGATACCAAGTCGCCACAGACCGGTACGGGGCCCAGCCCTCACCCAACTCACGGGCCTCTGCGCGCGAGACAGGCTCTTCACTGAAGTAGTTGACGCTGATCCCCTTGAGCAAGCCCAGGTCATCCAGGGGCAGCACATTGGGGCGCATCAGGTGAAAGATTAAAAACATCTCGGCGGTCCAGCGCCCAATGCCACGGATCGCCACCAACTCGTCGATGATGGCCTCATCGTCCATGGCGTCCCATTGCCCAACATGCACTTGCTCGTGGGCGAAATGCCGCGCCAGATCAGCCAAATACTCTGATTTGCGGGCAGACAAACCCACTGCACGCAGCGCCGGCGTGTCCATGCCCATTACGCGTTCAGGCTGTATCCGACGTTCGCTGTCTGAGGCCACGGCCGCAAAGCGCTCCCAAACCGACTGCGCTGCCTTCACCGAAATCTGCTGCCCCACAATCGACCGTGCCAGCGTGGTGAATGCATCGCCACGGCTTTGCAGGCGAGCCTCACCAAACTGAGGGATGAGCTTCTTCATCACCCGATCACGCCTCATCAAGTGCTTGCAAGCTTCGTCCCAGTAGGCGGGTGTCACGAAGTCCGGCGACACATCGCCAACGGTAGCGCGCGTCACGTCAGGCCTTTACCCAGATCGTGCCCTGCGGCGAGTCTTTCAGCAATATGCCAGCGGCAACAAGCTCATCGCGAATACGGTCGGCCTCGGCAAAATTGCGGGCAAGCTTGGCGGCCTGGCGCTGGGCGATCAAGGCCTCAATGGCCTCGGCACCCATGCTGGCCCCAGACTTCAAAAACTCGGCAGCCGGTTGCTGCAAGATACCGAGCGTTGCCCCCAGTTGCCGCAGCACGCTCGCACTGGCGCTTGAGCCGGTTTTGTTGATGTCAGACGCTAGATCGAACAGCACAGCGAGTGCGGCGGGCGCATATCGTCCTTGCTGCCTTCCACGGCCACACGTTCGCCCGCCCGTAGGTCGTCCAGCGACTTGCCGGAAAGCTTGCCATAGCCGGGAAACTTGCGCACCGCAAAGTTCACATCGCCGCTAGAGGACCGGTAGGCCAAGCCCTTGCCTTCCAATGTCTGGATCAGACTCAGCATCTGCGGCACATAGTCGGTGGCACGCGGCTCGTGGTCGGGGCGGCTCACACCAATCGCACCAATATCCTGGTGCAGGGCCGCAATCATCTCGTCCGTGAGTGCCCGAATCGAGATGCCCCGCTCAACGGCCCGACGAATGATCTTGTCTTCAATGTCGGTGATGTTTCGAACATAGGTTACCCGGTAGCCCCGCGCTTTCAACCAGCGATAGACCACGTCGAAGGCCATCATCATCCGCGCGTGCCCCATATGGCAGAGGTCGTAAATCGTCATGCCGCACACATACATCCGGACATGACCGGGCTCAATGGGCGTGAATGGTTCGACCTGGCGGGTCAGCGAATTGAAGATGCGCAAGCTCATCGGCAGCAGGGTCAAAGACAGCGGTGTCCCCCGCCGATCGACTCCTTTCAGAGGCAAAAGCAGCGGGGCATTCGAGTTGGGGGCAGCGATTCCAACGTCTATGCAACCCACAAGGCTGTGAGTTCGACGGGGATCGATAGAATCGGGGCAGTATAGCGAAGGAGACTTCCACTGTGACCTACACCCCTGCCCTGCCCCGCCTGGCCCGAACCACCGCCTTGAGCGCCCTGATGATCTTCACCGGCATTGGTGCCGCATGGGCTCAAAAGGTACAACTCAGCACCAGTGCGGGCGATATCGTCATTCAGTTGGACAAAGACAAAGCCCCCAAAACGGTAGCGAACTTTGTGCAATACGTGAAGGCTGGCCAGTACGACGGCACCATCTTTCACCGCGTCATCGACAACTTCATGATCCAAGGCGGCGGCATGACGGCCGACATGAAAGAAAAGCCCACCCGTGCTCCCATTCCACTGGAAAGCCGCAACGGCTTGAACAATGTGCGCGGCAGTATTGCCATGGCTCGCACCGCCAACCCCAATTCCGCCACGGCCCAGTTCTTTGTGAATGTGCGAGACAACCCATTCTTGGACCAAGCCAATGCCCGCGACGGCGAAGGCTATGCCGTGTTCGGCAAAGTTGTGGCCGGTATGGACGTAGTCGACAAGATCAAGAGCGCCGCCACCGGCAGCAAGGGCCCGCACCAAAACGTGCCCAACGACCCCATTCTCATCAAAAAGGCCTCGATCATCGAGCCGTGACACCATGACAAAAACCGTAGAACTGACCACCAACCATGGCGTGATTCGTCTGGAGTTGGACGAGCTGAAAGCGCCACTGACCGTGGCCAACTTTTTGAACTATGTGAACAAGGGTCATTACGATGGCACCATCTTCCATCGTGTGATCAAGAGCTTCATGATCCAGGGTGGTGGCATGACGGCCGACATGTCGCAAAAGCCCACGGATGCGACCATTCAGAATGAGGCCAATAACGGCCTGAAAAACGAGAGATACACCATTGCCATGGCCCGCACCAGCGCTCCGCACTCGGCGTCGGCGCAGTTCTTCATCAATACCAAGAAGAACGACTTCCTGAACTTCAGCTCAGAATCCTCGAGCGGCTGGGGCTATGCGGTGTTTGGCACAGTAGTGGCAGGTACCGAGGTGGTGGATGCCATTGAGAAGGTCCGCACCGGCAACAAGAGTGGCCATGGCGACGTGCCGCTAGAGCCTGTGCTGATCGAGAAAGCCGTCGAGATTGTCTGAGCCAGGCTCTCCGGGGGGGGGCCAGGCACTGCCGCCCGTTGAGCCGCCACCCCAGCTTGAGCTGTCTGCCCAGACCGTCGACTTCGTCTCTGATCTTCATCTTTGCCCCGAGCTGCCACGCACGGTGGTAAAGTTTGAGCATTACCTCCAGCACACCCGGGCCGACGCCCTGGTCTTGCTGGGCGATGTGTTTGAGGCTTGGGTCGGCGACGATGTCTTGGCCCAAGACTTTGAGGCGCGCCTGACCCGGGCTTTGCACCAATTCAGCCGCGGCAGGCCTTTGCTGCTGATGCGAGGTAACCGCGACTTTCTGCTGGGCTCACGCTTCTTCGACGCCACTGGGGCTGTTGAGCTGCCTGACCCCTGCCTGTTGTCGAGCCCGCACGGCAGAGCCTTGCTCACCCATGGCGATGCTTGGTGCGTGGCGGATCACGCCTATCAACAGTTCCGGGCACAGGTACGCAGCCCTGCTTGGCAGGCCGCCTTTTTGGCCAAGCCGCTGGCCGAGCGCTTGGCTGTGGCCCAGGCCTTGCGCTCTGCCAGCCAAGCGCATCAACAAGACCCCAACCACAGTCATGCAGACGTCGACTTAAGCTTGGCCGCCGCGTGGCTTCAAGTTAGCCCGAGCGCCGTGATGGTGCATGGCCATACCCACCGCCCAGGCACGGAAGTCTTCGGCCAGGGCTCCTGCCGCCATGTGTTGAGTGACTGGGACTTGGACCACGCCTCCACCCCGCGTGCCCAAGTGCTGCGCTGGGTCGCAGAGGGCTGGCTGCGTTTGAGCCCAGACGATTGCTGATGCCGTGGTGGACTAAGCCTCTATCAGGGTGGCGGCAAAGCAAGCACCAGTCCCGGCATGCACCGCCCCAAGCGCTGTGGTCGGCAGTGTTGAGCTACTACCCCTTCTTGACCGCCCTGACGGCACAGGAGAAGCAACGCCTGCATGACAAGGTGACTGAGTTCCTCTCGCGCAAAGAATTCAGTGCCTCCTCCGGCTTGGTGATGACCGATGACATGGCGGTGGCCATCGCCGCCCAGGCTTGCCTGCCACTGCTCAACCTGCCCTTGTCACTGTACGACGGCTTCGTCGGTATCGTGGTGCATCCCGACGAGGTCGTGGCACAGCGTGAATGGATGGACGAAGACGGTGTGGTACACGAGTGGCAGGAGCCTCTGAGCGGAGAGGCAATGGAAGGCGGCCCGGTCATGTTGTCCTGGCAGGATGCCACTTGGCTGGGAGAGACCGATGTGACTACTTTCAGCAAGACCCGGCGTCGCGAGCCTGAAAAAAGGCCTGGCACGCAGTGGCCAGGCCTTGGGCGTCACCCTACACTGCGCTCAAACTGCGGCGGCCTCCGCCTTGGGCTTATCGCCACTCTTGCCCGAGGGTTGAATGTCCAGGGTGGTGTTGCCCTCCGCATCGACATCCACACTCAGGCGACCACCGTCAACCAGTCGACCAAACAGCAACTCATCAGCCAAGGCTCGGCGGATGGTGTCTTGGATCAAGCGCTGCATGGGTCGCGCGCCCATCAAGGGATCAAAGCCCCGTTTGCCCAGGTGCTTACGCAAGGCGTCAGAGAAAGTGACTTCGACTTTCTTCTCGGCCAATTGCTGCTCCAGTTGCAGCAAGAACTTGTCCACTACACGCAGGATGACTTCTTCATCCAGCGCCTTGAAGTTGACGATGGTGTCCAGCCGATTGCGGAACTCCGGCGTGAAGAGGCGTTTGATATCGCCCATCTCGTCACCCTGCTCGCGGCGCGTGGTGAAGCCGATGGTGGACTTTTGCATGGTCTCCGCACCGGCGTTTGTGGTCATGATGATGATCACGTTGCGGAAGTCAGCCTTGCGACCGTTGTTGTCCGTCAGCGTGCCATGGTCCATGACCTGTAGCAACACGTTGAAGACATCGGGGTGAGCCTTTTCAATCTCGTCGAGCAACAGCACGCAGTGAGGCTTTTTGGTGATGGCCTCGGTCATCAGGCCACCCTGGTCAAAGCCCACATAGCCCGGGGGCGCACCGATCAAGCGGCTCACGGCATGCCGCTCCATGTATTCCGACATGTCAAAGCGGATCAGCTCAATGCCCAAAATATAGGCAAGCTGCTTGGCCACTTCGGTCTTGCCCACCCCCGTTGGCCCGCTGAAGAGGAAGGCACCGATGGGCTTGTCGGACTTGCCAAGGCCTGAGCGCGCCATTTTGATAGCAGCCGCCAGGGCGTCAACAGCAGGGTCTTGTCCGAACACCACACTCTTCAGGTCACGCTCCAGGCTCTTGAGCTTGCCCCTATCATCCGCCGACACGCTGGCCGGTGGAATGCGAGCGATCTTGGCCACGATCTCTTCGACCTCGGCCTTGGTGATGGTCTTTTTCTGCTTGCTCTTAGGCAAGATGCGCTGAGCAGCCCCGGCCTCGTCAATCACGTCGATGGCTTTATCGGGCAGGTGCCGGTCATTGATGTACTTGGCAGACAGCTCAGCAGCCGCTTGCAAGGCACCCAGCGCGTACTTGACGCTGTGATGCTCCTCGAACCGCGACTTCAAACCCTTGAGAATCTCAACCGTTTGCTCGACAGAGGGCTCGACCACATCCACCTTTTGAAAGCGGCGAGACAAAGCGGCGTCCTTCTCAAAAATACCCCGGTACTCTTGGAAAGTGGTCGCACCGAGGCACTTCATGGCACCGCTGGAGAGCGCTGGCTTCAGCAAATTGGAGGCATCCAGCGTACCGCCAGAGGCCGCACCCGCACCGATGAGGGTGTGGATCTCATCAATGAACAGAATTGACTTCGGGCTCTCTTTGAGTTGTTTGAGCACACCCTTCAGGCGCTGCTCGAAATCGCCCCGGTACTTGGTGCCCGCCAGCAATGCCCCCATGTCCAGAGCATAGACGGTAGCGTCGGCCAGCACTTCAGGGACATCGCCCTCGGTAATGCGCCACGCCAAGCCTTCGGCAATCGCCGTTTTGCCAACACCCGCTTCCCCCACCAACAGTGGGTTGTTCTTGCGGCGACGGCAAAGCACCTGGATCACGCGCTCCACTTCATGCTCGCGGCCAATCAAGGGGTCAATCTTGCCGTCCTTGGCCATTTGGTTCAGGTTGGCAGTGAACTGCTCCAGCGGTGAACCCTTGCCCTCTGCGCCCTCTTCCTTTTCAGCCTCTTGAGGGCTGCCGCCTTCGGCACTGCCTTTGGCAGGCTCCGGTGGGTCCGATTTTTTGATGCCGTGAGCAATGAAATTGACCACGTCCAGGCGGGTCACCCCCTGCTGATGCAGGTAGTAGACGGCATGGGAATCTTTCTCACCAAAGATGGCGACCAAGACATTGGCACCGGTCACTTCCTTCTTGCCGCCGCCCGTGCTTTGGACATGCATGATGGCGCGCTGGATGACGCGCTGGAAGCCTAGAGTGGGCTGAGTATCAACCTCTTCTGCTCCCCCCACGGTTGGCGTGTTTTCGCGGATAAAGGCCACCAAGCTTTTGCGCAGCTCTTCGATATTGGCCGCGCAAGCCCTCAGCACCTCCGCTGCCGAAGGGTTGTCCAACAGAGCCAGCAACAGGTGCTCGACCGTGATGAACTCATGTCGCTGCTGGCGGGCCTCGACAAACGCCATGTGCAGGCTGACTTCAAGTTCTTGGGCAATCATGCGGCCTCCATAATGCATTGAAGCGGGTGTCCGGATCGTCTTGCGGCAGCGAGAACCAGCTCGACCTTCGTCGCCGCAACATCCTTTGTAAATACTCCACACACGCCCCGACCGTCGTGGTGAATCTTCAACATGATCTGGGTTGCAGCGTCGAGATCGAGCCTAAAGTATTCCTGCAACACCATCACCACGAACTCCATCGGAGTGAAATCGTCGTTGAGCATGACCACTTGATACATGCGCGGTGGTTTGGTTCGGGCGGCCTTGCGCTCCGCCACGACCGAACCTTGCCCATCATCCGGCCGAGGTGCGGGCGGCGGGGTCGGTGGTTGAGAGGGGGAATGGGACGGCATGAAATGAGTATAGCCATTCGGCTATGAGCAATTGCATCACCGCATCGTCCCCTTGCTGGGCGTGTGTCCTATTGCAGAAAAACACCAACACCCACGCTCTTTTCACCGCATTACCAAGAATTGGAGCGGCATGACCCCGGCGGCGATTGACAGGCATTGGGACACACCAAGACAATGCGGCTCATAAGCCAAAAGGCATCAGGAGGAATATTTATGGACGCCGTCGGCATCGTCAAATGGTTCAATGACGCCAAAGGGTTTGGCTTCATCGAGCCCGATGGGGGTGGAAGTGATGTTTTCGCACATTTTTCCGCCATCCAAATGGAAGGGTTTCGCACCCTCAAGCAAGGTTCGAAAGTTCGCTATGAGCTGGTAGATGGCCCTAAAGGTCGTCTCGCCCAAAACATCAGGCCCGAGCATTCGCCCGAAGCCAGCCCTGTGACCGATCCTGCATCGGCAACAGCAGCTTCTGGTAGCCCAGATTGAGCCTCACGTGGGCGTTCGGCAGCCACTTGCTGGGCTTTGGGCTGCGCGCAAGAAGCTTCCGGTGGCTTCCGGGTGGGCAAGCAGTTCATCCATGCAAGGATGAGCCCAGAACGCGCCCACCGCTGCCCAGTCAGGAAACGCAGTAAGCCCAGATTCTCAGCCACAAGCCATGCCCTAAGGCCCAGGCAGACGAGGCGGCCAACAAAGCTCCGGCAAAACGGGTCAAGCCGCGCTGAAGCCCAGCTCCGCGATCCTTCTGTGCAAGGCCTTCTGGGCTTGCCGCGGCCCATCGACGCCAGAGGTGTGGCCCCAAGCCCAGGGCTGGCGATGACCCCAGTGCGAACGCGGCCATGACGGCGCCTCCGCTCCACGGGCTATTGGCCAACGCAGCGATCAACAGCGCAGATTGCAACAGGCCACAAGGCCAGGCAAACCAAAGCAAGCCTACCCCCCCTGCCTTAGCTGGCCCTTTAATGGTCTGCCAAGCGCCTTGCGCCGCCGTACGCGGGACCGCGCGGCCAAGGCGATCAAACCAAGTCGGCTGCTCGCCCCTCCAGAGCAACCAAAGGCCCAAACCCAGGCCAGCCATATGGGCCAGTGTCCACAAGGGGCGTAAGGCAGGGCTCCATTGGCTCAGTTGCGCCAACATTGCCATGCTGCCAGCGGCTACGGCCCCTGCGGCCGCGTAACCCGCTAAACGGCCGAGGTGAAAGCCCCCCCAGGCGCTGTGGCGTCCCGCACCACCACAAGCATGCACGGCAGCCGCGCTGGCCGGGCCGCACATGACCAAACAGTGAAGTGAACCCGCCAAGCCCATGAGCAAGGCGCTGAAGATGAGGGTAAAAGTCACCCCTAAATGATGCGCGAAAACTGATCGCGAGCCCGGTCGGCCTGCAAATGCCTGTCAAAAATCATGGCAATGGCACGCACGAAGAACCACCCTTGCGCCGTCACTTGAATGGCACCGGGCTCCTTCACCACCAAGCCCATGCCGATGTAGGGTGTCAACTGCGCCAACTCCGCCTGGAAGTACTCAGGCACTTTGATCAGATGCGCCAGCTCGACCGCTTCAAAGTCCAGGCGACCCTGACACATCAGCGCCATGATGACGGCCCGCCGCAGCATGTCGTCTCGCGTCAGCGTCAAGCCGCGCACCACTGGAAACCGCCCCTGTCGGACCGCCTCGTAGTAGGCCGGCAAGGTCTTGGCATTCTGGCTGTAGCTAGCGCCCATCTGCCCAATCGAGGAGACCCCCAAGGCGATCAAGTCACAGTCCGCCTGGGTGCTGTAGCCCTGAAAATTGCGGTGCAGACGGCCTTGGCGCTTGGCCGCTGCCAATCCGTCATTGGGTAGCGCGAAGTGGTCCATACCGATATACACATACCCTTGCGCCAAAAAGCCGGAAATCGCCTCTTGCAGCATGGCAACCCGATGTTCAGCGGGCGGAAGCTGCGCCGCGTCAATGCGCCGTTGGGGCTTGAAGCGGGCTGGCAGGTGGGCGTAGGCATACAGCGCAATGCGGTCGGGTCGCAGTTCGCCGACCTGCGAAATGGTCTGCGCAAAGCCCGCAGGTGTCTGAAGCGGCAGACCGTAAATCAAATCCACATTGATGGACTCAAAGCCCAAGGCTCTGGCCTCCACCATCAGACTGCGAATGCTGTCATACGACTGCTCACGATGAACGGCCTTCTGAACCAACGGATCCAGGTCCTGCACCCCGAAACTGATGCGATTGAAACCCATGGCCTTCAAACGCCTGAGGCGCTCGGCATTGGCCGTACGAGGGTCGACTTCAATGGACACCTCGGCCCCAGGTGCCCATTTGAATGCGCTACCCAGGGAGCGCATGACGCTCTGTAGCTCGTCATCGCTTAAAAAAGTGGGAGAGCCCCCGCCAAAGTGCAACTGAGACACTGACGGGCGCTCTCGCAGCACCTGTGCATGAAGTGCAATCTCCGCCTCCAAGGCCTCGATGTACTCGGCACCTCGCTCATGGTGTTTGGTGATCACCTTGTTGCAAGCGCAGTAGTAGCACACCGACTCGCAAAACGGAATGTGTACGTAGATCGACAAGGGTTTGCGCCCCCCGACCGTGGTGCCGTCGGCCCTTTGCATCAAGGCTTGGCGATAGTCGTCCGGCCCGTACGCCTCGACGAACCTGTCCGCTGTCGGGTAGGAGGTGTACCTAGGCCCCGGCACGTCAAAGCGCCGCAACAGGTTGACGGGCAGCAGTGTGTCGGCGGCAGATCCGAGATTCTTGGCGATGGCTTCCATATCGACATCGTGCCAAAGCACTCAGGCGCGGGCTTGATCTGCCTCAAGCCTGCTGCGCGAACACGCCCCAAAAGCCTGGCCCCTTCTCTTCGAGCAAACTCCCTTGCGGGATCAAGGCTGCCCCCTCGCCACTCCCTTGAGAGCGCCATAATCACGGCCATGACTGAAGCATCAACGTCCCTGAAGCCTGACGCATTCAAAGTCGCCTGCTCCAGCTGCAATTTGCGTGAGCTCTGCCTGCCTGTGGGCCTGGATCGGCCGGAATTGGACCGCCTCGATACGTTGGTGTCGACACGTCGCAGCGTCTCGCGTGGTGACACTCTGTTTCGCTCCGGAGACCATTTTGAGTCGCTTTATGCGGTTCGTACCGGCTTCTTCAAGACCTGTGTGTCGTCCGAAGACGGTCGAGACCAGGTCACGGGCTTTCAGATGGCGGGCGAGTTGCTTGGGCTGGACGGCATCAGCACCGACCGCCACTCCTGTGACGCAGTGGCGCTGGAGGACTCTCAAGTCTGCGTCATTCAGTACAGCCAACTGGAAATACTGTCGCGTGAGTTCACGCACTTGCAGCACCAGTTTCACAAGATCATGAGCCGCGAGATCGTTCGCGATCATGGTGTGATGCTTTTGCTGGGCAGCATGCGCGCGGAAGAGCGGCTTGCCGCCTTCTTGCTCAACCTCACCCAACGCCTGCAGGCGCGGGGTTTCTCTTCGTCCTCGCTGATATTGCGTATGACTCGCGAAGAGATTGGCAGCTACCTGGGCCTGAAGTTAGAGACCGTCAGCCGGACGTTCTCGAAGTTCCAGGAGGACGGCCTCTTGGACGTCAAACAGCGCCAAATCCGCATCCTGAACCAGGACGGGCTACATCAACTCGTCAACGGCGCTGGGGCAACCTGCTAGCGGCCATTCGCACGGGCGCGGCAAGGCATAGGCTAGCGTTTCAGCACCTTGAGGCGCAAGGACGCTATTGCGGCCATCTCGGTGCGCTTCTACGCACCGGTTGATCATCGTCCGACGGGATGGTGATGAGCATTTGGGTCAATGCTCCAGCGGTAGAGATGACTGCCCAGAACACAAAAAAAGCCAGGGTGTATACCGCGCTGGAAGACCACTCAACAGGGGCACCACCAAACCACTGAAGTGAGCCGGGGTCGACCACCGAAAACACCAACATCTCCAAAACACCGGCCATCAAGAAAGACGGCCAGAGTATGCACAGCGCCCGTACAGCGAAGCGATTTGAGGTGCTCATGGTGCGTGGCTTTCAGAGGGGGGACATCGCCGAAGGGGCACGACACCTCAGGGTTTGGGGGCTGCTGCGTGGTTGCGCGCCTGCACTGCCGGTGCCATGGCCCCAGACTGTGGCGCAGACTTCACGCTGGCCGCCATCTCAGTGGGCGTCAAAACAGGGTCCGCCCCCCGAATGGCAATGACCGCAGTAATGATGCTGGCCACGACCACCACAAGAGGGCCGCCCACCACCAACCACAGCATGCGATAGCGCCACCACGGCTGCGGACTTTCGTCGGCGCCAGCCTTGGGCGCAAGGCGGGAAATCTCTGAGGACATATAGAACTCCTTGGGTGCTGCCGCTTAGCGCGGCACCATGAATGTGGATTTCTCTTGAATTGTTACGGTCTCTTCCGTCGCATTGCTGGCTTGGCGTTCGACTTGGAAGTGAATCACATGCGCACCTGCGCCAAGCTGCTGGCTGACCTCGAAGGGAATCTGCGCCGAGAGGGTGATCCAGCGGGCTTCAGCCGCTTGAATGGCCACCGCATCGTTGCTTGGAACGGTGATGCCATCAATGCCCGTGACCTTAATGCGATAGCGCTGTTCTCTCTCGGCGGCATTCATGATCTGTAGCCGGTACACGTTTTCGACCTTGCCGTCCTCCACGATACGGGCCAAGGTTGAGCGGTCGCGCACCACGTCGACGCGGAACGGAGCGCGCGTGAACAAGCTCACCGCAAACACTGCGCAAATGACCAGCAAGATGCCTGTGTAGACCAATACACGAGGCCGCAAGATGCGTTGAATCATCTGCTTGCGGTCAAATTGATGAGTCAGGCCATTTTGGGTCGCGTAGCGCACCAAGCCCGGTGCATAGCCCATTTTGTCCATGATGCCATCGCACACATCGATGCAGGCGGCGCACCCAATACACTCGTATTGCAGGCCCTTGCGAATGTCGATGCCGGTGGGGCACACCTGCACGCACAGCCCGCAATCAATGCAAGAACCGAGCCCAAGCTGGGCGGGGTCAGCCTTCTTGGAGCGAGGGCCGCGCGGCTCGCCCCGCTCCTCGTCGTAGCTTATGATTAAAGTGTCTTTATCGAACATCACGCTTTGGAAGCGTGCATACGGGCACATGTACTTGCAGACCTGCTCGCGCATATACCCCGCGTTGCCATAAGTGGCGAAGGCATAGAACAGCACCCAAAACCACTCCCAGGGCCCAAAGCCAAGAGACATGGCTTCCGCTGCCAGCACCCGTATGGGCGTGAAATAGCCAACAAAGGTAAAGCCCGTCCAGAGAGCAAACAGCAGCCACACCGTTTGCGTGGCCGACTTGCGCCAGAAGCGCTCCAAAGTCCACGCGCCAGCATCCCGCCGCATGCGCTCAGCCCGGTCCCCTTCAATGCGGTGCTCAAACCACATGAAGATCTCTGTGTAAACCGTTTGGGGGCAGGCATAGCCACACCACAAGCGCCCAGCCACCGCCGTGAACAAAAACAGCCCGTAGGCTGAAATCATCAGCAAGGCGGAGAGGTAGATCAGGTCCTGCGGATAGAGAACCAGACCGAAGATGTAGAAGCGCCGTGAAACCAAGTCGAACAGCACCGCTTGGCGGTCGTTCCACGTCAGCCAGGGCAGGCCATAAAAAACGATCTGGGTGATCCACACCAGGGCCCAGCGCCATGTGGCAAACCAGCCACTCACTGCCCGGGCATAGATCTTCTTCTGCTTTTGATAGAGCGAGACAACCGCCCCTACGCTGTCATCGTCGGGGGTTTGCACCGCTGGCGCGCTGGGCGTGGGGGAAGTCGTCGGCTCGCTCATGCAAAGCAATCTAGCTTACTGGCCAGCGGCTGGTGTGCGCTGGGACAAATTCAGAACATACGCGGTCAAGACCTTCATCTGTTCTGGCGTGAAACGCGCGCCTTGCGGTGGCATCACATTGGTTTTGCCCTCGTTGACAATCTTGATGATGGCGGCCTCACCCCAGCCATGCAACCAGACCTTGTCCGATAAGTTTGGGGCACCCAAGGCATGGTTCCCGGTGCCCGTAGCGCCATGGCAGGCAGCACAAGCACCAAACTTTGCCTTGCCCAATTGAGCCGCCACGGAGTTATGGGGGCTGTTGGACAAGCTCAGCACATAGTTGGCGACGTTCTTCACATCGTCGGCAGAGCCCACAGCGGCCGCCATGGGCGGCATTACCCCGGTTCGGCCTTCGGCAATGGTTTTATGCACATACTCCGCACCCGAGCCGCCCAACCAATCGGTATCAGCCAGATTGGGGAAGGACTTGCTGCCACGGGCGTCTGCGCCGTGGCACTGAGCGCAATTGTTGACGAACAAGCGCTCACCGATGGCCATGGCCTTGGCATCTTTGCCCAGTTGCTCAGGCGTCTTGTTGGCGAACTCCGCATAAACGGAAGACATGGCCTGACGAGCTTTGGCCTGCTCGACCTCCAATTGGCCCACTGCACTCCACTTAAAAGTGCCAGCGTTGGAGCCCAAGCCCGGGTAAATGGCCAAGTACACCGCCGCAAAGACCACGGTCATGACGAACAAGCCCATCCACCAGCGCGGCAGCGGGTTGTTCATCTCTTTCAGGTCTTCATCCCACACATGACCGGTGGTGTTGTCATTGGCCATCTCGGTGCGTCTGCTGGCGATGATCAACATCGTCAAGCAAAACAGCAAACCGCCGATCACGATGCCAGCCACAAACAGTGACCAGCCATTACTCAAAAAATCACTCATGATTCACTCCAGTGCAAGTGCGGGCACAGCACGGGCCCGCACTTGTTGCGTCATTGGCTCTTTGGCGTTTCGTCAGGAACATCGTCGCCCGCAAAGGGCAGCAGGGCCGCCTCATCAAAGGCCGCTTTGCGATGCCCGCGATACACCCAAACCATCAGGCCGACGAAAAGTGCGAACGACAACACGGTCACCACACTGCGCGCAGCATTGACATCAAAGTCCATCGCCTGGCTCCAATTTATTTGCGTGCGGTGCCCAGCACCTGCAAGTAAGCAATGACGGCATCCATTTCTGTCTTGCCCTTAACCGCATCACCCGCCTTAGCAATCTCGTCATCAGAGTAAGGTACACCGAGGGTGCGTAATGCCTTGAGCTTGGGAGCCATATCCGTTGGATTAACGGAGTTCGTCAGCAGCCAAGGGTAAGCGGGCATATTCGACTCTGGCACCACATCGCGCGGATTGTTGAGGTGAACCCGATGCCATTCATCGCTGTAGCGCCCCCCCACACGGTGCAGGTCCGGCCCCGTGCGCTTGGAGCCCCACTGGAACGGGTAGTCATAGACAAACTCACCGGCCACCGAATGCGGGCCGTAGCGCAGGGTCTCGGCCCGGAAGGGGCGTACCATTTGTGAATGGCAGCCGTAGCAGCCTTCACGGACGTAAATGTCACGCCCCGCCAACTGAAGCGCGGTGTAGGGCTTCAGGCCCTCCACTGGTTGGGTAGTTGAACGCTGAAAAAACAGCGGAACGATCTCCACCAAGCCACCAACGGCCACGGTGATCAAGATCAGAACAATCATCAAGAAGTTGTTGGTTTCAATCTTCTGGTGACCGGTATCGTTGTGTTGAGCCATGGAGCTACTCCTTCTTCTGGACTCAGGCGTGCGCCAGGACGGTAGGCACTGCAACAGGCGTCGCCTTGCCATTTCTAATGGTTTGGATGGTGTTCCACAGCATGATGACCATGCCCGTCAGGTACAACACACCACCCAGCACACGAATCACGTAGAACGGATAGGTTGCCTTGACGCTTTCCACAAAGCTGTAGACCAAGGTGCCGTCGGGGTTGACTGCGCGCCACATCAAGCCCTGCATCACACCGGCAATCCACATCGCGGCGATGTAGAGCACGATGCCGACGGTGGCCAGCCAGAAATGCAGCTCAATCGCACGCGTGCTGAACATGGCCTTGCGACCAAACATGCGAGGGATCAAGTGGTACAGGGCACCAATCGACACCATGCCGACCCAGCCCAATGCGCCGGAGTGAACGTGGCCCACGGTCCAATCGGTGTAGTGCGACAGGGCATTCACGGTCTTGATCGACATCATCGGGCCTTCAAAGGTCGACATGCCGTAGAAAGACAGCGAGACGATCAGGAACTTTAAGATCGGGTCGTCGCGCAGTTTGTGCCAGGCACCCGAAAGCGTCATGATGCCGTTGATCATGCCGCCCCAGCTGGGTGCCAAGAGCACCAGCGAAAAGACCATGCCCACCGACTGGGTCCAGTCCGGCAAAGCGGTGTAATGCAGGTGGTGCGGGCCCGCCCACATATAGGTGAAGATAAGCGCCCAGAAGTGGACGATGGACAGGCGGTAGGAATAGACCGGACGCTCAGCCTGCTTGGGGATGTAGTAGTACATGATGCCCAGAAAGCCGGCCGTCAGGAAGAAGCCCACCGCATTGTGGCCGTACCACCATTGCACCATCGCATCTTGAACACCGGCGTAGGCTGAATAGCTCTTTGTCAGCGACACCGGAATAGCCGCGCTGTTGACGATGTGCAGCAAGGCCACCGTCAAAATAAAGGCTCCGAAGAACCAGTTGGCGACATAGATATGGCGAATCTTGCGGATGCCCACCGTGCCAAAAAACACCACGGCATAGGACACCCAAACAACTGCAATCAGCAGGTCAATCGGCCACTCCAGCTCCGCATACTCTTTGCTGGAAGTAATGCCCAGTGGCAAGGTGATGACCGCCAGCAAAATGACCAGGTTCCAGCCCAAGAAGGTGAACATGGCCAAGCCCGGGGCAAACAAGCGGGTTTGGCAGGTGCGTTGCACCACGTGATAGCTGGTGGCGAACAGCACACAGCCGCCAAAGGCAAAAATCACCGCATTGGTATGCAGCGGCCGCAAGCGGCCATAGGTGATGTAAGGAATGCCGAAGTTAAGCTCTGGCCAAGCCAGTTGTGCGGCAATGATGACACCGACCAACATGCCGACGATGCCATAGACCACCGCAGCGACTGAGAACAGCCGAACCACGGTGTCGTAATAAACCGGCTGTTGAGCCGGTGTTGAACTGCTTGCCATTAATGGCCTCCTTATCCAGATTTCCTAACGCTAACCAGATTGTTTTTGATTTGACTGACATCACGCTTGATCGACATCAACGGCTGGTGGCTCCTGTTGCAGGATTCGCTCACCTTCACGCTCCAGATCGTCAAATTGGCCTTTGTTCAGCGCCCACCCGAACACCGCAATGATGGCCAGGACCAACACAGCCGACAAAGGAATCAGCAAAAACAGGATGTCCATCAGGCGGCTTCCCGTGTCAAGGGACGAGACAAACGCAGGGAATTGCCAATGACAGCCAAAGAACTGAGCGCCATGCCTAGGCCCGCTGCCCAGGGAGGAAGGTATCCCAGCAATGCCAGCGGAATGCAGGTGGCGTTATAGGCAGCCGCCCAGATCAAGTTCTGGCGCACCACCCGCATGGTCTTGCGGGCCAACTGATGCGCCAATAAGACATCGGCCAAGCGGTTCGAGAGCACCACCGCATCAGCGTGGACGCGCGACACCAAAGCCCCCTGCCCCATGGCCATGGACACATCGGCCATGGCCAACACGGGTGCGTCGTTAACGCCATCACCCACCATGCCGACCCGCTCGCCGCGGCGTTGGGCAGCCGCCACTGCGGCGACCTTGTCCTTGGGGCTGGCAGAGGCCACAACCTCGCTGATCCCCACCTGCAAGGCCAATGCTTGCGCGCGCTCAGGCCTGTCACCACTGAGCAGCGTGAGCGCCACGCCCTTCCGCTGCAGCCCGGCCACCGCTTGGCGGGCATCGGGCCGCACTTGTTCGTCAAAAGTGATGCAGGCGGTGGGTTGCCAAACATCACCGTCCAGCCGGCCCATCCAAACCTCCAGCCCATCATGCCTAGCCTGCCAGCTTGGCCTGGCCGTCTCACCGTTAGCCACCCAGGCCAAAGCGCCCAGCCGCCAGTGGTGGCCGTCGTGGTCAATGGCTTGCAGGCCTTGGCCGGCCTCCTCCGTCACCCCCTGCCAAGCATGCTGCTTTGCAGCCTCCACCCACTCAGGGTCCTCGGCCAAAGCCTTAGAGAGTGGATGGGAAGACCACCGAGCCAAGGCGCTGGCGGCAGGCCCAAGACCCTGGATCTCCACCCCGGGTGCCGAAAAAACTGAGACCCGGCGGGACTTCTCTTCGGTGAGCGTGCCGGTTTTGTCCACAAACAACCTGTCCACGCGGGCCAGGGCCTCCAGAGCATCCAGGCGTTGCACCATCACACCTCTGCGGGCCAGTCCCTCGCGCTTGGGCATGGGGCGAGACTCTCCCGTCAACACGGATTCATCCGCCTCGGTGACCCCCGACTCCAAGCACCCATCGGCTGGGAAGGCAGCACCCATCGACACCCTAACTCGGTCCCCCGGGCGCAAGCGATGCAGGCTGACCTGCTCTTCGGTCCCGTCGTCCAGCAAGCGACAGGCTGTCTCGGGCATGGCAGCCAAGGCCGACTCCAGAGACTCAGCCGCTCGATGGCGTGCCATCAACTCCACAAAGCGGCCGCCGAGCAAAAAGCTGACAAACATGGTCAGCGAATCGAAATACACCTCGTGGCCGAACAGCCCACCGGGTGAAAAAGTTGCCCCGCTGCTGGCCACAAAAGTCACCAGCAGCCCCAAGCTGACTGGCACATCCATACCCACCTTGCGGCTCTTGACACTGTGCCAAGCCCCTCTGAAGAACGGCCCCGCTGAAAACAGCATGACGGGCAGAGAGACTAACCAACTGGTCATGCGGGTTTGTCAGCCCATGGGGGCTGCGAAACGTTCGGCAATCTAGCTGCATCTTCGGGTTTACGACATGACATTGATCAAGAAACAACTGTTTCGCACCATTTTGGTGCTCACATTTAGCCTGCAAGTCAGCGCTTTTTCTCTGGCTCAGGGCCAAGGCCAGCGTTTGGAGGCCAAAGTCACCCTCAGCGCAGGCATGCACAACATCGTTGCGGAAGTGGCCAAAACCCCTCGCGAGCGAGAGATCGGCCTGATGTACCGCAAGCAGATGGCCCCTCATGAAGGCATGATCTTCGTTTTCGACGAACCTGCCACCCAGTGCTTTTGGATGCGCAACACCTACCTGCCCTTGTCTACAGCCTTTGTGGCCGACGACGGCACGGTGGTGAATATTGAGGACATGCAGCCGCAGACCGATGCCTCGCATTGCTCGACCAAGCCGGTGCGGTATGTGTTGGAAATGAACCAAGGCTGGTTCGCCAAGCGCGGTATCAAACCGGGCTTCAAGATCAAGGGGTCGCTGTTCCGCTGAGCGGTAACCACGAGCTTTTACGCCGTGAGCACCACTACAAAACGCATGCCTTGAAATTCCGGGCGGCTGACGGCAAGCAGTTCGCCGCCTAGTCGTGTCACGATCTCGCGGGCAATGGCCAAGCCCAGGCCGGTACCGTTGTCGTTGCGCAGGTCCGCCCGCTCGCCACGCCAAAACGGCTCAAATAGCCGGGGCAACTGCTCGGCCGTCACGCCGGGGCCATCGTCCTCAACGGCAATCTCGCCACCTCCCCCAGGACGGGCGCAAATGCGCACGTTGATGTGCTCACCGCCATAGCGCAGCGCGTTGTCCAGCAGGTTCACAATCACTTCGCCCAGCCACAAGGCATGGGCGCGCGCCAGGACGGGGCCGTCTGGCGCATCCAACACAATGCTGCGGCCTTCGCGCAAGCTCCTGAGCACCATGGGCTCGGCGGACTCTCGCACCAGCGGCACCAGGTCCAAGGTCTCCTGTTCAGCATCAACGGACAAGGCCGTCTCTGAGCGGGCCAAACTCAGCAACTGACCAATCAGGCGCGAGAGGTGGTCCGTGGAGTGCCCAAGCTGTACCAGCAACGCTTGCCATTCGGGGGCGTTTTGCCCAGCGGGCGGCAAGGCGGCCGCCAGCTCCTGGCCCAACGCCTGAGACAACACCCGTATCCCTGCCACCGGGGTGCGCAACTGATGCGCCGCGTCCGCCACAAAGCGCCTTTGCAGCAGGCTGGTTTGCTCCATGTCCACCAGCAATGTGTTGATGCGCTCAATCAAGGGAACCGCTTCTTTGGGCACCTGCGCCAGAGAAAGCGGTCGCCAGTCCTGGGCGTCACGTCGAGCCACTTCTTTGGCCACGTCACGCAGCGCCTGCAAGCCGCGGCGGATACCCCAGTTGATCAGCAGCAAACTCGTCAGGCCCAGACCCAATGCGGGCATGATGATGGAGAGTTGAATGTCTCTCATCAGTTCGGTGCGCCGCCGCGTGGTCTCCACCACCACCACGGCCACGCTGCGGTCCAACATGGGAGATGTGACCGAGAACACCACGCCACGAACCGGCTCCCCATCGAAGCCGGCATCAAACAATACCGGTTGGGCAAAGCTGCTGCGGCGAACTTCCGCAGCGGGCAGAGGCACCGTGCCATCTCCTGCCAAGGCGTTGCCGTCAGCATCGACCATCACAAAGCCATTGCGATCGTCACCATCCCAGGTCAGCAGCTCCATGGTCTGGCGGCTCAGATCCAGCAGAGGGCCACGGTCCGACCATGTGACCTTGGCTGCCAGTGCGGTGGCCTCGTCTTGCAGGCCGCGGTCAAAGGCCGCATTGGCGCTGGTGCGAGCCAGCCAATAAGCGCCCAGCACCGCTGCCGTCAGGCCCAACACCCAAACCCAGAGCAAAGGCCACAGCAACTGGCTGCGGACACTGGCCCCATGTGTTCTGACCTTCACGGTGTACGAGCCAGGTCGTCTCCACCGCTCCCCGGCTCAGCACACTCCATCACGTAGCCAAAGCCTCGCACGGTGCGGATCACCACCCCGAGGTCGGCAAAGCGTTTGCGCAAGCGGTGTACATAGACCTCCACCGAGTTTTCGCTGAAGTCGGCCTCCCAACTAGACAATCTGGTGACGATGGAGTCTTTGGACACCACGCGCCCACTCTTTTGCATGAGCATTTCTGTCAGCGCCAACTCTCTGGGGCTCAGGGTGACACGGGTTCCAAGATGCAGCAACTCCCGGTGAGCCACGTCCAGCCGTAACTCGCCCAAGACCAAGCATTCTTCGATGCGGCCTTCGCTGCGGCGCTTCAAGGCCCGAATGCGTGCCAGCAACTCGGGCAAGTCGAAGGGCTTCACGAGGTAGTCGTCGGCCCCAGCATCGAGGCCCTGGACGCGGTCTCGCAACTCGTCGCGGGCGGTGAGCAACAGTACGGGCATGCGCGCGCCCTTGCTGCGCCAATGCCGCAATACCTCCATACCATCTCGGCGCGGCAAGCCCAAGTCCAGTATGCAGAGGTCGTAATGCCCCATCAAGCCTGCGGCCATGGCTTGCTCGCCGTCGCTGAGCCCATCCACCTGCCAGCCCTCTTGGCTCAGGCCGCGCGTGACCCCCATGCTCAGTGCAGGATCGTCTTCAACCAGCAAAATCCTCATGCCTGGGCCCGTCCGTTGAAATCCAGGACGCAGATTACCAAAGGACAAAGGGCACCTGGGTTCAGGTTGACCCCAGGTGCCCTTGTATGGTCAGCAGCGCTTTGTCGCCGGTGGTCAAGGGCGTGCCCGCAGCCCCCATGTTGACGATGTCGACTGAACCATCAGCCTTCTTGACCAGCCAAGTCCAAGCGGATCCAAAGTTGCCCACGGCGCTCTTGGTGAAGGCTTCTTTGAAAGCGGCATAAGAACCCCACTTGGCATTGATGGCAGCTGCCAAAGCACCGCTGGGCTCACCGCCACCACCCGCTTTCAGGCAGTTCCAGAAGAAGGTGTGGTTCCAGATTTGCGCGGCGTTGTTGTAGACACCGCCTGAAGACTTGCGAACGATGTCTTCGAGAGACGCGTTCTCAAACTCCGTGCCTGGAATCAAGTTGTTGAGGTTGGTGACGTAGGCGTTGTGGTGCTTGCCATGGTGAAACTCCAGAGTCTCACGGCTCATGTGCGGTGCCAGGTCGTCCAGGCCAAAGGGAAGCGGGGGCAAAGTGTGCGTCATTCAAGGTCCTCTCGAAGGTCATGCCACAGGTGTCCGAACCCGCAGCGGTTGGTTCTGGGCGCATTGTAGGCATGGCCTGCGGCCCCCACCGGGTGCAGGGGCAAGCCCGAAAGGCCTCACAGGCCGCTAGAGGGCTCTTGGTCAAGCGCCACCGTTTGAACCACCATGTGCGCACGGCCATCGGCCCACACTGCGCTGAGGGCTTCGCCTGCTTGCAAGCCGCGCGCTGAGGTTCGGGCATGGCCGTCAGGCCCTTCGACCCAAGCATAGCCCCTTGCCAGGACCCTCTTAGGATTCAAGGCCTCCAAACGAGACTGCAACAGGTGCAAGCGGCTGGCTTGGCGTTCCAGGGCATGTTCGCGGGCCGCCGCCAGGCGATCATGGCGAAGCTGGAGTTGTTGATGTGCCATTCGCAATTGCTGGGAGGCCGCTTGCATGGCCCTGCCTGCTTGATGGCCCAGTTGGGTTTGTTGGACCTGCAGGCGCTGTCCAGGCCTTTGCAAGCGCAAAGCCCGAAGGTCCATGTCTTGGGCGACGCGGTCGAGTTGCCTGTGCAGGCCTTTGCGCAGGCGGTGCGCAGCTTGGGTCAGGCCTTGGCGCAGGGCCTCGCGGGCGGGGGCGACCAGTTCGGCCGCTGCCGTGGGCGTTGGGGCTCGAAGGTCCGCAGCCAAATCCGCCAAGGTGACATCAGTCTCATGGCCCACGCCACAGATCACAGGCAAGCGAGAAGCGGCCACTGCCCTGACCACCCGCTCGTCATTGAAGGCCCACAAATCCTCCAGCGAGCCTCCACCACGGCAGAGCATCAAGACATCGGTCTCGGCACGCTGGTTGGCCGTGTTCAGCGCAAGGCACAGGGCTGCTGGCGCTTCAAGCCCTTGCACCAGGCTGGGATACAACACCACCTGTACATGGGGGGCACGTCGCGCCAAGGTTGTCAACACATCATGCAAAGCGGCACCACTGGCAGAGGTGATCAGCCCTATCGTCCTTGGGTGCTGCGGCAAGGGCCGCTTGTGGGCCGCATCGAACAAGCCCTGGGCTTCAAGGCGGGCCTTGAGCCTCAGGAACTCTTCGTAAAGAGAGCCCGCGCCCAGCCGCTGCATGTGCTCAGCCACCATTTGCAACTCGCCCCGCGCCTCGTACACCGCAAGCCGTCCTCGAACCTCCACTTGCTGGCCGTCCGACGGGGAGAATTCCAGATACGAGGCATTGCGCCGAAACATGGCGCAGCGCAAACCCGCTCCGGCCCCTGAGGTGTCTTTGAGCGTGAAGTAGCAGTGGCCGCTGGCCGCACGCGTAAACCCGCTGAGCTCCCCGCGAACCGTGACACTGCCGAAGCGAGCCGCCAAGGCATCAGACACGGCCAGCAGCAGGGCCGCCACCGACCACGGTGCCCCGCCCCGCATGGCAGCAGCCCCGGCCAAGCGAGCCTCAGTGCCATCAGCCGTCATGTTCTCTGTCCTTCAATACGTGGTTGCTTAGGCTGCACAAAAATGAGGCAATCTAAGGAAAAGGCCGATTTGGCAAGGGTCTGCCGGGTTGTTCTGGGTCTTGCCCACAAAGTTTTCCACAAGCGCTGTGGATCTATCGCCCAAGCCCGCGATTCAGCTCACCCTGCGGCGGCTCTAAAGGGTTGTTCAGTTCATAATCGCGCGTCGTTTTCGTCGGGCTTTGCCCAGGGGACCCCTTGCTCTCGATCATACAAGCCGCCGGCTGGCCGATTTGGCCGCTCATCTTCTGCTCTGTTGCCGCTCTGGCGCTGATTCTTGAGCGCGTGGTGTCGCTACGCCGGGCGCGTATCTCCCCCAGAGGATTGGTTGAAGAAGTGATTGGGGTGACCCGGCAGGGCTTGCCCAGCGCCGATATGCTGGACAAATTGGCGCGCAACTCGCTACACGGTCAGGTCTTGGCATCAGGCCTGAAGGTGGCCGCACTGGACTCGCGAACGCCTGAGGGCTTGCTGCGGCAAGCCTTTGAGCATGCGGGCAGCGCTGCCAGCCATGAACTCAACCGTTACCTGAATGCGCTGGCCACGATTGCGTCGGCCGCCCCTTTGCTGGGCCTGCTGGGCACCGTGATTGGCATGATTGAAATTTTTGGGGCTCAGGCACCAGGCACGGGCGGCAACCCCGCTCAACTGGCGCACGGCATCTCGGTGGCGCTCTATAACACGGCCTTCGGGCTGATGGTCGCGATCCCTTCGCTGATGTGCCATCGTTACTTTCGAGGCCAGGTTAACGGCTATTTGCACGAGATGGAGCAAGGGGCAGAGAAGCTCTTGCACCAATTGGTGCGCTCCCCCTTGCGCCATCTCTGAGACGCGCTGGGGCCGCCATGAAGTTTCGACAGTCCACCGAAGAGGAAGCGGAGATCAACCTGATCCCCTTCATCGATGTCTTGCTGGTCATTCTTATTTTTTTGATGCTTTCGACCACCTACTCTCGCTTTACCGAGCTGCAGGTGAGTTTGCCCGTCGCTAACGCAGAGGCCACCCGCGAGCGCCCGGCCGAAATCATTGTCTCTGTGACGGCAGATGGACGCGCTGCTGTTGACAAGCAACTGGTGGAAGGGCGCAGTGTTGAAATTTTGGCCTTGGCCCTGCGGCAGGCGGCCAGTGAGCGCAAGGACCCCGTGATCGTCATCAGCGCGGACGCTAACGCAGCCCATCAGTCCGTCATCAATGTTCTAGACGCCGCCCGCCGTGTCGGCCTGGGGCGTATCACCTTTGCAGCGCAGGTGGGCCAAGGCAGCGCCGCGCCCTGACGCCATGCCCTTGCCTGGCGTTCAGCCCAACAGCATTGCACAACGCCTGGAGCGTAGCTGGTGGCAAACGCGCACCGGCCCGTGGCAATGGCTGCTCAGCCCCTTGGCTGCCCTTTATGTTGCCGGCATAGCGCTTCGTCGGCGCGGCTACCAGCAGGGGTGGCTTGCCCAGCACCGCCTGCCGCTGCCGGTGTTAGTGGTCGGCAATGTGATTGTTGGCGGTGCGGGCAAAACCCCCACGACGATTGCCATCGTCCAGGCCCTGCAAGCTTTGGGCTGGCGTCCGGGGGTGGTGTCGCGTGGCTATGGCCGTCAAGGTGTGGGGGTCGAGCTGGTACGGCACGACAGTGATGCTCAAACAGTTGGTGATGAGCCCCTGCTGATCCACCGTCGAACCCAGGTGCCCGTGGCCGTGGGACGTCGCCGTGTTGAGGCCGCTCAGTCGCTGATGGCCGCGCACTCCGAGGTCAACCTCATCATCGCCGATGATGGCCTACAGCATCTTGAGCTGGCGCGGGACGCCCAACTCATCGTCTTCGATCAGCGTGGTGTCGGCAATGGCTGGCCTCTGCCTGCAGGCCCATTGCGGGAGCGCCTGCCGGAGCAACTGCCCCCGAACACCTGGGTGGTGTACAACGCTGCGGCGGCCAGTACGCCCCTGCCCGGCTCACTTGCTCAACGCCAATTGAGTGGTGCGCTGATCTTGGCGGATTGGCGCTCTGGCGCAAGCTGGTCCACGGCCTGTATGCAGGCCTTGCAAGCCCGATCACAGCAGCACGCTGTCTTGGCTGCCGCCGGCTTGGCGGAACCGGAACGGTTTTTCGGCATGCTGGAGTCTAAAGGCTTGCAGATTGAACGCTGGCCACTGCCAGACCATGCCGTCTTGCATCCACGCCCATGGCCCAGCACCGCCGAGGCTGTGGTGGTGACAGAGAAAGACGCCGTTAAGCTGCGCCCCGAGCCAGATTTAGACCCCAAGATTTGGGTGGTCGGGCTAGACTTCAAATTACCCTCGTCATTGACGCAAGCCGTTCATGACCACTTGCGCACACTCTACCCTCACCTTGCACCATGACTTTGGACACACGTTTGCTGGGCATATTGGTCTGCCCCATCTGCAAAGGCCCGCTGACGCTTCAGCGCGACGCTGAAGGCCGCCCTCATGAACTGGTGTGCCCGGCGGATCGCTTGGGCTTTCCCGTTCGAGACGGCATTCCTGTGATGCTAGAAGGTGAAGCGCGTGCCTTACCGCCAGAGGAGGAATTGTGAGCTTCACGGTGCTCATCCCCGCTCGCATGGCGTCCAGTCGCCTGCCCGACAAGCCCTTGGCTGATATCGCCGGCCTGCCCATGGTGGTACGTGTGGCCCAGCGCGTGGCCCAGGTGGGTGCCGTACAAGTGGTGGTGGCCACGGACCACCCCCGCATTGCCCAAGCCTGCGAGCAGCATGATGTGCGCGCTCTCATGACACGCGCAGACCATCTCAGTGGCAGCGACCGGCTGGCGGAAGCCTGCCAAGCCTTAGGGCTGCCTAACGACAGCATCGTGGTCAATGTGCAGGGTGATGAGCCTTTGATTGACCCCGACTTGGTGAGCGCCTGCGCGACCCTGCTGGCGCAGCGCCCAGATTGCGCCGTTGCAACGGCTGCGCATCCCATCCTGAACGCCGATGAATTGAACAACCCCAATGTCGTCAAAGTGGCTCTGGATGCCCAGCAGCGCGCCCTCTACTTCAGCCGCGCTCCCATCCCCTGGTGGCGTGACGGCAGCCAAGCGGGCCAAGCCCACCTCAGCCCCCACCAGCACACGCTGCGTCACATTGGGCTCTATGCTTATCGTGTGGGCACCCTCAAGCAATTTCCCACTTGGCCCGCAGCGCCCTTGGAATTGAGTGAAAGCCTAGAGCAGCTCCGGTTCATGTGGCAGGGCGAGCGTATCGCGGTGCATGTCACCACGAGCGCACCCGCCGCAGGTGTGGACACCTTCGAAGACTTGGAACGTGTCCGAACCGCCTTTGCCTGAACGCTTGGGCGTCAGCTTGGTGCAGGGCTGCCCATGCTATGCTGGGTGCGTCGCCAAAAGGCCGTTTCTCACTCCATGAGTGGGTGCTGCGGCGAGCTGCCCAGGCAGTCGGCAAGAATTCATATCTACGAGGCAAGTCATGCGTCTGATTCTGTTGGGTGCCCCCGGCGCCGGCAAAGGTACTCAAGCCAACTTCATCTGCCAAAAATACGGCATCCCTCAAATCTCCACGGGCGATATGCTGCGCGCCGCTGTGAAAGCGGGCACTGAGATGGGCTTGGCAGCCAAAAAGATCATGGATGCGGGTGGCTTGGTCAGCGACGACATCATCATCGGTTTGGTCAAGGAGCGGATCACCCAAGCCGATTGCACCAATGGCTTTCTGTTCGATGGCTTCCCGCGCACCATTCCGCAGGCTGACGCGATGAAGGCTGCGGGTGTGAAGCTCGATCTGGTGCTAGAGATCGATGTCCCCAGTGAAGCCATCATCGAGCGCATGAGCGGCCGTCGAGTCCACGTGGCTTCAGGCCGCACCTACCATGTCAAGTTCAACCCACCCAAGGTGGAGGGCAAAGACGACCTGACCGGAGAAGCCCTGATTCAGCGTGACGATGACAAAGAGGACACTGTTCGCAAGCGTCTGGATGTCTATCAAGCCCAGACTCGGCCCCTGGTGGACTACTACAGCACATGGGCGGCTACTGGCGACGCACAAGCGCCCCGCTATCGCAAGATTCTGGGTCTGGGCACGGTGGAAGAAATCACTGCCCGTGCATTGCAAGCCTTGAGCTAAGCCACGCCTCACAAGGGCTCTTTTCAAAAGGCGCTTCGGCGCCTTTTTTCATGCCGCTCTGCCCGAGGCCTTTGTGCGAGTGCCGAACGAAAAAAAGCCACCCGAAGGTGGCTTTTCTGTTGCTTCGAAGTAGCGGCTTAGCGGACCACAGCGATCTGCTCGCGCTTGTCACCCTTGTAGGTGAACATGGTCAAAGCGCCATTCTTGATGTCGCCCTTTTGGTCGAAGGTGATGTTGCCGGTCACGCCCTTGTAATCGGTGGTCTTGGCCAACGCAGGCAGGTACTTAGCAGGGTCAGCAGAGCCGGCCTTGACCATGGCAGCAACCAGCACATTGGTTGCGTCATAGACGTAAGGTGCATAGATCTGGACATCGGCATTGAACTTCTTCTTGAAGTCGGCCTTGAACTTCTCCATGCCAGCCTTCTGAGCGCCTTCAACGCCACCAGCTTCAGCGCACACCACTTGGCCGTCGCCCATGGCACCTGCAGCCAACTTAGGCAGCTCGCCCGAGCAAATGCCGTCGCCACCCATGAACTTGGCATTGATGCCCAGTTGCTTCATCTGGCGGATCATCGGGCCAGCCACTGCGTCCATACCACCGTAGAAAACGATGTCAGGCTTGGTGGCCTTGATGGAGGTCAGGATGGCGGTGAAGTCCGTGGCCTTGTTGAGGCAGGAATGGAAGTGCCGGAGTTCAGGTGGCCGACGACGCCAGCCACTTTGGAGTCCACCAGCTTCTGCGCTGCGGCCGTGCCCTGCTTGGGATCGCCAGCATCGTCTTCGGCCAGCAGTTCAAATTTGGCCTTCTTGCCGCCGATCATCACGCCCTTGGCGTTCAGCTCATCGATGGCCATGCGGGCACCGTTCTCGTTGTCTTTACCCAGGTGGGCAATGCCACCGCTGGTGGGACCAACGTGACCGATCTTGACCACCAGCTCCTGCGCCTGGAGCGAGCCCGCCACGAGGGCAGCAGCGGCTGCGACGATCACATTCATTTTGACTTGCATAGGTTCGAACCTCCAAAAGGGGTAAGTTGAGACGTCATATCCAAACGTCGGTTTTGCTCAACGGGCGTGACGATACTCCAAAACAAGCGCATTCCCCGCAGGAGATTGGCCTCTTGGGATTGGGGCTTGCCCCAATGAAAAGCATCGCCAGACGACCGCTGGCTCCACCGCAAGGTGTGGATCTGGCATCAGAGAACGCTGCCCAAGACCTGCGATCAACAAGCACTGAACAGTGCAGCCCCAACGCGGGCCACCTGTGTTTGGATGACCGCCGCCGACAAGGCTCAGGCCAGAGGGTGGTGCTGAACTTGCCAGCCGAGCGCGGTGTATTGACGCCAACGGGCCCGCCCTGCCGCCGCGTCTTCCGGAGCCGTACCGACCAGGTCAGCCACGCGTTCAAAGCCCGTCAGCAATTCAGGATCTATGCCCAAATTGACGGCGCTGCTCCAGGGGAGCGATGGCTCTGGCGCATCGAGCAACCAGATGCGGGTTCGCCGTCCCGTGGCCGGGAGAGGCGCACCCTGCGGATGCCTCAGGTGCGGTGTGAAATCTCCGACGGGCTCTTCCCAGAGCCTCTGATCTAGGCGGTTCAACACGGCTGCCGAGCCCAAGACGGCGAGCCTGTCACCTTCTTGGGCCTTTTTTCGCAACAGCCTGGCGGCGTAGGCCAGCACATCCGGTATGCCGGTGATGAAGACCACGCTGGCCATGCTCAGGCCTAGCCTTTGTAGCCCGCCCGCGCCAACACAAAGTGCGTCAGCAGCCCCACGGGACGGCCCGTCGCACCTTTTTGCGCGCCGCTCTTCCATGCCACACCGGCAATATCCAGATGAGCCCAGGCGTACTTGCGCGTGAAGCGATGCAGAAACTTAGCCGCGGTGATGGAACCACCCGCGCGACCGGCAATATTGGCCATGTCTGCGAAGTTGCTCTTCAGACCTTCGTCGTACTCCTCGTCCAAGGGCATGCGCCAGCACGGGTCTTGAGCGCTGCGAGAAGCTGCTAACAAGTCCTCGCCCAGTTGATCGTCTGAGGCATACAGGCCCGCGTGGTGGGCACCCAGCGCAATCACACAGGCACCGGTCAGGGTGGCGACATCCACCACTGCTGCGGGCTTGTAGCGCTCGGCATAGGTCAGGGCATCACACAGGATGAGACGGCCTTCGGCATCGGTGTTCAGAATCTCGATGGTCTGGCCAGAGAGACTGGTGACCACGTCCCCCGGTTTGGTCGCACGCCCACTGGGCATGTTCTCGCAAGCGGGGATCAGTGCGACGACATTCACCTTCGGCTTGAGTTCGCCAATGGCTCGCATGGTCCCCAGCACTGAGGCAGCGCCGCCCATGTCGTACTTCATTTCATCCATCTCGGCCCCTGGCTTGAGCGAGATGCCACCGGTATCAAAGGTGATGCCTTTGCCCACCAAGACAATCGGTGCCGCTTTGGCCGCAGCGCCGCTGTACTCCATGATGATGAAGCGCAAGGGTTCATCGGAGCCCTGGGCGACAGACAAGAAAGAGCCCATGCCAATCTTCTCGACGGCTTTGCGATCCAAGACCTTGACCGTCATGCCGTGAGCCTTGCCAATGCGCTTAGCCTCCTCGCCCAGATAAGTCGGCGTACAGAAGTTACCCGGGCGGTTCGCCGTTTCTTTGGCCAGTGACACACCTGCCGCAATGGCTTGGCCACGGGCCAGGCCGATTTTGGCCGCCGCTTGCTCAGCCTTGCCCACCGCCAGGGAAACCTTGGCAGGCACCTGTGGGGCTTCGGCGCTGGGCTTGGTGTGGCTGTAGTGGTAGCAAGCCTGCTCCATGGCCAGCACCGCGGCCTCAGCATGGTGGCTCTCCATCGCTCCTGCCAAGGCAATACTCAGGTGCTTGACCGCGCGCCCCTTTAGCACAGCAAACCCTTGGCCCACCGCGGACCGCAGCGATTTGGGCGACGCATCGCGAGCACCCACCAGCACAATGCGCTGAGCTTTTACGCCCGACAATCCATGAAGATAGAGTGTGCGACCGGCTTTGCGTTCGAAGTCCCCCTGTTTGAGGGCCGATTGCAAGGCCTTGTATGTACCGGGACAGCGAGATGGCCATCTGGTTCTCCAGCGGTGTCCCACTTTCACGCTTTGTGCGGCCAGTGCTGCGTGCAGGCTGGCCCGTGATTGCGCTGACCTTGGTGCTGGTGTCCGTCATCTGGCCCTGGGCCAATGCTCAGATCGCGCAGTTGAAGTCGCAGTATCAACAGCGGTCTGACCTGCTGCGCGTCTCACCAGGCTCCTTTCAATCGTCGGCTGACGGCAACAGGGTCTTTTTTGTAGAGCGTGCGGGAGAGCAAGAAGGTGCCAAGCATGTTTTCTTGCTGGACAAACAAGAACAGCGCGAGGCCGTGACAACAGCACGTTCGGGGCGTTTGATCAGCCAAAACGGCGAGCGCCAACTCATTCTCGAAACCGGCCAACGCAATGAGCAGAACGCCGCTACCCAAACCTTCACCCGCATGACCTTTGAGCACTATGCGATGACGGTCAATCTCGACAAGTCGGCCGCCTTGGACACCCCACCACCCAAGGCAACCCCAACCCTCACCCTGCTGAGCACACCTAGTGCTGCCAATGAGGGCGAGCTGACCTGGCGCCTGGGCCTCGTGCTTGCTGCTGCCAACTTGCTGTTGCTGGGCATCGCCACCGCGGCCACCAACCCGCGCAGAGCCAGCAATTGGAACCTGGTGTTCGCTTTGCTGGGCTTTGTCATCTACTACAACATGGTCAACCTGAGCCAAGCGTGGGTGGCCTCACAGCGCCTGTCCATGGGAGCCTCTCTGCTCCTGATACATGGTTCGGCCTTGTTGCTCGCTGTGTTGCTGATCGCCTGGCGAGACCACGGAGCGGTTGCGACATGGCGTGAAGCTTGGCTGCGACGGAGTGCCCCATGAAGACCGTGCGCCGCTTGATCTGGCGAGATGTGATTTGGTCGGTGATGTTCGTCTCACTGGCCTTTCTGTCGCTGTTCTTCTTTACTGATTTTTTGGGGGAGCTGGAGGATGTCACGCGGCGCGGCTACCCCATTTGGGCCGCCGTGGCAGGTGCCTTGCTGAAACAACCGGTACGGTTCTATGAGTTGTTTCCCATCACGGTATTGATCGGCACCATCTACGCGATGGCGAGGCTGGCAGAGTCTTCTGAGTTCACTATTTTGAGAACCGTCGAGGGCGCGGGCGTATTGACCCAGATTCGCATCTTTGAGCACGACGCGCGCGGTCACCTGTTGCGACGGATCGAAGCACCAAGTGCCCAAGTTCAGCCCGCCCCTGGAGGCTCAGTGTGGCAACTCAAAGACGCTGTCGTGTCCGACTGGCCCCGCGACGGCAGCACGGCCCTTCAGCAGAGCAAAGTGCCCAGCTACGCTTGGCAGACCAGCCTTGATGAACGCTTGGTATCGGCGGCCGTATCGCCGATTGACAGCATGTCCACCCCTGAGTTGTGGCGCTATACGCAACACTTGAGTGATCAAGAGCAAACCACTCAACGCTACGAGCTGCAATTCTGGAAGCGTGTGCTGTACCCCTTTGCCTGCATCGTCATGTTGGCGCTCGCCTTGCCTTTTGCCTACCTCCATGCGCGGGCCGGCGGCATCAGCCTCAAGGTCTTTGGCGGCATCATGTTGGGCATCAGCTTTGTGCTCTTGAACAATGTCGTAGGCCATCTCAGCCTCTTGCGCGACTGGACGCCATGGCTGGCGGCACTGGCTCCCAGCTTGCTGTATTTGGGCCTGTCCATGGCTGCATTTGTGTGGCTGGTTCGTTACCGTTGAGGCACCCATGCAAGGCATTATTTTGTTCGCCCACGGCGCTCGTTTGAATCAATGGGCGGAGCCCTTTGAGAGGGTGGCACAACGAATGCGCGTGGCCAACCCGGCCATCGAGGTCGAGTTAGCCTTCTTAGAGTTCATGAGCCCTGACCTCGCCCAGTGCGGCCTCACTCTGGCGCAGCGCGGCTGCAAGCGGGTCGACATCCTGCCCCTGTTCCTGGGTGCTGGGGGGCATGTTCGCAAAGACCTGCCCCAGCGTGTGGCCGACCTGGCCGCCCTGCACCCCGAGGTGGACTGGTGCTTGCGCCCTGCGGCAGGCGAACATGAGCTTGTGGTGGAAGCCCTTGCGCAGGTGGCCTTGCAGTATGTAGACGCTGCGACAGGAGCGGCAGGCTTATGAACTTGCATCAGTTCCGATTTGTTCAAGAAGCCGTTCGCCGCAATTTGAACCTGACCGAAACGGCCAAGGCCTTGTTCACGTCTCAGCCAGGCATCTCCAAAGCCATTCTGGAATTGGAGGAGGAACTGGGTGTCGACATTTTTGTGCGGCATGGCAAACGCCTGACGAAGATTACAGACCCTGGGCAAGAAGTGCTGCGTTCCGTCGAGGTCATCATGCGCGAGATCGCCAATCTCAAGCGTATCGGTGAAGAGTTCTCTCAGCAAGACAGCGGACGCCTGAGCATCGCGGCCACTCACACCCAAGCCCGCTATGTGCTGCCCGACCCTATTACGCAATTACGCAAACGCTTTCCGAAGGTGCGGGTCAGTCTCCACCAAGGCACCCCTGAGCAAGTCGCTCGAATGCTCTTAGACGACACTGCCGACATTGGCTTGGCGACCGAGTCACTGGCCGACTTCGATGAACTCGTGACCTTGCCGTGCTACGAATGGCAGCATGTGGTGGTCCTGCCGCTAGAGCACCCATTGGCATCAGTAGGGCGACTCAGCTTAGAGCAACTGGCCACCGAGCCACTCATTTCTTACCACCCATCGTTCACAGGTCGCAGCCGCATTGACCAGGCATTCGCGCAGCGGCGTTTAAGCCCCCATATCGCGCTGGAAGCCATAGACTCTGATGTGATCAAAACCTATGTCCGCGCAGGGCTTGGCGTCGGTATCGTGGCCGAAATGTCTATGCGGCAGGAACCCGCCGGCGGCGACCTGATCAGCAAACCTGCAGGTCATCTTTTTGGCAGCAATACCGCTCGCGTCGCCTTTCGTCGGGGAGCCTTTTTGCGCAGCTATGTCCTAACGCTGGCCGAGTTGCTTTCTGACCGCTTGAGTCGCAGCCTGATTGAGCGAGCCATGCTTGGGCAGGGCGACGATTACGCGCTGTAACCAGGTGGCCTGTGCGGCAGCCCTCGACCACGGCCAAGTGCCTCATTCCGCTTTAACCTCGACCCTTTGCTGGGCCTGACGCCATGGCACACCTACCCTCCCTTCACTCCAGATTGCCCCACGTCGGCACCACCATCTTTAGCGTGATGTCGGCGCTGGCGGCCGAACACCGAGCGGTGAACCTAGGCCAAGGTTTTCCTGACTTCGACTGCGACCCAGCCCTCGTCGATGCCGTCCACGAGGCCATGAAATCTGGGCACAACCAGTACCCGCCCATGCCGGGTGTGCCTCTGTTGCGCCAGCGCATCGCCGACAAGCTGGCTCGCCAGTATGGGCGCGCCGCTGACCCCGACACCGAAATCACCATCACGGCCGGTGCCACTCAAGCCATCCTCACCGCGCTCTTGGCTCTGGTCCACCCAGGCGATGAGGTCATCGTGCTGGAGCCTTGCTATGACAGCTATGGCCCTGCCATTGATTTGGCGGGGGGAAAGACGGTGCGAGTGGCACTGGACCCAATCACCTTCCGCCCCGACTTTGACCGCCTGCGATCCGCCATGACAGCCAAGACTCGCGCCGTCATCGTCAACTCTCCCCACAACCCTACGGGCGTGGTGTGGCGACACGATGAGTGGGATGCCCTGGCCGAGTGCTTGAGAGGCACTTCGGCATGGCTCATCTCAGACGAGGTCTACGAACACATGGTGTTTGACGCCCACCAGCACGGCGGCGTCTGGGGTCATCCGGAACTGGCTCATCGAAGTTTGATGATTTCAAGCTTTGGAAAAAGCTACCACGTCACGGGTTGGAAACTAGGGTTTGTGGCGGCCCCTGCAGCATTGACTGTGGAGTTTCGCAAAGTCCATCAATTCAATGTCTTCACCGTCAATACACCCATGCAATATGGCTTGGCAGCATTCATGGCCAACCCGCATCACCACGAAAATCTATCCGCGTTCTACCAAGCCAAGCGCGACCATTTTTGTGCCGGTTTAGCGCAAACGCCACTGCGGCTCTTGCCTTGCGAGGGCACCTATTTTGTTTGCGCTGAGTACGAGGCCATCAGCCGCACCTCCGACTCTGAATTTTGCCGATGGCTCACCACCGATGTCGGCGTGGCAGCCATTCCACTTTCGGCGTTTTATGCCCAAGCACCAACACGCCAGCGGATACGCTTTTGCTTTGCCAAGCAAACTGCCACACTGGACCTGGCGCTACAACGGCTCAGAGCGCTCACCCCCCTGAAATGAAAAAGGCACGACGCCTGTCGTGCCTTTTGCTGAACCTAGGACGCCTTTCTCAGGGCCGTTCTAAGGTCAGGCCACCTGAGGCGGTGTTGGGTGGGTCCGCCAACTCAGCGGACTTGGAGTTGGCCGGAAAGTCGAACGAGGTGAGTTGAAAACTACCTGGTGCGGCATTGGCATCAAAGTCTACTGGCCCGGACACCATGGCATCACCCAAGGGCAACAGCACATCAACCACGGGAGCAGCGCTGCCCCCGCCCTGCTGCCACAAGTCTCGCGCCAGAGAATACAGCAACAAAACGTCTTTGTAGGCCGGCAGGTCGAACATGTCCTGGGCATCATCCTTGCGGAAGAGCATGGCCTCTAGAACCGCCATAGCGTCCAGGGGGGACGCCCACACTGCTTGCAACTGGATCACCGCGTCACCGTAATCCTCCAAGGTGCGCCCTTGCAGAGGACCTGCCTCCCAATCCGGGGCATACACATTGAAGCGCCGGTTAAAGCGCGCTCGAATGCGCTCGTAGGCGTTCGGATCCCCTTGCCGCTTGTAGATCTCCAAGAGCTTGGTATAGGGCAAGGGGCTCAAACCACCTGTTCCCCGCAGATGCGTCATCAGCAGGTCCACGGCGGCGTCTTCTTGGCCCAGCGCAATGAAGAAATCGGCTTGCTGCTCCAAATCGAGCAGCTCTTCCACCGACACCTCACGCGGCGCGGCGGCCGCACTGTCCAGCAGGGAGCCACTGCTGGAACTCAAGCCATAGACCTGTGGCTGAACCACCGTGCGCTCGCTGCGCAAAGCCTCAGTCGCCGCGGGCTCCCAGACCGATGCATCACCCGATTTGGTGGCGCTGTGGCCTTGCTCGGGGGGCGGCTGGTACTGATCGTGGCCGGACACTGCTGGCTCCGGCACAGGGCCTCGGCTGTCAGGCGCTGAGCCCGACGCCCACCACTGAACACCTGCGCTTTCACGTTCCTTGCTTTGTTTGCGCATCCTCAGGGCTAACCACAGGGCCACCCCGCCCACCAACAGCAAGAGGCCCGCCAACCATGGCAGCAAACGACTTTGTGACTCTGCTTCCGCCAAGCGTGTACGCAAACCGTTGGATGCGTCCACCGACGCTTGGCGCTCACGCTTCAAGTCAGCCAGAGTCTTTTCGAGGGCCTGCAAGCGAAGCAGATCTTCACCTGCCGCCGCCTCACCAAACAAGGCACCGGAGGCAGCCGCCATCACCTCGCCACCGGGTGCCCGCATCAGCGGCTCGTCAATGTCCATCCGCAGGCGCGGCCCCGAAGAGCCTACGTCCAACAACAAGCGCGCCATCTGAGCATCGCTGGGCGCTGCCACAGCGGCCCGCTCCCTCCTACGGATTAAGGCCCTCAGGCTCAAATCATCTGACGGAGATCCCCCTCGAAATCCCTCGGTACTCTGCGCCGCCTTTGTCGCGTCAGGGACAAGCTATGACCTCCCCCATTCTTACAATCGAAGAGAGACATAACATCGATTCCGGCGCATGGTTCTCCTCGCTCTCACAAAGTCTGCAAGCTGGCATATTGGCGCGGGCATTTGTACGTCGCTTGCCGGACGGAACCAGCTTGGCCGCACGGGGGCAACCTGCCGAAGACTGGATCGGCGTGGCCAAAGGGGCGGTCCGGGTCAGTTCTGTGTCGCTGGGGGGCAAGCAAGTCGCTTTGACCTATGTGGAACCCGGCACTTGGTTTGGCGATATCGCGCTATTCGATGGCCTGCCGCGAACCCACGATGCATCGGCGCATGGCCCCACCACCTTGTTGGTCATTCGCAAGCCAGATTTCAAAGAATTGCTGGCGCAACATGTGGAACTGTACGACGCCTTGCTGCGGCTGAACTGCCGCCGCCTGCGGCTGATGTTCAACCTGATCGAAGATCTCAACACCAAACCCTTGAGTGCTCGGCTCGCCAAACAACTGCTGTTGCTGGCCAAAAGCTATGGCATTGCACAGGGCGAGGAGATCCGCATCGGCCTGCAACTGGCGCAAGAAGACTTGGCGCAGTTGCTGGGGGCCTCCCGCCAACGGGTGAACCAAGAACTCAAAGAGCTGGAGCGCGACGGTGTGCTCCGGGTCGAACCCACGCGTTTGGTGGTCTTGTCTCGCGACAAACTACTGTCGGCAGCAGAACGTTAAACCGCCGGTCTCCTCCGGCAGGAGGACCCTGTGGATCAGTACACCGGCACACGCCCCATTGCTGAGGCGCATCAGTTCGACATCCGGGCCCTCGAAGCTTGGCTTAGCCAACACCTTCCAGGTTTTCAGGGCCCGTTGGAGATCGCCCAGTTCAAAGGCGGCCAGTCAAACCCAACCTTCAAGCTCACCACCCCCGGCCAAGCCTATGTGATGCGAGCCAAACCGGGGCCGGTCGCCAAACTCCTACCCTCTGCGCATGCCATCGAGCGCGAGTTTCGGGTCATGCAGGCCTTGGCGGCCTCCGCCGTTCCTGTGGCCCAGATGCATGTGTTGTGTGAAGACGAGTCCGTCATTGGACGCGCCTTCTACCTCATGGAGTTTGTCGAAGGCCGCGTGCTGTGGGACCCAGCACTGCCCGGTCACAGCCCGCAGGAGCGAGCTGCGATCTATAACGACATGAACCGGGTGATTGCGGCCTTGCACAGCGTCGATTGGGCGGCCTCCGGTTTGGCCAGCTACGGCAAGCCCGGCAGCTACTTTGAGCGTCAGATCGCCCGCTGGAGCAAGCAGTATGTGGCGTCAGTCACCGGGCCCAACCCGGCCATGGACAAGCTGCTCACCTGGCTGCCGGAGCACCTGCCGGCCAGCGCCAAAGACGATAGCCGCGTCGCCATCGTGCATGGCGATTACCGTCTCGACAACCTGATCTTCCACGCCACTGAGCCACGGGTCATGGCGGTCTTGGATTGGGAGCTGTCGACGCTGGGGCACCCGCTCGCGGACTTCAGCTACCACTGCATGGCTTGGCACATTCCCCCCGGCACCTTCAGAGGCATGGCCGGTCTGGATTTCCAGGCCCAGGGCATTCCTACGGAGCGGGAGTATGTCGCGCAGTATGCCGAGCGCACGGGTTGCGGAAGTGTCGATGGCCTCATGGCCGATTGGAACTTTTACCTCGCCTACAACTTGTTCCGCATTGCAGCCATTGCCCAGGGCATTGCCAAGCGTGTGGAAGCAGGCACCGCAGCCAGTGCCCAAGCCCGTGCCACCGGAGCAGCAGCGCCCGCGTTGGCAGAGCTGGCCTGGGGTTTTGCCCAAAAATTTTGACCCTGACTCAATAACCCAAAGGACCTCGCATGGACTTCGGCTACTCCCCCCGCACACAGGAACTACAGGCTGCCGTGCGAGCCTTTATGGATGAACACATCTATCCGCAAGAGGGTGCCTATTGGGCCGAACTGGAGGCCAACACCCTGGCGGGCAAGCGCTGGTCGCCGCTACAGCTCATCGAGACCCTCAAGCCAAAGGCCCGCGCCGCAGGATTGTGGAATTTATTCCTGCCCGAAAGCAACTTGGGCGCAGGCCTCACCAACCAAGAATATGCGCCACTGGCTGAGATCATGGGCCGCATTCCCTGGGCCAGCGAGGTCTTCAATTGCTCTGCGCCAGACACCGGCAATATGGAGGTTCTGGTGCGGTACGGCAGTGAAGCACACAAGGCGCAGTGGCTGGCCCCCTTGTTGCGCGGCGAGATTCGCAGCGGCTTTGCCATGACGGAACCAGCGGTCGCCTCTTCCGACGCCACCAATATTGAGGCCCGCATCGAACGCGATGGCGATGAGTACGTCATCAACGGGCGCAAGTGGTGGACCAGCGGAGCCGGTGACCCGCGCTGCAAAGTGCTGATCTTCATGGGCAAGACCGACCCCAATGCCCCCCGGCACTCCCAGCAGTCGATGATTCTCGTCCCCATGGACACCCCCGGATTGAAAGTCCTGCGGCCACTCAGTGTGATGGGCTACGACGATGCACCGCACGGCCACATGGAGATCGATTTCCACAATGTCCGCGTGCCAGCCAGCAACCTCTTGCTGGGCGAAGGACGAGGCTTCGAAATTGCGCAAGGGCGCTTAGGCCCAGGCCGAATCCACCACTGCATGCGCCTGATTGGGCTGGCCGAACGCGCACTGGAATTGATGTGCAAGCGGGCCACCTCCCGCACCGCTTTTGGTCGCACCGTGGCCCAGCAAACCGTGACCCAAGAGCGCATTGCCGAGGCGCGCTGCATGATCGACCAAGCTCGTCTGCTGACCTTGAAAGCCGCCTGGATGATGGACGTGGCCGGTAACAAGAGCGCCAAGGCTGAGATTGCGATGATCAAAGTGGTGGCCCCTCAGATGGCTTGCCAGGTCATCGATTGGGCGATTCAGGTTCACGGTGCGGCTGGCCTGAGCCTGGGCTCTATGACAAAGCCCTGGCCGTCCCGATGGCGTTTGAGCACCCAGCCGTGCGCAACGCAGCGCTTGCGCAGCGCTGCTGCTGTGGCACCGGCAGCCGGCCGAAACCAGTGACCCAGTGAGCCCAGCATGCCGGTATCGATCCCAGATCTGATGCGTGAAGTCTGCAAAAGTCGCCCTTGCTGTGGCGGGGACCCCGCCAAGGTGGTGATGTCGTGCCCCATCTCGGGCGCTCCATCCGGCCTATCGGCGCTCGGGCCGCCAACCTAAGCACGGCTTTGCAGCCAGCGGTAACACGGCTTGCCGCACATTCCTGCGGCGCAACGCCCTGGCAAGCGCTTCTGGACGCACTAGAATCGCGCCCTTCACTGCCCGTAGCTCAACTGGATAGAGCAGCTGCCTTCTAAGCAGCAGGTCGGGGGTTCGAGTCCCTCCGGGCAGGCCATTTCTTGGCGCAGGCCAGAGAAAAGACCAATAAAAAAAGCGCCTCCGGATGGAAGGCGCTTTTTTGTGGCTGTGTGAAAGCCTGAAGAAAATGGTCGGGGCGGCGGGATTCGAACTCGCGACCCTCTGCTCCCAAAGCAGATGCGCTACCAGGCTGCGCTACGCCCCGACTAAGCTGCGCATTCTAGCCTGAGAAAACAGCTTTTCAGCGTGCGGGCATCACAACAATGCCATCTTCATCTGCCACCAGCCATTCGCCGGGGCGGATCCAGACCTCGCCGCACTGCACCGGCACGTCACGCTGGCCTTGGTTTTGGCGGTCTGTTGGCATTGGGATCAAACCCATCGCGCGCAAGCCTATGGCGCACTGGGCCAATTCGGCCTTGTCGCGCACGGCACCGATCACCAGCACGCCGGCCCAGCCGTTCTTGGCCGCATCGGCCGCCAAGTTGCCGCCCAACAAGGATCGGCGCAGTGAGCCGCCACCATCTACCACCAAGACTCGCCCCAAGCCGGGTGATTGAACGGCTTCCTTGACGCGCGAGTTGTCTTCTAGGCAGCGCACCGTGGAGACTTCTCCCGAAAAGCGCCGGAGGCCGCCGTAATCGGTGAACCAAGGGGGCAACACGCGAAAGAGACCGGAGGTGTCGTTCTTGTGGGTGTCGCACAGGTCGCAAGTCGACGACGAGAGTGTGTTCATGGGCCGCAGAGTCCTTGAAGGCTGAAAGGGAAACGGTGCCAAGCCTAGCGCAACTGACCCACAGAAAATTGACAGTCCGGAAACGGCTACCGCTGCCCGGCAAGTGGCCTGATTTGCTGGCTAACATGCTGGCATGCATTCACAAGAACAGCCTGCGGGCCACACCGGGCTCAGTCCCCTCATCATCGCCTGCCTGGCCGCCACCTGGTTGATCTGGGGCTCCACCTATTTGGCGATCAAGTTCGCCTTGGTGAGTTTTCCGCCTTTTGTGCAAATGGGCAGTCGCTTCATCACCGCTGGGCTATTGCTCATGGCCTGGATGCGCTGGCGCGGTGCGCCCTGGCCCCATCGCCGAGAGTGGCGCAACGCCTGGGTGGTGGGTGCCTTGATGCTGGGCGGTGGAATGGGTGGCACTGCCGTGGCCGAAGAAACGGTGGGCTCTGGCTTGGTGGTGGCCTTCATCGCCGTGATTCCCTTGATGATTGCCGCAATGAACCGCTGCTATGGCATCAAGACCGGCGTGCTGGAGAGTGCTGGCATCGCCGTGGGACTGGTCGGCGTCTTGATGCTGACCCAAGGCTCAGGGTTTCAAGCTTCAACCCCAGGGCTGATCGCCATCACCATTGCCTGCATCACCTGGTCCGTGGGCAGCGTGCTGAGCCAACGCAGCATGCCGCTGGCGCCGGGCGCTATGGGCTTTGCCTCTGAAATGCTCTGCGGCGGTGCGGTGCTGATGGGTCTGGCCGCCGTGGCGGGCGAACAAGTGCAATGGCCGCCTGATCCCAAGGCCTTGGCTGCCTGGGCCTACCTGGTAGTGTTTGGCTCCTTGATCGCCTTCAACGCCTATATGGTGCTCTTGGCCAAAGCCTCGGCGGGACTGGCCAGCAGCTACAGCTTCGTGAACCCCGTCATCGCCATGCTGCTGGGCGTGAGCTTGGCAGGTGAAGTCGTGACAGGCTTTGAGTGGGCAGCCGTCAGCGTGGTGTTGTCCCGTCCCCAAGCCCGCCAGTGCGGTCAGCGCCACCGCCCAGGCTGCGGGCACCCAACCGCTACCCACCAGCAGCAGCAAGCCCGCTGTGGCGGTCAAGCAGGCGGCAATCAAGGCCTCCAGTCGCCGGGCACGCCCCGCCAAAAAGCCACCAAAGACCATGCCCAATGCACCGCACAGCATGTAGCCAGTCACCACCATGGAAGTGGCGGTCAGCGGCAGGTGGTAAATGCTCTGCAAGGCCGGGCTGGCGAAGCTCTGAATGGCCGATAGCGCACAGGTCGTCCAGAAAAAGAATGAGAAACACAACCACACCGACGGCAAGCGCAAAAAGGCAAGGCAGTGCTCTTGTGGCCCTGCCACCGCCGCCTTGACGCTGGCAGCCGGAAGGCTGTCATCCAGTGCGTCACGCTGCCAAAGCAAGACCGCCAACACCAGCAAGGCCCACAGGCCCGCGCATCCCGCCGCCAGCCGCCAAGAGCCACTGGTGGCGTAAATGCCCGTCAAAAACAAGGGCGCTAGTGCCCAGCCTAGGTTGCCCGAGATGCCATGGACAGAGAAGGCGTGGCCCAGCCGTGGCGTGGACACACGCTTGTTGAGAATGGTGAAATCCGCAGGGTGAAATGGCGCATTCCCCAAGCCTGCCAGCGCGGCGGCCAAAGCCAGGCTTGCAAACCCTTGAGCCGTGGACACAGCAGCGGCAGCCAAGGCAAAACACAGCATGGCCATGGTCAGCACGGGCCTTGCGCCGACTTTGTCCACCACAAAACCGGCCGCGGCCTGCCCCAAGCCGGAAATCACGAAAAACGTGCTGACCAGCAAGCCCAATTGCGCATAGCTGAAGCCAAACTCGGCAATCAGCATGGGGAACAAGGGCGGTAGCAGCATATGCTGTCTCTTATACACATCTAGATGTGTATAAGAGACAGGTGCAAGAGAANCCGGGCCGACTGGACCAGCTTGCTAGTGCCCGAACAGCAGCGGGTACGGGCTCAGGTATTGGTGCTTGAGAGCGCTGTGCTGTGTGGCCGGGACTGGTTTGAGGCCTGCGTGCTGGCCCTGGATTCGTCAGCACAGATTCGTTGGTTTCACGACGAAGGTGCAGACATGGCGGCCAATACGCCGGTCTGCCACATCGAGGCCCAGGCCCGCGCCCTCTTATCTGCCGAGCGCCCAGCACTCAACTTTTTGCAGCTTTTGTCGGCCACCGCCAGCGTCACCCGCTTGCATGTGAAAGCGATTGAAGGTGCCTCACCCAACCCGCGTGGCTGCGTGGTGTTGGATACCCGCAAAACCCTGCCCGGCCTGCGCCAAGCGCAAAAGTACGCTGTACGCGTGGGAGGCGGCCACAACCAAAGGCTGGCACTCTGGCATGGCATTTTGATCAAGGAAAACCACATTGCGGCGGCCGGAGGCATAGCCCCGGTGTTGGCCAATGCGGCAGCCTTGAATGCCAACGTAGACATCCAAATCGAGGTGGAAAACCTGGCCCAGTTGCAGCAAGCCCTGGCGAGCGGTGCAACCAGTGTGCTGCTGGACAATTTCAACCTGGCACAAATGCGCGAGGCCGTTGCCCTCAATGCCGGGCGCGCATTGCTGGAGGCCTCTGGAGGCATCGGCCTCGAAGGGCTGCACCAAATCGCGGCCACCGGTGTGGATCGGATCTCGATTGGCAAATTGACCAAGGACGTGCGAGCCACCGACTATTCCATGCGTGTGCTCGGGCCGGTGGAGCAGCAGGCTGAGGGTGGGCGCACTTAAGCCCTTGAATTGCTCGAAAAGCCCGCCTTCGCTGGGCTTTCACTGCGGTGCTTTGCGATGCCGGAGCGGGCAGACTGTGTCCGTTTCAACAATCAAAATAGCTGGCCGTTGGGGTCGGCTCACGCGTCATGGACATGGACTCAATACACAACTGGTATGAGAAGGCCGTCTTCGCAGCCGTGAAGGAGCATGCCCAGCAGTTCCCCCACCTCATCACCGAAGCCGAGACTTTGGCAGACATTGCTTGCGTAGCCTTGAACCGTTTGCCTCCGCGCTATATCCGGCACGAGGTCGATTTGGCCTTCTACCAGTCCGACCCCGAGCGCACAGAGTCTTTGCAAGCGGTGAAAGAGGCTGTCGAGTTTGCCTTTGGCTTTGTGCAGGCCCGCAACGCGATGCGGGCGCGATCCTGATCAGCCATTACGCAAAAATGTAGCCGTAGACCCGCTCAGGCAGTACCCGGGTCAAGCCCTGCCGCTCGGCATACGGCCCCACCACTGCAAACTGCGGGTCAGCAGTGTCACGCACATGGGTTTCAACCATGGCCTTGCCGTGGCGGTTGGTCAAGGTGGCCACTTTGGGCGTGGTGGCGCTCGGGCCACGTCGAATCACCACCGCCACCTCGCCGCTTTTGAGCTCGACCAGATCGCCAGGTGGGTAAAGCCCCAAGGCCTTGATCAAGCCCGCCGCCATCGGGCCGCCGCGTTCGTCCTGGAACAGTTGCTTGGCCGCTGCTTGAATGCTCATGGCAGCACGAAACGCCCTGGGGCTGATCTTGGCGGTGAAGACGTCGGTCACCCGTAGCGCATGGGCAAGCTCGGACATCTCCGTCAGGCCCGCAGGGTAGCCCGTACCATCCGGGCGCTCATGATGCTCACGCACGGCCGCGAGCCAGGCTTCATCCTTGACACCGGCACCGCGTAGCAGGCGCTCAGAGGTTCGCGGGTGCTTGAATGCTCATGGCAGCACGAAACGCCCTGGGGCTGATCTTGGCGGTGAAGACGTCGGTCACCCGTAGCGCATGGGCAAGCTCGGACATCTCCNTGATGTAAGTGAAGCGATGTAAGTGTAGCGTGCACCATGCCCATTTGGCATCAGCGTTGTGTACTCATACGGTGCCAGTATGGTTGTCTCTTATACACATCTAGATGTGTATAAGAGACAGGGGTGATACAGACAAGTGGGGTGGAACTGGATGAATTCCATATTCGCCACCCGGCACCCGGCCCGCCAAGCCATGGCAATGCCATCGCCCGTCGCGGTCTCGGGGTTGCTGGTGTAGCGATAAACCTTGCCCACTCCGCCGGTGGCTAAAACCACCGCACGCGCGGGCAATGTCTCGACCCGTTGAGCTGCAATGTCCAAGGCATAAACGCCATAGCAGCGCGGACCGTCTTCAGGCTGGCCGACATGGCGAGAGGTGATCAGGTCCACCGCCATCCAGCGCTCCCGCAATGTCACCAAAGGGTGAGCATGGGCTTTGGCCAACAGGGCCTCATGAATGGCTTTACCCGTGGCATCGGCCGCATGGGCAATGCGCCGAACAGCGTGGCCGCCCTCGCGCGTCAAATGCAGGCCCAGTGGGCCTTCGGGGTCGGGCGAAAAGGGAACGCCCTGCTCCACCAGCCAGGAGACGGCCTGGGCGCTGTTCTCAGCAATGAAGCGTGCCGTCTGTTCGTCCACCAGGCCAGCACCAGCGTCTTGAGTATCGCGGACGTGGGACTCTACGCTGTCGTCCGAGCCCAGCACACCCACGATGCCGCCCTGCGCCCAGGCGGTGGCGCCCTCACCCAAATTGCGCTTGGCCAATACCTCCACCCGCTGCCCTTGGGACGCCAAGTGCAGTGCCACGGTCAGCCCAGCCAACCCGGCCCCCACCACCACTACCGGCCACTCGCCAGCACCTTGGGCCTGTGCCTTGGCACCAGCAGGGTGCGAAACAGATGCGTGAGTGGCCTCAGGCCCGGGCTTGGAAGTCATGCGCTCCTTCGGTCAGCGATGCGAGTGGGGTGCGCCAGATTGTAGGCGCGCCCCCAAACCCCTCAATGGACGATGCGCCCGAAGTTGAACTCGCCATCCAACACGGTGATGGGCACCACGTCCTTGGGGCCGAAGCGGCCTTCAAGCACCAGCCGTGCCACCGGGTTCTCAATGCGCTGTTGAATGGCCCGCTTCAGGGGGCGCGCCCCAAACACCGGGTCGAAGCCGACTTTGGCTATCTCCGCCAGGGCTTCGGGTGAGACATCCAAGCCCATGTCCATCTTGGCCAGGCGTGACTCCAAGATCTTGAGCTGAATCCGCGCGATGTCCTGGATATGAGCTTCATCCAGCGCATGGAACACCACCGTCTCATCAATGCGGTTCAAAAACTCCGGACGGAAGTGCTGTTTGACCTCCACCCACACCGCCTCGCGGATCACCGATGAGGGCTTGCCTGACATCTGCATGATCATCTGCGAGCCCAGATTGCTGGTCATGACAATGACGGTGTTCTTGAAGTCCACGGTGCGGCCCTGCCCGTCGGTCAGTCGGCCATCGTCCAGCACTTGTAAGAGCACATTGAAGACATCGGGGTGAGCCTTTTCCACTTCATCCAACAAGATGACGCTATAGGGCTTGCGGCGCACGGCTTCCGTCAAGGTGCCGCCCTCGTCATAGCCCACATAGCCGGGTGGCGCACCGATCAAGCGGCTGACACTGTGCTTCTCCATGAACTCGCTCATGTCCACCCGAATGAGGTGGTCCTCGCTGTCAAACAGAAAGCCCGCCAAGGCCTTGCACAGCTCGGTCTTGCCCACCCCCGTAGGCCCCAAGAACAAGAAGCTGCCCAGAGGGCGGTTCGGGTCAGAGAGGCCCGCACGCGAGCGCCGGATGGCATCGGCCACCGCCACGATGGCCTCTTGCTGGCCGACCACGCGCTCGTGCAGTTTGGCTTCCATCTTCAGCAGCTTGTCGCGCTCGCCTTGCAGCAGCTTGGAGACAGGGATGCCCGTGGCCCGCGCCACCACTTCGGCAATCTCTTCGGCCCCCACCATGGTGCGCAGCAACTGGGGGCGTAGGCCCGCTCCGGCCGCCTTACCCGACTCTTTGGCTTGAGCCTCTTTGAGCTTTTTCTCCAATTCGGGCAGCTTGCCGTACTGCAGTTCGGCCACCTTGTTGAAGTCGCCCTTTCGCTTCCACTCTTCGATCTGGAAGCGAATGCGGTCAATTTCTTCCTTAACCTGAGCCGAGCCTTGGGCCGCCGCCTTTTCGGACTTCCAAATGTCTTCCAGGTCGGCGTACTCGCGCTCCAACTTGCTCATCTCTTCTTCGATCAAGCCCAGGCGCTTTTGCGAGGCGTCGTCCTTCTCGCGCCGCACAGCTTCACGCTCAATCTTGAGTTGGATCAGCCGTCGATCCAGCTTGTCCATGACCTCGGGCTTGGAGTCGATCTCGATCTTGATCTTGGCCGCCGCCTCGTCGATCAGGTCAATGGCTTTGTCGGGCAAAAAGCGGTCGGTGATGTAGCGATGGCTCAACTCGGCGGCGGCCACGATGGCGGGGTCGGTGATCTCCACCCCGTGGTGAACCTCGTACTTCTCTTGCAGGCCGCGCAAGATGGCAATGGTGGCCTCCACCGTGGGTTCACCCACCAAGACCTTTTGGAAGCGGCGCTCCAGCGCGGCGTCTTTCTCCACGTACTTGCGGTACTCGTCCAGCGTGGTCGCGCCAATGCAGTGCAGCTCACCACGCGCCAGGGCGGGCTTGAGCATATTGCCCGCATCCATGGCACCTTCACCTTTGCCCGCGCCGACCATGGTGTGCAGCTCGTCAATGAAGTCAAACTCGCCCCGGTACTTGGCACCGGCCAAGAGCCCTGCCATGTCCAGCACCAGCACGCGCTTGTTGCGCAGGGTGTCGGGCACTTCGCCATTGACGATGCGCTGCGCCAAACCTTCGACGATGGCCGTCTTGCCCACGCCAGGCTCGCCAATCAGCACCGGGTTGTTCTTGCTGCGGCGTTGCAGCACCTGGATGGCGCGGCGGATTTCGTCGTCGCGGCCAATCACCGGGTCCAGCTTGCCTTGGCGGGCGCGCTCGGTCAGGTCCAGAGTGTACTTTTTGAGCGCCTCACGCTGCCCTTCGGCCTCGGCCGAGTCCACCGCTTGCCCCCCACGCACGGCCGTGATGGCGGCTTCCAGTGCTTTGCGGGTCAGGCCATGGCCGCGCACCGCAGCGGCAATATCACTCTTGGCATCTGCAAGAGCCAGCAAAAACATCTCACTGGCGATGAACTGGTCACCGCGCTGCGTTGCCTCCTTGTCGGCCTGTTGCAGCAGTTGCACCAAGTCTCGCCCGGCTTGAACCGCGCCGCCGCCCTGCACACTGGGCAAGGCCCCCATGGCCGTGTCCATGGCCGTCTTCAGCGCTGCGGTGTTGGCACCCGCCCGATCCAAAAGAGCCTTAGGCCCGTCGGGCTGGGTGAGCATGGCCGCCAGCACATGGCAGGGCTCGATATAGGGGTTGTCACGCGCCACCGCGAGGCTTTGAGCCTCCGAAAGCGCTTGCTGAAAGGCCGTGGTGAGCTTGTCGAGACGCATGGTGAATGTCCTCCAATGCATCTGACATGAGGCTGGCCCCACCCAATTTCAAGGCCAGTGGCGGCCCCGAGCCATACGGCCTTTGATGCCGCGCAAACTCAGGGGCAGGTTCTCAAAGCACCCGGCCCAAGTGCCGGTAGTGCCCAGCCTGGAAGACCAGAGGCGGGAGGTCATGCTCATGGAGCCTCAGCACGCGGCCCACGAATAGCTCGTGGTCTCCCACGGTGATGCGCTGCTCGGTGATGCACTCGAACACGGCAGCGGCCTGGGCCAACACGGGTGAGCCGCCCTCGCCCACCGACCACTCGCCTTCGGCAAAGCGGTCGGCGATGGGACTGGCGAAGCGGCGGGACAGCGGCATGTGCCCCTCGGCCAGCACATTCACTGCAAAGTGCCCAGCCTCCTCAAAGGCAGACAGGGCTTGGCTGTTGGTGCGCAGTGACCACAGCACCAGCGCTGGGTCTAGCGACAAAGAGCTGAAGGAGTTGACCGTCAGGCCGACACGCTGCCCCTGGCTATCCAAGCAGGTGACGATGGTGACGCCGGTGGCGAAGCGACCGAATGCGCTGCGCAGCGCGGCGGGATCAATGGGCATGGGGGGTGAATGTTAGTGCCAAGCTAGCCTCTCTATGTCGGCCGCCCACAAAGTCCGTGAAGCAAGGCCTGGGAAAATGTCGCGCCATGGGCTATCCGCCCCAGCACTGGCGGCCCAACCACCAGCCCAGTGCCACAGCCAACAGGGCGCCCAGCACATGGGCCAGGCTGTGCAGCAGGGCGAGCCCCGCATCACCCCGCAAGAGCAGGCCCAGCGATTCGGCCGAAAAGGTGGAAAAGGTGGTCAGGCCGCCCAGGCCACCGGTGACGAGCAACAGCCGCAAGGCTTCATTCGGATGCCGCTCGAACCACACCAGGCTCAGGCCAATGAGCAAGCCGCCCACCACATTCACCACCAGGGTGCCGGCCGCGAAGGGCAGCGCCGAAGGGTTGAGCCACAGGCCCACGCGCCAGCGCAGCACCGCACCCAGCGCCCCGCCCACGGCCACCATGGCCCCTAAGCGCAGGGTGTCAGACACCCGCGTTGCTCGCCGCGATGCCCCAGCGGGCCAGCGCCGCGTCATCGCTGACGCGGGCATCGACCCAGCGGGCGCTGCCATCCGACAAGGTTTCTTTCTTCCAGAACGGCGCTTGGGTCTTGAGGTAGTCCATCAAGAACTCACAGGCTTGGAAGGATTGACCCCGATGGGCTGAGCTGACCACCACCAACACGATCTGATCCAAGGGCTGCAGCACACCCACACGGTGGATGACGCGGGCTGCACGGATGTCAAAGCGCTTGAGCGCTTCGTCGATCATGGCTTCGATGGATTTCTCGGTCATGCCGGGATAGTGCTCCAGCTCCATCACGCTGATGCCTTGGCCCTCATTGCGGTCACGCACCGTGCCCAAAAAGGTGCAAACAGCGCCCACCGCCGGGTCAGCAGCCCGCAGCCCAGCTACCTCGGCACTGAGGTCGAAATCCTCGGTTTGAATGGAGACGCGCGGTGCCATGGTCTCAGCCCCCTGTCACGGGTGGGAAAAAGGCCAATTCATCGCCATGCGCCAAGGGCTCGGTCTCGGCACAGGCGGTTTGATTGCGCGCCGCCCGCAGTGCGCGCCCGCGCGCCAGGGCCTGCGCAAAGGGCTCACCGCGGGCCAGCAGGGCGTCACGCGCTTGGCCCACCGTGCTGCCCTCGGGCAAGTCCAGGCTGCCCTCGGCCCCCAAAGCCTCGCGCAAAGAGGCAAAAAATTTCAGTCGAACCTGCATTGCTTGTCACTCAGGCTTGCTGGGTGGCCCGCACCGCACCCACGAGGCCCGCAAGCAGCAAGCCGACGATGGGCACATAACTCAGCATGAAGCCCAAACCCCGGCTGGGTGGGTTGGTGATGTAGGCCTTGAGGTAGAGCAGGCGCCCGAGCAAATACACCAAGCCGGTGGCGGCGACCCATTCGGGAGACCAATACTTGGCAGCGATCCAGAGGCTGGGCAGCAGCACGGGCAGCAACTCCAGCGTGTTCATCTGCACACGGTAGAAGCGCTCAAACATCTCGTCGCCGCTGGTGGCCGGCGCCTGCACGCCGTACTTGCCGCGTGCGCGGCCGACCAATATGCCAAATGCCAGGTACTGGGCCACCGCCAGCAACATCACCGCTTCAACCCATGCCATCAAAGGCTCCTTTAGTGATCACCACAAAGCCCGCCAGGGTGGGGCCTTTGCTTAACGTTCAAATCAGCCGGCCGTCAACAAACCCAGCGGCAAGAAGCGCACGGTATCACCTGCGGCAATGGCTTGCCCGCCAGGGTTATCGACCAAGCCGTCAGCCCACACCGCAGAGGTCAAGACGCCCGAGCTTTGGTTGGGGAAGAGCTCCACGCCGCCTTGTGTGTTCAGCCGCACGCGCAAAAACTCTCGGCGCTTGTCCGGCTTAGGCCAAGCAAAGTCAGCCCGTACCGGCAAGCTGGCAGGCAGGCGGCACGGTGCGCCTTGCAAGCCGCGCAGCAAGGGCGCCACCGCCAGCACAAAGGTCACAAAGCTGGACACCGGGTTGCCGGGCAAGCCCATCAGCAGCGCTTCACCCACGCCCGAGGCACGGCGAATGGCGCCAACGGCCAGCGGCTTGCCGGGTTTGATGGCCATCTGCCAGAGGTCGATACGCCCCTCGGCCTGCGCAGCGGGCCGAAGGTGGTCTTCTTCGCCCACCGAGACGCCGCCGGACGTCAAGATCAAATCGTGCTCGGCGGCGGCTTGACGCAAGGCCTCGCGGGTCGCGTCCAATCGGTCTGGCACGATGCCCAAGTCCGTCACGGTGCAACCTGCAGCTTCCAGCAAGCCCCGCAAAGTGAAGCGGTTCGAGTTGTAGATGGCACCGGGCTTGAGCGGCTCACCGGGCATCACCAGTTCATCACCAGTTGAGAACAAGGCCACGCGGGGGCGACGCACAACACTCAAGCTGGCGGCGCCCACGGAGGCCGCCAAGCCCAAAGCCTGCGGCGTTAGGCGCTGTCCGGCTGTCAGGACCACTTGGCCATGGGACACATCCTCGCCGCGGCGGCGAATCCATTGACCCAATGCAGGCACCACACCCACTTTGACCTGGGCGGCACCGTCAGCGTCGAGGGCCTCGCACTGCTCCTGCATCACCACGGCATCGGCACCGGCGGGCACCTGCGCGCCAGTGAAGATGCGCGCCGCCGTTCCGGGCTGCAAGGGCTGACCCACCACACCGGCCGGGATGCGCTGGCTGATGGGCAGCACGGTGCCGGCCACCGGCACATCGGCGACGCGCATCACGTAGCCGTCCATCGAGGTGTTGTCGGCAGGCGGCACATCCAGGCCGGAGGTTACGGGCGCGGCCAGGATACGGCCCAAGGCCGAGAAGGTGGAGATGGTCTCCACCTCGCTCAGGCGGTGTTGCTCAGCCACTCGGCTCAAGCGGTCCAAGACCTCGTCAAAATCCAGCAGGGGTGCGCGCATGTCTGAGCCTCAGTCGCAATGCGTGCGAATGTATTGCTTGATCACCTCAGCCTGCGGCGGCACCACGGTGAAGCGCTTGGGCAAGGCTTCAATGCCCTCCAAGCCTGCCGGGCGGCTGGGCTCGCGGCCTAAGGCCTCTTGGATGGTGGCGGCAAACTTGGCCGGCAAGGCCGTTTCCAGCACGATCATGGGCACGCTCGCTTCGACCCGCTCAAACGCCACCTTCACGCCGTCGGCCGTGTGGGTGTCCACCATGTCACCAAAGCGCTCGTAGGTGCTGCGGATCGTGGCCAAGCGGTCAGCGTGGGTGCTGCGCCCCGACTGGAAACCGTAGCCTGCAATGGCTGCAGTCTCTTCGGCCGTCAGACTGAACACGCCCTGCTTGGCCAGCGTGGGACCAAACAGCTCAGCCGTGCGCGCACCGTCGCGCCCCAGTAGGTCGAACACAAAGCGCTCGAAGTTGCTGGCCTTGGAGATGTCCATGGACGGGCTGGAGGTCTCGTGCGTCTCGGCACTGCCGCGCACGCGGTAGGTGCCAGTGCGGAAGAACTCGTCCAGCACGTCGTTCTCGTTGGTCGCCACCACCAGCTTGGCAATGGGCAAGCCCATCATGCGCGCCACGTGGCCGGCACAGACATTGCCAAAATTGCCTGAGGGCACGGTGAAGCTGACCTGCTCCGAGTTGCTCTGCGTGGCCTGAAAGTAGCCGGCAAAGTAATAGACCACCTGGGCCAGCAAGCGCGCCCAGTTGATGGAGTTGACGGTGCCGATCTTGTACTGGCGCTTGAAGGCCAAATCATTAGAGACGGCCTTGACGATGTCTTGCGCATCGTCGAACACGCCTTCCACCGCCAGGTTGTGGATGTTGGCATCTTGCAGGCTGAACATCTGCGCCTGCTGAAACGGGCTCATGCGGCCATTGGGGCTGAGCATGAACACCCGCACGCCCTGCTTGCCGCGCATGGCGTATTCAGCCGCACTGCCGGTGTCGCCACTGGTGGCGCCCAAGATATTGAGCTGCTCGCCGCGCCGCCCCAGTTCGTACTCGAACAAATTGCCGAGCAACTGCATGGCCATGTCCTTGAAGGCCAAGGTCGGGCCGTTAGACAGGGCTTCGATCAGCACGCCCGAGTCACCCAGGCGCCGCACCGGCACGATCTGCTCGCTGCCAAACACCGCCGGGGTGTAGGTCTTGTGAACCAAGGCCTTCAGGTCGGCTGCCGGAATGTCGTCGATGTAGAGCGACAAAATCTCGCAGGCCAAGTCGGCATAGCTCAAGGCCCGCCAGCGGGCCAGCGTAGCTGCGTCGACCTTGGGGTAGCTGACAGGCAGATAGAGCCCGCCATCAGGCGCCAAGCCCTCGAGCAGGATTTCGCAAAAGCGGCGTTGGGTCTGGTCGCCCCGGGTGCTGATGTACTTCATGCGTGCACGACCAGCCCTCAGGCCAGCTCCTCCTTGCGGATGGCCACAATGGGGGCCAGCACGGTGGTCAAAGCCTGCATGCGGGCGAGCGCTGTGCGCATCTGGCCTTCGATGGTGTCGTGGGTCAGGATGATCAAATCCGTCTGCTTCTCGCCATCCTTGCTTTCGCGCTGCAGCACAGCGTCGATGGAGATGCCGTTCTCGGCCAAGATGGTGGTGATGCCCGAGAGCACGCCGGCTTCGTCGGCCACCGTCAAGCGCAGGTAGAAGGCAGTTTGGACCTGCTCAATCGGCAAGATCGGGGTGTCGGCCAAGGCATCGGGCTGGAAGGCCAGGTGCGGCACGCGGTGGCCGGGGTCGGCCGAGGCCAGGCGGGTGATGTCCACCAGGTCCGCCACCACGGCAGACGCGGTGGGCTCAGAGCCCGCACCCTTGCCGTAGTAGAGCGTCGTGCCCACAGCATCGCCCTGCACCACCACGGCATTCATCGCGCCTTCGACGTTGGCGATGAGGCGCTTGGCCGGCACCAACGTGGGGTGCACGCGCAGCTCGATGCCGCTGTCGCGGCGCTTGGTGATGCCCAGCAGCTTGATGCGGTAGCCCAGTTGCTCGGCATAGCGGATATCAGTGGCAGACAGCTTGGTGATGCCTTCCACATGCGCCTTGTCAAACTGCACCGGCACGCCAAAGGCGATGGCGCTCATGATGGTGGCCTTGTGGGCGGCATCCACGCCTTCAATGTCGAAGGTGGGGTCGGCCTCGGCATAGCCCAGGCGCTGGGCCTCTTTGAGCACCACATCAAAGTCCAGGCCCTTGTCGCGCATTTCGGACAAGATGAAGTTGGTGGTGCCGTTGATGATGCCGGCAATCCACTCAATGCGATTGGCGGTCAGGCCTTCGCGCAGCGCCTTGATGATGGGGATGCCCCCGGCCACCGCCGCCTCAAAGGCCACGACCACGCCCTTGGCGCGGGCGGCTGCAAAGATCTCGCTGCCATGCACGGCCAGCAAGGCCTTGTTGGCGGTGACCACATGCTTGCCGGCGGCAATCGCCTCGAGCACCAAGGTCTTGGCAATGCCGTAGCCGCCGATCAACTCGACCACGATGTCGATGTTGGGGTTGGCAATGATCTCGCGGGCGTCGCTCACCACTTTGGCCGCGTCGCCGACGATGCTCTTGGCGCGCTCGACGTCGAGATCGGCCACCATGGTGACTTCAATCCCCCGGCCGGCACGGCGCAGAATTTCTTGTTGATTGCGCTGCAGCACCTTGAAGGCGCCCGAGCCAACCGTACCGATGCCCAAAAGGCCAACCTGGATGGGGTTCATGTCACATCACTCGCAAAACACAAAACAAAAGCAATAAGAGACCCGCACAGCACGCTCAGGCGTGTTGCTTGCGGTAACTCTCTAGGAAGCGGGCAATCCGGCCGATGGCATCGGTCAGGTCGTCCGCATTGGGCAAGAAAACAATGCGGAAGTGATCCGGCGAGGGCCAATTAAAGCCCGTGCCTTGCACGATCAGCACCTTTTCTTCAGCCAGCAATTCATAGGCAAACTGCTGGTCATCCTCAATGGGGTAGAGCTTGGGGTCCAAACGCGGGAACATATAGAGCGCCGCCTTGGGCTTGACCACGCTCACGCCGGGAATGGCCGTGAGCAGTTCATAGGCCAGGTCGCGCTGCTTGCACAGGCGCCCACCCGGAGCCACCAAGTCTTTGATGCTTTGGTAGCCGCCCAGGGCAGTTTGGATGGCCATCTGACCCGGGGTGTTGGCGCACAGGCGCATCGAGGCCAGCATGTTCAGCCCCTCGATATAGTCTTTGGCGCGCTTCTTGTTGCCAGACACCACCATCCAACCCGCGCGATAGCCGCAGGCGCGGTAGTTCTTGGACAAGCCGTTGAAGGTCAAGAACAACACATCGTCGGCCAAAGAGGCGATGCTGGTGTGCGTCTCGCCGTCATACAGCGTCTTGTCGTAAATCTCGTCGGCAAATACGATGAGTTGGTTTTGCCGTGCAATCTCGACAATGCCTTGCAGCACGGACTCTGGGTAGAGTGCGCCCGTGGGATTGTTCGGGTTGATCAAGACGATGGCCTTGGTGCGCGAGGTCACCTTGGCCCGCATATCGTCCAAGTCCGGCATCCAGCCGCTCTCTTCGTTGCAGCGGTAATGCACGGGTGTGCCGCCCGACAAGGACACCACCGCCGTGTAGAGCGGGTAATCGGGCGAAGGAATCAGCACCTCATCGCCACCGTCGAGCAGCGCATTCATGCTCATGGCGATCAGTTCAGACGCGCCATTGCCCAGGTAAACGTCATCGACGGTGACGCCTTGGATGCGCTTTTCTTGGCAGTAATGCACGACCGCCTTGCGCGGTGCAAACAGGCCTTTGGAGTCGGTGTAACCCGCCGCGACCGAGGTGCTGAGGTTGCGGATCATGTCTTGCATGATCTCGTCCGGCGGCATCAGGCCAAACGCAGCCACATTACCGATGTTGAGTTTGATGATCTTGTGACCTTCATCCTCCATCTGGCGGGCCTTGTCCAGCACGGGGCCACGGATGTCGTAACCCACATTGGCCAGCTTGCTGGACTTCGCGATCGGTTTCAAAACCTGCTCCCTCTCAAGAACACCTGGGGTGCCGCAAAATGCTGCGGCGCAAAAACCTATAATTTAACCTGTTCAACCGAGGCTGGCCGCAGGAGCGTTCGTGAAATTCCAACCCGATCACCTGGATGGCGTCAACGCCATCGGCCGCCTGGAGTCTGGCCGCATTTTTGTGCACCAAACACCCTTTGCCCACAGCGTCTTGGTGCCTTGGGTTGGCGAAGTGAAAAGCTGGCTCGGGCGCTGTGCATAATGGGTTCATGCCCATGTGCATCGTGCCCTCCGCCCACCACACCCGAGCCGCCCAGTTCACTGCGCGGCTTTTTTGTGACTGATTGTCTTTCCCGACCTGCTGTTCCCACATGCCTCTGCCCAAAGCCCCTGCCTCCAAAGCCGCTACCCTTCCCGCCTCGGCCTTTGAAGCTCAGCTAAAGCCCAAAGCGCCCAAGTCCAGCCGCAAAGCCCCGACACCTGTTGAGCGTGAGCTGCCTCTGGCTGCCGTCCCGCTCGCCGCCGCCCCAAGGCAAAGCCCAGCCGCCTCGCCCGTGACATCAATATGCGCATCAAGGCACGGGCCTTGGGCCTGACTGCCGAGGACTATTTCAACGACAAGACGCTGGAAGACGGAGACCTGCTCTACACCGGCGTCATGGCCCTGCCCGCCGATTTTTGGGACAAGCATGGCAAAGGGGTGGAAAGCTGGAGCCAAGGCGGATTCACCTACTACAGGGTGAGCGGGCCGCTGGTGCCCTCGCTGATGATCAACCAGTTCGTGTACTTGGAGTCGTCTGACGAAGCACCGTTGTATGCCCGGGTGACGGAGATCACAGGCAAAACCGCCGTACTCAAGACCTTGCGCGAGTACATTCACAGCAAAAATGCGGTCTGGGGTGTCACGGCGCGTAACCGCGAGCAAAATTTTGCCCTCAACCTGCTGATGGACCCGGAGTGTGACTTCATCACCCTGACCGGAACGGCAGGCACGGGCAAAACGCTCATGACCTTGGCAGCCGGTTTGGCCCAGGTGATGGAAGACCGCCGCTACAGCGAGATCATCGTCACCCGCGTGACCGTGCCCGTTGGCGAAGACATTGGCTTTTTGCCCGGCAATGAAGAAGAAAAAATGGGCCCGTGGATGGGTGCGCTGGACGACAACCTGGAAGTGCTGGCCAAGAGCGACAGCAGCTCTGGCGAATGGGGCCGGGCCGCTACCAATGACCTGGTGCGCAGCAAGATCAAGATCAAGAGCCTGAACTTCATGCGGGGCCGAACTTTTTTGAATAAGTTTGTGCTCATCGACGAAGCCCAGAACCTGACGCCCAAGCAAATGAAGACCTTGATCACCCGGGCAGGCCCAGGCACCAAGATCGTCTGCCTGGGCAACTTGGCGCAGATCGACACCCCGTACCTGACCGAGGGCAGCTCAGGTCTCACCTATGCGGTGGACCGCTTTAAGGGCTGGCCCCATTCCGGCCATGTAACCCTGGCACGGGGCGAGCGCTCCAGGTTGGCAGACTACGCCTCAGAAGTGCTTTGACAGGCCGAGCCGCTTGGCCCCGAGGCGCTTTGGCGCCCTTTGGGCCAGTCGTGCATCGTTCCGCTCACTGTGGCAGATAGCCATAAACCCTTAGGGATGCGTGGCAAGTCCTTGAATTTAATGGAATTTCTGGTTGACAGCTTGGGCTTAGCCCCCTATTCTGCGCCCGTGATTCGACGACCTCGTCCCTCTTCCTCGCCCCTGCAACGGGTGTTCAAGCTGTTGGTGCTGGTGGGCAGCCTGGGTGCTGCCGTGGCTACGGCCGCCCCTGAGGCCCTGCCCGCCAGCCCCGCCCCTGCGGCTTCCGGCACCGTCGTCGACCCCGTGATGCGCCTGCTTGAAGAACGTGGCCTGATAGAAGCCGGGCGCTCCAACCAGATCGTGCGCCAAGTGCGAGACTCAGCGTCCGAGATGGTGATGACTGCCATGAACTTCATTGGCGTGCGCTATCAACGGGGTGGCAACTCGGCGGAAACCGGTTTTGACTGCTCGGGCTTCACCCGCCATGTGTTCGAGAACAGCATTGGCTTGGTATTGCCGCGCAGAGCCGATGAGCAGGCCAATTCACCAGGCCTGCTGCGCATTGAGATGGAAAACCTCAAGCCCGGAGATTTGGTGTTCTTCAACACCATGCGCCGAGCGTTCTCCCATGTGGGTATCTATGTGGGTGATGGCAAGTTCATCCACTCCCCGCGCACCGGTTCTTTCGTCCGCGTTGAAGACATGCGTCAAGCCTATTGGATTCAGCGCTTCAACGGTGCACGCCGTGCGCCCCAAGTGCAAGCCGAGTTACCCCGCACTGTGGTGCCCAACGCCACAACGCCCTGAGCCACAGGGGCCGATGGCCCAGCTTGCCTGCTGCGCTGACGCACAATCTGGGCATGGGCGAAAAAGTCATTCTGATCTCCGACGAGCGGCAGGCCTCTAGCCTGGCCATCAACACATCGGCCACCCTGCCTTCTGGCGGTCTGCTGTCGGACGCACTAGGGCGGCCACTGCGGGATTTGCGCATTTCGGTGACAGACCGCTGCAACTTCCGCTGCAGCTACTGCATGCCCAAAGAGGTCTTTGACAAGCACTACACCTTCTTGCCGCATGTCGCCGGGCACACGCTGGCGGGCCATCAGTGTGTAGAGCGTAGGCACCACGAAAATGGTCAGCAAAGTGCCCACCGACATGCCTCCAACAATCACCCAGCCGATTTGCTGGCGGCTTTCAGCCCCTGCTCCCGTGGCCAGGGCCAAGGGCAGAGCACCCAAGACCATGGCCCCGGTGGTCATCAAGATGGGCCGCAGGCGCAATGATGCGGCCTCCACCACGGCCTCGCCCACAGCCCTTCCCTGCTGGCGCAACTGATTGCTGAACTCAACAATCAAAATGCCGTGCTTGGTGATCAAGCCCACCAAGGTGATGAGGCCGATCTGCGAGTAGACGTTCAAGGTGCCGCCCGTCCATTGCAGCGTGGCCAACGCCCCCACCATGGACAAAGGCACAGACAGCAGTATGATCAAAGGGTCCACAAAGCTCTCGAACTGTGCGGCCAGCACCAGGTAGATAAAGGCCAGCGCCAGCACAAACACCAAGCCCAGCGCGCCGCTGGAGGCCTTGAACTCGCGTGACACCCCGTTGAGCTCGGTGGCATAACCGGGCTTGAGCAGCTTGGCCGCTGTGGCGTCCATGAAGTTCAGCGCCTCGCCCAGCGAGTAGCCCGGGGCCAGCGAAGCCGTCAGGGTGACGGAGCGCCGCTGGTTGAAGTGATTCAGCTCGCGCGGGCTGACCGCCTCCCGCACTGTCACCAAGGAGGCCAGCGGCACCATGGTGTCACCACGCCCCTTGACGAACAGCTTCTCAATGTCTTGCGGCGTGCTGCGGCCACTGGGCACGGTCTGCACAATCACGTCGTACTGGTCGGCATCGCGCTTGTAGCGTGTCACATTGCGCCCGCCCAGCATGGTCTCTGGGCTCGGAAGCCTTGACCCAGGCTGGGCGGCGTGATGGGAAAGGCTGTCACGCCCGGCAAGCCGGAGACCTGTGGTTGCAGCAATCGCGCCAATTCTTGGGTGCTGCGGCTGCGTGCCGTCCAGTCCACGGTGCGCAAAAACGCTGCCCCTTGGGTAACCGACGGATTGCCCGCAAACACAAACACCCGATCAAATTCTGGGTAGCCCTGGGCAATGCGTTCCACCACATCCAAATAACGTGCGGTGTAAGGCAAGGTGGCACCGTCAGGTGCCGTGATGGGCATGAAGATAACCCCGCGGTCTTCTACAGGGGCCAGCTCGCTCTTGGCCTGGCTGAACAGCAGATAGCTGCCTACCGCGCTGGCCAACATCACCAGCACCACCAACCAGCGCTGGCGCAAGCTGCTGCGCAGCAGGCGCGCGTAGCCACGGGAGAGGCCTTGCAACAGGCCTTCCACCGTGCGGTCAAACCAGCCGGGCTTGGGGTTGTGTCGCAGCAGCAGGCTGCATAGCACCGGAGTCAGGGTCAAGGCCACAAAGCCGGACACGATCACTGCGCCCGCCAGCGTCAGCGCAAATTCGGTGAACAAGCGCCCGATGCGACCCGGCGCAAACGCCAGCGGTGCAAACACGGCGGCCAAGGTCAGCGTCATGGCCACCACCGCAAACCCAATCTCCCGCGCCCCACGCAGCGCGGCCTGGAAGGGGGTTTGCCCCTCCTCGATGTGGCGGAAGATGTTCTCCAAGACCACGATGGCGTCGTCCACCACCAGGCCGATGGCCAGCACCAACGCCAGCAGGGTCAAGGTGTTGACGGTGAAGCCGGCCAGGGCCATCAAGGCGAAGCTGCCAACCAGGCTGATGGGAATGGTGACCAGGGGAATGAAGGAGGCCCGCATCGTGCGCAAGAACGCAAAGACGATCAAGGCCACCAAGATCACCGCNAGCCGTCACCACCACATCGCCTGCCCGCAATCCCTCCAAAATCTCCACCTTGCCGGGGATGCGCGCGCCCATCTTGGCCTCGACGCGCTGTGCCTGAGTTTGCTGGCCTTCCTGCACGATCTTGAAGATCACCTGTTTGCCGCCCAGCGGTACCAGGGCCTCTTCCGGCACCATCAGTACCTGGCTTCGTTTGTCCAGCACCAGCTTGGCGCGCGCAAACATGCCGCCCTTGAACAAGGCCCTGCCGTTGTCCAGCTTGGCGCGCACCAACAAAGACCGGGCGGCGGTGTCTACCTGAGAGTCAATGACCTGTAGGCTGGCCGACCAGGTCTGGCCAGCCAAGCCATCAAAGCTCAGCTCAACCGGCAGCCCCGGCTTCAGGCGGTGGCTGATGGCCTCTGGGACACGGAAGTCCACCCAGACTTGGCTGGTGTCGTCAACATTGACCAAGTCCGCACCGTCCTTGATGTGATCCCCGACGCCGAGATTGCTCACCCCTGCCACGCCGCTAAACGGTGCCAAGACGCGCATGCGGTCTACCTGGGCCTTGGCCACGGCCACTTGAGCTTGCGCCACCTGCAGTGCGGCGGCGTTTTGGTCTACTGCGCTCTGGCTCACAAAGTTCTGGGCCAGCAGTTCACGGCTGCGCTGCAAGTTGGTGCGGGCAATCTGGGCTTGGGCTTCGGCCTGTTGCCACTGCGCTTGTTGTAGCGAATCCTCCAGTTGCACCATGACTTGCCCCGCCTTCACGGCATGGCCCGGCGCAAAACCCAGGGCTTTGACACGACCCGCTACCTCCGAGCGCAGCATCACACTGCGCACCGCCCTGAGCGTGCCGACCGCCGTGACGGCATCTTCCAGCGGGGCCAACTCCACCGAGGCCACCTCCACAGCAGCAGGCCCACCCGGGCCTCGCCCCGGTGCACCACCACCGGGTTTGGCCGGGCCGCTGGCCGCCGCAGCAGCGGCGGGCGAGCCAGCCCCACTTCCGACACGCTGAGACATCCACCAGCCGCCTGCAGCCACACCGACCAAGCCTACGACCGCCACCACTTTGTGCCATGTGCTCACTGCAGACCTACCACTTTCGTCATCAGATTCAGGAGAGTTGCCCAATGCCTCAACGCTGGACTTCAGCCACACCACGGTTGGCCAGGGCATCCGCGCGCTCGTTGCCCGGGTCGCCCGCATGGCCCTTGACCCAATGCCAGGCCACGCGGTGTTGAGCGGCTAACTCGTCCAAGCGCTGCCACAGCTCTGCGTTCTTGACGGGCTTGTTGTCGGCCGTCCGCCAACCGCGCTTTTTCCAGTTGTGGATCCAGCTCGTGATGCCGTTGCGCACGTATTCACTGTCGGTGTAGACGGCCACCACACACTGGCGCTTGAGCGAGGCCAGGGACTCGATCACGGCCGTCAACTCCATGCGGTTGTTGGTGGTCTGGGGCTCACCTCCCCACAACTCTTTCTCATGCCCACCGGCGCTCAGCCATGCCCCCCAGCCGCCCGGGCCTGGGTTGCCCTTGCAGGCTCCGTCGGTATAGATGGTTACTTCTGTCATGCCTTCTCTCGTTATCGCGCAAGCCGCAGGGCTTGCTTAGTCATGGGGAGTCCCATCCCTCAAGGCCTTTCGGCCGGCGACGGCAGGGGCCGCCCCACGCCGGGCTTTGAGCGCTTGCCGCGTCTGGCACTGATGCAGCTCGCAGCTTTACCTGCGGATACTCGGGTCTGCTGCGCCCATGAGTACACTTTGTCCAACCTGCGCTTTGCCTTGGCCGTAGAACCCGACAATCAAGACTTGCTGCGCTATGTGGACCATTGCACCGCACTTCGCCAGCGAGGCGAGAACACCCTGCCCTCTTCCATTGGCCTTGAGAGGCTGATCAACCCTTTTTTGCGCTGTGCCCTGCCTGGGCCTCGGCAAGCCGCCCTTCAGCGCGGTGCGAGCAGCACCGCCGAAGTGGATGTTTTTGCCGCCCTGCGCCTCTGGAAAAACAACTTCTGATGACCTCCCCGATCACCACATTGCCCCACCGCCCAAGCCTGTCCTTGGTTTGCATTGCTGTCAGTGCTTTGTTGGGCGCTTGCTCTTCTCTGCCTGAGAATCCCTTTGCCAGCCCCAAAATGTCGTCGGCCGTGGCCGACAACCCGCGCGTGGTGGCCAAAGCCCCCGGTGCGGGCATGTTGCTGGACGCTCAACTGCCGCCGTCGCAAGCCCCTGTGGTCACGGTTTCACCAGCGCCCGTGACCCAAACCGCAGCCGCGACCTCGCCGGTGCCTGCGCCTCCGGAGTTGATAGAAGCCACGCCCATTGACCCGCTCAACCCCGACAAGCCCGTCAACCTGCAAGATGCGGATGCCCAGGCTGATCTTTGGGGGCGGGTGCGTTCGGGCTTTGCGATGCCGGACTTGGACAACGACCTGGTGCGTCGCCACGAGCAGTTCTATGCCGGCAAGCCAGACTATGTGCGGCGCATGACGGACCGCGGTGGGCGCTATCTCTTCCATGTGATGGAGGAGATTAAACGCCGCAACATGCCCTCGGAGTTGGCCCTGCTGCCGTTTATCGAAAGCGCCTTCAATCCGCAGGCCATGTCGACGGCCAAGGCCTCCGGCATGTGGCAGTTCATTCCCTCCACGGGCAAGGACTACGACCTCAAGCAAAACATCTTTCGAGATGACCGGCGTGATGTTTTGGCCTCAACCCGCGCCGCCCTGGACTACTTGGGCCGCCTGAACCGGCTCTTCAACGGTGACTGGCAGTTGGCGCTGGCCGCTTACAACTGGGGCGAAGGCAATGTGCAGCGGGCCATTGCCAAGAACCAACGGGCCGGCTTGCCCACGGACTACGAGAGCCTCAGCATGCCCGACGAGACACGCCATTACGTGCCCAAGCTACAGGCCATCAAGAACATCGTCGCCCGCCCCGAGGCCTTTGGCCTGCGCCTGCCGGAGCTCCAGAACCACCCTTACTTTTTGAGCGTGCCCATTGAGCGCGACATGGACGTGGACCTGGCTGCCAAGTTGGCAGGCATCACGCTGGAGGAGTTCAAGCAGCTCAATCCACAAATGAATAAGCCCGTCATCTTGGCCGCAGGCACGGAGCAAGTGCTGCTGCCCTATGACAATGCCAGTCGCTTTGTGCGCAATCTGCGTGCCCATCGAGGCCAATTGGCCACCTGGACGGCCTGGGTGGCTCCACGCACCATGCGCACAGCTGATGCCGCCAAGCAAGTGGGCATGAGCGAGAGTGAGCTGCGCGACATCAACCGTATTCCGCCCAAGATGTTGGTGCGGGCTGGCTCGACGCTGCTGGTACACCGCAGCAGTCAGAAGGCGGCAGATGTTTCTGAGGAGTTGGCCGACAACGCCACCATTGCCTTGGCCCCAGACCTGCCACCCATGCGCAAGCTCACCCTGAGAGCCGGTAAGAAGGGCGAGTCCGTGGCCTCTGTGGCGCGACGCTACAAAACCACACCCGCTCAAGTTGCGCAGTGGAACCGGGTGTCACCCAGTGGCCAGTTCAAGGCCGGTAGCAGCATTGTGGTGTTCGTCCCCCAGGGCCCGGCCAAAGGGCGCACCGTGGCAGCCCGGTCAACAGGCCGCGTTGTAGCAGCCAAACCGAGCAGCAGAACCTTGGTGGCCAAGCCCGCAACCCGCCCTAGCGCCAAAACAGCATCTGCTCGCCCCAGCGCCAAGCCAGTGCGGGTGGCTGCCAAGCCCAGCAGCACCACCAAACGCTGAAGAGCGCCGCCTCAGCGCCTGTCGACCATCGCATGGGCGATGGTCGATAAGTCCACGTACTCCAGCTCGCTGCCTGCGGGCACACCACGGGCAAGGCGTGTCACCCGCACGCCCAGGGGCTTCAAGCCCTCGCTCAGCACATGGGCCGTGGCCTCACCTTCTGCTGTAAAGCTGGTGGCGAGAATCACTTCTTGCACTTCGCCATCGGCCGCGCGCTCAAGCAAAGACCTTGCCCCAATGGCCGAGGTGCCCACGCCGTCCAATGGGCTGATACGGCCCATCAACACATAGTAGCGGCCATGGTAGCTACCACTGCGCTCCAGAGCGGCTTGGTCGGCCGGTGTTTCCACCACACACAGCACGGAGGCATCTCGTGCCGGGTCCGCACAGACCTCGCAGAGATCATGCTCGGTAAAGGTGTGGCAGCTTCGGCAATGGTTGACCGCCTCGCAGGCGTGGGCCAGCGCGCGGGCCAGCTCCTGTGCACCCGCTCGGTCGTGTTGCAGCAAATGAAAGGCCATGCGCTGGGCCGACTTCACGCCGACCCCTGGCAGGCGGCGCAAAGCCTGGATCAGCGCCTCAAGTGAACTGCTGCGCACCGCTCGCTCAGAAGGGCATCTTCATGCCGGGAGGCAGCGGCAGGCCAGCCGTCAGCTTGCCCATGCGCTCTTGGCTCACCGCTTCAGCGCGGCGGACAGCGTCGTTGAAGGCCGCGGCCACCAAGTCTTCCAGCATGTCCTTGTCGTCGGCCAGCAAAGACGGGTCGATGGTGACGCGCTTGACGTCGTTCTTGCAGGTCATCAAAACCTTGACCAAACCCGCGCCGGATTGGCCCTCGACCTCTACCGTCGCCAGTTCTTCTTGTGCCTTGCGCAGGTTGTCTTGCATGGCCTGCGCCTGCTTCATCAAACCCGCCAATTGACCCTTCATCATGATGTGTGCCTTTCAGTGCAATGAGTAATGAGGCGGCGCGCGGCCCCAAAGGCCAGCGGCTCGCCAGTGTTCAGTGAAGCGGCCGAATGGAGCCGCTGACAACGCGCGCGGTGCTGAACTGCGCCAGCAGGCCCGAGACCAAGGGATCTGTGCGGATGGCCACATCGGCAGCCTGCTGCCGCAGGGCTTGCCGCTCGGCTTCGCGTCGGGCAGGAGAATCCTCGGCCACGCCGGCCACCAAGTCCAGGCGTGGGGTGGCCCCTGCCGTGGCCTTGAGCACCGTACGCAAGGCCGTTTGCAGTTTGTCTTGCAGGGCAGCCGTGCGCAAGGACTCACGCTCCACCTTCAAACGCCAAATCTCTTCCGCACCCGCAGGCTCAACGGCCACCAGCTCGGCCTGCAAGGCCAATTCGCGCGCTAGCGCGGCAATCAATCCGGCAGCCGACATCTCGGCCACCACGGCCGCCCACCGCTCGCCCAGGGCCGTGTGCTGCACCACCGGCACCACCACCGCAGGCACCGGGGCCTGCGGTTCTGCAGATGCGGCAGCCTCGGGCTCGTCCCGCATCGGCGGTGTGCCCAGCTCTGCCCGAGACGAGGAGCCGCGTGGCACTGAGAAAACCTCTGCCTCAGACGGAGCTTCGTCCATCCACGGTGGCACCTCATCCATCCAGGGCGGTGGTGCTTCTACAGCCACCAAATTTTGCGCCACTGGTGCTACTGGAGGGTGGGGGTTTGTGTGTGATGGCGGCAGCGGCGTCGCCCCCTGGCGCACAGCGGCCGCTGAGGCCAGCGCGCCATCTCGGCTCGGCCCAGACGCAGCCCCCCCATCAACAGCTTCAGTGCCGGCACGACGAACCGCCTGCGCCGCAGTGCTGGCCAGTGCAGGGCGCGCGCTCGCAGCGTGGGCGGCAGAAGTAGCATGAGGCGCGTCACTCGATGAGCCTGTGCGAGCCGGTGGCTGATGCAATGCTTCAGGCCCTGCGCCGCTGGCTGCGCCCCCAGACGCGCCCACCAAGGCCGCTTGACCCTCACTGCGTTGCCCTTGCCCACCTGGGCCTGCACCGCCCGTGCCCCCTGCGCGACCTGCGCCATCTTGCGGCGGAAACGCCATAAAGCGCAGAAGCACCATCACCAAGCCGGCATATTCATCCGGGGCCAAGCTCAGTTCGGCCCGGCCTTGCAAGCAGATGCTATAGAGCAACTGGGTTTCATCCGGGGCCAAGGTCGTACACAGACGCCGTGCAGCCTCGGTGTCGGGGTCGGTGGCGTCCAGCGCTCCGGGCACCATTTGCTCTACGGCCATTTGCTGAAGCAAGCGAGCCATTTCTTCCAGCGTGCCGCTGGCCGACAAGCCCTGGCCCCGCAAGGCCTCGCACTGCTCCAGCACCGCACGGCCATTGCGCTCGGCCAAGGCCTGCACCAAGCGCTCGGCGTGGCGGCGGTCTACGCTGCCTAACATGGCTCGTACCGCCGCTTCTTCCAGCTTGCCACCGCCGTAGGCGATGGCTTGGTCGCTCAGCGAGAGCGCATCGCGCATCGAGCCCCGCGCCGCGCGGCCCAGCAAACGCAGGGCACCGGCATCGGCAGGCACGCCTTCGGCCGTCAGCACGCGGCCCAGATACTCCACCACCGTCTGGGGTGCCATGGGCCGCAGGTTGAACTGCAGGCAACGGCTCAGCACCGTGATCGGCAGCTTCTGCGGGTCTGTTGTCGCCAGGATGAACTTCACATGCGGTGGCGGCTCTTCGAGCGTCTTCAGCAGCGCATTGAAGGCGCCTTTCGACAGCATGTGGACTTCGTCGATCAGGTAGACCTTGTAGCGGCCCCGGGCCGGCGAGTACTGGGCGTTGTCGATCACTTCGCGGATGTTGTCGACGCCGGTGTTCGACGCGGCATCGATTTCCAGCAGGTCGACGTCGCATCCATCTCGGTGTAATCAATGTAGCGGTCGGCGTCGATCTCGCGGCAGGCCGTGCAAACGCCACAAGGGGTGGCGGTGATGCCGCCCTGCCCGTTTGGCCCCGTGCAGTTCAAGCTCTTGGCCAGAATGCGCGACACCGTGGTCTTGCCAATGCCTCGCGTCCCGGTGAAGAGATAGGCATGGTGCAGGCGCTGCTGCTCCAGGGCGTGGGTCAGCGCCCTCACGACATGGTCTTGCCCCACCATGTCAGCAAAGCTGAGGGGCCGGTATTTGCGCGCCAGAACGACGTAACTCATGGCGCCGCATTCTACGGGTGCGATCTGGCCAAAACGGCCCTTCAGCCTGACGGATAATCCCGCGCCATGAATGCATCCGTCCCCCCAAGCCAAGGCGCCACGCTCAGCTACGAGCAAGCCGGTGTCAATTACGACCTGATCGACCCGCTCAAGGTGGCCGCCCAGCGCGCCGCCGCCGCCACGGCCGTCAATGTGGCCGCCCACGGTTTCATTGAGGTGCAGGCCTCGCGCGGCGAGTCGGCCTATGTGGTCGATGTCGGCCCCTTCTATCTGGCCAGCATCGTCGAATGCCTGGGCACCAAGACCCTGGTGGCGGACGAGATGAAGGCCCTGACCGGCCAAAGCTTTTATGCCGGGATTGCCCAAGACACCATCGCCATGGCGGTGAACGACCTGATCACCGTGGGCGCCACCCCCCTGGTGGTGCAAGCCTATTGGGCCGCCGGCGGCAGCGACTGGTTTGGCGACGCCCAACGTGCCCAAGCCTTGGTCGAGGGCTGGAAAAAGGCCTGCGACGTCTGCGGCGTGGCCTGGGGCGGCGGCGAAACCCCGGCCCTGGCCGGCATTGTGGAGGGTGGCCGCATTGACCTGGCCGCGTCATGCACCGGCATCATCAGCCCCAAGAGCCGCTTGTCGGTGGGCGACGACCTGGCCCCGGGCGACGCCATCGTGCTGCTGGCCTCCAGCGGCATCCATGCCAACGGCCTGAGCCTGGCCCGCAAGCTCACCGAGCGCCTGCCCCAAGGTTATTTGACGGAGGTGGAGCCCGGCCTGAGCTACGGCACCGCACTCTTGGCCCCCACCGTGCTCTACAGCCCGGTGACCGAAGCCTTGGCCAAGGCAGGCGTCAAGGTCAACTACAGCGCCAACATCACCGGCCACGGCTGGCGCAAACTGCTACGCCACCCCAGCAAGATGACCTACCGCATCCACACCGTGCCCCCCGTCACGCCGGTGCTGAAGTTCATCCAGCAATACGCGCAGCAAGACGACCGCGAAGCCTATTCCACCCTGAACATGGGCGCAGGCTTTGCGCTGTTTGTGAAGGCCGAAGACGCTGAGCGCACCGCCCAGATCGCCCGCGACGCCGGCGTGCCCGCCTGGGTGGCTGGCCGCGTGGAAGCTGGCCCTAAGCAGGTCATCATCGAGCCGATCAACGTCACCTTCGGCGAAGACGACTTGGCCCTGCGCTGATTTTTTGGGGCCTTAGAGCCTGAGAGATCTGCCGGTGCGTCCGAGCGGGTGTCCAAAACGGGGTTGATCGAGGCGCAAAGCACAGCCGTAGCTCGAGCTACGGCGCGCATTTGCAACGAAGAGCAGCGTCGTTTTGGGCGCACGAGCGGATGTGACGGCATATTTCTCAGGCTCTTAACCCGGGGAACCCCGGGCCGTCACCTACAATCCGCCCTGACGGGCCTCCTCGCATGGAAGCGCGGCCAACCGGGTCAGGTGGGGAACCAAGCAGCCCTAACCGTTGTAACCAGTGCCGAGATCAGGCTCGTCACCCTTTCCAAAAGCCAGTCCCGTGTGACTGGCTTTTTCGTGGGCGCTGACGCCAAGCGCTGAGAGTAGCCAAAGCTCACCAATTGGGTTTGCGTTTCTCAATGAACGCCTGCACCCCTTCCAGCGCGGTGGGCTCCATCATGTTGCAGGCCATGGTTTGGCCGGCGTCGACGTAGGCGGCGTCCATGCCGCTTTCTAGCTGGCGGTAGAACAGGGCTTTGCCCAGGGCCACGGCTTCGCGGGGTTTGGCGACGATGCTGTCCACCAGTTTGGCGACTTCGGCGTCCAACTCATCGGCAGGCACTACGCGGTTGACCAAGCCGCGGCGCTGGGCCTCGGCCGCCGAGATGAAGTCGCCGGTGACCAGCATTTCAAAGGCTTGTTTGCGACCCATATTGCGCGAAAGCGCCACGGCAGGGGTGGAGCAAAACAGCCCCAGGTTCACGCCGCTGACGGCAAAGCGGCAGTGCTCGGCCGCCACGGCCAGGTCGCATTGGGCCACCAGTTGGCAGCCTGCGGCCGTGGCAATGCCTTGCACCTTGGCCACCACGGGCACGGGCAGGCGTTGGATGCTCATCATCACCTTGGCGCATTGGCCAAACAGGCTGCGGTAGTAGTCGGCGCTGGGCTCGGCGCGCATTTCGCGCAGGTCGTGCCCCGCACAAAAGGCCTTGCCCGCAGCGGCCAGCACCACCACGCGCACACTGGCGTCGGCCTTCAGGTCGTCCAAGTGGGTTTGCAGCTCGGCCAGCATGGCCTCAGACAGCGAGTTGAAGGCCTCTGGGCGCTGCAGGGTCAGGGTCACCACGCCGCGCGCGTCGTCGCTGCGAAGGACCAGAGAGGTGGCACAGGGGGTCATGGGGGCTCCATTGCGGGTCTTGGCAAGCACTGGATTTCACCACGCAGCGGTGCTGTTGTTGCCTCCTAAAATCCCTGGGCTTGCCCCTTGGCAAGCGGCGCGGGGAGCGCCCTGTTCAACACCTACAAAGCCAACCGACGAGGAGAGACAACATGCAGCAAAGTGACCCTCATTTCACTTTTGACAACCGGGCCTTCGCCCCGACCCAACTCAGTACGCCAGAAGATGACGAGCCGCGCGCAATGTCGGTGCAGTTCACCGGCTCGGGCAGCGAGTACTTTCGAATCTGGATCGTCAACTTGCTGCTGATCGTCGTCACACTGACCCTGTACTGGCCTTTTGCCCGGGCACGCCGCCTGGCCTACTTCCAGGCCAATACCGTCATCGACGGACAGCCCTTGGGCTTTCATGGTGATCCGTGGAAGATGTTTCGCGGCTACTTGATGATGTTTGTGCTGGCCATTGCCTACAGCATTGCCTCCAATGCCTCCCCGGTGGCGGCACTGGCTTCGGTGGTGATTTTGGCCGTGGTGTGGCCGGCGCTGTGGCGAGCCTCCCTGCAGTTTCGGCTGGCTAACACCAGTTGGCGCGGCGTGCGCTTCGCGTTCAAGGGCAGCCTGGGCGGTGCCTACGGGGCGATGCTGCCAGCGTTCCTGCCGTCTGTGGTGTTTTTGGGTTTAGCGGCCTTTGTTGGTGCCCCCGGCGAAGAGAGCACCCTGACAGAGGCTCAAGGCGCGCGCCTGGCGTTCTGGATGGGGGCTGCCATGTTGGCGTTTGTCATCGCCCTGCCTTGGGCCTTGGCGCGCATCAAGCGTTACCAACATCAAAACTATCACTACGCTGGCCAAACCACCACGCTCATGGCCAGCACGGGCCAGTTCTACGTATTGGGGCTCAAGCTGCTAGGTGTCTCCCTGGCGCTGGTCGTGGTGGCCGTGGGCTTGGTGGCTGTCATCGCACTGGTTGGCGGTGGCTTGGCAGTGCTGAGTGGGCTGTTTGGCGGTGAAGGCGGTGGCAAGGCCTCCGCCGCTTTTGGCGTGATGACTGTTGTGGCCATTGCCGGGGTCTACATCGCAAGCTTTTTTGTGGTGGGGCCTTATGGCGTGTCGCGCTTGCAAAACCTGGTGTGGGGGCATACACAAAGCGCGAGAATTTACTTTGGCAGTGACCTGCGCCTGTTGCCTCTGGCCGGGCGTACCACCCTGAACGTGTTCCTGACCGCGCTGACCTTGGGCCTGTATCGGCCGTTCGCGGTGGTGGCCATGACCAAGCTGAAGCTGGAAGCCGTCAGCATCGAGGTCACCGGCTCGGTAGACGACTGGGTGGCCGAGGCCAGCGCCATGAATGATGCCTCCGGCGATGCAGCGGGCGACTTTTTTGGCTTTGATATGGGCTTGTGATGCCGTCATTGAACACCCGGTACTACGACGGCCGAAGCCCCAAGGCCTGGCCAGTGACAGCCGAGCTGCAAGGGCAGATGCTGGTGATTGAGGGCGAAGGCCAGCAGCACCGCGTGCCCCTGGCGCAGGTGCGCTGGCCCGAGCGCCAGCGCTATGGCGCGCGCCTGTGCTACCTGCCTGGTGGCGGTTTGCTGTGCCATGAGGATGGGCCTGAGTGGGATGCCTGGGCCCAGGCCAGCGGCCGCAAAGAGCCTTTGGTAGTGAAGTGGATGCAAAGCTGGCGTGCCGCTGTGCTGGCGGGCTTGGCCTGTTTGGCCTTTGTGGCGGCCACCTGGGTGTGGGGCATTCCGTGGGCGTCCAAGGCTGTGGTAGCAGTGGTGCCGGCCAGCGTGGAGCGGCATTTGGGCGATAGCGCCCTCAACAGCATTGAAAGCGCCATGCTCAAGCCCAGCAGCTTGCCAGCGGGCGAGCAAGAGGCCATCCGCCAGCGCTTTGCCAAGGCCGTGGCAGCGGCCTATCCAGCAGGCCAAGCCCCGGCCTATGAGTTGCACTTTCGCTCTGCGGACAAAGCGGGCTTAGGCCCCAATGCCTTTGCCCTGCCCGGCGGCCACATGGTGTTGACGGACGAGTTGGCCCTGCTGCTGAAAGACCAGCCCGACGCCATCACCGGTGTGCTGGCCCACGAGTTGGGCCATGTGCGGCACCGCCACGGCCTGCGCATGGTGGTGCAAACCAGCTTGCTGGCCTCGCTGATCAGCGTGGTGGTGGGCGATGTCTCCAGCCTCTTGGCCACGGTGCCTGCGGTGCTGACCGAGCAGGCGTACTCACGCGAGGCTGAGCGCGAGTCCGACCAAGAGTCGGTGGACATCTTGCGCAAAGCGGGGATTTCACCCTCGGTGATGGTGGTGTTTTTTGAGCGGATTGAGGCCTGGCGCAAGAAGAAGATGGGGGACGACGAACTGAACTTGCCCATTGCCCTCTCCAGCCACCCCAGCGATGAGGAACGGGTGAATTTTTTCAAAAACGCCAAGTAAATCCCCGCCCTTGGGGAGAGGCGCGATACACTCGCAAGCTTGTCAGGAGAGAGCCCCATATGGGGCCGCCGAAGGCGCAGAGGGCCACCTCGAACGCTCAGGCAAAAGGACTGACAAGCGGCTGGCCACCAACAGCGGTCAGACGTTCCTCACTGGAGAGAGGCGCGACCCAGCAGTATCGGGCATCGCGTCCACCGAAGGGGCAAGCGGGGCCGTCATCCACGGCGCTGTCAATCTCTCAGGTAAAGCGGACAGGGGGGGCCAACGTGTACCAGACCGGTTTCGTAACGCCCCTTGAGAGACTCTGCCATGTCCGCTGCCTCCACTGCTGACGCGCTGCTGCACACCCCGCTGCACGCCCTCCACCTTGAACTCGGCGCCCGCATGGTGCCCTTTGCGGGCTATGCCATGCCCGTGCAGTACCCCAGCGGTTTGATGGCCGAACACAAGCAGTGCCGCGAGTCGGCCGCGCTGTTCGATGTCTCTCACATGGGCCAGTTGCGCCTCATCGGTGCCGATGCCGCCGCCGCCCTGGAAACCCTGGTGCCCGTCGATGTGATCGACCTGGCACCTGGCAAGCAGCGCTACGCTTTCTTTCCCAATGAACAAGGCGGCCTGCTGGACGACCTGATGATCACCCGCCCTGGCGCAGATGCCGTGGGTGACTTTGGCGACCTCTTCGTGGTGGTCAACGCCGGCTGCAAAGCCCAAGACATTGCCCACCTGCAAGCCCACATCGGCAGCCGCTGCGAGGTTCGCCCCCTGCCCGAGCGCGCCCTGCTGGCCCTGCAAGGCCCCAAAGCCGTAGACGCCCTGGCCCGCCTGAACCCAGGCGTGAAAGCCCTGACCTTCATGACGGGCGGCCGCTTCACCGTGGCCGGTGCCGATTGCTTCATCACCCGCTCGGGCTACACCGGCGAAGACGGCTTTGAGATCTCCGTCCACGAGACCCAAGCCATCGCCCTGGCGCGCGAGCTGCTGGCGCAGCCCGAAGTCCAGGCTGCTGGCCTGGGTGCCCGCGACACCCTGCGCCTCGAAGCCGGCCTGTGCCTCTACGGCCACGACATCACCACCACCACCACGCCAGTCGAAGCCGCACTGACCTGGGCCATCCAAAAGGTGCGCCGCGCGGGTGGCGCACGGGCGGGGGGCTACCCCGGCGCTGCCGTCATTGATGCGCAACTGGCCGCTGGCCCCAGCCGCAAGCGCGTGGGCCTGGTGGGCGCAGAGCGCGCCCCGGTGCGCGAAGGCGCGAAGATTGTGGACGCCAACGGCCAAGAGCTGGGCGTCGTGACCAGCGGTACGCTGGGCCCTACGGTCAACACGCCCGTCGCCATGGCCTATCTGCCCATCAGCCACACGGCCGTGGGCACCCAAGTCTTTGCCGACGTGCGCGGCAAAAAGCTGCCGATGACGGTAGCCGCCACCCCCTTCACTCCCAACCGCTATTACCGCGGTTGATCAACCGTTCCACACTCACACCCACCGGAGCCCCACCATGTCCGTCAAGTTCACCGCCGACCACGAATGGATCAACACCGCCAACGCTGACGCTGCTGTCGTCGGCATCACCGTGCATGCGCAAGACGCGCTGGGCGACGTGGTGTTTGTGGACCTGCCCGAAGTCGGCAAGACCTTCAACAAAGGCGAGATCGCCGGCGTGGTGGAGTCTGTCAAGGCCGCTGCTGACATCTACATGCCCGTGACCGGCGAAGTCGTTGAGGTCAATGAAGACCTGCGCAACGACCCCGCCCTGGCCAACACCGACCCGCTGGGTGCCGGTTGGTTCTTCAAGGTCAAGGTCGGCGCCCCTGCCGAGCTGGACGGCCTGATGGACGCCACCGCCTACGACGCCCTGCTCAAGACCCTGTAATCCGCCTGCCGCCATGACCACTGCCCTGTCGCCCTTGGCTCGCCTTGAGACCGCCACCGAGTTCGTCGCCCGCCACATTGGGCCCTATGCTGACGACGAAGCCCAGATGCTCAGCGTCATTGGCGCTGCGTCGCGCGAAGCGCTGATCAGCACCATCGTCCCCGCCAGCATCCGCCGCCCTGCCCCCATGGACCTGCCGCCCGCCGTGGGCGAGGCCGCAGCGCTGGCCGAACTGAAGGCCGTGGCGGCCAAGAACAAGGTGCTCAAGAGCTTCATCGGCCAGGGCTATTACGGCACGCACACGCCGGGCGTCATCCTGCGCAACATTTTGGAGAACCCCGCTTGGTACACGGCTTACACGCCCTACCAAGCTGAGATCTCGCAAGGCCGCATGGAAGCGCTGGTCAACTTCCAGACCATGATCTGCGACCTGACCGGCATGGCCATGGCCAACGCCAGCATGCTGGACGAAGCCACGGCGGCGGCCGAGGCCATGACCTTGGCCAAGCGAAGCGTCAAGTCCAAGAGCAACACGCTGATCGTGGCGGGCGATTGCCACCCGCAAACCATCGAGGTCATCCGCACCCGCGCTGAGCCGCTGGGCTTGGAGGTCAAGGTGGGCTTTGCGCCCCAACTGATGGCCGAGAACGACTACTTCGCCATCATCTGCCAGTACCCCTCCACCACGGGCTTGGTGCACGACCTCAAAGGGCACGTAGACGCTGCACACGCCAAGGGTGCGGCCTTCATCGTCGCGGCCGACCTGCTGGCTCTTACCCTGCTGGTGCCCCCGGGCGAGTTTGGCGCCGACATCGTGCTGGGCAACACCCAGCGCTTTGGCGTGCCCATGGGCGCGGGTGGCCCGCACGCCGCCTACATGGCCTGCCGCGACGAGTACAAGCGCTCCCTGCCCGGCCGCCTAGTAGGTGTGAGCGTGGACGCCCACGGCAACCCCGCCTACCGCCTGGCCCTGCAAACCCGCGAGCAGCACATCCGCCGCGAGAAGGCCACCTCCAACATCTGTACCGCCCAGGTCCTGTTGGCGGTGATGGCCAGCATGTACGCGGTCTACCACGGCCCGGCAGGCCTGACCCGCATCGCCCAGCGTGTGGCAGCCTACACCGCCATCTTGGCCGCAGGCTTCAAGCGCCTGGGCCTGAAGGTCGTCACGCCCGTGGCCTTTGACACCCTGACGATTGAAACCGCCGAGCGCACCGACGCCGTACAGGCCCGCGCCGTTGCTGCTGGCGCTAACCTGCGTCGTCTGTCGGCCACCCATCTCAGCGTGTCTCTGGATGAAACCACCACGCGGGCCGACCTGGAAGCGCTGTGGTCTTGGTTCGCCGCTGACGGCGCCGCCCTGCCCACCGTGGCCGAGTTTGAGCAGCACACCGAGAGCCTGATCCCGGCCCACCTGCGCCGCAGCAGCGCCTTCATGACGCACCCGGTCTTCAACAGCCACCACTCTGAAACCGAGATGCTGCGCTACATCCGCAGCCTCTCCGACAAAGACTTGGCGCTGGACCGCAGCATGATCCCGCTGGGCTCTTGCACCATGAAGCTCAACGCCACCAGCGAGATGATCCCCATCACCTGGCCGGAGTTTGCGCATCTGCACCCCTTTGCCCCGGCCGACCAGTTGCAAGGCTATGCGCTGCTGAACGAGCAGCTCACCGCCTGGCTGTGCCAAGCCACCGGCTATGCCGGCATCAGCCTGCAGCCCAATGCTGGCTCTCAGGGCGAGTACGCCGGCCTGCTGGCCATTCGCGGCTGGCACCTCTCGCGCGGCGATGCCCAGCGCACCGTTTGCCTGATCCCGGAAAGCGCCCACGGCACCAACCCCGCCTCGGCCCAAATGGTGGGCATGCAAGTGGTGGTGGTGAAGTGCGACACCAACGGCAGCGTGGACCTGGCCGACCTGGAAGCCAAGTGCACCCAGCACGCCGACAAGCTGGCCGCCATCATGATCACCTACCCCTCGACCTACGGCGTGTTTGAGCCCCGGGTCAAAGAGCTGTGCGCCATGGTGCACCGCTTCGGTGGCCGGGTGTATGTGGACGGCGCCAACATGAACGCCCTGGTCGGCCTGGCCGCCCCCGGTGAGTTTGGTGGCGACGTGAGCCACCTCAACCTGCACAAGACCTTCTGCATCCCCCACGGCGGTGGCGGCCCCGGCGTGGGCCCCGTCTGCGTAGTGCAAGATTTGGTGCCCTTCTTGCCCGGCCATGCTGCGGCGCGGCAAGCCTTGGCCTATGAGGGCGCGGTCGAGCCGACGCCGGGCCGCCCCAAGGCGGCGAGCGCCTCCTCGGGGGGCAGCGCAGCGCCCGAAGGGCCAAGCGTGGGGGCTGTCAGTTCTGCGCCGCTGGGCAATGCCGCTGTGCTGCCCATCAGCTGGATGTACATCCGCATGATGGGCGCCGAAGGCCTGAAAGCAGCCACCGAAGTGGCCATCTTGAGTGCCAACTATGTGGCGGCGCGCCTGAGCGGCCACTACGACATTCACTACAGCGGCGGCCACAGCGCCATCAAGGGTGGTGGCGTAGCCCACGAGTGCATTCTGGACCTGCGCCCCCTGAAGGACAGCAGTGGCATTGGTGCGGAAGACGTGGCCAAGCGCCTGATCGACTACGGCTTCCACGCGCCCACGCTGAGCTTCCCGGTGGCCGGCACGCTGATGGTGGAACCCACCGAAAGCGAGCCCAAGGCTGAGTTGGACCGCTTCTGCGACGCCATGATCGCCATTCGCGAAGAGATCGCCAAGGTTGAGCGTGGCGAGTGGCCGCGTGAAGACAATCCGCTGAAGAACGCTCCCCACACGGCAGCCAGCCTGATGGCCGCTGACTGGGCCCACGCCTACACCCGCGAGCAAGCCGCCTACCCGGTGGCCAGCCTGCGCCAGGCCAAGTACTGGAGCCCGGTGGGGCGCGTGGACAACGTTTACGGTGACCGCAACCTGTTCTGCTCTTGTGTGCCTATGGACGCTGCAGAATAATCCAACCATTCCATTCAACATCATTCGGGTCTAGGCGCGAAGCCGAAGACAGTGCTTCAGCACGGCGAGGCGATGCAACAACGACACGGATGATGTGTGACATGGAATGAATCGCAGATCGGGAGAGCCTCACCCTGCAAAGGAGTGGGCGCCGAAGGAGCAACCGCCCCGGAAACTCTCAGGCCCCAGGACCGATCTGCGACCCGCACTCTGAAGAGCGGCCGGAACTCGTCATCCGGCCCACCGCAGGAGCAAGCCTTAAGCGCCACGCTGGGGTGAATCTCTCAGGTACCAAACAGAGGGGGCCTCGTCACCACACGGTGTGGTGGCGGGTCTTCTTGTTTGACGCTCTTGAGGTGCTCTCATGTCCCCCTCTTCCTTTCGCTCTGCCAGCAGCGCTTCCTCCAGAACTAAGCGCCACATCTTGGTCATCGGCGGCGGCATCACCGGCGTCACCAGTGCCTATGCCTTGGCCCGCCAAGGCCATCAGGTCACCCTGATCGAGCAACACCGCTACGCCGGCATGGAAACCAGCCATGCCAACGGCGGCCAGCTCTCGGCCTCCAACGCCGAAACCTGGACCCACCCCTCCACCTTGCTCAAGGGCCTGAAGTGGATGCTGAAGGCCGATGCGCCGCTGCTGGTGAACCCCAAGCCCAGTTGGCACAAGCTGTCGTGGTTTGCCGAGTTTGCAGCCGCTATCCCCAAGTACCGCGAGAACACCATTGCCACCGCCCGCCTGGCCATTGCCGCGCGCGAGCACCTGTTCAGCTGGGCCGAGGCCGAAGGCATTGACTTCGACCTCAAGAAGCAAGGCATCCTGCACATCTACCGCGACAAAGCAGGCTTCGAGCACGCGGCCCAAGTCAGCAAGCTGCTGGCCGAAGGCGGCCTGCCACGCCGGGCTGTTACGCCTGAAGAAATGCGCGCCATCGAGCCCACGCTGGCGGGTGACTACTACGGTGGCTTCTTCACCGAGAGCGACAGCACCGGCGACATCCACAAATACACCCACGGCCTGAGCCTGGCCTGCGCCAAGCACGGTGTCACCCTGCGCACCGGCCAAGCCGTGAGCCGGGTGCAGAGTGATGGCCAGAGCGCCCGTGTGACCCTGGCCGATGGCGAAGTGATCCAGGGCGACGCCGTGGTGGTCTGCGCCGGTGTGCACAGCCGGGCCATCGGGGCGCAGTTGGGCGACAGGCTCAATGTCTACCCCGTCAAGGGCTATTCCATCACCGTGATGTTGAGCGACGAGCAAAGCCAAGCCGCCGCGCCCCAGGTGAGCCTGCTGGACGACGAAACCAAGCTGGTCACCAGCCGCTTAGGCGCAGACCGCTTCCGCGTGGCCGGCACCGCCGAGTTCAACGGCTTTAACCGCGACATCCGCGCCGACCGCATCAAGCCCCTGGTGGACTGGGTCAACCAATGCTTCCCCGGCGTCAGCACCCGCCGGGTAGAGCCTTGGGCCGGCCTGCGCCCCATGATGCCGGACATGCTGCCACGCGTGGGCCCCGGCCGCCTGCCCAATGTGTTCTACAACACCGGCCACGGCCACTTGGGCTGGACGCTGTCGGCCATCACCGCTCATCAGTTGGCAGGACACGTCGCGCAGTGGGAAGATGCCAACGCAACGCGGCCTGTGGCCCGGCCAGCGCTGGCCTGAACCCCGCATCACCAAAACACTCAGGAGACAGACATGGCGGTTTCGGTTTTTGACCTGTTCAAGATTGGCATTGGGCCTTCCAGTTCCCACACGGTGGGCCCGATGCGCGCCGCCCGTCTGTTTGGCCTGAGGCTGCAAAGTGCGGGGCGGCTGGCGGAGGTTGCCCGCGTGCGCTGCTGGTTGTATGGCTCTTTGGGGGCCACCGGCAAGGGCCACGGCAGTGACAAAGCCGTGCTGCTGGGCCTGTTAGGTGAAGAGCCTGACCAAGTGGCCGTGGAGCGCATTGAGCCGCTGCTGGCCGAGGTTCGAACCAGCGGCCAACTGGCCCTGATGGGTAGCCAGCGAATCGCCTTCAAAGAGGCTGAAGACCTGCTCTTCATGCGCCGCGAGACCCTGCCCTTCCACGCCAATGGCATGCGCCTGGTGGCCTATGACGCAGCAGGCCAAGAGCTGGAAAACCGCACCTACTACTCGGTGGGCGGCGGCTTTGTGGTGAGCGACGAAGTGGCCGCCGACGGCAGCAAACAAAAGGTGATCGCGCCTGATGCCACCGTGCTGCCCCTGCCCTTCAAGAGCGGGGACGAGCTGCTGCAAGTCTGCCAACGCGAAGGCCTGTCCATCGCCCAGGTGATGCGCGCCAACGAGCGCCATTGGCGCACCGATGAAGAAATCAACGCCGGCCTGATGCGCATCTGGACGGTGATGCAAGCCTGCGTCACCCGGGGCTGCAGCACCGACGGCATCTTGCCGGGCGGCTTCAAGGTGAAACGGCGCGCAGCCCAGCTCTACCGAGACCTGACGGCCAACCCCGAGGCGGCCCTGCGCGACCCCCTGCAAGTGATGGACTGGGTCAACCTCTACGCCCTGGCCGTCAACGAAGAAAACGCCGCCGGTGGCCGCGTGGTGACAGCGCCGACCAACGGGGCGGCCGGCATCGTGCCGGCGGTGCTGCACTACTACGTGCGCTTTGTGCACCACAGCAGCGACCAAGGTGTAGCCGACTTCCTGCTCACCGCCGCCGCCATCGGCATCCTCTACAAAGAAAACGCCAGCATCTCGGGCGCCGAAGTGGGCTGCCAAGGCGAAGTGGGAGTGGCCTGCTCCATGGCCGCCGGTGCCCTGGCCGCCGTGCTGGGCGGCACGCCCGAACAGGTCGAAAACGCCGCCGAGATCGGCATGGAGCACCACCTGGGCCTGACCTGCGACCCCGTCGGCGGCCTGGTGCAAATCCCCTGCATCGAGCGCAACGCCATCGCCTCCGTCAAAGCGATCAACGCCGCCCGCATGGCCCTGCGCGGCGACGGCACCCACCACGTCAGCCTCGACAAAGTCATCAAGACCATGCGCGACACCGGCGCGGACATGAAGACCAAGTACAAAGAGACGGCGCGGGGGGGGTTGGCGGTGAATATTGTGGAGTGCTGATCGGTGCGCAGGGTATGACTCAGGCATTCAAGCACCCCGATATTGCCCGTTAAGACACTTCAATGGCGCTTCGTCCCGTCAACAAACCAAGCTTGCCTTGGATTCTGGCTAGGCGGGATTGGCGCAGCAGCTTGGATGAAGTCGGCAAGCAAGCTCGATTTCAAGTCAGAGCAGACCGCAGTCACTCCACGCGCACAGCCTTCAGTGTTTTGACCACATCTTCTACGGCATAGAGCATCTCGGCAAAGCGCATGTCCAGCGCTTCAAACTCCCGCGCGGCATAGACGCCCAAGATGATCTCGTACAGCCGCTGGGCATCCTGACGCCGCCCGTCCACCAGCTCCTGCAGGTATTCCAACTGGGTTTTGCAGCTTTGCAAGGTCTGTGAGTGGGGATGGGCCTTGAGCAGTTCAAGGCAACGAGTATGGGCTTGGAGGATGGTGGAGGAATGGGTCATTGCATTCGCATCTGGCGATGTGGGGGAGATGCTCCCTGAGCCCGACTGACTCCTTTTAGGCGACAACTATGTTGACTCCCACAGAAGCTCAAAGCGCAGAAATCGTCCGTTTCGATGCCCGCTGATCTGAGGCGGCCTCCTTAACTTATAACCCGAAGCCGACCCCTCATCGCATCCGATTGAGGTTGCAGACTGGTGAGCAGATTCATGTTTGGAAATCTCGGCCAGCCGAAATTCATGTCGGTCAGGCACTTCAACAGAAAAGCTACCCCTGCAAATAGCCAAGCCAACAGGCCTGTGGATAGAAATCCTGAGCTGAGACGGGTTGCCGAGTCTTTTAGCGATTTCAAGTCAGACATACATACCCCAACTTACGGCGTGGTTTGAATCCAGAACTCCTCGCCCTGGTTGGGTCTCAGGCTGGTAGACAGGCTCCCGGCGTCAGGACAGTTATCGCCTCCATAGAGAAACCCTGAGGGCGGCACTGAAGGACAAACTTTCCTCGATACGGACAGGCCATGTTGGACAAGGCGGTGGTGAGGTTGCCGGAGAGCACTCTCGCACGATAGCGGCAAGCGGCCAGCGGCCTTTGGATGTGCCGCTAGATGGCCGCTTGCGCAGCAGGCCTGGTGCACCCACGCTGCTGGCGCGGCGCGCTCATCGAGAACGCTATGCGCACCATTTTGGTATCGCATACAATACCACCCTATGAATCACTTGCCTCGCATCGTGTTGGACACCAATGTGCTGGTCAGTGCCCTGCGGTCACGATTGGGCGTGTCGTTTCGGCTGCTCAGCTTGGTGGGCCAAGCGCGGTTTAGGTTGCAGGTGTCTGCGCCGCTGGTGGCAGAGTACGAGGCCGTGCTCAAACGCGGGCAACTGGCTTTGACAGATGCGCAAGTGGATGACGTCATTGACTATGTGTGTGCGAACAGCGAGCACCACAAGATTTTTTACCTGTGGCGACCGGTGTTGAAAGACCCGGACGATGACTTTGTGTTGGAGTTGGCCGTCAAAGCACAGGCGGCCATCGTGACCTGGAATGTGGCCGACTTTAGCAAGGCCAACACCTTGGGCATCACCGTGGTGGACCCTCGAACTTTTTTGCAGCAACTGGAGAAGCAAGCATGAGCACTATCAGTGTCCGATTGCCCGATTCCTTGCACAGCATGGCCAAGGCCTTGGCCAGCCAAGACAATACGTCGATGAACCAATTCATTGCCAGCGCTGTGGCTGAGAAGGTATCTGCCCTGTCCACTGAAACATATTTGCGCGAGCGCGCCCAAAGGGGTAGCGATCGCCAATTTTTGGCTGCATTGGACGCTGTGCCTGCAGGCAAGCCAGAGGATTTTGACCAGCTGTGAGTTTAGATAAGCTTTGGCGTACTCCGGTGCGCTAGGCACGAGGTGCCAGGCGCCAGGCGCACGCACCGAACATACAGGCCCAGCGTTATCCGACTACGACAACTGGATGCAGGCGCTCTATGCGCTGAAATCTGCTGCGAGCAGCTACGCCGAGCATCAACGTGATTGGCTCCAGCGCTGCAGCGTCTTCATGTCCAATTGCCCCTCCACCTCATCCGCCAGCCGCTCCAAGCTGGCTTCGCGCAGCGCATTCAAGTCCACCGCTTGGGCCCCTTGCCACCCGGCCCAGCGCAGCAGTGCGGCTTGCGCAGCCGGCTCGTCGAACAGGCCGTGGACGTAGCTGCCCAGAACTTGGCCGTCGGCTGAGCAAGCGCCGTCGGGCCGCAGGCTGCCGTCGGCGTCGCGCAGCAATGCGGAGGGGTGTTGCAGGGCGGGGCCGGTGCTCACGCCGAGGTGGATTTCATAACCTTGGAGTTGAGCCTGCTCGCCCGCCCAAGCGCCGCAGAGTTGGCCCTGCACTTGTCGGAGCTGCTTTTCAGCGGCCAGGGTGGTGTGCATGTCCAGCAGGCCCAGGCCCGCCGCATGGCCGCCGCCTTCCAGGCCGAGGGGGTCACTCAAGCTTCGGCCCAGCATTTGGAAGCCGCCGCAAATGCCCAGCAGCTTGCCACCGTAGCGCAGGTGGCGCAGGATCGCCGCCTCGTGGCCCTGTTCGCGCAGCCAGTGCAGGTCGGCCTGCACGTTTTTGCTGCCCGGCAGGATCAGCAAGTCGCAGGGCGGGATGGGCTGGCCGGGGCCGACCCAGCTCACGGCGAGCGCCGGGTTGGCGCGCAGTGCATCTAGGTCGGTGTGGTTGCTGATGCGGGGGTAGACGAGCACGGCCACGCGCAATTGCTCGGCTTGGCCGTCGCCGCCGCGGTCGATGTCGGCCACCAGCAGCACGGGCACTCGGTGCGGCAGTGCAAAGCCCATGTTCGCAAAGTCGCGGTCGCGCAGGTTGACTTCAGCCGGGCTGCCCGCGCCTTCCACCAGCACCACGTCGTAGTCGCGTCGCAGGCGTTGCCAGCTTTCGCGCACCGCGTCAAAGGCGATAGTTTTGTACTCGTGATAAGCCCGCGCATCCATCTCGTGGCGAGCTTGGCCATGGATGATGATTTGCGCGCCCGTGTCGGAGCTGGGTTTGATCAGCACAGGGTTCATGTCCACGGTGGGGGCCACGCGGGCGGCCTGGGCCTGCAGGGCTTGGGCACGGCCGATCTCGCCGCCATCGGCCGTCATCGCGCTGTTGAGCGCCATGTTCTGCGGCTTGAAGGGTGCGACCCGTACGCCCTGGCGGGCCAGCACCCGGCACAGGCCGGCCACCAAGGTGGTTTTGCCGGCATCAGAGGTGCAGCCTTGCACCATCAGCGCGCCATTCAATGGCCGGCCGGTGAAGGGGCTGGTCATGGCGCTGCGACCGGCAGGCCTTGGCGCACTTGCTCCAGCCCTTCACAAATGCGGCGCGCTCCCACCAAGATGCGCGGGGTGTGGCGGCTGATGTAATCGCCATGCACGGCAATGACCGCTTGTTTGGCCAAGGGCGCAAAGTGTTTGAAGGAGCGCCAAGGGGCCAGGGCTTCGTCCAGCTTGCCCTCGCCCGTGCTGGTGGCCAGGGCTTGGGGCTGGGCGGCCAGCACGGCCTCTACGCTGACCTGCGGCACCAGTACCGGCTGTTTGCCAAAGACATTGCGGCCGCCGCACAGGCGCAGCACATCGCCAATCACATGCTGGTCATTCACCGTCAACAAGGGCTGGTGCCAGATTTGATAGAACACGCTCACCGGTGGGCGCTGGCTGTAGCGGGCGCGCAGGGCTTGCAGCTCGGTCTCATAGGCCTGCGCGGCTTTGCTGGCGATGTTGGAGGTGCCCATCAGCACACCCAGGCGGCGCAGGCTGTCGCCAATCTGAGCCAGGCTGTGGGGCTCGCTGTGGAACATCGGCAGCTTCAAAGCGCGCAGGCGCTCCAGTTGCGCGGCCGAGTTGCCCTGGGGCCAGATCACCAACAGATCGGGTTGCAGGCTGGCAATGCGCTCCAGGTCCAGCCCGTGAGCGTCGCCCACGATGGGCACGGCCTTGGCCGCCTCGGGGTAGTCGCTGTAGCGCATGGTGCCCACCAGTTGGGCGCCGCCACCCGCCGCAAAGATCAGCTCGGTGGCATGCGGCGCAAAGCTGATGATGCGCTGAGCGGGCCGGGCCAAGGTGACGACCCGGCCATCGTCGTCGGTGGTGCTAGCAGCCGCTTGCGCCATAGCGCCATGGCCAAGAGCCAGCATCCCTAGCGCACAAACCCACCGGCACACCCGACGCATACGCGCCCAAGCGCTCCAGGCCAAACGGCCTGCGGGGGCGCGGCCGGTATGGCGGCTAATACGACCAAGCCGCTCCAAAGGCGTACCGTACTGCTGTGGGATCAAGGTGGGTTGTGTCGTCTGGAGAGAACATATTCCGACGTGCTCGTTCCGTTCGGAAGCGAAGTCATCTCACTGGAGTCTGCCAGAGCCCTATCTGTCAAGCGCTAGACCTCATTCAGCGCTGCGAATACTCACCCCGTAGCACTCGGTCAGCCAGCAAAGCCAACAGGCCCAGCGATTGCGATGGGCTCCGCACCTGTCGCCATCGAGAGCACACGATCAAGCACCGTCGCGTAGCGCGACATACTGGCAGACCACCATACGCGCCATGGTATAGGCCACCTCGTGCGGGTCCAGCTTAGGGTCGTCAAACAAGAGTTCGAGCGCTGTGTAGTGTGAGTCAACAGCCAAGCGCAGCAGCAGCCAGGCCTGCTTGACCGGCACGTGGGGGTAGGACTCCAGGAAGGGCTGCACCAGCATCTTGGTGACTTCATCGTGGGAGCGGATACGCACATCCTGCAAGGAAGGTACCGCCCGCAAAGCGCGCGTCACCCATACTCCGGCGGGCATTTCCTCGGTCAGACGCCAGGTGGCCAAAAAGACCTGGACCACGCTGTCAATGAGCTGCTCGGCGGGTAGGCTCATGGTCTTGGGGCAGGTCCACGGGGCGAGGATTTCGTTCTGACGCCGCATCAGGCGGATGCCCATCTCATGCAAGATGGCGTACTTGTTGGGGAAGTATTGGTACAGCGCTGGCGGCGAAATACCGGCCCGCTGGCAGATGAGATTGGTCGATAGACGCTCAATGCCTACCTCTCCCAAAAGCTCACCACAGGCCGCGAGAATGCGCTCATAGGTCTCCACCGCACGCTGTTGGGTGGGGGCCTTTTTTTGCCCAAGATCAGGGGGAGCCGATTCCTCTATCGACGCGCGCTGACCCGGCTTTGTATGACGATCCAATACAGTGGCAGTTTGCTTGCTCATGTCAGCAGTCTAGGCCATCTGCGCACCCGGGAATATCCCAAGTTGCAAGAAAGGTCACCAGAAATATAGTTATCGCTACAACCACCGAGCGCCTTGCGCCAGGAGACCCATGATGAAAGCTATCCTCTCTGCCACTCCGACTCTACAGCATTCGGCCTCGTACACACCCTTGCGGTCAGCACGTTGCCCGCGGCGGCTGCAGGTCTCCCTCGCTGTGCTGACGCTGCTTGCAGCCCCCGCGTGGGCGCAAAGCGGCGAGGCCGCGAAGGCGGCTGGCACAGACGGCAAGCCCAGCGAGACCAGCAAGGTGGAAACCGTGGTGGTCTCCGGCCAGGGCCGAAACCAACAACTGCAAACGGTGCCCATTGCTATTCAGGTGATGGGGGCAGAGCAAATCTCCAAACTCGGCGCAGTCAACCTCAGCAGCATCGACACCTTCATTCCGGGCTTGCAAGTGGAGGCCAGCCAGCCGACGCAGCCTAGCATGTATTTGCGCGGAATCGGCACCAATGATTTTNGTGCAGGTGAATTCGGTCTTGGGCCCGCAACATGTCACCAATGCCGAGATCGGTATCAAAGGGCAGTTCCCTGAGCAGGGCATCAGCTACAGCGCTGCTCTCTTCAACTACAAGTTCGACAACATCCAAACCCTTGAAGTAGTGCCCTCCAGCACCTTTGGCGGCATCCCGACTTACCAAGTCACCATCAGTGACCAAAAGGCCACGGGTCTGGATTTGGAGGCCCAATGGCAGCTTGATCGCAGTTGGCGGCTGAATGCAGCGCTGGAGTACATCGACCAGCGCTTCCGCCACGCCCGCGGCACCACGGGCAATGACCTGAGTGGACAACCCGTGGGAACGCCCAAGCTCAACGCCACCTTGGGCGTCGACTTCCAGCAAGCCCTGTGGAGCGGCAATTTCAATGCGGGCCTGCAGTGGGCCTACCGCAGCGAGCACCGCTGCAACTCGGACTCCCAGTTGCAAGGCAAGTGCTTGGTGACGCCGCTCTGGCGCGTTGGTGGAGCCAAGCAGCGCTGGGATGCCCGGGTGGGTTGGACCAGCGGCCCTGACACCGCAGGACGCACCTGGGGATTGGGCCTGGTGGTGAATAACGTTACCAATGAGCAGCCCGTTGTGGGTGTGGGCAACGAGGCGGCCCCTCTGGGGGCTGCCTACGCGGCGGTGGAGCGCCCTCGCCAGGTCGCCTTAGAACTGCGCGCAAGCTACTGAAGTGAACTGACATGAAACAAAACACCATTTGGGGAGTTTTCCTTCTGACCCTCAGCGCTTTGTTGAGCGCATGTGGCAATGCAAGTGCCCCGCCCCCCAGCCCCGCTGAGCTAGCCCAGGTGGCGGCACTGCGTCCCAGCGACGCGCGCTTGCTCGCCATCTATGAGCGCACCTGCGTCAATTGCCATGCCCACATCGAGAGCAAGGCCCCTTTGACGGGCCTCGCCCGTGACTGGAAGCCCCGCCTCGACAAAGGCATGAACACCCTGCTGGCCAATACCAAGCATGGCATTGGAGCCATGCCGGCCATGGGCTTCTGCGCCGATTGCAGCGACGAGGAACTGACAGGGCTCATCGCCTTCATGTCGACACCCAAAGCCGAACAATGAAGAACGACCACACCATGACGAACCAACCACGCCGCGAGTGGCTTAAGCAGAACGCTGCCCTGGGCGCAGCACTGGCCGGTGGGGCCTTGCCCGCCTTGGCGCAGGCCCCCACCAAAACGGGCAACAGTGCGTCGGGCGCAGCCCCCGTCAGGGCTTGGCAAAACTGGGCCAAGACCGAGCAGTTTCAGCCCAAGTCTTGGTGGGTACCCAATAACGAGGCGGAATTGATCCAGAGGCTGCGCGCGCAGCCTGCAGAGGCAATTCGCTGTGTGGGAGCAGGCCACTCCTTCACCGGCTTGGTGCCCACGGAGGGCAGCATTGTGTCGCTGGACAGACTCAGCGGCATCATCCACGTGGATCGGCAGGCCATGACAGTGCGAGTCCACGCCGGTACCCGTATCGGCGTGCTGGCCAGGGCGCTGCATGAGCAGGGCCTAGCGCTCTCCAATCAGCCAGACATCGATGTGCAATCTCTGGCCGGTGCCATGGCCACCGCCACCCACGGCACCGGCATGACCTTGCCCGCCATACACGACCAAGTGGTCGGCCTTCGCATGGTGACCATGGATGGCCAGGTTCACGAATGCGACCACAAGCGTGAGCCCGAATTGTTTGATGCAGCACGGGTCTCGCTGGGTGCTTTGGGCATCATTACGGAGTTCACACTCAAGGTACGTCCGCGCTTCATGCTGAAGCGTCGCATCTGGCTGGAGCCGCTGGACACGCTGCTGGCGCGCGCCGTCCCCAAGCTGCTGAGCACACCGCGCGCCATGCACTTCACGGAGTCGGAGTTTCATGTGCCCCGTGCGGTGGGCATCAAGTGCGTCAAAGAGGTGCTGGCGACGCTGGAGCGCCGCAACGAAGTCTTCTACCCGATTGAGTTCCGCTATGTGAAGGGCGATAACGCATGGCTGACGCCCTTTGCCGGCGGCGACTATTGCTCCATCGCCTGCCACGCCAAGCAGGGTGAAGAGTACGGCTATCTGACGAGTGATTTAGGCCCCATCTTCCGCCGCTATGGTGGCCGCCCGCACTGGGGCAAGCTGCACGACTTGGGCCGAGACGAGCTGGCGGCGCGCTACCCGCGCCTCCCGGACTTCGAACGTTTGCGCCAAAGCCTAGACCCCCAGGGGCGCTTGCTCAACAAGCACCTCAAGACCCTCATGCGAGTCAGCGATGTCAGTTAACAAGCCCCCCCTGTCTCGGCGTCGCCTGATGTTGGGCGGCGCACTCGCCCTGCCCGCTGCCGCCTGGTTGGCACGCCCAGCCGAACGCGCAGCGCCGCACTCCGAGTATTTTCAAAAGCTCAGTGGCGCGCTGCGCGAGGCGGGCATTGCGCAGGCCTGCTTGGTATTGGACTTAAGCCGAGCGCGAGCGAATATCGCTGCTATTGGCGAACACCACACCAAGACGGGCATGAGCATGCGAGCGGTGCTCAAGTCTCTGCCTTGTCCCCAGTTGATGGATGAGGTGGCCCAAGGCTGGAAGAGCCCCAAAATCATGGCCTTCAACGCCGCCCAACTCACCCAGTTTTTGCAACTGCGGCCCCAATCCCAAGCCTTGCTGGGCAAGCCGTTGCCGGTGCAAGCTGCGGCCAAAGTGCTTGAGACCTTGCCCCCCGACATNATTTTGCTCAATGCCTACGGCGGCAAATGTGCTGGGCGAGACTATAGCCCGCAGCCTTTGGTTGAGGAACTTCCCGGCATGGAAACCCTCAGCAGGTATATATTGCCTAGATTCTTGGTCGAAGAAGAATTAAACAACAACTATCTCAAGCCGCCCTACCAAAATTACGTTAACGGTGTCTTTAATATTTTAAATATCCCAGGGCGACGCATGTATGCCAAGCATTTGAGAGCCTATCAAAAGCGTGGGGACTTTGACCGCGACATCGTCGGAGAGAAAGATATCCGAGCGGAAAAACTGGTGATAAGCTCAAGTTTTGACACCGTTCACGACCAATGTGAGGCCGAAAATCTGGTGAGCCGCCTGAGCGCCAGCCGACTGCACATGATCGCCAATGCCAAACACGGCTCTCATATGGATCAACCAGAGGCCGTCAGTCAGGCCGTTCTCGAATTCCTCAATTGAACTTCAGCATCTTATAGATGTAGCATGAAAAAAGGCCTACAACAAAAACTGCTGGTAGACTTCAGAGAATTAGATTTAAGAGCAATCTTTTCTTTGATGGCTGTGTTTTCGCTTGCTTACGGCTTGTTCATTCTGTACATCGATGAGACAGGGGTTCCGTTAACCGACATTTTTGCCAAGGCCCAAACCGAACCTCACGCCATCTTGCACTTGTTCAATTGGCACAACAGCCCCTATTTCTTACCCGTGATGATGGGGCTGATTGGCTGTCTTGCTTTATATCTAGCCTTCTTCGCCTATTTTTCGTACCGAGCCACACTGAAATATATTCCAAACTCCGAGCGCGTCAAATTTCAGGCTATTGTTCTTTCGCACGGCTTGACGAATTTATTCGACCTTATTCTCACACCTTTGGCACTCATTATATCTGGCAGTCTTATATATATTTTCACAGGCGATTTTTTGACACTCGATGACGCAAGCAGAGCTTTGAGTGCCTCTATCAATCATTTTTTCGAATCAGTACCAACCATTGTTGAACTGCCGTATCCACTCAGTTTTTTAACTGCAATTTTGGCAACGGACTTGGTCATCTATCTGAAGCATCGTCTGGTGCATGAGTCAAGATTTCTATGGTATGTGGTGCATCGCTCGCACCACACACCAGAGTATTTGCATGTCATGGGCACAGGCCCGGTGTACGGGTTCGATTTCTTACTCAAAACACCAACAATTCTGTTGGCGCTGGTGTTGAGCAAAATTTTTTCAAATGAGCCACTATTCATTGAAACCGTGGTCTTTTATTCATTAGGCTTACTCGTGGGCCAATTCAGCCACACCACTGCCTTCTACCAGTTTGCCTACCACAATCGCTTGATACATGTGCTCAGCCACTTTTTTGGTTCCGGCATCTACCACTACACGCATCACTCAGCCGTAGAAGGCGAAGAAGTCAAAAACCTGTCTGGCAATATATTTATGTTTTGGGATCGGGTATTTGGAACCTATTTGAAGCCAAGACCCGACACTCCACCAGTTGGACTGACGCATCAACCAGACATCGTTTTGAACCCATTGGTACTGTACTTCAGTGGACTACGCAAGATTTGCTTTGAATTAAAGCATAATCACCCTCGATATTGGTTTTCCATTGTGTTTGGATCGGTTTATTTCACCCCACCGGTGACTCAGGACGAACTAATACTTTCATACAGCAAGAGGCTCACAGCCTCGTGATGCCACAGACGCTCACGCCAGGAAGAATTGACCACGAGCCTCTCGCCTAGATATCGACTCTTCGTCACCCATCATGAATCGAATTATCCAGCTCGCGAGCAAAGATTTCAGGGCCTTTGACTGGCCTGTCAAACTATCCGCTCTCTTGGTGGTATGCCTCGCCTTCGGGGTCTACGATTTTTATTTCGACACAGGTGCCAAACTCAACGGCATTATTGAACAAGCCCTGAAAAACCCTGCCGCCTATCAACATCATTTTGGAGCTGTGGATCTTAGCCGGGTCATGTACGGCTTGGTGGCTGCCACTATGCTTTACATCGCTGGGCATGCCTATTTTTCCTATACCTTGATGCTCAAAAAGACGGCACCTGATGAGCGGCGCAAGTTCAAGGCCATTGTTTTGTCACATGCATTGGCCAATGCGATCGACTTGATCATCACGTTTTTCATATTTTCTGCATTTGGCGGCATACTCTATCTATTTTCCGGCCGTTACCTCAGCTTAGACACCGCAATTACCGCCGCCACGGAAAATCTTGGTGCGCTTTTTCAGAGCATCCCCACGCTCATTGAGTTGCCGTATCCACTCGGATTTTTTGCCGCCATTGTGCTGGCTGATCTTCCTCAATATATCAAGCATTGGTTGACGCATCAATCCAGATTCTTGTGGTACGTCGTTCACCGCATACACCATACCGCAGAGCTGATGCACCCATTTGGAATTGGACCGGCCTTCGCACTAGATTTTATATTGCGCCTGCCTATATTCATCCTAACGCTGGCTGCCACCAAAATTTTCTCCGAGCAACCCCTGTTCATCGAGACCTTGGTTGTCACTTTCGTCGGTGTCCTCATAGAGAAATTTAACCATTCTTCGGCGTTCTATCATTTCGCGTACCATAACAAATTCGTCAGAGCCATTAGCAGTTTTTATGGTGGTGGTGTATATCACTATACCCACCACTCTGCCGTTGAAGGGCAAGAAATCAACAATATTGGTGGCATGGGCTTCTTGTTCTGGGATCGCCTTTTTGGCACATTTCTACCACCTCCGAAGGATGCACCTCCTGTCGGCTTAACCCATCAACCAGATATTATCCTGAACCCATTTGTTTTGTATTTCAGCGGGATTCATAAAATCATCTATGAGTTAAAGAACAACCCGCCAATATACTGGCTTCCAATCCTCTTTGGCACAGTGCATTTTGTGCCACCCAACACCCGCGATACGCTGATCTTGGGCTATTCAAAAGAAATAAAGAAGTCAACTTTTCAAGCACTGGCCAGCTCATAGACTCGACGCTTCTTTGAGTGGCCGTATCACTATGATTGATATAACGCCATAGTTGAAACTTCCCTATTTGCCTTTGCCGTGTCAACTTCACTTACTTCGCAAGAATGGCAAGATGATGTTTAGAAATTTATTCCAACGAGATTTTCGAAAATTTAACCTGAACCCAATTTTTTCTTTGATTATTGGTTTTTGCATTTTTTACGGGTATTTTGATACATATTTCGATGATGGTTCCAGCATGGTAGCGCTCATCGAAAAGGCATTGAGCCAACCTCAGACCTTTGATCATATTTTTTGGAGCACAAGCCCCTATTTTTACTACTTGATGAAAGGGGTGATCGCATTCTTCTTAGTTTATACCTCCTGCTTCGCCTATTTTTTGTACCGATCGACGATATCATCCTTTGATAACGAAGGGAAGGCGAAGTTTCAGGCCATTATGCTCAGCCACAGTTTGACAAATTTGCTTGATTTGGCGATGGCTGCTGCTTTGGTTTATGCCGTAGGTGCCATTTCTTACCTGATTAATGGCTCATTCACAACCCTTGATGACTTGTATGGAAAATTGGACGCATCCATTATGGATTGGCTTAAATCGGTGCCAACACTTGTTGAGTTACCTTATCCATTGAGTTTCTTGTTTGCTATCCTTTTGGTTGATTTTGTTACCTACGCCAAGCATTGGGTGTGTCATTACTCAAGATTTCTTTGGTATACGGTTCATCGTGTGCACCATTCTGCTGAAGTCTTGCACTCCTTGGGTATCGGTCCTGCATTTGCATTTGACATCATTTTTTTCAGGGTGCCAGCGATTTTTCTGACCCTGGCATTGACCAAGCTTTTTCATGCCGAGCCCTTATTCCTTGAAACATTGGCTTTTCATGCTTGTGGTCTGCTGGTTGGAAAATTCAGTCACGCCTCCGCATTTTACAAGTTCGCCTATCACAATGTTGTGGTTCGGAGGATTTCTGATTTTTATGGTGCAGGTGTATACCATTACACCCACCATTCTGCGATTGAAGGTGAAGAGGCAGTTAATCTTGCTGGTACGCTTTACATGTTTTGGGATCGCCTGTTTGGCACCTATGTGAAACCCCGAGAAGAAAAGCCACCCGTGGGCTTAACCCATCAACCAGATATTGTTCTGAACCCATTTGTTTTGTATTTCAGTGGGATTCATAAAATCATCTATGAGTTAAAGAGCAACCCGCCAAAATACTGGTTGAAGATTATTTTTGGTTCGGTACACTTCACGCCCCCAATGACACGAGATGTACTCATCTTGGGCTATACCAAGAAGCTTGCCCGCTAGCTATTGATTGAGTACTCTTAGCCCTTGGAGGAACCATCAATAACGCCACTAATAAAATGTGGGACTACCATTTTTCTTTCCCAGCAACCATGACAGCGTCCCAGTGAATCAGCCGCTGTATGCTTGCGCCCGCTGTTGCCTTTTTCGCCTATTGGCAACGCTCGCCGTCGGCCGACATGGTGGCTGCGTGGCAGGCGCAACATGCAGTACACCAATGTCCACCTTGCAACCTTTCACGGAGATTTTTTGAATGTCCCACATCGCCGCTGACACTCTTGCTCTGCAATGCCTGTACCGGTGGGAGAGCACCGCGCCAACGCATGTGGTGCTCACCCAGCCCATGGGCAACGGGCAACTCAAGGAGTTCACCTGGGCTGAGATTGGCGACCAAGTGCGGCGCATGGCAGCCCATTTGCAAAGCATGGGTCAGGCTCAGGGTTGGGAGCCCGGTGCCAAAGTGGCCATCCTGTCTAAGAATTGTGCGTGGTGGTTGCTGAGCGATTGGGCCATTTGGATGGCCGGTTATGTGTCAGTGCCCCTGTATCCCACCCTCGCCCCTGACACCATTGCCCAGATCTTGGCGCACAGTGAGGCACGAGCCTGCTTCATCGGCAAGCTAGATGGTTGGGCCGAGATGAAGCCCGGGGTTCCTGCCGGCATGCCATGCTTCAGCTACCCCCTCTCTCCGGACGATGCACGCCACGACTACGAAGGCTGGGATGCTATTTGCGCCCGCCAGCAACCTCTGCAAGGCCAGTGGCGGACGGCTGGTTCCGCACCGGCGACAAGGCCTCCATTGACCCCAATGGCTGCGTACGCATCACCGGGCGTGTCAAAGACCTGTTCAAAACCAGCAAGGGCAAGTATGTGGCCCCAGCGCCCATCGAAGACAAATTGGGCGCTTACCCGGGCATAGAGGCTTGTGTGGTCACTGGGGCCAATATGAGCCAGCCTGTCGGCATTGCGCTGCTGGCCCCCACCGTGGCGTGCAGCAGTGCAGCCGAGCGTCAGGCATTGAGTGCCGGGCTGGAGGCTCATTTGGCCGCACTCAATGCCAAATTGGACCCGCATGAGCGGCTGGATTGCTTGACTGTGATTACCACCCCCTGGACCGTCGACAACGGCTTCATCACGCCCACCTTCAAGGTGCGGCGCAACCGCATTGACGAGGTTTATGGCCCGCAGCTAGAAGGCTGGGTCAGCGCCGGTAAGCCTGTGATTTTTGGCGACTGAGGCAAAAGTGCCCCGCAGACTCTGAGCGGCTGTGGGGCACCGCCACGAGCCCCTCCAGGCTTGATACTTCACGGCCCGCCCGCGCGACAGTGCGGTTTCTTGCTCAAGCTGAGGTGGCCTACCGCTAACATCAACGGTGTGAGGGCTGGTCATGCCACAATGGTCGAGCACCTCCGCCGAGGTGACAAGTTGTTTCAATGCACTACTTGATCTGGTTAGCACACCATGTTGTTGGCAATAGCTCGTCGCTCGTTTCGACGCCTCGACTGTGGGCGGCAGTTCCCTGCGACGCCATGAGCCCAAGGTGGCCGGGCTTGCGCCTGAGCTGATTTCCGGGGAAGCTCCCACATCAGCTCGGCCATGCTTGCCCTGATACGCGTTCTTCTGCTGTGTTGGATGGCTGCGACGACCGCAGCTGCGGCCACTGACAGCCCCGCAGCGGAGGCTCCCAGCGTTGTCACCACGCAGTTGGCACCGCCTCAAGTCTCGCGAGAAGCGGTCAAGCAATGGCAACCCTTGCGCGTGCTCAAGGCCAATCGCAGCTTCTCACTGTCACAAGATGACGGCTTGAAAGTCGGCTATGTGCTGGCCGTGACCCAAGATCGTTTCGGGCGCGTCTGGATTGGGGGGGAAGCGGGCCTTCAGTGGTATGACGGCATTCGCCTGTCTGCTCCGCTGTCGTTACCCTTTGAAGACAGCGCAGCGCCGGGCAAAGCCGATGCACCAAGGACAGAGCAACCCCTCACGCGGGTCGGCCTCTTGCATGCGCAAGGTGATACTCTCTTTATAGGGTCAGGGCCTCGTCTCATAGCATACGACCTCATTCACCATACCTTCAAAGCCAGCCATAGTGATGGCAGCGGATGGCAAACCCCTAGGCCTCTGAATGGCAGTGACAAACTGTCGCCCAGCCAGCGCTCGTGGTGCGTTTTGGACGAACGATCCATCGTTCTTGTTGAAGAAATCGGCGGCGGTGAACTGACTCATATTGACCTGCAAACTGGCCGCAGAAAGATCATCGCAACCCAGGATAGTCAGGACCGTCGGCTACAAATGGGTCTGACCTGCCAAAGCGGAACCGCCATGTGGCTGATGATTAACCGCGAACGTGTTGAGGCCAAAGCCTACCGGTTCCGTGACGCCTGGAGCAGCAGCCTGAAGTTGCAGCGAGGTTCGTTCCAAAATAACTTCGCAACCTTGGAAGCCCAGTCGGTCTTGCTCGCGAAGTCCACCACCACCGCGTGGATGTCTACCCTCCAAGGTGTAGTCGAAATTGATTTCGAGCGCCGCACCGTCACTCCGCAAGTGGCCATGAACGAGAAGCTACGCCCCATCTTGGCAGAGATGCCGGCCAATACCCACTGGCGGATCAATCGGCGCTCCGAAGGTGCCTATCTCTACGCCGGAGGGGCCTCTTTTGTCGCCGCTAACGACAATGGCGAGCTAGAGCGCCTGGATGGCCGTTGGCTGAAGAGTCCCTCCAACAATCTGCAACCCCCTGTTCGCGCGGTGCTCGAAACCAACCATGAGGGACACGCCACCCGTTGGATCTTACGAGGTGATTGGCTTCAGGCCACCCCAGTGGACAAGCAAAGGCCGGTGCAGTCCTTCAACGTCCATCCGGATGAAACACGCTCTTTCAGCAACGATGTGAGCGGGCTGTGCCCGTCAAGTGCCGGTGGACTCTGGGTGCTGTCTGCCCAGGGGCAAATGGGTTTGCAGATCCTGGGAGACGCGCATACGCTGTGGTCCAAACCAATTCCAAGTGACACACGGCGATGGCATTGCGGCCGCTCGGGGGTAACCCTCTTTGCTGAAAACGCCATCACGCTGTTGCAGCACACCGTGTCGGGAGGGGTGGACACTGTCTTGTCCCGTCGTTATCTGCTGAACCCTCGAACGATTCATTCCCAAGCTGACCACTTTTCAGAGTTCATTCCTGGCAGGCTCATGTACTTTACAAGAGCTGAAGTAGGTGAACTCGACACCGAAACGAACCAGCTTCGAAGCTATCGCCCTCCCGGACTATTCCCCATCACCAGACTTCGCGCCTTCTCCGAATCTGCTGAACATTCAGGCCAGCCCGACAATGCAGTGCTGGCGAACGGGACATCTTGGTGGCGCTTCAATCTCAGCACCGGTGAGTTCGATGCGCTTGGAGAGACTCCAGCAGTCCCCTCAGCATCGGGCCATGTCGCCCATGCCTTGCAAGACAGCCCCGCCCGATGGCTGGTGCTCACCGCCGACGGCACTATTCAAGATATACAGATCACTCCAGAGGGCAAGCTCGGCACCACAAGCACCTACCTACCCGCCAGCGCACTGCAGGGTCTGCTCCCCTATTGCATGTTCCAAGATCGCTCGAAAGCCCTTTGGATCGGCACAAGCCAAGGCCTGGTGCGGGTCGATGCCAATCGCAACGTGCAGTTTTCGGGGGTGAATGGCAGCCAAGAAGGGGCTGATTTCAACGAAGGTGCCTGCGCCAGCGGAAGCGACGGTCGCATTTACATGGGTGGCTTGGTGGGATGGGTGGCGATCAATCCAGCGGCTGTGACCTCGCCCATGCCATTGCCAGCCCCTGAGGTACAGCGTTATGCACTCAATGACCAAGGGTGGACAAATTGGGATAAGGATGCGCTCAGCCTGCCCCGCGACACCGGCCTGATTCGATTCGAGGTGGGTGCCCTGGGCAGCGCCCTGCATACGCCGGTCAATGTGCGCTATCGCCTGCTGGGGCACAACGAGCAGTGGCGCGAGCAGCCAGCCTCTTTGCCGATTGAGTTTTCGGGCTTGGCACCGGGCCATTACGAGTTGCAGTATGGCTTGGCCACCGGTAATCAGCGTGGCGAGACCATCTCCCAACTGAGCCTGACTATCCACCCCCACTGGTGGGCCAGCCCTTGGGCCTGGGCCTGCTATACCCTGCTGACGCTGGGNTTCCTGTTTATCTGGTGCTTATACTGACTTGCCAACCACTCATACTGCCTACTGTCTGTCTCTTATACACATCTAGATGTGTATAAGAGACAGGTCTTGATCAGCGAAGAATCTTCGCCGTCCTGCGCCAGTTTGTGACGCAGCCGAGAGATCAACAGGTCAATGCTGCGGTCAAATGCGTCCATGGCACGTCCACGCGCCTGGGCCATGAGCTGGTCTCGGCTGAATAAGCGGCGTGGAGTCTGCAAAAAAGTGCTGAGCAAGCGAAATTCAGCGTTAGACAGCAGAGCCACCTGCCCCGCGGGTGAGACCAGCTTGCGGTCATCGCGATATAGGACCCAGCCGTCGAAGCACACCACATCACCGCTAGTCTTGCTGTTCATGGCCGCTGCGCCACTGCCACTGCGGCGCAGCACGGCGTGGATACGTGCTACCAGTTCGCGTGGCTCGCAGGGCTTCTCTATGAAGTCGTCGGCCCCACCCTCCAAGGCCATGATGCGGTCGATGATGCTGGTCGGTTCGCTGAGAATGATGAGGGGGAGTCGAGCCCGTACCCTGACCTCTGCCAGCACGGCCAGGCCTTCGGTGCCAGGCAGCAGATGATCCAGTACCACTAAATCAATGCTGTGCTCGGCCAATTGGCGGCGCATGCCCGGCACATCTTGCGCCGTGTGGACCAGCAGGTTGAAACGCGCGAGGTAGTCCGCAAGCTGCTCGGTGGCCCGTGCGTCGTGGTCAACCATCAATATGCAGGTCTTGGAGTTCATCGGCCGTCCCATATGCCTCCAGCAGTGTAGAAATGCACAGCTTGCAAGGAAGCGCAGAAATAGCAGGCACCGCCCCTATTGCTCTGCGCTTGAAGCCCCCTTCTGTATCAAGCTCGGTACAAAGCCGACAACTCGCTGATACGCCTCCTTCCCAGAATCGACTTGTCGCTCGGACCTCACGGCCTCGGGTGGCAACCCTCCCACTTTCCTTGAAAGGAATGAACCATGAGCACCATCAGCGGGATCGGCGGATCCACCAATGCCTGGGCCACCGCCAACAGTCAACGCGCCCAGAAAATGTTTGCCAAGGTGGACACCGACGGCAGCAAGGGCGTTGACCAGAACGAACTGAATGACTTGCTGAAGAAAGTTGCCGATAAGACCGGCGCCAGCTTTGAGGACAGCAAGAAGATTTTCAGCAAGATGGATGGGAACGCCGACGGCAGCCTGTCCTTCGACGAGCTGGACCAAGGCATGAAGCAGTTGTTGCAGCCCCCAGCCTCGACCTTGGCATTTGCAGAGGCACGTCCGGCCATCGGCGGCCAAAAAGAGCCCGACGACATGTTTGCTCAACTGGACACCGACGGTGACGGCTCGATCAGCAAGTCGGAATTGAAGGTTCTGACCGACAAGATCAAGACTGACAGTGAGTCCATGGGCCTGAACGACAAGCCGCTAGAGGTGGACGCTACCCAAGTGATGCCGCAGTTCGGTATGGATGAAGAGAGCATGCCCACACCACTGGAGGTGTCTGGCCTGGGCCGCGCCTATTTTGGCGATGAGCCCGCGGCCAATGACACGGAGCGTAGCGGCAAGTCCGCCATCGCCAGCCTCGCCCAGCAACTCTATGCCCAAGCCGCTGCATCATGGACCACCCATGCAACAAGCGGCATGCTCAGCGCTGCGGCGTGAGCATATGACCATGGGTGGCTCAGGCGGGGAGCCACCACCGCTGACCCTGGGTCTCCAACAAGGTGATGGGGTGGCCAAAAGCCACGCTGAGTTGGGCCTGGGTCATGACCTCGTCGACAGGCCCAGCAAGCACCCGGCCTCCAGCCATGATCAACAGCGCGTGGGTGGCAACGCGCTGAGCCAAACTCAGGTCGTGTACGGACATCAGCACGCAGCGCTGGCGTTCGCGCACCTCTTGGGCCAGCAGGCGGAGCATGCGCTGCTGCTGGGTTAGGTCTAGATGGGCCAAGGGTTCGTCCAACAGCAGCAGAGGCGGGTCTTGGGTCAGCACGGTGGCCAAGGCCACGCGCTGGCGCTCGCCGCCAGACAGCGTGGTCACATCGCGGTCGGCCAAGCTGCCCAGGCCCACACGCTCCAGCGCCGCCATGGCCAGCGCATGTGCAGAGACGCCCTCCCACTGCCAGCGTGACAAATGCGGGTGCCGCCCTTGCAAGACCACCTCGAGCACCGTGGCACTGAAGGCGTCGTGCACGGATTGGGGCACCAAGCCCCGCCAACAGGCTTGCTCCACCAAGGGCCAGTCCGCCAAAGGCTTGCCGCCCAGGTGAACCTCACCGGCAGTGGACGGGCGCGCACCGGCCAGGGTGTGCAGCAACTGCGTCTTGCCCGCACCATTGGGCCCCAGCAGGCACCAGAACTGGCCGGGCTCGGCGCTAAAGCTCAGGCCTTGGACGAGGACGCGCTGCGGGCGCAGGCCGGCACCTAGCGGCACGGCCACCGACAGTTGATGGACCTGCAGCAGCGGCTCGCTCATCGGCTGGCCCCTTTGCGCAGCAAGGCGATGAATACAGGCGCGCCCACCAAGGCCGTGATCACGCCCACCGGCAATTGCAGGGGGGCGGCCACGGTGCGCGCCAGGGTGTCGGCCAGCAGCAAGAACGCCGCGCCGACCAGGGCGCTTGCCGGCAGCAGCAAGCGCTGGTCGTTGCCCAAGACCAGGCGCAAGGCGTGCGGCACCACCAGGCCCACAAAGCCGATGCTGCCTGCCGTGGCCACGGCCAGTGCAGCCGCCGCCGAGGCCACCACGTAGATGAGGATGCGCAAGCGGCGCACCGGCACGCCCAACATCTGGGCGGGGCCAGGGCCACGCAGCAAGAGGTTCAGCTCACGGCCAAAGGGCCACAGCAAGAGCACCAGCGCCAGGGGGGCCAGCAGCACCCACAGGGGCACATCGGCGCCAGAGAGATCGCCCATCATCCAGAACAACATGCCGCGCAGGCGCTCATTCGGTGCCAAGCTCAGCAGCAGGCTCACGCCGGCCATGGCCAGCGAGGACATCATCACCCCGGTCAGCAGCAGGCGGGGTGACGGGTCTTGGCTGCTGATGGTCTCCAGCCGACCCAGGTCATGGTGGGCCAAACCAAACACCGTGACGATGACCACCAAGGCCCCGGCAAACGCGCCCAGATGCACCACCAGCACGCTGGCCCCCACGGCCAGGGCGCTGAGTGCGCCCAAGGCGGCACCGCCAGAGAGCCCCAAGACATAAGGGTCCGCCAAGGGGTTGCGCAGCAAGACCTGCATCAAAGCCCCCGCCAAAGCCAGCAAGGCCCCCGTGGCCATGGCAGCGCCTGCACGCGGCAGGCGCAAGCGGTGCAGCACATCGGCCTGCATGCTGCCATCCGGCTGCCATAACCAGCCCGGTATGTGCGCCAGCGGCAGCTCCACACTGCCCGTGGCCAGCGACACCACCAAAGCCACCAGCAGCACGCCGCTCAAGCTGAGCAGCGTGAGGGCGTGGCGCAGGGGGCTGGCGTGCATGGGAGGGGCGCGGCGATTACAAGGACGGTGTCCAGCGCAGGCCCAGCATCACCGAGCGTGGTGCCGGGTTGTAGCCATTGGCCACCTGATAAACGCGGTTAAAGGCATTGTCCAGGTTCAGGCTCAGCTTCAGGTCGCGCTGCAGCGCATATTGCGCGTCCAGGTTGACGATGGCGTAGCCGCCCAAGGGCGTGGTGTTGCTGGCGTTGTCATAGCGCTGGCCTGAGGCCTGCACGCCACCACCCAGGGTGAGGGCACCGAGCTTGGTCTGCGCACGCAGCGTGCCAAAGAGCTTGCTGCGGCGGGCCAGCAGCTTGCCGCTGTCCACATCCTTGGGAGATTGCGCATCCACACTGCCGCTCAGCAACCAGTCGCCCAGGCCGTATTGGGCTTCGACGTGCAGGCCTTGCAAGCGAGCACGGGCCACGTTCTCGTAGCAACCAAACTCGCTGCTGCACGCACCGGCTTGGCCAAAGACGATCAAGTCGCTGATGCGGTTGCGATAGGCTGTGGCGCTAAGGCTCAGGGCCTCTTGGCTGTAGCGCAAGGCCAGCTCCAAGTTCTGGCCACGCTCGGGCTTCAGTGCGCTGACACCAGGTTTGCTGAGGTCCGGCCCATAGACCGAACCACGCTGGTACAGCGTGGGTGCCCTGAATGCGGTGCCCACCGAGCCCATGAGGCGCAGGCTGGGGGTCAGCGCATAGCCCAAGGCGGCCGTGCCGGTGTTGGCCACGCCAAACTCAGAGTCGTCATCTGCCCGCACATGCAACTGGGTTTGCAGCGCGGGTGTCCAGCGTGCAAGGTGGCCCAAGGCCACGCCCGTTTGGGTGCCACTGCTGCTGGGGCCGCCACGCAGACCAGCGTTGTCCAGGCGGTTCTCACGGTGCTCCACCAAGCCGTTCACTTGGTGTCCACCGCCCAGCTGGTAGCTGCCGTTCAAGGCGAGGCTGCGAATGCGAGTTTCGGTTTGATAGACCGAGGGGCTGGTCTCATAGGCGTCGCGGCCCTCGCCCAAGCTCAACTCGGTTCGCAACTCGCGGCTCCATTGCGCATCCCAAGCCAGGCGAGCCGCCGTGGTGTTGGTGATGGCATGGTCGTCCACCAAGGGCTTGCTGCGCGAGCCGTCGTACTGGCTGTCGGTGCGGTTCTTCAGGGCCACCAGCGAGAGGCGGTGGCCGCTGCTGACCTCCGCGCCCAAGCGCAGGCTGCCGTTAGCGCGGCGATAGCCGTCGCGATCCGGCACGTAGGAGAACTGGCTCTTCTCGTTGGTGGCATTGAAGCCATTGCTGCGCTCCACGCTCACGCTGGCGGCATGGTCAAAGCTCTTGTTGCCACCGCGCACTGCGGCCTCCAGCTTGACGGTGCCTTGGGAGCCTGCGGCTAGCCCTAAGTCGGCCATCAAAGGGCCGTCGCTGCGGCGGGTGAAGACCTGGATCACGCCGCCAATGGCGTCAGAGCCATAGACCGCGCTGGCCGGGCCTTTGAGCACTTCAACGCGCTCAATCTGCGCGAGCGGAATGGTGTTCCAAGCCGCGCCGCCGGTGGCTTGGCTGTCCACGCGCACGCCGTCCACCAGCAACACCGTGTGGCGGTTCTCCGCCCCGCGCAAAAACAGCGACGTGGTGCTGGTGGGGCCGCCGGTGCGAGAGACCTCCACACAGCCGGCGTTGACCAGCAGATCCGCCAAGCCACCAAAGGCTTGGCGCTCAATCTCGGCGCGGGTGATGACAGTGACATCGGCCAACACATCACCCAGACGCTGGGGCATGCGGGTGGCGGTGACCACCACTTGGTCGAGTTGATTCGTGGTCGATTGGGCTTGGGCGGCGGTGGCTGTGGCCAATGACACGGCCACGGCCAACACAGACAGAGCAGACACTCGGGCGCATGGCAGCGCCACGCGCGCAGCCAAGTACGGGCGTGCCAGACGCAAGGAAGAAGACAACATGGGGAAACCAGACAGGACAAAACCCAGGCGCAAGCTTCCCCGCAAGCGCCTGTCAACGGCCCGGCTTGAGACAAGCTGGGCCACCCTGTTGGCCGGTATCCGGGCTGGCGGAGGCGACCCGTGCTGTCTTCCCAAAGCCCAAAGGCTCCAGTGACTGTGTGCACGAGCGGGGGCTGAAAGAACAGCTCCGTCCGCTTACCGTTGCGGGGGCAGCTCAGGTGAGGCTTGTCTCGCTGAGACGCACCCTCCTGATTCCCGTTTACCCCAGCCGCCCCGAGTGGGCAGGCCAGGCACCAACGCGGGCGATGATAGCACCGCCCCTCTGGCCATCATTCGAGGTCAAGCACCTCGGTCGAGGTCAGGCAGCCTCCTGTGCCAAGGCGTCGGACACCTGCAAGCGCAAATCGGTACTCAGGCTTCAGTAGAGCCCCCGCTGCCGCGCAAACACCCGGGTCATGCCCAGCAAGGCATTGATGAAGGGCGTGGGCACGGCCAACACCTGCCCAATTTGCTGCACTGAGGTAACGATAGCGTCCAGTTCGATGCTGCGCCCCGCTTCCACGTCTTGCAGCATGGAGGTTTTGAAGGCACCGAGTTTTTGCGTCACCGCATGCCGATCCTCCGGGGACTGGGCAATCGGGCATCCCAAGCGCTCGCCAATGACTGCGGCCTCACGCATGGCGGCGCTGCAAAACTCTCGCAGCAGCGGGTCGGCCAAGACTTGGTCGCAGGTGGCTCCCGTCAGCGCAGAGATCGGATTCATGGTCATATTGCCCCAGAGCTTGTACCAAACGTCTTGTTGGATGCGCGGGGATTCGGTCACCTCAAAACCGGCACCTCGCAGCGCCGCCGCAAGGGCCTGCAAGCGCTCAGAGACCCCGCCGAGGGGCTCCCCGATGATCAAACCCTGACCCATGCGATGGTGTACCAGGCCTGGCTCTGGACAGGAGGCCGAAGCATGCACAACGCAGCCCACGACATGCTTCAAGGCAATCGCTTCGGACAAGGTTCCTCCTGGGTTCACCGCCGGCAGCTCCAGCCCCTGTAAGGCCGGCAGGCTCTCCCCAAACCACCAGGGCACCCCGTTGAGTGCGGGCAAAACCACGGTGTCCGGCCCCAAGAGCGGTGCGATGCTCATTGCGATGTTGGGCAGGGCACCACCCTTGACGGCGATCACCACCACATCTTGCGGGCCCAAGCGCGCCGGATCTTGCTCGGCCTGCACCGGCCCGCTGATCAGCCCAGCGGCCGATTGCACCCGAAAGCCCTGAGTTTGCAAGGCTGCCAAAGTAGCACCGCGCGCCACCGCGCTGAGATCATGCTGGCCGGTGGCCGCGAGACGTGTGCCAATGAGGCCGCCAATAGCACCCGCTCCATAAATGCAAATCTTCATGTTCACATCCTCCAGAAAAACACCAATGACATGATCAACCCCGTGGCGATGACGACGGCCCTCACCTGCCCAATGGCCATGCGCTTAGCCCAGCGTGCGCCAATGTAACCTCCGGCTGTCGCCACAACCGCCATGCCCAATGCTTGAGGCCAGGCAATGGCTCCGGCAAAGGCAAATGCCAGCACCGACAGCACTGACAACACCAGCGAATTGAGGTTCTTCAAGGCGTTTGCCGTGTGGATGTCGCGCTCGCCCGTGACGGTGTAGAGCGCCATCAGCAAGATGCCCAAGCCGCCGTTGAAGTAGCCACCATACACCGCCACTGCGCCCAGGCCCAGCCAGCGTGACAAACCCGTCGAGCCAGACGGGACTTGCGCAGCGGCCAAGTGCGCCTGCCGCTGCGCCAGCAACTTGGGGCCCAGCGCGAAGAGCAGCGTGGCAAAGAGCAGCAACCACGGCACCACAGCCGAAAAAACTTTAGCTGGTGTCACCAGCAGCAGCGCCGCGCCACCCAAGCCACCCAAGGCGCAAACCAGGCCCTCTCGCACCAAACGCGCCCGCGGCAATGCGGCCAACTCGGCCTTGAAACCCAAGGCACTGCCCAGGTAACCTGGGCACACCGCCAACGCACTGGTGGCATTGGCGGCAATCACCGGCACCCCGGTAAAGGCCAGCGCCGGAAAGGTCAAGAAACTGCCCCCGCCCGCCATCGCATTGAGCACACCGGCCCCCAGCGCCGCTGCGCCCAGAATCAAACTGTCAACGAGCATGTGGTCCCCATCGTGATGCCTGCATTCTCGCCGCAGCGGCCGGGCGACAATGACGACCCATGAACATCACGATCTATCACAACGCCCGCTGCAGCAACTCGCGCGGGGCGCTGGCCCTGATCCAAGAAGCAGGGCTGACACCAAAAGTCATTGATTACCTGCAAAGTCCGCCGTCGGTGGCTGAGCTCAAGGCCTTGGTCAAAGCCTGTGGCCTGCCCGTGCGCGAGTTGATGCGCAGCAAAGAGGCGGTCTACAGCGAGCTGAAGCTGGGCGACCCCGCGCTGAGCGAGGACGCGCTGATCGCGGCCATTCATGCCCACCCGGTGTTGTTGAATCGCCCGATTGTGGTCACGCCCAAAGGCACCCGCCTGTGCCGCCCACCGGAGTTGGTGCGCGAACTGTTGCCCTGAGGCTCAGCGCACCGGCGTCAACGGCGGCAGGGGCTTAGCGGCTAAGGTCCGCAACTGGGTCACCAGTTGGTTGTGCGCATCCAAAAAGGCGGCGGCGATCACCTTGCCCTCATTGGTATTGCTCCAGCCCAAACCACCCAAGCCACCGCCCGCCCCCAAGGCCAAGCCGCCCAGGCCCAGGTCGGTGGTGCGGGCCGAGCCCGTGGCAGACGACAACTGTTCGGTGGACTCCACGTCGGTCAGCAAGAGCACCACCTGAGCCTCCTTCACCTTGACCTGCTCCGCAGCACCGGCAAAGCCCTCTACGCCAGGAATCTTGGCCAGAATGCCGCCGATCTGACGGCCTGCATCGCGCTCTGAAAAGGTCAGGCTGGGCACCACGCTGTACTGCGCCATCAGGCCTTGACCCTTGCGCACGCTCCCGTCGGCTTTGAGAATGCCTTGGTCCTTCAATTCTTGCTCACGCACCGTGGCCTTCAGGCCCGCATTGCGGTCAACAATACGGAAGCAGCCACTCTGCTGCATCAAGACCCGCACCAAAGGCAAGGGAGATTCCGGCAAGCCGCCCCGGCCCAGACCGATGTAGCCCCTTTGGTTCTCTTCCAGGGCCACCACGGCAATGGGGGCGTCACAGCGTTGAAGCGCCTTGGCGGCGTTTTGAGCTCCCGCCGTGCCGCCAGAACCCGTCACCACCGAGCCGCCCTGCCCCAGCTCCACGCCGCCTTTGCCGCAGCCAGCCAGCAAGAGCAGCAACAGTGCGGCCCCGACCCCAGCACGTTTGAACTCCACAGTCATCGCTCCCTCCTTTGGATGTGTCAGAGCTCAAAACTGTAGCAGGCCGCATGGCTGCGAAAATGGCACTATGCCTCGATCCAACACCATCGCCGTCATCGACTTTGAAACCACCGGCATGGGCCCGGCGCAAGGGGCTCGGGCCACTGAAATTGCCGCCGTGCTGGTGCGTGATGGCCAGATCGTGGGCCGCTTTCAGAGCCTGATGAAGACGGACGCCTGGATACCGCCCTTTATTGAACAACTCACCGGCATCAGCAACGCCATGATGCAGTCTGGCCCACCCGCTGAAGAGGTGATGCGCGAGTTGGACGGCTTCACACGCGGCATCCCCATGGTGGCCCACAACGCCTCGTTTGACCGGGGCTTTTGGCTGGCCGAGCGCGCCCGCGCCGGGCTGGAGCCCGACCCGGCCCACGAGTTTGCGTGCACCGTGCTGCTGAGCCGCCGCCTCTACCCCGAGGCCCCCAGCCACAAGCTGAGCGCCTTGGGCGAGTGGTGCGGCCTGAAGCGCGACGGCCAGGCCCACCGCGCCATGTCGGACGCCGACGTGACCGCGCAGTTGTTGATCCGCCTACAGCGCGACATCACCGAGCGCTTTGCTCAGCACATGGGCCCGGTGGCGGCCGACCATGCGCTGCTGCATGAGCTTCAAAAGGCCAACAAGGCGCACCTGGAGAAGTGCGTGGCGCAGCACATGGCCAAGCGGCAGGCCCGGCTGGCGCTGGAGCCTGCGGCCGAATTTAGTTCAACGCCACCACTTCAATCCCCTTGATTTGCCCGGCCCGTGCCGGACCTTGGGGGCGGGGATAGCGCTGCGGGTTGAAGCGGTGCAGCAACTCAGCCTCGCGCACCCGTGCCAGGGCCACATTGGCCAGCTTGACGTGACCGTAGCCACGCATGCTTTGCGGCAGTGACGCCACTTGCAGGGCCAGCGCATGGTTCTGCGGGCTCAGGTCTTGAGCCAGGGCCTCTAGTCGCTGTTCAAACTCAGTGATCAGGCTGCGCTCCATGCGGCGCTCTTCGGTCTTGCCGAACACGTCCCACACGCTGCCGCGCAGGCGGCGTGCTTTGGCCAGCAGGCCCAAAGCGGGCATCAGCCAAGGGCCGAGGCGCACTTTGCGGGGCGCATGGCCGTCTTTGGGCTTGGACAGCAGGGGCGGCGCCATATGAAACTCCAGGCGCAGATCACCCTCAAACTGGTCCGCCAGGGCGCGGGCAAACTGGCCGTCGGTGTAGAGCCGCGCTACTTCGTACTCGTCCTTGTAGCTCATCAGTTTGAGCAAGCTCTGCGCGGCGGCGCGGGTCAGCGCTTGGTCGCCCTGCGGCAGCGCCCGGCGCTCGGCTTGCGCCAAAGCCTGAATGCTGCGCTCAAAGCGCTGAGCCCAAGCCGCGTCTTGCCATGCGGTCAGGTGGGCCTTGGCGCGGGCTAATAGAGCGTCGAGCGGCTCGCCTGCCGCGGCGTGCGGGGCAGCAGCAGCATGGCCGCGCAGTCGGCTCAGTGCCTGGCCATCACCTGCTGCCAAGCGTCCCAGCGCAAAGGCCATTTTGTTGGCTTCCACGGCCACGCCGTTGAGCTCAATGGCGCGCTGCAAAGCGCCCAGGCTCACCGGGATCAAGCCGTGTTGCCAGGCCAAGCCCATGGCCAGGATGTTGGCGGTGATGGTGTCACCCAAAAACTCCTCGGCCAGGGTCTGCGCATCAAAGGTAATGACTTGCTCGGCCCCCGCCACAAAGCGCATCTTCTCCAACATCTGGGCCACGCGCAGCTTAGCGTCAGGGTTCTTCAAGGATTCGGCCACCGGGATCTCATGCACATTGGCCAAGATCTGGGTGCGGCCGTGGCGCACGGTTTGCAGCGCGTCGGCTGACGCGCCCACCACGATGTCGCAGGCCAGAATGGCATCGGCCTGCTGGGTGTCAATGCGCACTTGGTTCAGGCGCTCGGGCCTGTCGGCCAAGCGCACAAAGGACAGCACCGAGCCGCCCTTCTGGGCAAAGCCCATGAAGTCCAACACCGACGCCGACTTGCCCTCGAGGTGCGCGGCCATGGCGATCACCGCGCCCACCGTCACCACGCCGGTGCCGCCCACGCCCGTGACCAGCAGGTCATAAGGGCCTGTCCAGGCATGGGCGCGAGGCTGGGGCAACTGGTCGACCAAGGCCAAGAAGGCGGCTTTGTCAGAGGCCAAGGCACCGGCCTTGCGGCGCAAGGTGCCGCCCGTCACGCCCACAAAGCTGGGGCAAAAACCTTTGGCGCAGGCGTAGTCTTTGTTGCAGGCGGTTTGGTCGATCTTGCGCTTGCGACCAAAGTCAGTTTCATGGGGCAGCACGGCCACGCAGTTGCTCTGCACGGTGCAGTCACCGCAGCCTTCACACACGGCCTCGTTGATGAACAGGCGCTTGGGCGGATCCACCATCTCCTTTTTCTTGCGGCGGCGGCGCTTTTCAGCGGCACAGGTTTGCTCGTAGATCAGCACGGTGACACCGGCCACCTCGCGCAGCTCGCGCTGCAGGCGGTCCAGCTCGGCGCGGTCATGGAACTCAGTGCCTGCGGGGAAGCGGCCGCGTTGGCTGTCGTACTTGGCAATGTCGTCGGACACCACCACCACCTTCTTCACGCCTTCACTCTCGACCTGGCGGGCGATGGCGTCCACGCTGATGACGCCATCGACCGGCTGGCCGCCTGTCATGGCGACGGCATCGTTGAACAAAATTTTGTAGGTCAGTGTGGCCTTGGCCGCCACGGCTTGGCGGATGGCCAAGTAGCCCGAATGGTAGTAAGTGCCATCGCCCAGGTTTTGGAACACATGCGGCACGCGGGTGAACATGGAGTGCGAGACCCAGTCCACGCCCTCCCCGCCCATCTGGATCAGGCCGGCGGTGTCGCGGTCCATCCAGTTGGCCATGAAGTGGCAGCCAATGCCGGCCCGGGCGGACGAGCCTTCAGGCACCTTGGTGCTGGTGTTGTGCGGGCAGCCCGCACAGAAGTAAGGCACGCGCTTGACGGCGTCGGCGGCGTTGGACAGCAGCTCAGGCGGGGTGAAATCTCGCACATGCTGCAGGTGATTGCCTAGGCTTGCGTGGCCGGGGAAGTGACGTTCGATCCAGTGCGCCACGATCTCGATCAAGCGCGAGGGCCGCAGCTCGCCTAACGCTGAAATTAACGGGACACCGAACTTGTCGCGCTTGCCCACAATGCCCGGCCTCTGGCCCACAGGGGCGTTATAGAACATGTCGCGCATCTGGGTCTCGACGACCGCGCCTTTTTCTTCGATGACCAAGACTTCGCTCAAGCCTTGGGCAAAGGCCCGCATGCGAGAGGCTTCCAACGGAAAGGCCAAACCTACTTTATAAAGCCTCACGCCCGCTTCGGCCAGCATCTCGAGGCTGATTTCCAGTCGACGCAGCACCTCCATCAGGTCGAAGTGCGCCTTGCCGCATGTCACGATACCGACCTGGGCTTGCGGGCTGGTGATGACCTCGCGGTCCACGCTATTGACTTTGGCGAAGGCCGCCACAGCGGCGAGTTTGTCTGCCAAGCGACGCTCGATGTTGAGCGACGGAAAGTCGGGCCAGCGGTAATGCAGGCCGTCCGCCGGGGCTTGATGGCCGGTGGTTTGGCGCACGGTGTCGGCATCGGCCCAGGTCGCCATGCGAGCTTTGATCGCGTCCAGGTCGACAGTGGAGCCGCTTTCCACCACTTCCGACAGAGCGGCCATGCCCACCCACGCGCCGCTGTAACGCGAGAGCTCATAGCCGTAGAGCCCAAACTCCAGGTACTCCGCCACACAGGCCGGTTGCAGCACCGGCATGCTCCAGGCCATGAAGGCTTGGTCGCTTTGGTGCGGCATGGAGGACGACACACAGCCGTGGTCATCGCCCGCCACCACCAACACCCCACCCTTGGGCGAAGAGCCATAGGCATTGCCATGTTTCAGCGCATCGCCCGCACGGTCCACCCCCGGGCCTTTGCCGTACCACATGCCAAACACGGCCTCCACGGTGCGCTCGGGGTCGCTCTCTACCCGCTGAGTGCCCAGCACTTGGGTGGCACCCAGTTCCTCATTGATGGCCGGCACAAAGCGCAAGCCTACATCTTCAAAGCGCTTGCCGGCCTTCCAAATGGCCTGATCCACCATGCCCAGCGGCGAGCCGCGATAGCCGCTGATGAAACCCGCCGTGTTCCAGCCCCGCGCCGCATCGCGCTGGCGCTGCATCACCAGCAAGCGCACCAAGGCTTGTGTGCCCGTCAGAAAAATGGCACCGCCGTCGGCCCACAAGCTGTCAGACAACTGATAGTCGGGGCGGACGATCTCTGAGGGCGTGTTCGAGGCGGTGGACGGGATGGTTCGGGTATTCATGGCGCAGGATTTTGGTTCTTTAGATGAAGGAATTCTTTCTTGAATACACTGGGAACAAAGCATTTCTGAAGAAAAGGATTCTTCCAATGAGCGGTTCAGAAGTTGAATTCACTCTCGACACCTACAGCCTCAAAATCCTGGCTGAGCTGCAACGCGACTCACGCCAAACCGTGCAACAGATCTCCGACGCCGTGGGGCTCTCCGCCACTCCCTGCTGGAAACGGATGAAGGACATGGAAGCCGCCGGCGTCATCACCGGCTACACCGCCTTGGTGGACCGCGAAAAGGTGGGCCTCAACCTGGCCGTGGTGGTCGAGGCCAACTTGAGCGAGCACACCGAGGCCCTGGTGCGCCGCTTTGAAGACGCCGTAGCCGCCAGCCCGCAGATCGTGCGCTGCCTCTCCACCACCGGCCAAGCCGACTACATCATGACGGTACTGGTGCGCGATATCAAGCACTACGAACAACTGCTGCACGACACCATCTTCAAGCTGCCTGGCGTGACCCATGTGCGCAGCAGCATCGTGCTGCGCGAAATCAAGTCTGAAGTGAGGCTGCCGGTGGTACAGGCCAAGGGGACCATGGGCGGGCCAAGACGGCGCAAAGGCTAACTTTGCCGCTGGGCGCTGCGGCCGATTTGCAGCCGACACTCCCCAAGTCCGACAGGCTCCTAGCCCCTGGCATGTGCTCTAGAAGCCGTTGCTCCTGAGGCTGGACCCCTACGCAGGTGCCGGTGTCAGCCGCTTTCGCCGTTCGGCAAGGCTCGCCAAGTGGGTGCTGCGCCAACGCTTCCGAACTTCCTCGAGGACCGTGGCCATGCCGGACAAGTCGATCAATCGGTCGTAGACGGACAAATCCGGCCCCAGGAAATCAAGTTGGGTGCGCGCATGGTGGGCGATGGACACCGAACAGCTACGGTAGTCTTCCCAGCGCTCAACCAATAGATCAATAGACGGGTCCACCGCCAAGCCGTGCTGGCGCATGCGGGCCGCCGCTGAGGTGCGACTGCCCAATTCGCGGTGATGGACGACGCGATTGCGATACATCGACACAAAGCGCTTCACCGGGTCACGAGTGAATGCGAACTTGAATGCCGAAGCGTAAGGATGAACGGCCTCTGCGGTATTGGGCACGAGCACATTGCCAGCCTTGCCCGCAGTGAACAGCAGGCGTTTGTGGTTGGGCGACTTGAGGTCGACCTCGTCCACCAGAGTGCCGTTCACCTGCAACAAATGCTCATAGAGCCAGCTGTACATCGACGTTGTGCCGACTTTCGGTACGCCTTGATAGCCTAGGGACAAGGCTGGAATGATGACCATCGAAGTAACAATCCAATTGAATGCAAAACCGGAGTTCCAGGCTTTGAAAGGTCGGCAAGAGAGTCGACGGCAAATGGGCGAAACGGTCTGTCAATTGCGCCCTAGAGTGACTTGACCACCCGGTTGAGGTGGTCAAGCACGTTGCGCAGTTCGCTGAGCTGCTCTTCTCGCAGGGCCGCGCTGACCCGACGCAACTCGGTCGACGAAATGCTGGGGGTGCGTGGCAAATAGATGACCTGCGTGATGTCACCCAAGTCGTCGAACTTGCCGGCCCAGTCATCGCCCATGGCAAAGATGTCGGCCTTCTTGTGCAGGATGTCGTCGCGCTTCTGCCCCCAGTCATGCTCCGGGAAAACGTCATCGACATATCGGCAAGCCAGCAACATTTCCACGCGTTGCTCGTAGGGGATGACACCGCGTTTGCCCTTCAAGGCATTGAACTCATCGGTGGAGCATCCAACGAGCAAGCGGTCACCGAGTGCGCGCAAACGCTTGAGGAGGCGAACATGCCCGACATGGAACATGTCGAAAGTGCCGTAGGTGATGACGGTCTTGGTCATGGGGAAGTAAGGGGCGAAAGTTCCTTCAGCGCCGCAAGGAAACGTGTAAACCGAATTCGCGCTTGCTTCCAGGGAAATCGGAAGCCTGGGTCGGGCTGCATCCAGTTGGCACCGTAGTTGAGAGTCAGCAGTGTCGCTGGGTCGTTTGGCACCTGGACGTCCACCCCGCAGATCGACAGGGGCTGCAAGGGGAGCAGCGCCTCCACCGGAGCCTCACCGGCGGCGTAGGGCCAGACAAACACTTGTCCTTGTTCGATCCAGGCCGGGAAGAGGTCGACACTGGCACCACCAGCTTGCCCGATCTTGGCGTGGCTCTTGTTCTCTTGATCGAACGCCACGTTGAGCAGCTTGGCCTCGGCCAGCCGCCGCTTCAGGGCCTCCCAGGCTCCAGCGGCTTGTTCGGCAGTCGAGGCCTCTAACACAACTGCCAAATCGACATCGTCGTCATGCGCAATCAAGCGTTGTTCGCGAATGGCCCCCAATAGGGTGCCTGAATTGATGAACCAGCGCAGGCCAAGCCCTTCGAGTCGACTGGCCAAGGCCCGAATGCCCTGCCAGACTTCAACGGGGTCACGGCCGGCCAGAGCGGTGGTGTAACCATGGGCGTTCAGGGTCAGGTCACCCAGCACGGCGCGCATCTGCGCCAGGAACGGTGCCGACGCGCCCGGGCCTTGCGCCTCCAGTGCCTGCAGCAAGCGCGTCATGCGTTCAAACGCCACGGTGGCTGCTTGGCGGTAGCGCGCATCTAACAACACCGAAGCTCGCAGCGCGTCGAGGTCCTGAGGATCGTCGATCAGCGCATTCAGCTCGCGCCGCAGCCCACCGTAGAGAATCAGATCCGGCGTCTGGGCCGTCGTCTCTGTCGGGGTGGTGGCCACCTTCAGAGCGGCCGCTAGCACCGCCTCTCGCGTCGCGGCACGGGCCTTGAGGTGCAGAACGCTTTGCCTTGCGCCAGCTGCCGGGTCGGTGACAACGAGGTCCGCAGGTTCGTCCAAACAGACCCCCTTCACGGCGAAACGGGCACGCTCACCGTTGGGGGCATTGGGAAACTTTTGCTTGGCCCATTGCGACGCGAACCCCCAGGGTACAGGGGTCTCACGCGGCCCCTGGCACAGCAGCAGCTTTGCGGAGGGCGGCGCTGTCGCAGACATCACAGCCAGCCCACCCAGACTCAGTGGCGTGTGCTCCGGGTGCAGTTGACCGGCTGCGTCGAGCGAGGAGAAGCGAATCCAAGTCGAAGCTGTGCCCGGCTGGGTGGCTTCGCACTGCGCCAACCGAGGTGCAGGAATGAAAGCCGCGACACGCCCCAAGCTGCGCTCGAGTTGGGCCACGCCCTGGAAGCGGGCATAGTCGTCGCGTGTCCCTTGCTTGCCCTTGTTCAGCACATCGGCCACGAACTTGGCCGTAAAGGCTGGGTCTTCACCCAGATTAAGGGCCTGCAATAGCGCTTCGATGCCAGCCTGGGCGGAGGCCGCGTCAGGGTTGTCGTAGACATCTTCAAAGGCCAGTGCCAGCGGATGCTGATTCAGAGACAGCAGCAACTCCCAACTATCGCGCAGCCGTTGGGCACATCGCCCTTCATGCGCGACCAGTTCTGCGACTGGAAGCGGCTTTGCGTAAACGGCGTCCAGCACTTTGGCCGTTTTGCCCTGAGGCCCCCAGATGCCGCTCTGGCGCGCGAAGTGCAACGATAGCAACCTCCCAGCAGGGCGCTGACGGTAGAGAAATAAATGGCGGTAGCCAGCGCGGCTGCTGGCCTCGGCCAAGGCCTTGGTCACTTCCCACGGAACCATTTCCACGCAATGTTTGATGATCGATGGTCGATCGCAGATGTCGCGCAGGCGTGCGGCCAGGGCTGCCGGGTCGTGGTCGGTCTTCCAGCGCTGAGTCACATCACCGTAGACCCGGTCGCTGTTGAAGGGCTCGTGTTCTGTGTGCCTACTCCAGCGCCCTTGGACACTCCTGCGCGGGCAGGATTTATATGTCAACAGACCCTAGGGCGTTGGGCTCCCGTTCATTTGAAAATGAGGCTCAAAATCCCCAACGCAAGGTCGAACGGGCCTTTGGGAGCCTTCTTCGCTGATGGCCTGAGTGTCTGCAGTGCGAAGGGTCCTGTTGCGGTGCTGGGCGCTCTTTCGGCCCGATGGCTGAGCGTGCGTCGCTGGCGTCTTGAAATTCATGCTGTCGGCCGCACCTGAGGGGGCGATTGCGCAGAGGGGTCTCTTTCATGATGTTGTCTCGCCCTGTTTCGAAACCTTGGATGTGGCTCACGCTCGTGAGCGTTGCCGTGGCCAGTGGCCTGTTGGCCTGGCCTGCCCTCTCCCGAGATGGCGGTGCCGGGCAGCCGCGTACCGTCACCCCGCGTGGGCCTCTGTTACCCGCAGAGCAGCAGGTCGTCGACCTGTTCGCCACGGCCTCGCCTTCGGTGGCCTACATCACGACCGAGGTGGTCAGTGCTGGCATCTGGATGCGCACTGAGGTGCAGCAGTCGGCGGGCACGGGCTTTGTGTGGGACAACCTCGGCCATGTGGTGACCAATAGCCATGTGGTGGACGGTGCGCGACGGGTGTTTGTGCAGTTGGACGCGGGCGCGCCCATCGAGGCGACCTTGGTGGGCCGCTCGCCGGAATACGACCTCGCCGTGGTCCGCCTCACTCGTTTCCCCAAAGACATACGCCCGCTGCCCTTGGGCCAGTCTAGAGACCTGCGCATCGGCCAAGCGGTGTATGCCATTGGCAACCCTTTTGGCCTACAGCGCACGCTGACCAATGGCATTGTGAGCGCCTTGGACCGCGAGTTGCCCACCACACGCTACCGCGAAGTATCGGGCGTCATCCAAACCGATGCGGCCATCAACCCCGGCAATTCGGGTGGCCCGCTGCTGGACAGTGCCGGGCGATTGGTGGGCGTAAACACCGCCATTCGGTCCAACTCGGGCAGCTCGGCCGGCGTGGGCTTTGCCATCCCGGCCGACTTGGTGAACCGCATCGTGCCCTCGCTGATCGCACGGGGACGTGCGCCCTTGCCGGGCATTGGCATCACGCCCGTGCGGCCAGAGCTGGTCGCGCGCGCAGGCCTGAGCGGCATTGTGGTGGCTGAGGTGGAGCGCGGCTCTCCAGCCGCCGAGGCGGGCTTGGTGCCCTTGAACCGCCGCAACGGAGAGTTGGGCGACATCATCGTGGCGGTCAATGGCCGCCCCATTGACAGCCTCTCCAGCTTCGTGGCCGAGCTGGACAAGGCCGGGATCGACAACCAAGCGGAGCTGACCGTGCGCAGGGGAGAGCGAGAACGCAAGCTCAAATTGCGGCTCGGCGGCATGGTCCTGCGCCAGTACCTTGGCTCCCCGCACCTCCATCATCTTCCAATAAGTCCCTCGCAGAGGCCGATGCTCCACTACGGCATCGCTGCCCGCCGCCGCTTGATTGCGCAGCGGTGCAGACGCTGGCGCTGGAGCCGCGATGCAAAAAGCAGCCGTGCCAGCCAGGGTCAACCAAAAAGCCAAGTGCCATAGGCGCTTGCGGCTGGCTTGAAGGTGTTCGCGATGGGCTTGAAGGCGGTCCATACATGTCCTCGGTTGATCTCTTGTTGACCGTTTCACAACGTACCACCGCCACATGAAGCCGACAGACGGCAAGCCAGCGCAAGCACCCCGGGCATGGAGATAATGCACGGATCACCCGCCTTTCAATGTCATGCTGAACTTCACCCCCACCTTATCGCTACAGCACGCTGTCCGCAGCCTGGTGACGGTTGCCGGGGCGATGTTGCTCGCTGGCTGCCCGTCCGTTCCGCAACAAGAACCCCCGCGCGTTTACCAAAACGAAAGCTTTCAGGCTGACGAGACCTTCTCACGCCTGTTTGACGCCCCTGCGGCCAGTACCTGCGAGGCCGCTAGACGCGCTCTATTGAGCCAGGGCTATTTGCTGGCCATGGCCAAGCCTGACGCCTTGCAAGCGACAAAGAACTTTCAACCTGAAGGCTCGGTGCATGTGCAAATCAGCTTTAACGTGATGTGCTTGCCGGAGGGGCGTGCCGGGCAGATTTCCACCGCCTATGTGAACGCGATTCAAGACCGCTACACCATCAAGAAAAGCTCCAACTCGGCCAGCCTGGGGGTGAGTGCCTTGGGCTCGGTGTCCATTCCCTTATCGTCCACCGATGAGTCGCTGGTCAAGGTGGGCAGCGAGACCATTCCCGCAGGCCCGTTCTATGACCGTTTCTTCGTGCTGATGGGCCGATATCTGCGCGAGCAAGCGCAGATGGAGTGATCAGAACAGACGCCCGACATTCAGCAAGGTCAGGATGCCCAGCAGCGCAAAGATGCCTGCAGCGATGGCGTGAACCACGGTCATGGAGACCTTTTTAGCCACGGCATCACCCAAGAAGACGGCGGGCACATTGGCCAGCATCATGCCCAGGGTCGTGCCCATGACTACGGCCACTAACTCACCGGTGTAGCGGGCGGCCAAGGCCACCGTGGCGATCTGGGTTTTGTCGCCCATCTCGGCCAAGAAGAAGGCCACAACCGTCGTGCCAAACACACCAAAGCGCTGCGAGCCACGGGCTTCTTCGTCGTCCAATTTATCAGGGATCATCATCCACGCCGCCATGGCCAAGAATCCCAGGCCGATGACCCAGCGCAGCACGTTCGGCCCCAATGCTTGAGCCACCCAGCCGCCCACCGCACCGGCCGCGGCATGGTTGAGCACGGTGGCGACAAAAATGCCCAATATGATAGGAGCGGGTTTGCGAAAGCGCGCAGCCAGCATCAAGGCCAACAACTGGGTTTTGTCACCCATCTCGCCCAGTGCGACGATGCCGGTGGAGAAAAGAAATGCTTCCATGCCGAAGTTCGATCCGTTCTAGCGCTTTTTGCCGCGCGACTGCCACAGTGGCCGCTTGCCTTTGAGGTGGCGCTCGATGCCATCATTCAAGCGGTTGCGCAGGTTCAGAACCTCGTCCAAATGGCCATAAATGCCAGGGAAGCGCAGGTCCAGCCACAACCACAAGGTGCAAGCGCGCAGGCTTTGCTCCATGCTGCCCTCTAGCTCAGCCACCTGAAAATGAGCGTTATCCAGGCGTAACTGCTCCATGAACACGGTCAGCACCTCATGCAGTTTGCTCTTGCCCAAACGGCTGGCGATGGTGCTGACATGCCACCAGTTGGGGGCCACGGGGGCCTTGAAGTTGCGCGGTGCCTTGGGGGTTCTGGGCAGCAAGTCGCGCAGCGTGCGCATGGCCGTGGGTTCAGCCTCATGCAACACACCGGTAAAGCCTTCTTCATGAATGCCAAAACGCCCCGCACGCCCGGCGATTTGGTGTACTTCTGATTCGTTCAAGGGCCGGTCTCCCACACCATCGAACTTGGTGAGGGTGGAAAACAGCACACGGCGGATGGGCAAATTCAGGCCCATACCGATGGCATCAGTGGCCACCAGGAGATGGGACTCCCCACTGGCAAAGCGTTCTGCCTCGCGACGCCGAACCTCCGGTGGCAAAGCACCATACACCACTGAGACGGGATGGCCGTTGGCAGCGATCTGGTCGCGCAGCATCAGCACCTCACGGCGGCTGAAAGCCACCACCGCGTCCCCCTTTTTGAGCGCCGCAATGGGCACGGGCGATCTGAGCAGTTGCACCTGTTGCTTGCGCTCAAAATGCTGCACGCTGACGGCTTCTCCGCACAAGCCCAGCAGGCTCTCGATGGCCGGCACGGCGTAGGCGGAACAGATGATGATCAGCTCCCGGGCGGGCACGCCCACGATGGCCTGCGTCCAGGCCCAGCCCCGAGAGGGGTCGAAAATCATCTGGGCTTCGTCGATGACGGCCACGTCGATGACCTCGCGGGTGTTGACCATCTCAATGGTGCTGGACACGGCGCGCGCGCCATCCACCGGCACCCTCTCCTCGCCCGTCAACAGGGAGCATGGAACGCCCCTGGCTACCAATCGGTCACGCCCCTCCAGGGCCAGCAAGCGCAATGGGGCCAGGTAAGCACCATCCAGCGCCCCAGCCAGCTTCTCGAAGGCGTGATAGGTTTTGCCGCTATTGGGTGGGCCGACAAACAGCGTGACCTTGCGTTGCAGGCGGCGAGCCTGCTCAAAGCTGTCAGGGTAGCCTTGGAAGGCCAGCTCTTGGTTCAGGCGGCTCAAGGTGTGCTGCTCTGCCACCTGGTGCGACCAGCGCTCCTGCGCCCGGCCGCACGCCGCAAGCAGGCCTTCAAAGGCTTGCGGGCGGGCACACTCGGCTTGCAGGCGAGCGATGAGCGATGACAGTTGGCTGGCGTCTTGCTGGGCACCGCGCTCCACCAAGGCGTCCAAGTGGGCCGCCAAGGCTTGCGCCTGCGGGTAAGCCGGAGCGGGCCCTAATTGGGCCAGGAGCACACGCACATCACCAGTGCGGAAAAAGGTCCACACAGGCTCGCTGTCCGCAGCCGCACGAAACGCCACCGAAGCCGCCTGGGCTGCTGTGCCGGAGGCCCGCAACCAGGCTGGGTGCTGCACCGGCAGGGCTTGGCGCACCAAGCGCTCCCATCCGTCCACACGGCGGCTCAGGCCTTGCGCTTCCAGGGTGCCCGTGCGCTCCAGCATCAAGGCACGGGTCTCTCGGCCCACTCCCACTTCGTCCAGATGGCGCAAAGCAGCCTCCAGCAGCGAGGGTGCTATCCAGCGGCTGGGGCGCTGGTGGGCCACCGCTTTTTGCAGCAGTATCAAGCCCATGGTGTCCAGCGTGCGCTCGGCCTCGGCCGCATCGTCAGGCTGCAAGTCACCAGGCTTGAGCACTTGCGGCAGGTTATAGGCCGCTTGCCGGATGCGCTCCAAGGACTCGGGGCTGATGTGAGCAGGCACGCGGGCCAGGTGGCGCGCGTCCGGCAGGCGAACGGCGCGGGGTGAATCAGAGGACATGAAAGGGCCGCAGGCGCAGCAAGTTAAACACGACACAGCCCCAGGCCGAATGGGAGGCACGGCGCACAGCGCACCAGGGCGGCAGCGCGAGCGAAGAAGGCATGCCCCAACATGATAGGGCTTCAGAGGCTTTGGGCGTCGGACTTGATGCACCAACTGGCCATGCGTTGCCCGTCCCAGTGCAAGGCAATATGGGCGCATTGCACCACAGGCAGGGCCACGGCACGCGGCCGGAACAAGGCCACACACTCGCCGCCTGGGCGGCGCACACTGCGGTAGGCCACGCCCCAAGACTGTGCCTCGCGCAGGCGGCGCGCCCACTGCTGCGCCGGTGCGTAGTCATCGGGTTGGTGCAGGGCCTGCCAGGTTTTGCCCCGCATATCGTGCAGCGGCTGAACCACGCGCGCGCCATAGGCCCGCATATCCACCTGCAGGGCCGGCTCTTGGGTGGCGCTCAGAAAACGGCTGCGGTGGTAGCTGACCTCGGCCACCGCCGTCTCTAGGCTCTCCGCCCCATAGTAAACACCCCAACTGCCATCAGAAAAGCGGCTACCGTCTGGGTTCAAATGGCAGAAGGCAGCCATCACCGGGGTGGAGCCTTCACCGCTCACCCGCTCCTCAGCGGGCACCAAATGTATGTGCCCAAGCTCGTCGCGCAGGCGGGGGTTGGTCAGGGCTTGAATGGCGAACACCGCCTCCAACTCCTCCGGCTTTGCCACTCTGTCAAACAGGCTGGCAGGCGGAAAACGGCTGGGAATCAGCCGGTAGCAGGGGTTCCAACCCAGCACTTTGACGCGAGGGGCTTGCGGCACGGGCAGCACAGTCACGCAAAATCCCCACCACGCTGGGCATCCAGGTACTGGGCCACCACCAGCAGATCACCCACTTGCCCACCCAGCATGCGCGCCAGCGCCGTTTGCCCACCAAACAAAGGGGCGGCGTTGGGTTTGTGCAGCCAAGCGCGTGCGCGCTCAGGCACCGGCAACAGAATCTCTAGCGCCGCGTAGATGCGAAACAGGTAGCTGAGTCGCTCCAACACCACCGCATCCAAGCCGCCACGCACCCGCCCCGCCTTCCAGGCAAACAAGGTGGTTCGCCCCACGCCCAACAACACCTGCTCCTGGGCTTGGTGCAAGCCCCACTCCTGGGCCATGCGAAAGAAGACCGCCAGTGCCTGGGCAGCGGCATCGGGGCCAAACACATCGGTGGGGCGGGTATGGGCGAGCGCAGGGGACACGGTGGCGGACAGGTAAACGCGATATGCCATACTAATTCAATAGTGAACAAATATCAATACTTTGTTCACCATCGGACTCAGCTCATCACCGCCTTTGGCGGCCCACAAGGTCGAATTGCCACTATCCTTGAACCTTATGCCCAGCAACACCCAAGGAGATGTGATGACCCCGTTGAAACCTTCGCGCCGCCACTTTGTGGTGGGTAGTTTGGCGCTGGCCACCAGCGCTGCCACCGGTGTCTCCTGGGCTCAGGCAGGCAAGACCATCAAGCTTCTGGTCGGCTTCCCAGCAGGCGGTGGTACCGACGCTATTGCCCGCGTGCTGGCTGAGCACCTGAAGAACGAGTTAGGGGCCAACATCGTGGTGGAAAACAAGGTGGGGGCTGGTGGGCAGTTGGCGGCCCAAGCCCTGAAGGCAGCAACCCCAGACGGTCTGACGCTGTTCCTCTCGCACGACCACAGCATCTCCATCCTGCCCCAAACGATCAAGACGCCGGGCTACGATCCCGCCAAGGACTTTGTGCCGGTGGTCGGCTTTGCCAGCTTTGTGGCCGCCATGGCGGTGTCGGGCGGCACCCCTGTCAAAGACTACAAAGACTATGTGGCCTGGCTGCGTGGTGCTGGCCAAGGCAAGGGCGCTGTGGGCATACCGGCCCCGGCCTCTACCCCCGAATTCCTGGTCAAGGCGCTGGGACAAAAGCACGCGCTCGATCTGGTACCCGTGCCTTACCGGGGCAGCGCCCCCATGATGGCCGACATGCTGGGCAACCAAATTGCCGCTGGTGTGGGCTCGGTGCCTGACTTCATTGACAACCACCGTAGCGGCAAGATCAAGGTCGTGGCGGTTGGTGGCATCAAGCGCCAAGGTGTGTTGCCTGACGTACCCACCTTCCATGAGCTGGGCGTACAGGGCTTTGAAGAGGTGCCGTATTACGGTGTCTTTGCCCCTACTGGCACGCCGCGGGCCTTCATCGACAGCTTCTCTGCCGCCATGGCCAAGGTGTTGGACAAGCGCGAGGTGCGCGCCCGCATGCTGGCCATGGGCCTGACCCCGGGCTATATGAGCCCAGAGCAACTCGGCCAGCGCGAACGCGACTACACCGCCGCGTGGGCGCGCATCATCAAGAGCAGCGGCTTTAGCCCACAGTAAGCGGACATGAGGATGGGACAATCGCGCCCATCCATGCCCTCCTCTTCTGCCCCACACTCCCAGCCTGCGGTGGCCGCGCTGCCCGCAGGCACCTCGGCCTTCAAGGTGTTGTCCGTCATCCCGCCGATGACGCAGCTCAACACGCCCTACCCTTCGACCGCCTACCTGACCGGCTTCCTGCGCAGCCAAGGCGTCGATGCGGTTCAAGAAGACCTGGCCCTGGCCCTGGTGCTGGCCCTGCTCAGCCCTGAAGGCCTGGACCAAGTGCGCGAAGCTGCTGAGCATCTGGACGCGATGGCCCAGCATCAGCCCCAGTTGGTCTTGCTCTCCGTGCCTTTTCCTGGCGCGCTCTATGCCGCCCTGCGCATGGCGCAAACCATCAAGGCCCACCACCCCAGCGTGGCCATTGCCCTGGGCGGCGGCTTTGTGAACACCGAGTTGCGTGAGTTGGCCGAACCACGCCTGTTCGACTTTGTCGACTACGTTACCTTAGACGCCGGCGAGCGCCCGCTGCTGGCCCTGATCGCCCACCTGCAAGGCAAGCGCTCGCGCGAGCGCTTGGTGCGCACCTTTGTGCGCGAAGCGGGCGCGGTGCGCCTGATCCAGTTCCCCGAGGCCGACATTGCCTTCAGCGACGTGGGGACGCCCACCTGGGACGGCCTGCCGCTGAACCGCTATCTCTCGCTGCTGGACATGCTCAACCCCATGAACCGGCTGTGGAGCGATGGGCGCTGGAACAAGCTCACCGTAGCCCACGGCTGCTACTGGAAGAAGTGCAGCTTCTGCGACGTGAGCCTGGACTACATCTCGCGCTATGACGCCGCCAGCGCCGAGGTGCTGGCGGACCGCATTGAAGCCATCGTCCAAGAAACCGGCCAAACCGGCTTTCACTTTGTCGATGAGGCGGCACCGCCCAAATCCCTCAAGGCCTTGGCCGAGGAACTGCTGCGCCGAGACTTGGACGTGCGAGCGTGGTTTGAACAGGTCAAGGGCAAGGTGCCCAAGCCCACGGTGTCACGGCATCGGATTGCCAGGGCTTTGCAGACTGGAGAGCGGCGGCCGTGAGGCGCGCCGAGCGGCCCCCGCAAGACACCCAGCACTACGCAGGGGCCTGCGTGCTGTAGAGGCAAATCGCCGCAGCAGCCGCCACATTGAGTGACTCTTCACCACCCGGTTGGGGGATGCGCACGGTATGCGCGCAGCGGGCCATGAGGGCGTCGCTGACGCCCTGGCCTTCATGGCCCATGACCCAAGCGCAAGGCCACGGCAATGCGGCTTGGCCCAACACCAAGCCCTGGTGAGAGCTGGTCGCGAGCATAGGCACTTGCAGAGCGGCCAGGTCGTCCAGGGCCAAGCCTTCGATGAGGTGCATCGCAAAGTGCGCGCCCATGCCAGCGCGCACCACCTTGGGCGACCAGAGCGCCGCCGTGCCTTTGAGGGCCAACACCTGGCGCACGCCAAAAGCCGCTGCGCTGCGCAGAATGCTGCCCACATTGCCGGCGTCTTGCAGGCGGTCGAGCACCACCGTGAAGGCCTGCGGCGCCAGCGTTGGGGCCGTTGGCAAGGACATCAGGGCGCCAATGCGGCCCGGGGTGTCCAAGGTGCTGAGGCCCGCGAACAGCGCATCCGGCACCTCGACCACTCGCCGCACTTCAGTGGCCCAGCGGCGCCAGTCTGCACGCTGTGCCCAGGCCGACTCGGCCACCACCAATTCTGAGAGCGCCACGCCCCGCTGCAGTGCAGCGCTGATGAGGTGGTCGCCCTCCAGCCACACCAGCCCTTGCTTGCGATAGGCGCCTGAGTCTGCCCCCAGCTTGCGAATGCGCACCAGCAAGGGGTTGTCTTTGGAGGTGATGCGCTCAGTGGAGGTGGTCATGCGGCAGCGGCCTTTGAGGCCAAAGCCTGGCGCACCGGGCCAAAACTCTGGCGGTGGACGGGCGATGCACCATGTTCCTGCAAGGCCTGCAGGTGCAGGGCGGTGGGATAGCCTTTGTGCGTGGCAAAGCCGTAGTGCGGCCACTGGGCGTGCATGTCCAGGCAGAGCCGGTCTCGGTGCACCTTGGCCAAGATGGACGCTGCCGAAATGGCCTGCACTTTGGCGTCTCCCTTCACGATGGCCTCGGCCGGGATCTTGAGCACCGGCAGCCGATTGCCATCTACCAGCACTTTGGCCGGCGGCAGGCGCAGGCCTTCCACAGCGCGCTTCATGGCCAACATCGTGGCGTGCAAGATGTTCAGGCGGTCGATCTCTTCGACCGAGGCCTCGGCGATGCAGAAGCACAGGGCCTTGGCACGGATCTCGTCGAAAAGGGCGTCGCGCTTGCGCTCAGTCAACACCTTGGAGTCTTTGAGGCCCTTGATGGGTTGCAAGTCATCCAAGATGACCGCCGCAGCCACCACCGACCCGGCCAGGGGGCCGCGGCCAGCCTCGTCCACACCGGCCAGTAGACCCGAGGTGGGGAAGTGCAGCGTGAGCTGCTCAGGCGTTTTGGAGGAGCGTCGCGAGGGCATCGCTGGAGCGGGCCGCAGTGTCTTGCCGCAGGCTGAGGTGAAGGTCTGTGAATTGTCGCTGCAAACGCTCTTGCCGAGGTGCGTCGTCCAGCCAAGCCAAGCCCGCTTGCGCAATGGCCTCAGGCTCGGCGGCGTCTTGAATGAACTCGGGCACCACAAAGTCTTTGAGCAAGATATTGGGCAGGCCAAACCAAGGCTGATAGGCCATGCGGCGCATGAGCTGCCAGTTGAGCCAGCCCAGGCGATACACGATGACCATGGGCCGCTTATAGAGCGCGGCCTCCAGCGTGGCGGTGCCACTGGCAATCAGCGTCACATCGCAAGCGGCCAGCACCTCGTGTGAGCGGCCATCGACCAGCATCAGCGGCAAGCGGCTGTCGCGCTTGGCACCCGCCAGAAAATCCAGCATCACGGCAATGTCGCCGTCGGCACTGGGCTCGCTGCCTTTGAGTGCGGCGATCGCCTCCATGGCCTCCGCCAGCGGCAATGAAGAGCGATACAGCAGCTTGTGCATGCGGCGGATGACGGCGGTGCGCTCGTCGCTAAAGCCGCGGCGCTTCAAGCCCGTCATGTTGACGGCGCGCGCTTGCAAAGGGTTGCCGTCCACCGTCATGAACGGAGGAACGTCCTGCGCCACATGGCCTTGGAAGCCAATCATGGCGTGCGCACCGATGTGGACGAACTGATGAACACCAGTGAGGCCGCCCACCGTAGCCCAATCGCCCACATGCACATGGCCGGCGAGCGTGGCTCCATTGGCCAGCACCGTGCGGTCGCCAATGCGCACATCATGGGCCACGTGCACATAGGCCATGATCCAGTTGTGCGAGCCGATGCGCGTGACGCCCTCTTCCTTGAGCGTGCCCAGGTTCAGGGTACAGAACTCGCGGACGGTGTTGTGGTCGCCAATCACCAGCTCGGTGGGCTCGCCGCCATAGCTCATGTCTTGCGGGACGGCCCCGATGGAGCTGAACTGGAAAAACCGGTTGTGCTGGCCAATAGTGGTTCGGCCCTCGACCACGCAATGCGGGCCAATCTCCGAGCCTGCGCCTATGCGCACATGGGGGCCAATCACGGCATACGGGCCCACGCGCACCGAGCTGTCCAACTCAGCAGCGGCATCTACAACAGCCGTCGGGTGAATCAGTGCCATGGGCAAGCTCAGCAGCGTTGGGTCAGGCGATCTTGCGCATAGTGCACATCAGCTCGGCCGAAGCCGCGACCTCGCCGTCCACCGTGGCTTGGGCTTTGTACTTGTAGATGCCGCCCTTGACGCGATCGATGCTGGCTTCGATCAGCAGTTGATCACCCGGCTCCACCGGGCGCTTGAAACGCGCTGAGTCGATGCCGGCAAAGTACACCACGGTGTCGTCGCCTGGGTCCAATTCCGCCGAGGCAAAAGACAGCAATGCGGCCGACTGGGCCATGGCTTCGAGGATCAACACGCCCGGCATGACGGGGCGATGCGGGAAATGCCCGTTGAAGTAGGGCTCGTTGATCGTGACGTTCTTGATCGTCAGGATGCGGACGTTTTTTTCAAGCTCGCGCACACGGTCGACCAACAGCATGGGGTAACGATGCGGAAGGCGTTTGAGAATCTGATGAATGTCCATGATCATGATGCGAATTTCTTTTCTAAGGCACGCAGGCGAGCCCGTAGCGTGTGCAGGTGGCGCAGTGTGGCCGCGTTCTTCTCCCAAGCACCATTGTCGTCGATTGGGAAGACACCGCTGTACTGCCCAGGCTTGGTGATGGAGCTCATCACCACGCTGGCCGCCGAAATGTGCACATGGTCGCCGATCTCCAGATGGCCCAGGATCATGGCAGCCCCGCCGAAGGTGCAGTGCTTGCCAATTCGCGCGCTGCCCGCTACGCCCACACAACCGGCCATGGCCGTGTGCTCACCGATATGGACGTTGTGGGCAATCTGAATCAGGTTGTCGAGCTTGACGCCGTCTTCCAGCACGGTGTCGTCCAAGGCACCGCGATCGACACAGGTGTTGGCACCGATATCGACATCGTCGCCCAAGCGCACCGCGCCCAGTTGTTCAATGCGCGTCCAGGTGCCCGCTTGTGGCGCAAAGCCAAAGCCATCAGCCCCGATGACTGCACCGCTGTGGATCACGCCGCGTGCGCCCATACGGCAGTGCTCACCAAAGCTCACCCGTGCCGCCAAACGGGTGTGCTCGCCCAATACAGCATGGGGCCCCACCACACAGTGCGGACCCACCACCACGCCAGCCCCAATGCGTGCTCCATCGTCGATAACGGCAAAGGCACCCACCCGTGCGGACGGGTGCAGGTGAACACCCTGACCAATGTGCGCTGACGGATGCACGCCAGGAGCCTGCTGGGCACGCTGGCGCTGAACCCACCACTGGGTCAGTCGCGCATAAAAAAGATAAGGGTCGGGCGTGAGGATGGCGGCCAAACGCGCAGCCGCCAAATCACGGTGCTCCGGCCGCAAAATAACGCAGCCCGCAGCACTGGCCTGGAGCTGGGGGAGAAATTTGTTGTGCGCCAAAAAGCTGATGCTGTGAGCATCTGCACTCTGCAGTGAGGCGATGCGCTCTAGGCGCAGAGCCGGATCGCCCAACACCTCCCCGCCAAGGGCGGTGGCTATCTCGGCGACTGAAGCCTCTGCAGGCACAAGAGCATCTGCGAGACCGCTCACTTGCCTGCGTTGAGGGCGTCGATCACCCGCTTGGTGATGTCCACGCGGGGGCTGAAAAACGCGGCCTCAGTGATGATCAGGTCGTACTTCTCTTGCTCAAAAATCTGCTTGATGACCTTGCTGGCCCGCTCGCTCACAGCGGCCAACTCTTCGCTCTTGCGCTGATTCAGGTCTTCGAGCAACTCACGACGCTTACGCTGGAAATCGCGCTCCTGCTCCGACAATTCACGTTGTCGGCGCGTGCGCTCAGTCTCGGAGATGGTGGGGCCCTCTTTTTCGAGCTTCTCCATGGACTGCCGCAATCGGGTACCGGTGTCATTCAGCTCAGTTTCGCGCTTTCTGAACTCAGCTTCGAGCTTGGCCTGAGCCGCTTTGGCAGGTGCCGCTTCACGCAGCACGCGCTCGCCATTGACATAGCCAATCTTCAGCTCTTGGGCGCCAGCCAGAGACGCAGCGCACAAAGCGGCTGAGAGGGCCAGGGTCTGCGCGATAGTTTTGAAAAGCGAGCTCATCGTCAGAATGCCGATCCGATTTGAAACTGGAAGCGTTGAATTTTATCGCCCTTGAACGACCGTAGGGGCGTGCCGTAGCTGAGTTTCAAGGGGCCGACCGGGGAAATCCAGCTCAGGCCGATACCCGCGGACGCTCGGATATCGCTCAAAGAATTGGTTTGGCCGCGCTCCTCGCTGTTTTGAGTTTGCTCACCCAGATTGTTCTGGGTGCGCCACACATTGCCCGCATCGGCAAAGCCAAAAATACGCAAGGACTTGTCGTTGCCACTGCCCGGCACAGGCACATAGAGCTCGGCATTCAGGTTCAATTTCCGCGAACCACCGTCATAGGCACCCGTGATGTCCACCCCACCGAACGAGCCTTGCTCAAAGACGCGCACCGAGCCCAAACCACCGCCCGTGAAATTCTTAAACGTCGGGTAGCGACGGCCCATGATGCCGTAACCAAGGCCCACCTCGCCATTCAAACCTAAGGTCAATTTCCACGGCAGACCAATGTACTGTTGGTACTGAGCATTCAGGCGTGCATAGCGCAAGTCGCCCAGCAAGCTCATGTCCAAGTTCAGTCGTTTATAGGCACCACGGGTCGGCGTGAGGGGGTTGTCGCGCTCGTCACGGCTCCAGCCGACCGTCAGTGGAATAGACAAACTGTGACTACCGTACAAGAAACGGTGCAGGACATAGCTCTGAGGCAGGCCTGCCGCAGTACCGATGATGTTCTGTTCAGCCCCAATACCCATGAAGACCGTGTCGTACTCCGTGAACGGCACGCCAAAGCGAATGGCCGTACCCGCCGTGGCCAGCTGGAATTCCTCTGACAGACTGTTTAAAGGGCGGGATGTCTTGTAATACAGGTCCAACGTGCGCGATACCCCGTCATCCGTGAAGTACGGATCGGTGGTGCTGATGACCAAATTGCGGCTGGTCTTGCCGGTATTCACATCCACCCCCAGGCGGTTGCCTGAGCCGAAAATATTCTCCTTTTGAACCGAGACGCTGATGGTCAGCTTGTCAGTCTGAGAATAGCCCGCCGCCAACAGCAAGCTGCCCGTTGGTTTTTCTGTCACATTGATGGCCAAGTCGACTTGGTCGGGTGCACCTGGGACTTCATTGGTGTCGACGGTGACCTCGTTGAAGAAGCCCAAGCGCTCCACGCGATCACGCGAGAGTTTGATCTTGGCTCCGTCATACCATGACGATTCAAGTTGGCGGAACTCACGGCGGATGACTTCGTCGCGGGTGGTGGTGTTGCCCGACACACTGATTCGCCGCACATTCACACGTTGGCCTGGCACGCCCTGCAAGACCACGGCCACTTGGCCCGTCTTGCGATCAATCTCGGTGCGAGGTTCGACCCGTGCAAAAGCGTAGCCGTAGGTGCCGTAATGGTCTGTGAACGAACGCTGAGTGGCCGTCACATCATCGCCACGATAGGCTTGCCCTGGTTGCACCAACACCCGTTGCCGGAAGTCTTGCTCGCGCCCAAGGTAATCGCCTTCCAAACGCACCGAGGTCACCACATAAGGCTGACCTTCATCAACGGTGATGGTGATGCTGATGTCTTGCTTGTCGGGCGAGATGGTGACTTGGGTTGATTTGACATCGAACTCCAAATAGCCCCGATTGAGGTAGAAGGAACGCAGCTTCTCTAGGTCGGCATTGAGCTTGGAGCGTGCATAGCGGTCGGTCTTGGTATACCAAGTCAGCCAGCCCCCAACCGTCAGGTCCAGCTCGCTGAGCAGCGTCGACTCGGAGACGGCTTTGGTGCCAAGGATGCGAATCTCTTTGATCTTGGCCACATCGCCTTCAACCACTGTGAAGGTCACATCCACTCGATTACGCTCGATGGGCGTCGCCGTCGTCACGACCTCAGCGCCATACAAGCTCTTTGAGAGGTACTGGCGCTTGATCTCTTGCTCGGCGCGGTCTACTACCGCCTTGTCAAACGGCAGGCCCTCGCCCACGCCGTTTTCTTTCAGGGCTTTGGTCAACTGCTCTTTGTCGAACTCACGCAAGCCAACAAAATTGACCGACGCCACGATAGAGCGCTCGTCCACCACCACGACGACAACCTTGCCATCGATGTCGAGACGAACATCTTTGAACAAGCCCGTTGCAAAAAGCGCCCGCAGAGCAGCCGCACCTTTGTCATCGGTATAGGTATCGCCCACACGAAAAGGCAGAGCGCCAAACACGCTACCCGGGTCCCCCCGTTGCAAACCTTCAATACGGATGTCCCTGATCTGAAAGGGCTCGGCCGCCAAGGCAGGCAAAGCCTGGACCGCGCACGCCAGCGCCACAAGAGCAGGAATGGGGCGTAGAGAAATCGGGTTAAAGAAAGAGGGCATCACTTGGGTGGGTTCAGGGTGGGCCGAAAAGGCGCACCAGGTCGTTGGAGAGGGCGATGGACATCATCAGCAACAAGGCCAACGCTCCACCACGTTGCAGCCACTTGAGCCAATCATCGGAGACCGGTCGCCCGGTCAGCCCTTCGAAAAGATAATACATCAGGTGCCCCCCATCGAGCAGGGGAAGCGGCAGCAGGTTCAACACACCCAGACTCAAACTGACAAGGGCCAGAAACTCTAGGTAATCTGACAAGCCGCGCTGCACGGATTGCCCGGCACCTTCGGCGATGGACAGCGGGCCGCTTAAATTTTTCAGCGAGGCTTCGCCCACCAGCATGCGCCCTAACATCTTCAAACTAAAGCTGGCCATCTCTACGGTACGCGCGACACCACGTTCAAGGCCGTCGGCGAAGCCATAGCTCACCACCACCGTCGGCGGCAGCGCACCGATGTAGGCCTCCACCTTGCCAATGCGCGTCTCTCCCTCGTGGGCAAGCTTCGGAGATACCTGCAAAGTCAGCCTCTGGCCTGCGCGCTCAACTGCCCAACGCATGGGGGCTGGCGCATCGATATGTGCCCGAATGCGATCTCGCAGCCAAGCTGCATCGGGCACGATCTGTTCATCCACCGCAAGCACCAGATCGCCTTTTTGCAAGCCGGCTTGCTGCGCCGCGCCGCCGGGCTTGATATTCCCCATCACGGGCTCAGCGTATCCACCACGCAAACCCACGCGAGCCATGGTCTTGAGGTTCAGCTCGGCACCTTCACCCAAATGAGCGCGCTCCAGCAACACTTCTTGGCGTTTGCGACCGTCTTCTTTACCCACCAACAGGTGTAAAGACTGCCCCTCAACAGCCGTTTGACCCAGGGTTTGAATCAAATCGGCAAAAGACACCACGTCGCGCCATTCATCTGAGCCTGCGCTCCGGCTGGCCAGCACGCGATCACCAGCCACCAATCCTGCGTCTGCGGCCAAGCTGCCTGCGGGCGGCGTCGCCAACACAGCCTGTGGCTCTTTCTTGCCGCTCCAAGCAACCACGGTGTAGAGCAGCACAGCCAACAGCAGATTCAGCACAGGCCCAGCCGCCACAATGGCGGCACGTTTGCGCAAGGGTTGTGCATCAAACGCCATGGCCCGCTCGGACGGAGAGACCAGGTCTTCGCGGCTGTCCAAGAAACGAACGTAGCCGCCGAGCGGCAGCGCGGACAGCGTGAACTCCGTGGCTCCCGGATGGTTCTGACGCCGCCAAAGCACGCTGCCAAAACCCACAGAGAAACGCAGGACACGAACCCCACACCAGCGGGCCACCTGGTAATGGCCCCATTCATGCACGATGACCAGAAGCCCCAGTGTGACGATGAAGCCGAAGGTGCTGAAGAAGAAGTTGTTGAGCATGGTAGAGAGACCTTCAGCCTCTCACGGCCTGGGCAATAGCGCCATCAAGGCCTTGGCCTCTTGGCGAGCACGTTGGTCCAGGTTCAACAGGCCCTCAATGCTCTCAGACTCCACCGCATGGGGAGGCACACGGGCCAACACCTCGGCGTTGACTTGATGAATGGCATCGAAGCGAATCTGCCTCTCCAAGAAGGCGGCCACGGCTTCTTCGTTGGCGGCATTGAGCACGGTGGTGCTTCCTTCGGGACCGCGCAGGGCGTCCCAGGCCAAGAAAAAACCGGGGAAGCGGGTGCGCTCCGGGGCCTCAAAGGTCAGTGCCTTCAGGCTCAGAAAATCCAAAACACTGGCCCCGGACTCAATGCGCTCCGGAAAGGACAAGCCATAAGCAATCGGCACCCGCATATCGGGCGTGCCCAATTGCGCTAACACCGAGTTGTCTTTGCAGACCACCATCGAGTGAATGATGCTTTGGGGGTGGATCACGACCTTGATCTGATCCGGACTGAGGCCAAACAGCCAACGGGCTTCGATGACCTCTAGTGCCTTGTTCATCATGGTGGCAGAGTCCACCGAAATCTTGCGCCCCATCACCCAATTCGGGTGGGCACAGGCCTGATCGGGCGTGATGTCTGACAGGGTGGCCGGATCACGTTGGCGGAAGGGGCCGCCCGAGGCCGTCAGCAAGATGTGGTCGATCCGATCCACCCAAGTGTGACGATCTTCAGGCAGGCACTGGAAAATGGCCGAGTGCTCGCTGTCGATGGGCAGCAGGGTCGCACCGCCCTCTTCCACCGCCCGCATGAACAGCGCACCGCCCACGACCAGGGCCTCTTTATTGGCCAACAGCAAACGCTTGCCCGCGCGCGCTGCGGCGATGCAAGGTGCCAAACCGGCCGCCCCCACGATGGAGGCCATGACGGTCGTGACCTCAGGGTGGGCCGCCAAATCATTCAGGGCTTGTGCACCGGACAGCACCTCGGTGGGGCACCCCTCCGCCTTAAGGCGCTGCGCCAAGGCCACAGCCGCCTCCGGTTGCACCATGGCCGCATAGCGTGGGCGCCACTGCAGGCATTGCAGGGCCAGTTCCTGCACACGCTGAGCACCGGTGAGGGCGAAGACCTCATAGCGCTCTGGGTGACGCGCCACCACATCCAGGGTGTTGGAGCCCACCGAGCCCGTTGAGCCCAGGATACACAGGGTTTGTCGTTGGCTCATCGTCACCTCACAAAGGCGCGGCCAGCGAAGCCAGGGCCATTGCGGCCGGCAAGACAGGCAAGAGCGCGTCGACGCGGTCTAGCACTCCACCATGCCCAGGCAGCAGTGCACTGGAGTCTTTGGCTCCCACCGCTCGCTTGACCAAGGACTCCACCAAGTCACCCATGACGCTGAGCATGCACAGGAAAATGAGGGCGACCAAAAAGCCTAGGCCTCCCAAGCGGCTCCACAACACAGAAAACACGCTGGTGCTGCTCCCGAAGATAGCCACTTCGACGTTCAGCCACACCACCGCCAATATGGGTCGACAAGGCTTCTTCCGTGATCTGCTCTGCACTGAGGCCATCCGCCATGGCACGGCGACAGGCTTGCACCACGTCCCAGCGGCCACCATAGTTAAAGGCCACCGTCAAGGTCAGCCCCTTGTTGTCGGCGGTGATGCGCTCGGCCTCATTCCAAGCTTCACGAACTTTGGGCGACACGGCAGCACGCTCGCCCACCACCTTGATGCGTACGCCTTGCTCGGCCAAGCGCATCAGGTATTTGGCGACGCCCACCAGCACCAAGTTCATCAGGCCAGAGACTTCTTCGGCGGGGCGCTTCCAGTTCTCGGACGAGAAGGCATAGAGCGTGAGGTAGCTGATGCCGCGCCGCTGGCAATCGGCAATGACACTCATCACCGTTTCCATGCCCGCTTTATGGCCAAATACCCGAGGCATGAAGCGCTTGCGGGCCCAGCGGCCATTGCCGTCCATCACGATGGCCACGTGGCGCGGCACCTCTGCGCCCCCTGAGGCGGAGGAAGAAGGTGCGGGGCTGCCGGAGAAAAGGGCCATGGGGCGTCAGACCGCCAGAATCTCTGCTTCCTTGCCCGACACCAGCTTGTCGATCTCGCCGATAACGCGATCAGTCAGCTTTTGAACGTCATCGTGGGTGCGACGCTCATCGTCCTCGGTAGCCAGCTTGTCTTTGACCAGCTTTTTGACGTGTTCATTGGCGTCACGTCGCAGATTGCGCACAGCCACCTTGGCGTCTTCACCGGCATTGCGAACCACTTTGGTCAGCTCTTTGCGGCGCTCTTCGGTGAGCGCAGGCATGGGCACGCGCAGCAGGTCCCCTTGGGCCGAGGGGTTCAAGCCCAAGTCGGACTCGCGAATCGCCTTTTCAATCTTGGCACCCATGCCCTTTTCCCAGGGCTGAACGCTGATGGTGCGTGCGTCCATCAGGCTGACGTTAGCCACCTGGCTGATGGGCACCATGGAGCCGTAGTACTCCACCTGCACCTGATCAAGGATGCCGGGGTGAGCACGGCCTGTGCGGATCTTGTGCAGTTCGTTCTTGAAGGCTTCGATGGACTTGGCCATCTTGGCTTCAGCGTTCTTTTTGATGTCAGCAATCGTCGTCATGCATCAGCTCCTCAGACATGCACCAAGGTGCCTTCGTCTTCGCCCATCACGACGCGCTTGAGCGCGCCGGGCTTGAAGATAGAGAACACTTTGATGGGCAACTTTTGGTCGCGGCACAAGGCAAAGGCGGTGGCGTCTAGCACCTGCAAATTCTTTGCGATGGCCTCATCAAACGAGTCCGCCGCCAATCACCACCGCCACTTCACAACCCAGCTGAGTCACTTCCTGCACTTCGCGCACCATGCGCACGATGGTGGCTCGGTTGATGCCAAAGGCATCGTCGCCCATCAGGGCTTCACCGGACAATTTCAGGAGGATGCGCTTGTACGCTGGCATGCGGTGGACCTTTGCGAAGTGGTGTCTTGCGAATCAAATGCAGTGTACGCGTGGCACCCGGCCTGCGGGCACCAACGCGACCAGCGTGAGGGCTTATTGGCCCTTGGCAGCAGCGACCTGAGCGGCCACTTCAGCGGCGAAGTCGTCCACCTTCTTCTCAATGCCTTCGCCCACCACGTAGAGGGTGAAACCCTTGACGACGGTGTTGGCGGCCTTGAGCATCTGCTCCACGGTTTGCTTGCCGTCAGCGGCCTTCACAAACACTTGGTTGGACAGCGAGACTTCCTTCAGGTACTTCTGAACCGAGCCGTCAACCATCTTGGCGACGATGTCGGCAGGCTTGCCAGACTCAGCAGCCTTCTCAGCGGCAATCTTGCGCTCTTTTTCGACCAGATCAGCAGGCACGTCGGCTTGCGACAGCGACACCGGCTTCATGGCGGCCACGTGCATGGCGACGTCCTTGGCCGCCACATCAGAGCCGGTGTACTCCACGACCACGCCGATGCGGGTGCCGTGCAGGTAGCTGGCCAAGTTGCCCCCGTTAGTCCAACGCTGGAAGCGACGGACGGACATGTTCTCGCCGATCTTGCCGATCAGGCCCTTGCGCACGTCTTCCACGGTGGGGCCGAAACCATCTTGGCTCAGCGGCAGTGCCGACAGGGCGGCGACATCGGCCGGGCCGTGTGCAGCCACCAACTCAGCGCAAGCCTTGGAGAAGGCCAGGAAAGAGTCGTTCTTGGTGACGAAGTCAGTTTCGCAATTGACTTCGATCATGGCGCCGGTGCTGCCCGACACGGCGGCGGCGACCACGCCTTCTGCCGTCACGCGCGAGGCGGCCTTGCCGGCCTTGGAGCCCAGCTTGACGCGCAGGATTTCTTCAGCGCGGGCCATATCGCCCTCAGCTTCCGTCAAAGCCTTCTTGCACTCCATCATCGGGGCGTCGGTCTTGGCGCGCAGTTCTGCGACCATGCTGGCGGTAATCGCTGCCATGTGTATTCTCCGGTTCTATCGAGCCCGTGCATCACGGCTCGGATTGATGAATGAACTTCTGAAAGTTGTGAAAAAGGGGCCTTGAAGCCCCTCGTTCACCGGCGCTCAAGCGCGCAAGGCTCAGGCTTGCTCGTTGACTTCAACGAATTCGTCGCCTTCAGCGGCAACGGCTTGCACCAACTCGGTGGTGGCATTGGCCTTGCCTTCGAGGACGGCATCTGCAACAGCCTTGGCGTACAAGGCGACAGCCTTGGCCGAGTCGTCGTTGCCAGGGATGATGTAGTCCACGCCTTCAGGCGAGTGGTTGGTATCGACCACGCCGATGACGGGAATGCCCAGCTTGCGAGCTTCAGCCACAGCAATCTTGTGGTAACCCACGTCGATCACGAACAGCGCGTCAGGCAGTGCAGCCATGTCTTGGATGCCGCCGATGTCTTTTTCGAGCTTGGCCAATTCGCGGTCGAACAGCAGGGCTTCCTTCTTGATACGCAGCTCAGCGCCGGCATCCTTCTGGGCTTGCATGTCCTTGAGCTTCTTCAGCGAACCCTTGACGGTCTTGAAGTTGGTCAGCATGCCGCCGAGCCAACGCTGGTCGACGTAAGGCATGCCGGCGCGCTGGGCTTCCAGGGCGACGAAATCGCGTGCTTGACGCTTGGTGCCCACCATCAGGATGGAGCCGCGCTTGGCCGACAGTTGGCGCACGAACTTCAGGGCTTCTTCAAACTTGGGGAGCGTCTTCTCCAAGTTGATGATGTGGATCTTGTTGCGATGGCCGTAGATATACGGGGCCATCTTGGGGTTCCAGAAGCGGGTTTGGTGACCAAAGTGGACACCGGCTTCCAGCATTTCGCGCATTGAAACGGACATAATTTCTCCGAAGGTTGGGTCTAGAACACCGGCTTTCATTGCATGCGCGCTGGAAGCTCCAACACGCAATACAACACCTTGTCAGCCGGGTTCGCGAGTGAGGTGCGCCGAATCCTTGGCTCTGTCACCAGAGCATCTGTATCGAGCTGCACCCTATGCTTTGCCGCGCACTTGCCCCCAAAGAGCCAAGCCCACTCAGCAAAGCCTGCGGATTGTAGCAGCAAGTCGGCACGCCACCTTGCCCCCGCAATGGAGCCGCCATCAAGGGCAAGGTGGCGTCAGGGCGACATTTCAGCAAAAGGCTTGCCCTGCCCTTCAGCAAGTGAGGGTGCTTGCACCTATGATCCTCGCCCACATTCGCCCACTCTTTACAAAGCACCACATCGGTGCGCCGATATTGCTGTGCTTCTTCAAGAATCTGCCCCCTGCCCCAGTGCAGCCCTCTCTTCCACCCTGCCCTGCACGCTGTGCCCTGCACAACGCCGCCAAGGGCCTGGCGTCAAGGCCATGATGCTGCGAGGCTGATGCCATGCGAATTGCGGTGATTGGTGCCGGCATTGTTGGCGTGGCCAGTGCGCATGCCTTGGCACGTGCCGGGCATGAGGTCACGGTGATTGAGCGGCGCGGCAGCGTCGCCACCGAGGGCAGCTTTGCCAATGCAGGTCTACTCTCCCCGACTTTGGTGTCCGGCTGGGGTGCCGATGTCTTGTTGGAAACTCGGCGTGGCCGAGCTGGGCAGACATTGACTGCCGTGGCTCGCAGCCTGCGGCATCCCAGCTTGACAGGGTGGTGGTGGCGCGCTTGGCTCAGTCAGCGCCCTGCCCTGGAGTTAGCACGCCGCCCTCACGTTAAGGCGCTGGCCCAGCAAACCCTGAACGAACTCCAGAATCTGAGCCTTGAGTTGGATCTGGGTCATGAGCAAAGCCAGGGCTGCCTCTTGCTGCTGCGCCACAAACGCGATGCCGCCGCGGCCAGGCAGGTTTGCGACCGCCTCACAGAAACGGGTGAGGCGGCACGCTGGCTCAATCCCGAAGAGGCTTTGGAGATCGAGCCCGGCCTGAACCCGAAAGCGGGCCTCCAAGCGGCAGTTCATCTCCCCCAGGATGTGGTGGCCAATAGCCGACAGGTCACACAGTTGCTGAAGGCCGATGCACAGCGCATGGGCGCTGTTTTCCGCTTTGAACAAGCCGTGATAGACATCCAGAGTGGCCCGCCACTCACCGTGCTGTTGCGCGACGAAGGCCCGCAGCAGCAGCCCAGCCCGCACCGTTCATCCGCTCCAAGCCAAACCGCCACTGATGCACTGCGAGTGGACGCCGTGGTGCTGTGTACCGGTTTGGCCTCACCCAAATTGATGCAATCCTTGGGCCTGAGCCTGCCACTGCTACCGGTTCACGGGCACACCATCACGGCCCCATTGCCACTGTTCGAAGCTATGCCAGACCCAGGGCCCCGTGCTTCCTTGGTGGACTGGGCACAACAAGTCTCCATCAGTCGCCTGGGCGACCGCATCCGGGTTGGTGGCGGGCAGCGACGAGGCGGCCACCTAAAGAAGGCGCAGAGCAGTGAGCTGAGCCGACTTTACAAAGTGCTGGATCACTGGTTTGAAGGGGTGGCCCGCACCTCCAAGGCACAGGAGTGGCATGGGGCACGCCCTTGTTTGCCCGACGGCCTGCCTGTGATTGGCCCCAGTGCCAAGCCCGGCATCTGGCTCCATCTGGGCCACGGCAATTTGGGTTGGACCTTGGGTTTGGTCGCCTATCTTTGGGGCCATGCCTCAGCGCTACCCGCCGACGCCCAGCAAGCGCTGGCACACGCTCGCCAAGCAGGGGTTGAGGTGCTGGAGGCCACACTGCCTCCGCCCATGCCAAGGTCGCACACAGCTGGCCCTGATGTGATGCTCGACGCACTGTTGGGTCTGGGTCATGCTCGTGCTCCGGACACCACCCTCTTGGCTTGGATTGGTGCACTGAACGCTTGGCGCGCCCATGCCAAAGTCCTGGCCATTGATGTGCCCACCGGACTCTGTAGCGACCACGGCAGCTTGTTGGGCGCTGATGCGGTCTTGGCGCATGCCACCCTCAGCCTCTTGACGGTGAATCCCGGTTTGCTGACCCACCAAGGGCGTCATCATGTGGGCCAGCTTTGGTATGACGGCTTGGGCTTGACCGCTGGCAATACCCCACCCGCGCAGGGTGCCAGCGCCCGGCTGACCACCCCCGCTTTGGCCCCCGCCATGCAACCCCAGCGCCCGCACCCTAGCCACAAGGGGCGCTTTGGCGATGTGTGGGTGCTGGGTGGAGCCACAGGCATGGAAGGTGCCGCGACGCTGGCGGCCGGGGCGGCTTTGCAAGCCGGTGCTGGCCGCGTCTTGGTGGTGCCCTTGTCGGGCCAGCGCGATCCGTCTGCACGGGCTGAGCTGATGTGGCGACACCTGGAAGACTTGCTCAAACCCCAGGTTCTAGAGCAAGCCACCGTGGTGTGCGGCTGTGGCGGCGGCAGCCCGGTGGCCACCATGCTGCCCGCTTTGGTGCAGCGAGCGCCGCGTCTGGTGTTGGACGCCGACGCCCTCAATGCGCTCGCAGCCGACCAGAGCCTAGCCCAGGCCTTGGCAGCACGCGCTGGGCGCAAGCAGCACACCATCCTCACCCCACACCCCCTGGAAGCCGCACGCCTGGCACGGTGCGACACCGCCCAGATTCAGGCGCGCCGCCTTGAAAGCGCGCAGAGCCTCGCGTCGCAGACTCACGCTTGCGTAGTGCTCAAGGGCTCGGGCACTGTGGTCGCCCAGGCAGGCAGCCTGCCCTGGATCAACAGCAGCGGCAACGCGCGTCTTTCAACACCAGGCAGCGGCGATGTGCTGGCTGGCTGGCTAGGTGGCCTGTGGTCGCAAGCCCCAGACACGCCCGCCATGGAGCTCAGTGAACTGGCCGCCGCTGCTGTGTGGCTGCACGGACAGGCGGCAGAACCCAGCCCTGCGCAGCAACAAACCTCCACGCACCTGCCTTTGCCAGCCAGCCAATTGGCCGAGGCCATGGCCAAGGTTTTGGTCGGCCCCGGCTCAGCGGCGGGCTTTTGAGCTGGCCGGAGCCAACGGTTTAGCCTTGCGCGTGCCTTTTTTTGCGGCCGATGGGCTGCGTGATGCACCACCACCACTGCTCTTGCCGCCGCCCCCTGAGCGCCCGGCCTTTGCCAAAGACTTGGTCGATCGCTTGAGCACCCTGTCGCCTTCTTCCACCGCAGCCAAAGACTCCACGGCGGACTTCGGCTTCTTGCTAGCCACGGCCCCGGGGCGGCCTTTGGACAGCAATCGCTCTGAGTCGCCTTCCCGCACCAAGCGGAAGTCAATACGTCGCCCATCCAAATCCACCCGGCTGACCTGCACGCGCAGCTTGCTGCCTACCGCATAGCGCATACCGGAGCGTTCGCCCCGCAGCTCCTGACGCAACTCATCAAAGCGGTAGTACTCGCCACCCAACTCGGTGATGTGAATCAAGCCCTCCACAAACAGACTATCAAGGGTCACAAACAATCCAAAGCTGGTCACCGCACTGACGCTGCCACTGAACTCCTCACCCAAGTGTTCGCGCATATAGCGGCATTTGAGCCAAGCCTCAACATCGCGAGAGGCCTCATCGGCGCGCCGCTCGTTGGTGCTGCACTGCAGGCCCGAGGCTTCCCAGTGGCCGACCTCCCCCAAAGCGGCTCGCCCGCCTGCTTTAGAGGTGCTCTTGGGAGCCGCCGTCAACTCACCCGTGGCCAGGCGATAGCGCTTGCCCAGCAAGATGGCCTTGATGACCCGGTGCACCAACAGGTCCGGATAGCGACGTATGGGGCTGGTGAAGTGGGTGTATGCCGGGTAGGCGAGGCCGAAGTGGCCACTGTTGATGGGGGTGTAGATGGCCTGCTGCATGGAGCGCAGCAGCATGGTGTGGATCTGTTGGTGGTCGGGCCTATCTTTGGTGGCATGCGCGATAGCCTGGAACTCAGCCGGCCTGGGGTCGTCACTGATGCTCAAACCCAAACCCAAGGCCTTGAGGTAGTTCTGCAAGGTCAGGCGCTTCTCAGGCGTAGGCCCTTCGTGGACCCGGTACAGGCCAGGATGCTCCGCCTGCGCAATAAACTCTGCCGCACACACATTGGCCGCCAGCATGGCCTCTTCAATCAGACGATGAGCGTCATTGCGCAAACGCGGCACTATCCGCTCAATGCGGCCGTTATCGTCACAAACAATCTGGGTCTCTGGGGTATCAAAATCCACTGCACCGCGTCGGCCTCGCGCCTTCAGCAAGGCGCGATAGACCTCGTGCAAATGCAGCAAGTGGGGCAGCACGTCTTTGCGTTTTGCGGCCTCCGGCCCCCGCGTATTGCTCAGTGCCGCAGCCACTTCGGTGTAGGTCAGGCGGGCATGCGAAGAGATCACCGCCGGGTAGAACTGGTAGGCCTGGACCTCGCCCGACTCGTCCACGACCATATCGCACACCAAGGTCAGGCGGTCCACCTCGGGATTGAGCGAACACAAACCGTTTGACAGCCGCTCCGGCAACATGGGGATGACCCGCCGCGGGAAGTACACCGAAGTCGCCCGCTCAATCGCGTCGTCATCAATGGCCGACCCAGGGGTCACATAGTGGCTCACATCGGCGATGGCCACCAACAAGCGCCACCCCTTGACAGCGTTGCGGCCACGGCCCGCTGCGTAGGGTTCGCAATACACCGCATCATCAAAGTCGCGTGCATCTTCCCCGTCAATGGTGACAAGATCAGAATTCGACATTCAGGCCGCCCCTTGCGGTCATAACGCACAATGCGAGCCCGAACCACATCTTTGTGCAACACGGCGCGCATGTCGTCCGCAGACACATACACATCCGGCTCACCGTCGCCTCGTTTGACAAAGCCATGGCCGTCTCGGTGGCCCATGACGACGCCTTCAAATTCGCTCAGCAAAGCCAAATTTTTCTGAGGCCCGCTTGCACTGTTTTTTGTTTTAATGATATAGTCCTATCTTTCGTTGAGCGGCGCAAAATATATGCACCGCAAGACAAAATGCCCAGGTGGCGGAATTGGTAGACGCACTAGTTTCAGGTACTAGCGGGTAACTCCGTGGAGGTTCGAGTCCTCTCCTGGGCACCAAATATTGTGACAGGGCCGACGTGAAAACGTCGGCCCTTTTGCATTGCAGTGGCGAAATGCACTGCGTGCAGTGGGCAAGCCGTTTAAAGAAAAAAGCGCCGTATCGAGACGGCGCAGTTCGCACTGGTGCAAGCAGACCCGAGCGGCCAAAGCCACCAAAGCAGCCAAGCAGACCCACACCCAAGAGAAGCTCAAATCGAGATGGCTCACCCAAGCGAATGGGGCCCCCTGCTGCGTTAGACGGCAAACTTCTTGGCCAAGCCGTCGGGACGCAGGTCGTCGTACTCTTCAAACGGCTGGTGAATCCATGGGCTGGTCGCCAACATCTCCACGTAATAGTCGGGGGTGTAGCTCGACACCGCCTTAGACCATATGACGGCAGAGCGCAGTTCGCTGATCGATGGCACACCACGCAAGCGCTCGACCACCGCTTTGAGCGTCACGCCGGAATCTGCCAGGTCATCCACCAGCAGCACACGGCCAGCCAGTTCGCCCTTGGGCATAGTGATGTATTTGGCCATGTCCAAACGGCCTTGGATGGTGCCGGCCTCAGCCCTGTAGGAGCTGGTCGACATGATGGCCAGCGGCTTGTCAAAGACACGCGACAAGACATCACCAGGGCGCATACCGCCACGGGCCAAGCACAAGATTTGGTCGAATTCCCAACCCGAGGCGTGCACCTTCAGCGCCAAGCGCTCAATCAGCAGGTGGTATTCGTCCCAGGAGACATAGAGATGCTTGCCGTCGTCAGTGAGCATAGGGGCTCCAGCAGAGGGTGATGAAAAACAAAAGTTCAGCAGACTTGAACATCAAGCCTGGAAAGGATGATGCAACAAGATCGTGTGATCACGATCCGGGCTTGTCGAAATCACATGAATCGGCACACCGGTCACTTCCGCAATTCGGCTTAAGTATCGGCGTGCGGCTTCGGGCAGCTTGTCCACTTGGGTCACTCCTACCGTGCTGTCACTCCAGCCCGGCAGGGTTTCATAAATGGGCACGCAACGGGCAATCTCGTCGGCCCCCATGGGCAGGATGTCGATGGACTCGCCGTCCAAGGTGTAGCCCACGCAGAGCTTCAATTCACTGAGGCCATCGAGCACATCGAGCTTGGTCAGGCACAGTCCGGATAAGCCATTGACTTGGGCCGAGCGCTTGAGCAGCGCCGCATCAAACCAACCACAGCGGCGTGAACGACCCGTGGTGACGCCCTTTTCAGCCCCCACGGTGCTCATGTGGTAGCCCGGCGTGCCCGGCACTTCCCAGTCCAGCTCGGTGGGGAACGGGCCACCACCCACGCGGGTGCAGTAAGCCTTGGTGATGCCCAACACATAGTGCAGCAAGCCCGGCCCCACGCCAGCACCGGCAGCAGCGTTGCCCGCCACACAGTTGCTGGAGGTGACATAGGGATAAGTGCCGTGGTCTACGTCCAGCAAGGTGCCTTGGGCACCTTCAAACAACAGGTTGGCACCGGCGGCGTGGGCCTCGTTCAACTCGCGGGACACGTCGGCCATCATGGGTGTGAGCAAGGCCGCGTGGCGCATGGCTTCTTGGTACACCGCTTCGAACTGCACTTCGCCATTGACGATGTAGGGCTTCAGAGCATCACCAAAGATGAAGTCGCGAGAACCCAAAAAGGTCGTCAACACATGGTTGTGCAGGGCAAGCAGCTCGCGCAGCTTGGCCGCAAATCGCTCCGGGTAGCGCAGGTCCTGCACGCGCAGCGCCCGACGCGCGATTTTGTCTTCATAAGCCGGTCCAATGCCGCGCCCGGTTGTGCCTATCTTCTCGGTGCCGCCCTGCTCACGGGCTGCTTCCCGAGCCACATCCAGCGCCGCATGGAAGGGCAGGATAAGGGGACAGGCCTCACTGATGCGCAGGCGCGAGCGTACCTCGACACCGGCCTTCTCCAAGCCCTCGATTTCCTCGAACAATTTGGCGGCGGACAAGACCACACCGTTGCCGATATAGCACTTCACGCCTGGGCGCATGATGCCGCTGGGAATCAGGTGCAGCGCCGTCTTCACGCCGTTAATCACCAAGGTGTGTCCCGCGTTGTGACCACCTTGAAAACGAACCACGCCTTGCGCGCTTTCGGTCAACCAATCCACCAACTTGCCCTTGCCTTCGTCACCCCATTGGGTGCCGACGACGACGACGTTGCGGCCGCGCAAAGCGGAGGAAGCAGCAGGAGAAAGGCCTTGTTGCATGGCGTAAAGAAGGTGAGAGAAAAAAGAATATCGGAAAGTGGGGGCTGGCCTTAGCGGGCTCGCAGCAACCACTGCCCCTGGGCCTGGACCAACTCGCGGTCGCACTCAAACTCTTGCGCCTCGTGCTCGTGCCCAGGCAGGATGCACAGCACCGTTTCACCCTGGGCCCGCAGCTCCCGCACTGCCGCGCGCAAACCAGCGTCTTCAGCCCAAGGGGCGGTGATGGCGGCGCGAGCGGCCGGCACCGCCGCCGAAGCCACCAAATTGCGCAGGTCGAGACTGAAACCCACCGCTGGCCGATTGCGGCCAAACACCGCGCCCACCTCGTCGTAGCGGCCACCACGGGCCAGCGCACTGGCAGCCCCTTGGGCATAGACCGCAAAGCGCAGCCCACTGTAATAGGCGTATCCACTCATGTCGGACAGGTCAAACCCGATGCGGACCTCGGGGTAGGCTTGGCTCACATGGCCACTGATCCAACCCAGATCCGCCAGCGCAGCTTTCACCAGCGGCCTTTGAGGCAACACCCGTGCGGCTTCCACTAAAACCTCTGGGCCACCATAGAGATCAAGCAGTGCCAACAAGGCGTCTCGTGTCTCCACGGGGCAGGCTGAAGCCAGCTCTTTGACCAAACTGCGATCTTTGGTGGTCAAGGCCGAGACCAAACCCGTCAGCACTTCAGCGTCCAAGGGCAAGCCAGCCAACACCGCACGCACGATGCGGGCATCGCCCAGGTCAATGGTCAGTGCCTTGACGCCCGCAGCTTGCAGCCCGCCCAGGGCCAATTCCTGGATTTCCAGGTCGGCTTCAAGGCCTGCGTGGCCAAAAATTTCGGCACCCAGTTGCAATTGCTCCCGGGTGGATTGCGAGCCCTGTGGCTTGGTGTGCAAGACTGGGCCGCAATAGCACAGGCGGGTCACGCCTTGGCGGTTGAGGAGGTGCGCATCAATGCGGGCCACTTGCGGCGTGGTGTCGGCTCGCAAACCCAAGGTGCGGCCACTGAGTTGGTCCACCAACTTAAAGGTTTTGAGGTCATAGAAGTCGCTGTTGGGCTCGACCACCATCACGTCAGACTTGTTCCGCCAGGTCGCGCGATAGGCTTCCAGGCTGCGATAGAACTGCGCAAACTGCGGGTCACGCCCAAAGGCGGCGGCGTAGGTAGCGGAGGCCTCAGCGTCGCCCTCACCCATCACCTTCTGAGCGTCACGATAAGCCTCGGCCACGATCACCTCCCGCTGGCGGTCTGCATCAGCCCGAATCTTCTCGCTCTCGGCTTGGCCCTTGGAGCGCAGTTCATTGGCCACCTGTTTGCGCTCAGATTCCATGCGGCGATACACCGACTCGGTGATGCTGGCCACGAAGTCGACTCGCTTGATGCGCACGTCCAGGATTTCGATACCAAAGGACTTGGCCTCATCGGCTAGGCGGGCCTGCACGTCCTGCATGACCTTCTCACGCTCAGTCGCCAACACACCACCCACGGTGCGCTTGGTGACTTCTTCGTTGAACGCCGCTTGCACGACGGGGCTGAGGCGGTTTTCAAGGTTGCGCATGTCAGCGCCGTTGTTACGGATGAACTGGCGTGGCTCCTTGATGCGCCACTTGACCAACCAGTCAATCACCAAGCTCTTTTTCTCGGCAGTGAAGATGGGGCGGGTCTCAGGGCTGTCCAGGGTTTGGATACGACGATCCAGGAAGACCACGTTTTGGAACGGGGGCGGCAGCTTGACCTTCAGGCCTGGCTCGGTGATGACTTCCTTGATTTCACCCAAGGAGTACACCACTGCCACTTGGCGCTGGTCCACCACAAACAAGGTGGCAGCCGCCAAGATCAACAGGGCCAACAGCACGCTGGCAAACATTGCTATGCGATTCATGATGTCACTCGTGTGCAACAGGGGGGATCAGCGGCTGTCGCGGTCTAAGGCGGTCCCGCATCACGCCTGGTGCCTTTTGGTATTCGGCATACACCGACAAAAAGCGCTGCGCATCACCCTCGGCCCGCGCCACCACACGAGACTTGTAGCCTTGGGCCTCTTCGGCCAAACGCGACGCAGTGCCTTGCGCCTTGGGGATCACATCGCTGGCGTAGGCTTGGCCTTCGTTCTTATAGCGGTCGCGGTCAGCGCCGGCTTTGAAGGCATCGTCAAAAGCAGCTTGCACTTGCTCCGGCACTTCCACGTTCTTCAGGTTGACGTTCTTGATCGTCACACCCGCATTCAGCTTGTCAAGCTGGGCCTGAATCGACTTGACCAGATCGGCAGCAATGGCATCTCGGCGCTCGTACAGCACCGAATCCACCTTGCTGCGCCCAACGATTTCTCGGACGGCGGATTCACTGGCCTGAGACACCGCCTCGTCCGTGCCACGGTTCTCAAACAAGAAGGCCCGCGCGTCCTTGAGGGTGTACTGAACCGTGAAGCGAATGTCGACGATGTTCTCGTCTTGGGTCAGCATCGACGAATCGCGCAGGCCGGTAGAGGCCGCAACGGATTGCCGACCGACATCCACCGAGCGTAACTGGGTCACCTTGACGGTTTCGTTCTGCTGAAAGGGATAAGGCAGACGCCATTGCAGGCCCGCGTCCACCGTGCGGCTGTAGCTGCCGAAGGTGGTGATGACCGACTGTTCACCTTCTTGCACGATGAACACCCCGCTGCCAGCCCAGATCAGCGCCACGACGCCCGCAATCAGGCCAACGCCGACGCCAGCACTCTTCATATCGGGTTCAAAGTTGGGGCCACCTGCTGGCCCTTGGCCTCCACCCTTGCCAAAAATGCCGCCCAGCTTGCGCCGGAAGTCGCGCCACAGCTCGTCCAAGTCAGGCGGCCCGTCTTGACGGCCATTGTTGAGCAAGCGCCATCCAGCACGGCTGCCTCGCTGCCATGCGCGGGTCAGGGCTTGAGACAAGGCGTTCAGCCGTGCCACCCCAGGATTTGGTGTTGAGGAATCGTGCATAGTGATGCCGATGGGCTTATGAAAAGGGTTGATCAGGCCGGATCCGCAGACGTCGAGGTTTCAGACTCTACCGCGCTGCCATCAGGCAAGATGGTGACAATGTCTTTGGAATTCAAGTCCACCGCACGCGCGACGGCTGCGGCAATGTGCTGACGCAAGACATCCAGACCTTCGCCGGTGAGTGCGCTGACGAACACACGCTGAACTCGGCCCGCCGCACCTCGGTCGATGTCGTCAACCCATTGACGCGGGCGTTGGCTCTCGTCAAGTTGATCGACCTTGTTGCAGACCCAGAGTTGCGGAATATCGTCCGCACCAATCTCGGCCAATACTCGATCGACCTCCTCGCACTGCTCTTGCAGGTGCGGGCTTGAGGCGTCCATCACATGCAGAAGCAGATCGGCATCGCAAGCTTCTTGCAGCGTGGCTTGGAAGGCCTCAACCAATTTGTGAGGCAGGTCGCGGATGAAACCAACCGTGTCCGACAAAGAGACAGAGCGACCAAGCTCACCGAGATAAAGCGAACGAGTGGTCGTATCCAGCGTGGCAAACAATTGGTCAGCCGCGTAAGTTCGCGCCTTGACCAAGGTGTTGAACAAGGTTGACTTGCCCGCGTTGGTGTAGCCGACGATGGACACACGGAAGGTGCCACTGCGCTCACGAGCCCGGCGCTGGGTGCTGCGCTGACGTTTGACCTTGTGAAGACGCTCTTTGACCGACTTGATGCGCTCGCCGATCATGCGACGATCCAACTCGATCTGCGCCTCACCGGGCCCACCACGATGCCCCACGCCGCCGCGCTGCCGCTCCAAGTGGCTCCAGCGCCTCACCAGCCGGGTCGACAAATATTGCAGCCGCGCCAGCTCCACCTGCAGTTTGCCCTCGTGGCTTTTGGCGCGCGCGGCAAAGATTTCCAGGATCAGGGCCGTGCGGTCAGCTACAGGCACACCCAAGTGACGCTCAAGATTGCGCTGCTGCGCCGGGCTCAGGGCCTGATCGAAGATCACGCCATGTGCGCCGTGGGTTTGCACTAGAAACTTGATTTCGTCAGCCTTGCCCGAGCCCACAAACAGCGCAGGGTCCGGTGACTTGCGCTTCGCGGTCACGCGAGCGACCGCCACATCACCTGCCGACTCTGCCAGTAAGGCCAGTTCGTCCAAGCTGGGGTCGAAAGACGAACCCGGGCCAAAGTCGACACCTACCAACACCGCTTTCGCGACATCAGCGTCAGACGTTGCCGTCTGCATGGAAGATGCGCTCAAGATGCAGCAGGCCTCTTCAGCCCGGTCCGTACAAAAGAGCCTGGGGCGCTCAGGGAGCGTCGCCCGGTTCGGCCGTGTGGAAGCTCACGGCACGGCCAGGCACCACGGTGGAGATGGCGTGCTTGTACACCATCTGGGTCACCGTATTGCGCAGCAGGACGACGTATTGGTCGAAAGACTCGATATGCCCTTGAAGCTTGATGCCGTTGACGAGGTAAATCGACACCGGGACATGCTCCTTGCGCAGCAGGTTGAGGAACGGGTCTTGCAGGAGTTGTCCTTTGTTGCTCACGATATGCTCCGTGTTGGAAGAGAGTGTGAAAATCTCACGTTAACACAGGCCGCTGGGTTTCAAGCGACCAAGGTCATGGATAAACCGTCAACCGTCCACAAATGGATTGTGGGAACTCTTAAACTCGATGCGCAGGGGCGTGCCCACCAACTTGAAGTGCTCGCGAAAGCGGCCTTCCAAATAACGTTTGTAGGTGTCCGCCACGTGTTCCAGTGAGTTGCCGTGGATGATGATGATGGGAGGGTTCATGCCCCCTTGGTGGGCATAGCGCATCTTAGGCCGGAATGCGCCGGAGCGCTTGGGGGCCAAGTGCTGCACAGCTTCAAGCAGCAAACGGGTCAGCACCGGCGTTGGCATCTTACGGCAAGCCGATGCATGCGCGTCAACAATGGCCTGCCAGAGCGGCCCCAAGCCCTGGCGCTTCAAGGCTGAGATATGGACGATGGGCGCAAACTTGAGGAAAGCTAGGCGCTGCTCAATGGAACGCTCCAGCATTTGGCGCTGATAGCTGTCAATGGCGTCCCATTTGTTGATGGCAATGACCACCGCACGCCCTGAATCCAGCACATAGCCTGCAATGTGCGCATCTTGGTCGCTAACGCCTTGGGTGGCGTCTACCATCAAGACGACAACATTGGCGTCCGCAATGGCTTGCAGTGTTTTGACCACCGAGAATTTCTCGATGGCCTCGAAGACTTTGCCTTTGCGGCGCAGACCTGCCGTGTCGATCAACTCAAAGCGCTGACCGTTGCGCTCCAGAGGCACTTTGATGGCGTCTCGGGTGGTGCCCGGCATGTCGAACGCAATCAATCGCTCCTCGCCCAGCCAGGTGTTGATCAGCGTAGATTTGCCGACATTCGGACGCCCCGCAACGGCCAAGCGTATCGGTGCGTCTGGGTCAGCGGCTTCATCTTCTTCGTCCTCTGGAAAGTCCGCCAACGCGGCCTCCAAGAGGCTGCGAATGCCTTGACCATGAGCGGCAGAGATGGGGTGGGGCTCACCCATGCCCAACTCATGAAACTCCGCCAACAGGGGCGACTCCACCATGCCCTCGGCCTTGTTGACCGTTAACAGCACGCGTTTGTTGGCTTGCCGCAGGTAACGCGCAATGTCTTGGTCTTGCCCGGACAGCCCGGTGCGCACATCGGTGACGAAGATGACCACATCGGCCTCAGCCACCGCCTGCCGCGTTTGCTTGGCCATCTCTTTGACGATGCCCGTGGTGCTGTCTGGCTCAAAGCCACCGGTGTCCACCACAATGAACTCGCGCTGGCCCAGCCGGCCGTCTCCGTAGTGACGGTCACGTGTCAAACCCGCGTAGTCCGCAACAATGGCGTCGCGGCTCTTGGTCAAGCGGTTAAATAAGGTGGACTTGCCCACATTGGGTCGTCCGACCAGCGCGATGACAGGTTTCAAGCGAGATCAACCAAGTTATTCATTCCGGACGGAAGGCAAAAATGCCGCCGTTGCGAGTGGCCGCTATCAGGGTGTTGTCCCACAGAACGGGCGCGGAGACGACTTGTGAGCCATCGGTGGGCAAGCGCAGCAGCAGCTCTCCACTGTCACGGGCCAAGAAGTGCATCCAGCCTTCGCTATCCCCAAAGACAACGGTCTTGCCCATGGCGGTGGGTGCCGACAAGCCTCGATGAAGCAGGGCTTCGGAGGTCCAAGCGACTTCTCCACCAGCGCGCTGCCTTGCGGTGATGCGGTCGCTGCCATCAGCACCGAAAATGAAATCTGCGTCACCCGCCACCGCCGCGATGCCGCCGCCGTTTTGGTTCCAACGCAAGGTGCCGCGCTCAGCATCCACACAACCGACAGCCGCTTGGAATGCCCGCACACAGTAGCTGCTGCCCTCGCGCGCCGCAGGGCCCACCAGGTCGGCCAAGCGTTCAACTTCGTTGGTCCCCCGCGGCGTGGTGATCGGCACTTCCCAGCGGACTGTGCCCTTCACCGGGTCGACCCCCAGGAGACGGACCCCCTGCCCCACCAGCAAAGTGTCTTTATAGGCCGTCAACACGCCGGCCTGAGACAGGGTGAGCGAATCTCCGGGCCGCTTTAGCACCCACAGGCGCCGCCCATCCAGCACGTCAAAGGCATGCACCACACGGTCCACCCCGACGACAAACACGCGCTCACCGGCCACCAGGGGTGGCGTAGCGACCTGGGCGGGCACACTGGCTCGCCAGAGCACATTGCCACCCTCCAGCACCACGACCTCATTGTCTCGGGTCACCACCGCAGCAAACCGCCCGTCGCTGCCGACACCCGCCGACAAACGCGCGCCGACATTTGCTTGCCAAACCGTTGCACCAGTTTGAGCATCCAGCGCCAGCACGGTGCCGTCGTTGCCGGCCACATGAGCACGGCCAGCCCGCACACTGATGCCCAAGGGGAATTGAACACCATCAACCTTGGCCGACCACACTTGGCGTCCGGCAATCTTTGGTGTCAACTCCACCAACGGCGTGGGCTTGGGTCTATCGCCCCCCGCACACCCTGCCAACACAACCAGGGCCAGCCCGCCCAGGATCACCGCAGAACGGCGCGCAATCTTCATGGCTTAGCTCCGGAGGCCGCCGGTGCCACAGGTGCCGCACCGGCAGAGGTCAACTTGGCTTCAACAATGCGACGGTAGTCCGAGCCTTCTTCCAGCTTGTCCCACGCGGCCTTCCAAGCCACAAGGGCTTCTGCCGTCTTGCCCTGCGCCTTCAACACATCGCCACGCCGGTCTTGGCTCAGCGCTGCAAATTCAGCAGACTGAATACCGTCCAACTGCTTGAGCGCTTCGTCGTAAGCCTTTTTGTCCAAATGCACCGAGGCCAAGTGCAAGCGAGCCAAGGCCGCATGCTCATCATTGCCCTTGTCTGCCACCCACTGGAGGGAGGTGATTGCGGCATCGACCTGCCCCTTGTCGAACTGGGTTCTGGCCGTCATCAGGCCGGCTTGTTGGGTCACCAGCGCACCAGCGTAACGCTCTTTCATGTCGGCAAACACCTTGGCGGCCTTATCCGGCTCCCCGGCTTGCACGGCACGATCGAGTTCGTCAAACATCAGAGCGGCTTTGGCCCCCTGCTGGCCTTGCCACCAATTCCAGCCATTCCAGGCCGCAAAGCCTGCCAACACCAGCGTCAGCGTCCAGGTGATGAGATTGCCCCACTGATTCCAGAACGCCTTCAATTCATCCAGCTGTTCTTGTTCTTGCAGATCGAGATTGGTTGCCATGCGTACAAGGCCCGCCATGCAGCGGGCTGGTGGTTGGTGTCTGACCCACCCAGAGAGTGGGACGAAGCCGGGATTATGCGTCCCCGCCAGCCTGCCGGAGCCCAGGAGCCCACACGGAGACTTGATCCAGGGCCTGTAAAGTTTGTGGAACGGCGGCGTCCCTCAGGGGTTTTACGGCGACCTGACCCTGCGCCAATTCATCGGCACCAAACACCAGCGCATACCGTGCACCACTGGCATCTGCCTTTTTGAACTGCGACTTCATGCTGCTTTGGCCGGGATGCATGAGCACCGAAACACCCAATGCACGCACTTGCTCCAGCGCTGCCATCACGCGGGGAACGCTGTCAACGTCCGGGACAATGGCGTAGGCGTCGGGCGCAGGTGCCGGCGGTGCCACGCCTGCCTCCTCCAGCAGCAGCAGCATGCGCTCAAAGCCCATGCCAAAGCCCACTGCCGGGGTGGCCTTGCCACCCAGTTGCTCGATCAGACCGTCATATCGGCCCCCACCGCAGACCGTGCCTTGTGAGCCCAGACGCTCGGTGACCCACTCGAAGACCGTCAGGTTGTAATAGTCCAAGCCGCGCACCAACCGTGGGTTGATGCTGTAGGCCACCCCCGACGCATCGAGAATGGCTTTGACGCCGTTGAAATGAGCCAGCGAGGCCTCTCCCAAAAAGTCCAGCAGCTTGGGTGCGGCGTTGGCCATGGCTTGCAGGGCTGGATTCTTGGTGTCCAACACGCGCAAGGGGTTGGTGTAGAGGCGGCGCTGGCTGTCCTCGTCTAGTACGTCATTGTGCTGCTCCAGGTAGGCAATCAGCGCCTCACGATGAGCTTGGCGCTCAGCTGGTGCACCCAAGCAATTCAACTCCAGGCGCACATGCTCGCCCGCCACCAAACCTAACTCCTGCAATAAGCGGCTGCCGAGCAAAATGACCTCGGCATCCACGTCAGGCCCGTGGAAGCCGAGTGCCTCGATGCCCATTTGGTGGAACTGGCGATAGCGCCCCTTCTGAGGCTTCTCGCGGCGGAACATCGGCCCAAAGTAGTACAAGCGCCGCCCGCCGTCGCGAAGAAAACTGTGCTCAATCATGGCCCGCACGACCCCGGCGGTCATCTCTGGGCGCAGGGCCAAGTGTTCGGCCTGCCCGTGCTTGTCTGCACGGTCCTCAAAGGCGTACATCTCCTTCTCGACGATGTCGGTGACCTCGCCAATGCCGCGTACAAATAAGGCAGTGGGCTCGACGATGGGCGTGCGCACATTCTGATAGCCGTAGCGCTGCAACACGCTGCGCATCTTGGCCTCCAGCCACTCCCAACGCGCCGCATCGGGCGGGAGGATGTCGTTCATGCCCTTCACGGCCTGAAGGGCTTGTTTCTTGGTCTCTGTCATGGTGTTTCAGCGTTGGCCCGTGGGCCGGGAATCAAGGCTCAGGCGGCACCGCCGTAGCGCTTCTCGATATAGGATTCAACCAGCGCATGAAACTCTGCGGCGATGTTCTCGCCGCGCAGCGTCACCGCTTTGGCACCGTCGATGAACACTGGCGCGGCCGGTGCCTCGCCCGTCCCTGGCAGGCTGATACCAATGTCGGCATGCTTACTCTCGCCCGGGCCGTTGACAATGCAACCCATCACGGCCACTTTCATCTGCTCAACACCGGGATACTTGCCACGCCAAACGGGCATCTGAGCCCGCAGAAAATCATCGATTTGCTTGGCCAGCTCCTGGAAGGTGGTGCTGGTGGTACGGCCACAGCCTGGGCACGCCGTCACACTGGGGTTAAAGCTGCGTAGGCCCAGTGACTGGAGAATCTCCAAAGCCACGACCACTTCTTGGGTGCGGGCCTCGCCCGGTTGGGGTGTGAGCGACACCCGAATGGTGTCCCCAATGCCTTGTTGAAGCAACACCGCGAGGGCCGTGGCCGAGGCGACGGTGCCTTTGGTGCCCATGCCCGCTTCGGTCAGGCCCAGGTGCAGGGGGTAGTTGCACCGTGCCGCCAAGCCTTGATAGACCGAGATCAGGTCTTGCACGCCGCTGACTTTGCAACTGATGATGATTTGATGGGCCGGTAGCCCCAAGGCCTGCGCATCAGCCGCAGATTGCAGCGCCGACTCAATCAAGGCCTGATACATCACCGGCTTGGCATCCCAGGGTTGGGCGCGGCGCGAGTTGGCGTCCATCATGGCTGCCAGCAACTCCTGGTCCAAGCTGCCCCAGTTCACGCCGATGCGCACCACCTTGTCGTAGCGGCAAGCGGCCTCAATCATCTGGGCAAATTGCTTGTCTCCCTTGTCGCCTTTGCCCACATTGCCTGGGTTGATGCGGTATTTGGACAGTGCCTCGGCGCAGGCCGGGTGTTCGCTCAGCAGGCGGTGGCCGTTGTAGTGGAAGTCCCCCACCAAGGGCACATCGATGCCCATTTTGTCCAACTGGTCGCGGATATGCGGAACGGCAGCGGCGGCCTGGGGTGTATTGACGGTGATGCGCACCATCTCCGAGCCTGCGATGGCCAATTCTTTGACTTGAATTGCCGTCTCGATCACATCGACCGTATCGGTGTTGGTCATCGATTGGACACGAACAGGCGCATCGCCGCCCACGGTGACCAGGCGGTCACCCCAACGGACCTGGGCTTGTAGGCTGCGCCGAGCCGCAGGCGTCGCCGGAGTGATGGGCTCGTCGCTGGAGACAAGAATGGGGGCGTTTGTCATGCGGTTCACTTGAGTTCGATGCGGGCCACGTTGTCCCGGGTCCAAGGGGCAAGCTCCACGGGCTGACCGCGCACAGTCAAACTTGTGCCAGCGGCATTGCCGATCTTGACACGCATGGGAAAAACCCCTTCGAGCCCGGCGATTTCTCATGGCAAATGCCTTGCGCCATCATGGTTCGCAGGGCCTCGCGGTAGTTGGGTTGGGCCTCAGCCAGTTGAAACTGCGCATCAGCTTCAGTAAACCGGCGCTGCTGGCACAAAAACCAGCCATAGTTGTGCATGGCATCAGCGTCGCGCGCGTTGAGCTGCAAAGCCTGCTTAAAGCTTTGCTCGGCCAAACTTGCCTCGTCCATGCTGGCATAGATCAGGCCGCGCAGATTAAAGGCCTCGCCCAGGTTTGGGTCGGTGGCCAAGGCCTGCTTGACTTCATCGAGCGCCGTGGTGTTTTGCCCGCGCCCGAAGTAGGCCGCTGCTAACTCCAAGCGCACGCGAGCACGCCGCTCCACTTCGTTTTGAGTGGCAGTGGCCCGCTGCTCACGTTGCTCGCGGCTTGGCCCACCCACACAGCCTACCAACAGCGTGGCCAGCACCATGAGCACTATTCCAAGGCCAGTGCCTCGCGCCAGCAATGCCAAGGGAGAGGATGGCGCAATGCGAAGAGAAGTCGTCATGCAATCCACTTTCTAGAGGACGGGCCGCTCAGGGCTGGGAAGGGGGCGATGGTCGGTCACCGAAAGCCACGACCGGAATAGGAAGGCGCTTCATGCGCTGGGCGGCGCGTGTGCGGTCCTGCACCTCGCCGGCCAATTGCCCACACGCCGCGTCAATGTCATCACCCCGGGTCTTGCGGATGGTGGTCACCACGCCCGCGTCTTGCAGCACTTTGGCAAAGGCAGCCACCCGCTCTTTGGAGGAGCAGGCCAAGCCAGACGCGGGAAAGGGGTTGAAGGGAATGAGGTTGAGCTTGCAGGGGACGCGCTGGCCACGCCGTCCATCGATCAACGCCAGCAACTCGGCCGCTTGCGCCGGGCTGTCATTCACCTCTTCCAGCATGCAGTACTCGAAGGTGATGAAGTCGCGGGGCGCGGCCTCCAAGTAGCGCAAACACGCTGCCATCAATTCATGCAACGGGTACTTTTTGTTCAGAGGGACCAGCTCATTGCGTAATGGGTCGATGGGCGCATGCAAAGACACCGCCAAAGCGACCGGGCAATCCACACGCAAGCGGTCCATCATGGGCACCACGCCCGAGGTGGAGACCGTGACACGTCGGCGCGACAAGCCGTAACCATGGTCGTCGAGCATGGTGCGCAATGCAGGCACCAGCGCATCGTAGTTTTGCAGTGGCTCGCCCATGCCCATCATCACCACATTGGTAATGACGCGCTCGCCCACCGGCGTCTGCAGGCGCAGCCTCAAGGCATGTTCGGCCTGCCACAACTGAGCCAGGATCTCACCCGTGGTGAGATTGCGCGAGAACCCCTGATGACCGGTTGAGCAAAACCGGCAACCCACGGCGCAACCAGCTTGGGAGGACACGCACAGGGTGCCGCGGTCATCCTCAGGGATGAACACCGTCTCCACGGCATTGCCCGCACCTACGTCAAACAACCACTTGATGGTGCCGTCTGCCGAAACATGCTCAGACACCACGGGAAGCGGCCGGATCTCTGCCAGGCCACTGAGTTTGTCGCGCAGGGACTTGGCGAGATCGGTCATCGCCGAAAAGTCCGCTGCGCCGCGTTGGTGGATCCAGCGAAAAAGCTGGGTGGCGCGAAAACGCTTTTCCCCCAGCCCTTCGCAGTACGCGGTGAGGCCTTCGAGATCGAAGTTGAGCAGGTTGACCTTGCTCACAGCACCTGACACCACATGCTCCACCTCACGCCACGATCAACGGGCGTAGACGTTCATGCCTGGGAAGAAGAAGGCAATCTCAACGGCAGCGGTTTCAGCGGCGTCAGAGCCGTGCACAGCGTTGGCGTCGATGCTGTCAGCGAAATCAGCGCGGATGGTGCCCTTCTCGGCCTTCTTGGGGTCGGTCGCGCCCATCAGCTCACGGTTCTTGGCAATGGCGTTCTCGCCTTCCAGGCACTGGATCATCACCGGGCCGGAGACCATGAAATCGACCAAGTCCTTGAAGAAAGGACGTGCCTTGTGCACCGCGTAGAACTGCTCGGCTTCAGCGCGCGACAGGTGTACCAGCTTGGCAGCGGCGATCTTCAGGCCAGCGCCTTCAAAGCGAGCGTAGATTTGGCCGATGACGTTCTTGGCAACGGCGTCGGGTTTGATGTGATCAAGCGGCTGACGGCCAACCCCACGGCTTCAAACAGCTTGCGAACTTCTCGGTTACGGCCTTCCGTGATGACCACTCGGTACCAGCGGTTGACGCCTTCGCCACCGCCGTCTTCAATGGACTTGAAGCTGGCTGTTTGGCCCTCAATGCTGACGCCGGCCAACAGTTTGTCTTTGGACTCTTGTTCAAGCGTGCCCAGCACCCGCACGGCGTACTCACGCTCAACCCCAAAACGCGGGTGCATCAGGCGGTTGGCCAGGTCTCCGGAGGTGGTGAACAGCAACAAACCTTCGGTATTGATGTCCAAACGCCCCACCGACTGCCACTTGCCTTGGGCCAGGCGGGGCAACTTTCGGAAAACGGTTGGGCGTTGTTGGGGGTCGTCCAGCGTGACGACTTCGCCTACCGGCTTATGGTAGGCAATCACCCGTGCCGGAGGCGGAGCAATGCGGACCTTGACCGGTTTGTCGTCCAGCGTGACGCGGTCTCCAAACGAGATGCGCATCCCGGTATGGGCCACCTCACCGTTGACTTTGACCCGTTGGTCTTGGATGGCTTGCTCCATGTCGCGGCGCGAGCCAATGCCTGACTGCGCCAGCACCTTGTGCAGCTTGGGTGCATCAGGGTCGGGCAGCAACACCCGCTTATCGTCACCGATAGGCTCTTGCCCACCCGCTTCTGCGCTGAACTCGGCCTCCACTTCACCGGCCTCTGCGACCGCCTCATCCGACGCCGCAGACAATTCGGCCTCGGTGTCGAACTCTCCAGACAGCAGGCTCGCAAACAGCGCACCGGTGTCAGGGGTCGGCGCAACAACCAGTGTCGCTGGGGCCATCCCCTGCGGATCTCGGGGGCTCTCATCATGGGCGCGCCCGCCGCTGCCACGCCGCCCACGCCGCCGGTTGCGGCTACGCGCACCGCGCTCTTCGTCACCCTCAAATCCACCACGTCCCTCAGGCGTTCCACCCGCCATCACGGGGACCCTGGCGTCTTCTGCGCCCAGGCCTTCGCTGGCAGGGGCCACCGTCAACACAACCGTCGGCCCCTCAGACCGCGCCGGGGCTTCAAGCTGAGACTGCGATGGAGCCTCTTCATGGGGCGCGCTCGCCTCATCCGCCTTGGCCACGGGCTTGCGGACACGTGGCTTGCGGGCCGGTTTAGCGGCGCCCTCGCCCAGTTCTGACGCGGCCGCAGAAGGCTGCGCTTCTAGGGGCGCATCAGCGGCATCTGCCACGGGTTTGCGCGTCCTGGTCCGCTTTTTTGGAACGGCAGGTGCCTCCCCCGAATCGACCGAATCGGCCGGGCGGTGGTCCTCTGCAGAGGCGGCGGAGTCAGGCAAATCAGTGTTCATGGTGGGATTCAGGAGGGAGTGGTGCTTCAGAGCCAGACGGCTCTACAAGGTCATCGTTAAGGGGGGTGGCGGTATCAGCCGTTGGCATTGGCGCAGGCTCCAACGGTGCCGCTGCGCTTTCAGCGTCAGCGCTCACCGCCAGGGTGTGGCGAGTGGTGGCGTAAAGCCCTGGGCGGCCCGGGGCATCGCGGTGGCCAATGCACTCTATCCAGTTGCGATCCTCAAGCTGTTTGATGATCTGGCTCGACACCACCACACCGCGTATGTCTTCGATGTCCCCGCGTGTCACCGGTTGCCGATAGGCAATGATTGCTAGGGTTTCAAGCACGGCACGCGAATACTTGGGCGGCTTTTCGGGGTGCAGCCTGTCGAGATACTCGCGCATTTCCGGGCGGCTTTGAAACCGCCAACCCGAGGCCACGCTGACCAACTCCACGCCCCTGCCGTCCCAATCCTGGGCCAACTCGTCCAGCAGCATGCGCAGGGTGTCGGGGCCCAATTGGTCGGCAAACAGCACACGCAGCTCGCGCAGCGGCATGGGCTGCGTGGCGCAGATGAGCGCCGTCTCTAGAACGCGCTTGGCATCCTGTGTATTCATCCGGTCTGTGTCTCTGGGCGGCACATGGGGCCGCAAACAACTCGGGGGTAGGCCTTCGAGATCTGGGGGCAAAGCGGTTGCGCTTTTGCACCACGCCAGGCATCTCGCTGGGGCATTTCACTTCGGGGCCGACCTGCCATCACCCCTCTCTAGGCGCCATGGGGCTGCCCGTCAGGTTCTTGGAGGTTGCTACGCCGTTACCGACGCGGCCTTCGGGCATGGACTATGACCATTCGCCACTCAGTACAGCACTATTGTAGCCACAGCATGGCATGGCGCAGCAGGCATTTCGTCAATCTGACGCCACACTGGCCCAGGCCTGTGCCAAATCCTGCGGCGGATCGGCACTCAAGCTCAGTGTCTGGCCAGTGAGCGGATGCACAAAAGCCAACTCCGCAGCATGGAGGGCCTGGCGGCTCAACCCGAGGGCCGCTGGCCCACCATAGACGGCATCGGCCACCAAGGGGTGGCCACGGTGCTGCAAATGGACCCGGATCTGGTGGGTGCGGCCGGTGTGCAGCTTGCACCGGACGGCGGACACCCCATTGCGGTACGCCACCGGGCTGACATCGGTGCGCGCCTCTTTGCCGCTAGGAACCACCGCCATGCGCACGCGGGCTTGCGGGTCCCGCCCAATCGGTGCATCCACCGTAAAGGGCTGTGCCCCTACGTCGCCGTGTACCAGCGCCATGTACTGGCGATGGACTTCTCGGGCCGCCAAAGCGCGCACCAAGGCTGTCATTGCCTCCAGGCTGCGAGCCACGACCATCAGGCCCGAGGTGTCTTTGTCCAGACGATGGACGATGCCCGCTCTGGGCAGGCGCGCGGCCGCCGGGTCGCGCGCCAGCAAGCCATTCAGCAAGGTGCCCGACCAATTGCCAGCCGCCGGGTGCACCACCAAACCCGCAGGTTTGTGGATGACCAGCACATGCTCATCTTCGTGAACCACGTCCAGAGGTATGGCTTGAGGCGTGAAAGCCAGGCTCTCGGCCGGTTGCACCAGCTCCACCACGACCCGCTGCCCCGCCTTGACCTTGCGTGACGCCTGCGCCACCACGGCCTCATTGACCTGCACATGCCCGTCTTGAATCAACTGTGGGCTTATGTGGCGGCGGCCAACAGGGCTCAGCAGGCGCTAACCACCTATCCGCAGACGCCCGCCACCGAAGAGGCCTTGTTCATCATGAGCCGGGCCTATGACAAGCTGGGCTTGACCCCCTTGCGGGATGACGCCGACCGCCTGCTTCGCACCAACTTTCCCAGCAGCAGCTTTTTGGCTGGCGGCAAAGCGGCTGACGCCAAACCGTGGTGGAAGTTCTGGTGAGCTTGCCTCGCCTGTTGTTCGAACCCAGGGGCCTGTGGCCCCATTTTTGTGGGCCGAACTCATTGAGCAGCTAGGGTAGCCCCCAGTTCAAGCCAACTCCCGAAGCCACGCCAGCGCCTGCTCGCCTGATTGCAGCGGAGCCATAGGAGGCAATGCCTGCATCAGCCGCGGGCCATAGCGGGCTTGGCGCAAGCGGGTGTCGCAAATGACCAGCAAACCCTTGTCAGATTCGGTGCGAATCAGGCGCCCTGCCCCTTGCTTCAGGGCGATGGCGGCCTCGGCCACAAAATAGTCTGAAAACGCATCGCGCCCTTGGGACTTGAGATGGCGAACCCGCGCCTCAACCAGAGGGTCGTTGGGCGGTGGGAAGGGCAGCTTGTCAATGATCACGCATTGCAAGGCATCCCCCGGCACATCTATGCCTTCCCAAAAGCTGTGCGAGCCCAGCAGCACGCTGCGCCCCTGGGCAAAACGCGCCAACAGGGTGCGCTTGGGAGCCTGGCCTTGCACCAACAACTCCAGGTCTGCGCCCAATGTTGCCAGCTCGGTTTTCATGGCCTCAGCCGCAATGCCCAAGGCCCTCAGCGTGGTGGTGAGCACAAAGGTGCGCCCACCCAGGGCGGCAGCACAGTGGGCGGCTGCCCGCCCCACCATCACCACATGCGCCGGTTCGTTGGGGGCGGGAAAGCGTGGCGGCACGTACACCCGAGCGTGCGCCGGATAGTCAAATGGGCTGCCCAGGCGCAACTTTGACGCATCTTCCAAACCTACGGCCTCTGAGAACCAGCTCAGCGTATCGTCATCGCCCAAGGTGGCTGAGGTAAAGACCCAAGCGCGCGGCGCAGCCGCCCGCTGCTCGGTCATCATGGCGCGAATGTCCAGGGGTGACTCAATCAACCGGGCTTGGTGAGGTGTCAAATCGACCCAGCGCACCCTGTCGTCAGCGGCGCGCATTTGAAAGCGCGCCGCCTGCGCCGCCAGCTCAGACGCTCGGCTTTGCAAGCGGCTGAAATCTGGCGCTGCACCCAGATGGTCTTGCAGCACCGTTGCGGCCTGCTTCAAGGCCGCCGCCAGTTCCTCCAGCGGTGCTTGCAAAGCACCGTCTGCCACGACCTCTTCCCAGCGGCGCTTGACGATGGCTCGCACATCACCGGCTCCCTCGGCGGCACTCAGCCGCAATTGCCGGGCCGCCACCTCACAGGCTGCGGCGAGGTCTGCCCAAGGCGCCATGCCGCGTGCAAACTGCAGGCCCGCCGCGAGCAAATCGCGCGAAAAATCCAAAACCTGGCTGGTGCCAAGGTTCTGGCCCAGGAACTGAACCCCCGCCTCCACCATTTGGTGGGCCTCATCAAACACCGCAATATCCACGGTGGGCAGTAGCTCCGCCACGCCGCTGTCTTTGAGCGCCAAGTCCGCAAAAAACAAATGGTGATTGACCACCACAATGTCGGCCGCCATGGCCTCGCGCCGGGCCTTCATCACATGGCAGTTGTGGTACTCCGGGCACTCACTGCCCAGGCAGTTTTCACGGGTGGAGGTCACCAGCGGGATGATCTCCGAGCGCTCGTCCAACCCTTCCAATTCGCCCATATCGCCACTCTGGGTGGCCTGGCCCCATTGCTCAATACGCGCCAAGGCTCGAACCGCCATGCGATCGCTGAGCAAAGCCCCTTCGCGCGCCAAACCCAGCCGGTGACGGCACAGATAACTCGCCCGCCCCTTCAGCAGCGCAATGCTGGCAGGCAGGGCCAGGGCGTCCCGCAGGCGTGGGAGGTCGCGGAAAAATAGCTGGTCTTGCAGGTTCTTGGTGGCGGTGCTGACCAAGGCGCGGCGGCCAGACAGCAACACGGGCACCAGATAGGCAAAGGTCTTGCCCACTCCCGTGCCCGCCTCCACCACCAGCGCCTGTCGGCCCGCAATGGCTTGGGAGACGCCCTCGGCCATCTCCAACTGCGGCAGGCGCGCCGCAAAGCCAGCGTCCGCGCGCGCCAGCGGGCCGGCCGCTGAAAACGCCGAGGCGACTGCGTCAGACAAACCCGTCAAGTCGTCACTGAAAGCCGCAGTCATCAGGCGGGCTCAGGCGGCTCTAGCGAGGCCTCCAGCATGGCAATTTGATCGCGCAAGGCCAGGCGTACCGTGCGCGGAAACTCATGCGACATCGGGCCTTCGGTATAGAGCTGCTCCGGCGGCACCTCAGCCGACAGGATGAGCTTAACCCGGCGGTCATAGAGCACATCCACCAGCCAGGTGAAGCGCCGCGCCTCTGAGGCCAAGCGCACCGGCATCATGGGCACGTTGGACAGCAGCAGCGTGTGGAACTGGCTGGCCAACTCCAGATAGTCGTTCTGCGAGCGGGGGCCGCCACACAGGGTGTCAAAGTCAAACCACACCACGCCGCCTGCTCGGCGGCGCGCTCGCAATTCGCGGTGCTCAATGCGCAAGATCGGAGACTCTTCCTTGGCCTCGGCCAAGTCTTCAAAGGCCTGGGTCATGGCCGCATCGGCCTTGTCGCCCAAAGGGGTGTGGTACAGCTCCACATGCTCCAGCGTGCGCTGGCGGTAGTCGGTGCCGTTGTCCACATTGATGACTTCGAGCTTGTCTTTCAGCAGCTCAATGGCGGGCAGGATGCGGTCTCGGTGCAACCCATTCGGGTAGAGCCCATCGGGGTGGAAGTTGGAGGTGGTGACGATGGAGACGCGGTGGTTGAACAGCGACTCCAGCAAGCGATGAAGAATCATCGCGTCGGTCACATCCGCCACATGAAACTCATCAAAGCAGATCAGGCGAAAACGCCGGGCGATGCGCTTGCCGAGCTCGTCCAGCGGGTTCTGCAAGCCCTTCAAGTCTTGCAGCTCGCGGTGCACCTCGCGCATGAACTCATGAAAGTGCAGCCGCGTTTTGCGCGTCAGGGGCATAGCGAGGGGTGCGCGTGGCAGATCCGGGCAATGTCTTCAGCCGAAGCCTTGAACTCCATGGCCATCACGGCTTCGGCGATCAGCTCCGAGGCCATGGGGCCAATGATGTGCACACCCAGGATCTCGTCGCTCTTGGCATCGGCCAAGATTTTGACGAAGCCGGTGGTATCGCCAAGGGCACGTGCGCGGCCATTGGCCAAGAAGGGGAACTGCCCCGCCTTGTAGGCCACGCCGTCGGCCTTGAGCTGCTGCTCGGTGCGGCCCACCCAAGCGATCTCGGGGCTGGTGTAGATGACCCAAGGAATGGTGTTGAAGTTGACGTGCCCGTGCTGACCAGCGATACGCTCGGCCACGGCCACACCCTCTTCTTCCGCCTTGTGGGCCAGCATGGGGCCACGCACCACATCACCCACCGCCCAGACATTGGGCAGGTTGGTCTTGCAGTCGCCGTCCACCACGATGGCACCGCGCTCGTCCAGTGCCAAGCCCACGGCTTCGACGTTCAGGCCAATGGTGTTGGGCACGCGGCCGATGGAGACGATCAGCTTGTCCACCGCCAGCTCTTGGGCTTCGCCCTTGGCATTGGCATAGGCCACCCGAACTTGTGAGTCTTTGCCCTTCTTGCCGGTTTTGACCTCGGAGATCTTCACGCCGAGCTCGATCTTCAGCCCTTGCTTGGTGAACTGCTTCAGGGCTTCCTTGGCCACGCCGTCGTCAACAGCGGCAAGGAACGCCGGCATGCCTTCCAACACCGTCACTTCAGCACCCAAGCGGCGCCAGACCGAGCCCATTTCCAGGCCGATCACGCCGGAGCCAATCACGCCCAATTTCTTGGGCACCGCCCCGATGCGCAAGGCACCGTCGTTGGAGAGGATGTTCTCTTCGTCAAAGGCAGCACCCGGCAGTTGACGGGCGTTGGAGCCTGTGGCGACGATCACGTGCTTGGCACTGATGACTTCTTCAGCCGCACCGGCCACCTTGATCTCGTAGAGACCATCTTTGGCGGCCACAAAGGAGCCACGGCCGTGGAAGAAGCTGACCTTGTTCTTCTTGAACAGGTAGAGGATGCCGTCGTTGTTTTGCTTCACGACGGTGTCTTTGCGGGCCACCATCTTGGCCACATCCATGCTCACCTTGCCGGTGGAGATGCCGTGGTCAGCAAAGTGGTGGTTGGCATGCTCGAAGTGCTCGGACGACTGCAGCAGCGCCTTGGAGGGGATGCAACCCACGTTGGTGCAGGTGCCGCCCGGGGCTGGGCCGCCAGCCGCGTTCTTCCACTCGTCGATACAGGCCGTGTTGAAGCCCAGTTGGGCTGCACGGATGGCAGCGACATAGCCGCCGGGGCCGCCGCCGATGACGACGACATCAAATTGCTTACTCATGGAGGGGTTCTTTCCTGAGGAGAAAGAAGTGGTGCAGCCGCCGTAGCGAGCGGCCCGAGCTTGCGTTGAGCACCGCAGCCGTACACCCGTACGGCGAGGAGCGCAGGCGCGAGATCGGGTCGCGCAGTAGGCGGATGCGCCGCTTCTTTAGATGTCAAAGAGGAGGCGGGCGGGGTCTTCCAAGGCTTCCTTCATGGCCACCAAGCCCAGCACGGCTTCGCGACCGTCGATGATGCGGTGGTCGTAAGACATGGCCAGGTAATTGATGGGGCGCACCACCACTTGACCGTTCTCAACCACGGCACGGTCCTTGGTGGCGTGAACACCCAGGATGGCCGACTGAGGCGGGTTGATGATGGGGGTCGACAGCATGGAGCCGAAGGTGCCACCGTTGGAGATGGAGAAGGTACCGCCGGTCAACTCCTCAATGCCCAGCTTGCCGTCCTTGGCCTTTTGGCCGAATTCGGCGATCTTCTTTTCGATCTCGGCGAAGGTGAGTTGGTCCGCATTGCGGATGATGGGCACCACCAAGCCACGGGGCGAGCCCACGGCAATGCCGATGTCGAAGTAGCCGTGGTAGACGATGTCGTTACCGTCCACAGAAGCGTTCAGCACCGGGTACTTCTTCAAGGCGTGCACGGCCGCCTTGACGAAGAAGCTCATGAAACCCAGCTTGACGCCGTGCTCCTTCTCGAACTTCTCCTGGAACTTCTTGCGCATCTCCATCACCGGGGCCATGTTCACTTCGTTGAACGTGGTCAGGATGGCGTTGGTGGATTGCGACTGAATCAGGCGCTCCGCCACACGGGCACGCAGGCGGGTCATGGGCACACGCTGCTCAGGGCGCTCGCCCAAGTTGTTGGCCATGGCTGGGGCGGCCACGGCGGGCAGGGGCTTGGCCACCGGTGCGCTGCTTGCGGCCACGGGGGCAGCGGCTGGCTTGGCAGAGGCCGCCAGGGCATCGCCCTTGGTGACGCGGCCGTCCTTGCCGGTGCCCGTCACGTCGCCTGCAGACAGGCCCTTCTCGGCCAGCAACTTGGCGGCGGCGGGCATGGCCACGTCGCCCTTGTTGGCCGCAGCGGCGGGGGCGGCTGCGGCTGGTGCGGGGTCTGTCACGATGGCGCGCACTGCCAGCGGGCTGGCCTGCTCTGACGCCTCGGTGTCGATCCGGGCGATCACCTCTTCGCTGGCGACGCTATCGCCATCGTTTTTGATGATCTGTGCCATCACACCCGCAGCAGGTGCGGGGACTTCGAGCACCACCTTGTCGGTTTCGATCTCGATCAGGATTTCATCCACGGCCACTGCTTGGCCGGGCTTTTTCTTCCAGGTGAGCAAGGTGCCTTCAGCAACAGACTCAGACAGTTGCGGGACTTTGACTTCAATGATTGCCATGATGTGTTCTTTCGCTTCTGATGCCAGCGTTGGGCGTCGGACTCGCGCCGCGCCACCGCACTCAACGCAGTGCGGCAACGGGCCCTATCGATACGACGCTTGCGCTGCGCAAGGCCTTATTTGTTGAGGATGAAACCCTTGAGCTTGCCAAACGCCTGGTCCAGCAGTGCTTTCTGCTGTTCCTGGTGCAGGTGGGCATAACCGCAAGCGGGTGAGGCAGAGGCTGGACGGCCGGCATAGCCCAGCTTTTGGCCTTCAACCATGTTCTCGTGGATCTGGTGTTGGATGAAGAACCAAGCACCTTGGTTCTGCGGTTCATCTTGGCACCACACGATATCGGTCGCGTTAGGGTACTTCTTCATCTCCGCGCCGAAGGCCTTGTGCGGGAAGGGATAGAGCTGCTCTGCACGCACGATGGCGACATCATGGGTACTTGCTCTTGAAGCTGGTCAACACCGGGTCCACCGTGTGACGGCCTTCGTCCATGGCAGCTCGGAAGGCCTTGACCATGTTGTCGGGCTCATCGGCGGCCACAGCGTTCTGGGCCACCAATTTGTCGGCATACACCTTGCGCGTACCAGGGTGAGCGGCAATCTTCTTGTACATCAGCGGCTGAGTCAGCGCCGGTGTGTCCTGCTCGTTATGGCCCAGCTTGCGGAAGCAGATGATGTCGACCACCACATCCTTCTTGAACTGCTGGCGGTAATCCATGGCCAACTGCGTGGCCCACACCACGGCTTCTGCGTCGTCGCCGTTGACGTGCAGCACCGGGGCTTCGATCATCTTGACGACATCGGAGCAGTAGTGCGTGGAGCGCAGGTCGCGCGGGTCACTGGTGGTGAAGCCGATCTGGTTGTTGATGACCAAATGCACGGTGCCGCCAGTGCGGTAGCCGCGGGTCTGCGCCATGCAAAGCGTCTCTTGCACCACACCTTGGCCGCCGAAGGCGGCGTCACCGTGCACCAGCACGGGCAGCACTTGGGCGCCCGTCGTGTCGCCACGGCGGTCTTGACGAGCGCGCACGCTGCCTTCGACCACGGGGTTGACGATTTCCAGGTGCGAGGGGTTGAAGGCCAGGCTCAGGTGAACCGGGCCACCCGCGGTGGAGACATCGCTGGAGAAGCCTTGGTGGTACTTCACGTCGCCGGCAGGCAAGTCGTGGGCACCCTTGTGCTCGAACTCGGCGAACAGGTCGGCCGGCATCTTGCCCAGGGTGTTGACCAGCACGTTCAAGCGGCCACGGTGGGCCATGCCGATAACGATTTCTTGCACGCCATTGGCACCCGCGCGCTGGATCAACTCGTCCATGGAGGCGATGAAGCTCTCGCCGCCTTCCAGGGAGAAGCGCTTCTGGCCCACGTACTTGGTGTGCAAGTAACGCTCCAGGCCCTCAGCGGCTGTCAGCCGCTCAAGAATGTGCTTGCGCTTCTCTGCCGTGAAGGCGGGCTTGGAGCGCACGCTCTCCAGGCGCTCTTGCCACCAGCGCTTTTCGGTCGGGTCAGAGCCGTGCATGAACTCGGCACCGATGGAGCCGCAGTAGGTTTCACGCAGGGCTTGAACGATCTGGCGCAGGCTCATGGTCTCGCCACCAAAATAGGTGTTGGCGGCAGAGAACGAGATGTCCATGTCGGACTCGCTCAGGTCGTAAAACGCCGGATCGAGTTCAGGAATCTTGGGGCGCTCAGCGCGCTTGAGCGGGTCGAGGTCAGCCCAGCGATTGCCCAAAAAGCGGTAGGCGGCAATCAGCGACTGCACATGCACCTGCTTGCGCGCCACAGCCAAGTCAGCCGAGCTAGCTTTGACGGCGAAGGCGTTGGACTTGGCGCGCTGAGCGAAAGACTCAATCACCGGCGCGTGAGCCACATCGCGGCTATCGCTACCGTCAGTCGCTGGAACGTGTTGAAGCGCGTCGAAGTAGGCGCGCCAGTTGTCGGGCACAGAGCCCGGGTTGTCGAGGTAGGCCTCGTACATCTCTTCGACGTAGGGCGCATTGCCTCCGAACAGGTACGAGTTCGACCTGTATTGCTGCATCATATTTCGCTCACCTTGTACCCCGGTTTCCAGGGCGTGGATGGGTTGATCAACCTTCCGCGGCCCGGCTCTACCGGTTGGCGGATCGCGACCCGCCTTGCTGATTTGTCTCAATACCCAGCAAGGGGACACAGAAGGACCTGTTTGTCACAGTCAGCACTGTAGCACTGCTGCCACTCGTTCTAGTGTGCTGAATTAAAGACCAAGAAGCCCTTTACTTTCCTGACAAAAGCCTGCGCTATATCAAAAAATCTGGGTCACATGCGCCAGCCCGCCCCAGAAAATGCCGCCCGACGCCCAGATCGGATCATCCTGTTACGGAAGGATGCCCCGGTGCAGCCATCGCCCGGGCAGCCTTGCAGCGGCTGCGGTGTGTGTTGCGCAGCCGAGCCCTGCCCGTTGGGCATGCTGATCAGCCGCCGCCGTGTGGGCCGTTGCCGGGCCTTGCACTGGGATGCCGACACCCTGCTCTACCGCTGCGGCATGGTGAGCCAGCCAGGTCGCTACCTGACTTGGCTGCCTCCTTGGGCACACAGCGCAGCCTCCCGCTGGGCGCGGCGCTGGATTTCATCCGCCTCAGGATGTGACGCCACCTTGGTGGGCAGCCCAGCCCCGCGCTGAAAACGCTCAGGCAAGCAGGCGGGCGCGCGCGGCTTGGTACTCGCGCTTGAGCTGCGCGATCAACTCAGCCGCAGGCTGAACCTTGGTGATGGCACCGATCCCTTGACCGCAACCCCAAATGTCCTTCCAGGCTTTCTTGGAGTCCCCGCCAAAATTCATGGTCGATGGGTCACTCTCGGGGAGAGCATCCGGGTCCAGGCCAGCCGCTCGGATCGAGGGCTTGAGGTAATTGCCATGGACGCCGGTGAACAGATTGCTGTAGACGATGTCGTCGCTATTGCTCTCGACGACGCAGCGCTTGTACTCGTCTGCGGCACGGGCTTCGTCGGTCGCAATGAAGGCCGAACCTATGTAGGCAAAGTCAGCACCCATGGCTTGGGCTGCTAGCACCGCCCCACCACTGGCCATGGAGCCCGACAGCGCCAAGGGGCCATCGAACCACTGGCGGATCTCCTGGATCAAGGCGAACGGGCTCTTGGTGCCCGCGTGCCCACCGGCACCTGCCGCCACGGCAATCAAACCGTCAGCGCCCTTCTCGATGGCTTTGTGCGCGAAAGCGTTGTTGATGATGTCGTGCATCACCACACCGCCCCAAGCATGAACCGCTTCATTGACGTCGGTGCGCGCGCCCAGCGAGGTAATGACGAGCGGCACTTTGTACTTGGCGCACACTTCCAAGTCGTGCTCCAGGCGGTCATTGCTCTTGTGAACGATCTGGTTGATGGCAAAAGGCGCAGCCGGTGCTTCGGGATGAGCCGCGTTATGAGCCGCTAAGGCTTCGGTGATCTCGGCCAGCCATTCATCCAACTGCGAAGCTGGGCGTGCATTGAGGGCGGGCATAGAGCCCACCACTCCAGCCTTGCACTGGGCAATCACCAGCTTGGGGTTGGAAATGATGAATAGCGGCGAGCCGATGATGGGCAGCGGCAGGTTCGCCAAAATTGTAGGAAGTGCCATTAGAAAGCCTCCAAAGCCATGTCGGTGACACCCGCGGCACCGTCGACGATGCTGTCGCGCAGGCCTGGTACCCGGGTCAAGATATGGTCACCATAGAAACGGGCGGTCGTGATTTTGGCCTGCATGAAAGACACATCGTCACCCGCCGCCAAACGGTCTTCAGCCGCCAGCAGCGCGCGGCCCATTTGCCACCCTGCGACCAGGTTGCCTGCCAACATCAGGTAGTTGACGCTGCCAGCAAACACGGCGTTCGGGCTGGCCTTGGTGTTGCCCACCACAAAGTCCACCACATCCAGATAAGCCTGTCGCGCGGCCCCTAGACGCCGTGCAAAGGCCTGTGCCGCCTCGCTCTTGCGCGCAGCGAGGGCCTGTTCGGTGGCCTCGATCTGCGCAGCAATGGCTTTGGCAGTTTGGCCGCCATCGCGCGCCGTTTTGCGCCCAATCAGGTCATTGGCTTGGATGGCTGTGGTGCCCACGCCAAAGCGCGCCGCATTCATCATCACAAACATGTACTCCAGGCCCCGGTTCTCTTGACCCACCAGGTACCCAATGGCACCACCGTGGTCGCCATACTGCAGCACAGCAGTGGGGCTGGCCTTGATGCCCATCTTGTGCTCAATACTCACGCAATGCACATCATTGCGCGCGCCCAGTGAGCCATCGGCATTGACCAAAAACTTAGGCACGATAAAGAGCGAAATTCCCTTCACGCCTTCAGGTGCCCCCACCACGCGGGCCAGCACCAAATGAACCAGGTTCTCGGCCATATCGTGCTCACCCCAGGTGATGAAGATCTTGGTGCCGAAAATCTTGTACGTCCCATCTGCTTGGGGCTCGGCGCGCGTGCGCACGGCCGCCAAGTCGGAACCGGCCTGAGGCTCGGTCAGGTTCATGGTGCCGGTCCAGGTGCCATCAATCATCTTCGGGATGAAGGCCTCCTTCTGCGCCTCGGACCCAGCCGTCAACAGAGCTTCAATGGCACCGTCGGTCAGCAGGGGGCACAGCGCAAAACTCATATTGGCGGCATTGACCATTTCTTGGCAGGCCGAGTGAATGAGCTTGGGCAAGCCTTGGCCGCCAAAGTCGCTGGGATGATGCAGGCCCTGCCACCCACCTTGGGTGTATTGAGCAAAGGCTTGCTTGAAGCCCGGCGTCGCCGTGACCGTGCCATCTTTGAAGAAAGAGGGGTTGATGTCGCCTTCCCAATTCAGCGGGGCCACCACGTCTTCATTGAACTTGGCGCACTCCTCCAAAACGGCTTGCGCCGTGTCTAGGCCTGCATCTTCAAAGCCCGGTAGCTGAGCCACGGCCTCCAGATTGGCCAGCTCTTTCATCACGAACAACATGTCCTTGACAGGCGCTCGATAGGTCATGGAAGTCTCCAAATGGAAAAAAGAAAGGGCACCTGTCTGAGGCGCCCTTGTCATGTCGATGGCAGGCGCAGGACCTGCCCATCAGGCGCATCAAAGTTGGCTGATCAGCTCAGGCACAGCGGTGAACAAATCGGCCTCCAGGCCGTAGTCCGCCACGCTGAAGATCGGTGCTTCAGGGTCCTTGTTGATCGCGACGATCACCTTGGAGTCCTTCATGCCGGCCAAGTGCTGAATAGCACCGCTGATGCCGCAGGCCACATACAAGCTGGGGGCAACAATCTTGCCCGTTTGGCCCACCTGCCAGTCATTGGGCGCGTAGCCAGCATCCACCGCCGCACGGCTGGCACCCAGGGCCGCACCGAGTTTGTCGGCCAAGGGGGTCAGTCCAGCACATGGACATCACCACCGCATTGGGCCGCAGCCGTCACGGTATTCAGGGTGGCACCCTTGAGGCTGGCGTTGTCGTGTTCAGCAATAACGAGGACGGTCATAGTCAGATCACCTTGGCTTCATTCTTGAGCTTGGACACCAGCGCAGCCACATCGGCCACCTTCACACCTGCGCCACGCTTGGGCGGCTCGCTCACTTTCAAGGTCTTGATGCGCGGGGACACATCAATGCCGAGGTCGGCAGGCTTGATGACCTCCAGAGGCTTCTTCTTCGCCTTCATGATGTTGGGCAGGGTCACATACCGTGGCTCATTCAGGCGCAGGTCGGTGGTGACGACGGCTGGCAAGCTCAGCTTCAGCGTCTCCAGGCCGCCATCCACTTCACGGGTGACGGTCGCGCCACCGTCGGCGATCTCCACCTTGGAGGCGAAGGTCGCTTGCGGCAAATCGGCCAAGGCCGCCAGCATCTGGCCGGTCTGGTTGCAGTCATCGTCGATGGCCTGCTTGCCCAGCAGCACCAAGCCCGGCTGTTCCTTGTCGACCAAGGCCTTCAGCAACTTGGCCACGGCCAAAGGCTGAAGCTCTGCATCCGTTTCCACCAAAATGGCGCGATCCGCACCAATGGCCATGGCAGTACGCAGGGTTTCCTGGCACTGAGCGACACCGCAAGAGACAGCGATCACCTCGGTGACGGCACCCTTTTCTTTGAGACGAACCGCTTCTTCGACAGCGATCTCGTCAAAGGGGTTCATGCTCATTTTGACGTTAGCAATGTCTACCCCCGTGCCATCGGACTTCACGCGAACTTTCACGTTGTAGTCGACGACGCGTTTGACGGCTACCAGTACCTTCATGTCGCGTTGCTCCTATCGGATCAGTGGATTGAATTGACGTTTACGTAAACTGCCGAAGATTCTAGTGGCAGCCTGCGCCCTGCGGGGTTCCCGTGTCGCCCGTGAGCCCTCAGGGAAGACCCGTAGCTACCTGTCGGTCACTCCGTTGGCAGGATAAATCGAACGGTCGTGCTATTTTAGAGCCAATGCCTCAGTTTGCACAAGCCCAGAGCGGCAGCAAGGTCTGCGGGTAGACTTTGCGCCGCCATGCTTTTTTGCTCCCCCCCATCCCCACCGATTGGCATTTTCGACTCAGGCGTTGGTGGCCTCTCTGTCGCTAAGGCCCTGAGGGCCACCAACCCCACCGCCCCCCTGCTCTACGTGGCAGATAGCGGCCATGCCCCCTATGGCGAGCGGGATGTGAGCCACGTGGTGAACCGGTCCTTGCGAATCACGGATTTCTTGCTGTCCCAGCAGGCCGCCATGGTGGTGGTGGCCTGCAACACCGCCACGGCGGCGGCCATTGAAGCCATGCGCCAGCACTACCCGAGCCTGCCCCTGGTGGGCGTGGAGCCGGGCGTCAAACCCGCCGCTCAGCGCAGCGCCAACAAGCGTGTGGGCGTCATGGCCACCACTGGCACGCTGAACAGCCCGCGGTTTCAATCTTTGGTGCAACGCTTTGCGGTGGATTGCTGGGTGCTGCCCGTGGCCTGCGCAGGCCTTGCCGCCGCCATTGAAGAGGGCGACGCCGGTCACTCCCGCGTACAAGAACTGCTGGACACCTACTGCACGCTGCTGACCCAGGCCGAGGTGGACACCGTCGTCTTGGGCTGCACACACTACCCTTTTGTGGCCCAGGACATCGCGGCTCGGCTTGGGCCCCATGTGACCCTGCTCGACACGGCCAATGCCGTGGCAGAACAAGCCGCCCGCCTGCACCGGCAACTCTGCACCACCGCCGACCGCCCCCTTGGCCCACACGCTTGCGCGCCCGAACTCACTCTGATGTCTACCGGCGATGTCGAAGTGTTGGCTCGGCTTGCCAAACAACACCTAGCCTATGAGCAAGCGGTGCGCCGCATTGACCCTTGATTGACCGGAGGTGGTGCTTTCGCCCCCAAAGTTGCCCCCCAGATCCCCCGTCAATCGACAAATTGCGAACGGGCAAGACCAAGGCAAAGGCCCGCTGACCTATGAAGACAGCGGGCCTCGAATTTTCTGGTCTCAATTTGGTGCCCGGAACCGGGATCGAACCGGTACGCCCTGTGATGGGCGGCAGATTTTAAGTCTGCTGCGTCTGCCTATTTCGCCATCCGGGCAGGATGCGACTGCCCTCAGGGCAGCTTGCATTATCACCAAGCTTGAGGGCAACTCCCGCAGGGTGCTTGAACGAAAAAGGGGAAGCCATGAGACTTCCCCTTTTCGGGTTTGGAGCGGGAAACGAGGCTCGAACTCGCGACCTCAACCTTGGCAAGGTTGCGCTCTACCAACTGAGCTATTCCCGCAATGGTGGAGGCGCGATCCAGAGTCGAACTGGACTAACCGGATTTGCAATCCGGGGCATAACCGCTTTGCTATCGCGCCGTCTAAACCTAAAGAGCAATGCTGACAATGTCAGCCCAAAGCCTAAGCTTTTCAACAACCTGGAGCGGGAAACGAGGCTCGAACTCGCGACCTCAACCTTGGCAAGGTTGCGCTCTACCAACTGAGCTATTCCCGCATATCGCTGGCCGCGTTTTGTGGGTGTTTGGTGCACCACCGCGCTCAGTGAAGCTTTGTATTATAGGAAGAAATTCGGCGGCCTCGCAAGACCGCCGAATTTTTTGCGCGCTCAGTGCGTGATGGCGTCCGTCGTCCCTGCTACAGGTGCGGCGGCAGGTGCCTCGGCCTTGACAGCGGCCGGGTCTTCATCGGGCAAGGCCACAGGCATGGCCTCAAGCGCCACTTCCAAGACCTTGTCGATCCAGCGCACAGGCACGATCTCCAACTCACTCTTCACGTTGTCGGGGATGTCCTGCAGGTCTTTGACGTTGTCTTCCGGAATCATCACCAGCTTGATGCCGCCACGGGCAGCCGCCAGCAGCTTTTCCTTCAAACCGCCGATGGCCGTGACTTCGCCCCGCAGCGTGATCTCACCGGTCATCGCGACATGAGCCTTGACCGGAATGCCTGTGAGCGCCGACACAAAGGCCGTGGTCATGGCCGCACCTGCGCTCGGGCCATCCTTGGGCGTGGCGCCATCGGGCACGTGGATGTGCACGTCGCGCTTCTCAAAGAGCTCGTCCTTGATGCCCAAGCGGCGGGCGCGGCTGCGCACCACCGTGCGTGCAGCTTCGACCGACTCTTTCATTACGTCGCCCAGCGAGCCGGTGCGAATGATGTTGCCCTTGCCGGGCATGGCAGTGGCCTCAATGGTCAGCAGATCGCCACCCACTTCCGTCCAGGCCAAACCGACCACTTGACCGACTTGATTGGTCTTCTCGGCACGACCAAAGTCGTACTTGCGAACACCCAGGAAGTCGTTCAGGTTTTCGTCCGTCACCACCACCTTGCCGCTGTAGGTCTTGAGCTGAATGCCCTTGACCACCTTGCGGCAGATCTTGGAGACCTCGCGCTCGAGCGAGCGAACGCCTGCCTCGCGGGTGTAGTAGCGGATGATGCCGCGAATGGCGGACTCAGCCACTTCCATTTCTTCGGGCTTCACGCCGTTATTGGCGGCTTGCTTGGGCAACAAATACTTCTGGGCAATGTGCAGCTTTTCGTCTTCGGTGTAGCCCGACAGGCGAATCACTTCCATCCGGTCCAGCAGGGCTGGCGGGATGTTCATCGAGTTAGAGGTGGCCACAAACATCACGTCCGAGAGGTCGAAGTCGACTTCCACGTAGTGATCGCCAAAGGTGTGGTTTTGCTCGGGGTCCAGCACCTCCAGCAAGGCGGAGGACGGGTCGCCCCGGAAGTCCATGCCCAGCTTGTCAATCTCGTCGAGCAAAAACAGCGGATTGCGCACACCAACCTTGGAGAGGCTCTGCAGCACCTTGCCCGGCATGGAGCCGATGTAGGTGCGACGGTGGCCACGAATCTCGGCTTCGTCACGCACGCCACCCAGGGCCATGCGCACGAACTTGCGGCCAGTGGCGCGCGCCACCGACTGCCCCAGCGAGGTCTTGCCCACGCCGGGAGGACCGACCAAGCACAGGATAGGCGCCTTCACCTTCTCAACTCGCTGTTGCACCGCGAGGTACTCCAGGATGCGTTCCTTGACTTTGTCGAGGCCGTAGTGGTCTTCGTTCAGCACATCCTCGGCGTTGCCCAGGTCGTGCTTGATCTTGGACTTCTTGGACCAAGGCAGGTTCAAGAGGGTGTCGAGGTAGTTGCGCACCACCGTGGCTTCGGCCGACATGGGCGACATCAGCTTGAGCTTTTTCAGCTCAGCATCGGCCTTTTTGCGTGCCTCTTTGGGCATGCGGGCGGCCTTGATCTTTTTCTCGAGTTCTTCGAGGTCTGCGCCCTCTTCGCCGTCACCCAATTCTTTCTGGATGGCTTTGACCTGCTCGTTGAGGTAGTACTCGCGCTGGCTCTTTTCCATCTGGCGCTTCACACGCCCACGGATGCGCTTTTCCACCTGCAGGATGTCAACTTCGTGCTCGAGTTGCTCCAGCAGCTTTTCCAAGCGCTTGGCCACATCCACCAAATCCAGCACAGCTTGCTTGGACTCCAGCTTCAGCGGCAGATGCGCAGCGATGGTGTCGGCCAAACGACCGGGGTCGTCAATACCGGCGATGGAGGTCAAAATCTCTGGAGGGATCTTCTTGTTGAGTTTGACGTACTGGTCAAACTGCTGGGTCACCGCGCGCCGCAGTGCCTCCACCTCGGGGGTGGGCTCACCAGCGGGTGCAATGGGCAGCACCACGGACGAGAAATGCTCGCCGTCATCGGTCACGCTTTGCGCGTTGGCGCGCTGCACGCCTTCGACCAAGACTTTGACCGTGCCATCAGGCAGTTTCAGCATTTGCAAAATGCTGGAGACGCAGCCCGTGGTGAACAGGTCTTCAGGGCGCGGCTCATCTTTACCAGCGGCTTTTTGAGCCACGAGCATGATTTGGCGGCCCGCTTCCATGGCGGCCTCTAGAGCCTTGATGCTCTTGGGGCGGCCAACGAACAGCGGAATGACCATGTGGGGGAAAACCACCACGTCGCGCAAGGGCAGCAAAGGCAGCGCGATGGGTTCAGAGGGAAGGATGGGATGTCCTGACATGGAATGCCTCACTTTCTCAAACCCACATGGGGCTCGAGCATCGAATTGCAAGGAGTTGGTCGCACGACTTTGACCAACTTCACAGACTGGGCAGCGGTCAGGCGCTCGCCTTGGTTTGCTCGTGGTAGACCAGCAGCGGTTTACCACCTTCGTCGATGATGTGTTCATCAACAACGACTTTGGCCACACCGTCGAGCGTGGGCAAATCAAACATGGTGTCGATCAACGCGCCTTCCATGATGGAGCGCAGTCCCCGCGCACCGGTCTTGCGGGCCAGCGCACGGCGCGCGATGGCCGCCAAGGCCGAGGGGCGAATCTCCAACTCGACCCCATCCATGGAAAAGAGCTTTTGATACTGCTTGAGCAAAGCGTTTTTGGGCTCAACCAAGATTTGCACCAGGGCCTCTTCGGTCAGCTCCCCCAAGGTGGCGACCACCGGAAGACGGCCCACCAACTCGGGGATCAGCCCGAACCGGACCAAGTCTTCGGGCTCGGCATTGCGGAACACTTCAGAAACCCGCTTCTCGGTCTTGCTGTGCACCGTGGCACCAAAACCGATACCGGACTTCTCGGTGCGGTTTTGAATGACTTTTTCGAGGCCATCAAAAGCGCCACCGCAGATGAACAAAATGTTCGTGGTGTCGATCTGCAAGAAGTCTTGATTCGGGTGCTTGCGGCCGCCTTGCGGGGGAACGCTGGCCATCGTGCCTTCGACCAACTTGAGCAGCGCCTGCTGCACGCCTTCGCCCGAGACGTCACGGGTGATCGACGGGTTCTCAGACTTACGGGTGATCTTGTCGATCTCGTCGATGTAGACGATGCCGCGCTGGGCGCGCTCGACATCGTAGTTGCAGTTCTGCAGCAACTTTTGAATGATGTTCTCGACATCCTCACCCACATAACCGGCTTCGGTCAGGGTGGTGGCGTCAGCAATCACAAAAGGCACATTCAGCAAGCGCGCCAAGGTTTGCGCCAGCAGGGTTTTGCCAGAACCGGTGGGGCCGATCAGCAGGATGTTGCTCTTGGAGAGCTCGATCTCGTCCTTGCTGGCACCCATGTGCTTAAGGCGCTTGTAGTGGTTGTAGACCGCTACGGACAGAATTCGCTTAGCCATGTCCTGACCAATGACGTATTGGTCCAGGCTGGTTTTGATCTCAGTGGGCGTGGGTAAGTCCGACTTGCCGGGTTTGCCTGCCGGGCCCTCGGCGGGCACTTCATCCCGAATGATGTCGTTGCAAAGCTCTATGCATTCATCGCAGATGAACACCGAGGGCCCGGCGATGAGCTTTTTGACCTCGTGCTGGCTCTTTCCGCAAAAAGAGCAGTGGAGGACCTTTTCGCCAGAGGCGCCTTTCTTATCGGGCATGGATGTGCGAGCCGTGGCTGTTCAGGAGGAAAGATGGGTGAATGATAGACCAATTGATGCGGGGCATTGGCCCAGGAAAAGATGGGCTTTTGGGGCCAAGCTGGGCGTATCGCTAGCCCCGCATCAAGGCTTTAGCAGATGGGTCAGGCGCGCTTGTCCAAAACCTGGTCAATCAAACCGTATGTTTTGGCTTCTTCAGCGCTCATGTAGTAATCGCGCTCAGTATCGGTTTGAATCTTCTCCAGAGGCTGGCCAGAGCGCTCGGCCAAGATGCGATTCAACTGCTCGCGGGTCTTCAGTATCTCGCGGGCATGGATCTCGATGTCCGTGGCCTGGCCCTGTGTGCCGCCCAGCGGCTGGTGAATCATGATCTTGGAGTTGGGCAGCGAGAAACGCTTGCCCTTGGCCCCGGCGGCCAACAAGAAGGCCCCCATGCTGGCGGCCATGCCCATGCACATGGTCGAAACATCGGGCTTGATGAACTGCATGGTGTCGAAAATCGACATGCCTGCGCTCACGCTGCCACCGGGTGAATTGATATAGAACGAAATGTCCTTGTCGGGGTTTTCGCTTTCCAAGAACAACAACTGCGCCACCACCAAATTGGCGCTTTGGTCATTGACGGGGCCGACCAAGAAAATGATGCGCTCGCGCAGCAGGCGCGAGTAGATGTCATAGGCGCGTTCACCGCGGCCAGACTGTTCGATGACCATGGGCACCATGCCCAGGGCTTGCGTTTCGAGTGCACTCATGGAGTTCCTTCCCATCAGGGGCTATAGGCCATCGTCGGGCGATGGCATGGCGGCCATTATGTCGCCGTAAATGGCTGTTTGAATCCGCAAAAAAGAACGCCCGACCTGACGGTCGGGCGATGATCACCGCATGTGGCGCTGGCGCAGCCGCGCCGCTCGCCATGAAAAAGGGGTCAGGCAGTCATCAGCTCGTCGAAAGGCAACACCTTGTCGGCGACCTTGGCCTTTGACATCACGAATTCAGCCACATTGTTCTCAATCACAACCGCTTCAACTTCTGCCATGCGGTTGCGATCAGACAGATACCAACGCACCACATCCGCAGGCTTTTCGTAGCTCTGCGCCATCTCTTCAATATGCGCTTGCAGTTGCTCAGGCTTGGCTTGCAGGTTGTTGACCTTGACCAACTCGGCCACCACCAAGCCCAAACGCACGCGGCGCTCGGCTTGCGGCGTGTCCTTCACCGACCAGGAATTGGAAGGCGTCAGCCTTGCCACCCGAGAAGGGCTCGCCATCGATCTTGCCTTCGAAGTCGATGGTCACGCGATCACCGGCTTGCGCGCCGTCAGCGGCAGGGCGCTGCGCAAACGTGCGGCGCTGCTTGCGCAGAATGTCTACCGTTTTGTCGATCGCAGCGTCGTCCACCTCGGCGGTTACACGCTCAACTTCAACGCCGGACAAATCACCCAAGCTCACTTCGGGGTAGACCTCGAACGTGGCGTCAAAGGCCATCGTGCCTTCTGCGGCCTCATCCTTTTGGTTGATGTTGGGCACACCGGCCACGCGCAACTGCGCTTCATTGGCGGCTTGGGCAAAAGCTTGACCGAGCTTGTCGTTCATCACTTCGTACTGCACCGAGTAGCCGTAGCGCTGGGCCACGACAGACATCGGCACCTTGCCCGGACGGAAACCGTCAGCCTTGACGGTGCGGGCCAGCTTCTTGAGGCGGGACTCCACTTCGGAGTTGACCTCAGAGGCCGCCAGCGTCAGGGTGATGCGGCGTTCGAGCTTTTCGAGAGTTTCAACGTTCACTGCCATGGTGCGGGCTCTGTTGTGATGTGTGCGGAGAAAGAAGGGGATGGTGCGCGGGGGGGGACTCGAACCCCCACACCATTGCTGGCGTCAGGACCTAAACCTGGTGCGTCTACCAATTTCGCCACCCGCGCATTGGCCGCTCCACCCTGCTGGCTCTGCACAAAGCTCAGCCGATGGTGCGGCACCCCAAAATGTGTCAAAGCGGCAAACGGGGGCTTGCACCCCCAGTCACCCGCTCTTGGAGAAACCGGTAAACCGCGTATTCTATCGGGCTTGAGGCGGTTTCTTCACAGCGCCCCCTTGAATGTGCGCACAAACCTCAGCGCTTGACCCGGAACCACGCCGCATACATGGCGGGCAGCGCCAGCAGGGTCAGCACCGTGGCCACGATCAATCCGCCCATGATGGCCACCGCCATCGGCCCCCAGAACACGCTCCGCGACAGTGGGATCATGGCCAGCACTGCCGCTGCGGCCGTCAGCACAATGGGCCTGAACCGGTGCACAGCGGCTTCCACAATCGCGTCCCAAGTGGCCACACCGCGCGCCCTGCCCTGCTCGATCTGGTCGATCAGGATCACCGAGTTGCGCATGATCATGCCCGCCAGAGCGATAAAGCCCAGCAAGGCCACGAAACCAAAGGGGCGGTTGAGCAGCAGCAAGGCTCCGGCCACACCAGCAATTCCCAATGGCGCGGTCAGGATCACCAAGACGGTGCGCGAGAAACTGTGCAATTGCAGCATCAGCAGGGTCAGCATGATGAAGAGCATGACCGGCACACCTGCGGCGATAGAGCCTTGGCCCTTAGAGCTTTCTTCCACCGCGCCGGCAATCTGGATGTCCATGCCCTCGGGCATTTGGCTCTTGAGTTTTTGCAGCTCGGGCCAAACCTGAGCCGTCACGGTGGCCCCCTGGACACCGTCTACCACATCGCCTTGCACGGTCGCCGCGTACTTGCGTCCCTCCCGCCACAGCACACCGGGCTCCCAGGTGAAGTCAATCTTGGCGATTTGGGTCAAGGGGATGGCTCGACCGCTGGCGCTAGGAATATAGGCATTGCCAATGTCTGTGATGGCATCTCGCTCTTCTTTAGGCTGGCGCAAAACGATGTCCACCAGCTTGTCACCATCGCGGAATTGCCCAATCACGCTGCCAGAGAGCATGACCCTCGAAGCCTGCGCAATGCTTTGGCTGGTGACGCCCAAGGCACGGGCCTTGTCTTGGTCGATGTTCAGCCGCAAGACCTTGACCGACTCGTTCCAATTGTCATTGACCCCTCGCATCTGCGGGTTCTGCCGCAAGATGGCCTTGGCCTGGTCCGCCCACTCCCGGACAGCCTGCACATCTGGCCCCACCACCCGGAATTGAACCGGGTAAGGTACTGGAGGGCCGTTGGGCAGCAGCTTTAAGCGTGCGCGCGCTTCGGGGAATTCGTTGGTCAGAACTTCCGGCAAGCGCTTACGCAGGGCCTCACGTTCGGCGAGGCTCGTGGGCAACAGGATGAACTGACTCACATTGGCCTGCGGAAAGATCTGATCCAGCGGCAAATAAAAGCGCGGCACGCCACTGCCCACCCAGGCCGTGACACTTTGCAAGCCTGGCTCTTTGGCGACCCGTTGTTCAAATCGACGCGCCAGGGCTTCTGACTCCTGGATGGTGGAGCCCTCGGGCAGCCACAAGTCCACCAGCAACTCCGGGCGGCTCGAATCTGGGAAGAACTGCTGCTGCACCTTGCCCATGCCCACAATGCCTAGCGCAAATACCAGCAATGTGGCCCCAATCGTGGCCCAGCGGTGGGTCACGCACCAGTTCACCAGCGCTCTGAAGCGGCCATAGAACGGCGTGTCGAACAGTTCGTGGGCCTCACCGTCGTGGGCCTTTTTGGTCTTGAGCAGCCATGCGCCCAGGTAGGGCACAAAGTAGACCGACACCACCCAAGAAATGACCAAGGCAGCCGATGTCACGGCAAAGATGGCAAAGGTGTATTCGCCCACCGAGGACTTGGCCAGGCCGATAGGTAAAAAGCCTGCGGCGGTGATCAAGGTGCCCGTCAGCATGGGCATGGAGGTGACCTCATAGGCATAGGTGGCGGCCGACTTGCGGTCAAAGCCCTCCTCCATCTTGCGCACCATCATCTCCACCGCAATGATGGCGTCGTCCACCAACAAGCCCAGCGCAATGATCAGCGAACCCAGCGAAATCTTGTGCAGGCCCACGCCCCAGTAAAACATGGTCACAAAGGTAATGGCCAAGACCAAGGGAATGGTGATGCCCACGACCATGCCTGGCCAAATGTCGATGCGCAGGGGCTTGGTGTGCAGGCCCAAGCTGATGAAGCTTACCGCCAGCACAATCACCACGGCCTCGATCAAGACGCCCACAAACTCATTGACGGAACGGCTGACCGCTCGGGGTTGATCCTGGATCTGACTCAGCTCAATGCCCACAGGCAATTGCGCCTTGACCTCAGTCATCTTCGCGCTCAGTGCCTTGCCCATGCGGATGATGTCCCCCCCTTTGGCCATGGACACGCCCAGCGCAATCACCTGATGCCCTTGGTGGCGCACCATCACGGCGGGCGGGTCAATGTAGGCCCGCTTGATCTGGGCGATGTCACCCAGGCGAAGTGAGGTGGCCTGCCCTGTGCTTGGATTGGCGACCCGAATGGGCAATTGGCGCAAGTTCTCTTCGGTCTGCAATGCGCCGCCGACCCGAACTTGCAAATTCTGCGTGCCAGCATTCAACACGCCCGCACCTTCAACAGCGTTTTGAGCCCCCAACTGCGCCACGACTTGATTCATGTCGATGCCCAACTGCGCCAAGCGCTTTTGGGAGATTTCGACGAACAGCTTTTCCGCCTGGGCACCAAAGAGCTCAACCTTGGCGACATCGGGCACTCTCAACAGCGTAGACCGAATGCGCTCGGCATGGACACGAACTTCCTCGGGCGTGAACCCATCGGCCCGCAGGGCGTAGATGGACCCATAAACGTCGCCGAAGTCATCGTTAAAGACGGGGCCAATCACCCCCACCGGCAAGGTGTGGCGCATGTCATTGACACGCTTGCGGGCCTGGTACCAGGCCTCACTCACGTCCTTGCCCGGTGCCGAGTCTTTGAGCTGGATGATGGTCAGCGATTCACCGGGCTTGGTGTAGCTGCGCAAGATGTCTGAGTTGGGAACCTCTTGGAGTGTGCGTTCAACCTTGTCGGTCACCTGCTCAGCCATTTGCTGGGCCGTCGCGCCCGGCCAAAAGGCCTGAACGACCATGGCTCTGAAGGTGAACGGGGGGTCTTCGTCTTGCCCCAACTGGAAGTAGGCCGCCGTTCCCAAAACCATGAGCACCACCATCAGGTAGCGCGTCAGCGGCGCATGCTCCAGCGCCCAGCGAGAGATATTGAAGCGGGCTGTGCCCGTGTCTGCGTGTTGGCTCATGAGTCAGTCTCTGTGGAGCCAAGTTCAGCGCGACGCCGCGGGGCCGGAAGGTGCCACCGGCTCTTTGTAGAGCCTCACTTTCTGCCCTGGTGTCAGCACATGCGCACCTGCCGTCACCACCACCTCCCCCGCCTTCAGGCCAGAGGCGAGTATCACCTCATTGCCATCAGCCGTGGCCACCACCACAGCTTGCTGGCGAACCGTCATCGACGGGCTGTCCAGCACCCACACCACGGATTTGCCCTTGGCCTCTGCCAGCGCCGTCAGCGGCAGCCGTAATGCTGGGCCTTTGACAGGGCGGGCCAGGGTGACAGTGGCCGTCTGCCCAAGTTTGGTCGGCATGGCACCGACATCCGCCTTCGCCAGAAAGGTACGTGTTTGCGGGTCCGCTGCTGCCGCAAGCTCCCGCAGGGTGGCTGGATAGCTGGTCCCGTCGCCCCACAGTTGCACACTGAGCGCGCCGACTTGCCCTTGCAGGGCCTTCAACACCTGAACCTGCTGCTCAGGCACTGCAAACACCGCGTCTCTTGGGCCGTCGTATGCCACGCGCAGCACCGGCATACCGGCAGACAACACCTGCCCAGGCTCGGCATCAACGCTGGTCACCACGCCAGACCGGTCGGCTACCAAGCTGGCATATTGCGCCTGGTTCCCTTGCGCGCTGGCCTGGGCTCGCGCTTGATCCCATTGGGCTTTGGCGGCCTTGACGGCAGTTTCACGCCGCTCCATCTCTGCGGCCCCAATAAAGCCTTGGGCACGCAAGTCGCGATAGCGCCTGGCGTCAGCCTCAGCCTGTTCATACTGAGTCTGCGCAGCCAACAGACCGGCCTTGGCAGCCTCTGCGCCCAACTTCAGGTCTTGGGGGTCGAGCTTCACAGCAGGGCCTGCACCCTCCGCATAAGACAATGGGCAGGGTGAGTGTTGACCATTACGAAAACTTTCCCGTCGCGTCCTGGCTCTGCCCCCCTGACCTGCGTCCGGCCATCACCGCCATCTATTGGTTCGCCCGAACGGCGGATGACTTGGCCGACGAAGGTGACACAGACCCTGTGCAGCGCCGGGCTGACTTGGCAGCCTACCGCCAAGATTTGCAGGCGCTCTACCAGGGGCAGGCCGTTGCGCAACGCTGGGCCTCGGTGTTTGCCCCTCTACAAGCAGCCGTTCTGCGCCATGAATTGCCCCAAGAGCCGCTTTTGCAACTGCTGGACGCCTTTGAGCAAGACACTTACAACCTGCCCTTCGCAGACAGATCAGCCTTGCTGACCTATTGCAGCCGGTCAGCCAACCCGGTGGGTCGCTTGCTCCTCCATCTCTATGGCGTGCAGGAAGCCAGCGCACAAGCGCAGTCCGACGCCATTTGCACGGCCTTGCAGTTGATCAACTTCTGGCAAGACCTCAGCCGAGACATCCCTCGAGGCCGCCATTACTTGGCGGACACCGACCTCCAGCGCTGGGAAATCGCTCGTGCAGACCTTTCCGGTCTGGTAGAGCTCAAGGCCGACGCACCCCAAGCCCAGGCCATGGTGGCAGACCTGGTGGCCTGGGCCAAAGCCTTGATGTGCCAAGGGCAAAGCTTGGTTCACCGCCTGCCGGGCCGCGCTGGGTGGGAATTGCGCTTGGTGGTGCAGGGTGGCTTGCGAATTCTTGAGAAAATTGAAGCCATGAACTTTCGATGTTTGGCCCAACGCCCGCGCCTGAGCGCCTGGGATGCCCCCGTGCTGATCTGGCGCGCGCTGCGGATGCGCGCCGCATGACACCCCAAGACTATGTGCAGCAAAAGGCGGCCGCCAGTGGCTCGTCTTTTTATTACGCCTTCCTGTTTTTGCCGCCACCGCGTCGCGCCGCGATCACCGCGTTTTACGCGTTCTGCCGCGATTGACACCCTTGCGCAAGCTCTGGATCGCCTGGCGCACCCATTGGCGTGGTCGTTGATGGCCACCCCCGTTCGGCTGGCGGTCGTGGGGGCGGGGTGGGCCGGTTTGGCTGCGGCAGTGGCGGCAGTTCAGGCCGGTCATGCGGTCACGATTTTTGAGGCCGCCCATCGGCCAGGAGGGCGGGCACGCAGCCTTCCGCATGGCGGCCTGGCCCTGGATAACGGCCAGCACATTCTGATTGGTGCCTACAGCCACACCCTGCGTTTGATGCAGACGCTTGGGGTAGACACCGGACAAGCGCTGCTGCGGCTGCCCCTGCAACTGCTGGGGCCTACTGGTCAGGGCTTGAGACTGCCCAGTGGCCCTACCACCTTGGCTTTTTTGCGTGGGGTGTGGGCCTGGCAAGACATGCCTTGGCGCAGCCGCTGGGCGCTGCTGCGCTTGGCCTTGCGTTGGCGACACACTGGCTTTCGCTGCGCCAACTCCTTGACTGTGGCCGACCTTTGCCAGGGAGCACCCAATGACTTGATGACGGCACTGGTAGAACCGCTTTGCGTGGCCGCACTCAACACCAGCGCTGCGGCGGCCAGTGGCCAGGTGTTTTTGAATGTGTTGCGGGATGCCCTCTTCGGCCCCACGGGCTCGGCGGACCTCCTGTTGCCTCGCCAGGCACTGAGCGAGCTCTTGCCTGAACCCGCATGGCGTTGGTTGCAAGAGCAAGGCGCTCAATGCAAGGCGGGGCAAACCGTGCGGCAGCTCCAAGCCGTCAACCACCAATGGAAGATTGACGACCAAATCTTTGACCAAGTCATTCTGGCCACCCCCGCGCGCGAAGCGGCGCGCCTGGTGGCTCAGATTTCGCCGACCTGGGCCGCCAGCGCCGCCAAGCTGAGGCACGAGCCCATTGTGACCGTATGGTTGCAGGCCAAAGGGGCTCGCTGGCCCTGCCCCATGGTGACTTTCCCCAGCGATGCCTCTTCACCCGCCCAGTTCGGCTTTGATCTGGGTGCCTTAGGCGGGCCACCGGGCCTGTTTACCTTGGTGATCAGCGCCGCAGCAGCCAGCCTGGAGCATGGCCTGGAGGCTTGTGCAGCACGTGTTCGTCAGCAAGTGCTGGCGTCGATGATGCCGACTGGCGGCCAACGGACTACCGACTATGAGGTGATGGCAGTGCGCGCAGAGAAGCGTGCCACCTTTATATGTAGCCCGGGCTTGCAGCGCCCTTCCATGCAGATTGCACCTGGACTGAGAGCGGCAGGAGACTTTGTGGATGGCCCCTACCCCGCCACCCTCGAAGGCGCGGTTCGTGCGGGATGGGCGGCAGCCACTGAGGCATAGATTGAGGTGAGAGAGGCCGATGCTGGCGCAAACGCGTTTCGCCATGTAAAAATGCACCCTTCTACGCGGTATGGACTCATGACGAAGAAGGACCCTCAAACGCCAAGCATTCAAGTCTTGTCCCGAGCCTTTGCGCTGCTGGATGTTCTGGCCTCGCACCAGGACCCGGTACCTCTCAAAGACTTGAGTGAACAGACAGGCCTGCATCCCTCCACAGCCCATCGGATCCTGAACGATTTAGCGGCAGGCCGTTTGGTCGACCGGCCCGAGGCTGGGGCCTACCGTCTGTGTGGGCAAGCTGTTCTTGGCCCACGAGGACCCGCAGCGAGTCCGTGCCTATGCCACCCGAACCGGCCTCGCCGGCCACACCCGCAACAGCCTGACCGACTTGGCCGCACTGGAGCGCGAGTTAGCCCGTGTGCGGCGGGACGCTCTTGCCCGAGACGATGAGGAGTTAGAGCTGGGTGTACGCTGCATGGCGGCGGGCATTTTTGACGACCAGGGCAAGCTGGTGGCTGGGCTCTCGGTTTCCGCCCCGGCCGACCGCCTGGAAGAAAGCTGGCAGGAGCGCGTCAAGGCAACCGCGTCGCAAATCTCTCAGTCATTGGGCTTCAGGGGCTGAGCACCGCCGCTGCTTGGGCATGTCTGCCGTCGCCAGCCTCTTTGAGGGTATTGGCGGCTGAGAGCGTGAAGGCACAAAAAAAGCCAGATCAACGATCTGGCTTTTTTGTGCTCGGTGCAGGCCTCAGTGAACGCTGCCCGACACGACCGGTGCCGGGGCAGGCGCACTCAAAAGGCCAAGCCGACGACCGCTCGACCCCACGCTTTCAAGGTCGGCCGATGTCAGCCACTGTCGAATGCGCTCAGCATCGCCAATGCGGGAGTACTTTCCGGCCGAATCCAATAGCACCAATATCAGCTTGCGGCCAGCCAACTGTGCCTGCATGACCAAGCACTGCCCAGCTTCGCTGATATAACCGGTTTTCTGCAACCCAATATCCCAATTGGGGTTCAAGACCAAACGGTTGGTGGTGTGGTAATTCAGCTGGCGCTGGCCGACGCTGACTTGATACTCCGGTGATGTCGACAGCTCACGAATCAAGGGGAAGTTGTAAGCCGCCTTCACCAAGGTCGCCAAGTCCTGAGCGCTGGATTGGTTTTGGCTGGACAGGCCCGTGGGCTCGACATAGCGTGTGTCGCGCATGCCCAACTGACGCGCCTTGTGGTTCATGGCCGCTACAAAAGCAGACAAACCGCCCGGGTGGTGGCGACCCAGCGCGTTGGCAGCTCGGTTCTCGGAGGACATGAGCGCCAAATGCAGCATCTCGCCCCGCGTCAACTGGCTGCCCACCTGGAGCCGCGAGCGGCTACCCTTTTCGGTGTCCACATCGTCCTGGGAGATGGTCAGCACTTCATCCAAGGGCTGGTGCGACTCACTCACCACCACAGCGGTCATCAGCTTCGTGATGGAGGCAATGGGCAGCACGGCCTGGGAGTTTTTGTTGATCAAGACCTCATTGGTGTCTTGGTCCATGACATAGACGACGCTGGACTTCAAGGACAGAGGATCTTGCGTATCGTGAAGACCGTACAACTGGCCAAAAGACTGGCGAGGAGGCTCCGCTGGCAAGCGGACGACCGGCGTGCGCTTGGCCACGGCGACAGCCTTGCTGCTGCCACGCCCAGCCGCAACCGTTTGACGAGCCCCCGATGCGCTGCGCACCGAACTGGCAGCCCGCGACTTAGCACCTACCGATGCCGTTGCGCCCTTAAAGGCTCTGGTGGTTTTGCTGGCCTTGGCTACCTTGCTAGCCGCCCCCGAGGACTTGGGAGTCGCTGCTTTGCGAGTCTCAGTGGCTTTGGCCTGCCCTCGCTGTGCACCGCATGCTCGGCCTCACCGATGGCCAAGGTGACCGAGGCCTGGGGGCGCTCGCCGGTTTCAGAGCGCTGCGCCAGCGAGATCAGGCGGAAGTGCTCCTTCACGGCTGTCACGCTTTCGTCAGAGACCAGCGCAATGATGTCCTCATCAAAAATCTCGCTCTTGCGGTCCGCCAGGTCTTTGAATCGCGTGAAAGCGGCATTGATTTCGCCTTCAGACTCCAACTCAATGCCTAACTCTTGCAGGCGCTGCTTGAAGGCATTACGCCCGGAGAGTTTGCCCAGCACAATCTTGTTGGCGGCCCAGCCCACGTCTTCGGCGCGCATGATTTCGTAGGTGTCGCGCGCTTTGAGCACGCCATCCTGGTGAATGCCCGAAGCGTGTGCAAAGGCATTGGCACCGACCACGGCCTTGTTGGGTTGCACCACAAAGCCCGTGGTCTGGCTCACCATGCGAGAGGCCGGCATGATCTGCGTGGTATCAATGCCGATGTCCAGGCCAAAGTGGTCACGGCGGGTACGGATCGCCATCACTACTTCTTCAAGCGCGCAATTCCCTGCTCGCTCACCCAACCCGTTAATGGTGCACTCAATCTGGCGTGCGCCACCAATCTTGACGCCGGCCAGCGAATTAGCGACCGCCATACCCAAATCGTTATGGCAGTGCACAGACCAAATTGCCTTGTCGGAGTTAGGCACCCGTTCGCGCAAATTACGGATGAACTCACCGTAAAGCTCCGGGATCGCGTAGCCCACGGTATCTGGGATATTGATGGTGGTGGCACCTTCGGCAATCACCGCCTCCAGCACGCGACACAGGAAATCTGGCTCAGAGCGATAACCGTCTTCAGGTGAAAACTCAATATCGCCGCACACATTGCGGGCAAAGCGCACCGCCAGCTTGGCTTGCTCAAATACTTGGTCCGGCGACATGCGAAGCTTCTTCTCCATGTGCAGCGGACTGGTGGCAATGAAAGTGTGGATGCGGGCGCGCTGCGCACCGGCCAGCGCTTCGGCAGCCCGTGAGATATCACGGTCATTAGCACGCGCCAGAGAGCAAACGGTCGAGTCTTTGATGTGATCAGCAATCGTCTTGACAGCCTCGAAATCACCGTTCGATGAGGCCGCAAATCCCGCTTCGATCACGTCCACACGCAGTCGCTCCAGTTGACGGGCAATGCGCAGCTTTTCATCGCGGGTCATGGAGGCACCGGGCGATTGCTCGCCGTCGCGCAAAGTCGTGTCGAAAATGATCAGCTTGTCACTCATGAATAGCTCCGTGAAAGGGCGAGATGCACGCAGCCCGAATGAAAACGGCCCGCTGCGTTGCGCTGGCGGGCCGTGAATTCGGAAAAACTGTGAGGTTCAGACGAAATCGATCAACGTGCCCGCAGCCGTGCTAGGGCTAGCAATAGCGCAAGAGGGCGGGACATCTGGATCGAGTTCATCAAGCGAATATAGCACGAACTGTTGGCGTGACTCAGTGCAAACCGCGCTCGTCGGGCTCGTCCGTGGAGGTCGCAATCACACTCACGGGTTTGCCCTTGGCCTTGCGCATGAAATACACGACATAGCCTGAAATACCGTACAAACAGAACAGGCCAAAGAGCATGCCCGGCACGTGCAAGTTGATCAAGGCAATCAAGACCGCAATGGCCACAATCACGATGAAGGGCACCGACTTCTTGAAGCTCACATCTTTAAAGCTATAGAAGGGCACATTGGTGACCATGGTCAGGCCAGCGTACAGTGCGACGGCGGAGGCCACCCAGGGCATGACCGGCATGGTCGAGACATTGGTATAGCCTGCATCATCCATGACCCAAATAAAGCCCGTTACCAACGCGGCTGCGGCCGGGCTGGGCAGACCCTGGAAGTAGCGCTTGTCCACGATGCCGATATTGGTGTTAAACCTCGCCAAGCGCAGCGCCGCACAAGCGCAGTAAACAAAGGCCGGGATCAGGCCCCACTTGCCCTGGCCTTTGAGTGCCCACTCGTAGACGATCAGGGCAGGTGCCGCACCAAAACTCACCATGTCCGAGAGGCTGTCCATTTGCTCGCCAAACGCACTTTGCGTATTGGTCATGCGCGCCACACGGCCATCCAAGCTGTCGAGCACCATGGCACAAAACACGGCCACTGCGGCATGCTCGAAGCGGCCATTCATGGCCATCACGATGGCGTAAAAGCCCGCGAACAACGCAGCCAAGGTCACCGCATTTGGTAAGGCATAAATGCCTTTGCGGCGAGGGCGCACCGGCTCAGACACATCAAGGTCTTCGTCTTGGGGAACCTGTTCAGGACTGTTCATGAACCATGTCTGGGTTGATCAAGCTGTGGAGCATACCTCAGCCCTCCATTGAAAAAGGCCGCTGGAGAGCGGCCTCAGGGTCTGCGGCCATCAGCCCAAGCCGGAGCCAAGGCTGACGCTGCGGACATCAGTTGCGGGACTTGTCGACCAGCTTGTTGGCCTTGATCCAGGGCATCATGGCGCGGAGCTGCTCGCCCACGACTTCGATCTGATGCTCTTCGGTCAAGCGGCGACGCGAGATCAGGGTCGGTGCACCGGCCTTGTTTTCCAGGATGAAGCTCTTGGCGTACTCACCGGTCTGGATGTCCTTCAGGCACTGCTGCATGGCTTTCTTGGTCTCTGCGGTCACAACGCGGGGGCCCGTGACGTACTCGCCGTACTCGGCGTTGTTGGAGATCGAGTAGTTCATGTTGGCAATGCCGCCTTCGTAGATCAGGTCCACGATGAGCTTCAGCTCATGCAGGCATTCGAAATAGGCCATCTCAGGCGCGTAACCAGCCTCGACCAAGGTCTCAAAACCAGCCTTGATCAACTCCACGGTACCGCCGCACAGCACAGCTTGCTCACCGAACAAGTCGGTTTCAGTCTCTTCGCGGAAGTTGGTTTCGATGATGCCGGCCTTGCCGCCGCCGTTGGCAGCAGCGTAGGACAGCGCCAAATCACGCGCCTTACCCGACTTGTCTTGGTAGACCGCTAGCGATCTCAGCGACTTTCAGGCCAGCGCCTTCGGCCTTGGCCCAAGAAGCACCGCTCTTGCGCAGGGCCACAGTGACCTTGACGCCAGAGTCGTTCAGATTTTGAGCATGTGCATGGCCTTGGGAGCCATAGCCAATGATGGCGACATTCTTGCCCTTGATGAGGGAGAGGTCGGCGTCCTTGTCGTAATAAACCTTCATGATGGTTCTCTCTTCAGTAATAGCAGGCGGGATGGGAAAAGGTGATCACCGAACGGGTGATCAGACGCGCAAGATGCGCTCGCCGCGCCCGATCCCGCTGGAGCCGGTGCGCACGGTTTCTAGGATGGCGGCGCGGTCGATGCCTTCAATGAAGGCGTCGAGCTTGCCAGCGTCGCCGGTCAATTCAATGGTGTAGCTCTTTTCGGTGACATCAATGATGCGACCGCGGAAGATGTCGGCCATGCGCTTCATCTCCTCGCGCTCTTTGCCCACAGCGCGCACCTTGATCAGCATGAGCTCACGCTCAGTGAATTGGCCTTCGGTCAGATCGACCACCTTGACCACGTCCACCAGGCGGTTCAGGTGCTTGGTGATCTGCTCGATCACCTCATCCGAGCCCGTGGTCACGATGGTCATGCGGGACAGCGAGGCGTCTTCGGTCGGGGCGACCGTCAGGCTTTCGATGTTGTAGCCGCGTGCCGAAAACAGCGCCACGACACGGGACAGGGCGCCGGGCTCGTTCTCGAGCAGCACCGCGATGATGTGTTTCATTTCTCAACTCCTGGTGGGGCTCCTCAGCGCAGCAGCGGTAACCACTGCGCCTTGACCGCACCTGTTCAGTAAAGGTCTAACGCTTTGTCTGAAGTTCAGCCGCCTTCCGCTACCGCACGACATTCGAGCCGGTAAGCCCGAACGCCAACGGCAGCTTGCAGACGTTAGAGGTCTTCAGAGCCCAACAGCATCTCAGAGATGCCCTTGCCCGCCTTGACCATGGGCCAGACGTTCTCGGTCGGATCCGTACGCACATCCAAGAACACGGTGCGATCCTTGAGGCGGATCATTTCGCGCAGCGCAGGCTCGACCTCCGAGGGCTTCTCGATCTTCAGGCCCACGTGGCCATAGGCCTCGGCGAGCTTGACGAAGTCGGGCAGCGCATCCATATAGCTGTGCGAGTAGCGGCCCTGGTAGTCCAGTTCCTGCCACTGCCGCACCATGCCCAGGTAGCGGTTGTTCAAGGCAATCACCTTCACCGGCGTTTTGTACTGCTGGCAGGTGGAGAGCTCCTGGATGTTCATCTGGATGGAGCCTTCGCCGGTGATGCAAAACACATCGGCATCGGGTTTGGCCAGCTTGATCCCCATGGCATAGGGCAGGCCCACACCCATGGTGCCGAGACCGCCCGAGTTGATCCAACGGCGCGGGTCTTCAAAGCGGTAATACTGCGCCGCCCACATTTGGTGCTGACCCACATCAGAGGTGACGTAGGCATCGGTGCCACGGGTCATTTCCCAGAGGGCTTCAACCACTTGCTGGGGTTTGATCACGTCCGGGCTGCGCTTGTAAGCCAGGCACTCGCGCTTGCGCCATTCGTTGATCTGACCCCACCACTGCGCCAACACGCTGGCCTCCGGGCGAGCTTGCGCTTCGCGGATCTGGGCGATCAACTCTTGCAGCACGTCTTTGACGTCGCCCACGATGGGGATGTCTACCTTGACGCGCTTGGAGATCGACGAGGGGTCGATATCGATGTGGACGATCTTGCGCTCGACCGAGGCAAAGTGCTTGGGGTTACCAATCACACGGTCGTCAAAGCGTGCGCCCACGGCCAGCAGCACATCGCAATGCTGCATGGTCATGTTGGCTTCGTAGGTGCCGTGCATGCCCAACATGCCCAAGAACTTGGGGTCACTAGAAGGCGTGGTGCCCAAGCCCATCAAGGTGTTGGTGACCGGATAGCCCAGCAGGTCGCACAACTCACGCAACTCGGCGGTGGCATTGCCCAAAATGACGCCGCCCCCCGTGTAGATGTAAGGGCGGCGCGCCTGCAACAAGAGCTGAACCGCCTTGCGGATCTGGCCCCCATGCCCTTTTTTGACCGGGTTATAGGAGCGCATCTCCACGTGTTCCGGATAGTGGAACGGCGTGGTGCTCAGGGACACATCCTTGGGGATGTCCACCACGACCGGGCCGGGACGACCCGTGCGCGCGATGTGGAAGGCTTTCTTCAAGGTCATGGCCAAGTCGCGAACGTCCTTGACCAAGAAATTGTGTTTGACGATAGGCCGGGTGATGCCGACGGTGTCGCACTCTTGGAAGGCGTCCAGGCCAATGGCGGGCGTCGGCACCTGACCGGTGATGATCACCATCGGGATAGAGTCCATATAGGCGGTCGCAATGCCTGTCACGGCATTGGTCACACCCGGACCGGACGTCACCAGGGCAACACCGACATCGCCTGTCGCGCGTGCATAGCCATCAGCGGCATGCACAGCAGCCTGCTCATGGCGCACCAGCACGTGCTGAATCGACTCTTGCTGGTAGAGCGCGTCGTAGATGTAGAGAACCGAACCGCCTGGGTAACCCCAGATGAACTTGACCCCTTCGGCTTGCAAGCAGCGAACGAGAATCTGGGAGCCGTTGGGCTCCTTTGCGGTGGTGGCGGGGGAAGAATTTTGCGGCTGTGCCAAAGCGGCACGCTTGATATCCGCGGCAGACATGTCCATTTTCGAACCTCTGTGAATTTCTCTGACGAAAAACCTTCGGTGCCCCTCCTCGCACCCTTGTGGGGCGGACTCGGAACCTGCGCGTCAACAACTACCTGGTCCCTTGGTCGGGACGGATTGAGACCCTGATCGCAAATTGTGCGAAGCAGCATTATCGCACTGTTGCGCGGCCCGCCCGGATTCGGGTGACATAATCCGGCGGTTTTTCGGGCTTGACCCGAGCAATTGTTCGCCTTGGCCACCGACAAAGAACTCACGGATTTCCTCAAGAGCACTGAGAAGCGCGCCTTCAAGCGCACTTTTTTCGCTGTTCGCGACGAGGACGCAGCCCTGGACATCGTTCAGGAAGCCATGATCCGTCTGGCCGAAAAGTACGCCGACCGCCCCGCTGCCGAGTTGCCCCTGGTGTTCCAGCGCATTCTGTCGAATGCCACGATGGACCACTTCCGGCGTCAAAAAGTGCGCAATGCGGTGATGCAAAACCTGTCCGACTTTGAGGGCAGCGGCGATGATGGGGACTTCGACCTGCTCGAAATGCTGGCCGCTGAAGGCAGCCTGGGGGCAGAAAGTGCCGCCGATACAGTCGGGCGTGAACAAATTTTGATCAAAATCGAAGAAGCTGTCCATCTCCAACACCAAGGCCTGTCAGACCAGAGGGTTTGGAAGGCGTCGAAGCCAGGGTGGGCCTGCGTATTGCAGCCCTGCTGACCGAGCGCAACGCCGCAGCAGACCACGTGATCAGCGAACGCTTGCGGGTAGCCCGCGAGCAGGCCTTGGCCCGAGCGCGGGCGCAGCGGCTACAAGCCCAAAGCGCAGCCAACGTCACCAAAGTGGGTTCAAGCCTGGCCTTGAGCGGCGGCCCTGACACAAGCTCGTGGTGGCAGCGCCTGGGTTTTGCCCTGCCTTTGGTGGTACTGCTTGTGGGCATGTTTGCCATCGACGAGTGGCATGAAGCCGCCCAAATTCAAGCGGCTGTTGAGATTGACAGCGCTTTGTTGTCGGACCCACTGCCCCCCGATGCCTTTCGGGACCCTGGTTTCCTTGAGTTCCTCAAGGCCCCACCGGTAGAGACTCCAGATGTCCAGATCAGTGAAGCTGCTCAGTAATTGCTACCCGCAGATCGCCTCTTGCCTCTTGGTGGGAGCAAGCGTGCTGCTGGGCGGTGGCGTCATGAGCCATGCCTTCGCTGTGCCACTCACGGCCCAAGCCAGCCCCGAGTGGGAGGGCTTGAACCCCGCCCAACAACAGGTCTTGCTGCCACTCAAACCTGAGTGGGGCAAGATGAACGCCGACAGACGCCAGAAATGGCTTGAGATTGCCGCACGTTTTCCCACCATGAGCCCCGAAAACCAGCAGCGGGTCAGGGAGCGGATGCGGGAGTGGTCTCAAATGACACCGCAACAGCGCAGCCAAGCTCGGCTGGTGTTTCAGCAAACCAAAGAGCTTCCCGCCGCGCAACGACAGGCCCAGTGGGAGGCGTATCAAGCCCTGCCGCCAGAAAAGAAGGCCGAATTTTTGGCTCGGGCCAAACCCGCTGAAGCGGCAGGCGCTGCCAGCGCGGCAAACCCTAAAGTCTCGCCCGCGCATCGCGCCGTGCGCTCTGCACCGCTGGACGTACAAGTCCAAAAATCCAATGTGGTGGCCGCTGTCCCGCCCAATGCCCTGGCGCAGCGCACGGTGGCACCCACGGTGGTAAGAAGCACGACCGGGGCGACCACGACGCTGATCTCCAAGCCTCCGGTCAACCCGACCCATCAGCAAGTGGGTTTGCCCAAAATCACAGCCACCCCAGGCATGGTTGATCGCAAAACCCTGCTGCCTCAACGAGGGCCCCAGGGCGCGGCCATTCAAGCCACAGCCACTGCTGCCGTTGCTGCCTCCGGCACCCGGGCCCAGTGAGCGAGCCTCTCGTGCCAGTGGCCGGGTTGACCGGCCCTGATGGTCATGCTGCTGACACCCCAGCGCTGAGTCGTCGCCTCTCTGCATTTGTGTACGAAGGGGTGTTGCTGTTTGGGGTGCTGATGATTGCGAGCCTCATCTACGCGGGCCTCACCCAAATGCGCCATGCCCTCCAGGGCACGCTCGGATTTCAGATTTTCCTGTTCCTCGTTCTCGGCATCTACTTCACTTGGTTTTGGACCCATGGCGGACAAACCGTGGCCATGAAGGCTTGGCACATTCGTCTGGTCGACGTAGACGGGCGTGCCGTCTCATGGCCGCGCGCCGCGCTGCGCTACCTCTTGAGTTGGCTCTGGTTTGTGCCTGCGCTGGTGTCCATGCGCAGCCTAGGTTTTCACAGCGGAGCGGCCTTTTTCGGGGCACTGTTTGCCGGCGTCATCACCTACGCGCTGCTCACGCGCCTGCATCCGCAGCGCCAGTTCTGGCACGATGTGGTGTGCGGAACCCGGCTGGTGACATGGCGTCACCTCCCCCGCCAACGCCCCAACAAATCGTGACCGCAGCCCGACTGCTCGGCTGTCCGTCCTTGGCTCATTGTTTGCACCCATTTCGCATGACCAACCCTCACAAAGGTCGCACTGGCATCGACCGCATCATTCGCGCCACGGGCTATTCCCTCTCTGGCCTCCAAAAGGCCTACCGCGGTGAGAGCGCATTTCGGCAAGAGACCTGGCTGGCCGTGGCTTTGCTGCCTACGGGGCTGTGGCTGGGCCAGAACTGGGAGCAGCGGGCTGTTTTGGTCGGCAGCGTCGTGCTGGTCTTGATTGTGGAACTGCTCAACAGCGGCATTGAAGCCGTGGTCGACCGCGTCGGTTTTGAACACCATGAGTTGTCTGGTCGGGCCAAAGACATTGCCAGTGCGGCGGTGTTCCTGGCCTTGATGCTGTGCGGTGGTTTGTTCTTGTCTGCCTTATGGATGAAGCTTGCGGCGTGAACACCACCGAGCCCGCCAAGCTCTCCGTCTGCGTGTACTGCGGGGCCCGCAGCGGGGCGGGGCCGCAGTGGGTGCAAGCCGCGCACCGCATGGGTGAAGCCATCGCACAACGTGGCTGGCGCTTGGTCTACGGCGGCGGCAATGTGGGCCTGATGGGTGCGGTGGCCGATGCCGCACTGGCCTGCGGTGGCGAGGTGGTGGGGGTGATCCCGGAGCGCCTGCAAACCCTGGAAGTGGCCCACAAGGGGTTAACGCAATTGGTCGTGGTGCAAACCATGCACCAACGCAAGCAACGCATGGCCGAGCTCTCACAGGGCTTTATGGCGCTGCCCGGCGGCATTGGCACTTTTGAAGAACTGTTTGAGGCCTGGACCTGGCGGCACCTGGGGTACCACCAGCACCCCATCGGCCTGCTCAACACCGAAGGCTTTTTTGATGGCCTTCTCGCTTTTTTGGCCCACACCGGCAAGGCGGGGTTCACCGACGACACGCAGCACGCCATGCTGGAGGTAGCCCAAGACGCTGATCATCTGTTGGAGCGAATGACCCCTGGCATGAAGGCAGCCACTGGCAGCTTTCAAATGATCTGAGTCTGCCACTGTAGAAGGCGCGCAGCAAAAAGCCCCTCAAGAGGGGCCTTTGGGTGGGCTGGTAGCCGCTTAAACGGCGGACTCGTCGGTCTCACCGGTGCGGATGCGCACCACCTGCTCTACAGGCATCACAAAAATCTTGCCGTCACCAATCTTGCCTGTCTTGGCAGCCTTGACGATGGCTTCAATCGAACGATCCACATCACTGTCCTTGACCACCACCTCGACCTTGACCTTGGGCAGAAAGTCGACCACATACTCAGCGCCCCGATACAACTCGGTATGCCCTTTCTGACGGCCAAAGCCTTTGACTTCCGTGACGGTCAGGCCGGAAACGCCGACCTCAGCCAGAGCTTCGCGTACTTCTTCAAGCTTGAAGGGTTTGATGATGGCGGTGATCTGCTTCATTGACGAGGCTCCAAAAGACACAGAGACAGTAAACAGGGGATGGCCGATTTAAGCACGGAACCGCGAGGTGATGGGATAGCGCCAATCCCGGCCAAAGCCGCGGTGGGTGATGCGCACCCCAATCGGTGCCTGCCGCCGCTTGTATTCATTGAGCTTGATCAGTCGGGTCACACGCTCCACGTCGGCTTCGGCAAACCCAGCCTCAACAATCTCCGCCAGACTCTGGTTGTCTTCCATGTAGCGGGCCAAAATGGCGTCCAGCACCTCATAGGGCGGCAGGCTGTCTTGGTCCTTCTGGTCTGGCCGCAACTCCGCAGAAGGCGCGCGGGTCAAAATGCGCTCCGGGATCACCGGGCCGACTGTGCCATCGGCTCGTCGCGTAGGTTGGGCGTTTTTCCAGGCGCACAGACGGTACACCAAGGTCTTGGCCACATCTTTGATGACGGCAAAACCACCCGCCATGTCGCCATAGAGCGTGCAGTACCCAGTGGCCATCTCGCTCTTGTTGCCCGTGGTCAGCACGATGCGGCCGGTCTTGTTCGACAGCGCCATCAGCAAAGTACCCCGGACTCGGGCCTGAATGTTCTCTTCGGTGGCATCCACCGGCAAGCCCTCAAACTCAGTGGCCAAGGCACCCTCAAAAGCACTCACCATGGGGCTGATGGGAATCTCGTCATAGCGCACACCCAGGCGGGCCACCATGTCCCGAGAATCGAGCCACGAGATGTCCGCTGTATAGGCCGAGGGCATCATCACGCAGCGCACGCGCTCCGCCCCCAAGGCGTCCACAGCCAGGGCCAAGACCAACGCGGAGTCCACCCCGCCGGAGAGGCCAATGATGGCCCCGGGGAAGCCGTTCTTGCACACGTAGTCACGCACACCCAGCACCAGCGCCTGCCACACCTGAGCTTCCGGGCTCAACACCTCGGCCACCGGGCCCGCCGGCCACCATACGCCAGCAGCATCGGCTGCGAGCTGCACCCTCAACAAAGCGGGCTCAAAACTCGCGGCTCTGGCGCACACTTGGCCCTGCGCATCCAGCGCGAACGAGGCCCCATCAAACACCACCTCGTCTTGCCCACCCACCATATGGGTGTAGAGCAGCGGCCGTCCCACACGCTGTGCCGTGCGCGCCATGCGCTGCTCGCGCTCTTGCTGCTTGTCTTGATGAAAGGGCGAGGCGTTGAGCACACACAAAATCTCGGCCCCCGCTGCCACAGCGAAGTCCGCAGGCTCGTCAAACCAAGCGTCTTCGCAAATCAGCAAACCCAGTTTGGCACCGCCGACCTCCACCACCAGCGCAGGAGCACCCGCATCGCGGCCAGAGGCAAAGTAGCGCCGTTCATCAAAGACCTGGTAGTTGGGCAGCTCACGCTTGTGGTAGGTGCCCAGACAGTGCCCCCCTGCCAGCACCGAGGCCGAATTGAAGCCGCGCGGCGCACCCACCGACTTCGTCCTAACATCCGGCCCTTCTTTTCGGGCCGGGTGACCCACAACCACATGCAGACCGTCGAGATCTTTCAGGGCCTGGGCCAGGCCCACGAGCGCAGCCTCGCAAGCGTCCAAAAAAACAGGCCGCAGCAGCAAATCCTCAGGCGGGTAGCCGGTCAGACTCAGCTCGGGGGCCACGACCAAGCGCGCGCCTTGGGCATAGGCTTGGCGCGCAGCCTGTTCCAACAACTGGACATTGCCGGGCAAATCGCCCACAGTCACATTGAGTTGAGCCAGAGCGACGATAAGTGGGGGCTGAGCTGACATGTCCGACACAACAAAGAGAGCGGGCGATTATCACATCGAGGTCCATGACAGCCCTCTGCCCATTCCGGCGGCGCAATGGGATGCCTTGCTGGCTACCCAAAGCCATCCCACGCCCTTTATGCAACACCGCTATCTGCTGGCCATGCAGCAGTCCGGCAGCGCTGTGGCCCGCACCGGANGCTGGCCCGAGCCAGCTCTTCGGCAAAAGCAGCCTCCACCTTGGCCCGGTTCTGAGGCGCAAAAATGGCACTCGCTTGCCACAGGCTATTGCTGTCCTCAGCGGCCCAACGGATGCCACTGCGCACGTCGTAGCTCAGCCCCTCGGCCTCGCGGATGCGCTTCCAAAGGCGGGAGCTGCCTCCGCTGCCAAATGCAAAGTTCGCTACCAGCAGGGCCGCATGGTCAGCGTCTAACTCTCGGATGGGCAAGGCCAAGCGCGCCAGCATGGTGGCGTTTTGCTTATCCGGGGCTTCGATCTGGAAGCGCTTAGGGCTGACAGCCACCAAAGGGCTCTCCACGCGCTTAAAGGCCGCCGGAGCCACCCAGCCCTCAAAGGCCTTGCGCAAGGCCGCTTGCACGGCTGCCTCATCCATCGCCCCGACGGCCGCAAATTGAGCCCGCCCCGTGCCCACAAAGCGGCTGTGGAAGGCCCGCAACTGCGCCAAGTTCACCGCCTTCAGGTCTTCGGTGGCCTGGTCGAAGTTGCGGAAGTGCCGAACGTCGCCGCGTGGGTAGGGGTTGCCGTGCTGGCCCAAGGCCTCAGCCACCAAGGCCTCGGGCTCTTTGCGTTGCGCCTCAATGCCCGACAATGCTTGACGCCGAATCTCCTCCAATGCCTCGGCAGGCAAGGCTGGTTGACGCAGCATCTGGCCCACCAACTCAATCACGCCGGGCAAATGCTCGCGGGTGGTGGTGAGTTGTGCCACCACCTCGGTGGGGCCGCCGCCCCACTGCACCTCGGCCTTCAGGGCGGTGAGGCGGTCTTGCACCTGTTGGCGCGACAGCGTTGCCGTGCCTTTGTCCAACATCTGGGTCAAGACCTCGGCCACCGCCTCCTGGCCTTTGAGAGACTCAGCGTCGCCCAGACGCAAACTCAGGCTGGCCGTCACCACATCGCCCCGCGTGCCCTTGGGTAACAGAGCCACTTTCAGGCCGGGGCTCACCTCAAAGCGCCGGGTGCGTGCGTCGATATTGGCAGGCGTCGCCTCGAACACTTCCGCCTTGGCGACCTCGGCGATGCCCTTAAAGTCTTTGAGCTGAGCCGCCACATCCACCGCCGCAGGCGTCGGGGCGCGCAAGGGCTTCTCCGTCGGAATGTACTGCGCCAAGGTTCGGTTGGAAGGCAGCAGGCGCTCCAGCGCCACGCGGTTGACCTCAGCCGTGCTCACGGCTTTGACGCGATCACGCAGCAAGAAGAACAGGCGCCAATCTCCCAGCGCCACTCGGCCTGCTGCCATCGCCCACCGGCTCGGCGCACTGGCTGGCCCACCCAGGCTTCAATGCTGCGGTGGCCGACTTTTTAGCCCGAGAGCGCGGCGGGCTGGATCACTTTTTGGACGAACTCCGAGAGCGCAGCCCCTTGAAGGTCACTGCGCCCACCTGAGCCCTTCCCCTGAGTTCAGCGCCCCTTGAAATCGCCAGAGACGGCAATGACCAAAGCCTCTGGTTTGATGTACTTGCGCCATGCCGCAGTGGCTTGCTCGGCAGTGACGGAAGCGATCTGCGCCTCCNAAGCGGCCTTGCGCAAGGCCTTTGAGGGCTGGGTGGCTCCGGCGGCCTTTAAGCTGTCTCTTATACACATCTAGATGTGTATAAGAGACAGCCCTTAAAGTCTTTGAGCTGAGCCGCCACATCCACCGCCGCAGGCGTCGGGGCGCGCAAGGGCTTCTCCGTCGGAATGTACTGCGCCAAGGTTCGGTTGGAAGGCAGCAGGCGCTCCAGCGCCACGCGGTTGACCTCAGCCGTGCTCACGGCTTTGACGCGATCACGCAGCAAGAAGAACAGGCGCCAATCTCCCAGCGCCACTACTTCAGACAAGGCCACGCCCACCGTCTCAGGGTTCGAGAAACGCAGCTCCCAATCCTTCAGCCAGCGGGCCTTGGCGCGTTCCACTTCCTCATCGCTCAAGGGCTGCTGAGCCAACCCTTCGAGTGCCGCCAGCATGCCGTCACGGGCGGCGTCCTGAGCCTGGCCAGGAGCGAGCTGCGCGCCGTAAATCATGAAGCCCGGGTCCACCAAAGGCGCGGCGAAAGAAAACACCGATGCCGCTTGGTTTTTCTCGACCAACTGCTTGTGCAGGCGACCCGCTGGGGCTTCACTCAGAGCCCGCCCCAGCACCTCAATGGCGGCAAAGTCTGGGTGAGCGGCCGGTGGTGTGTGATAGGCGGTAAACACCAGCGGCACGCCGCCTTGGCGGCGCACGGTCACGCTGCGTTCACCGTCCTGCACGGCCTCCACGGTATAGAGCCTGGGCAAGATACGTTTGGGGGCCGGAATGCGGCCGAAGTCGGCGTGAATCCAGGCCCAAACCTTGGCGGGGTCAAACTTGCCCGTGACGATGAGCGTGGCGTTGTCCGGTTGGTAGTAGGTTCGGTAAAAGGCTTGAAGGCGCGCAATGTCCACATTTTCAACGTCGGCGCGCGCACCGATCGTGCTCTTGCCGTAGTTGTGCCACTGGTACATGGTGGCCAAGGTCTTTTCGAACAGCACGCCATCTGGGCTGTTCTCGCCCATCTCCATTTCATTGCGCACCACCGTCATCTCGGTGTCCAGGTCCTTCTTGGCAATGAAGCTGTTCACCATGGCGTCCGCGTGCCAGCTCAGGAACCAGCGCAGGTTCTCTTCATTGGCATTGAAGCTGGCAAAGTAATTGGTGCGGTCCACCCAGGTACTGCCGTTGGCGCGCAAGCCCCGCTGGGTGAACTCGCCCCAGACCCGTGGGTTCTTGGGCGTGCCTTTGAACAGCAGGTGTTCTAACAAGTGAGCCATGCCCGTTTCGCCATAGTTCTCATGGCGAGAACCCACGCGGTAGGTCAAGTTGACGGTGGTGGTGGGCTTGGAGTCATCCGGCACCAGCAACACTTGCAGGCCGTTGGGCAGGCGGTACTCGGAGATGCCCTCGACCGTCCTGATGGGAGCCATTGCTGCGGCGGCCGTCTTGGCGGGTGGTGCCGCCATGACCTGCAGCGGGTCGAGTGCGAGCAGTGAGATGAGCGCCACAGAGATTGTCATGCGCATGATGGACGTGCTCCAAATCAGCAAACCAAAAAGAGGCCGTGCCGCCCCCCCAAGCAAGAACGCCGCCCAATGGGGCGGCGTTTGCGGCTAGGGGCACCGCCTGCGCCTGTGGCCCGTCTCGGCCACCCTGTGCGCAACGATACCCCAGAAAAACCAAGCGCAGGCTCAACCTGCGGCTCTCAAGCTGGTCAAGCCTGCTTGGCAGCCCAGTTCTTCTGTCCGTCAACAATTTCCTTCTTGGCGGACTCCGGGCCTTCCCAGCCAGTCACCTTGACCCACTTGCCCACTTCGAGGTCCTTGTAGTGCTCGAAGAAGTGTTGGATGGCCTTCAGGCGCATTTGGTTGATGTCTTCCGGCTTTTCCCAGTGCGAGTAGATAGGGCAGACCTTGGTGATGGGCACGGCCAACAGCTTGGCATCCATGCCCGCTTCGTCTTCCATCTTCAACACACCAATGGGGCGGCAGGTCACCACCACGCCGGGCGTCAAGGCATAGGGCGTGACCACCAACACATCCACAGGGTCGCCGTCATCCGAGAGAGTCTCGGGGATGTAGCCATAGTTGCAGGGGTAGTGCATGGCGGTGGTCATGAAGCGATCCACAAACAAGGCCCCACTGTCTTTATCCACCTCGTATTTGATCGGGTCGGCATTCATCGGGATTTCGATGATGACGTTGAACTGCTCAGGTGCCTTGGCACCGGCGGGAACTTTTTGCAGGCTCATGGGGATCTCATTGAGTCGGTTGACGGGAAAACCCGGATTCTACGTAAGGCCCTTGCCCTGCCCTGACAGCCGCCTCCCGTTTATGCCCGCTCACCCGCAGGAAAACACCGAGCCGCGCCGCGCCTGACTCACTTAGCATGCGTTGGCGTGGCAGCAGGCCCTACGAAGGCAGGCTGCGCCAAGCAGCATGACAAACCGATAGTGCGAACGGAAGGAGTTACCTTGATGTCCACCAACGGAGCGCTTTATGCAGCGCTGATTTGCGGCCTGCTGGCCGTTATCTATGGTTTTGTGCAGCGCAGTTGGATCCTGCGCCAAGACGCGGGCAACGCCCGTATGCAAGAGATTGCGGGGGCCATCCAGCAAGGTGCTGCAGCCTACCTGGCGCGGCAATACAAAACGATTGCCCTGGTGGGCATCGTGCTGGTGATACCTATCGGTATCTTTTTGGGCGGAACCACCGCCTTTGGCTTTGCCTTGGGTGCCGTGCTGTCCGGGGCCTGCGGTTTCATCGGCATGAACGTCTCGGTGCGTGCCAATGTGCGGACGGCTCAGGCCGCCACCCGCGGCATGGGCCCGGCTTTGGATGTTGCGTTCAAGGGCGGTGCCATCACCGGCATGCTGGTCGTGGGTTTGGGCCTGTTGGGTGTGGGCTTGTTCTTTCTCTTCCTCACCAGCAATGGCAACCTCACGCCAGACAAATCGCTGGCCACGGTACTCAAGCCGCTGCTGGGCTTCGCCTTTGGCTCCTCGCTGATTTCCATCTTCGCACGCTTGGGTGGCGGCATTTTTACCAAGGGGGCTGACGTGGGTGCCGACTTGGTGGGCAAGGTCGAGGCAGGCATTCCTGAGGACGACCCCCGCAACCCGGCCGTGATTGCCGACAACGTGGGCGACAACGTCGGTGACTGCGCCGGTATGGCGGCCGACCTGTTTGAAACCTATGCCGTCACCTTGATTGCCACCATGGCCCTGGGTGCCTTGATGGTGGCCTCCGCCCCCATGGCGGCAGTGGTGTACCCCTTGCTGCTGGGTGGCGTTTCCATCATCGCAAGCATCATCGGCTGTTCCGTGGTCAAGGCCACGCCGAACATGAAGAACGTGATGCCAGCGCTGTACAAGGGTCTGGCTGTCGCAGGTGGGCTGTCGCTGGTCGCCTTTTACTTTGTGACGGCCGCTGTAATGCCTGCGGACGCCATGGGCAGCGGCACCCATATGAAGCTGTTTGGTGCCTGCGCCGTTGGCCTGGTGCTCACAGCCGCCTTGGTCTGGATCACCGAGTACTACACCGGCACCCAATACGGCCCAGTGAAGCACATTGCCCAGGCGTCGACCACGGGCCACGGCACCAACATCATTGCGGGCTTGGGTGTCTCCATGCGCTCTACGGCCTGGCCGGTGATCTTCGTCTGTATCGCCATCATGGCCTCCTACGGTTTGGCCGGCTTGTACGGCATTGCCATTGCGGCCACCTCGATGCTGAGCATGGCCGGCATTGTGGTGGCCTTGGACGCTTACGGCCCCATCACCGACAACGCGGGCGGCATCGCGGAAATGTCGGAGTTGCCTGCCTCTGTGCGCGACATCACCGACCCGCTGGACGCCGTGGGCAACACCACCAAGGCCGTGACCAAGGGCTACGCCATTGGCTCGGCCGGCTTGGCGGCTTTGGTGCTGTTTGCGGACTACACCCACTCGCTGGAAAGCCGTGGTCTGCATGTCAGCTTCGATTTAAGTGACCCCAAGGTGATCGTAGGCCTATTCATCGGCGGCTTGATCCCTTACCTGTTTGGTGCCATGGCCATGGAGGCCGTGGGCCGCGCTGCTGGCTCTGTGGTGGTGGAAGTGCGCCGCCAGTTCAAAGAGATCACCGGCATCATGGAAGGCAAGGCCAAGCCCGAATATGGCAAGGCCGTGGACATGCTCACCACAGCAGCCATCAAGGAAATGGTTGTTCCCTCGCTACTGCCCGTGGTCGTGCCTATTGTGGTGGGCATGACCCTGGGCCCCGCCGCTCTGGGTGGCCTGCTCATGGGCACCATCGTCACCGGCCTGTTTGTGGCCATCTCCATGTGTACCGGCGGTGGTGCTTGGGACAACGCCAAGAAGTACATTGAAGACGGCCACCATGGCGGCAAGGGCAGCGAGACCCACAAGGCCGCTGTGACCGGCGACACCGTGGGCGACCCCTACAAGGACACGGCCGGCCCTGCGGTCAACCCGCTGATCAAGATCATCAACATCGTGGCCCTGTTGATCGTGCCCCTGCTGCCAGCCACCATGGCCACCACGCATGCAGCGGCACCTCAGGCCGCCAAGGTGGAAAAGGTGGCCGAAGTGGCCTCCAGCAGCACCAGCACCGGTGGCATTGAACTCAAGGTCAATATCGCTCCGAATGCCGCCAATGCAGAAGCAAAGATCTTTTTTGCGAGCGGTGCGGCCAGCCTGCCCCCTGGGGTCAGCGACGGCCTGATGAAGGTTGCCGAGGCGGCCAAGCTCAACCCCGGCAAGCTGAGCATCAGTGGCTTCCACGACGCCAGTGGCGACCCTGCCAAGAATGCCGAGCTGGCCAAACAGCGCGCCCTGGCCGTGCGCGACGCGCTAAAGGCTGCCGGTATCGCAGAAGAGCGCATTGAAATGAAAAAGCCCGAGCAGATCAACGCCGGCAGCGACGCCGAGGCGCGCCGAGTTGAGGTACGCTTGCTCTGACTTTGCGTCCTCCTCACAGGCCGACCTGCGGGTCGGCTTTTTTTATCCCCCGTCGTCACCCATGCCGCTGACTTGGTTAGAGCCCCACAGCCCGTTCCCCCCCACCCATCAGGCCCTGGGAGCCGAGAGCGAGGCACCGGGGCTGCTGGCAGTTGGGGCTGACTTGAGCGTGCAGCGGCTGCTCGATGCCTACCGCCAAGGCATCTACCCTTGGTATAGCGAGGGGCAGCCCATTTTGTGGTGGACGCCAGAGCCTCGCATGGTGTTGCCTGTGGCGGAGTTCAAACTCCATCGCTCCCTGCGCAAGACCTTGCTCAAGTTCTTGCGCGCTCAGGGCTGCGAGATCCGGGTGAACACAGCCTTCGAGCGCGTGATCCAGGCCTGTGCCACCACCCCTAGAGACGGCCAAGCAGGCACCTGGATTCTTCCGGACATGGTGCAGGCCTATGTCAGCCTGCATCAGCATGGCGTGGCCCACAGCGTCGAGACCTGGGTGGACGGCGAGTTGGTGGGTGGCCTTTATGGGCTCTGTATCGGGCACATGTTTTTTGGGGAGTCCATGTTTGCCCACCGTACAGATGCGTCCAAGATGGCCCTGGCCGGCTTGGTGGCGCTGTGTCGTCAGCGAGACATTCCGCTGATTGACTGCCAACAGAACACCGCGCACCTGAGCACGATGGGGGCACGCCCCATCCCCAGAGCCGAGTTCGAAGCGCATTTGTCCACGCATGTGGGGGTGCCCTTGGCCCAGCCCTGGGCCTATGATCCATATTGCTGGACGGCTTTGGGCCTGTGATGGTCCGGCATATTGGCCTCTTGCTCTGACCGTGACTCACCCGAAAGAAGCGCCCTTCTCGACCTTGCAGTTTTATGCAACGGCGCCCTACCCCTGCAGCTATTTGGCCGGTCGCTTTGCCCGCTCTCAAGTGGCCACGCCGGGGCATCTGATCCATGCCGAGACCTATTCCGCCTTGGTGGCCAATGGCTTTCGGCGTAGTGGTCTGTTCACCTACCGGCCCCTGTGTGACCACTGCCGCGCCTGCGTGCCCATGCGCTTGCCGGTGGAGCGCTTCAAGCCCAACCGGGCGCAGCGCCGGGCATGGGTTCAGCATGCAGGGCTGAAGACTCGGGTGATCCGCCTGGGTTTCGACCAGGAGCATTACGAGCTTTACCTGCGCTACCAGGCTGCGCGCCACTCCGGGGGCGGCATGGACCAGGACAGCATTGACCAATACACCCAGTTCCTGCTGCAAAGCCGTGTCAATTCGCGGCTTGTCGAATTCCGGGAGCCCGTGCCAGCAGGTGCCTCGGGCCGGGGTGTGCTGCGCATGGTGTCGGTGGTGGATGTGCTCAGCGACGGCCTCTCCGCCGTCTACACCTTTTACGACCCTGATGCCGAGGGCAGCCTGGGCACCTATGGGGTGTTGTGGCAAATAGAGCAAGCACGCCAGATGAAGCTGCCGAACGTCTATTTGGGCTACTGGATCGCCCCCAGCCACAAGATGGCCTACAAGGCGCGTTTCAAGCCACACCAATGTCTCGTTGACGGACGGTGGATAGACACGGACGCCGAGCACTTGCAGGCCGGCTAGCGCTGCAAACGCTTTGTCGCGGCAGGCTGCACTTCGTCGCTTGAGGCTCGTCAAGCCTGGGTGCGCCTCCTAACATGAGCCCACTCATACACCGCCTCAGGAGACCTCCATGGCCCGTTTCACACTGCATTCTTCTTCGTTATTGCTGTCCATCGCTTTGGTTGCCATGGCGGCCCTGCCGCCACTCACCGCCCAGGCGCTGACCATAGAGTACAACGGCGGCGGCCCTTTGATCAAAGGCTCAGGCAAGGTGGTTGATCAGCCGCGCACCGTGGCGGCCTTCAGCAAGCTGAGACTGGACGGCCCATTCACGGTAGAGGCCAAACCGGGTCCGCAACACCAAGTAAATGTCCGCGCCGACGACAATTTGGCTGAGCTCATAGAAGTTGTCGTCGAAGCCGACACTCTGGTGGTGCGTGGTAAGCCAAAGTCCAATTGGCGGACCTCGTCGCCCGTGCTGGTTCAGGTCACTTTTGCGCAGTTACAGGCGGCTGAACTCCGCGGCAGTGGTGACCTCAACATTCGAAGCCTGCAAGCAGAGCGCTTCAGTGCGGCGGTGGCGGGGTCAGGCGACCTGCGGATAGAAGGTGCACGGCTAGGCGGCTTGGTGGCCAGCCTCGCGGGCTCTGGGGACCTCAACGCCACGGGCTCGGCCCAAAACGTCGAGGCCAATGTAGCAGGCTCCGGTGATATGGACCTCAGCAAGCTGCAGGCGCGCCACAGCAAGGTCAACCTGGCGGGCAGCGGCGATGTCAGCGTGCATGCCGCAGAGTCTGTCGATGTCAATATCGCAGGCTCTGGCGATGTTCAGGTGTGGGGTAAGCCCGCCAAAGTGAACCGTACAGTGCAGGGCAGTGGTGACATCCATCTGAAGTAAACGCCATACCCAGAAGGGCTTGTCCCCGCCAAGGCTGAACAAGCCTGTGGACAAGCCCTTGGGCGATGCGGCAAGTGCTTGTCAGCGTTGAGGAAGGAACGCACTGCCTCAAGATGAAGCAAACGCTGAGAAGCCCGTCTCAGGCGCGAAACTGCCCCATCGGCTCACCCATGCGCACCGGTGCAGCAGGTGCCCATGCCGGATTGAAACCTAAGCCGGACCGAGGGAATAGCAAGACCACGGTCGAGCCCAACAAGAAGCGGCCCATCTCTGCGCCTTGCTTCAAGCTCACCTGCCCCGGGGCATAGTCCCAAGTCTTGAGCGCACCCAGGCGCGGCGGATTGACCACACCGTGCCAGGCCGTCGCCATGCTGCCCACAATCGTGGCCCCCACCAAAACCAAGGCGAAGGGGCCCTTGAGGCCATCAAACAAGCACACCACGCGCTCGTTACGGGCAAACAGGCCCGGCACGCCACGGGCCGTGGTCGGGTTCACTGAGAACAGGTCGCCCGGCACATAAATCATGCGGCGCAACACGCCCTCGCAGGGCATGTGGATGCGGTGATAGTCCTTGGGGCTCAGATAGATCGTGGCAAAGTGGCCACCTTCATAGCGCGCCGCTTCGCTGGCATCCCCACCCAGCAGCGCTTCTGCGCTGTATTGGTGGCCTTTGGCCTGAAATATCTGCGAGCCAATGATGGGCCCACACTGGCTGATGGCTCCGTCGACAGGGCAGATCAAATCAGCCTGTGCCAAGGGGCGTGCGCCCGGGCGCAGCTCGCGGGTGAAGAAGTCGTTAAAGGTCTGGTAGTAGCTGGGCTCTGGGTGGGCCGCTTCAGACATGTTCACGCCATAGCGCCGAATAAAGCGCTCGATGACGCGGGTCGTCATAGCGCCCCTTGGCACCGAGGCAAATCGGCCCGCCCATTGGGTCAGCGCCCGCTTGGGCAGCAGGTATTGAGGCAACACAGCCAAACGGTCACTCATGACAAAACCTCAGCATGGAATGCGGTGAAGTGCAGGCAGCACGACGGCAACAAAAAAGCACCCGGCAGAAACTGCGAGGTGCTTTTGTGTTGGTGGGCGGTGCAGGGTTCGAACCTGCGACCCCTGCCGTGTGAAGGCAGTGCTCTACCGCTGAGCTAACCGCCCGGTATTCAGTGGAAGCTGCGTTCCGGGAAGCCTTGGATTATGCCACAAGATTTCGCCACAGCGTTTTGCCGCCACTCGATTTGTCCAATTCCTTCAAGACCGCCTCATGCGCCGCCTGCTCATCGGCACTGGGCTCCAGCACGGGCAGGTGAAAGGCTGCAAAGTCAATGGCGGCGATTTCAAGGTGAGCCCCGCGTTCCGAGGACTCCTCCGCAGCATCAATGACCAGGGTTTTTTGCCCCCGGGTGAGGCGGATATAGACCTCGGCCAACAAGCCAGCGTCCAACAAGGCACCGTGCAAAGCACGGTTGGAGTTGTCCACCTCCAAGCGCTTGCACAAAGCGTCCAGAGAATTGGCCTTGCCCGGAAACATCTCCCGCGCCATCAAGAGGCTGTCCGTCACGCTGGCCACTTGTTGGGCAAAAGGCGGCGCACCTACTCGCCGCAATTCGGCGTTCAAAAATCCCACGTCGAACGCGGCATTGTGGATCACCACATCAGCCCCCGCGATATAGGCCATGAACTCCGCCGCGACCGCAGCGAAGACCGGCTTGTCGGCCAGAAATTCATCCGTCAAGCCATGGATGCGCACGGCGTCTTCGCTGTTCTTGCGCTCGGGGTTCAGATAGAGGTGCAGGTTGTGGCCGGTCAAACGACGGTTGACCATCTCTACGCACCCAATTTCAATGACCCTGTCGCCACTCTCGGGCGACAAGCCCGTGGTTTCGGTGTCCAGAAAAATCTGCCTCATGCCTGCACCTTGGCGCGCCGCGCGCTCCACCACCACAGGGCCGCCCCGGCCAATAACATGGGCACACACAGCCACTGACCACGGCTCAGGCCCAGGGCTCCCAAGCCCAAAAAGCCGTCAGGCTCGCGGAAATACTCGGCCACAAAACGCATGCTGCCGTAGCCCAGCAGGAACAAGGCCGACACCTGCCCCAGGGGGCGCTGCTTCTTGGCAAACCACCACAGCAGCGAAAACAGCAGCAAGCCCTCTAGCAGGAATTGGTAGACCTGCGAGGGGTGCCTTGCCATGCCGTCTTGGGCCTGCGGAAAGACCATGGCCCATGGCAGCGAAGGGTCTGCCGCCCGCCCCCACAACTCGCCGTTGATGAAGTTGCCAACCCGGCCACTGGCCAAGCCAGTGGGCACGCAGGGCGCAATCAAGTCCGTCACCTGCCAGAAGGCGCGCTGGCGCTGGTAGGCGAACAAGCCCATCGCTGCAATCACCCCCAACAGCCCGCCATGAAAGGCCATGCCGCCCTTCCATACCGCCAAGGCTTCCAGTGGATGGGCCAGGTAGTACTCGGGCTTGTAGAACAGCACATATCCCAGCCTGCCGCCCAAGACCACCCCGACCACGCCAAAGAACAACAGGTCTTCGGTGTCTTGCCTTGTCCAGCCTGCCTGGGCATACCAGGGCTGGCTGACCCTCAGGCGCGCCAGCCACAAGAACAGGCCAAAGGCAACCAAGTAAGTGATGCCGTACCAATGGACCTGAATGGGGAGCCCCAGGCCCGTGAGGTCCAGGGCCACCGGATTGAATTGAGGGTGAATCAGCATGGGGCGGCATCATAAGCGCTGGCTGTTGCGACCCTGCGTCGCTGATATCTGCACGCATCAGCGAAAATTGCGCGCTACACCCTCCTCCACTTCTCACCACCCCTCAGGGGATGCCCCATGCCTGCATACCGTTCCAAAACATCCACCGCTGGCCGCAACATGGCAGGCGCTCGCTCCTTATGGCGCGCCACCGGCATGAAAGACGGCGACTTTGGGAAGCCCATCATCGCCATTGCCAACTCCTTCACCCAGTTTGTGCCGGGCCATGTTCACTTGAAGGATTTAGGCCAGTTGGTGGCCCGTGAAATCGAGGCCGCCGGTGGTGTTGCCAAAGAGTTCAACACCATTGCGGTGGACGATGGCATTGCCATGGGCCACGACGGCATGCTGTACTCTCTGCCCAGCCGCGAGCTGATCGCCGACAGCGTGGAGTACATGGTCAACGCCCACTGTGCTGACGCGCTGGTGTGCATCTCCAACTGCGACAAGATCACCCCAGGCATGCTGATGGCCGCCATGCGCCTCAACATTCCCGCTGTGTTTGTCTCGGGCGGCCCCATGGAAGCCGGCAAGGTGCGCTTGGCCAACCCACAAACACAAACCATCGAGATCAAAAAACTGGATCTCATCGACGCGATGGTCATGGCAGCCGACAGCAAGGTCAGTGAAGCCGATTTGGCCGAGGTAGAGCGTTCGGCCTGCCCCACTTGCGGCTCATGTTCGGGCATGTTCACCGCCAATTCCATGAACTGCCTGACCGAAGCCCTGGGGCTCTCCCTGCCGGGCAACGGCACGGTGGTGGCCACCCATGCGGACCGCGAGCAATTGTTCAAAAAGGCCGGGCACTTGGCAGTAGAACTATGCCAGCGCTATTACCAGCATGACGACGCCTCCGTGCTGCCGCGCTCCATGGGCTTCAAGGCTTTTGAGAACGCCATCACTCTGGACATTGCCATGGGCGGCTCCACCAACACCATCTTGCACCTGCTGGCCATTGCCCAGGAGGCAGAGATCAACTTCACCATGGCCGACATCGACCGCCTCTCGCGCGTCGTGCCGCAGCTCTGCAAGGTGGCCCCCAACACCAACAAATACCACATTGAAGATGTGCACCGCGCTGGCGGCATCATGGCGATCTTGGGCGAGTTGGACCGGGCTGGCAAGCTGCACACCGATGTCCCCACCGTCCACAGCAAAACCATGAAACAGGCGTTGGACACCTGGGATATTGCCCGCTCCCCCAGTGAGGCCGTGAAGACCTTTTACCAGGCTGGCCCGGCTGGCATCCCCACCCAGGTCGCCTTCAGCCAGGCCTCACGCTGGCCCAGCCTGGACTTGGACCGTGCCGAGGGTTGCATCCGCTCTATCGGCCACGCTTTTTCGCAAGAAGGAGGCTTGGCCGTGCTAACCGGCAACATCGCCGAGAAGGGGTGTGTGGTCAAGACCGCCGGTGTGGACGACAGCCTCTTGGTGTTTGAAGGCCCGGCCCATGTCACCGAATCTCAGGACGAAGCCGTGGCCAACATCTTGAGCCACCAGGTCAAGGCGGGCGACGTGGTGATCGTGCGCTATGAAGGCCCCAAGGGCGGCCCCGGGATGCAAGAAATGCTCTACCCCACCTCGTACATCAAATCCAAAGGGCTGGGCAAGGCCTGTGCCCTGCTCACCGATGGGCGCTTCTCTGGGGGTACATCGGGCTTGTCGATTGGCCACTGCTCACCCGAAGCCGCCGCTGGTGGTGCCATTGGTTTGGTGCGCAATGGCGATCGCATCCGCATCGACATTCCCAAGCGGCGTATTGACGTACTGCTCAGCGATGAAGAACTGCAACAGCGGCGCGCGGAGCAAGATGCCAAGGGCTGGAAGCCTGCGCAAGCGCGCCAGCGCAAAGTATCTGCCGCTCTCAAGGCTTATGCAAAATTGGCCATGTCCGCCGACAAAGGGGCCGTGCGCGACTTATCGCAGTTGGATTGATGTCAGCAGCGCTCTGCCATGGGCATCAAAAAAGGGAGCCGAGGCTCCCTTTTGAGTGATCGGTGTCGCCAATTGCAGGCCAGACATCCTCACTGCGCTGGCTCATTGATCCTTGGGCTGAACGTCAGCGCGCCGGTTGCCCAGGCCCAGAGATTCAATGGTTCGGCGCTGGCGCTCGGCCTTTCGCTCTGCGTCACGCTTCATTTCCGCCTGCCCTGAGAGGCCCGACGCATCCTTCCAAGCCCACCAAGCCAAAGCCAAAACAAAGGGGCTGATGAACTTCCACAAGTCACCAAACGGCTCCCAATTCCAGCGCGCAGGAGCCCCTACGCCAAGAAAATGCATGGCAATGAAGGCGATACCGGCGACAACGAAAAGCATGATGATGTGAGGCCGAGAAAGGGCTGCTAATTCGCAAACAGGGCGTCAACCGAACTCCTTAGAATCCGTTGTGCGAATGTAAAGCATCTTCAACCCGTCCTGAAGGAAGAAATACCAATGAAAGCACTGCTCTCTTTGCTGGTTGTAACCGCTGTATCTCCGGCCTTTGCCAATGCTGAGTTGGCTGCCAAGAAGAATTGCTTGGCCTGCCATGCCACCGACAAAAAGCTGGTCGGCCCTGCCTACAAGGATGTAGCGGCCAAGTACGCGAAGGACAAAAACGCTGTGGCCATGCTGGCCGAGAAGATTCAAAAAGGCGGTGTGGGCGCTTGGGGCCAAATCCCCATGCCTGCCAACCAAGTAACGCCTGATGAGGCCAAGCAATTGGCGACCTGGGTGCTGTCGGTCAAGTGAGCTGACGCCCAGACGCAAAAAGCCCCGCAAGTGCGGGGCTTTTTTCTGCCGCGCCTCATGCGCGGTTGGTGTCAGTTGTTCTCGGACAACTGATCCAAGATGGCCGGGTTCTCCAAGGTCGAGGTGTCCTGGGTAATGGCTTCGCCCTTAGCGATCGAGCGCAGCAGGCGACGCATGATCTTGCCCGAGCGGGTCTTGGGCAGGTTGTCACCGAAGCGGATGTCCTTGGGCTTGGCGATGGGGCCGATTTCCTTGCCCACATGGTCGCGCAAGATCTTGGCGATCTGCTTGGCCTCTTCACCCACAGGTCGGCTGCGTTTGAGCACCACAAAGGCGCAAATGGCCTCGCCAGTAGTGTCATCAGGACGCCCCACCACAGCGGCTTCGGCCACCAGCTCGGTGCAGCTCACCAAGGCCGACTCAATCTCCATCGTGCCCATGCGGTGACCGGAGACGTTCAGCACGTCATCGATACGGCCGGTGATGGTGAAGTAACCGGTCTTCTCGTCGCGGATGGCGCCGTCACCAGCGAGGTAGTACTTGCCCTTGAAGTCTTCAGGGTAGTAGGACTTCTTGAAACGCTCTGGGTCGCCCCAGATGGTGCGGATCATCGAGGGCCATGGGCGCTTGACCACCAAGATGCCACCTTGACCCCAAGGCACATCCTTGCCGGTCTCATCGACGATGGCGGCCTGGATGCCCGGGAAGGGCAGCGTGCAGGAGCCGGGGATCAGCGGGGTCGCACCCGGCAGTGGGGTGATCATGTGGCCACCGGTCTCGGTCTGCCAGAAGGTATCCACGATGGGGCAGCGGCCGCCACCCACATGCTGGTGGTACCACTCCCAGGCAGCCGGGTTGATGGGCTCGCCCACCGAGCCCAAGATGCGCAGGCTGCTGAGGTTGTAGCTCTTCGGATGCACAGCATCGTTGGCTTCAGCGGCCTTGATCAGCGAGCGGATGGCCGTCGGTGCGGTATAGAAAATCGAGACCTTGTGGTCTTGGATCATCTTCCAGAAGCGACCAGCGTCTGGGTAGGTGGGCACACCTTCAAACACGATCTCGGTGCCGCCCAGGGCCAGAGGGCCATAGGTGATGTAGGTGTGGCCTGTGACCCAGCCGATGTCGGCCGTGCACCAGAACACGTCGTCTTGCTTCAGATCGAAGGTCCACTTGGTGGTCAGCGCGGCATGCAGCAAGTAGCCGCCAGTGCTGTGCTGCACGCCCTTGGGTTTGCCGGTCGAGCCCGAGGTGTAGAGCAAGAACAAAGGATGCTCGGCCTCCACCCACTCAGGCTCACACTCGGTGGGCTGGCTGTTGACCACATCAGCCATCCAGACATCGCGGCCTTCCTTCATGGTCACGGCCACGTCGCCACGCTTGACGACCAGCACCTTCTGAATTGAGTCGCAGCCGCCCAGTGTCAGGGCTTCGTCCACGATGGCCTTCAGGGGCAATTGCTTACCGCCACGCACTTGGCAATCGGCCGTGATGATGGCCTTGGCGCCGGTGTCTTCGATGCGGTCACGCAGGGATTGGGCCGAGAAACCACCGAACACCACCGAGTGGGTCGCGCCGATACGAGCGCAGGCCTGCATGGCGGCCACGCCGTCGATGGACATGGCGATGTAGATGACCACGCGGTCACCCTTCTTCACGCCCTGAGCTTTCAGGCCGTTGGCGATCTGGCAGGTCTTGGCCAGCAATTCTTTGTAGGTGACCTTGGTGACTTCGCCACCGTCGGCTTCAAAAATGATGGCGGTCTTGTCGCCCAAGCCGCGCTCAATGTTGCGGTCGAGACAGTTGTAAGAGGCATTCAGCGTGCCGTCTTCGAACCACTTGAAGAACGGGGCTTCGGATTCGTTCAGCACCTTGGTGAAAGGCTTCTTCCAGGTGATCAGCTCTTTGGCCAAACGGCCCCAGTAACCTTCGTAGTCCGTTTCGGCTTCCTTGCACAGGGCCTCATAGGCGGCCATGCCGTTGATGTGAGCCGCAGCGGCAGCTGCCGGATTGGGGTTGTAAACCTTGAGATCGTCGCTCATGTGTTGTCTCCTGGAGGCTGGTTTGATGCATGGCACCCATGCGGTGCGCTACGGTGGCTAATGTGTCGCCAGCGTCTGACGACCGCCTTACTCAGCAGGATCAGGGCAGACCCTAGGGTGTGTCCCCCTAGGGAAGTGCGCTGCGAACACGCCAGGAACCTGCCGAGCGACGCAGCCACTGCGCCGTCAGGAGGCCCGCAACTCAGTGCCTTGAGCGCGCCACAAAATCAATGTGCCGATCAGGCCGGCAATGACGGAGCCACCTAGAACGCCGAGTTTGACCTGTAGCTCGTAGCCAGGGCCCTGGCCCTCGAAGGCCAAACCGCCAATGAACAAGCTCATGGTGAAACCAATGCCACACAGCACCGATACGCCCAGGCATTGCATCCAGCTCGCAGCTGCAGGGCGTTGAGCCAGACCCAGGGTCACCATCAGCCACAAGCTGCCAAAGACGCCCAGCGTCTTGCCTAAGACCAAACCCGCCGCAATGCCCACAGGGATGGACGACATCAAGGCTTCGGGCGTAACGCCCTTGAGCGCAACCCCTGCATTCACAAACGCAAACAAGGGCAGAACAGCAAAAGCCACCCAAGGGTGCAGCGCATGCTCAATCTGCTGCGCCGGAGAGTGCCCAGTGTCATCACGCATAGGCACCATCAAGGCGGTGATGACCCCAGCCAAGGTGGCATGAACACCGGACTTCAGCACAAACAACCACATCACGGCCCCTACCATCACATAGGCCTCGACCCGCATGACGCGGGCGCGGTTCAGTGCCAAGAGCACGCCAATGCACAACGCCGCCCCCATCAGCATGGTCGTCGACAGGCCTTCGGTAAAGAACACCGCGATCACCACGATGGCGCCCAAGTCGTCAATGATGGCGACAGCCGTCAAAAATACCTTGAGCGAGGCGGGGACCCGCCGCCCCAAGAGCATGACCAGACCCAGCGCAAAAGCGATGTCCGTCGCAGCCGGAATGGCCCAACCACGCACGGCAACCCCATCAGCATGGTTGAACGCAAAGTAAATCAGCGCCGGCACGGCCATACCACCCAGGGCGGCCACCGCTGGCAGCAAGGCCTGCGCAGGCGTGGCCAGCTCGCCCTCCATGAGTTCGCGCTTGATCTCCAGGCCCACCAAGAAGAAGAAGACCGCCATCCACAGGTCGTTCACCCACACCAGCAAGGGCTTGGTCAACACCAAAGCGTCGTGGCCTATGCGCACCTCCCCAGGCATTTGACGCAAGGCTTCATAGTGCGGCCCGAGTGCCGAATTACTCAAGATCAGTGCCAGTACGGCCGCCAGGGCCAACACAATGCCGCCTGATGTTCCGGACGCAAAGAAACGCCGTAGCGCAGAAATCGCCATCAAAAAATCCTCTCTCGTAAACTGTCAACTGCAAGAATCCGGCGTCAACCTTGTGGGTCGACGCCAGGCTCTTGCAAGGCAAGCCCTGCACGATACCGCTCCTCTGGCTGCCTTGCGCAGCAACCACCTGAGAATCCCTATGACCACCATCCGCCAGGCCGACCTCATTGAATCCGTTGCAGCGGCGCTGCAGTACATCAGCTACTACCACCCCGCTGACTACATTGCCCACTTGGCCCGCGCCTACGAGCGTGAAGAAAGCGCCGCCGCCAAGGACGCCATTGCGCAGATATTGACCAACAGCCGCATGTGCGCTGAAGGCAAGCGCCCCATCTGCCAAGACACCGGCATCGTCAACGTCTTCATGAAGATCGGCATGGACGTGAAGTGGGAGGGCTTCACCGGCTCCATCCAAGACGCCGTCAACGAAGGCGTGCGACAGGGCTATAACAACCCCGACAACAAGCTGCGCGCCTCGGTGCTCTCGGACCCCATCTTCGAGCGCAAGAACACCCGGGACAACACGCCTGCCGTGATCTTCATGGAGGTGGTTCCCGGCAATACCGTGGACGTGATTGTCGCCGCCAAAGGCGGTGGCTCAGAGAATAAGTCCAAGGTCTATATGCTCAACCCCAGCGACAACATCGTCGACTGGGTGCTCAAAACCGTGCCCACCATGGGTGCGGGTTGGTGCCCACCAGGCATCTTGGGCATTGGCGTCGGCGGTACGGCCGAGAAGGCCGCGCTGTTGGCCAAAGAGTCGCTGATGGACGACATCGACATGTATGAGCTGCTGGCCCGCGGCCCGCAGAACAAGCTGGAAGAGCTGCGCATCGAGCTCTATGAAAAGGTCAATGCCCTGGGCATTGGGGCGCAGGGCCTGGGCGGCCTGACCACCGTGCTGGACGTGAAGATCAAGACCTTCCCCACTCACGCGGCCTCCAAGCCCATTGCCATGATTCCGAACTGCGCGGCCACCCGCCACGGCCACTTTGTGCTAGATGGTTCAGGCCCCGCCTTCATGGAGCCGCCCAGCCTCGACCTCTGGCCGGATGTGAACTGGGCACCAGACTACAACAAGTCCAAGCGAGTCGACTTGAACAGCCTGACCAAGGCCGAAGTAGCCAGCTGGAAGCCCGGCGACACGCTCTTGCTCAACGGCAAGATGCTGACCGGCCGCGATGCTGCGCATAAGCGCATTCAAGACATGCTAGCCAAGGGCGAATCCCTGCCGGTGGACTTCACCAACCGAGTCATTTACTACGTCGGCCCGGTGGACCCGGTGCGCGAAGAAGTGGTGGGCCCAGCAGGCCCCACCACCGCCACCCGCATGGATAAATTCACCCGCATGATGCTGGAGAAGACTGGCCTGATTGCTATGGTGGGCAAGGCCGAGCGCGGCCAAATCGCCATTGACGCCATCAAGGACAACCAAAGCGCCTACCTGATGGCCGTGGGCGGCAGCGCCTACTTGGTGTCCAAAGCCATCAAGGCCGCCAAGGTGGTGGGCTTTGCCGACCTGGGCATGGAAGCCATCTATGAGTTCGACGTGGTCGACATGCCCGTGACGGTGGCCGTCGATTCGGGCGGCACCAGCGCCCACGTCACCGGGCCTAAGCTGTGGCAGGCCAAGATCGGCAAGATCCCGGTCGTCACCGAGTAAGCCACTCCGCTCACAGGCCCACTCACAGGCCTGCCAAAAACGCCCCACCACACAGTGTTTGTCGCGGGGCGTTTGCTTTGGAGCATCGCTCCAGTGGTCAGCCTTGTCTCACCACCCGCTGCGGGAACGGAATCTCTATCCCCTGAGTGTTGAGGTACTTCAAAATGGCCAGGTTCACGTCCGAGCGCACGCCGCCCTGGCCGTTTTCTGGGTCCAGGATCCAAAAGTTGATGGTCAACTCCAGCCCGTCAGCCGCAAAATTCGAGAGCTGCACCACCGGCGCTGGGTCTGCCATCACCCGGGGCACGCCTGCCACCACCTGGATCAAAGCAGGCATGCAAGCTTCCAAGTCGGTGCCATAGCCCACTTGCACCATGGTGGAGACCAATACGCGAGGGTCCGCCAACGAGGAGTTCTCCACCCTTTGGGTGATCAACATTTCATTGGGGACGATGGCCTCTCGCCCATTCAAAGCGCGAATCACGGTGTAGCGGGTGGCGATGTCGGTGATGCGCCCTTCAAAGTTGTCCACCTTGACCATGTCACCAATACGCAAGCTGCGCTCGGCCAAGATCACAAAACCAGACACATAGTTGGCCGCCAACTTTTGCAAACCAAAGCCCAGGCCCACACCCAGCGCACCGCCCAAGACCGAGAGCGCCGTGAGGTCAATGCCCACCGCTGACAAGGCCAGCAGCAAGCCCAGAAACACCAGCCCAGCGCGAACCACATTGGCCACCACTTTGCGCAGCGACAACTGCTCGCCGGTCGCGCCCCGCAGCAGCCTGTCCTCTACGGCGGCCGAGACCCACAGCACCAACACCAGCACAAAGCCGGCCGATAAAGCGCCCTCCAGCAAGGTGCGTATGGAGACCTTGCTGCTGCCAAGTGTCCAGTGAATCTGGTCCAGCTCCTCAAGCAACAGGGGCAGAAAGCCGGTGATCCAGGCCACCATGGCCAACCAAGCGATCCAAGAGATGGTTCGCTCGGCCGCTTTGACCAGCTTGGACGCCGGAAACGCGGCATCCAACACCCGCACCGACAAGCGAATGATGACGAACGAGATCAGCACCGGCAGCACGATCTTGAACACCGCCACCGGCACAGCCATCAGGATCAACAAGCGCTTGGCCGCATAGGCCAACACCAGAGCCAGCACCGGGAACAGCACGCCGTCCACGATCTTGCGGCCAAACCAAATCGAGCGCTCCGGCGTCTGCGAGCCTCGCACCAAGCGAACGATCAACCACGACATCCCCAAACAGCCCAGCGCCACCGCCAATTCAATCCAGGCGCTAGATTGACGCAAAGCGTCCAAAGCATCACTCAAATCCATTCCCAGCAAACCATGTTCTCCTATGCTCATACATCTGCCAAAGCGCGCACATGCGCGGCCACACTGCGGCCTAGCGCACTCAGCGCATAGCCCCCCTCCAAGCAGGACACGATGCGCTTTTGGCAGTGTTGGCGAGCCACCTCCACCAAGCGGTGCGTGATCCACTCGTAGTCAGCCTCCACCAGGCCCAACTGGCCCAGTTCGTCCTCTCGGTGGGCATCAAAACCCGCCGAGATGAAAATCATTTCCGGCTTGAACTCATTCAGGCGCGGCATCCAGTGGGCTTCAATCAGCTCGCGAATCTCTGGGCCTCGGGTATAGGCGGGAATGGGCAGGTTCAGCATGTTCTCGCCCTTGGGCACGCCCCCGCTGTAGGGGTAGAGCTTGTCCTGGAAAAAGCTAACCATCAGGATGCGCTCATCTCCGGCCACGATGTCCTCGGTGCCATTGCCATGGTGCACATCAAAGTCGACGATGGCGACGCGGCTCAAACCGCGCACATCCAGCGCATGGCGCGCCGCCACGGCCACATTGTTGAAAAAGCAAAACCCCATGGTTTGGTCACGCGTGGCGTGGTGGCCAGGCGGGCGAATGGCGCAAAAAGCATTCTCGGCCCGGCCATCCATCACCGCGTCTGTCGCCGCCACGGCCGCCCCGGCGGCCCGCATGGCCGCTTGCCAGGTGTGGGGGCACACGCTGGTGTCCGGGTCCACCGCACGGTGTTCACCGGTTTGGGTGGCCTGCTCCATGAACTCATTCAGCTCAGCAATATAACGTTCCGTGTGAGCCAGCATCAAGTCGCTATGGGCCACTAGCGGCGCGTCCATGCGTGTGATGGCCACCTCTAAACCTGTGGCCAAGAGATGATCTTCGATAGCGTCCAAGCGCTGGGGGCACTCGGGGTGGCCTGCGCCCATGTCGTGGGCGCGGCAGTCAGGATGCGAGAAATATGCCGTCGTCATGTTCAAAAAAAGCCGGGTCCACCGGCCTGTGTGTCTTTTGGAAGTGCGTTATCGTTCTTGAATGATGAACGCTCAGCTTCAGTCGCGTTTGACTGACCTCAAGAACCAGATTAGCACGATCATCGTCGGCAAAGCCGCCCAGGTCGAAGACAGCCTCGTCTGTCTGCTGGCAGGTGGCCACTTGTTGATCGAGGACATACCTGGTGTGGGCAAGACCACTTTAGCCCAGGCCTTGTCCGCCTCGCTGGGCTTGCAGTTTGCCCGCGTGCAGTTCACAGCCGACATGTTGCCCAGCGATCTGGTCGGGGTTAGCGTGTTCGAGCGCGCCAAGGACAGTTTTGTTTTTCACCCTGGCCCTTTGTTCACCCAGGTCCTCTTGGCCGACGAAATCAACCGCGCTGGCCCCAAAACCCAGAGTGCGCTGTTGGAAGCCATGGAGGAACAGCAAGTCAGTGCCGACGGTGCCACTCGCACCCTGCCCTCGCCGTTTTTTGTGATCGCCACGCAAAACCCCACCGACCAACTGGGCACTTTCCCATTGCCAGAAAGCCAGCTTGATCGCTTTTTGATGTGCATCAGCCTGGGCTACCCCGACCGCCGCGCCGAGCGCGCTTTGTTGCTGGGTGAAGACCGGCGCGACAGCCTGGCTCGCCTTCGGCCAGTGATCCGCCCGGAGGAGTTAAAGGCCGTGATGCAGGCCGTGCGCGGCATCCATACTTCTGACGCGCTGATCGACTACCTGCAAGCCCTGGTCGCCGAAACCCGCTCAGGCCTGTGGTTCACCGAGGGCCTGTCGCCCCGGGCGGCATTGGGCGTGCTGCGCCTGGGCAAAGCACGGGCCTTGTTGGCCGGGCGCGACCATGTCAGCCCTCACGACCTGCAATCTGTGCTGCCCCAGGCGCTGGCTCACCGCCTGCACCCCGTCCCTGGTGCAGGCCGCGGCCGGCGGGAGCAAGTGCGCGCCATGATCGAGGCGGTAGGGCTGCCCTGATGCGCAGCCCAAAGGCTTGGTGGCGAGACTGGTGGCTGGCCCGCTTGCGGCCCGTCGCCATGCACACGCTGACGCAACGCAATGTCTATATCCTGCCCACCCGCGCGGGTTGGGCCTTTGGGCTCACCCTGCTGTTGCTGCTGGTGGCGGCCATCAATTACCAGCTTAACTTGGGTTATGCCCTGACCTTTTTGCTGGCGGGGGCGGCCGCCGCCTCTTTGCACATCACCCATGCCAGCTTGAGGGGCTTGAGCCTGCAAGTGCGCCCTCCTCAGCCCACCCATGCCGGGCAAGACATGAGCTTGGAGATCAGCATTCACAACCCCGGCCGCCCGCGCCACGGCCTGGGCTTTGGCCTGCAGGGCCGCGAGCCCAAGGTTTGGGTGGATGCAGCCGCTGATGGCGTGACCGCCGTGGTGCTCAGCACCGTCTCTCATCGGCGTGGCCACCATGAACTGCCAGCCTTGCAAGTGGAGTGCCGCTTCCCCTTCGGGCTTTTTCGGGCTTGGTCGCTGTGGCGCCCGGCAGGGCAAGCCTGGGTCTACCCCGCGCTGGAGGCCTCGCCAGGTGCCTTGCCTCGCTGGGCGGATAGCCCTGAAGACGGCGGGTCGCTCAACCGCAGTGGCCGCGACGAGGTTGAAGGCATACGCCCCTGGCAACGTGGCGACAGCCTGCGTCAAGTGGCCTGGAAGAAAGTGGCCCGTACCGGAGAGCTGGTTAGCCGTGACCGCAGCGGCCGCGTGGCCGCCAGGCTGTGGCTGGACTGGAGCTTGATCCAGGTGCCCAGCACCGAAGCCCGTTTGAGCCGCTTAGCCACCTGGGTGGTGGCCGCCGAGGCCCAAGGCCTGCAATGGGGGCTGCGCTTGGGTGCCGACGAGCTGGCCCTGGGCCACGGCCAAGCGCATCAAGAGGCAGCGCTGCAACGCCTGGCCTTGTTCAAAGGCGGCGCATCGTGATGAACAAAGCTGCACGGGCCCCAACGCTGCGCTGGCCATGTCCCCAAGCGCCCTCGCGTGAAGCGCGCGACACCTTGTTCATGCTGGCCCTGATTGCCTGGACCATGGCCCCGCACCTGCCCACCTTGCCGCTGTGGGTTTCCGTGGTCAGCTTGGGCGTGCTGGCATGGCGGGCACGGCTGGCCTGGACAGAACGCCCCTTGCCCGGCCGCTGGAGCCTGATCGCCCTGGTGCTGGTGACGGGTGCCCTGACCTATTGGACCGAGCGCACCTTGCTGGGCCGCCAAGCGGGTGTGACCTTGCTGGTGGTCTTGATGGCCGCCAAGACCCTGGAGCTGAAGGCCCGCCGCGACGCCCTGGTGGTGTTCTTTCTGGGCTTTTTTTTGGTGCTCACCAATTTCCTTAACTCCCAGTCCCTGCTCACCGCCGTGGGCATGACTCTGTCGGTCTGGGGTTGGCTCACCGCACTCACGCTGGCCCATATGCCTGTGGGTACACCGACGATCCGGCAAGCCGCCTGCTTGGCCGCCCGCGCCACCCTCTGGGGTACCCCGGTGATGGTGGCGCTCTTCATGCTTTTTCCACGCTTGGGGCCGCTGTGGGCCTTGCCCACCGAGGGTGCACGCACGGGCCTCTCAGACCAAATGCAATTGGGTGACGTGGCCAAGCTCGCCACCGACGACAGCATTGCCTTGCGCATCCGCTTTGACGGCCCGCCGCGCCCTGCCAACACGCTTTACTTTCGCGGCCCCGTGCTAAGCCTTTATGACGGCGAACGCTGGCATGCCACGCCAGGGCGGCCTCGGCCCGACCTGGCCGAACCAGCGCCGGACGCCACAGCCCTGCGCTACGACATGATCTTGGAGCCACAGCGCATCTCTTGGCTTCCCCTGCCCGAGTTCACCGTTGCGCGCCCGCAGACCACCCCGGTGCTGGCCAGCCTGCCGCCTGGGCCTGATAGCACCGGCCAATGGAACCTGAGCGCGCCGCTGGGCCAGCGGCTAAGGCTCACAGGCCATGCACTGCCACAGCTCTCCGGCCAGAGCCTGAGCGACAACGCACGGGCGCGCCTCACCATGCTGCCTCCTGGCAAACACCCTCGCAGCCGCGCCTGGGCGCAGCAACTCCAGGCGCAGCCCGCCCTCCAAGCAGCCAGCACACCGGCCTTGGTCGAGGCCGTACTGGCGCATATCCGCCAGCAAAGCTTTGTCTACACCCTGAGCCCCGGCCGCTACCTTGGCGATGTGGTGGACGAGTTCTGGCTGGAGCGCCGCACCGGTTTTTGCGAGCACTACGCCGCGTCTTTTGTGGTGATCATGCGCGCCATGGGTATCCCGGCGCGCATCGTCACAGGCTACCAAGGGGCAGACCCCTTGCTGCAAGACGGCCAATTTGTGGTGCGCCAAAGCAATGCCCACGCCTGGGCCGAGGTCTGGCACGACGGGCAAGGCTGGCTGCGGGTAGACCCCACGGCTGCCGTTGCCCCCGAGCGTGTGCAACAAGGCCAAACCCTGCGCACACCACCCGGCCTGGTGCTGGGCGCGTTTGATGCCGTCAGCCCCGGCCTGAGGGACAGGCTCAGACGCTTCGCAGAAACCCTGGACAACCGCTGGAACGTCTGGGTGCTGGGCTATGGCCGCGACCAACAACGCCAGTGGCTGCAACATTGGGGCTTGGAGCAAGTGGACACCGCCGCCTTGCTGCGCCTCATCGTATTGCTGGCCGCCGCCGTGGGCTTGCTGGGTGCCTTCTGGGCGCTGAGGGAAGCTCGTCGTGAGCCCCCCTGGCAGCGGCTGGCCCGCCGGGTCCTGGCGGAGTTGAACCGGGTGGGCGTGCCGGCCACGGCGGCCCAAGACCCCTACACCTGGGCCCAGGGCCTGCACGCCGCCCATGGCGCTGCGGCCGCCCCGGCCACCCAGGCGCTGCTGGCCCTGCATGCCCAGCGCTACGGGCCTAGCCCCACAGCCGACTCTGCGCCCAAGAATGCCGCTGGGCGCGGCACACACACCACAGTCTGGTGGCGTCACTTCCGGCAAGCCATGCGCGCCTTGCCGGGCACTCGCCGCTAACCCGGATAATCCCACCATGCCCGTTCGCTCTCACCCCTTGCCTTCGCCCCTGGCCCCACTCACGGCTGCCCTTACTGCTGTGGCGGCACTCTGCCTGGCGGCCCCCGCCGTTGCGGCCCCCGCCAAAGCCAAAGCCCCAGCCGCTGTGCGCGGGGACAACGCCCCCGACGTGGTGCAGTACGGCAGGCGCGAAGACGTGTTGGCCTTTGCCCAACAAGTGAGCGAGCGCCACCAGCTCCCCACCGACTGGGCGGCCACGCAATTGGCCACGGCCCGCTACCTGCCCCGGGTNGTGCACCGAACTTGATGAAGGATCGGCCAACGATGGCACGGGTGCAAAGACACGCAAGGCCATGGTGTACGGCAAAACTTATGAATTCAAGGTCAAGGACTTTGAAAGCAAAGCGCCCGTCAGCCCCGCCAGCATTCAATGGAAGGCCTTTGGAGAAAGCCCAGACGGCCGAACTTTTGACCTACCCCTCAAGGCCTGTCTCTTATACACATCTAGATGTGTATAAGAGACAGTGCTACAGCCCACGGGGCCACTGCCATGCCGAACTACTGGCTGATGAAGAGCGAGCCCGACGAGTGCTCTATTGACGACCTCGCCCGCCTGCCCCAGCAAACCGTGCCCTGGACGGGCGTGCGCAACTACCAAGCCCGCAACTTCATGCGCGATGCGATGCAGGTGGGCGATGGCGTGTTGTTCTATCACTCGTCTTGCGCTGAGCCCGGCGTGGCCGGCTTGGCTGAAGTGGCCAGCGGTGTCAGCGTCGATGACACCCAGTTCGACCCGCAAAGCCCTTACTTCGACCCCAAAGCCAGCCGCGACAAGCCGCGCTGGCTGCATGTGCACGTCAAGCTGCGGCGCAAGACTCGGCTGCTGAGCCTGCGTGAGATGCGCAGCCGCCCTGAACTGGCCAGCATGCTGCTGCTCAAGCCGGGCAGCCGCTTGTCCATCACCCCGGTCACACCCCAAGAGTGGCAAGCCGTGCTGGCCTTGCTCGACACGCCAGGAGCCTGAGATGTTGAGTGCTTTGCTGGACCCGATCTTGCTGTTGGAGTTGCTCAGCCTGGGCTTGGTGGCGGGCTTTTTGGCCGGTTTGCTGGGTATCGGTGGCGGCATGCTGATGGTGCCGTTCTTGACCATCATTCTTGGCCAGCGCGGCGTGCCCGCCAGCATGGCGGTGAAGATGGCGATCGCCACCTCCATGGCCACCATCGCGTTCACGTCGCTGTCCAGCGTGCGTGCCCACCACAAAAAAGGTGCCGTGCGCTGGCCGCTGGTGCAAGGCATGGCGCCGGGCATTGTGCTGGGCGGCTTGCTCGCCGGGGCCGGTGCCTTTGCTCTGCTCAAAGGCCAAGTCCTGGCGGCCGTGTTTGGCCTGTTTGTCAGCTTCTCCGCCACCCAAATGCTGCGCAACACCAAGCCCACACCCAGCCGGCAAATGCCCGGCATGGTGGGCCAAACTGCCGCAGGCACGGGCATTGGTTTTCTCTCGGGCTTGGTGGGCGCTGGCGGCGGTTTTGTGAGCGTGCCCTTCATGACCTGGTGCAATGTGCCCATCCACAACGCAGTGGCCACCAGTGCGGCCCTAGGCTTTCCCATCGCACTGGCCAACACTCTGGGCTATGTGGTGGGCGGCTGGAACTTGCCCGCCGCTTTGCCCGGTGGATTGGGCTACCTTTATCTGCCAGCTTTGCTGGTGATCGCGGCGGCCAGCGTCAGCATGGCACCGCTGGGCGCACGCACTGCGCACGCCATGAACGTGGCGCAGCTCAAGAAGGCTTTTGCCGTGCTGCTCTATGGCCTGGCAGCCTATATGCTCTGGAAGGCTTTTGCAGGCTGATGCGTCCACCCATGAGCCTTCAGGCGACTCCCTCATGAATGCCGCTCGCCAGGTTGATGCGCTGGTCATTGGTGCCGGTGCGGCCGGTTTGTTTTGTGCCGCCCAGGCGGGCCAGCGTGGCCTTGCCGTGCTGTTGGTGGACCATGCGCCCAAAGTGGCAGAGAAGATCCGCATCTCGGGCGGTGGCCGCTGCAATTTCACCAACCGCGAGGCCACGCCGGCCAACTTTCTCTCTGAGAACCCGCACTTTTGCCGCTCGGCCCTGGCCCGCTACACCCCGGCAGATTTCATCGCCTTGGTGCAGCAGCATGGCATTGCCTTTCACGAGAAGCACAAAGGCCAACTCTTCTGCGACGACTCTGCCGAGCAGATCATTCGCATGCTGCTGGCGGAGTGCGAACGCGGTGGCGTGGAGCGCTGGCAGCCTTGCGGAGTGCAAGGCCTTGAGCGCCTAGACGACGGCACTTGGCTGGCCCAGACCGCGCGCGGGCCGGTTCAAGCGCACAGCGTGGTGGTGGCCACCGGGGGCTTGCCTGTGCCCAAAATCGGCGCCAGCGACTTTGGCTTGAAGCTGGCCGAACGCCTGGGCCACCGCATCGTGGCACCGCGCCAAGCCCTGGTGCCGCTGACCTTTGCGGGCAACGATTGGGCACCTTTTGTGCCCATGGCGGGCCAAGCCATGCCCGTGCTGATCAGCACGCGCCCAGCCTCATCGGGCAAAGGCAAAAAGCTGGCACCGCCGGTGCAGTTTCACGAAGACTTGCTCTTCACCCACCGCGGCTTGAGCGGCCCGGCGGTGCTGCAAATCAGCAGCTACTGGCAGCCGGGCCAGCCGGTGGAGATCAACCTGCTGCCGAACGTCAACGTGGCCGAGGCCCTGCGCAGCGCCAAACAACGCTCTAAGCGGCAGTTAGGCAACGAGCTGGCCAGCCTGCTGACCCAGCGCATGGCCGACACCTGGCTGCAGATGCTGGGCCTGGACGCCACCCTGGCCATGCCCCAAGTGCCTGATGCGCACATCAATCAAATCGCCCAAAGCCTAGAGGCCTGGAGCCTGACCCCTGCGGGCACCGAGGGCTGGAACAAGGCCGAGGTCATGGCCGGTGGCGTGGACACCCGCGACCTGTCCTCTCAAACCCTGGAAAGCCGCCTGCAGCCCGGCCTCTACTTCATCGGCGAAGTGGTGGACGTGACCGGCTGGCTGGGCGGCTATAACTTCCAGTGGGCCTGGGCCAGCGCTCATGCGTGCGCAGAGGCCCTGGCTGAACGCGCTCAGTAGGTGTAGACGCCCCGGCCCGTCTTGCGGCCCAGCCAACCGGCGGCCACCATCTCTTTGAGCAGCGGGCAAGGCCGGTACTTGGAGTCGTTGAACTCGGCCATATAGACATTCATCACGGCCAGGCACACGTCCAAGCCAATCATGTCGGCCAGCGCCAGCGGGCCAATCGGTTGGTTGCAGCCCAGCTTCATGGCGTTGTCGATGTCCTCTGGCGTGGCCGTGCCCTCAGCCAGCACAAAAAACGCCTCGTTGATCATGGGCACCAAGATGCGGTTCACCACAAAGCCAGGGGCGTTCTTCACTGCTACCGGGGTCTTGCCCAGGGTCACAGCCAGCGCAGCCACGGCGTCGTGGGTGGCGTCGCTTGTCTGCAGGCCACGGATGATCTCCACCAGCGCCATCATGGGCACAGGGTTGAAAAAGTGCATGCCCACAAAGCGGTCAGCCCGCTGTGTGGCGGCGGCCAGCTTGGTGATGCTGATGGACGAAGTGTTGGTAGCAACAATCGTCTCAGCGGGCAAGACGCTGTCCAACTGCTGCAGGATCTTGATCTTCAGCGCCTCGTTCTCGGTGGCGGCTTCAATTACCAGTTGCGCACCCGTCAAGGCGGCATAGTCGGTTGAGGTGCTGATGCGAGCCAGCGCGGCCTCTTTCTCGGCCGCAGTCATCTTCTCTTTCTTGATCAGGCGATCCAGGCTGCCCGCCACCGTGGCCAAGCCCTTGTCCACGGCCTGTTGGGAGATGTCCACCATCACCACCTGGATGCCGCTGACTGCGCAGGCCTGCGCAATGCCATTGCCCATGGTGCCTGCACCAATCACGCCGACGGTTTGAATGCTCATCTGAGACTCCTGAGTTTGAAATGGGAAGAATTGGGGCCACACTTTATCGAGTTTGGGGTCTCCAAATTGCCAGCCTTGTGGTTTTCAGGCTAGAATCGGCGTCTTTGCTAGCAAACCCGCGTGTCGATCCGTTGGCACTCTGCCTTCGGGGCAGAGCGGCAAATCCGGAACAAGCCGTCTCCAAGCGGACACCGAGCGCATTTATCCTCAAGGATCCCTTCGTAAATGACCACGATTCGAGTCAAAGAAAACGAACCTTTTGACGTTGCCCTGCGTCGCTTCAAGCGCACCATTGAAAAGCTCGGCCTGCTGACCGACCTGCGCGCTCGCGAGTTCTACGAAAAGCCGACCGCTGAGCGCAAGCGCAAGAAGTCTGCCGCCGTGAAGCGCCACTACAAGCGCGTGCGCAGCATGCAGTTGCCCAAGAAGCTGTACTGACCCCCGCTGAACCTGGCAGGCCCGCCCTGCCCGGCACGCCAAGAAACCCGCTCGGGACGCCGCAGCGGGTTTTTTTGTGCCTGTTGCCTAGCCACACGCCGGTGCGCCGCGCCATGCGCTTGACTTGGCCCCATGGTTAGCTGCTGACACCACCGGAGTGCAGTGCGTCACAGGTTCACCCAGGCTGAGCGCCGTTCCCCCAAAGTGACGGCCCTCCCCCNTTAACCAATGGGTGCTGGACGACGCCACGGCCCAAGTGCGCATGCGCCTGCTGTGCAGCTACAGCGCGGCCGAGGTGGGCCTGGGGCATTTGATCCAACAAGCCGCGCACACCGCCCAGCGTGGCGCTTGGCGCGGCAGCGGCTTTGAAGCCTCGACCCGCGCCTGGGCCAGCCTTCGCTCTGCCAAGGGCATGCTCATCAGCACCACGGCCCGGCCCGGCAGCTATGGCAGTGCCCAGAGCACGCAGATGGACGCGACCGAAGCCGTGGCCCAGCTCAAAGGCGCACAAGACTTGGCCGAGCGCCTGAGCCAAGCCGCCCAAACCGGCCAAGCCCAAGCGCTGACCGCCCACGCCGAGAGCATCCCGACGCTGATCAAAACCCTGGACCCCGAGCAAGACGGCAAGATCACCCAGGCCGTTAACGGCCAAGACGCCAAGAAGGCCAACGGCAGAGACTTGAGCGACGCGGTCGAAGCCCCCGCCACCCCCACCATCATGCTGGACACCCCCAGCAGCCAAGCCTGGCTGAGTGACGCCAGCATCGCCAGCTATGCAGGCCAAGATCTGGCCCGTGTGAGCCAGGGCGACCAGCACGAGACGGCGGCCCACACCCACGCGACAGTCGCCGGGCAAACCGTGAGCCTCTATACCCACGCCGGGGGCATCACCGCGCATGCGGCCAACGGGCCGGTCTCGCTCAGAGCCCACACCGACGAGCTACAAATCCTGGCCGACAAAGACGTGACCATCCTCAGCGTCAACGGCGAGATCCACATCAATGCGCAGAGCAAGATCGAGCTGATTGGGGCGGACTCGGGTGTGATCTTGGACGGCGGGGACATCACCTTTGTGACGCCGGGGACCTGGGAGGCTAAGGGAGCCGCGCAGGCGATGATGGGGGGGGCGAGTGCGTCAGCGACACTTCCTCGTTTGCCGGACTCAAGAGTATCGATTTACGACGAACAGTTCCAAATGACCGACCCTGTATCTGGCCAGCCTTTGTGTGGACTGGCCTACTTTGCCACGACCAGCGACGGTTCAGTTTATTGGGGTGAAACTGATGACCAAGGAAAAATAGAAAGGATCTCTACCCCTGACCCTCAGGGGATAAAAATTTATGTAGGCATTGATGCACTCAAGCAGATTTCCCAGCGAAACGGAGGAGAAGTCTAATGGCAACAACTTTAGAGGGGACAACCAATTCAACCCCACGAAGCTGTGTTCCAGCATCTTCTGATGTGAGATCTTGTCTTAGCTTCAAGGCACTTTGGGCGGCCCATCCATTGAATTGGAATCCTGAAGAAAATAAGCCTTTCCGCAAACCAAATGGTTTGCCAAAGGAAAATCCGGAAGGATTATATGAAAACCAATGCGCTATCAAGATGAGTATTTCACTCATTGATGGCGGCCTTAGTCTTGACACCTACCCGAAGGCAAGAAGCGAAGTTCGGGAGGCGTTTCAAAACAAGAAAAAATATCGCGGCGCGCTGGCGGCAGAGGAGCTTGCCGCTTGGTTGTCTAAAGCTCTCGGAAAGCCTGAAGAAATCAATCCATCTGAGGCATATCAAAAAGTAAAAGGGAAGACTGGAATAATATTCTTCAAAGATTTTTGGGCGCGATCAAGTCGCGAAGAGCAAACGGGAAATTTCTCTGGCGATCATATCGATTTATGGAATGGATCAACCATGCCCGGATCGAACTGGAGAAGTTTTGGAGAAAGCATACATTCAGACCCTCGCAACTCATATTTTCTTAGATCAAAGTTAATCAACTTTTGGGAAATAAAATGATAAATTTATTTTTTTTGTTTATCGCCGCAGCCCTTCCCACCTCACCAATATCTATCGATCAGGCTTCCAGTTCACACCCAGCCATTCCACCCAGCACAATAATTTCAGAATATTTATTGCCTCTTTCTGGGTCTTTTGGACATTCCGCCGGCGAGTATAAAATAAGAGCAAGAATGGAGTATACCGACGGAAAGTGCGTATTGATTTTCTTGTTCAAAACCCCGTTGTTTATATCAACGGACTTACCTGAGCCTTGTGACTTAATGACTCACGGCCCCAGCGAATTCTGGCCCCGAGTGGCTACGAAAATTAATGGCCGCAAGGTACAAGCTGGTTTACAAATAGTAGGCAATCTGGAGAGGGCTGATTCAAATAAATCTTATTGCAGCGACACCTGGCAGAATCTCTACTTAGTTTGGCCCAATGGCTTTCCAAAGAATAAAAATGACCCAGGGACATGGGATACCCCGAAATGGATACTAGATCCCGTTCCAGCAGTACATATCAGAAATAAAGGGCCGCTACATTGCCCACGATGGCTGGTCAATCTCTATCCAGGAGGGTTGCCCTGATCGCTTGCCTCTATATCGCTGGCAGTCGACCATAGCCGTAGCTGAACATGTCATTCAGGCACCCATGCAGTCGCTCCGGCTCCCAGGAGTCAGATCACGAATTGACTACTTCGTCTTTCCATACTAGCGGGATCTCCCACTGCAACACTGTTCAGCCCAGCTAGGCCTTGGTACCTAAGCGCATGGTGTTCACCCCCACCCCGACTCCGTAGAGGCCATGGCCGCCTTAAACGAAGTCGTCTCCCTCGAACTGTGCACCGAACTTGATGAAGGATCGGCCAACGATGGCACGGGTGCAAAGACACGCAAGGCCATGGTGTACGGCAAAACTTATGAATTCAAGGTCAAGGACTTTGAAAGCAAAGCGCCCGTCAGCCCCGCCAGCATTCAATGGAAGGCCTTTGGAGAAAGCCCAGACGGCCGAACTTTTGACCTACCCCTCAAGGCATCAGGGATGACCGCTTCTTTCAAGCTGGAAGAGCCTGAGTTGTGTGGCACCGATATCACTATTCAAGCCTACATCCAGTCTGATGCGGCAGGCGGGACTTTGAAGGTGCCCCCCGAGTTCGACACCAATTTCCAGTTTTGAAGAGTGCGTCGCGAGCCAGGCCTATATCAATCAAGCACTTAGCGCCGGGGTGATGCTCGTTTCTTGATTTCTCCGTAGTGCCAATAGTGCAATTAAATGTAGTTTTTCTGTTAGCTCACATACGCTACACTTGAGGCATGTTCCTCAAGGTCTCGTCCTCCGGCGGTCACCGCTATGTACGGCTGGTTGAATCCTTCCGCAACGAGCAGGGCCAACCCCGCCAGCGTACGGTGGCCACGCTTGGTCGGCTGGACGAAGAGGGTGGCCCGCTGGATGCGTTGCTCAACGGTTTGCTGCGAGCCAAGGGGCGTCCGTTGGATGGTGTCGATGCGCCTCAAGTGCGCTTTGAGTCGGCCTTAGCCCTGGGTGATGTTTGGGCCCTGGACGCGCTTTGGCATGAGCTAGGCTTTGATCGGCTCGCTGCGGTGTTTCGGCGGGCTCGCTTTACCACCGCTGTGGAGCAAGCGATCCGCGTGATGGTCTTCAACCGGCTGTGCGATGCGGATTCCAAACTGGGCGCGCTGCGCTGGCTGCAAACCGTCAGCATGCCCGGCATTGATGCGGATGGCTTGAGCCACCAGCACTTGCTGCGCAGCATGGATGCGCTGATGGATCACCACGAGGCCGTCGATGACTGTGTCGCCCAGTTGTTGCACCCGCTCATTGATGAAGACCTCTCGGTGGTCTTTTATGACTTGACCACGATCCGCGCCGAAGGCCTGAGCCAGCAAGTCGGTGATGTGCGCCACTTTGGCATGTCCAAGGAGGGCGTCATTGCGCGCCAGTTCATGCTGGGCGTGGTGCAAACGGCCGACGGCATGCCCATCTTCCACGAGGTCTTTGACGGCAACTCAGCCGAGGCCCCAACGCTGGAGCCCACGCTCAAGAAGGTGCTGGATCGCTTCCCCCACATCCGCCGCTTGGTGGTGGTGGCCGACCGGGGCTTGCTCTCGCTGGACAACATGGAGGCGCTCAGCAAGCTGCGTGTTGCGGGTGATCGACCTCTGGAGTTCATTCTGGCCGTGCCGGGGCGGCGCTATGGTGAGTTTGTCGATCTGCTCGCACCCATGGCTGAGCAGATGACTAAAGCGGATGACGAAGTGGTGCAGGAGCTGGCTTGGCAGGGCCAGCGCTTGGTGGTGGCGCACAACCCTGTCCAGGCCCGCGAGCAAACGCAAGACCGCCTGGCCCGCATCAAAGCGCTGGAGCAGCGCGCACAGGCGCTGACGGGCAAGCTCGATGCTCAGGACGAGGGCCAGGTTCACAAGGGGCGCAAACTCTCCGACTCCGGGGCCAAGGCGCGCTTCTTCCACGAGGTCAGTGAGGCACATCTGGCGCGCATCATCCAGGTGGACTTGAAGGCGGAGCTGTTCAGCTACACACTCAATGAGGAGGCACTAGCGCGGGCACAGCTCATGGACGGCAAGCTGATGCTGGTCACTAATGTCAAAGACATGACCGCGGCTGAGGTGTTGCAGCGATACAAGTCGCTGGCCGACATTGAGCGTGGCTTCAAGGTGCTCAAGTCCGAGATCGAGATTGCGCCGGTCTTCCATCGCCTGCCCCAGCGCATCAAGGCCCATGCCAGCATTTGCTTCATGGCGCTGATCCTGCATCGCGTCATGCGCCAGCGGCTCAAGCTCGCGGGCAGCCCTCTCTCCCCAGAGGCCGCACTGGCCGAGCTGCGCCGTATCCAGCGCCACACGGTGCGCGTTGCAGACGCCGCGCCCGTCCAAGGTGTCTCCACCCTTCAACCTCGCCAAGCGCATGTCTTGGCTGCACTCCAGGTCAACCAGCCCACCCTCAACACCCAACTGCCACTGCTCTAAACCGACCCTGTAGTGCCAGTCTTGCAAAGGCTGCCTATACAGATCAATAACTTACGGCGTTTGGTGTCGAACTCGGGGTGCCCGCGCATTGCCGATTCCGCTGGTTTGATGCAGGGCGTATCAAAACACAGGCGGCACAGAGAGTGGCCGAGCCTTGGCGCATTGATCAAGGGGCGTCATCGCTGTGTGGCATGGCGGCGTTGTTCTACCTCATGGCACAAAACAAGCCCGGGCCGTACCAAACGCTAGCGACCGAACTGCATCGCAAAGGGCAGTTGAAAATCGGTGATTACATGGTCAAGCCACATAGTGCGGCTGAAGACACCATGTATGAGCTGAAGCCTTCCGATGACAGGTTTATGAATCTTGAAATGTCGGAGGTCGATTGGATTGTGTTGGCCGTGAGCCGCAGCAGCGAATCGTCCCTTGCCTTCGATGGACTGGGCACCGGCAGTACCGATCAATTGAAATCGGTCAATTGGCCAGGCCTCATGGCGGATCTCACCAAGGCAATTGGCGGATTTGAGCAGGTTGAGTCTGTTGATACCTCAATGTTCGGCGTCGTAGTGAAAAAGTCGATCTTCGGCCAGATTCATGATGCTTTCTCTGACTCTGATATCACCTCATTGATCGAGATTGACAAACTTCATCAATCGGGCAAGAAAATCATGCTGATGATTGACGCCAATATGTTGGCTCAAGTTTCTAGTCACTCCTTAGGTGACATATCTAAATCACATTGGATTGTCTACGAAGGAAATTTAGAGTTATTTGACAAAGATGGAAAGCCAACCAAAAAGACGAGTGATGTATTGAAGATAAAATTCTTAGCTTATTCTTGGGGATCAGATCCGCAAACAAGTGAAAAGTACGCCGCAACAACCGGAGTAAAATCAGTACTCCAAAGTATGGTTAGCTTTCGAACAAATGGGATATCAAAAGAAACTTGGAAGAGCACATATTATGGCTACATTTCTGCCAACTAAATATTTTTTGTCTGGCTTGATTTTAGCAACCACATCAAGCTTGGCACATGCTGCGGAGTGTGATTTTATCGAATCCTACATTGAGATTCGAAACTGGACTAGCGCTCCCCCTAAAAATGTCCACATGGAGATCGTTCCGTTTGATAGAGCTTCGGAGCCTCCAAAAAATATAAAATACAAAGCAACGATTACTGAACCCGTTCCAGCCTACGGCCTGGGTCGCGGCCTGGCTTTAATTCAAGATGAAAAACCAATGCATCGCCTCAAGGTAGACGATTCCCTTGTGCTGTTTTTTGATGACTCGCCAATCTACAGGATTTCAAATATCAAATCAACGAACCAGATACAGCTTGCCTGCCCAATACAGTCCTTCAAGGTCAACGACTGCAACGGCACGCGGGGGCGTTACCTGAAATTCGACGCTTCCTGCCGCTAAGCCTGCAGCACTTTACAAACAAGCGCATTCAGTGCGCTCAGAAAATCCGCTCGCAACGGATGCTCCGCCCGCCACTGCGGCAGCACCAATCCCACCTCAAACGCAATGGGCACGCTGAAGGGGCGGATTTCCAGCCCGCCTTGTTGTTGCCAAGCCTGGGCTGTCACGGGGTTCACCAGGCCGACCCCAACACCGGCTTGAACCAAGGCGCACACAGACGCCGCGCTAGGTGTTTCAAGGCGAAGCTGCCGCTGCACGCCCGCTTGGGTGAAGACGGCGTCGATCTGTTGGCGGTAGGGGTCGCTCGGGGCGAGGCTGATGAAAGGCTGATGGGCGAAGTCTTGCGGCTCCAGCACGGGTTTAGCGGCAAGTGCATGGCCAGGGGGCAACACACACACCTCGTGTGCCGCTAAGAAAGGCAGGCGCTCGCAGCCGGGGGGTGCTTCAGGGCGCTCCGAGAGGCCGAGGTCGAAGGCTTGCTCGGTCAGGGCTCGCTCCAGCGCGGGGGATTCCAACGCACTCAGGCTGACGCTCGCCTGGGGCCACCGTTCAGCATAGCGTGCCAGCACTTCGGGCAGCAGCGCCTGGGCCAGGGCCGGAAAGCAGGCCAGGTGCAGGCGGCCCTGGGCAAAGTCTCTAAGTGCCAGCGCGGCGTCGGCAATGCGGTCCAGGCCCACAAAAGATTGCTCCACCTCGGCCAACAGGGCCATGGCGCGGGGTGTGGGGTGCAGGCGACCCTTGATGCGCTCAAACAAACCGAAGCCCAGCACTTGCTCCAGGCGAGCCAGTTCGCGGCTCACCGTGGGCTGGGAGGTGTGCAAGGCCTCGGCTGCGCGGGTGACATGGCCCGCCACCATCACGGCGCGGAACAGCTCGATTTGGCGGTGGGTGAGTTTCATATCAGTGTTGAATGGTTTTGCCACAAATCAGCATTTCACAGCATAGCCTAGGCTTGTCATGATGTCGCCATGAACCCTTTTTCTGACGCCCTACTGCGCACCTTGGCGCAAACCTATGGCACCCCGCTGTGGGTGTATGACGCGGCCACCATCCGCCAGCGCATTGCTGATCTAAAGCTGTTTGACACCATTCGCTTTGCGCAAAAGGCCAACTCCAACACCCACTTGCTGCGCCTGATGCGGGAGCAAGGCGTGGTGGTGGATGCCGTCTCACGCGGTGAGATCGAGCGTGCCTTGGCCGCCGGATACACCGCAGCTCCCAATGCGCAAGGTGCCAGTGGCATCGTCTTCACCGCGGACTTGCTGGATGCCGCCACGCTGGAGACGGTGGTGCAGCACCAAGTGCCGGTGAATGCCGGTTCCATCGACATGCTGCATCAGTTGGGTACGCGCTCGCCCGGGCACCGCGTGTGGTTGCGCATCAACCCCGGCTTTGGCCATGGCCACAGCAACAAAACCAACACCGGCGGCGAGCACAGCAAGCACGGCATTTGGCACACCGACCTCGCTGCCGCACTGGCTGCCGTGCAGCAGCATGGCTTGCACTTGGTGGGCTTGCACATGCACATTGGCTCAGGCGTCGACTATTCGCACCTGCAGCAGGTGTGCGCTGCCATGGTGGACTTGGTCAAGCGTTCGGGCGTGCAGGTAGAGGCCATCTCTGCGGGGGGCGGGCTGTCCATTCCCTACCGCGCAGGTGAGGCGCGCCTCGACACTGCGCATTACTTCAGCCTGTGGGACGCAGCCCGGCGCGAAATTGCCAGCCACCTGGGCCGGGCGGTTCATCTGGAGCTGGAACCTGGCCGCTACTTGGTCGCTGAGAGCGGCGTGTTGCTTACCGAGGTACGGGCCGTCAAAGACGTAGGTGCCAACCATTTTGTGATGGTGGACGCGGGCTTTTCTGACCTGATGCGGCCGTCCATGTATGGGGCCTATCACGGCATGAGCCTGCTGGCGGCCGACGGCCAGCCCCGGCCTACCCGGCAATGCGTGGTGGCTGGGCCACTGTGCGAGTCAGGCGATGTGTTCACCCAGGGCGAAGGTGGCGTGGTGCAGGCCCGCGCATTGCCCCAGGCCCAAGTGGGCGACCTGCTGGTGATCCACGATGCCGGGGCCTATGGGGCCTCCATGTCCAGCAACTACAACAGCCGCCCGCTGATTGCAGAGGTCCTGGTCGATGGTGACACCCACCGCCTGATCCGCCGCCGACAAACGGTGGCTGAGTTGCTGGCGCTGGAGCAGGTGTGAGGCGCTGTGGGGCTGCGACAATAGCGCGCAATAGACAACCCTTGCAGGAATGGACATGAGCCTCAAAGACCGCATCACCGAAGACATGAAGGCCGCTATGCGCGCCAAGGAGACCGATCGTCTCTCCACCATCCGCCTGCTGTTGGCCGCATGCAAGCAAAAGGAAGTGGATGAGCGCGTGGTCTTGGACGACGCGATGGTGGTGGGCTTGGTGGACAAACTCATCAAGCAGCGCAAGGATTCCGTCGCGGCCTACACTCAAGCCAATCGCCAAGACTTGGCCGACAAAGAAAGCGCCGAAATCGTGGTGCTGCAGGCCTACTTGCCAGCCCGTTTGTCGGCCGATGAGATCGCCACCGAAGTCGCCGCCATCGTGGCCGACCTGGGAGCCGCTGGCTCCGGCGACATGGGCAAGGTCATGGGTGCAGCCAAAGCCAAGCTGGCTGGCAAGGCCGAGATGGGCTTGATCTCTGCGGCCGTGAAAGCGGCACTCGCTAAGTGAAGACGACAGACATGATGAATACTCACCTCCCCATCCGCGAAATCGCCCCCGACGTGTACGTGGCACCACAGTTGGAGCCCACCGACATGGCGGAAGTGGCCCGCCTGGGCTTTGCCGCCGTCATCAACAACCGCCCTGACGGCGAAGGCGGCCCCGAGCAGCCCCTCAATACCGCCGTGCAAGCCGCTGCCATAGCAGCGGGCTTGACCTACCAATACCTGCCGGTGGAAGGAGCCTACCAATCGCCCGAAGAGATCGCAGCCTTTGGCCAGTTGCTGGCCCAAGTGCCGCGCCCTCTGCTGTGCTTCTGCCGCTCGGGCGCTCGCTCAACCCGGCTGTACATGGGTGCCACCGGCCAATGACCCCCGGGGAATCCCCAGTGCGCTGACTGAACAATTTTCAGGGGCGTTTCAGGGCTGAGGTTTGACAATCTGGGAACGCTAAACGGTGCCGTCCTTTTGGGACGGTGTCGACTTAGCGCAAGCGAGGCTTCCAAAGAGACGCCTCGATGTTGTGATTTCCTAGGAGACTCCCTTGGCAGCCCTGCTCAGGTTTTCAGCGCTGATCGACGCCTTGAATGAGGCGGTCGGCAAATTCATTCGCTGGTTGGTGCTGGCCGCTGTGCTCATCAGCGCCGGCAACGCCATCATCCGTAAAGCGTTCAACATTGGCTCCAATGCCTTTTTGGAGATCCAGTGGTATTTGTTCGCCGGCGTGTTCATGCTGGGTGTGGGCTTTGTGTTCTTGCGCAATGCGCACGTTCGCATCGACTTCATCTCGGCCCGGCTCTCTGACCGCACCAACGCCATCATCGATGCCGTGGGCATGATCGTCTTCACGATCCCGCTGTCGCTCATCATGATTTATCTGTCGTGGCCGCTGTTTTCTGCGGCGTGGGCATCCGGTGAAATGAGCCAGAACGCTGGCGGCTTGATCCGCTGGCCTGTGCTGCTGTTGATCCCCGCTGGCTTTGGCCTGCTGCTGCTGCAGTGCGCCTCTGAGTTGATCAAACGCTTCGCCTTTCTCGGCGGTCACCGGGCTTCTGCCTTCAGCGTGGACCCGCACACCAAGTCGGACGAAGAAAAGCTGGCCGAAGAACTGGCCGCTGCGGCCGCCAAAAAGCTTGAGGGGGCTCGCTGAGCATGACTGAATTCATCACCCAAAACTTTGTGCCGCTGATGTTTGGCGGCCTGCTGGTCTTTTTGCTGACCGGCATTCCTGTGGCCTTTGGCCTGGCCGCCACCGGCTTGCTGTTTGGCTTTATCGGTATGGAAGTCGGCATGTTCGGCTCCACGCTGTTCCAGGCTCTGCCGCTGCGGGTCTTCGGCATCATGCAGAACGACACGCTGCTGGCCATTCCCTTCTTCACCTTCATGGGCATTCTGCTGGAGCGCAGCGGGATGGCGGAGGACTTATTAGAGACCGTGGGCCAAGTTTTTGGCCCCGTCCGAGGTGGCTTGGCAATTGCCGTGATCCTGGTGGGTGCCCTGCTGGCCGCCACCACGGGCGTGGTGGCTGCTGCGGTCATCTCCATGGGCCTGATCTCTCTGCCCATCATGCTGCGCTACGGCTACAACCGCACCATTGCGACGGGCACCATCACCGCCTCGGGTACCTTGGCGCAAGCCATTCCGCCCTCTTTGGTGTTGATCGTGCTGGCTGACCAAATGGGCCGCTCGGTGGGCGACATGTACGCCGGTGCACTGGTGCCTGGCCTGTTGTTGGTGGGCCTGTACCTCTCCTTTATCGTGGCCGTGGCCATCTTCAAGCCCACTTGGGTGCCTGCCCTGCCCGCTGAGGCCCGCATTTACAAAGAGGACAACGGCGCAAGTGGTCACAAGTCGCTGCTGATCTTGCTGGCCATTTGCGGCGTGTCGGGCTTCAGCGTGGCACCCAAGAGTGACTACAAGGACCGCATCACGGGTGACACCATCCCGGCCGTCACCACGCCGCAAATCTACAAGGGCTCCATTGCCTTCATCGCCTTGCAGCTCATCATGGTGGCCGTGGTCATTGCCTACCCTGGCTTGGTCTCGGGCAATCTGGTTGAGGGCATGAAGGTCGATGCCGACGCGGCCTTTGAGCAGCTCAACCAACCCGGGAGCAGTGAGTCTTCAGCACCGCCCGCCTTCCCCGATGCGACGCCCTCTGAGGGTGGGGCCAGCGCAGCCGTGAACGACGACGTTAAAGCCATGATGGACGCCATCAAGCAAGACGCTGCCAAGAAGTGAGGCCACCCGGTGCGCTGCAGCGCACCTGATGCACCGCACATGCGCAGCCTCTGCGCAAACCAAGCGCCCCACTCGGGGCGCTTTTTCTTTGGGCCTATGCGGCGTGGGCTGCAAGCCTCCCTGCCCGAGAAGGCCTAGGGAAGCTCTGCACAAATCGGGGCGAGGCTGGGTAGTGCGGATCGGGATGGGATGCAAGGCGCAGTTTGATGCCAATAGCCGTAGCTATTGGCGAGAACTGCAACGCCGCAGACCGCCCGAGCCCGCGCTATCCCGGACCGGCCTGATTTGTGCAGAGCTTCCCTAAGTATTGCAGCATCACAGCTTTTGCTGCTGCATAAAGTCGTCAAAGCCCGCTTCGGCAAAGCGGAACCACAGGTTCTGCTCGGCGCGGAACTTGGAGTAGTCGTCGTAGACTTTCTTCCAGTTGGGGTTCTTGGCAGAGATTTCGCTGTAGACCGCCAACGACTCTTTGAAGGCCGCTTCCATCACGTCCTTGGGGAAGCGGAACAGCTTGGTACCGCTGGACACCAGCGAGCGCAGTGCGGCAGGGTTGCGGCCGTCGTACTTGGCCTGCATGTCCACGTGAGCGTAAGAGGCCGCAGCCGTCACGATGGCCTTGTACTCAGCGCTCAAGCCATCATAGGCTTTTTGGTTGATGAAGAAATCCAGCTGAGGGCCACCTTCCCACCAGCCCGGGTAGGCATAGTGAGGAGCCACCTTGTTGAAGCCCAGCTTCTGGTCGTCGTAGGGGCCGACCCACTCCGCAGCGTCAATGGTGCCCTTCTCCAGCGCTTGGTAAATTTCGCCGCCAGGGATGTTCTGGGGCACGCCACCCATGCGCTCCAGCACCTTGCCAGCAAAGCCGCCGATGCGCATCTTCAGGCCCTTCATGTCAGCCATGGAGGTGACGGGCTTGCGGTACCAGCCGCCCATCTGAGCACCGGTGTTGCCACCAGGGAAGTTGACGATGTTGTACTTGGCGTAGAACTCGCGCATCAGCTTCTCGCCGTTGCCTTCGTAGTACCAAGCGGTCATCTGGCGGCTGTTCAGGCCAAAGGGAATGGCGCAACCCAGGGCGAAGGTTTCGTCCTTGCCGAAGAAGTAGTAAGGCGCGGTGTGGGCCATTTCGACCGTACCGTTTTGAACGCCATCGACCACGCCAAACGGAGGCATCAGCTCACCACCGGCATGCACCGAGATCTGGAACTTGCCACCGGTCATGGCGGCGACCTGCTTGGAGAACACGTCTGCCGCACCGTAAATGGTGTCCAGTGCCTTGGGGAAACTGGACGCCAAACGCCAACGGATGTTGGCCTGTGCTTGCACGATGGCGGGTGCAGCACCCGCAGCCAACACACCGGCAATACCGGCACTACGAACAAAGGAACGACGTTCCATCAAGAATCTCCTGTCAATGAGGATCAATGAACAACTGACACCCAAAATATTCTAGGGAGCCGCTGCCCTCCAACGCCTCGGGCTTACCCGCGCGCACCAGTGCAACGGCCCACATTCCGGGCCGGGGGACAGCATGCCTTCGGCCAGCTTGCATTCCCCTGAAATTCGGGTTCATCCCAATGGGGTCAACCCGAGTTCAGCTCCCGGCCACCTTCATGCGCTCGATCAACACCGAGCCCACAGTCTTTGCGCCAAATGCATAGGCGTCTGCGCCCACGGCCACGATCTGCTTGAACATCAGGTCCAACTGAGACGCAATCGTCACCTCATGCACGGGGAAAGCGATACGGCCGTTCTCCACCCAAAAGCCCGCAGCACCGCGCGAGTAGTCGCCGGTCACGTAGTTCACGCCCTGGCCCATGAGCTCGGTCACAAACAGCCCACGATGCAGCTTGCGTAGCATCTCTTCGAGGTGATCGCCCGGCTGGGTGAGCCGACTGGTGAGTTGCAAATTCTGCGACCCCCCAGCATGGCCGGTGGTCTTCATGCCCAGCTTGCGGGCGGAGTAGCAAGAGAGGAAGTAGCCCTGCGCCACCCCGCCGTCAACCACCCGGCGAGCCCGTGTGGGTATGCCTTCGTCATCAAAAGGCGCACTGCCTTTGGCACGCGGGATGTGCGGGTTTTCGTCAATGTCGATGTGAGAGGCCAGCACCGGTTTGCCCAAACAGTCATGCAAAAAGGTCGCCTTGCGATACAGCGCACCGCCGCTGGTGGCCTGCACGTAGGCCCCCAGCAGGCCTGCGGCCACGGTGGATTCAAACAGCACCGGCACTTCACAGGTCTCAATCTTGCGGGACTTCAGCCGTGCCAGGGCTCGCTCGGCCGCATAGCGGCCCACGATCTCTGGTGCCGCCATATCGAGCGCACAGCGCTCAGAGGTGTACCAATAGTCACGCTGCATATCGGCCCCCTTGCCCGCAATGGGCGAGACCGACAGCGAATGCCGCGAGCTGGCATAGCCGCCTCTGAAGCCCCGGCTATTGCCCGACCAAAAATGTGACTGCTGAGCCGATACAGAGGCCCCTTCAGAATTGGTAACGCGTTTGTCCAGGCTCATGGCAGCATCTTCTGCTCGGCGAGCCAACTGCGCGGCAGTCTGGGCATCCACGTCCCAAGGGAAAAACAAATCCAAGTCACGCCTAGTTTGCTCAGGCGTGGCCAATTCCTCTGCGTCTGGCAGGCCAGCGGCCGGGTCTTCTGCGGTAAAGCGCGCGATGTCATAGGCGGCTTGCACGGTTTGCTTCAGCGCCGCCTGAGAAAAGTCCGACGTGCTCGCATTGCCTCGGCGCTGCCCCAGATACACAGACACACCGACCGACTTATCCCGGTTGCGCTCCACATTCTCCAACTCGCCCTTGCGCACGGAGACGCTCAGGCCACAGCCCTCTGAGACTTCTGCACCGGCATCGCTGGCACCTACGGCGCGCGCCATGGCCAACACATCGTCGACGATCTGTTGAAACTGCTCGGAGGTGTGAGAGAAGCCGTGGGCGGAAGATGTGGTCATCGATTGCTCTTATGAGAGAAGACTGAACTTGGGGAATCGGGCTTGTGCGCAGGCGCGGTAGCCAGCATTTGCGGGACAATCATAGCGAGCCGCCGACACCCCCACGCCACAAACACCCTTCATGCGCCAAGAGCCCGACGATTTCGAACCCTTTGATGAGCCGCCCAGCAAGTCTGAACTTAAGCGCCAAATGCAGGCCTTGCAAGTGTTGGGGCAAGCGCTGACCGAGTTGCCCGCCAGCCGCATCAAAGCGCTGGACATTCCTGAGAGCCTGCGCGATGCCCTCAAGGAGTTTGAGCGCGTTCGCTCCCATGAAGGCAGGCGACGGCATTTGCAGCTCATTGGCAAGCTCATGCGGCAAACGGACCCTGAACCCCTCAAAGAGGCTGTAGCCGCCTACAAATTGGGCAGCGCCAAAGAAACATTGGCTCTGCACGAGGCCGAGCATTGGCGAGAGCGCTTGATGAGCGACGACAATGCACTAACGGTCTGGTTGCAGGCACACCCCAGTACCGACGTACAGCATTTGCGCAGCCTGCTGCGCTCAGCCAGAAAAGACGCCCTGCAATTGACTGAGGCCGGCATGCCCCGCCACGGCAAGGCCTACCGCGAGCTGTTCCAGTGGGTCAAAGCCGCTCTTCAAAGCAGCAAAGCGACTGAATCCGACGTTAACGATGAACACGATGACGACGAGTGAGCTTTCTTTCGAGCCGGTGCGTATCGGCTTGGTGTCCATCAGTGACCGCGCCTCCAGCGGCGTCTATGAAGACAAAGGCATCCCGGCGCTGCAAGCCTGGCTGGGCCGTGCGCTTCACAACCCCGTCACCTGGGTCTGCCGTTTGATCCCTGACGAGCAAGACGGCATCAGTGCCACCTTGCGCGAGCTGGTTGACACCGAGGGCTGCAACTTGGTGCTCACCACCGGGGGCACAGGCCCGGCACCAAGAGACGTAACGCCCGAAGCCACCCTGGCCGTTGCGGACAAGTGAAGGCGAGACCCTGCCCTTGCGTCTGCAAGTGGCTCAAGACCCTCAATTTGAGCGTATCGTCAAAGATGAGCGCATTGCCCCAGGTGGCGATGTGCGCCTCTCCGGCCTAGCCGACGGTACCTGGCATGTGCGCGCCCGGCGGGTTGACGCCAACGGCCTTGAAGGCCGTGACGCCACCACGCGCTTTGTGCTGCGCGCCCGCCCCGAGGCACCAGCAGCGATTGCCCCGACTCAACGTGCCAAGCTGCCTATCGGCGAGCTGCAAATCGCCTGGGCCGAGAACACCGAGGCTGCCAGCTACCGCCTGCAAGTGGCCAAAGACCCTCAGTTTGCGCAGGTGGTCAAGGAGTTGCCCGCCATCAAGGGCGCACGCACCACCGTACGCATGGAACAGGCGGGCATCTACCACTGGCGCTTGGCCAGCATTCGCCCCAATGGCGACATTGGCCCCTGGGGCGACCCGAAGGAGTTTGAAGTTCGCCCTATGCCTGCGGGCCCGGACGGCGGGCTGACCGGTGACGGCAAACTCATGAAGCTCACTTGGAGCGGCCGCCCGGAGGACAAACAACAGGTCGAACTCGCGCGCGACCCAGAATTCACCGAAGTGATTGCGCAAGCAGAGTTGTCTCAGTCCGAATGGTCTGTTGAAAGCCCCAAGATGCCGGGCACCTACTACTTCCGCTACCGCCCGGTTGAGCCCGATGGCTACGTGGCCCCATGGAGCAGCACGCTCAAGGTCGACGTACCGCGCGACTGGACCTTTCTCTGGTATTTCGTGCCCTTCTTGCTGGCACTGTAAGAACTCGTCCGTGGCGCACTCAGGGGCGGCATGCCTTTGAGCGAGCCGCGCCCTATTTACTTCACCAGCCGGTTCAAACCTTCAGCATCAAACTGCTCGGTGGTGCGGGCTTCTTCTGGCACGCAATCCCCGCTGGGCAATTCGCGAGCTGTGGCTGAGAGCTTTTCAATGGCTTGCCACAGCAGAGCAATCTGGTGTTCATGGGTGGAGGCGTTGTCGATCAGGCCCTTCATTGCCTGCGCCACAGGGTCGTCGCCCGAGGTGACGCCATAGGCCGAGAAGCCCATGCGGGCCGCCGCTTCTTCGCGCGCCGTATCTGCCTGGGCCTGGATGATGCGCGCCGGGTTGCCTACAGCCGTGGCACCAGCGGGCACAGGCTTGGTCACCACCGCACCAGAGCCCACACGCGCTCCAGCACCTACCGTAAAGCCGCCCAAAACAGCGGCATTGGCCCCCACGATCACACCGGCTTCCAGAGTCGGATGACGTTTGGCCCCCTTGACCAAGGATGTACCCCCCAGGGTAACTCCTTGGTAGATGGTGCAACCATCACCAATCTCGGCCATCTCACCAATGACGACACCCATGCCGTGATCGATGAACACGCGGTGGCCGATGGTGGCCCCAGGGTGGATCTCAATGCCCGTGAGCCAGCGGCCCAGATGAGAGGTAAAGCGCCCTGCCCACTTGAAGCCCGAACGCCAAAAGCGGTTTGCCCAGCGGTGAAGAACCAAGGCATGCAGGCCGGGGTAACAGGTCAACACCTCCCAGGTCGAACGTGCCGCAGGGTCACGCTCCAAAATGCAAGCAATGTCTTCGCGCAGGCGAGAGAACATGAGAAGAACCTAATGGGAGTTGAATTTCGCTCTTTGGTCCCCGCTAGCCCCTTTCTTGAACGTCTGCAGCGCGCCCACGCCCCACAAGCGGTGTGCATGTGTTTGCGGCAATTGCTGTCCAGGTCACACCATGTCCCAAGCCCTTCACCCCATGCTCAACATCGCCATCAAGGCGGCTCGCACAGCCGGGGGGATCATCAACCGGGCCTCGATGGATTTGGACCTGCTCAAGATCAACACCAAGGCGCCCAATGACTTCGTCACCGAAGTCGACCAAGCCGCCGAGGCTGCGATCATTGAAACCCTGCTGACCGCCTACCCAGGCCACGGCATCTTGGCAGAAGAATCGGGGCGCGAACACGGCTCGCGGCACAGCGATTTCGTCTGGATCATCGACCCCCTGGATGGCACGACCAACTTCATCCACGGCTTCCCCGTCTACTGCGTCTCGATCGCCTTGAGCTTTCGCGGCAAGATCGAGCAAGCCGTCGTCTACGACCCCACCCGCAATGACCTGTTCATGGCCTCCAAGGGGCGCGGTGCCTTCCTGAACGACAAGCGCCTGCGCGTCTCTAAGCGCACCCGCTTGTCCGACTCGCTCATCGGCACGGGCTTCCCCTTCCGCAAGGGCGACAACTTCCAGCGCTATCTGAAGATGTTCGAGGCCGTGATGCCCCATTGCGCCGGCCTACGCCGCCCAGGCTCTGCCGCGCTGGACCTCTGCTATGTAGCCGCCGGCAACTACGACGGCTTTTTTGAAACCGGCCTCTCGCCTTGGGACATCGCTGCAGGCTCCTTGATCATCACCGAGGCGGGTGGCCTGATTGGCAACTTCACCGGTGAATCCGACTTCTTGCATCAGCGTGAAGTGGTGGCAGGCAACCCCAAGATCTACGGCCAACTGGTCAAGCTGCTGTCGCCCTACACCCGCATCATCTCGGACGAGCCAGCGGCCGCCCCAGCAGCCCCCGAGACCCCAGAGTTGACCCCTGAAGCGGCCTTGACCCGCAAGCCCATTCGCCTGCGCAAAGCCGCCGAGCCCGCAGCCCCCGAAGGCGACGACGCGCCCTTCTAAGCGCTGCGGCAAGCATGGCGAGCAAACCTCAGGCCCCAGCGGCGGGGCCAGAAGACTACGCGGGCCACACGCCCATGATGGCCCAGTACTTCCGGCTGAAAGAAGGGTTCCCTGAAACCCTGCTCTTCTACCGGATGGGCGATTTTTACGAGCTGTTTTTTGACGACGCCCGCAAAGCGCACCGCCTGCTCGACATCACCCTGACCACACGCGGCGCCAGTGGCGGCGAGCCGGTGGTGATGGCCGGTGTGCCGGTGCATTCGGTCGAAGGCTATTTGGCCCGGCTCATCAAGATGGGCGAGGCAGTGGCCATTGCCGAACAGGTGGGCGATGTGGCCACGGCCAAAGGCCCGGTCGAGCGCAAAGTGGTGCGGGTGGTCACCCCCGGCACCATCACCGACACCGAGTTGCTGGACGAACGCAGCGACACCCTGCTGCTGGCCCTCTCTCGGCACCGCAACACTTATGGCTTGGCTTGGCTGGGATTGGCCAGTGGCCAGTTGGGCTTGGCCGAATGCGGCGAGCGCGAATTGGGCTCCTGGCTGGCGCGGTTAGCCCCCGCCGAAGTGCTGATTGACCGCGAAGAGCAACCCGCCGCGCTGCGCCAGCTCAAAGCCGCCCGCACCCAGCGCCCGGCCTGGCAATTTGATGCCGGCCTGGGCCTGCGCAAGCTGTGCGATCAACTGGGCGTGGCCTCGCTGGTGGGCTTTAATGCCCAAGAGCTGAGCACCGCCCACGCCGCTGCGGCCGCGCTGCTCTCCTTCGCCGAACACACCCAAGGCCGTGCACTGGCCCACGTGCACACCTTGACGGTGGAGCGCGCCACAGACCTGCTGGAGCTGCCGCCGGCCACGCACCGCAACCTGGAGCTGACCGAGACCCTGCGCGGCGAGCGCTCACCCACGCTTCTCTCGCTGCTGGACACCTGCGCCAGCGGCATGGGCAGCCGGGCTCTGCGCCACTGGCTGACCCACCCGCTGCGTGAGCGCACGCTGGCAGCTCAGCGCCATGCCGCCATCACCGAACTGATGGCCCAAGGCTTTGGCACTCTGCGCGACACCCTCAAGCACATCAGCGACGTGGAGCGCACCACCTCACGCATTGCCTTGCGCCAAGTGCGCCCGCGCGAGCTGGCTGGGCTGCGCCACACCCTGCAAGCCTTGCCCGTGTTGCTGCGCCTGATTCCAGCAGGCGTCGAGTTGCTCGATGCCGTGCGNCCCCGATACCCTGACCCCCCGTGAAGCGCTGGACGCGCTGTACCGACTCAAAAAACTGCAAACCTCTTAGCAAGAGCACACCTCATGACTTACTGTGTGGGCGTACGCCTGAATGCCGGTCTCGTTTTTCTCTCTGACTCGCGCACCAATGCGGGCCTGGACGCCATCAGCACCTTCCGCAAGATGATGGTCTACGAGAAGCCGGGCGACCGCTTCATGGTGCTGCTGTCGGCGGGCAACCTCAGCATCTCGCAATCGGTGCGAGAGATATTGCAGGTTGAGAAAATTCCTAACGGTGATGATGAGCCCATCACCATTTGGAACGCCAAAAGCATGTTTGAAGCCGTGCGCGTGCTGGGCTCCGCCGTGCGCCGCGTGCACGAGCAAGACGGCCCCGCGCTGCGCGCCGCAGGCATAGACTTCAACTGCAGCATGATCTTCGGCGGCCAGATCGCCGGTGAAGCCATGCGTTTGTTCTTGGTCTACTCGGCCGGCAACTTCATTGAGGCCACCCGCGAGACCTGCTTCTTCCAGGTCGGCGAAAGCAAGTACGGCAAGCCGATTCTGGACCGTGTGCTGGCCCCCACCACCCCGCTGGACGAGGCCGCCAAATGTGCGTTGGTGTCCATGGACTCCACACTTAAATCCAACCTCTCGGTGGGCCTGCCGCTGGACCTGCTGGTCTATGAAGAAGGCGCCTTGCAAAGCAAGCGCATCGCCGTCATCGACGAACACAACCCGTATTTCAAGATGATCCGCACCACCTGGGGTGAGCGCCTGCGCGAAGTGTTTGAAGCCATTGACGACCCCCGCTGGGATGGAGGCGACGCTGCACACCCCTTGCTGGTCGAAAGCACTCGGTTCGAGCCCATGCGCAAGATCAGCACGCCCGGCGAGCGCATCGTCTAATGCCTTTGCAAATCATCCTCCTCGTTGTTGCTTCGCCTCGCCTTGCTACAGCACTGTCTTTGGCTTCACGCCTAGATGCCGCTGAATTGGCAACGGAATGACACCTGCCTGCTGGCCGCATGCAGCCGTCCTCAACAAACGGCAGGGCTGGTGATGCTGGACTCTCCGGTCGTCACCGGTTGGCGCGCCCACAGCCTGCAAGTGCTCAAACACAGCCGCTTGATCGGCAAAGTCTCTCCCGGCAAAGTCTCACAAAAACGCCGTTACCAATGGCCCCACCGCGATGCGGTGTACGAGCATTTCAAAAGCAAACCCGCCTTTGCCCGCTGGGACGACCGCGTGCTGCGCGACTACGTCAACACTGGCTTTGACGAGGTGGGCGACCACATCGAACTTGGCTTTCGCCGCGAGGTCGAAACCTCCATCTACAACACCCTGCCCCACCACCTGGGCACCCTGCTGGCCAAACACCCCTGGGGCAAGCGCGCTTGCAACAAGGCACGCAAGGCCTGGTCCTGCGTTTGCGCCAGGGCATTGCCCATGGCCACGGCCAGGTTGCGCTGCCAGCGCTCATGGCCAATGCGGCGGATGGCGCTGCCTTCGGTCAAGCGCAAAAAGCTCGCTTCATCCCACTGCCAGAGTTCAGCCAGTGTGGGGGCCTGCATGTCAGGCCTGGGCTCAAAGTCCGGCAAGGTGGCTCGCTGGGCAAACTTGTTCCAGGGGCAGGCCAGTTGGCAGTCATCACAGCCGTAGATGCGGTTGCCTATCAGAGGTCGCATCTCAGTGGGTATCGGCCCCTCATATTCAATGGTGAGATAGGAGATATAAGCCGGCATCGCCGGAACCGCTTCAGCGCTGGCCCGCTCATGGCTCACCTGGGGCGACCCTCTGGCCCACCCCGTTGAAGGCTGCATCACGGTGCTTTGGCGCGAGGACCCGGCCAGTTGGAAGGGCCACGTTGGTTTTTTCCACCGCCTAGAGGGTGACACCATCGTCTTGCTCGGGGGCAATCAACTCGGTGAGGTCAGGCTGCATTCCTATCCGCTTTCGATGGTGCTGGCTTACCGATGGCCCTCGGAGGTGAGCTGAGTCCATGATCGAGTTTGGCTCTTGCCCGCCCTGCGTGAACCCCAGCCCCCCGTCTGCGGTGACTGCCAAAGCGAAGTTAAGGGGGAGACGGCGGCGTAGCCGACGGCGGAGGACATGAGCGGCGGCAGTCGCCGCAGGCCTCGTGGCGTGCATGCCGCACCACATTCGGCACCCATCAAGCGCATCATGCGAAGGCAAACCGCATAGCAAGCAGCACCTCCCCGCCACACTTCAATTGCCACATCCGGCAAGGCCCCCAGCCCACCTTGCCTATAATCGCGCTTTACCACCACGGCATTCCTGCGCCGCTCCGTTTTTGAGAGCCGCCAGTGGCCTCATCCCATGACCAAGTACGTCTTCGTCACCGGCGGTGTGGTGTCCTCGCTCGGCAAGGGCATCGCGTCGGCCTCGTTGGCTGCGATTTTGGAATCGCGCGGTCTTAAAGTCACCCTCATCAAGCTCGACCCGTATTTGAACGTGGACCCGGGCACGATGTCGCCGTTCCAGCACGGCGAAGTCTTCGTCACCGACGACGGCGCGGAGACCGACCTCGACCTCGGCCACTATGAGCGTTTCATCACCACCCGAATGAAGCGCAGCAACAACTTCACCAGCGGCTTGATTTACAAGTCGGTGCTGGAGAAAGAACGCCGCGGCGACTACCTGGGTAAGACCGTGCAGGTCATCCCCCACGTCACCAACGAAATTCAAGAGTACGTCAAGCGCGGCGCCGGTGCCGACACGCTTGAAGCCGTGGATGTGGCCATCGTAGAGATTGGCGGCACGGTGGGCGACATCGAGTCCCTGCCCTTCTTGGAAGCCGTGCGTCAGCTCAGCCTGAAGCAGCCGGGCAACTGTGCCTTTGTGCACCTCACCTACGTGCCCTATATCAAGGCCGCCGGTGAGCTGAAGACCAAGCCGACCCAGCACACCGTTCAAAAGCTGCGCGAGATCGGTATCCAGCCCGACGCCCTGCTGTGCCGCGCCGACTTTGAAGTGCCGGTGGAAGAGCGCGAAAAGATTTCGCTGTTCACCAACGTGGCCCTGCACGGCGTGATCTCCATGTGGGACGTGGACACCATCTACAAAGTGCCGCGCGTGCTGCATGAGCAAGGTCTGGACGACCTGATCTGCCGCAAGCTGGCCCTGCACACCAAGGCGGCCGACCTCAAGACCTGGGACAACCTGGTCCATGAAGTTGAGCACCCCAAGGGCGAAGTCAATATCGCCATGTGCGGCAAGTACACCGACCTGTCGGACAGCTACAAGTCGCTCAACGAGGCGCTGCGCCATGCGGGCCTGCACAACCATGTGCGCGTCAAAATCAATTACGTCGATTCCGAGACGCTGACCGACGAGAACGCAGCCGAACATCTGGCCAAGTTTGATGCGGTGCTGGTGCCCGGCGGCTTTGGCAAACGCGGCGTCGAAGGCAAGATCAGCGCCGCGCGCTTTGCCCGTGAGCACAAGCTGCCTTACTTGGGCATCTGCCTCGGCATGCAGGTGGCGACCATCGAATATGCGCGCCACATGGCCGGCCTGGACGGCGCCAATTCCACCGAGTTTGAGCCAGACGCACCCCACAAGGTCATCGCGCTGATTGATGAGTGGCAGGACGCGGATGGCTCCATCCAGAAGCGCGACGCCAACTCCGACCTGGGTGGCACCATGCGCTTGGGCGCGCAAAGCTCCGACGTCAAGGCTGGCACCCTGGCCCATGACATCTACGGCCCGGTCGTCACCGAGCGCCACCGCCACCGCTATGAGGCCAACGAGCATTACCTCGACCGCCTGCAAGAGGCCGGCCTGGTGATCTCCGCGATCACGCAGCGCGAAAAGCTCACCGAAATGGTGGAGCTGCCGCGCGCCGTTCACCCTTGGTATGTGGGCGTGCAATTCCACCCGGAATTCAAATCCACCCCCTGGGACGGCCATCCGCTGTTCATCAGCTACATCAAGGCAGCCCTGGCCCACCAGGCGCAAGCAAAGGCTTAAGCATGAAGCTCTGTGGCTACGAGGTCGGCATCGACCGCCCCTTCTTCCTGATCGCTGGCCCCTGTGTGGTCGAGTCTGAACAGTTGCAAATGGATGCCGCAGGTCAGCTCAAAGAGATGTGCGCCAGCCTAGGCATCCCGTTCATCTTCAAGTCAAGTTTCGACAAGGCCAACCGCACCAGCGCGACCGCCTTTCGTGGCTTGGGCATGGAGAAAGGTCTGGAGATCTTGGCCAAGGTACGCCGAGAGCTTCAGGTACCGGTGATCACAGACGTGCATCGCGAAGACGAAATTGCTGCCGTTGCTGCCGTAGTTGATGTACTGCAAACCCCAGCCCTGCTCGCCCGCCAGACAGACTTCATTCAAGCGGTTGCCCGAAGCGGCAAGCCGGTGAACATCAAGAAGGGTCAATTCATGGCACCCGGCGACATGAAAAACGTGATCGACAAGGCCCGCATTGCTGCCCGCGATGCGGGTTTGGAAGCCGACGCATTCATGGCTTGCGAGCGTGGTGTCAGCTTTGGCTACAACAATTTGGTCAGCGACATGCGCAGCCTCGCGATCATGCGCGAGACCGGAGCGCCAGTAGTGTTTGATGCGACACATAGCGTGCAGCTTCCTGGCGGGCAAGGCACGAGCAGCGGCGGAGCACGCGAATTCGTGCCTGTGCTATCGCGTGCTGCTGTGGGCGTGGGTGTGTCGGGTCTCTTTATGGAAACGCATCCAGACCCTGACAAGGCCTTGTGCGACGGCCCGAATGCCGTGCCGCTGAAGCACATGAAGGCATTGCTCGAACAATTGGTGGCCATCGACCAAGTGGTGAAGCGACACCCCTTGCTGGAAAACAGCTTCAATTCCTGAGTCCCAACCCGCTTTTCATCGAGTACGCCATGCCAGCAGCCTATGTTCTTGCCGATGTCACCGTCACCGACGCCGAAAAAATGGCCAAGTACCGCGAATGGAGCACCAAAGCCATGCAAGAGCATGGGGTGGAAGTTCTGGTGCGAGGCGGCGAGTTTGAGGTGCTGGAAGGCCCTTGGACGCCCTCGCGCCTAGTGCTGCTGAAGTTTCCCAGCCGGGAGGCCGCCAAGGCCTTTTACAACAGCCAAACCTACAGCCATGCCCGCACGCTGCGCGAAGGTGCTGGGGTGATGCGCATGGTGGTGGTGGATGGTGTGGCCTGAGCCCTGCCTGAAACTTGAAGACCTGAAATTGATGCACGCAGGTAACTGAATTACGGCATCCTGCGCGCCGAATGCTTTTTTCAATCACGGAGTGAGTAAGTCATGAGCGCCATTGTTGATATCGTCGGCCGAGAAGTGCTGGACAGCCGCGGTAACCCCACCGTTGAATGTGACGTGCTGCTGGAAAGCGGCACCCTGGGCCGCGCGGCAGTGCCGTCGGGCGCCTCCACCGGTTCGCGTGAAGCGATTGAGCTGCGCGACGGCGACAAGAGCCGCTACCTGGGCAAGGGCGTGCTCAAGGCCGTGCAGAACATCAACACCGAGATCAGCGAAGCCGTGTTGGGCCTGGACGCCAGCGAACAAGCGTTCCTGGACAAGACCCTGATCGACTTGGACGGCACCGAGAACAAGAGCCGCTTGGGCGCCAATGCCATGCTGGCGGTGTCGATGGCCGTGGCCCGCGCTGCGGCTGAAGAAGCGGGCCTGCCGCTGTACCGCTACTTCGGTGGCATGGGCGGCGTGCAGTTGCCCGTGCCGATGATGAACGTCATCAACGGTGGTGCGCACGCCAACAACAGCTTGGACTTGCAAGAGTTCATGATCATCCCCGTGGGTGCTCCAAGCTTCCGCGAAGCCCTGCGTTACGGCGCTGAAGTCTTCCACGCTTTGAAGAAGCTGGTCGACGCCAAGGGCATGAGCACCACCGTGGGCGACGAAGGCGGCTTTGCCCCCAATCTGCCCAGCCATGAGGCCGCCATCCAGTTGATCCTGGAAGCCATCGACAAGGCTGGCTTCACCGCAGGCACACAGATCGCCATCGGGCTGGACTGCGCCGCCAGCGAGTTCTACAAAGACGGCAAGTACCACCTGGAAGGCGAAGGCCTGACCCTGACCGCCACCGAGTGGACGGACATCCTGGCGACTTGGTGCGACAAGTACCCCATCGTCTCCATCGAAGACGGCATGGCCGAAGGCGACTGGGACGGCTGGAAGGTCTTGACCGACCGTCTGGGCAAGAAGGTCCAGATCGTCGGCGACGACCTCTTCGTCACCAACACCAAGATCCTGAAGGAAGGCATTGACAAAGGCATTGCCAACTCCATCCTCATCAAGATCAACCAGATCGGCACCCTGACCGAGACCTTCGCCGCCATTGAGATGGCCAAGCGTGCCGGCTACACCGCCGTCATCAGCCACCGCTCGGGCGAGACGGAAGACTCCACGATTGCCGACATCGCTGTGGGCTTGAATGCAGGTCAGATCAAGACGGGTTCGCTGTCGCGCTCAGACCGCATGGCCAAGTACAACCAGTTGCTGCGCATTGAAGAGGACCTGGGCGACGTGGCCGTCTACCCGGGCCGCGACGCGTTTTACAACCTGCGCTAATGCCCCCTGCCGCAGCCCCTTAGGCTGCGGCACAATCCACCTCCATGCGCATCGTTCCCTTTATCTTTGCGGCCCTGCTGCTGCTGGTGCATGCCGAGCTTTGGTTTGGCAAAGGGGGCGTGTCCCATGTGATGTCGCTGCGCTCGGAACTGGCCGAGCAGCGCGCCCGCAATGACGAAGCCCGGGCCCGTAACGAGCGCCTGATGGCCGAAGTGGCAGACCTGAAAGACGGGGTCGAGATCGTGGAAGAAAAGGCCCGCCACGACATGGGCATGATCAAGCCCAATGAAGTGCTGGTGGTGGTGGCTCCGGCCAGCCGCTGAGCCGCCTCCTGCCCCTTCTCGCAACCTATGCTGGACCGCTTGCTGGAGGCCGCAGCGCCCCTGCTGAAGCCCTTGTTCACGCTGTGGGGCAGCGCCGTTACCGGGGCTGAGGTGGCGGCCTTTGCGCTCGCCATCTTGATGGTGCTGGCAAATATGCGCGTTCACCCCGTGGCCTGGCCCCTGGCCATCGTGAGTTCTGCCCTGTACGCGCTGCTGTTCGCGCATTACCGCTTGTGGGGCGAGGCGGGGCTTCAGTTGGTGTTCATCGTCGTCGCCCTGTGGGGCTGGCAGCAGTGGCTGCGCAAAGGGCCTCTGAGCGCTTCGCCGCTCTTGGTGTCTCGGCTCACTGCAGCGCAACGGCGGTGGGCACTGGGCTTGACCTTGGCCGCTTGGCCCGTGCTGGCCTGGCTGCTGAGCGCCCACACCAACTCCGATGTCCCCTGGCTGGATGCGCTGCCCACCGTGGCCAGCCTGACCGGGCAAGTCCTGCTGGCCCAAAAGCGCATTGAAAACTGGCCCACCTGGGTGGCGGTGAATGTGGTCAGTGTGGGTCTGTTTGCTGTCAAAGGCCTGTGGCTCACGGTCATTCTGTACAGCTTGTTCACGCTGCTGGCCCTGCAAGGCTGGCGTGCTTGGCAAGGCCTGGAAGGGCGGGCTCATGCCTGACCGGCGCTCAGCACCGCGAGGCCCCGGGCTGGTCTTTGCGCTCGTCGGGGCAGAGTCCACCGGCAAGAGCACCCTGGCGGCCAGCTTGGCTCAGCGTCTGGCCAGTGACACCGGCCTGCACTGCACCTGGGTTCCTGAGGCACTGCGCCAGTGGTGCAACACCCACCAACGCACGCCCCAGCGGCATGAGCAAGCAGACATTGCTCAACTGCAAAGCCAGGCCATTGCAGAGGCGCAGGCAACGCATGACGTGGTGATTGCCGACACCACACCGCTGATGACGGCGGTGTATCACTGGCAGGTGTTTGGCAGCGCCGAGTTGGATGCAGCGGCCCTTCAGTGGCAGCGCCAGCACTGCGCATTGACCCTGCTGACAGGCCTGGACCTGCCCTGGGTGGCCGATGGCTTTCAACGCGAGGGCCCACAGGTGCGCGAGCCGGTTGATGCGCGCCTGCGTCACTTACTGCTGCACAGCGGCCTCAGCTTTGGCGTGGTGCGTGGCATGGGCCCAGCGCGCTTAGAGGCGGCGCTGGACGCCGTCAGCCCCCTGTTGCGCACCCCCAGTGCCAGCAAGGCTGGCGGCCTCTTCAGCCGCTTAGCCCAGCGCGACGCCAACGCGCCACCCTGGCCCTGGCTGTGCGACTGTGACAGCCCGGAGTGCGAGCACGCCCTGCGTTCAATGCAGTTGGCCGGGCAGGCGGTCTTGCGGGTCTAAGGTGATAGCGCAGCGGCCTTGGCCCGAAGCATTCAGCATCGCTCCCAAGTTGGCATCTGTCGGCACCTCGCCCATCACCTTGGCGGTGGCGCGAAAGTCCAGGTCGCTGCGGGCCTCGGCCACGGCCAGCTTCAAGGGCCCATCGCCGTGGATCTGCAAGATCAAAGCGCCGTTGAACTTGAGGTTGGCTTGCATCAACACGGCTGCTGCACTCATCTGGCCCAGCAGGCCAGAGACTTCCTGCGGGTAGGCCCCAGCGGCCTCACGTCGCCGCAAGACTTCTTGCCATGAGTCGGTCAGGCGCACCAACATGCCGCGCACGGGCAGGCCTTCGAAGAGAAATTTATGGAGTTCGCTCATGGGGGGCATATGGGGGAGGATCGATAATTTTAAAGATGGAACTCCGATCAAGTGCGCTGACGGCCCTCGCCGAGGCCGACCCGCAGGAAAAAGTGCGGCTCACCCGGGCGCTGCGTCAAGCAGGCCATACCTTGACCCTGGACACCTCCGCACATCTGCAGTGCCATATGGCGCTGCCCGGCCGCCCGGCCCAGCCTGTGTGGGTCGCCCACACTGCCGTGCCCAAGCGCTCGCTGCGCACGCCCGAGGGACGCGCAGCCTTAGTCCACGCCTTGTGCCACATCGAGTTCAATGCCATCAACCTGGCGCTCGATGCCATTTGGCGCTTTGCTGACATGCCCGCAGCCTATTACCAAGACTGGTTGCAAGTGGCCGATGAGGAAGCCTTGCATTTCAGCTTGCTGCGCGAGCACCTGCAAAGCCTGGGCTTTGACTATGGCGACTTCGAGGCCCATGGGGGCTTGTGGTCCATGGCCGAACGCACAGCTCATGATGTGCTGGCCCGCATGGCCCTGGTGCCTCGCACCTTGGAAGCACGCGGCTTGGATGCCACCCCGGCCGTGCAAGCCAAATTCAAAAACATGGGGGACCGGCGTGCCGTGGAGATTCTCGACATCATCCTGCGCGACGAGGTGGGCCATGTGGCCATTGGCAACCGCTGGTTTGGCTGGCTGTGCCACAAAGACGGCCTGGAGCCTGTGCCGTGTTATGCCCGCTTAGCCCTGGCGCATTCGGCACCTCGTTTGCGGCAGCCCTTCAACCTGGAAGCGCGCCGCGCGGCGGGTTTCAGTGAAGAAGAACTGCGGCAATTGCAAGCCCCCTGACCCAGGAGAAACCCACCCCCACCCTCCGGCTAAATTGCGAGGTGCAGGACTACACTGGAGGGTCGACGTTTTCGTCACTCTTATCTTTGTTGAAGGACTCTCATGGCTCGTCAAGACACCCGTCAATTCCTGAAGGTTGCCAGCATGTTGGTCGCTGGCTTGGTGCTGGCCGCATGCGGCAAAAAAGAACCCGCACCTGCGGCCACCGCCCCTGTCGCCTCTGCCCCGGCCTCTGCGGCAGAGCCTGCACCAGCCAAGGTCTACACCGTGGGCACCGATGCTGCTTATGCGCCTTTTGAGTTCCAAAACGAGAAGGGCGAGATCGTTGGCTTCTCGGTGGACCTGTTGACCGCCGTGGCTGAGAAGGGTGGCTTCAAGGTCAAGTTCGTCAACACGCCCTGGGAAGGCATTTTCAATGCCCTGGGCCAAGGCGACCGCGATGTGCTGATCTCCTCGATCACCATCACCGACGAGCGCAAGCAGACCATGGACTTCTCTGACGCCTACTTTGATGCCAACCAGCTCATCGCCGTCAAAGAAGGCTCCAAGGTCGCCAAGTTCGACGACTTGAAGAAGCTCAAGGTCGGCGTGCAAACCGGCACCACGGGCGACGAAGTCGTGACCAAGTTGCAAGGCAAGACTTCGACCACCATCAAGCGCTTTGAATCCACCCCGCTGGCCTTGAAAGAGCTGGAAGCTGGTGGCGTGGACGCCGTGGTGGCCGACAACGGCGTGGTCATTCACTACGTGGCCAACAACAGCGGTGCCAAGTTCAAGACCGTCTCGGACACCAAGTCCTTCGCGCCTGAGCAATACGGTATCGCCGTGAAGAAGGGCAATGCCGAGCTGCTGGCTCAGATCAACAAAGGCTTGGCCGCCGTGAAGGCCGATGGCACCTACAACGCCATCTACAAGAAGACCTTTGGCATGGAGCCTGCGGCTGCCGCAGCACCTGCCGCCATGGCCTCCGCAGCCTCCAACTGATAGGCTGAACGCGCCAGAAAAGAGCTCACATGGACTTACGTTGGGACATTCTTTCGGGCTACTGGCCCTTGTTCATGGCGGGCTTGCTCACCACGATTGAGCTCACCTTGGTGGCCATTGTGGTGGGCTTGGCGCTGGGCGCGGTGCTGGGGCTGGTCAGCAGCTCACGCGACGCGCCCCCCTTGAAATCTCAGCCTTTGAACCTGCTGCTCAAGGCGGCCCGAGGCCTGACCACGGCTTACGTCACTTTCTTTCGCGGCACACCGCTGTTTGTGCAAATCTTGTTGGTGCACTTTGCGGTCATGCCGGCCTTGGTTCACCCTGAGCATGGCCTGCTGATGTCTGGCGAGTTGGCCCGCGAATTCCGCCAGGAACACGGTGCCTTCTTCTCGGGCGCGGTGGCGCTCTCGCTGAATGCCGGGGCCTATATCTCGGAGATCTTCCGGGCAGGCATTCAAAGCATTCACACGGGCCAAACCCAGGCCGCATGGAGCCTGGGGCTCACCCACGGGCAGGCCATGCGCTTTGTGATCTTGCCGCAGGCGTTCCGGCGCATGGTGCCAGCCCTGGTGAACGAGGGCGTCACACTCATCAAAGATTCGTCCTTGGTCTCTGCGATTGGCCTGGCCGAGTTGGCGCTGGCAGCACGCACGGTGGCAGGGGCTTACTCCCGCTACTGGGAACCCTATCTGGCTATTTCGGCCATGTACCTGATCTTGACCTTGGTGCTCTCTACCCTGGCCCAAAGGCTAGAGGCACCGGCGCACCAGCGGGGGCGCTGAGCTGGCCTCCAAAGAGACCTACGCAACGCAAAAGGCAGCCCTAGTGGCTGCCTTTTTCCTATATGGCTGCAGGCTTAGAGGGGATCGAAGAAATAGCGCTTCAGGCCCGCCAAGATCATCTCGACCGCAATGGCGGTCAGCACCAGGCCCATCAGCTTTTCAATGGCCGAGACCATGGGCGTGCCCAAGAGCTTGCGAATGCGGTCGGCCATCAAGAGCACCAAGCCACTGATGGCCATGGCCAGGGTGAGTGCCGCCACCCAGTGGGTGATGCGCTCCGGCTGGCGTGAGGCCAGCAAGAGCACGGTGGCCATGGCCGAAGGGCCCGCCAGCAGAGGCACCGCCAGCGGGAAGATCATGGGTTCGCGGTCCCCATCGCTGGCGTAGATCTCGCCCCCAGTGGCAAAGATCATGCGAATGGCGATGATGAGCAGAATCACCCCACCGGCCACCTCCAAAGAGCGCTCTGAGAGGTGCATCAGGTTCAAAAACCCTTGCCCTGCGAACATAAAGGCCAGCAATACGCCAAAGGCTAGGCTGACCTCGCGAATAGCGACCCTCGTTCGCCGCTCGGGGGCAACGCCGCGCATGACGGCAATAAAAATGGGCAGGCTGCCGAAGGGGTCGAGCACCAGCAACAGCAAAACCAGGGCAGAAACAAAGGTGTGGTCCATCCCTCGCATTGTCAGTCACCTTAGGGATGCACTTCTCGTTGCAACATGGCAACATCTGCTCACACTACGGCTCGCAGGCAGACCAAAAGTGTTAACTTTTTGCTTGCCAGTCCTAAACTGCATCTCTGGCACCGCAGTTATTGAGCGCCTGCATTTCGGGGCTCTCAGTTCGTCTTGCGCCAATGGAGTCCCATCTTCAGGAGGAATTAAATGAAAAAGCTGATTACCCTTGCCGCCTTATCCACCGCTATCGCGGCCCCCGCTTTTGCTCAAAGCAGCGTCAATATCTATGGCCGCCTCAATGTGACCATGGAGCGCATCAAAGACGGCAGCACCACCAGCATACCAGCGAAGCCTACTTTGCCACGGCGGATTACGTCAGCATGCACAACCATGACACCGGCACTTCTGCGGACAAGCTGTACACCGATGCCAATGGTTTTAACGGCAGTCGCAAAGTAGCCTATCGCACCCCAGCCATGGGCGGGTTTGTGGGCGAAATCGCCCTTCAAGAGGCCAATGGCAATGGTGATCGTGGCGTTGACTTGGCCGCGAACTACGACATGGGCAAGCTGCACCTGGGTGCCGGCTTCAGCAAGCTGGGTGACGACAAGCAATTGGCCTTGCGTGCCCTGTACGAGTTGGGGCCAGTCACCTTTGGTGGTTACTATCAGCGCGACAACGTGTTGGGCGGTAACCGCAACAACTTCCGTTTGTCAGCCCAGTACACCATGGGTGCGACTGAGTTGCACGCAAACATCGGGGCAGCGAGCGACATCCAAGGTTTGCCGGGTTCTAGCGCTCATCAGTTCACCTTTGGCGTGAACCAGAACCTGAGCAAGCGCACCAAGGTCTACGCCTTCTTCACCCGCGTAGGCGACGACGACAAGCTGAAGATCTACTCCGCTGGCAACTTCACCTCAGTGGCCTTTGGCGTGCGTCACAACTTCTGACCGCAGCGGCCCGGCCGCAAACGGTCTCTGCAAAACTGGCCTTCGGGCCAGTTTTTTTTGGCCCCAAAGGCGTGGGCTTGGGTTCAGCCTCTGGGGTGGTGCAAGGCGTGCAGGGTTTTTAGCCGCTCGCGGGCCACATGGGTGTAGATGGTGGTGGTGGAAATGTCGGCATGCCCCAGCAACATTTGCACCGCGCGCAGGTCGGCACCATGGTTCAGCAGATGGGTGGCAAAGGCATGCCGCAAGGTATGGGGTGACAGGGCTTGAGTGATCCCCGCTGTCAGCGCATGGCGCTTCACCAGCGTCCAAAACATTTGCCGTGTCATGGGGCCGCCTCTGGCCGTCACAAACAAGGCCGGGCTTTGTTGGCCCGCCAAGATCGCGCCACGGGCCTCGGCCACATAGCGCTGTAGCCAGTCGCGCGCCTGCTCGCCAAAGGGCACCAGGCGCTCTTTGGACCCCTTGCCGTGGGCATGGAGCACACCGTCCGCAAGGCTAACCCGGATGCTGGCCAAGTCCACCAGTTCGCTCACCCGCAGGCCACTGGCATACATCAGCTCCAACATGCAGCGGTCGCGCAGGCCCAGCGGCGTGTTCACGTCGGGGGCCTGCATCAGCGCCTCCACCTGGGCCTCGCTCAGAGTCTTGGGAATGCGCAAGGGCTGGCGTGCGCTGGTGAGTTTGAGCGTGGGGTCGCTGCTGAGCAAGGACTCCCGCAGCGCCCAGCGATAAAAGCGCCGGAAGACGGCCAAGCGCCGGTTGGCACTGGTGGCCTTGCTGGTGGCATGGCGCGCCAGCAAATAGCCGCGCAGATCGGCTTCGGTCGCGCCGGTCAAGGTATCGGCATGCCCTTGCTCACGCAGCCACTGGGCCAGCAGGCTCAGGTCACGGCGGTAGGCGGCCAGGGTGTTGGCGGCCAGGCCGTCCTCTAACCAGAGCGCGTCCATAAAGGCGTCAATCTCGGGCGTCGGCGCAGGGCCGCTGGGAGCGCTGGGGGGGTTTTGCGCCCCCCGAGGGGCAGGCTTGGTGGCAGTGCTCATGGTGTGTACGCAGTCTACACAGCCACCTCAACACCATAGGCTGGCACACTCGCAGGCATGAGCCATGTTTTGCTGTTGCTGCCCGATTTTTTGCTGATTGCCGCCGGGTTTTTGGTCTGCCAACACACCCCCCTGAACCGCCCGGTGTGGGAAGGCGTGGAGCGCCTGGTTTACTACCTGCTTTTCCCTGCCCTGTTGTTTGTGGCCATCGTGCGCCAGCCCTTGCAGCCTGGGGCCTTGCTCACCCTGGCTGGCTGCGGCCTGGCTGTGGTGGCCTGCGGCATTGCCCTGGCCTACAGCTTGGCGCATTGGCCTGGCGTGAATGCCCTCACGCACGCCTCTGGCGCGCAAACCGCGTTTCGGTTCAACTCTTATGTCGCCCTGGCGCTGGCCGAGCGCCTGGGTGGTGCGCAATCTGTAGCCTGGATGGCCTTGTTGATTGCGCTGTGTGTGCCGCTGTGCAACGTGGCCGCCGTATGGCCACTGGCGCGCCAAGGCGGGCAATCATTGGGCAAAGAGCTGCTGCGCAACCCCCTCATCATTGGCACGGTGGCGGGCCTGGCCACCAACCTCAGCGGCCTGCCTGTGCCCGAGGTGGCACAGATCACCCTGGCGCGCATGGGCGCGGCCGCCCTGCCCTTGGGCCTGATGGCGGTGGGCGCGGGCCTGCGCATGGGGGCACTGCAAGAAGCCCCCCGCTTGGCTGCGGGTTTGCTGGGGATTCGGCATCTGCTCTTGCCCGCCATTGCTCTGGGCTTGGTCTTGATGGCAGATTTGCCAGCAGGCCAACAAACCGTGGTGGTGGCCTTTGCANACGCCCTGGCCCGACCTGATGTGAGCTTTGCGCTGTGGCATGACGGCAAGCTCATTGCCCAGTGGCGCAAAGCCACCCACGAACAACGCATGGCCGATGTGCTGGGCCCAGAGTTTGTGGACAAAAGCCGCGCGGTCGATGTGCCGGTAGGCCCCATGCGCGTGCAAGGCCGCATCAAGAGCCCCACCTATGCCGTGGTGGAGCCCTACGAGATTCAGCGCGCTGGCCAGCAACCCTTGGCCGTCTCCCACTTTGACTTCTACCGCTTTGAACGCCCCGAAGAATGGGAGGACGCCGGTTTTCGCGAGGTGTTTGCCGCCCCCGGGCTCAAGCTGTGTGAATGGGCCGACAAAGTCACCGGCCGCCTGCCGCGGCCCGACCTGCGCATCCGCCTGCGTATTCAAGCCGACGACAGCCGAGAAGCCACCCTGGAAGCCCTCACCCCCCTGGGCCAGGAGCTGCTGGCATGAAGCGCCGCGAGGCCCTGCAGGGCGTGTCTTTCTTGGTGCTCAGCCTCGGTGCGGCCGAGCTGGCGTTTGGGGCCTCCATCGTCGCGGTGCGGGTGTGGCCAGCGGCGGACTACACCCGCGTCACCATCGAGTCTGACCGCCCTCTGGCTGCCCATCACCTGATGGCGCAAAACCCAGAGCGTCTGGTCATTGACATCGACAACCTGGAGCTGAGCCCTGCCCTGCGTGATCTGGTGGGCAAAGTCCGCCCCGACGACCCCTTTATTGCCGGTGTGCGCGTGGGCCAGTACCAGCCCCGCGTGGTGCGCCTGGTGTTCGACCTCAAGCAAAGCGTGCGGCCCGAGCAATTCACCTTAATGCCCGTGGCCGCCTACCAGCACCGCTTGGTGTTTGACCTCTACCCCACCCAAGCCACAGACCCGATGGTGGCCTTGGTCGCCGAAAAGGCCCAGGCCGAACGCGAAGCCGCCCAGAGCGTGCAAGACGCCCTGGGCGAGTTGATTGGAAAGGTCGACAAACCCGTGTTGCAGCCAGCCCCTGCACCGGGCGCCATGGGCCCAGGCGGCAGCCCAAGCCCCGCACCTACCGCGCCGCTGCAAACCCCTGCGCCACCGCCGCCACCCTCACGCGAGCTGAAAGACCGCATCAACCGCCTCATCATCGTGGCCATCGACCCCGGCCACGGGGGCGAAGACCCCGGTGCCATCGGCCCCAGCGGCCTGCGTGAAAAAGACGTGGTGCTGCAAGTGGCCCTGCAACTGCGCGACCGCATCAACAAAAAGCCCGGCATGCGCGCCGTGATGACGCGTGACGCCGACTTCTTTGTGCCGCTCTACGACCGCGTTAACAAAGCCCGCCGCGTGCAGGCCGACCTCTTTATCTCCATTCATGCCGATGCCTTTTTCACGCCCGAGGCACGCGGGGCCAGCGTCTTCGCCCTGAGCCAAAGTGGGGCCTCCTCCGCAGCCGCCCGCTGGATGGCCAAAAAAGAAAACGCCGCCGATGTGGTGGGCGGCGTCAACACCAATGTCAAAGACGCACAGGTGCTCAAAGCCCTGCTGGACATGAGCACCGCCGCCCAGATCAAAGACAGCCTCAAGGTCGGCTCTGAAGTGCTGCGCAACATCGGCAAGGTCGGCCGCCTGCATAAACGCGATGTCGAGCAAGCGGGCTTTGCCGTGCTCAAGGCCCCGGACATCCCTTCGATATTGGTAGAGACGGCCTTCATCTCCAACCCCACCGAAGAACAGCGCCTGCGCGACCCCGAGTACCAAGAGCGCTTGGTCGAGGCCATCTTCACCGGGGTGGAGCGCTACTTCGCCAAGAACCCGCCGCTGTCGCGCAATCGCACCAGTTGAGCAGGCAACACGCCCCGCAGCGCATTGCACACGCGCCAATCTTGGGCGTGTTCTAGCTCCGCCGCCCAGATGCGGCGCTCCAGCACGGGCTGGCCGTCTAGGCCGTTCGCCAAGACCTGGGCGCGGGCCACACCGGGTAGCGCGCCATCGGCCACCGGGGGCGTGCACCACTGGCCCGCCAGTTTGACAATGACGCTGCTTCGCCCACCTTCTGTGAGCCAGCCGCCCTCTGTCAGGAAGAGCTGGTCAAACTGGCCCTGCGCCATGGCGGCGCGCACGGCGGCGTCGTAATGGCTGCGCAGCGTGGTCTTGTAGGCGGCCAAGGGTTGGGCGTTGGGCAGGCGCTGCGGGCTCAGGCCCAAGAGTGCGGGGCCTAGGGGCAGATCGGGCAGAGGCTCCACCTGAACGGCAACAGCGCCGCGCCGGTTCAGGCTCAAGCGCAAGCGGGCTGCGGGGGTGGTGATGGTGGAGGACTGCTGCACCAAATCACTCAAAGCCTGGTCCAGCGCCGCTGTGACCTGGCTCTCGTCGCACGCAAAGCCCAGCGCCTGGGTACCTCGCCGCCTTCGGGCAACAGGATCAGCGCCCCATAGGCCACAGGCTGGCGCGCGCGCAGGCGGCGGTAAAGCGCCACGGGCGAGCCGTGCACCGCGCCCTCCACCCGATACGTCAAGTTAACTTGGTAGCTGATGCCTTGGCGAATGGCCTCCTGCACGGCGGCCACGGCCTGCACATAGGCGGCTTCGTCCATGCGGGCGCTCAAGCCCAAGGGGCCGGCGGGGCTGGGTGCGGTGTGTGCGCTGTCTTGGGCCTGCAGCCAGGCGGCCGTGGCGGCCTCATCCAAGCGCTGCGCTTGGGCAAACATCAGCACCCGCAGCGCCGGTGCGCGCGCATCGTCCAGCGAGCTTGGCTTGCCGCCCCTCTGCAGGGCTACTCCCCACTCATAGTCGGCCAGCAGCACGGCGTGCAGACCCTGGGTTTGGTCGGCCTGGGCTTGCTGCCAAAGGGTGTCCAGCAGGGCAGGCTGCTCGCAACGGTGCTCTCGCACAAAGTCGGTGTAGAGGCGGGCATGGCCTTGCTGGCTGTCGTCCAACAAGGCCCAAACTTCGGAAGCGTCTCTCATGAAAAGGAATGGGGGCCGGTGGACCAACTTGACGTGCAACTACGTATTGTCGGTCAGGGAGAGCTGCCTAAGATGGGGCAAGTTTCTTTCTTGAGTGAGGTTGCTGTGGCGTCGTTGAAGTTGCATAGTTTTTTGGGTGTTGGCCACAAGCTGGCCGGCCTGGGTTTGGCAAGCTTGCTTGGCCTCTTGGGGGGTTGTGCCAGTACCGGCTCCGCAGTCACCGTAACCCCCAACTTGAGCCAACACCCGGCCCGTGCCACCTGCCCCACCGGCTTGCCTGAAGGCACCCAATGCCTGAGCGGCAAAGACGAGGCTGGGGCCTTTTGGTGGATCGCCATGCCGGCCCAGTGGAGTGGCGTGCTGGTGATGCACGCCCACGGTGGGCCTGAGTTGGGGACGCCCAATGCTGAGCGCAGCGCCGCAGACTTGCAGCGCTGGTCCATCATGGTCAGGGCAGGCCATGCCTGGGCGGGCTCCACCTTTCGCCAAGGGGGCGTGGCCGTAAGGGCCGCTGCGGAGGACACCGAACGCCTGCGCCTGCTGTTCAACAAAGAAGTGGCCGCACCCCGCCGCACCGTGCTGCACGGCCAAAGCTGGGGCGCTGGCGTGGCGGCCATTGGCGCAGAGATATATCCGAAGAACGTGGACGGCGTGCTGTTGACCAGCGGCGTGCTGGCCGGAGGCACCCGCTCCTATGACTTTCGGCTGGACTTGCGCGTGGTCTACCAAGCCGTCTGCGGCACCCACCCCAAGCCCGATGAAGCCCAGTATCCCGTTTGGATGGGCTTGCCGCCCGACAGCAAGCTCACCCGGGCTGACCTGGCCCAGCGCGTGAACGACTGCACCGGTGTCAACTTGGCTGCTGACAAGCGCACGCCGGCCCAACAGCAAGCGCTGGACACCCTGACCCGCCAAGCCCGCATCCCCGAGCGCAGCCTCATCGGCCACCTGAACTGGGCGACCTGGCACTTTCAGGACATCGTGCAAAAGCGCACCGGCGGCAAGAACCCCTTTGGCAACATCGGCGTGGTCTACACCGCAGCCACCGGCCAAGACACTCTGAACGCCAAAGTGCCCCGGTATGCCGCCGACCCACAGGCAGTGGCCACTTTGGCGGCCGACACCGACCCCCAAGGCAAGATCAGCAAACCCGTCTTAAGCCTGCGCGGCATTCACGACGCCACCGCCTTTGTAGAGATGGACAGCGTCTTTGCCGACGCCATGCGCCAAGCCGGCAATGCACAGTGGCTGGTGCAAACCTACTCTGACAGCGCCGAACACAGCTATCTGCACGACGCCGAATACCCCGCCGCCATGGACGCCCTGCTGGCCTGGATAGACCGAGGCGAGAAGCCCACGCCGCAGGGCCTGCTGCAGCGCTGCAAGGCTGTGCAGCCCAGGTTTGGGGGAGAGTGCAAGCTGGTGCCGGAGTACCGGGCAGCGGGGCTGGAGACGCGGGTGGCACCTAGGCTGCGTTGAGACCATCGCAGTTGTGAGACCGTCTGCCTTCGCCTAGGTGCCCGATCGACGACCTCACACTAACTTTCGCCTTGGTAAGTCACTATCTTCTGGGTCGTACCAAGCACCATATCTATCCCCGACCCAAAGATGCAGGCGGAAGAGATAGGCATTGGCGAGCAGAATCACACCGCCCACCAATGCCGGCTCGCTGATAAAGCCCAAACAGCAAAACACGAAACCGAACAAATGGGAGATGAGCTCGACGTTTCTTGCGGACTTTCGGGACGGACGAAGGCTGAAAAAATTGAGCGCAAAAAGCCACTTAAGGCCTAAAGGTAGCTGTTGCCAACGATCCGAGTGTTTGTCCATGATGAATTTCTCCTGGGTAAGGGTTTGGACATCAATTTCAAGCACTGCTGCCAAACACTTTAGTGATTCCAGGCTCGGACTCTGGCCGCTTTCGATACGCTGAATCGTGCGAACACTCAGCCCGGACATTTGGGCGAGTTGCTCTTGGGACAGGTGGCGGCTGAGGCGAAGTTGCTTAAGGATCATGAATGTGCTCGGTGGTCGGTGCAGATCAATCTTGTGCCGGAACTTGCATTGGCGGTGACGACATCCCCCCGACACCCACCTGACATCTACCCGAAAAGCTTCTAGAAGGAACTCAGTAGCGCGCCCAGTTCGCTAGCCTGTATTGAATGCACCCTGCGCCAGCCACGCGGCCGCTCTGCAGGTGGATCAAGGCCCACCAACTTGTGCCCCACGCTGCCCAGCAGCGCTTGACCCGCGCGACAAAGGCCGCCGTTTGCTCCAGTGTCTCGCCTTGGCCGCTGATGTACTGCATCACTTCTGGCAGTGCGTTCATCGCGTGCAGTCCGTCGAGATGCTGGTCGCTGATCGGCTCTAGGCGCAAACGGGGGGTTGTCAAGACAGTCATACAGGCCTCCACTTTCGAAGCAGTCAACCCGCCTCACTCCCCTTCATCTTCGCCCGAATGCTCCCCACAATCACCAAGATGCCCGGAATCACAATCATCGCCCAGATGATTTTGGACAGGTTGGCTTGCACCCAGGGGATGTTGCCAAACAGATAGCCAGCGGTGGTCAGCCCGCACACCCACAGTGCGCCGCCAGCCACATCGTAGGCAGTGAACTTGCTGCGGGTCATGGCGGCGACGCCCGCCACAAAGGGCGCGAAGGTACGCACAAAGGGCATGAAGCGGGCGATGACGATGGTCACACCGCCGTGCTTCTCGTAAAAGGCATGCGCCTGGTCAAAGGCCTTTTTGTTGAAGAAGCGCGAGTTCTCCCACTGGAAGACTTTGGGGCCAAAGTAGCGGCCAATGCTGTAGTTGGTCTGGTTGCCGGCTATCGCCGCCACCAAAAGCAGAGGCATGGCAATCTCCAGCGCCATCACGCCGGTGCCGCACATGGCACCCACCACAAAAAGCAGTGAGTCGCCCGGCAGGAAGGGCATGACCACCACGCCGGTTTCCACGAAGATGATCACAAACAGCAGGGCATACACCCAGGCGCCGTAGTTGGCCACAAAGGCCGCGAGATGCTTGTCCACATGCAGGACAAAGTCGATCAGAAGGGGAAGAAAGTCCATGCGGGGCATTATGGCAAGCCCCTCTGTGTGGGCACTGAGCGGGCGCTGAAGGGCCGCTCTCTACAATCGGGGGATGAATGTCACCGAGTCTCCAGACACCCCTGCACCGGCCAACGCTGCCCAGCGCCGCCCCATCCGCGAACTGCCTGACGAACTGGTCAGCCAAATTGCGGCGGGTGAGGTGGTGGAGCGGCCCGCCTCGGTGGTGCGGGAGCTGGTGGACAACGCGCTGGATGCCGGGGCCAGCCAAGTGACCGTGCGCCTGAGCGCGGGTGGCGTGCGCGCCATCGTCATTGAAGACGATGGCTGCGGCATTCCCGCTGAAGAGATCCCGCTGGCGCTCAAACGCCATGCCACCAGCAAGATCGGCTCGCTGGCCGAGCTGGAAGGTGTGATGACCATGGGCTTTCGGGGCGAGGCGCTGGCCGCCATTGCCTCGGTGTCGGACATGGCCATCACCAGCCGCACGCCCGACGCCCCGCATGCCCAGCGCCTAGAGGCCCGCAGCGGCGAGCTGGCCCCTGCTGCCCGCGCCACGGGCACCAGCATCGAGGTGCGCGAGCTGTTTTTCAGCACGCCGGCTCGCCGCAAGTTTTTGAAGAGCGACGCCACCGAGCTGGCCCATGCCCTCGAAGCCCTGAAGCGCCACGCCCTGGCCCGACCTGATGTGAGCTTTGCGCTGTGGCATGACGGCAAGCTCATTGCCCAGTGGCGCAAAGCCACCCACGAACAACGCATGGCCGATGTGCTGGGCCCAGAGTTTGTGGACAAAAGCCGCGCGGTCGATGTGCCGGTAGGCCCCATGCGCGTGCAAGGCCGCATCGGCCTGCCCGAAGCCGCCCGCAACCGGTCTGACCAGCAATACGCCTATGTCAACGGCCGCTATGTGCGCGACAAGCTCATCACCCACGCGCTGCGCAGCGCCTATGAAGATGTGCTGCACGGCCAGCGCCAGCCCACCTATGTGCTGTTCATCGACATCGACCCGACTCGCGTCGATGTGAACGTCCACCCCACCAAGATCGAAGTGCGCTTCAGAGAGTCGGGCGAGGTCTATCAGGCGGTGCGCCGGGCGGTGGACGCCGCGCTGTCCACCACGGCGGGGGCGCAGCTTGCGCCAGCAGCGTCCAGTGCAGCACCGGCCTTGGAGACTCAGCCCTCTCAGTTTGGGGCGAGTGCCCGCGGCGGCTCATCCTTCAACGCCGAGGCCAGCAGCGCTGCGTGGGCGCGGCCCCAAGGCCTACCCTTCACCGCCCAGCAATCGCGCCTGAGCTTGGCCGACTTGGCCCCGCTGATGGCCCCCGCCCCGGCGAGCCCCTTGATGGCACGCGAGGCCACACCGGGTTGGCAAGGCCACCCGCTGGACCCGCAGCCCACCGCAGGCCCGCTGTTGGCATCTTTCGCCGCTACAGCCACAAATGCCCCCGCCAGCGAAGACTGGCCCCTGGGTCGGGCCTTGGGCCAACTGCACGGTGTCTATGTGCTCGCGCAAAACGCCCAGGGCCTGGTGATTGTGGACATGCACGCCGCCCACGAGCGCATTGTTTATGAACGCCTGAAGGCAGCAGCCAACAACGCCGCCTTGGCCTCGCAGCCGCTGCTCATCCCCGCCACCTTTGCCGCCACGCCCACCGAGGTGGCCTTGGTCGAGACCCGCCATGAGGAACTCCACGCCCTGGGTTTGGACATCTCGCCGCTCGGCCCCACCAGCCTGGCGGTGCGCGCCCGCCCTGCCGCCCTGCCCGACGCCGACCCCGTGGAACTGGCGCGTGCCGTGCTGCATGACATGAACGAGGTGGACGCCGCCGAGGCCGGGCGTTTGGTGACGCGCGCCCGAGACGATATGCTCGCCACCATGGCCTGCCATGGTGCTGTGCGTCGAGCGTTCCTTCGATCGCGCCCCCGAGCGCAGCTTTGACCGCCCCCAAGGTGGCTACGGCCCGCGCCGTGATGAGCCTCGCCGCGACGACCGCCGCCCCTTCAATGACCAGCGCGGCCCTCAGCGCTTTGACGGCCCACCCGGTGCGCGGCCAGATCGGCGCCCGGAAGGGTCCTTCGGAGGCCGCCCAGAGCGCCACGCCGAAGACCGTCCCGCCTACAACGCCGACCGCCGCCCTGAGCGGCGGCCTGAGCCCTGGGGCCAGCAGCCGCCGCAGCGCAGCGAGCGCCGAGGGCCGGCATTCCGGGATGACCGTCAGGCTGACCGCCGGCGCGTCGCACCGCCCCAAGGCGACCGCGAAGCCGCCTTCCGCCGTGATGACAGCCGCCCGCCTGTGCGCATTCCGCGTTCCGAATACGCTCCCGAGGGCCGCTCCACCCCCAATCCTGAAGGCGTGCGCCTGTCCAAGGTGCTGGCTGACCGTGGCGTGTCATCGCGCCGCGAGGCCGACGACTGGATCGCCGCTGGGTGGGTCAAGGTGGACGGCGTGATGGCCGAGTTGGGGCAGCGCGTGCTGCCCACCGCCCGCATCGACATTGACCCTGCCGCGCATCAGCAGCAAGCGCAGCGCGTGACGATTTTGATCAACAAGCCCATCGGCTATGTCTCCGGCCAGGCTGAAGACGGCTATGAGCCCGCCAGCGTGCTGGTGACCGCCGCCAACCGCTGGGAAGAAGACCCCGTCCGCAAGCCCTTCCACCCTGGCCATGCGCGCGGGCTGGCCCCGGCAGGGCGGCTGGACATTGATTCGACCGGCCTGCTGGTGCTGACCCAAGACGGCCGCATTGCCAAGCACCTGATTGGTGAAGACAGTAACGTCGAAAAAGAGTACCTGGTGAGGGTGGAGTACCAACGCGAAGGTGCCTTCCCAGAAGAGGACATGAAACTGCTGAACCACGGCTTGGAACTNCTTGATCGACATCCTGGACCCGACCGAGGCCTACTCGGCGGCGCGCTTTGTGCAAGAGGCCCAGAGCTTGATGGCCGACATTCATGCCCGTGGCCGCTGGCCTGTGCTGGTGGGTGGCACCATGCTGTATTTCAAGGCCCTGATCGACGGCATCGATGCGCTACCCGCGGCCAACCCCCAGGTCAGAGCTGAGCTGGACGCTGAAGCCGCACGCCTGGGCTGGCCTGCCATGCATGCCCAGCTCGCCCAGGTCGACCCCGCTACGGCCGCCCGCCTGGCCCCCATGGATGCACAGCGCATTCAGCGTGCCTTGGAGGTCTGGCGGGTGTCTGGCCAGCCGCTCTCCGCGTTTCATACGCGCGGGCAAGCTGAGCGCCCGCCCACCGGGGCGCACCTACTCATCTCTCTGGAACCCACCGAACGTGCCTGGTTGCACCAGCGCATTCAGCAGCGTTTTGAGCAGATGTGGCAGGCCAACTTTGTGGGTGAAGTGCTGGCCTTGCGAGCCCGTGGTGACTTGCACCTGAACCTGCCCGCCATGCGCTGCGTGGGCTATCGCCAAGTGTGGGAGGCGCTGGATGCAGGGCTCACGGGTCAAACGCTGCAGGCCCAGGTGATGGACACCGGTTGCGCTGCCACCCGGCAGTTGGCCAAGCGCCAATTGACTTGGTTGCGCAGCCTGGAACGCCACCCCTTGGCCGCCGAGGCCCCCGATGTTGCAACCCGCCTGCTAGACACCGTAGGCCGGTTTGCAAAAGCTTGCCCGACACCACCGGCCCTGCCCTGAAAAAGGCAGAGAAGGGGCAGGCGCTCAGCCCGCGTTGACCGAGCGGGTTTCGTCTCGGCGAGGCTGGATCGGGGCGGCTCGCACACAATTGCGCCCCGCCTCTTTTGCAGCATTCAGCGCTGCTTCGGCCTCATGCACCAGCGCGTCCAGCGCCAACTGCCCGCCGTGGACATGGGCCACCCCCACACTCACGGTGACGACTACATGCGCCTGCTCCCAGCGGAACGGCGTAGAAGCCACTTGCTGACGAATCCGCTCTGCCGCGTCCAGCGCACCCAGCGGGTCGGTATGCGGCAGGTAGACCGCCATTTCGGCCCCACCAAAGCGAGCCAAGAGGTCAGACTGGCGCAGCGTGGCGCTGATGCGGCGGGTCACCTCCAACAAGATGGCGTCGCCACAACGCTGGCCAAGGTTGTCGTTGATGCGGCGTAAGTGGTCAGCGTCAATCAGCAACAAGGCCCCGTTGTCGCCATAGCGGCGGCAGCGCGACCATTCGCGCTCGGCCAGCCGCAAGAATTGGCGGCGGTTGCTGACGCCAGTGAGCTCATCTTCCAAGCTCAGTGCCTCGCGCTGGGAGGCGGATTGCGCCAGGGTTCGGGCCATGTGCAAAGCCACTCCGCCCGCCAGCAAAGCCGGTATCAAGGCCAACAGACCCGCCAGGGCCGCCGTGTTCCAGGAGACGCCGTCCAATGCCACCAACAAGGTGGCCACCCCAGCCGCGACCAAGCCCCCCACGCCAGCCTGGAACATCCACGCAGAGCCCAGGCTAAAGCGGCTGACCCATTGGGCCAAACGCTGAGGCCATGCAGGGCTGGTGTCTTTCGTCGTCATCTCAAAGAGTCCTTTTGCGCGGGGGTCCGACTCACTTCGGCCAATCGACTACCCAACTGTAGGCCAAGCCTGTGACAAATCCACTCTCCGCAGCCCTCAGTATGTCGCCAGCCCGCCCATCGCGCAGTGCAATTTTGCGGAACTAGGGGGGAGCGATTTCCCGAGGACATCCAGGCGGTCAAGCGCAGGCCTTGCGGGTCTTGTCAAAACATATTAAAGTGATATCACTTTGATTCCAAAACGGAGAGCGCCTGTGTCCAACTTCGCACACACGTATTCGGACCGATCCTTTCAGTCCAGCAATGGCTATGTGATGGCCGGGCTGGGCATCGCCGCCATCACACTGGCGGCAGGCTTGCCGCTTTCAGGGGTCACGCTGGCTTTGGGCCTGTGGGCAGCAGCCATCTCGCTGGGATTGGCCGTGTTCGGGGTTCTCAGCTTGGTGGGCTTGTACATGCAGCAGCCCAATACCTGCACGCTGCTCAACTTGTTTGGTGCCTACAAGGGCACTGACCGCGCCGAAGGCCTGCGCTGGGCCAACCCCTTGCTGGCCAAGCGGCGCTTGTCGCTGCGGGCCCGCAACCAGAACACCCCGACGCTGAAGGTCAACGACAAGCGCGGCAACCCGATAGAAATCAGCGCGGCGGTGGTCTGGCGCGTCAATGACGCGGCCCGCGCGGCCTACTCGGTGGACGACTTTGAGCTGTATGTCCGGGTGCAGGCCGAAGCCGGCTTGCGGCACTTGGCCTCGCTCTATGCCTATGACGAAGGCGAGCACCCCGACAGTGGCGAGATCACGCTGCGCGGCAGCGTGGACGAAGTCACCCATGGTCTGCGCCAAGAGCTGCAAGCCCGCTGCGGCGACGCCGGCGTCGAGGTGATGGACGCCAAGCTGACCCACCTGGCCTATGCACCCGAGATCGCCCAGGTGATGCTGCGCCGCCAACAAGCCGAAGCCGTGATCAGCGCCCGCGCCAAGATCGTGCAAGGTGCCGTCAGCATGGTCGAGGCCGCACTCAAGGGCTTGTCTGAGAGATCCATTGTCGAGTTGGACGACGAGCGCAAAGCCGCCATGGTGTCCAATCTGCTGGTGGTCCTTTGCTCTGACCGCGAGACCCAGCCCATCGTTAACACCGGCACCCTCTACCAATGAGCCACACATGCCCAGCCGCCTTGCTAACGCCCTGCTGATCGGCCTGATTCTGAGCTTGTGGGCTCATGCCATCTACCTTGCCAGCGGCATGCCGACCACAGTTGCCAGCGCCTTCGCTTTCGACGGGCACGCGGAGGGCTTCATGTCCAGGTCTGCACATCTCACCATCTGGACACTGCTGATGGTGGTGATCCCAGTGGTGCTGGGCTTGCTGCCCATTGAGCGCCTGACGGCTGGCGGCAAGTTTCTCGACATTCCAAACAAAGCCCATTGGCTGAGCCCTGCCCACCGAGATCAAACCCTTGCCATGTTGCAAAGCTTCATGAGAGTGTTTGCTGCCATGCTGGCGGTCGGCCTGGCGGCCTTACATTTCCTCGTCGCAGAGGCCAACCGGTCCGCCGTCCCTCACCTGCCTGCGAACCTGCACACGCGGGGTGTGGGCTTGTTTGTGGCCGCCACGATGGTCTGGGCCGTACTGTTGTGGTGGCGCTTGCCGGAAACCTTGGCCCAGAAGCGCCCTGATGCCTTGCGCTTGGGGCCTTGGCTGGCAGCCATGCGCACGGTGTCGGCACACACCGGCTTTCGGGCTTGGACGGCACTCTCCAGTTTCACCTACGGTGGTTTGTTTGTGCTTTTGGCCGGCAGCTCCTTTGTCTACATCGGCGGCTTGGGGTTGGCACCTTGGGCTTATGGCGCGGTGATGGCCGTGGGCTCACTGAGCTATATCGCAGGCACTTTTCTATGCCGCCGCTTGCTGCTTCGCCACGGCTTGCTGGGCACGGTGTGGCGCGGAGCCTTTGCCACGGCGGCGGGTGGCCTGGGCCTGCTGGGCTTGGCCCTGAGCGGGCAGAAAGCGGCCTGGCCCGTGATGGTGGCGCATTGGGTCTATACGTTTGGCCACGGCATCCACCAGCCCTGTGGCCAAACGGCGTCGGTAGGGGCCTTTCCGCAGATGGCGGGTGTGGCTTCAGCCCTGTCGGGCTTTGTGCTGGCCGCCACCGCATTTGCCACCGGTTTGTGGTTGGGGCAGGCCATGGACGGCAGCGTGCTGGTGCTGGCCAGCGGCCTGTGCTTTTTTGCGGCGTTGACCAGCCTGACCGCTTGGACGGTGGTGCAGCGTTTTGGTCAACTCCCTCAGGCTTCGGCTTCATGAGTGATGCCACTTTGCCTTGGATCGGCCTGGCCGGGCCCACCGCCAGCGGCAAAACTGCTTTGGCCCTGCGTGTGGCTAAGGTATTGCCGGTGGAGATCATCAGCGTCGACTCCGCACTGGTCTATCGCGGCATGGACATCGGCACCGCCAAGCCCATCGACCTGCGCAATGCCGTCTATGCCCATGTGGTGAAGCAAAGCCCAGCCTTTTTTGAGACCACCGCCACCGGCGAGGTGCTGAGCCGCCTGACCACCGACACCACCTTGGTGCAAACGGTGGTGGGTTCCAGCCTGAGCATGGGCTTGCGCAATGTGGTGATGGGCGTGGGCGCTTTGGGCCTGTTGATCGCCACCAACCCCTATGTGATGACCCAGGTCTTGGGCATCTTGGTGCTGGTGGTGATGCCCGCACTGATTTTTGGTCGGCGGGTGCGCAAGCTCTCTCGCGCCAGCCAAGACCGGGTCGCCGACACCAGTGCCATTGCGGCCGAAGTGCTGAATGCCATTCCGGTGGTGCAGAGCTATACCCAAGAGGGCCGCGAAGCCACGCGCTTTGACGGGGCCACTGAGGCCGCCTTTGACACCGCCCGCAAACGCACTCGCCTGCGCGCCGTGCTGGTGGCCTTCATCATCACCGCCACCTTTGGTGCGCTGCTGTGGGGCCTCTATCAAGGCACGCAAGCGGTGCTCAAGGGCGAGATCACTCCGGGGCACTTGGGCCAGACCGTGCTTTACGTCATCACCCTGGCGGGCTCGGTAGCGGTGCTGTCTGAAGTCTATGGCGACTTGCTGCGTGCTGCCGGTGCAACCGAGCGCCTGATGGAGCTGCTGCACGCGCAATCCCCCGTCACCTCGCCCCAACAGCCGCAGCCCTTGCCCGCCACCCAGGGCGGCTCGGCACTGAGTCTCCAAGGCGTGAGCTTTCATTACCCGTCGCGCCCCGATCAAGCCGCGCTGCAAGGCCTGACCCTGGAAGTGCGCCCCGGCGAAACCGTGGCCTTGGTCGGCCCCAGCGGCGCGGGCAAAACCACGGTGTTCCAGTTGCTGCTGCGCTTTTATGACGTCGCGGCTGGGCGCGTGCTCTTGGACGGCGTGGACGTGCGCGAGGTCGATCTGCAAGCTTTGCGCGGCCGAATCGGCATCGTGCCCCAGGACAGCGTGATCTTCTCGACCTCGGCCATGGAGAACATCCGTTACGGCCGCCCGGAGGCCACGGACGCCGAGGTCATCGCAGCGGCGCAAGCGGCCTATGCGCATGACTTCATCATGGCGCTGCCCGGTGGCTACGACAGCTTTTTGGGCGAACGCGGTGTGCGCTTGTCTGGCGGCCAGCGCCAGCGCATCAGCATCGCGCGGGCCATGCTCAAGAACCCTCCACTGCTGCTGTTGGACGAAGCCACCAGCGCACTGGACGCCGAGAGCGAGCGCATGGTGCAGGCGGCACTGGAAAGCGCCATGAAGGACCGCACCACCCTGGTCATCGCCCATCGCTTGGCCACCGTGCAGCGGGCTGATCGCATCGTGGTGTTGGAAGGCGGGCAGATCCAAGAGCAAGGCACGCATGCTGAGTTGGTGGCGCGCGGTGGGCTGTATGCCAAGTTGGCAGCGATGCAATTCGGCGCCGCCTAGAATCCTCTCCTTTAGCCTGCCTGCAAGACCATCGTGACCCGCCCTGTCCGCTCCCAGTACGAAGACTTCATGCGCCATGCGCCGCATCATTGTGAGCGCCTGGAACGTGGCGGACCTGAGCAAAATGGCCTTGATGCCCTGCCACGCTTTCTTCCAGTTTTACGTGGCTCCGGCCACCGAGCCCGGCGGGCGCGGGCGCTTAAGTTGCCAGCTCTACCAGCGCAGCGCCGATATCTTTTTGGGCGTGCCCTTCAACATTGCCAGCTACGCGTTGCTGACCCACATGCTGGCCCAGCAGTGCGACTTGGACGTGGGTGATTTCATCTGGACGGGCGGCGACTGCCACCTCTACACCAATCACTTCGAGCAAGTGCAAACGCAGCTAGCGCGCACGCCCTTTGCCTACCCGGTGCTGAACATCAAGCGCAAGCCCGCGTCCATCTTCGACTACGAGTTCGAAGACTTTGAGGTGCTGGAGTACCAGCACCATGCGCCCATCAAGGCACCGGTGGCGGTGTAGCGGCCCCTCAAGCAAAAGGCTGTCGCTCAGCCGTGGCCCGCAACCGCGCGCTTGCGTCGCCTGTTCGCCTGAACCCATCAGAAGCGAGGACAATGCGGCGCATGGACTCCTCACTTCCCCGCGTGGTGCTGATTGCGGCCGTGGCCCGTCAGCGCGTCATCGGCCGCAACAATCAACTGGCCTGGCATTTGCCCGAGGACATGGCCTACTTCCGTCGCACGACCCAGGGCCACCCGGTGCTGATGGGGCGTAAGACCTGGGAGTCTTTACCGCCTCGCTTCAGGCCTCTGCCAGGGCGGCGCAATGTGGTGTTGACTGAGCAGGCCGCGTGGCAGGCCGATGGTGCTGAAATGGCGCATTCCTTGACTGAGGCATTGTCGAGATTCGCCCCCGCAGAGACGGTGTATGTCATCGGCGGTGCGCGGATTTACAAAGCCGCCCTGCCCTTGGCCCACTGCTTGTTGTTGACTGAGCTGGATCTGCATGTCGACGGCGACGCACATTTCCCGCCTTGGCCCTCCGACGAATTTCAAGAAGTCAGCCGCGAGCGCCACCATGCCGCAGCGCCCAATGACTTCGACTTTGCCTTCGTGACCTACGAGCGCATTGCCCCAACCGCCCCAAAGTAGCCGCTATGCAACTTGCCACCTGGAACGTGAACTCACTGGGCGTGCGCCTTCCGCAACTGCTGGATTGGCTGGCCGCCAACCCGGTGGACGCCATCGTGCTGCAAGAAACCAAGCTCACGGACGATAAATTTCCGCAGGCTGAGTTACAGGCAGCGGGCTACCACGCCCATTGGTTTGGGCAAAAAACCTACAACGGCGTGGCCTTGCTGAGTAAAACGCCTGCGACAGACATTGTTCGCAATCTGCCGGGCCTGGCCGACGAGCAAGCCAGGGTGATCACCGGCACGGTGGGCGATGTTCGCGTCATCGGAGCCTACTTTCCCAACGGCCAAGCACCAGACAGCGACAAATTCGTATACAAAATGGCCTGGCTGGAAGCCATGCAACAGCATGTGGCTGAAGAGTTGCGCCGCCACCCCAAGCTGGTGCTGATGGGCGACTTCAACATTGCCCCCGAAGACCGCGATGTCTACGACCCCGTGGCCTGGGCCGGGCAGATCCATTGCACGGCCTCCTCATGGCCGACGGCGGCTTGGTGAAGAATTTGCCCGTCGACGTAGCGCGGCAAATGGGGGCCCAGCGCATCATCGCAGTCAATATCGGCACGCCGCTGACACCCCGCAAAGACCTGCGCAGCCTGCTCAGTGTCTCCCAGCAAATGATCAACATCCTGACCGAGCAGAACGTCACGGCGCAAAAGGCCTTGCTCGGGCCTCAAGATGTCTTGATCTCTCCCGACCTGGTGGGTTTTAGCTTCTTGGACTTTGCCAAAGTGGCCGATCTCATCCGAATCGGGGAGGCGGCCACACGCCCCTTAGAGGCTGGTTTGGCGGCGTTGGCAGTCCCGCCTGAGCAGTACGCGCAGTGGCGCGCATCACGAGCTGAGTTGAAGCGCGTGCCCACGGCCACGGAATTTGTCGAGGTCTCGCCGCTGCAAGTGGTGCCCCCACAAGCGGTGCTGAATGCAGCGGGCTTTAAGCCGGGGCAGAGCCTGACGGCGGCCGACATTCAAGCCGCTGTGGGCCGCGTGCAGGAGATGGGAGACTTTGAACGTGTCTCTATCAGCGCGCAGCGCCAAGGCCAGGCCCATGGTGTTCGCATCGACGCCAAAGAAAAATTCTGGGGCCCTCACTACCTGCGAGTAGGCCTGGACGCCTCCATTGACTTCACTGGCGAGAGCTCCATCAGCCTGAGGCTGGGGCATCTTCGCACCTGGCTCAATGACGCCGGCGCGCAATGGCGAAATCGCCTCGATCTCGGGCGTGTCAATGGCCTGAGCACCGAGCTGTTTCAGCCACTGTCACTGAATTCACCGGGCTTTGTGTCGGCGGGCTTGGGCGTGCAAAGCTATCAAAAGCCCTTGTATGCCAACGGCAAGCCCTTGCTCACGGGCCGGGTGAGAGAGCTGCGCGCCAGCCTGGAAGTGGGTGCTGAGCTGTCCCAGCAATCTGATCTTCGCCTGGGTGCGTCGCGCAAAACGTTTCGGGCCACTGGCGATCTGAACTACTTGAGTTCAGCCCAAACCCTCGTCACCGAGGACGTGAGAATTGAGTTTGCAGAGAACGATATCTATCTCCGCTACACGGATGACTCTCTGGACAATGCCTTTCTGCCCAGCAGCGGGCAGCGTTTGATCCTTCAAGGCGGACAAAACCAAAGTGATGACACGCCTGCTGACACCAAGGTGGAATTGCGCTGGACCGGAGCCTTCACCCTGGGTCATCACACGCTGTGGCCTGCCTTGCGTTTGGCCAGAGCGCGCTCGTCTGTGGGCCAGGGCACCGGCGCTTTCGCTTTGGGGGGGTTCTTGGAAATGTCTGGCTTGCCCACGGAGTCCTTGTCGGGTTCCCGCCTGGGCTTTGTGCGTTTGGCCTACCTGAACCGCATCAGCACCGGCGATGTGTTGGGTCGGCGCTTGCTGCTGGGCGGCTCGGTGGAGTTGGGCAATGTGTGGGACAGCCGACCAGACCTGGGCTACACCCGTGATTTGCTGAAGGCAGGCTCCATCTTCGTGACGGCCGAGTCGCCTTTAGGGCCACTCTTTCTGGGTGTCGGCAGAACCGCCGGACGCGGCACAACCGTCTACCTCTTTTTGGGCCAACCCTGAGGCTCAAACATCCAGACCCAACTCTTGGATCTTGCGGGTGATGGTGTTGCGGCCAATGCCCAGCTTTTGGGCCGCTTCAATGCGGCGGCCACGGGTCAGATCGACGGCGGTTTCAATCAAGCGGGCCTCAAACTGACGCATCAGCACGTCCCACACGTCCTCACGTCCCTGAGCCAGTAGACAGCGCGCCTCGTGCTCCAGCTCATCCACCCAGGTGGACTGGCCTGCGGTTGGGGATGGCGAGGGCCCGGCCACCATGGTGTGGTGGCTTGCCTCTCTTTGAGCCGACTCAGTGCCGGAGAGCGTGGCCGCATGCACCCCGCCCTGCTTGGCCACAACGGGTTCGCCCGCTTGCATTTCAGGCGGTAGGTCTTTGGCCTCGATCACTTGGGACGGTGCCATCACCATCAGCCAATGGCAGAGGTTCTCCAACTGCCGCACATTGCCCGGGAACTCAAAACCCATCAGGCGGGCCAAGGCTTCTTCCGTGATGCGCTTAGGCTCCACCCCCAGCTCTTTGGCACTCTTGCCCAGGAAGAAGCGGGTCAGCGGCGCGATGTCCTCGCGGCGCTCACGCAGCGGTGGCAGGCGCAGGCGGATCACATTGAGGCGGTGGAACAAGTCTTCGCGGAACGCGCCTTGGCGCACGCGCTCCTCCAAGTGCTGGTGGGTGGCTGCGATCACTCGCACATTGGCCTTGAGCGGCTGATGACCGCCCACGCGGTAGAACTGACCGTCCGACAGGACCCGCAGCAAGCGGGTTTGCAAGTCAAACGGCATGTCGCCGATTTCGTCCAAGAACAAGGTGCCGCCATCGGCTTGCTCAAAGCGGCCCCGGCGCATGGTCTGCGCGCCGGTAAAGGCCCCGCGCTCATGGCCAAACAACTCCGACTCCAGCAAGTCTTTGGGAATGGCTGCGGTATTGATGGCAATGAAGGGGCCGTTGCTGCCGGCATCGCCCCGGGGGCTGTGGCGGTGCAAAGCGCGAGCGACCAGCTCTTTGCCAGAGCCGGACTCGCCGGTGATCAAGACGGTGACATGGCTTTGACTCAAACGTCCAATGGCCCTGAAAACATCTTGCATGGCCGGGGCTTGGCCCAGCATCTCCGGCGCTTCAGACTTGCGTTCGTCGCTCACCTGCTCCCTCAGGCTTTCGTCCACCGCGCGTTGGATCAACTCCACCGCCTTGGGCAGGTCGAAGGGCTTGGGCAGGTACTCGAAGGCCCCGCCTTGAAAGGCCGAGACGGCGCTGTCGAGGTCAGAGTAAGCCGTCATCACGATGACGGGCAAACCTGGCAACTTGGCCTTGACCTGGGCCAGCAGGTCCAGGCCGGAGCCGCCGGGCATGCGAATGTCGCTGACCAGCACTTGAGGCTCGTCGCTCGCCAAGGCAGCGATCACATCACGTGCGTTAGCAAAGCTTCGAACAGGCAGTTGCTCGCGGGCCAGTGCCTTTTCAAGCACAAAGCGAATGGATTGGTCGTCGTCAACGATCCAGATGGGTTTCATGCCGGGCCACTTCGCTTTCAAGGCAGGGGAATCACGATTTTGAAGTCCGTCCGTCCCGGCTCGCTGCTGCATTCAATCGTGCCCTGATGTTGTTGCACAAAGGTCTGCGCCAGCGTCAGCCCCAGGCCTGAGCCGCCCTCACGCCCTGAGACCAGGGGGTAGAAGATGCGTTCTCTCAGGGCCTCGGGGATGCCCGGTCCGTTGTCCTGGATATGCAATTCCAGTGCCAGGCGATAGCGTTGCTTGCCCAAAGTGACTTGGCGCGCGGCCCGGGTGCGCAACACGATCTGCCCATCGCCTTGGGCAATGCGCTCACTCAAGGCTTGGCAAGCGTTTTGAACGATGTTGAGCACCGCTTGAATGAGTTGCTCCCTGTCCCCGCGAAACTCGGGCAAGGAGATGTCGTAGTCCCGCACCACCGCCAAGCCTTTGGGGTGTTCGGCCAGTACCAGGGAGCGCACACGCTCGCAGACTTCGTGGATGTTGACATCACCCACCACATGGGGCTTGCGGTGCGGGGCCAAGAGCCGGTCCACCAGGGTTTGCAGCCGGTCAGCCTCGTGGATGATGACCTCGGTGTACTCCGTCAGCTCTGCTGATGGCAATTCCATGGCCAGCAATTGAGCCGCTCCCCGAATACCGCCCAAAGGGTTTTTGATCTCGTGGGCCAGGTTGCGGATCAGCTCTTTGGTGACCTGGGCCTGGCCCATCACCCTCTCTTCACGCTCCTGGCGCGCCTGTTGCTCGATCTCCAGCATTTCCACCAACATGCCTCGGTAGGGATGCTCGGTTTGGCTGACGATCACATGCACATGCAGGGTTTCTGTGCCGCCGACACCGATGCGGCGCAACTCAGCCTCAAAACGTCGGGTTGCAAACTCGTTGCGCTCTACCGCCCCCAAGGCCTCTTGCAGGGCCTGTGGCTCTTTGAACCAATCACTCAGCGGGCAATGCGCCAAGGTCCGTCGCGAGAGCCCAATCACGGACTCCAGCACGGCATTCACGAACACACAGCAGCCTTGGTCATCGACCACCGCCACCATGGTGGCGAGTTGATCCAGGGTGGCCCACTGTGATGGGGCCAAGCGGTCGTCCGAGCGCAGGCTCACTGCCCTAGCTTGCCCATCTCGCGCCGGATGGCAGCGAGATCAGCTTCTTTGCGTTGAATGGCGGCCTTCATCTCGGCCACCCGATCAGCGTATTTTTGGGAGTTGCGCTCTTCACCGCGGCGCTCGGGTTCGCCGTTGTTGTATTCGCGGCGCAGGGCTTCAAGCTTTTCTTCCTCTTTGCGCAGCTCGGCCTCAAGAATGCGGCGGGCATCTGTATCCCGGGCCTTTTGCTCGGAGGTATCGATGCGGCTCTCTGCAGGCCGAGGAGCCGATGAGGGTGCAGCCGTGCCCGTTGAGGCTGGACGCGGTTTGGGCGCAGGCACGGATGTGGGCTGCTGGACCTCCCGTGGTTTGCACCCTTTGGACTCCGCCTCTTTGGCAGAAATGGTGTTGGTGAAAATATTGCCCGGGCAGACGTAGTAAACCGAGCCCGTTTGGGCCTGCACTGCGGAGGCGGCCGCGCCAAGGGCCAGGGCGAACAGCGCAGCCATGGCGGCAGGGCCCGAGCGCGCGAGCTTGGAGAAGAGTTCTGGAGGCGTCATGGCGGCTATTGTGGCGAAACTTGGCATTCAACGGCAAAAAGAGCCTGCTGGCCGACGGCATGCGCCGAATGTGTCACGCGCCAGGGAGTGGAGGCGACAAAAAAAGGGACGGCAAGCCGTCCCTTTCTTGTTGCGGGTAATTGCTAGGAATTACAGCGCGTAGTACATGTCGAATTCCACCGGATGGGTGGCCATGCGGAAGCGCGTCACTTCTTGCATCTTCAGGTCGATGTAGGCGTCGATGTAGGCATCAGTGAACACACCACCCTTGGTCAGGAAGGCACGGTCCTTGTCCAAGTATTCCAAAGCCTGATCCAGGCTGTGGCAGACGGTCGGGATCTTCGCGTCTTCTTCGGGAGGCAGATGGTAGAGATCCTTGGTGGCGGCTTCGCCCGGATGGATCTTGTTCTCCACGCCGTCCAGACCGGCCATCAGCAGCGCTGCGAAAGCCAGGTAGGGGTTGGCCGAAGGATCGGGGAAACGTGCCTCGATGCGGCGACCCTTAGGGTTGGCCACATAGGGGATACGGATCGATGCCGAGCGGTTCTTGGCCGAATAAGCCAGCTTCACCGGGGCTTCGAAACCAGGGACCAAACGCTTGTAGCTGTTGGTGCCCGGGTTGGTGATGGCGTTCAGCGCGCGAGCGTGCTTGATGATGCCGCCGATGTAGTACAGCGCGAAGTCAGACAGACCTGCATAGCCGTCGCCAGCGAACAGGTTCTTGCCGTCCTTCCAGACCGACTGGTGCACGTGCATGCCCGAGCCGTTGTCGCCGACGATGGGCTTGGGCATGAAGGTCGCAGTCTTGCCGTAGGCATGAGCAACGTTCACGATGATGTACTTTTGCAGCTGAACCCAGTCCGCGCGCTCGACCAGCGAGCTGAACTTGGTGCCGATTTCCATCTGGCCCGCGTTCGCCACTTCGTGGTGATGCACTTCGACGGGAATGCCGCACTGCTCCAGCAGCAGGCACATTTCAGAGCGCATGTCTTGCGCGCTGTCGACCGGGGGCACGGGGAAGTAGCCACCCTTGACGGTCGGACGATAGCCGGTGTTGCCGTGCTCGTATTCCTTGCCGGTGTTCCAAGCAGCTTCTTCAGATTCGATCTTGAAGAAGCAGCCGGACATGTCATTGGCCCAGCGGACGCTGTCGAACACGAAGAACTCGGGCTCAGGACCGAAGTAAGCGGCGTCGCCCAGGCCGGAGGCCTTCATATAGGCTTCAGCGCGCTTGGCCAAGGAGCGGGGATCACGCTCGTAAGGCTTGCCATCAGCCGGATCGATGACGTCGCAGGTCAGGATCAGGGTGGGCTCTTCGAAGAAGGGGTCGATGTTGGCCGTGTTCGGGTCAGGCATCAGCTGCATGTCCGAGGCTTCAATGCCCTTCCAACCAGCAATCGACGAACCGTCGAACGCATGGCCCGAAGTGAACTTGTCTTCATCAAAGTGGGAAACCGGCACGGTGACGTGCTGTTCCTTGCCACGGGTATCGGTGAAGCGGAAGTCAACGAACTTGATTTCGTTGTCTTTCACCATCTTCATCACGTCGGCGACGGTCTTGGCCATCAAAAGGCTCCTGGCGGGTCAGTTATGAGGGGGCTTGCGGCTTGGAGTTTGGTGAGGCGCGGGGCCTGCAAAGGCCCCGAGACAGTTCAAACTCAGCGGGCGGAATGTAGCAGAAAGCGTGCCCACTTTTGGTGGCACTGGCTCAAGCTCAGCCGACAGGCTACTTTCTCTCCAGGACACCCGCTTTCGTCTCACTGGCGGCGAATGCCTCCCTCAACAATGCCTCGCCCCAGGCGGCTGGCCACTGATGAGCGGCGCGAATTCGCATCAAATTGGTGCCTACGCACCAATTTGGGCGGGAGTGAGATGCACCTATTCGGTGCTCCAAGTCAAGCCCGGCATGGCTTGCAAGGCCTGCTGCAAAAATGCAAAGGCTAGCCGAGCCTGGTCCGGCTCGCCTTTGACGCCCAACTCGATGTGTTTGCCGCGCTGCGGATGGTCGACACTGGGCAGGCTGAAGATGCGCACGCCATCAAAGCGCTGCTCAACTTCCAGCATCAAGGGTGTGAGTTGCGCCTCCACGCCGCCCTCGACATACAGGGCCAACTCCTCGAAGGGCGCGGGCTTGAGTGCCGGGTAGTGGGTGTCCAGCACCCACTCCATCATCGGATGGGCCATGACCGGAAAGCCAGGCAGAAAATGCACGTCCCCTACGCTAAAGCCCGGGATCCGGTTGTAGGGGTTGGGGATGATCTGCGCCCCCTCTGGAAAGACCCCCATATTGAGCCGATGGATGTTGTCCGGGTGAGCGGGCTCAAAGGCCACACCTTTCTCAGCGGCCATCTCTTGCATGCGCTGCTCGATCAGTTGCTTGGCCTCAGGGTGCAAGGCCAGCGGGCGCTGCAGGGCGGCGGCCGCGCATTGGCGGGTATGGTCGTCGGGCGTGGCCCCAATGCCCCCGCAACTGAACACCACATCTGCGCTCTCGAAGGCGCGCTTCAAACTGGCGGTGATGCGGGCTCTGTCATCCCCGATCACCTCGCACCACGCCAAGCTGTGGCCACGGGCCGCCAAGATGTCGATGGCCCGGCTCAGGTGTTTGTCCTGCCGCCGACCGGAGAGGATTTCGTCGCCCACCACAATCAGTCCAAAGGCCATGGTCAGACTCCTGGAAGAGTCGGGGTGGCGGGATCAGGGGGCGTGAGACTCGGCGCAGCGGCGTGCGTGGTAGCTGCCGGCACGCTCGGCACAGGCACCAGCGCCAGCGCTGCGGTTTGGCGAAATTGCGCCAAGGCCGCCAAGGCATAGTGTGCAAACCACAGGGCCGAGAACATGAAGACCACGGTGTACAACCAGACCGACACCGCCAAGAGCAGAGGCGCGATCACCAGGGTCATGGCCCCGAAGGCCCAGATCACCGAGGGCGCGGCACCCAGAAAGCCGGTGGTGACACCGATCACCATCAGCGGCCAGGCATGGGCCTTCAAAACGGCGCGGCGCTCCTCCTGGCTGGCATGGTCTGCCAGCACATCAAAAGACATCACCTTGGCCGTCAACCAGCCCCAAATCAGCGGTGGCAGCACAAAAACCACCCCAGGAATCAGCCACAGGGGCATGGTGAGCAGCAAGGCCAGACAAGCGGCCAGGGTGTAGGCCAATGACCACGCCAAGCTGCGCCAGGGTGCGGCACCATGGCGACGCTCCAATTCGGCAAAGCGGCGCTGAGCCACCAGGCTCACGATGGAGGGCGTGGCCAGCAGGGCCACCAAGAGCAGGCTCAGCACGATCACCACCGGCACTGCAAAGGCGACCACCACCAGTGGGGCCAACACCGTGCGGAATGAGGCACCGATGGCACCGTCTATCCACTGCAACATAGCATCCACTAGGGCCCAGCTCTCAAGAGTGGCCCGCACCACAGTCACGGCGTCCGTCCAGAAGAAGTAGCCCATCGCCAGGGTCAGTCCACCGGCAAGCAGCAAGGGCATCAGGCTCAGCCCAATGACGCGGGGCATGAACAGGTATCTCGCTGTTGTTCTCGGGCTGCCAACGGTAAATGTCTACGTGGTTCAGTCGGTTCGCCAGGGTGACAAACCACTTCATGTCAGGCGAAAAGCGCAGATGGTACGGGTCCACAATACCGGTGATGGTGCGCTGCACCTCGGCCGTGACCGGGTCGATAAAGGTCAGCGAGTCGCCCACCGCATTGGCCACCAGCAGCGACTTTTCGTCGGGGCTGAGGTAGAGGTGATGCGGCTCTTTGCCAACCGGAATGCGCTTGCGCTCGGTAAAGCTGGTGGGGTCAATCACGCTCACCGTGGCATCCAGCGAGTTCAGCACAAAAATCGGTCGGGCCCCTTTGGCGGGCACCTGGGCAGCCACGCCGCCAGACTGAAGCAGCAGGCCTGCGTAAAGCAGGCCAAGGGCAGCAGCTCGGGCCAAAGAAAGACGGAGGGGCCGAGTCAGAAGAAAAATGTTCACGGGAGGCACTACAGAGGTTCAGATTGACCCTCCAGTGTAGGTGCTCAGAGGATCAACCCGCCAAGCGCGGTGTCAAGGGCGGGTTGATGCCGGACAAAACGACTCAGTCGTCGTCGCCACCCAACACGGACCCAAGCAGCCCGCCGGTTGCAAAACCGCCCAGCATGGAGCCCTCTTCCCGGGAGCCACCCATCTGGGGCGCGGCCGCAAACACGCGGCTGGCCAGGCGGGAGAAAGGCAGGCTTTGCAGCCACACCGTGCCCGGCCCGGTGAGTTTGGCAAAGAACAAGCCTTCGCCGCCGAACAGCGCCGTCTTGATCTTGCCAACGTACTGAATCTCAAAATTCACATTGGGCGAGAAAGCCACCACGCATCCGGTGTCCACCAACAAGGTCTCACCGGGCTTCAGGTCTCGGCGCATCACCGTACCACCCGCATGCACAAAGGCAAGGCCATCGCCCTCAAGCTTTTGCATGATGAAGCCTTCGCCACCGAAAAAGCCCACCGAGATCCATCTTGCTGAGTTCCATCGGAATGATCTTGCCAGGATAAGGGGCAGCAAACGCCACCTTCTGCTTACCTATGCCGTTATTCGTGTAGACCGTCGTGAACAGCGATTCGCCGGTTATCAAGCGCTTGCCGGCCCCCAAGAGCTTGCCAAAGAAGCCGCCGCTCTGCGGCGCACCGTCGCCAAACACGGTGTCCATGCCGATGCCAGACTCCATGTACATCAGGCTGCCGGCCTCGCCCACCGCCGCTTCACCCGGGTCCAGCTCGACCTCGACGAACTGCATCTCCGAGCCTTTGATCTCGTAGTCGACAACATCCATGGCCATGTCAAATCTCCAGAAAGTGAGCCAATTTCAAACGGTCGACATGGTACCCATTTCGACCTCGATCCAAGTGTTGGGTGCGCAAATTCAGCCGCCCAGAAGGGCGAAGCGCTCAGCGCGTGAGCAAGCCGCCGAAGCAGGTTTGCAAGAGCATGGCGATAATGCGCTCATTGCTGTAGTTGCCGCTGGCCTTGAGGACGCCCAATACCGGGTCGCAGGCGCGCGCATACAGGGTGTAGAGCACCAGCTCTGAGGGCACGGTGTTGTCGAGGGCACCCTCGGCCTGCGCCTGAACAATCCACTCGCCCAGTTGGTCGCTGACCTCCATCAAACGGCTGAGGTACTCTTTGTTGGCAGCCAAAGAGGCCCTGAGTGAGGAGTTCTGGGCTGGCAGTGACGGCATTTCACCCGCCAGTTGAACCTCCATGGTCCATTGCGCCACTGCCTGCAAATGCTGCAGCGGGCTGGCACCCGCTAGCGTGGCACGCTCTGCCAAAAACCGCTTGGCGCGGTCTAGGACCTTGATCATCGCCGCAGCCGCCAATTCTTCCTTAGACGCAAAGTGCTTGTAGAGGCTGGCTTTGGCAATGCCGACTTCGGCCGCTACTTCATCCACCGTCATCAGGTCAAAGCCCTTCTCGGCCAACAGGCGATTGACAGTCGACACGATCGCGTCCTCACGAACGCGCAACACCTGCTCTCTGAACGATACCTTGGCCATGGCGGCATTCTATCCCTCGCAGGCTTCGAAGCGTACGGAATAGTCGCGGATATACCAATCAGTCTGTCTTATACCAAACAGTTGCCTTAGTGAACTTTTAAGTTCAAATTGACTACTGAGTAGTGCACAACTCACTGCACTCTCGTCAACCTCATTCAATAGGGCCAGCACCCACTGGTCATCACAGGAGCAAGAGATGACTTCATGGATCAAGAGACTGACGGCAGCGGTTTTCGCCTCCTGCCTCACCCTGTTAGCAGCCTGCGGCGGCGGCGACAGCGACGACCATAGCGATGTGGTTGCGTTGGCACGCTCCAACCCCGACTTGAGTGTTCTGGCCGAGGCCATCGATGCCGCCGGTTTGACCACCACCCTCCAGGGCAGCGGCCCTTTCACCGTGTTTGCGCCCACCAATCAAGCCTTCACCAATGTTCTGGCTGAGTTGAAGCTGACCAAGGAGCAACTCTTTGCGGACAAGCCCCTGTTGACGGCCGTATTGACGTACCACGTGGTCAGCGGTGACATCGCCTCGTCCGCGGTACCGCTGGGCCGCCCCATCACCACACTTCAAAAGGGCTACTTCAAGGCTGAGGCCTCTGGCAACACCCTGCAATTGACCGACGGGCGCAATCGCCTCAGCAAGGTCACCACGGCCAATGTGGACGCCAGCAACGGCGTCGTTCATGTGATCGACAAAGTGCTGCTGCCTGCAGACAAGACGGTCGTCGGCACGGCAGTCGCCCTGAGCACGTCCGCCACGCCAGAGTTCACCCTGTTGGTTGAAGCCCTGACCGCCGCCGACCTGGTGACCACCCTGAGCGGTGCGGGGCCTTTCACGGTCTTCGCTCCGACCGATGCGGCGTTCAGCGCCTTGTTAACCGAATTGAACATCAGCAAGGAAGAGCTGTTCGCTGACAAGGCTTTGCTCACCAGCGTGTTGACCTACCACGTGGTGCCCGGTTTGGTGTTGAAGGCGCAGGTGCCTGTGGGCAGCCCTATTGCCACGGTTGAAGGCGACACTTTCACCGTGACCGCCAGTCTTGCCATCAATGACCAGCGTGCCCGCAGCGCCAAAATTACCGGCACCGATGTGCTGGCCAGTAACGGCGTGATCCATGTGATCGACAAGGTCATCCTGCCGGCACCCTGAGCCCTCAGCAGGTGCGAGAAACAAAAGGGCCGCCCATCGGGCGGCCCTTTCATGCAAGGTCGACAACGCTTTACTTGAGCGCCTTGAAACGCAGACGATGGGGTTTGGCACCTTCTTCACCGAGGCGCTTCTTCTTATCGGCTTCGTACTCTTGGTAGTTGCCGTCAAAGAAGAACCACTGGGAGTCACCCTCACAGGCCAGGATGTGGGTGCAGATGCGGTCCAAGAACCAGCGGTCGTGGGAGATGATCATGGCGGAGCCGGCAAACTCCAGCAGCGCGTCTTCCAGCGCCCGGAGGGTTTCAACGTCCAGGTCATTCGAAGGTTCGTCCAGCATCAGCACATTGCCGCCCTGAGCCAGGGTTTTGGCCAGGTGCAGGCGACCACGCTCGCCACCTGAGAGGCTGCCCACCAACTTCTGCTGGTCATTGCCCTTGAAGTTAAAGCGGCCGATGTAGGCACGGCTGGGCATGACAAACTTGCCCACCACGATATTGTCCAAACCGCCCGAGACATCTTCCCAAACCGTTTTGTCTGCGGCCAAGCCTTCGCGGCTCTGGTCCACAAAGGCCAGCTTGGCGGTTTTACCGATGCTGACCTCACCGCTGTCGGGCTGCTCCACGCCTTGGATCATGCGGAACAGCGTGGACTTACCTGCGCCGTTGGGGCCGATGATGCCGACAATGGCACCTGCGGGCACCTTGAAGCTGAGGTTGTCAATCAACAAGCGGTCGCCAAAGCTCTTGCTGACGCCATTGAACTCAATGACTTCATTGCCAAGCCGCTCGGCCACGGGGATGAAGATTTCGTTGGTTTCGTTGCGCTTTTGGTATTCGACATCGCTCAGCTCTTCAAAGCGTGCCAAACGCGCCTTGCTCTTGGCTTGACGCCCTTTGGCGTTTTTGCGCACCCATTCCAGCTCTTGCTTCAAGGCTTTGGCACGAGCGTCTTCGCTCTTTTGCTCTGCCTCCAGGCGTTTGCCCTTGCCATCGAGCCAGTCGGAGTAGTTGCCCTTGTAGGGGTGGCCCACGCCACGGTCGAGTTCCAAAATCCACTCGGCGGCGTTGTCCAAGAAGTAGCGATCGTGGGTGATGGCCACCACGGTGCCCGAGAAGCGCTTCAAGAACTGCTCCAACCATTCCACCGACTCGGCATCCAAGTGGTTGGTAGGCTCATCCAGCAAGAGCATGTCGGGCTTGGAGAGCAAGAGGCGGCACAGCGCCACACGGCGTTTTTCGCCGCCGGAAAGAGGGCCAATTTTGGCCTCCCAGGGCGGCAGGCGCAGGGCGTCGGCCGCAATGTCCAGCAGGTGGTCGGTGTTTTCGCCGCCCGAGGCGGCAATGATGGCCTCTAACTCGGCTTGCTCTGTGGCCAAGGCGTCAAAGTCGGCATCAGGCTCGGCGTAGGCGGCGTAGACCTCTTCCAGGCGCTTTTGCGCGGCCAAAGCGCCACCGATGCCCTCTTCTACCGCCTGACGCACCGTCTGCTCGGGGTCGATTTGGGGCTCCTGCGGCAGGTAGCCGATCTTGATGCCCGGCATGGGCACGGCCTCGCCCTCGATTTCCTTGTCCAGGCCTGCCATGATCTTCAGCAAGGTGGACTTGCCCGAGCCGTTCAAGCCCAGCACGCCGATCTTGGCACCTGGGAAAAACGACAAAGAGATGTCCTTCAAAATATGACGCTTCGGCGGCACGATCTTGCCGACGCGGTTCATGGTGAAGACGTATTGAGCCATGCTAGAGGAATCCAGACGCTATAAATGAATGGCCGCAGATCGACCATTGAGGGGCCGCCAGCGGTTGGGGTATCAAGAAGCGGGCCACCGCAGACATGCGGGCCGCCAAACCTGCATTATCCCGGAGATGGCGAAGCCGGTCTGGGATAGCGACGCTCGATCTTCGGAACCTCACTCAGTGCCGAGGACTCCGACAGGGGCATTTCTCCAGGCTCGGGGCGGCCGGCATGGTCCCAATGCTCCAGCACTCGATGCAGGGCCACCAGGGGCAGAGGATGCGCCACCAGATAACCTTGAACAGCGCCACAGCCCGCCAGGCGCAGCACCTCTAACTGGGCCGGCTCCTCCACGCCTTCAGCCACCGTCAACATGCCCAAGGTGTTGGCCATATCCACAATGGTGCGCACGATGGCGCGTGCGTCATGATGGGTCAACAGCTCCCGCACAAACGCACGGTCAATCTTCAGCGTGTCAAACGGGAAGCGGCGCAGGTAGGCCAGAGAGGAGTAGCCGGTGCCAAAGTCGTCCAGCGCAATCTGCACGCCCAGAGCCTTGAGACCGTGCAGGTTATTGAGCGCCGTAGCGGGGTCGTCCACAAAGATGGACTCAGTGATCTCGACCTCCAGGAGCTTGGGCGAGAGGCCCGACCGCATCAAGGCCCGCTCCACGTCACCCAGGAAGTGATCCCGCATGAGCTGCACCGCTGACACGTTCACCGAGATGGCCAAACCAGGCAGTGAGTGGCGAGCGTGCAGGCAAGCCTGCTCCAACACCCAAGCGCCGATGTCGGCGATCAAGCCCGTCTTCTCCGCAACCGGAATGAACTCCGACGGTGGCAGCTCACCGAGCGTCGGGTGACGCCAGCGCAAAAGCGCCTCTGCACCCAGCACCTCCCACTTGGCCACGCTCACCCGAGGCTGCCAGTGCAAAGAGAATTCGCCCCGCTTCAAGGCCTCGCGCAGGGCTTGCTCTACGGAGAGCAGACGCCGATTGCGCTCGCCCAACCACGGTGCAAACACCTCGCAGCGCGCTCTGCCATGCTCTTTGGCGGCATACAAGGCCAGGTCCGCATTGCCAAGAATTTCATCAATGGTCTGCCCATGGTCGGGAATCATCGCAATGCCCATGCTGGCACCGATTGCCACCGTGCGCCCGCGAATCTCACCAGACTGATTCAGGGCCTGCAACAAGCGCTGCGACAGCACTACAACTTCTTCGTCGCTGCGCACATCGTCCATCAGCACGGCAAACTCATCGCCGCCCAAGCGCGCCACCACATCGCTGCGCCGCATCATCGCCTGAAGGCGCTGCGCCACCAACTTCAGCACATCGTCACCGACAGAATGCCCCAGCGAGTCGTTGATCATCTTGAAGTTATCGAGGTCCAGGCACAGCATGGCGCTGCGGCGAGGTGGCGTGCCGCGAGCCTCCAGTGCCTGTGTCAGCCGTTCACGCAGTTGAACCCGGTTGGCCAAGCCCGTCAGCGAGTCGTAGTGCGCCAGATAGGCCAGGCGCTGGTGCGTCAAACGCTGCTGCGTCACATCTGAAATCACACCCCGCCACCCGGTGGTAAGGCCGGAGTCGTTGACCAAGGGCTTGGCGGTGATGGACCACCACCTCGATGCGTCCCCAGCCTTAACGGACAGCAGCAAGTCCCGAAAGGGCTTGTCTTGCAACAAAGCGCGCTTGAGCGCCAGCATTCCCTCTGACTGCGCGCCTTCCGGGCTGCGATGTTTCAGCACACTCATCAGGCCCTGTGGCAACTCTTCGCCCTCTGGCGTGCCGAGCAACTGCGCCAAGCGCTTGGACACATGAGTGAACGCCCCTCGTCGGTCGATCTCCCACAGCACATCGGTGGAGTGCTCTTCAAAGTCCCGCAACAGCAAAGACACCATCTGCCCTTGCCGTTCGGCCTCCCGTTCGGCCAGCAAGCCGGCATTGAAGGCGGACGCCGCAGACTGCGCCGCAACGCCGATGACCAGCGCATACACCAGCAAGAGCACCGTAAGGACCATGTAGGTGGGCTCGCCGGTCCTGAGCAAGCCCAGCGCAGCGCCCAGGGTCAGGGTGAAGACCCAAGCCTCACTGGCTTTGGGCACTGTCACCAACGTAACCCCCCCGGCACACATCATGCCGCACCCCACCACCGCCAGGGCCAGTTGCTGTTGGGGCTTCACCTCTGGCAAATAGGCCATCAGCGCGATGCCCCAAATGGCCCCGAGCAGGCCGGCATACCAGGCTGAGCGCTCAAAGCTGCGCTCGGACACGCTCTCCACGGCCTTGCCGCGACGCTGCCACCACGCACTCAGGCTCACACCACACACCGCCGCCAAAGTGGCCATCCAAAGCAGCAACCACCCCGACTGCACCGACGAGCGGATCATCAGCGCAAACAGCGCCGCATTAAAGAGATTGGCCCCCATGAAAAAAGGCGTCAGGCGGTTCACCACACTTAAGTGGCGTGCCCTCAATTCAGGCGTGCTGAAGTCCGGCGCGCGCCGGGCAAAGCCCAGTCGCTCCGATGCGGCTGTAAGCAAACGAAGTTGCGGCAAAACGAAAGGCCAATCGAGAACGCACGACAACGTGCAAACCCAGAATATACCGGGCGCTAGCCTCCCCCCGAGCTTGACTTGTCGACTCGATGCGCTTCATTCGTAGAAGTACAGCAAGTGGCGGGAAATTGCTGCCCGTAGCCTTTACTGACAGTCCGATACAAAGAAGGGGGACTACTTCCCTAAATTGAACGAGGGCAAGCAACCCACAGCTCGGCTTGGTCCTGTACAAACGCGCTCTGTGCCCAACGCCCATCAAGGCATCGCACATCTCAAGACGGCGACGCGCCGTCCAGCATTACTCCGTTAAGAAAGCTTTTGCCATGAAGATGATTGTTCGTCGTTCCACGTTGGCCGCAGCAACCCTGTTGGCTTGCACGTTAGGCACTGCGGTCCAGGCCAATCCGGCCTTGGTTGACGCAAGCCTGAAGGACACTTCCCTCCGCTTTGTAGAGTCCGAGGTCTTGGTGCAGTTCAAGCCCGGCATGCATGCTGTGGCACAACGCGCCATGGGCGACATGGGGCTGCACACAGCCAAGGTCTTGCGCAGCGCAGCGCAAGGTGCCGATGCCGAACTTCATTTGGTCAAGCTGCCCTCGGGCATGAAAGTCGCCGAAGCCATCCAAAAGCTTCGCGCCCACAGTGCGGTGAGGTTTGTTGAACCTAATTGGATTGTCTCGACCTCCGCCGCGCCCAACGACCCGTATTACACCAGCGGCCAGCTGTGGGGCTATTACGGCGACACCTCCCCCGTCAAAACCAACCAGTTTGGCAGCCAAGCCGGTGAAAGCTATAACGCTGGCCGCAAGTGCAATGGCACGGTTCTCGTGGGCATCATCGATGAAGGTGTGATGACCTCCCACCCCGACACCCAGGCCAATGTGTGGGTCAACCCCTATGAGATCCCCAACAACGGCATTGACGACGATGGCAACGGCTATGTCGATGACGTGAATGGATGGGACTTCAAGAACAACGACAAGACCACCTTTGACGGCACCACCGATGACCACGGCACCCATGTGTCCGGCACCATTGGTGCGGTGGCCAATAACGGCGTGGGCATTGCGGGCGTTTGCGATAACGTCAAGATGATCAGTGCCAAGTTCTTGGAAGGCAGCGGCACCACTGAAGCCGCGATTCTGGCCATTGACTACATCACTGACCTCAAGACCCGCCACAACCTGAACATTGTGGCCACCAACAACTCTTGGGGCGGCGGTGGTTTCTCGCAGGCCTTGAAGGACGCTATTGATCGGGCTGGCGCACAGAACATTCTGTTCATTGCCGCTGCAGGCAACGGCAATTTTCTGGGCCGAGCCATCGACACCGACAAGAAGCCCAATTACCCATCGGGATACACCAGCAGCAACATCATTGCCGTGGCTGCCTTGGCTGCATCGGGCAAGAAGGCCAGCTTCTCCAACTATGGTGCGACCAGCGTAGACATTGCCGCGCCCGGCGTAGGGATTTGGTCAACGGTCCCCACGGCCACCGGCGCTGGCTATGCCTCCTATGACGGCACTTCCATGGCGACCCCTCATGTCACCGGCGCAGCGGCCTTGTACGCCTCACTCCACCCGGGGTCCACAGCGGCTCAGATCAAAGCGGCCATCCTCACCTCAGCCGTACCCACCGCCTCGATGGCCGGCAAGTGCGTGACCGGCGGACGCCTTAACGTCAGCGGGTTCTAACCGCAGACTCACCCGGGAAGGGCCGAGACCTTGCACTCGGCTTTTCCCCTCGCGTCTTTCACGTTCTCTTTGCAGTACCCGGTGGGGCGGCGCAGCCTGCGTCCCGGCGGCATTCTCGTCAAGCGGCTGCACACCATCATCAACTGTCAGAAGAGGATTACCATGAACCGCACTCTTTCACGCCTTACCGTGATGGCTGCCACAGCGGCTGCATGCGCCATGAGCAGCGTAGCGCAAGCCAACCCTCAATTGGTGGATGCCAGCCTGGCCGACCCCACTCGCCAATACATGCCGTCTGAACTCATTGTGCAGTTCAAGCCCGGCCTTCGCCTGGACAAGGCCCAGCAAGCCATGCGCGGCCTGGGTTTGTCGTCTCTCAAAACCTTGCGCAGCATGGCTCGTGGTGCCCACGCTGAATTGCACTTGGTCAAGCTGCCCGCCAACTTCAAGGTTCCAGAGGCGATCCAGTGGCTGCGTGCTCACGACGCCATTGACTTTGCTGAGCCGAACTGGATTGTCTCGACGCAGGCCGCCCCTGCCGACCCCTACTACACCAATGGCAGCCTCTGGGGCTACTACGGTGACACCTCGCCCACCCAGCAAAACCAATACGGTAGCCAAGCGGGTGAGGCCTTTGACGCGGGCAAAAAGTGCAAGAAGGGCGTGGTGATTGGCGTCATTGACGAAGGGGTGATGAACACCCACCCTGACACCAAGGCCGGCATCTGGCAAAACCCCGTTGAGATTGCTGGCAATGGCATTGACGACGACGGCAACGGCTATGTCGACGACGTGAATGGCTGGGACTTCCGGAACAACGACAAGACCACCTTTGACGGCACCACCGACGACCATGGCACTCATGTGTCCGGCACCATCGGGGCGCGGGCCAACAAACAGGGCATCATCGGCGTGTGCCCGACGGTCAAGATGATCAGCGCCAAGTTTTTGGAGGGCTCTGGGACGACCGCCAATGCCATTCTGGCCGTGGACTATGTGACCGACCTGAAGCAGCGCCATGACTTGAACCTGGTGGCCACCAACAACTCCTGGGGCGGTGGTGGCTTCTCTCAGGGCTTGAAGGACGCCATTGACCGCGCTGGTGCCGCCGACATTCTGTTCGTAGCAGCCGCCGGTAACAGTGGCCTGAACACCGACGTGTCGCCCAACTATCCATCGGGCTATACCAGCGCCAACATCATTGCTGTGGCCTCCATCACCAGCTCAGGTAGCCTCTCTGGCTTCTCCAACTATGGTGCTACTTCCGTGGACATCGGTGCCCCTGGCTCTAGCATTTGGTCTACCGTGCCGACCAGCACCGGCGCTGGCTATGCCAACTACAGCGGCACCTCCATGGCCACGCCTCATGTGACGGGTGCAGCCGCGTTCTATGCCTCGCGTCATCCTGGCCAAACCGCAGCGCAAATCAAAGCTGCCATTTTGGCAGCCGCCGTACCCACCCCGTCCTTGGCGGGCAAGTGCGTGACCGGCGGTCGCTTGGACGTGAGCGGCTTCTGATCGACACCTCGGCTGCGGGCTTCTTGCCCCTCGCCTGCGCCAGGGCTGGGTTCTCCCAGCCCTTTTTCTTTGGGGGCACGGCAGGCTGCNGACAATACATTCTCAGACGAACACACCCTCACGCAACCACTTGGTCGCCACCCACTTCTCGCCTTCCAACACCGGCGCGCCGCCATGCAAAGTGCGTGTGGCGGGGTCGGGCCGGTCGTAGCTGAAGAACACCGCATTACCACGCACCGGTGCCACTTCCAGGCCCACATCGGGGAAGGTGGTGGCTCCGCCTTTGTCGGGCGAGTTGAGGTACATCACCAGGGTGCCCACGCGCTGACCACCACGAGCCAAGATGGTCTTGGCCCCGGGCTGCGCTGGGTCGAAATAATCGAAATGCGGCTTGTACTCCGCTCCTGGGCGATAGCGCAGGACCTGCAGCCCCTCGCCATGCGAGATGGGCCAGCGCAGCAAAGCCTCGATACGCTTCTCAATGCGGGCACAGACCTCGTGCTCACCGCGCTCAAAAAACATGCCGTCGCTGGTGCGTGCCTCATTGACCTCGCTGCCACCCGTCTCATTCACCACGGTCTCTGAGCGTGACAAGCGCAAGCCGGCCAAGCGCTTCATCTCCTCGCACTCTTGCTCGGACAAGAAATTGCCAAACACCACCACGCGCGGCAGTTGCAGCGTTAGCAAGACATCCACATGCTTGTCATGCGCCCAGATGCGGCTGGGCGAGCCCTCTAACAGCGGCCCCGGCAGGGGTTTGTCACCCGCAGGCAGTTGGCCCGGTGCCAGGCCCGCAGCGGCCAAAGCACCTTGTTGCTGCTTGAGGTGCTCGGCCAGCGACTCTTCCATCGCTGCCACCGCCACATCCTCTTGCCAGCCTCGGTCCATCATGGCCTTAAGCACATCTTCGGGGCGGCACCCGGCCTGCGCTTGGGCAATGATCCAGGCCTTGAGTTCGGGCGAAGCCTGCTGCTTCATGGCCACTGGCTTTTGCTGCTGCTTCGCTTGCTTATGAGGAAGGTGTCGTTTGCTCATGATGGGATTCTCGCAGAGGCACAAAGCACGAAAGGTCCGCCTCAAGCCTGAGCCGCGCGGCGGAACACCAGCCGGTCCGGGCTGCTCTGAGCCGGGCTGTAGGCATAACCTTCCACATCAAAGCCCAGCAAGTCTTCCGGGCGCGCCAAGCGGCGTTGAATAGCCCAGCGCGCCATCAGGCCTCGTGCCCGCTTGGCAAAGAAGCTGACGATCTTCCAGTCGCCGCCCTTGCCTTCCTCGAACACACACTCCACCACGCGGGCCTTCAGGGCTTTGCGCTTCACGGCCTTGAAGTATTCCTGCGAGGCCAGGTTGATGATGACCGGCGCTTTGTCTTTGGCCTGACGTCGGTTCAGGTAGGGGCTCAGCGTGTCTGCCCAGTAGGCATACAGATCACTGCCCCGCTCGTTGGCCAGCCGCGTGCCCATTTCAAGGCGATAGGGTTGCAGCCTGTCCAAGGGCTTGAGCGCGCCGTACAAGCCCGAAAGGATGACCACATGCTGCTGCGCCCAGACCAAGTCTTGCAGCGACAAGCTCTGGGCCTGCAGTCCCTCATAAACATCGCCATTGAAGGCCAGGGCCGCAGGCTTGCTGTTGTGCGGCGTGAAACGGGTGGACCAGGCGCCGTAGCGGGCCACATTCAGCTGCGCCAGCGCGTCCGACAGGTCCATCAGCTTGGCAATCTGCAGCGGCGTTTGCGGGCGCAGCAGCTCGATCAGGGCTTTGGCTTCGGCCACAAACTCGGGGCGCGTGGCCAGAGCTTCCATGCATCCTCGGCAATGTCGATGGTGGCGTCGCCCTGCACATCGGCCAAGCGCTGCATCGCGTCACGCGCATGCTGCACCTCAATGACCGGGTCCAAGCCACCGTGGAAGAAATGCAGCGTGGTCTGTTTAGGTGCAGCCTCAGGCAAGGTGGCATAGCGCCCGGCAAAGGCCAGCACCCGGCCCACCAAGCCGTCATAGCGCTGGGCCAGCTCCAGGGCCAAGATGGCCCCTTGTGAGAAGCCCACCAGGCAGGTGGCTTGCTGGCCCAAACCCACCGCCTGCTGTGCGGCCTGCACAGCGGCATGCAGCGTGGGCAGCACCGGCTCCAGGCGCGCCGCCCGCGTGGCGTCGGTCTGCCCCTGAATGGAGAACCATTGGCGGGCGCCACCCACCTGGCCAGCAGGCAGGCCGTCAAAGGGCTCGAAGCCGTCAAAGGCCAGCACGGCCGCTTGGGGAAACTCGCGGCGTAAATGCTCGGCCAGCGGGCCCATATCCGCCGCATTGGCGCCCACGCCATGAAGCAGCACAAACAGTTGCTCAGGCTGGCCGCTCTCGGGCACCCAGCGCAGGGTTTGGATGGAGGTACTCATGGCGGCGCATTGTCGCCCTTGTCGGCACCGCCTGCTGCGCTCAGGGCTTGTGGGGCAGCCCAAAAAGGCGCTGCGCATTGCGCCAAGCCACCTGCTCGGCCACCTCACGCGGCAAGCCCCCCAGCCAGACGCGATAGGCTTGCATCAGCGCCTCATAGTGCTGCCAGCGTTGCACCACCCAGGTGTCTGAGCCCACTAAAAAGCGGTCGGGGTATTTCAGCAGCAGCCCCCGCCATTCGGGGCAAAGCTGGCCTGACTCGCACACCAAGCCGGGTCGGTAGGACAACTCGCCGCGCAGGCCGGGGTAGCGGTCCAGCAAGGCCGTCACACGTTCGGGCGGCGTGCCGCCAATGCCGGTGTGCGCCCAAATCAGGGACAGCTTTTGTCCTTGGCTGCGTGTGGCCGCCATCAGCAGGTCGATGGCCACATCGTCCACATGGGCCAGCACCGTGAGGCCTTTGTCCTCGGCCAGCGCCATCAAGGCGCGCGCGGTCGGCGCCCGGGCGTTCGCGCTGTCATAAAGGTGGAACTCGCCAATGCCGCGATAGGGCCCCGCTGCGGTGCCTTGGGCCAACTCGGCCTGCACCATCTTGACGATGCTCTCGTCGTGGTGCCAGGTGTCGTAATCCGCCCGGTTGCGGTAGAGCCGAATAAAGGGCACCACCTGTTGGGGCTTCGGGGGCCACGGGCTCCACCACGAGTTGCACGGAGCCCGGCGCATACACGCAGAAACCTAAGTCGATGCTGCCCGCTCGCAGAGGCAGCCCCAGCACCGCACTGTAGAAATGCTGAGCTTGCGCCAAATCGCGGACGAAGATTCGGGCGGTGCTAAGTTCCATGGGTTGGCTTTGGGTGAATGGGCTGAAACAAGGGCGTAATTGAGTCGAGTCCAACGACAGGTAGGACAAGACCGATTCAGAAGGAGTCTTCGCATGGTGCCCTAAACTGTCTGCACCGTTCTAGGAGTCTATTCATGAGACAGCTCACTTTTGTGCTGCTCGGCCTGTCGCTCACGTTTAGCGCATCGGCGCAAGGCACGTCGGAGCAAGCTCATGCTTTTGCAAACATCTTCATCAGCACCTGCGCCAAGCATGTTTCAAATTTGGATGCATTGAGGGCGAGGTTGCGGGAACTTCCTCAACTACCACCGGAGAAAGCGCAGCACTTTCTGGCTGGTAAGCTAGGCAAAGCCTGGCCTGTGCCGGACAAGCACGGCATCTTTGTTCTGGCGATGCCAGACCACACGCCTCTGTGCGCGGTGTATGCCCGCAGGGTACAAACCGCCGAGGCACTTGCCCTTTTTCGTGAGTTGGTCGCCAAAGCGCCTGCACCACTGGTGGCACGGGAGTTGAAGAGGGAGACGCATGAGACGCCGCGCAATGGCACAAGCACCACCGTGTCCTACGAGTGGTCTGTTGCGAACGCTCCGCGTCGAATGCTTTTCATGCTGACGACCTCGGACTCAGCATCAGCGGATATCCAGGGCATGGCTAGCGCCTCCCTGATTCCATAGCGCTCTTGCCTCTGGGGGTCCTTCTGCCACTCCGCAACCCCTTCACCGGAAGTCTCTGCTGCGCTGCTGCAAGCCTTGCAGCAAATGGCTGTGGTCCACCAAACGGCGGGCGATGAGGTGGGTGACCACGCCGTCGGTTTGCCAGATGCCGTAGACGGTGAGCAGCCGTGCGGTCAGCAAGATGCGGCGATGGGCCTCGGCCACTTGAGGCCAGACGATGACGTTGACGGTGCCGGTGTCGTCTTCCAGGGTGGCAAACACCACGCCCTTGGCGGTGGCCGGGCGCTGGCGGTGGGTGACCAGGCCGCTGGCGCGCACTAACTGGCCGGGGCGGCAGTCGCGCAAGGTGTTGGCGGGCAGCACCCGAAAGGCCTGCAGTTGCGGGCGCAGCAGGGCCAAGGGGTGGCTGTCCAGCGACAAGCCCGTGCGGCGATAGTCGGCCAGCAGGGCTTCGCCTTTGGTCAGGGGCTGCAAGATGGCGGGGGGCTCCTCAGCGCGGCTCACCGGGGCGCTACGGCTGCTCGCTTGCGCTTCGGCCAGCAAAGGCGGCGGCCGGGTGTCCAGCCCCGTCACGGCCCAGGCCGCTTGGCGGCGGTGGCCCGCCAAGGCTTGCAGGGCATTGGCCTCGGCCAGCATCTGCAGGCTGCGGGCGTCCAGCTCGGCCCGGTGGGCCAGGTCGGCTACGTCCTTGAAGGTGCCTTGGGCGCGCCTTGCCGCCACCAGGCGCTGCACCGCCGCCTCGGGCAAGCCCGAGACCTGATGCAGCCCTAGCCGCACGGCGCGCAAGCCCGGGCCGGAGAGGGATCGGGCCTCGGGCGCATCCGGCTCCAGCGTGGTCTCCCAGTCACTCTGGCACACATCCACTGGCCGCACTTCAACGCCATTGGCGCGGGCGTCTCGCACCAGTTGGGCGGGGGCATAAAAACCCATGGGCTGGCTGTTGAGCAAGGCGGCCAAAAAAATGTCGGGGTGATGGTGCTTGAGCCAGGCGCTGACATAGACCAAGAGCGCAAAGCTGGCCGCATGGCTCTCGGGAAAGCCGTACTCACCAAAGCCCTGGATCTGGCGGAAGATGGCCTCGGCGTACTCGCGCTCATAGCCCTTGGCCACCATGCGGCCCACCAGCTTCTCGTGAAAGGGCTCTAGCCCGCCTTTGCGCTTCCAGGCCGCCATGCCGCGTCGCAGGGCGTCGGCCTCGCCGGGGGTGAAGTCGGCGGCCAAAATGGCCAACTGCATCACCTGCTCTTGGAAGATGGGCACGCCCAGGGTACGGTCCAACGCTTGTTTGACCTCGTCGCTGGGGTAGCTCACGGGCTCTTCGCCACTGCGCCGCTTCAAGTAGGGGTGGACCATGCCGCCTTGGATAGGCCCGGGCCGCACGATGGCCACTTCAATGACCAAGTCGTAAAACTTGCGGGGCTTTAAGCGCGGCAGCATGCTCATCTGGGCTCGGCTCTCGACCTGAAACACCCCCGTCGATTCCCCCCGGCACAGCATGTCGTACACTGCCGGGTCATCCACAGGCAGTGCGCTCATGGGCAAGGTGCGGGGCACTTGCGGAGTGTCGGGGCGGTCCGGCGCGCTGCGCTGGCAAAGCGGGCCCCAACGCTCGGGCTGCTTGAGCACCAGCAGGTCCAGCCCACGGCGAATGGCGCTCAGCATGCCAAGGGCCAAGATGTCCACCTTGATCAAGCCCAGCGCATCCAGGTCGTCCTTGTCCCACTCGATCACGGTGCGCCCGGCCATGGCGGCGTTTTCCACCGGCACCAGGCGGGCAATGTCGTCCTGGGCAATCACAAAGCCGCCCGGGTGCTGGCTCAGGTGGCGCGGAAAGCCTTTGAGCTGCTGGGTCAGCTCCACCCACAACAACACCAAGGGGGCGTCGGCGTCAAAGCCATGCTCGGCCAACCGTTCGGGTGAAAACACCCCGCTGACCATGCCATGCTGCTGGCGCGACACCGCGTCGATACGGTCCAAGTCAAAGCCCAGCGCCCGCCCCACATCGCGCAGCGCCGAGCGAGTGCGGTAGGTGATGACCACGCCCGTCAGCGCCGCGCGGTGGCGGCCGTATTTGCGATAGATGTACTGGATCACCTCCTCGCGGCGCTGGTGTTCAAAGTCCACATCGATGTCGGGCGGCTCATTGCGCTCGGCGCTGATGAAACGCTCAAACAGCAGGCTCATGCGGCCCGGATCCACCTCGGTCACCCCTAAGCAAAAGCACACCGCTGAATTGGCCGCGCTGCCCCGCCCCTGGCACAAAATGCCCTGCGCACGCGCCCAGTGCACGATGTCGGCCACGGTCAAAAAATAGGGCTCATAGCGCAACTGCGCAATCAGCGCCAGCTCGTGCTCGACCTGCGCCCGCACCTTGGGCGGCTCGCCCTGGCTGAAGCGGCGGCGCACGCCGTCTTCGGTCAAAGCGCGCAACCAGGAGGTGGGTGTGTGGCCCTCGGGCACCAGCTCTTGCGGGTACTCATAGCGCAGCTCATCCAGCGAGAACGCGCAGCGCCCCGCCCAGGCCACGGTGCGCACCAGGGCGTCCGGCGGCCACAGCTCGGCCAAGCGTTGGCGGCTTCAGCCAGGTTTTGAGCCACATCGCCCGGGCAAACACAGCCTCAAAGCTGGGCAGGGCCACGGTGTCGCCCGGATGGGGCTCGACCACCAGCAAGGCCAAGCAGCCCGGCAGCCCCGCCAGTTGCGGCAAATGGGGCACCTTACCTTCCAGGTCGCTGCCATAGGCCCAGTACTGGCCCTTGGGCGCACGGCGCCGCGCCACCGTGATCCACTGCGCCAAATTGCCATAGCCGCGCCGCTCTTGCACCAACACCACCAGCCGCGCCCAAGGCGGGGCGTCGGCCTCCTCCGCCACGGCACCGCCTTTGGATGGCGCCGCCGCCTGCAAGCTCATGCGCGCCCCCACCACCAGGTGCAGCCCGCACTGCTTGGCTTCTTCATGGGCCCGCACCACGCCACCCAAGCTGCCCTCGTCCGTCAGCGCCAGCGCCGAATAACCCAGCGCCAGCGCACGCGCCACCAACTCCTGCGGGTGCGAGGCACCGGTCAGGAAGCTGAAGTTGCTGCGGCAGTGAAGTTCGGCGTAGGGGGTGGGCATGAATACTGTATTTTTATACAGTATTTAGACTTACACACCCAACCCTTAAGTGATTGCATCAAGTTAGCACAATTGCTAACATCACGCCTATGGGATACCAGATCGAGTACTTCCATGAACGCGTCTTGGCGGAGGTCGAGTCGTGGCCTGTGGATGTTCTTGCTGACTACGCACGTCTACTCGAACTGTTGGCTGAGCATGGCCCAAGCCTTCGCCTGCCGCACTCGCGCGCTTTTGGAGACGGACTGTTCGAGTTACGCCCTCGTGGGCGTTCGGGCATAGGGCGAGCCTTCTATTGCTTTCTCATCGGGAAGCGTGTGGTGGTGTTGCATGCCTTTATCAAGAAGACACAGCAAACGCCAGACTCTGAGCTAAAAACAGCGCGCAAGCGCCTCAAGGAAGTACACCATGGCTGAACTGAACTACAAGCCCGTGCCCCACAAGCACGCAGAATTTATTGCCAAGGCCAAACAGCGCGAGGGCTTTACCCAGGCCTACGAAGACCTAGCACTTGAATACGCATTGGCAAGCCAGATGCTCAAGGCGCGCACGAAGGCAGGTCTCACTCAAGATGCTGTGGCCGAACGCATGGGCACCACCAAGAGCGCCATTTCCAGGCTCGAATCTGCCGGCCGCCACACGCCGTCACTGGCAACACTGAAGAAATATGCATCGGCTGTGGGCTGCGACTTACAAGTCAAGTTGGTGCCACATAAAGCCACATAAGGCACGCTGTGCAGTGGGCGCTCTACTGCGAAGACCCAGATCGCATCAAGGTGGAGGTCGTTGCCCCCACCTAAGCCACGCGGGCATACACCCGCGTATCCCGCAATTGCCCCTGGAGATTAAAGCGCTCCTTGCGCAGGGTGCCCTCCAAGACAAAGCCCGCCCGCTCCGCCAAGCGCCAGCTCTGCACGTTGGCGTCGTCCACGGTCAGGAACACGCGGTTGGCTTTGAGCGTGTGTTGGGCGTGTTCGGCCAGGGCACGCACGCCTTCGGTGATCAGGCCTTGGCCGCCCCAGCCGCTGCGGCCCCAATAGCCCACTTCGAAGCAGCGGCGGTGCCAATCGGCGTTGTGCAGGCCGCTGCCGCCGACCAAATGGCCGCCTTCTTTCAAAAAGAAGAAGGCCATCAGGTCTTCGTTCATCAAGAAGCGCGCATAGGCTTTGCGGCAGCTTTGCTCTGAGGCTTCCAGCGTGGGCGCAGGCGTGACCCAGCCCAGCCAGGGGCTGAGTTGCGGCAGCGAGTCGAGAATGGCTTGGTTGAAGACGGCGCCGTCCCCGGGTTTCGCCACACGAATGACGAGGCGCGGGGTCTCAATTTGCTCGGGCAGGTGTTCAGCCGCTGACAGCATCAGCGCCACCCTCACCAGCGCCCTCAGCGCTTTGCGCCAACAAGGCCTGCAGCCCCGCTTCGTCCAGCACCGTCACGCCCAGTTCACGCGCTTTGTCGAGCTTGGAGCCCGCCTCTTCCCCCGCCACCACATAGGTGGTCTTTTTGGAGACGGAGCCGCTGACCTTGCCACCCGCCGCTTCGATCAATGCCTTGGCCTCGTCGCGGCTCAGGGTGGGCAGGGTGCCGGTGAGCACCAGGGTCTTGCCCAGCAGGGGGCGGGGGGCGTCGCTGGCTTGGGCCTCGATGGCGGGCCAGGTCACGCCGCAGGCCATGAGCTGCTCGACCACTTCACGGTGGTGCGGCTGGTCAAAAAACTGGCGCAGGCTGGCGGCCACCACGGGGCCAACGTCGGGCACTTCCAGCAGCTCTTCCACCCGGGCGTCCATGATGCGGTTCATGTCGCCAAAGTGTTTGGCCGTGTCTTTGGCGGTCGTCTCGCCCACATGGCGAATGCCCAGCGAAAACAGGAAGCGCCCTAGCGTCGTCTGTTTGCTGGCCTCAATGGCGGCAACCAGGTTGTTGGCGCTCTTGTCGCCCATGCGCTCCAGGGTGGCCAGGTGCACAAAACCCAGTTTGTAGAGGTCGGGCAAGGTGCCCACCAGGCCCGCGTCCACCAATTGGTCCACCAGCTTGTCGCCCAGGCCTTCGATGTCCATGGCACGGCGGCCGGCAAAGTGCAGCAAGGCCTGCTTGCGCTGCGCCGGGCAGGTGATGCCGCCGGTGCAGCGCCAATCGGCCTCGCCCTCTTCGCGGGCAATGGGGCTGGCGCAGACGGGGCATTGGCCGCTCAGGCGCTTGTAGAGGTCAAAGGCTTCGCCGACGTCGGCCGGGCGCTTCTCCAGCACCACGCCCACCACTTCGGGGATGACGTCGCCCGCGCGGCGCACGATCACCGTGTCGCCCACGCGCACATCTTTGCGGCGGGCTTCGTCTTCGTTGTGCAGGGTGGCATTGCTGACGGTGGTGCCGCCCACAAACACCGGCTCCAGCTTGGCCACGGGTGTGAGCTTGCCGGTGCGGCCCACCTGGATGCCGATGTCCAGCAGCCGGGTCATCTGCTCTTGCGCCGGGTATTTATGGGCCACGGCCCAGCGCGGCTCACGGCTGACAAAGCCCAGGCGCTCTTGCAGCGCCCGCTCATTGACCTTGTAGACCACGCCGTCGATGTCAAAGGGCAGCGCATCTCGCTGTTGGCCCATGCGGGTGTGGAAGGCCACCAGCTCGTCGGCACTGGCCGCCACGGTGCGGTGCTCACACACGGGCAGGCCCAGCGCGGCCAAGGCGTCCAGCAGGCCGCTGTGGGTGGGTGGCACGGCCCAGCCCTGCACCTCGCCCAGGCCATAGGCAAAAAAGCTCAAGGGCCGCTTGGCGGCAATGGCGGGGTCGAGTTGGCGCACCGCACCCGCCGCCGCGTTGCGCGGGTTCACAAAGGTCTTTTCGTTTTTGGCGCCCGCAGCGATCAGGCCGCGTTGGCGCTCGTTCAGGGCGTCGAAATCGTCGCGCCGCATATAGACCTCGCCGCGCACTTCCAGCACGGGTGCCTCGCAGCCTTGGAGGCGCAGAGGGATCTGGCCAATGGTGCGGATGTTTTGGGTCACATCCTCGCCACTCTCGCCATCACCCCGAGTGGCGGCTTGCACCAGCACACCGTGCTCGTAACGCAAATTGAGCGCCAGCCCGTCGAACTTCAGCTCGGCCGCATAGGCGGGGCTGGGCTCACCCTCAGCCAGCGCCAGCTCGCGGCGCACACGGGCGTCAAAGGCTTGGGCGCCACCTGCGGTGGTGTCGGTCTCGGTGCGGATGCTCAGCATGGGCACGGCATGGCGCACGCTGGCAAAGCCGTCCAGCACCTTGCCGATGACGCGCTGGGTGGGCGAGTCGGGCGTCAGCAGCTCGGGGTACTGGACCTCCAGCGCTTGCAGGGTTTGGAAGAGGCGGTCGTACTCGGCGTCGGGGATGCTGGGCGCGTCCAGCACATAGTATTGGTGGGCATGGTGCTGCAGTTGGGTGCGCAACTCGGCAGCGCGTTGCTGGGCCTCTGGGGGCACGTGGGTAGAGAACAGGTCAGACATGCGCCAAGTGTAGAGGCGCAAAAGGGATGTCTAGGCGCGATGCCGAAGACAGCGCCATAGCACGGCGAGGTGAAGCCACAACGACACGGATGATTTGGAAACGGAATCAGAGGCTGCGGCCGCTGTAAATGCACGCACCTTCAATGCGCTTGATGTGCTCGACCAGCGGCTGACGCGCGGGGTTCGCCCAATGCGGGTGGTCAAGGTCGGCCACCATCAGGCGCAGGGGCATGTCGATCTGCTCCTCCAGGGCTTGCCACCAGTGCTGTGGGTCGGGCTGCGGCACGCCGCGCTTGCGCTCCACCACCAAGAGGTAGAGCGACCAGCCTGCGGCTTGGCTGGCTGTCCGCTTCAATAAAAAGGCTCGGCCCACGGCGGGCTCACGGCGCAGCACGTCCAAGATGGGGCGCAGCACGCGGGGGCTGAAGTTGGGCACGCTCAGCTCCACCCGGCCCCCAAAATCGAACAGGGCTTCTAAGGCCTGTTGATCTCGGGCCTCCAGTGCCTTGCGCAAAGGGCGCAGGTCGGCCAGGCCGGCAAAGTCTTCGCCCTCTTCGTAAGCCTCTTCCAAGCGGCGCGCAGCCGCCAGGGCCCACTCGGAGTTGCCTTGCCGGGCCAAGGCTTCCAGCCGCTCCAAGCCGGACCGCCGCAGGGCGCTACGGTTCTGGGTGCTGTTCGGGTCATCGGCTTCGTCCAGCTCCAGACAAGCCACCAGATAGTGCGCCTCGTCTACTTGTGGGTGCTCGCGCATCAGCCGCATCAAAGGCTCACGAGCCGCCATGCGCCCCTCCAACTGCCATGCAGTGCGAGCCCACAGCAGGCGATCCGCCAAAGGCAGGCCCTGGCCCAGCGCCTCCTCTTGCACCAAATCTTGCAGCAAAGCAGCCTGGCGGCGGGCATGGCGGTAATGGGAGGCCCAGGTGATCTCCATGCCCGGCAGAGGTGATTGACGCAACCACAAGGCGGCCAGGGTCGACCACAGCAATGAGGCAAATATCAGGGACCACAGCAGCGCACTCAGCCTAAAGGGCGGCCGTAACAGATGCCCCACGGCAAAAGCCAAGCCCACCATGGCCAGCAGCAGCAGGGCCAAAATGACGCACTGCCCCAATGCAGCCCACAGGGCCGTGACCGCCGTGAATCGACCCGGCGCGTGGCGCGCGCTATGGTCGTATTCGATGACCAATTGTTTGAAAGTCGCCTCTTGCATCCCCATGCCCTGTACCCAGACCTTGGCCCGCTGGGGCAGCCTGCCATGATGGCACCAGAAGCCACCACAGGCAGGCACTGAGGACGCAGCCCGCGCCAGCGAGCGCGCATTCCATCACAGTGAGGTCAGGCTTGCTTCCCCCTAGATCCGAAGAGCGTCAGGCCCTACCACCAAACAACGGTGAATATCAGCTAAACAGCCGACGCGCGGCCGTGCTGCCTGCGGCCAGGTCGCGCGACTCCAGCGCGCGATAGAGGCGCTGCATCTCTTGACCAATGGCTGCAAAAGCATGCAGGGTGATGGGCTGGGCTTCGTCGTCCACCAAGGTGGCGTCCAAGTCGTCGGCCAAGCGGCGGGCCGACTCATGCCATGCGGCAAAGGGCTCGGCGCTTTCTGGCGTTTGGGGCACGTCCAAGCTCAGGGTCAGCTCGCGCAACGCGGCATGGCCGGGGTCGTCGGCCAAGGCCGCGTTGTGGTCAAAGCTCAGCACCAGCATGGGTGGAGCACCTTCTTCATTGGAGGGCATGACCAAACGCCCAGGCACCGAGCCCGGCACAAAGCCGTGGCGACCTGCGCACTGCTGGATATAACCCACACTCCAAGCGACGGAGTTGGAGACCAGCACGGCCCCAAGCTGCGCATCGTGCTGACTAGAAAACGCATCCAGCTCGCGTGCGCGGGCCACCACATCCAGCATGTCGGGGAAGTCTGCGCCTGCGCCAATCGCGTCTGCAAAGCCTTGGATCTTTTGCACAAACTCCGAGTATTCGATCTCGTTCACCGCTCCCAGGCGGTTGGCCATTTGAAGGCCTGCCTGAAATTCTCCGTAGCGCTGGCCCGCGCGGGGGAACTCCCACTCACCCGTCTCAGCGTTCAAGCCTTCGACGTGAAAGGGCTTGCCGCCTGCACGGCGAGTGGGTGGCATATGAGCCAAGACCATGTCGCCACTGATGGGCTGCTCGGGGGTCAAGGTGGCAATGGCGTCGATCAGGGCGTCTATGCGTGCGGCGCGGCGGGTCACGGCCATGGCCCGCAATGGCACATCGGGCAAGGCTGCGGCCTGTGCCAGCGCCGCGTCGTCGCCCAGCCCCGTCAGGGTTGGCTCTAGGCGCGGGGCTTCGCCTGTCGTGGGCTGCGGCAAACGAGGCCCATTCTTGCGGGCCGTCCAGGCGCTATGCACCACAACAGCCAAGAGAACCAAGCCAGCCAACATGGCCAGTGCGACGGTGAGGGTCATGCCAATCTCGTCAAATTTTGGTGAGTCTGGGTCAAGAGCCTACCTCAGCCCGCTTCCATCAAGCCCACGGCCGCATCCATGTCCACAGCCACAATGCGGGAGACACCCTGCTCTTGCATGGTCACGCCGATGAGTTGCTCGGCCATTTCCATGGCGATCTTGTTGTGGGAGATGAAGAGGAACTGCGTGCCGGCCGACATCTCGGCCACCAAGCGCGCGTAGCGCTCGGTGTTGGCGTCGTCCAGCGGCGCATCCACCTCGTCCAGCAAGCAGAACGGTGCGGGGTTGAGCAAGAAGATGGCGAACACCAAGGCGATGGCGGTCAGGGCCTTTTCGCCACCCGAGAGAAGGTGGATGGTGGAGTTCTTTTTGCCGGGGGGCTGGGCCAATACCTGCACCCCGGCGTCCAGCACCTCGTCGCCCGTCATCATCAGCTTGGCCTGCCCCCCACCAAACAGCTTGGGGAACATGGCACCAAAGCCCTGGTTGACTTGGTTAAAGGTGTTCATCAAGAGGTCGCGGGTTTCCAGGTCGATCTTGTGGATCGCGTCTTCCAGCGTGTTGATGGCGTCGGTCAGGTCTGCGTTTTGAGAATCGAGGAAGGTCTTGCGTTCACGGGCAGCAGTCAGCTCATCCAGCGCTGCCAGGTTGACCGCCCCCAGGGCGGCGATCTCGCGGTTGATGCGGTCGATCTCGCCCTGCAAGCCCCAAAGCTTGACGCTGCCTTCTTCGATGCTTTTGGCCAAGGCTTCGAGGTCCACCTCGGCGGCTGTCAATTGCTCCAGGTACTGGGCACCCCCCAGTTGCGCGGCTTGCTGCTCCAGTTGCAGCTTGGTCAGCGCCTCACGCAAGGGCTCTAGGCTGCGCTCAAAGGCCAGGCGCTGTTCGTCCGCTGCTTTGAGGCGGGCCGAGAGATCGTCGTACTCGCTACGGGTGGCCGCCAGGGCCTGCTCTTTTTCAAGCTTCAGCGCCAGCGCGTCTTGCAGCCCGGCTTGGGCGGCTTGGTCATTGAAGCTGCCCAGCTCCAACTGCAACTGCTCGCCTGATTGTTGGTTGGCCCGCATCTGGGAGTCGGCTGTCTCAATAGCACGTTGCAGCTCAGCCTGGCGCGCCACCAGGGCGCGGGCCTGGAACTGGGACTCTTGCGCTTGGCGCTCCAAAGCTCGCAGTTGTTCGCGGGCCTCGGCCAGCTTGCGCTCGGCTTGGATGACGGCCTCTTCCAGGTCGGCATGGCGCTCTTGGGTGGTGGCCAGTTGCAGGTCCAGTTCTTCGAAGCGGGCCTCGCCGGTCATGCGGCGCTCGGCCAGTTCTTCCATCTGGGCGTCGATTTCAAAAATCTCATCGTCCAGTTGGCCCCGGCGGGTGCTGGCGGCTTCGGCCTGCTGGCTGAGTTGCAAGACCTGCACCTGCAATTGATGCGCACGGGTTTGGGCCTCTGCGGCTTCTCGGCGGGCCGAGCCCAGTCGCTGCGAGGCCTCGGTATAGGCGGCTTCGGCGCGCACCAGGGCCACGCGGCTGTCTTCGGCAATCAGGGCCTGGGCGCGCACTTGCTTGTCGAGGTTTTCGATCTCTTGGGCGCGGCCCAGCATGCCGGCCTGCTCAGAGTCAGGCGCATAGAAGCTGACCGCAAACTGCGACACCGCATGGCCCTCGCGGGTCATGATGACCTCGCCGTGGGTCAGGCGGCTGCGCTGGGCCAGGGCTTCGTCCAAGTTGCTGGCGGTGTAAACGCCTTCCAGCCAATCGGTCAGCAGGGCTTTGAGACCGGCGTCATGCAGCCGAAGCAGCTCCGAGAGGCGCGGCAGGGTTTGGTGAGTATCCGGTGCTACCGCTTGGGGCAAAGAGTAGAAGGCCAGCTTGGCGGGCGGTGCATCGGCGGCAAAGGCCCGCACAATGTCCAAGCGCCCAACAGCCAGCGCGTTCATGCGCTCGCGCAGGGCCGATTCCAGCGCCACTTCCCAGCCTTGTTCGATGTGAATCTGGGTCCACAGGCCCGGCAGGCTGTCCAGCCCGTGCTTGGCCAGCCAGGGCTTGAGCTTGCCTTCAGTCTGCACCTTTTCTTGCAGGGCGCGCAGGGCGTCCAAGCGGGCGCTCAGGTCGGCTTGCTTGGCCGACTCACGNTCAGGTGCCCGAGTTCACCTGCCACTGCCCGCTCACCGGCCAGCCCGACTTTGCCCACTTCACCATCGACATGGTGGCCGACAAGCTCTGCGTGGAGCTGAAGAGCCTAAAGATGTACATGTGGAGCTTCCGCGATGAAGGTGCTTTCCACGAGAAGGTGACCAACGACATCTTGGGCAAGATTGTGGCCACCACCCAGCCGCGCTACGTGCGCATCACCGCTCGTTGGTATGTGCGCGGCGGCATCTACACCAATGTGGTGGTGGAGCATCGCAAAAAAGGCTTCAAGGGCGATAGCGTGATCCCTGCGCCCAATTTGCCCACGGCCACCGGCTTGCGCTGAGCGGCTGAGGTTTGACGACGATGGGCGCGCTGTTTGAACTCCATCCCTATCAAAAGTACGGGGTCACGGTGCGCCGCAGCGCCATTGATGGCTTTGGCGTGTTTGCCACCGAAGCCATTCCCAAGAACCGCAAGATTGGTGAGGTGCGTGGCGAGACCATCAGTGTGGCTGAAGGCCGCCGCCGTGCGGCCATGCTGGAGCGAATCATGATCGTGGAGGTCTCGCACAAAACGGCTGTGGACTTGGCCGCCTCCACCGACCCCATGCGCTTCACCAACCACTCCTGCCAGCCTAACGGGCGCTTGAGCATCCGCGATGGCCGCATTGAGTTCTGGGCCATCAAAGCCATTACGCCCGGAGACGAAGTCACCGTCAACTATGGCGAAACCCATCACGAAGGTCGGCTCACCTGCCGCTGTGGCGCACCCGGTTGCGTGGGTAAGCTGTAGATAATCCAAACACCATGAACCCCCTGCTCGGCCGGCTGAACGCCTACCCTTTTGAGCGCCTGCGTGCGCTGACCCGCGGCATCACCCCCAGCCCGGCCTACAAGCCCATCAGTTTGGGCTTGGGCGAACCCCGCCACCCGGCACCCGCCCTGGTGGAGCAAGCCCTGATCGCCGCCCTGCCCGGCTTGTCCAACTACCCCGCCACCGCGGGCGAGCCCGTGTTGCGCGAGGCCTGTGCCGATTGGGTGCAAAGCCGCTACGGCGTGGCGCTGGACGCCAAGACGCAGGTCTTGCCGGTGCAGGGTTCTCGCGAAGCGTTGTTTGCATTGGCGCAAACGGTGATTGACGCCAGCCAGCCCGGCGCCACCGTGCTCTGCCCCAACCCGTTCTACCAAATTTATGAGGGCGCGGCCCTGCTGGCCGGTGCCCAAGTGGCCTTTGCGAATTCAGACCCCAAGCGAAACTTTGCCTGCGACTGGAGCCAGGTGGATGACGCCACCTGGGCGCGCACCCAACTGGTTTATGCCTGCTCTCCCGGCAACCCTACGGGCGCGGTGATGCCGCTTTCCGAGTGGAAAACGCTGTTCGAGCTGAGCGACCGCCATGGCTTTGTGATCGCCTCGGACGAGTGCTATTCCGAGATCTACTTTGGGGACGAGCCGCCCCTGGGCGCGCTGGCTGCGGCCAAGGCGCTCGGCCGCGAAGACTTCAAGCGCTTGGTGGTGCTGACCAGCTTGTCCAAGCGCAGCAATGTGCCGGGCCTGCGCTCAGGGTTTGTGGCCGGTGATGCCGACATCCTCAAGGCCTTTTTGCTCTACCGCACCTACCACGGCAGCGCCATGAGCAAGACGGTGCAAATGGCCAGCGTGGCCGCGTGGCGCGACGAGGCCCATGTGGTGGCCAACCGCGCGGCCTATGCCACCAAGTTTGCCCAAGTCACCCCGCTGTTGGCACAGGTCTTGGATGTGGCCTTGCCAGACGCCGCCTTCTATCTCTGGGCCGGTGTGCCCGGCGGGGACGATGTGCGCTACAGCCTGGAGTTGCTGGCTCAATACAATGTCGCGGTGTTACCCGGCAGCCTGCTGGGCCTGTCTCTTATACACATCTAGATGTGTATAAGAGACAGGTCCTGGGCATGGGCGTCTACATCGGCCAATCCACTCCCATCTTCGACCGCGCCACGGGCGAGATCAGCTACGGCCGCGTACCCAGTGGCTCGGTGGTGGTCAGCGGCAACCTGCCTAAAAAGGCGGCCAATGGTGCCGACTACAGCATGTACGCGGCCATCATCGTCAAGCGCGTGGATGCACAGACGCGCTCCAAGACCAGCATCAACGAGTTGCTGCGCGACTGACCGCCCCCACCCAGCGCCTTTTTGTCCATTCTTCACAAGCTCCGGAGAACACCGCCATGAACATGCAACGTGTGCTGCACCTGATGGCCGAAAAAGGCGCTTCGGACTTGTACCTCTCGGCCAATGCGCCGGTGATGCTGAAGATCAACGGGCAACTGCTGCCCGTGACCGACCACGTACTGGCCCCGCAAGACCCTCGGGCCATGCTGGCCGAAATCCTCACCCCCTTGCAGTTGGAAGAGCTGGACCAAGAGGGCGAGCTGAACATGGGTTTCGGCATCCAAAAGGTCGGCAGCTTCCGTCTGTCGGCCTTCAAGCAGCGGGCCTCGGTGGCCGCCGTGATCCGCTGTATTCCGGTGCGCATCCCCTCCATCGACACCCTGCACCTGCCCACCGTGCTTTCCAACTTGGCCCTGGAAAAGCGTGGGCTGATCCTGATGGTAGGTGCCACCGGCACCGGCAAGAGCACCACCATGGCCTCCATGCTGGAGTGGCGCAACCAGCATCTTTCTGGGCACATCCTGACCATCGAGGAGCCGATCGAGTTCCTGTTCTCGAACAAACGCTCCATCGTCAACCAGCGTGAAGTGGGGCGCGACACGCAAAGCCTGCATATCGCTTTGAAGTCACCCGCCCCTCCGTCACCCCGGCCGACCACGGCTGCCAAGCCCTGATTGCCCAGCGTCTGGCGCCCTTGGGCTTTGTCTGCGAGCACCTGCCCTTCGGGCCAGAGACCTTCAGGGTAGACAACCTTTGGGCCGTGCACGATGCAGGCGTGGCGGGGCCGACCGTCGTCTTTGCCGGGCACACCGACGTGGTGCCCACCGGCCCGCTGGCCCAGTGGCACAGCGAGCCCTTTGTGCCCACCTACCGCGACGGCAAGCTTTATGGCCGGGGTGCGGCCGACATGAAGACCTCGGTCGCGGCCATGGTGGTGGCCGCTGAAGAGTTTGTGCGGGCCCAGCCCCAGCACTTGGGCCGCATCGCCTTTTTGCTCACCAGCGACGAGGAAGGCCCTTCGGTGGACGGCACGGTCAAGGTGGTTCAACACCTGCAAGCCCGGGGCGAAAAGCTCGATGCCTGCATCGTGGGCGAGCCGACCTCGGTCAGTGCTTTGGGTGATGTCATCAAGAACGGGCGGCGCGGCTCGCTCTCGGGCAAGCTCACCGTCACCGGCGTGCAAGGCCATGTGGCCTACCCGCAGTTGGCCAAGAACCCGGTGCATTTGGCGGCCCCGGCCTTGGCCGAGCTGGCCGCCATCACCTGGGACGAGGGCAACGAATACTTCCCCCCCACCACCTGGCAGATCTCTAACATCCACGCCGGCACTGGTGCCACCAATGTGATCCCGGGCGAGTTGGTGGTGGACTTCAATTTCCGCTTCTCCACCGCGTCCACCCCGCAAGGCCTGAAAGACCGCGTGGCCCGGGTGCTGGACCGCCACCAATTGCAATGGCGCGTGGACTGGGTGCTGGGCGGCGAGCCCTTCCTCACCCCAGTGGGCAGCTTGGTCACGGCCTTGAGTGAGGCCATTCGCGCCGAGACAGGTTTGCAGACCGAGCTCTCGACCACGGGTGGCACGTCTGATGGCCGATTCATCGCCAAAGTCTGCCCGCAGGTGGTGGAGTTTGGCCCGGTGAACGCCACTATCCACAAGATTGACGAGTATGTGGCGGTGGACGCCATTGAGCCCCTCAAGAACATCTACCGCCGCACCCTCGAAGCGCTACTGAGTCCGCTTCAGCATCATCCGTGACGTCGTTGCTTCGCCTTGCCGTGCTCCAGCACTGTCTGCGGCTTCGCGCCTAGCCACAGATGATGCTGAAACGGACTGAATCTCACGAGAAAGAACACCCATGACGGTGATCGAGCTGATCAACACCCAAGCCGCCCGCCTCACCGAGGCGGGCGTTTCGTTTGGCCATGGCACCACCAACGCTTTTGACGAGGCCGCTTGGCTGGTGCTGTGGGCGCTGAAGCACCCGCTGGACTGCCTGGATGACGTGGCTGACACCGTCGTCAACACGGATGATCTGACGCGGGTGAACGACCTGGTGAGCCAGCGCATCAGCAGCCGTAGGCCCGCCGCCTATCTGACAGGCGAGGCTTGGCTGCAAGGCGTGCCCTTCACCGTGGACGAACGGGTCATCGTGCCGCGCTCACTGATTGCCGAATGCCTCGCCGAGGGCAGCATCGATACCTTCCTGGGCGAGCACACACAGCGGGTGTTAGACCTCTGCACCGGCAACGGCAGCTTGGCCGTGCTCTCGGCCATGGCCTGGCCCGAGGTCAGCGTGGTGGGTGCCGACCTGTCGACAGACGCCCTGGCCGTCGCCGCCCTCAATGTGCAGCGCCACGGCCTGAGTGAGCGCATTCGCCTGGCCCAAGGTGATGGCCTGGGCGCGGTGGGCGACGCGGTCTTCGACCTTATCCTCTGCAATCCGCCCTATGTCAACAGCGCCTCCATGGCCGCCCTGCCCGCCGAATACCGCGCCGAGCCCGAATTGGCCCTGGCCGGGGGCGACGACGGCATGGACTTCATCCGCACGCTGCTGGCGCAAGCGCCCCAGCACCTGAGCGAGCACGGTGTGCTGGTGCTGGAGATCGGCCACGAGCGCCCCTTCTTTGAAGCCGCCTTCCCCACGCTCGACGTGGTGTGGCTCAGCACCAGCGCGGGGGATGATCAGGTGTTGTTGGTGGAGCGTGCAGCGCTAGCAAGCCTCTGAGCATCGTCCGAAGGCGCGCCTCCCAAAGTGAGCGCTGCGCGCATGCCATACTTAACCACATCATCGACAGTTGATGCCGTGCTGCCAACGCCATCGGCGCAAGAGGCCCAAGGACTATGAATTCGGGAGAAGCTTGATGAGGCTGCACACTATCCTCCTGAGAAGCCTAGGCGCGTTGCTGTGTTCAGGAGCGTTGTTGGCCCACGCTCAGGCGGCTGGCTTTGACTTTGTGGCCTTGGGCGACACCGCCTACAGAGGTGCCGCTGACGACCCCGCCTACTTTGCGCTGATCACCCGCATCAACAAGGCGCAACCGGCCTTCACCATTCATGTGGGTGATGTCTGGGGCGGTGAAGCTTGCCTTGAGCCTGATCATCAAAGAATTCTTGATGCCTTTGCCCGTTATGAACATCCGGTGATCTACACGCCGGGTGACAACGAGTGGACGGACTGCCTGGACCCCGCACTGATTGCCGCCTGGGAGCGCATCGAAGCTGGCAAGGCGCAAGCGGGTGATCAGCAAATGCTGGACAAGTTCCAGTCACTGCAAGGCCGCTTGACCCACCCCGGTCGCTGGGCCCTGGAGAGCCTTTCGCGCATTCGTCGCATGGCTTTTGCGACGCCACAGAGCCTCGGTCAGAACCGCTTAGCCCTGGAGCGGCAGTCGGAGGTGTCGGCGAAGTTTGGTGAGATGGTGGAGAACGCCCGTTGGCGCCGAGATGGTGTTTTGTTTGCGACGGTTCATGTGGTTGGCTCGATGAATGGGTTGTCGAATTCAAGCCCCGAAGCCGCCGCTGAGGCCCTCCGCCGCAATCAAGCCAATGTCGAATGGATTCAAGCCACCTTTGATGAGGCCAACACTACCCAGTCCAAGGCCATTGTGCTGGCCATGCATGGCTCATTTTTTGACCGCGAGCCCGGCCGCGGGCAGACCTCCGGGCGCGCGGTCAGAGGGGGGCGCTACGGAGCTTATGCCCACGTCGCCCGGGCTTTACAGGACATGTCGGCAAACTTTGGAAAACCCGTGTTGCTGATCCATGGCGATGACCATGATTTCATGGTCGATCGCCCCTTTCTGAACCCAGGCAAGGAAGGCGAAAAGCCTGGCTGATCACTCAAGCTTGGCGAGCCACGATAGCCGATAATCCTCCCCACCTTGCTCCAAGCCGCTTGTGCGCAAGCGCTGGCGCCACCGGCTTTGCAGCCCCCGCGCCCACCGCGCTGGATGCCTGCCGCGGCCCCCGTCCCAACCCGCTTCCCTCGGTGCCACAGCACCAGTCTGGGTGCATTCGCTCCTGAGTTTTCGGCATGATCACCCTTCGCAATTTGACCCTGCGCCGCGGCACCAAAGTGGTGTTGGACGGCGCCTCTGTCACTCTCAACCCTGGCGAGAAGGTGGGCCTGATTGGCCGCAATGGGGCGGGCAAATCCAGCCTGTTTTCGCTGCTGGCCGGGCGGCTGCAGGCCGATGGTGGCGACTTTGAAATGCCGCCGAAGTGGCAGTTGACCGAAGTGGCGCAGGCCATGCCGGAGACCGAGGACTCGGCCACCGAGTTTGTGTTGCAAGGCGACATGCCGCTGATGCGCGCCCAAGCGGCCCTGGATGCCGCCTTGGCGGCGGACGACGGCAATGCCATGGCCGAAGCCTATGTGGCGCTGGAGGAGGCTGGCAGCTTTGACGCCCGCTCCCGCGCGCAAGCGCTGCTGATGGGCCTGGGCTTCAAGAGCGAGCAGTTGGAAGCGCCGGTCAACAGCTTTTCAGGCGGTTGGCGCATGCGTTTGCAATTGGCCCGCGCTCTGATGTGCCCGGCCGACCTGATGCTGCTGGACGAGCCCACCAACCACTTGGACTTGGACGCGCTGGTGTGGCTGGAAAACTGGCTCAGCCGCTATGTGGGCACGCTGCTGGTGATCAGCCACGACCGCGAGTTTTTGGACGCCATCACCAAGGTGACCTTGCACCTGGAAGACGCCAAGTTGACGCGCTACGGCGGCAACTACACCACCTTTGAAGAGCTGCGTGCCGAGCGCATGGAGCACCAAGCGGCCGCGTTTTCCAAGCAGCAGGAGCGCATTGCCCACCTGCAGCACTTCATTGACCGCTTCAAGGCCAAGGCCTCCAAGGCCAAGCAAGCTCAGAGTCGCGTCAAGGCCCTGGCTCGCATGGAGAAGTTGNTTCCCCCTGTAATTTGTATACCACGCTTGATTTATTGTTTACTAATATTCATATAATCAGTCTGCATAATTAGCAAGTTCGCCAAGAATTTAAGAGCAAGGATAATGTATCACCACACCATACCATAAATTCCATATTTTCACCGCATCTCCATTGAAAACGTATCGGAGTCCAGCCTGTCTCTTATACACATCTAGATGTGTATAAGAGACCATCGAGAAGCTGGGCAAGGAGCGCGACAGCATCGAAGCCCAGATCGTGGCCGGGGCCTTGAGTGGCCCCGACATGGCCGAAGCCGGCCGCCGCCTCAACCACATCGCTGCCGAGGTAGCGATGTTGGAAGAGCGCTGGCTGGAGTTGACCGGCGAGATCGAAGCGATCGAGGCTGCGGGCTAAGCTTCAAGGCCCCAGGGCGTAATTCCCCACGCCAGTAAGGGACATATTTTTATATTGTGCACAATTAAATTGCCAGCATCACAATTCAAGTCATGCCACGCCGCACCCCACCCACGGAGGCCTCCTGGCTCGCCCTGGACCACCAGCTCTGCTTTGCGCTGTATTCGTCCTCGCTGGCCATGACCAAGCTGTACAAGCCGCTGCTAGAGCCGCTGGGGCTGACCTATCCGCAGTACTTGGTGATGCTGGTGCTGTGGGAGCAAGACGGGCTGGCCGTGTCGCAAGTCGGCGAGCGCCTTTTCTTGGACAGCGGCACGCTCACGCCTTTGCTCAAGCGCCTGCAAACCGCAGGGCTGATCGAGCGGCAGCGCGACGGGGCCGACGAGCGGCGCGTGTTGGTGCACTTGACGCCTGCCGGTCGCACCTTGCGCCAACGTGCTCAAGCCATCCCCGAGCACATCACTTGTGCCGTGGCCTGTGACTTGGCCGAGATTTCCAGGCTCACGCAGGAGTTGAAGGCCCTGCGTGAGCGACTCACGGCGGCTTCTGCCGCCTAACTTCACCCGTCCCTCACCCTACAAGGAAACACCATGGCACTCGACAAAGTTCTCTACACCGCCCACGCCACCTCCACCGGTGGCCGCACCGGCACCGCCAAGTCGGACGACGGCGCGCTGTCGGTCACGCTCTCCACGCCCCGTGAATTGGGTGGTGCGGGTGGTGCAGGCACCAACCCCGAGCAGTTGTTTGCGGCAGGCTACTCCGCTTGCTTCATTGGCGCCATGAAGGCCGTGGCGGCAGGCCAGAAGATCAAGCTGCCGGACGATGTGTCCATCAGCGCCAGCGTGGGCATCGGCCCCATCACGGGTGGTTTCGGCATTCAGGTCGCGATGACCATTACCGTGCCCGGCATGGAGCGTGCTGCCACTGAGGCCCTGGTGGCCGCTGCGCACAAGGTCTGCCCTTACTCCAACGCCACGCGCGGCAACATCGACGTGACTTTGACGGTCGCCTGATCAGGCTGATGCGGCGAGGAGCTGCAGCAGCAGCTCCACGCGGGCTTTGGCGGGGGTCAGCAGCTCTGCCGATGGCAGCGCCCCTGGCACCTCGCCCACCACACCGCCTGCCGTGCAGCGCGAAGCCCGCATGAGGCGCAAGCCGCGCGCCTGAGCCTGGGCCAAGGCAGCCTCCAAGGCCTGGTGAAGGGTGCCATTGCCCGTGCCCTCCACCACCAGGCCGTGCAGACCGGCGGCCAGCGCCGCCTCCACCGCCCAGGGCTCCACGCCCGCGTGGCTGCACACCACGCCCACCCGGGGCCAGTGCGCGGTGTCGCGCATCACGCATGCCAAGCCCAAGGCTTGTGCCTGCGGCCAGGGCCGCAAGGGCAGCACCTGCCCCTCTTCCACGCGCGCCACAGGCCCGGCATCTCCCGCTGCAAAAGCGTCGATGCGGTAGCCATGCACCTTGCGCACATCTGCCGCGGCCAGCACTTGGCCTGCCGCTACGCACAGCACGCCGCGCGCGCCGGGGCTGCGGGCGACGGTCACCGCATCCAGCAGGTTTTGCGGGCCATCGGGCTGCAGAGAGCTAGCGGGCCGCATGGCGCAGGTCAACACCACGGGCTTGGCGGGAGCCAAGACCCGATGCAAGAACCAAGCCGTTTCTTCAAGCGTGTCGGTACCGTGGGTGATGACAAGGCCCGCAACCTCGGGCCGAGCCACATGTGCGGCCACGCGCTGGGCCAGCGTTTGCCACACCGCATGGCTCATGTCTTTGCTGTCCAACTGGGCCACTTGCTCGGCTTCTAAGGGCCAGCCTTGCAGCGCAGGCACGGCGGCCACCAAGTGCCCCACACCGAGTTGGCCGGCGGTGTAGCCCACGTTGTCTGAGGCTTGGGCGGCAGTGCCTGCGATGGTGCCGCCTGTGCCCAAAATGACGATGACATCAGCTTTGTTTTGCATTTCGTTGAAGTCTGGATAAAAATACAGATACTGGATACAACCTCAGCCCTTCTCAGGGCCCCGCACCATGACCGACAGCCCCAAACTCACCGCGCGCCAACAAGAGGTGCTGGACTTGGTGACACGCACCATGGAGCGCACCGGCTCGCCCCCTACTCGCGCCGAGATCGCGGCCGAGTTGGGCTTCAAGTCGCCCAACGCCGCTGAAGAACATTTGCAAGCCCTGGCGCGCAAAGGTGCCATTGAGCTGCTGGGCGGCACCTCACGCGGCATCCGGCTGCAGGGCCGCACTTTACGCGCCATGAACCAAGCTCGCGGCCAGCAACTGTCGCTGCCCATTCCCAGCTTGGCTCAGTTGACCTTGCCCTTGGTGGGCCGGGTGGCGGCGGGCCAGCCCATTCTGGCCCAAGAGCATATTGAGCAGAACTATGTGCTGGAGGCCAGCTTGTTCCGCAGCAAGCCCGACTACCTGCTGAAGGTCAAGGGCCTGAGCATGCGCGATGTGGGCATCATGGACGGAGACCTACTGGCCGTGCAACGTGCCGCTGAGGCGCGTAACGGCCAAATTGTGGTGGCGCGCTTGGGCGACGAAGTCACCGTCAAACGCCTGCACCGCAGCCGTTCACACATTGAGCTGCTGCCCGAGAACCCCGACTTCGCGCCCATCATCGTCACCCCCGAGCGCGAAGATTTTTTCATCGAGGGGATTGCGGTGGGCTTGGTACGCCAGAACATGGTGTTCTAAGGGTAGGTGCCCTGCGCACATCGTTCTGGTGGGGTGCTTCGGGCTAGCTATGGTGCGGAAAGTCAATGGGTCGCTGCGGGTTGTGGACTATAGAGTTGGTCTCGGTGTGCCAAGGCCGGAAATAGCCTCGTCCAGGTGGCCACGACCAGCAAAGTGCCCACACCACCTGCCACCACTGCGGCCACTGGCCCCCACCAGGCGGCGGTAAGCCCTGACTCAAATTCGCCAAGCTGGTTGCTGGCTCCAATGAACACAGCGTTCACTGCGGCCACGCGGCCCCGCATCTCGTCAGGCGTCTCCAACTGCACCAAAGATTGACGCAGCACCACACTCACCATGTCGGACGCGCCTGAAACTGCCAAGGCCACCAGAGACAGCCCGAAATGGGTAGAGAGCCCAAAGACGATGGTGGACACCCCGAACATTCGCACCCCTGCCGTCAGCGTCTCGAAGTTAGCCGCCCCTTGCTGGGCCGCTTTGGAGGGTGTACGGATGGCCGCCACGGCCAGCACGGCCGCGGCCAGCAGCAGCAGGCTCATCAGGTACACCGCTGCTGGGCCACTGCCCGCATGCCGCCATGAGGGGCCCGCCAGGGCCAGGGCGCGCGGCCCCCAGGCATAGAGCGCGCCGCCCAGGGCGGGGCCCGCCACAATGGCCGCTTGCATGGCCGTGCTGCTGATGGCAACGGCGCGGGGCAGCAGCTCCGCAGGCACCAAGGAAGGCGTTAGCGCAGTCAGGCTGGGCATTTGTAAAGCCCGCGCCGCGCCCAGCAGAATGGAGGTGGCCAGCACCACCTCGCGGTCTATCCACTGCCCGCCACTCCCCGCCAGCAACAGCATGGCCACCACAGCCTGAATCACCAGGCTAATGGCCAGGAGCGCGCGGCGGTCATAGCGGTCGGCCAAATGGCCAGCGGGCAGGGTCAGCAGCAGGGCTGGTACAAACTGGTAGAGGCCCACCAAGCCCAGGTCCCAGGCACTGCCGGTCAGGTCGTACATCTGCCAGCCCAGAGCCACCATCAGCATCTGGTTGGCCGTGGTGCCGCTGATACGGGCCAGCATCAGGCGCAGATAGTCGGGGAAGTCGCGCAAGCGCAGCGATGCGCCGGCTAGAACCGGGGAATGGGCCTCACTCATGCCCCGAGGGTAACGGAGTGCGCTGTCAGGCGGCTGTCTGAGCGACCTTTGGGCGCAGCAAGCACTTCAATGCCAACACTCAAGCCGAGGCCATGCCCGGTGCAGCGCTGACAGTGCCGTTAGAGCTGCTCTCCGCTTGAATCGCGTCTTGAATGTCTTTGGCGCTGATGCCCAGGGCACGGGCATAGCGGCTGACCACATTGTTCAAGGCCTGGCCGACGCGCTTGGGCGGCAAGGCCAAGGCTTCCAGCACTTCATTGGCGCAGCTCGCGGTGGCACGCAGCAGGTCGCTATCGCCTTCCAGCGACTTGAGGCCTGTATTGGTCGGGAAGCGCCGGATCATGGAGAGCACGGCTTCATCAAAGCCCCACTGCCGCACCACGGCCACTCCCAGCGCTTCCAAGTCTGTGCCTAGCACGGCAAAGGCGGCCGCTTCGGCCGTCATGCCTTGTTCAGCCGATGTGCCTGCAACCGCCTCGTTAGGGTGCATGAGCCGGCGGATTTGCAGGGCCTCTTCGGGGAAGTGGTACTGCACCATCATGCGACCCAGATTTTGCAAAGAGGTGATCAACGCCACGACTTCGGGGTCGTAACCGGCAGGAGCTAGGCGAGTGGCAATGCGCCCCGCCCGCTTCACCCGCAGGATCAGGCGTTCCATGTCTTCAGCCGCCTTCTCGCTCATAGGCCCTGGCCATGAACGCAAGCTCAAGGCCGCACGGCGCACGCCTTCCAAGCCCACCATGGAGATGGCTCGGCGCAGCATCAGCACCGGGCCGTCGCTGGACACCGAGCCGCTGCGCAACTGTGCGGTATTGACCATGCGCAGCAACTCATAGGTCAGGGCCAGGTCTTCCAACACAATGGCCGCCAGCTCGTTGGTGCGGCCTTTTTCCAGCAGGGCCAGATGGGCCACGCGCTCGGCACCGCCGGGCATGGCCGGTAACACGCCCACGCTGCGCAAGCGGTCCATCAGAATGGCCAGTGGGCCGCCATTCTGGTCTGAGAGTGTGCTCAGCCAGCCCTCTAGTGCGCGTTGCAGCGAGCGCGCAGTCAGGTAGCGCTGTTTCTCTTGGCGGTCTGTGGCACGGTTGACGATGGCCCGCAAGGGGTCGGGGACTGGGCGGGGCAAGGCCCAAGGCAGGCGCACAAATTCAGCGCCTCGGGGGGCCATACGGCTCATGGCCTGGCTGACATCTGCTTCATCCAATGCGGGTTGGCCCGCCAGCGCATGGTGCAAGATCAAGCCCAGGGCTAAGACATCGTCTTCGGCCGCATGGCGAGAGGCCCGCAATGCGTCTAGGCCAACGGAGACATCCGCTGTTTGAGCCCGGGAGGCCACCTCCAAACCCATGATGCAGACGTTTTGGTCGTCGTCCAGCAGCAGATGGAAGAGCTGCAGGTCTTGATGGCTGATGCCCGCCTCGTGCGCAAAAGCCAGGCCACGAGCGGCTTGCGCCGTCCACTGGGCCACCTCGGCCGGCGGCAGGCCTTTGGAGGACATTTTTTCCGTCCAAGTGACCCACTGAGCACGCTCATACAAAGCATAGGGCCACTGGTCATGCTCGCCCACTTCCAGCGCTTGGGCCAGTTGGGGGTGGTTCAGCCGGGCACCCCGCTTCACTGCCTGCAGCCAGGCGCTCAGGGCACCGCCGCTGGGCTTTTCGCGCGGAATGTCCAACATGCATTCCAGCTGGTTGCGGGTATCCATGCAATGCCAAACCATGGTCCGGGCACTCTTGCCCAACAGCCTCAACAACTGAAATCGGCCGAACATGCGCACAGCCTTGCCAGTGCTGGCGGCGGAGGATGCGGTCGGAGTGGAGGTGGGGCTCATGGCGAACAGCGGGCGTATTGCCACAACATTGAACCGTCTAGCCGCAAACGGTAGCGCTTGAAGTAAGCCTAGTTTCTGTGATCTTTTCCGTGGCGCTACCGTGCTTGCGCGGCCCAGCCCCACCCGGTGCAGGGCTGGCTGGGCGGCTTGCACCAGGCTTCTGCAACAGTCGCCCCTTTGTGTCAGAATCAACGCGACCCGGTAGGGGTGCGCCGCAGAGGCTGTTAGTCGACAGTCAGCGCCACCCTCCACAACGCCGCGGACTCCCCCACAGGAATTTCCCATGAGCGAATTGATCAAGCACATTTCCGACGCTTCGTTTGAAGCCGATGTCCTGCAATCCGACAAGCTGGTGCTGGTCGATTACTGGGCCGAATGGTGCGGCCCTTGCAAGGCCATTGCCCCGGTGCTGGAAGAGCTGGCCAAGGAGTATGGTGCCACCCTCCAAATCACCAAAATGAATGTGGACGAAAACCGTGCCATCCCGGCCAAGTTTGGTATCCGCGGTATTCCCACGCTGATGCTGTTCAAGAACGGCCAGTTTGCCGACACCCTGGTGGGCAACCACCCCAAGGCCAAAATCAAGGCCTTTGTTGACGCTCAACTATAATCAGGCCTGTGCTGGGGTTTTGTGGGTGCTCAGGTGCCCACCCACCCCGGTCACACCACAGGCTGACGGGCTGCCGCAGCGCGAGTTTTGAATACCCGCACTGCCTGCGCATTGTTGCTGTGCCGCCCACAGACTCCCCCTTTTACGTTTTCTGAACCGCACTCGCCTGGATTGCACCAGTCGAGAGGTTTTAACCTGCACACCGGCGACATGGTCGAAGGTGAAGTGCGGGTTCCCAAGGACGGCGAGCGCTACTTTGCGCTGGTCAAGGTCGACCGTGTCAACGGCCTGACCCCCGAGGAGAATAAGCACAAGATCATGTTCGAAAACCTGACACCGCTCTTCCCCAAGGAAGCGTTCAGGTTGGAGCGTGAGGGCTTGAAGAAGGCCGACGACAACATCACCGGCCGCATCGTTGACCTGATCGCCCCCATCGGCAAAGGCCAGCGCGCCTTGATCGTCGCCCAGCCCAAGACGGGCAAGACGATCATGATGCAAAACTTGGCGCATGCGCTGGTGGCCAACCACCCCGATGTGCACCTGATCGTGCTGCTGGTCGACGAGCGCCCTGAAGAAGTGACCGAGATGCTGCGCACGGTGCGCGGCGAGGTCATCTCCTCCACCTTCGACGAGCCTGCCGCCCGCCATGTGCAGGTGGCGGAGATGGTGATCGAGCGCGCCAAGCGCTTGGTGGAGCTCAAGAAGGACGTGGTGATTCTGCTGGACTCCATCACCCGCCTGGCCCGCGCCTATAACAACGTGCTGCCCTCGTCGGGCAAGGTCTTGAGCGGTGGCGTGGACGCCAATGCCCTGCAGCGCCCCAAGCGCTTCTTCGGTGCAGCACGCAATGTCGAAGAAGGCGGCTCGCTGACCATCATCGGCACCGCCCTGATCGACACTGGCTCCAAGATGGACGAGGTGATCTACGAAGAGTTCAAGGGCACTGGCAACTGCGAAATCCACCTGGACCGCCGCATGGCCGAGAAGCGGGTCTACCCGTCCATCCAGATCAACCGCTCGGGCACCCGCCGTGAAGAGTTGCTGCTGAAGCCTGAGATCCTGCAAAAAACCTGGATCTTGCGCAAGCTGCTCTACAACATGGACGAGATCGAGGCGATGGAGTTCATCCTCGACAAGATGAAGTCCAGCAAAACCAATCTGGACTTCTTCGAAATGATGCGGCGCGGCGGCTAAGCTCCGGCTTGGTTCGGCGCATTCGATTAGGCTATAATCACGGGTTTTACAGCTGTCGGAAAGTGCGCCCACATGGGGTGTGCGTGGCTCCCGGCTCAACAGCGCGTAATCAGCAAAAGCGGCCACAGCATGCCTGGGCCGCGCGACAAGGGGGCGCTTGACCGCGCCAATGAAGACATGAAAGACGGCATTCACCCGAACTACCGCGACGTTTGCTTCGTGGACCAGTCCAACGGCTTCAAGTTCGTGACGCGCTCTTGCGCTCCGAGCAAGGAAATGATCAAGCTGGATGACGGCCGCGAAGTGCCGCTGTTCAAGCTGGAAACCTCCAGCGAGTCGCACCCCTTCTACACCGGCACCCAAAAGAGCGTGGACTCCCTGGGCGGCCGCGTCGAGAAGTTCCGCAACAAGTTTGCGCGCGTCGGCATCAAGAAGTCTGACTTTGGTGTGGTACGCCACCTTTCACGACCTCACCACCTACGCCACCATGTTGGCCATGGCCGAGGGGCGCACCTCGTGGTTGAACCCCACGCTGGGCGGCCTGCCTGCGGATGTGGCCGTATTGCCGCATGTGCTGGGTGCCTGGGCCATCCAGGCGCTCAGCCCCTGGCTGACACCGGCATTTGCCGCGCGCCTGCCCTTTGTGTTGCTTTTGGCGGGCACGCTGACTTTGGTGTGGTACGCCACCTTTCATTTGGCCCGCACCGAGGCCGCCCAACCCCTGGCCTTTGCGTTTGGCGGCGAGGCCGCACCCTTGGACTACGCGCGCGCCCTGGCCGACGGTGCTTTGCTGGCCACCATTGCCAGCCTGGGGCTGCTGCAGCTGGGCCACGAGACAACGCCGGAGTTGGCCCAGCTCTGTGGCGTAGCCCTTTGGCTCTGGGCCTTGGCTGCCGCGCCCTACCGAGAAACGAGAAGCCGCGTGGTGGCCGTTCTGGCCCTGCCCGCATTGGCCTGCAGCGGTGCGCCTGCTGTGGGTGTGGCGCTGGGAGCCGTGGCTGTGCTGATTTGCGCCCGCTCGGCCTACCGGCAAGTTCACCGCTTGACACCGTGGTGGTTGGTGTCCACGGCACTGGCAGCACTGGCTGCTTGGGGCCTGGGCGCTTGGCATTGGCGGGTGAATTTACCTGACCAAAGCAGTGAAGTCCTGGACATCGTCAAGCTGCTGTTCTGGTTTACCTGGCCGCTGTGGCCCATGGCCTGTTGGACGCTGTGGCAATGGCGACGCCAATGGCTGCGCCGCCACATCTCCATTCCCCTGGGTGCCCTGCTCGTGGGCTTGCTCACCAGCTTGTTCATGGGTGGCTCTGACCGCGCCCTGATGTTGGCCCTGCCGGGCTTGGCTGTGTTGGCGGCTTTCGCGCTGCCCACGCTGCGCCGCAGTGCCGGGGCGTTGATCGACTGGTTCTCGGTTTTCTTTTTCAGCATTGCAGCCTTGGCCGTTTGGGTCATTTACTCGTCCATGCATTGGGGCGTTCCGGCCAAGCCCATGGCCAATATCCTGCGTCTGGCCCCGGGTTTCGTGCCCAGTTTCTCGGCATTGGCGTTGACGGCGGCTGCGCTTGGGACAGTGGCCTGGTTGTGGCTGGTGCGCTGGCGCACCTCGCGGCACCGCCACCCGCTATGGAAGAGCTTGGTCTTACCGGCCAGCGGCGTCGCCCTGGCATGGCTGCTGACCATGACGCTGTGGCTGCCGGTGCTGGACTATGCACGCAGCCCTACCCCCTGGGTACAGGCCATCGCCAAGACCATTCCTGCAGGGCAATGCGTGCGCGCTTTGGGCTTGAGCCGAGTGCAGGTGGCCGCATTGGAGGCCATGGGCCCCTATGAGGTGCGCGCCGATGCCGGCGCTGAGACGGCCAGCGCCAACTGCCCTTGGTGGGTGGTGAATACCAAGGCCGACCAAGCGGCTGCCGCTGTGCCGGGCTGGCAATTGCAAGGCGAAGCTCGCCGCCCGACCGACCGGCAAGAGAAGCTGCTGATCTACCGCCAGACCACGCCTTAATCTTTTGAGGCGCAGCCCTCAAGATCCGCCCTCAGGCGTCTGCTTGCCTCAAGCCTTGCTCTTGGGCTTGCACCCTGCCCTGGCGCACCCGCATTGCGGGCAAGCTGATGGTGAAGAGCGACCCCTTGCCCACCTCGCTGCTGATGCGCAGCTCACCACTATGGCGCTGGGCCACATGCTTGACGATGGACAGGCCCAAACCCGTGCCGCCAGTGTCGCGGGAGCGGCTGCTTCAGAACATGAGCGTCAATCTACCCGCACACCGGCATGGGCCGTCAAACGATAGCCGGCACCGCGAACCGTCTCGATCATGTGCGAGCAATGACCCACGGCCAAGGCTTCACGCAGGCGCTTGATGTGGACGTCCACTGTGCGCTCTTCAATGAAAACATGGTCACCCCAAACGCGGTCCAGCAACTGAGTGCGGCTATGCACCCGCTCCGCATGGCTCATCAAAAAGTGCAGCAAGCGGAACTCGGTGGGGCCAAGCTTGAGCTCCTGCCCCTGGTAGTTCACCCGATGGGTGGATGGGTCCAACACCAAGCCCGACACCGTGACCGCCGCATCCAGTGCCTCGGGCTGGCGGCGGCGCAGCACGGCCCGGATGCGCGCCAGCAACTCGTGAGGCGAGAAGGGCTTGGTCAAGTAGTCGTCGGCACCGGCATCCAAACCGGCAATCTTGTCGGCTTCGTCGGCCCGCGCCGTGAGCATGATGAGCGGCAGGGTGCGGGTACGCGCATCCGCACGCCAACGCCGCGCCAGCGACACACCGGACTGCCCCGGCAGCATCCAATCAAGAAGCACCAGTTCGGGCAATATCGTGTCCACCACCGATTGAGCCGTTTCGGCCGTCTCGGCCAACACCACCTTGAACCCCGCGTGGCGCAGATTAATGGCGATCAGCTCTCCAATCGCGGGCTCGTCTTCAACGACCAGAATCGTAGTCATCGTCCTTGAGCGCTCCAGTCAAGGGTCAACGGTTCAAAGCCACCGACTCCACCGTCTCCATGGAGTGGTGGCGCACGTCGGTGCCCTTCACGATGTAGATGATCTGCTCGGCCAAGTTCTTGGCATGGTCGCCCACGCGCTCAATGGCCTTGGCCACGAAAACCAGGTCAATGCTGGCCGAGATGGTGCGCGGGTCTTCCATCATGTAGGTGATGAGCTTGCGCATCAGGCCGTCAAACTCTTGGTCGATCTGGTTGTCGCCCTTGATGACTTCCAGCGCCTGCACTGCGTCCAAACGGGCAAAGGCGTCCAGTGCTTTGCGCAGCGAGGCAATGGCCAGGTCAGACTCAAACGACACATCGCCCGTGGGCAGGCGCAAGCGGCTGAACACGCCCGTGTTGATCAAGCGCTGCACAGTGCGCGCAATGCGTGCGGCCTCGTCGCCCACACGCTCCAAATTGCCAATGGTCTTCGAGACGGCGATCAGCAAGCGCAGGTCGCGTGCGGTGGGCTGGCGACGCGCAATGATGGTCGAGAGGTCAGCATCGATCTCAACCTCCATGGTATTGACGCGCTCTTCGGTCGCCAAAACCTGGCTTGCGGTTTCGGCGCTGAAGTGGTTCAGCGCATACATGGCCTGGGCCACTTGGGACTCCACCAAGCCGCCCATCTCCAACACGCGTGTAGAGATGCTGGACAGCTCGCTGTCGAATTGTGTTGAAAGGTGCTTATTGCTCACAGTAGCTTCTCCCTGAATCAACCGAAACGGCCAGTGATGTAGTCCTCAGTGTCCTTCTTCTTGGGCTTCATGAAGAGCTCGCGGGTGGGGCCAAACTCCACCAGGTCACCAAGGTACATATAGGCGGTGTAGTCCGACACCCGCGCAGCTTGCTGCATGTTATGGGTCACGATGACGACGGTGTAGTCTTCACGCAGCTCATGAATCAGCTCTTCGACCTTGCCCGTTGAGATCGGGTCCAAGGCCGAGCAAGGCTCATCCAACAATAAGACTTCAGGCTTGATGGCAATGCCGCGCGCAATGCACAAGCGCTGCTGCTGGCCACCGGAGAGGCCCGAGCCACTCTGGCCCAGTTTGTCCTTCACCTCAGTCCACAGAGCCGCCTTCTTCAAAGCCCATTCCACCCGCTCGTCCATCTCGATGCGAGACAGTTTTTCGAACAAGCGCACGCCAAAGGCGATGTTGTCGTAGATCGACATCGGGAAGGGTGTTGGCTTTTGGAAGACCATGCCCACCTTGGCGCGGATCAGCGAGACATCCAGCTTGCGGTCGAGCACGTTTTGGCCATCCACCAAGATGTCACCTTCCGCGCGCTGTTCGGGGTAGAGCTCGAACATGCGGTTGAAGGTGCGTAGCAAGGTGGACTTACCGCAGCCCGATGGGCCGATGAAGGCAGTGTATCCACAGCAGCCAAAACACGCCGAAGGACATGGCCGCCAATGAGAGCGTCAGCGCAACTGCATTCACGCGCTTGCGGGCTTGATGGCGCGCCATGCGCGCTGGGTCGAGTTGGGTCAAGCTGCTCATGAGCGGCTCCCTTCGTTCTTCTTGAGTTGGGCCAGCATCAGCTTGGACAGCGACAACACCACAAAGGTGATGAAGAACAACACCAAACCCAGATAAATCAGGGAGGCCTGATGCAAGCCCTCGCCCGCTTCTGCAAACTCATTGGCCAGCGACGAGGCAATGCTGTTGGCTGCCTCGAACAAGGAGAGCGAGTTGAGCTGGTTCATATTGCCGATCACAAACGTGACAGCCATGGTTTCGCCCAGCGCCCGGCCCAGGCCCAGCATGATGCCGCCGACCACACCCGTCTTGGTGTAAGGCAGCACCACATTGCGCACCACCTCCCAGGTGGTGCAACCCAAACCGTAGGCCGACTCCTTGAGCATGGGCGGCGTGACCTCAAACACGTCCCGCATCACCGAAGCGATGTAGGGAATGATCATGATGGACAAAATAATGCCCGCCGACAGCAAACCAATGCCGACTGGCGGGCCAGAGAACAGTGCTCCCAAATATGGGACATCCGAAAAGGCCTTTTGCAGCGGGCCCTGCACATACGTTGCAAGCAGCGGGCTGAACACCATCAAGCCCCACATGCCGTAAACAATGGAGGGCACGGCGGCCAACAGCTCCACCGCTGTACCCAGCGGACGCTTAAGCCAGTTGGGCGACAGCTCCGTCAAAAAAATAGCAATGCCAAAGCTCACGGGCACTGCAATGATCAAGGCAATGAGTGAGGACACGAGGGTGCCGTAAATCATCACCAAACCGCCAAATTTTTCTTGAACCGGGTCCCAATCGGAGGTCCACAAAAAGGCAATGCCGTACTCCTGAATGGCTGGCCATGCACCCACCACCAGAGAGGCGATGATGCCCACCAAGAGCAACAACGTGAGCCACGCTGCGGCGTGCGCCACGGCGGAAAACGCCCGGTCTGCCCAAGGCAATCGCCGCACGCGGGAGGGCGGCTCGCTGAGGGGAGAGGCGTGCTCGTCGGCGTGCAAGGGAGGAAGAGGAGATGCAGACACTGTCAAACTCATGGAAGCCCCCAATGTTCGTGACAAAGCGGGTGACACATACGCACCACCCGCTTCAGTAACACGGGAGTCTGTTACTTAAACACAGCAGCCTTACCGGCCGCATCCTTGATCTGCGACCACTGGCGCTGGGCTACCGCAGCCTTGACCGACTCCGGCAGCGGCACGTAGTCCAAATCGTCAGCAGCTTTGTCACCGCTAGCATAGGCCCAGTTGAAGAACTTCAGCACCTGCGAAGCCACTTCAGGCTTGTCCTGCGTCTTGTGCATCAGGATGTAGGTCGGGTTGGTGATGGGCCAGGCATCCTTGCCGGGCTGCTCTGTGGTGATCTGGTAGAAAGTCTTGCTCCAGTCTGCACCCGCTGCGGCAGCCTTGAAAGCGGTGTCGCTGGGCGGCACAAAGTTGCCGTCCTTGTTCTTCAACAAGGTGAAGGTCATCTTGTTTTGCTTCACGTAGGCGTACTCCAGATAGCCGATGGAGTTGGGTAAACGGGCCACAAAGGCTGCCACACCCTCGTTGCCCTTACCGCCTGCACCGGAGGGCCAATTCACAGCAGTACCCTCACCCACCTTGGCCTTCCACTCGGCGTTCACCTTGGAGAGGTAGTTGGTGAAGATGAAGGTGGTGCCAGAGCCGTCAGCGCGACGCACCAAGGCGATGTCGGCATCCGGCAGCGGCACGCCAGGGTTCAGGGCTGTCAGGGCGGGGTCATTCCACTTCTTGATCTTGCCCAAGTAGATGTCACCCAGCAGTGAGCCGGTCAGCTTGATTTGGCCGGGTGCAATGCCCTTGATATTGACCACCGGCACCACGCCACCGATGGCCGTGGGGAACTGCACCAAGCCGTCATTGGCCAGCTCTTCATCCTTCAGCGGCATGTCGGTGGCCCCAAAGTCCACGGTCTTGGCCTTGATTTGCTTGATACCCGCACCGGAGCCCACCGACTGGTAGTTGACCCGAACACCGGTGGCCTTGTTGTAGTCAGCAGCCCACTTGGCATAGAGCGGAGCGGGGAAAGAAGCGCCGGCACCCGTCACTTCCTGAGCCAAAACAGCAGACCCACTCACCAGCACCATGCTGGCGACGGTGAACTTTGCAAGGGTGTTGAACATGTGTCAGACCTTTCTTCAGTTGAAGCCATCGAGCCAAACGCTCGCCTTGGATGACACTGTAGAGATGCCGTGTGACAGTGATGTGACAGGCGTTGCCGATGCTGTCTGGTGCCCACCCGAGTCAACTCGGAGTCTCAATAAGCTGATGATTTTCCAAGGAAAACCTTCAGTGCCACACGCAGGCAGCGCCACAGCGGGAGGGCTTTGTGGCNCCCCTGCCCCACGGTACCTCGAATACCGTCGGTGCCGAAATAGTTGCGTGTCATACCTACTCCTGTTGTTTTGAAGGGCGGCAGGCTTTGCTCGCTAGCGCGTCACCAGCCCCGCAGCGGCCCAGACTTTGAGCGCATCAACGGTGGCGGCCACATCATGCACGCGCACGATGTGAGCACCGCGCGACACGGCAGCGAGAGCAGCCGCCACCGAGGCCGCCACGCGCTCATGAACCGGCTTGCCGGTGATCTCGCCCAAGGTCCGTTTGCGCGACCAGCCTATCAGCAAAGGGCGACCGAGGGCTGACAAAGCCGCCTGCCCTTGCAGCAGGGCCACATTGTGCGCCGCCGTTTTGCCAAAACCATAGCCGGGGTCCAAGGTGATGCAGTCTTCGGGCACACCGGCCTGGGTCACGGCCGCCAAGCGTTGGGCTAGAAACTGCTGCACTTCGGCCACCACGTCATCATAGTGAGGTGCTTGTTGCATGGAATGCGGGTCGCCTTGCATGTGCATCAGGCAGACACCCACACCCGTATAGCGAGTCACGGCCTGCAAACTGCCTGGGCTTTGCAAGGCACGCACGTCGTTGATGATGTCTGCCCCGGCGTCCAGAACCGCGCTGATGACCTCTGCCCGGCTGGTGTCCACCGAGACCGGCACTCTCAAGGTGACAGCATGCTGCACCACAGGCAACACCCGAGCCAGTTCCTCGGCCACGCTGGGTGTGTGGGCGCCGGGCCGGGTGGACTCGCCACCGATGTCCAGAATGTCCGCCCCTTCGTTCAACAACTGCTCACAGTGTTGACACGCGGCCTCCGGGCTGGCATGGAGACCGCCGTCCGAGAACGAGTCCGGTGTGACGTTGACAATGCCCATCACCAAGGGGCGGCTCAGATCCAGCCTAAAGCGTCGGGTTTGCCACCACATAAAGAGTTCCAAATGCCATGAAGAACGGGGCCCTCAGGCCCCGTGCGGATGCGCGCTGCGAAATCAGGCCGCTGCGGGTGCGCTGTCTGGGTTGACCGGTGGTGTGGGGCCAGCGCTGGCTCCATTCCCAGAGGTCGGCTCAGAAGGCGGCCGCGGTGGGCGTCCGGCCATGATGTCCAGCACCTGGTCGCGGTCAATGGTTTCCCATTTCATCAGCGCATCGGTCATGGACTCAACCTTGTCGCGGTTGTCTTCTAGGATCTTCTTGGCGACGGCGTAGCGCTCGTCCAGGATGCGGCGCATTTCGCCATCCACTTTTTGCTGGGTGCTCTCGCTGATGTTAGAGGTCTTGGTCACACTGCGGCCCAAGAAGACCTCGCCTTCATTCTCCGCATAGACCATGGGGCCCAGCAACTCGCTCATGCCGTAACGGGTAACCATGTCGCGAGCGATACGCGTGGCCCGCTCATAATCGTTTGAGGCCCCGGTAGAGATGTCCTTGACGAACAAATCCTCGGCAATGCGCCCACCAAACAGGATGCTGATTTCGTTAAGCATCTGCTTGTAGTAGCGGCTGTATTGATCCCGCTCCGGCAACTGCCAAGTGACCCCCAAGGCACGCCCCCGAGGCATGATGGTGACCTTGTGAACCGGGTNTCGTTGGCGCGCGGCTTCTCAAAGTTCTTGAAAACCGTGAAAAGCACAAAGGCTATGACCAGCGAGAGGGCGACTTTTGAGAGCCACTGATTGTTCACCGAGGTTCCTTCATCGAGTTCGTGGTTGAAGGCGGTTTCCGGGAGAAACCACCTTCAACCCAGCATGTGGGCTTGATTCTAGACGAGTCAATCCCCGTTTGCCCTGAAGTTAATCAGAGCAACCTCACCCCTTTCAAGGGAGAAGAGAGGCCTATCTTGGGCTATTCCAGAGGGTTTCAAGCCTTCTTCAAGCCTATGCCCACGAGAAAAGTCTCGGCCGATTTGTCTCTCGACGACTTGGGCTTGAGCGGTTTGACCACCTTGAAATGCGCTTTGAACTGATCAACCAATTGGGTGTAGCCGCTGCCATGGAAGACCTTGGCCACCAGCGCCCCCTGGGGTTTGAGGTGGTTTTGGGCGAAATCGATGGCCAACTCGATCAAGTTCGCCACTCTGGCACCATCCGTCACGGCCACGCCAGACAGGTTGGGAGCCATGTCGGAGACCACCACGTCCACAGGTCGGCCAGCGAGCAGGGCCTCAAGTTGCGCCAGCACGGCGGCCTCGCAAAAATCCCCTTGGATGAACTGCACACCGTCAATGGGCTCCATCTCCAGCAGGTCCAGCGCAATGATGGTGCCGTCCAGCTCACCGGTGGCCGCGCCACCCACGCCCGCAGACTTGGGGGCAAAGCGCCGCCGCAGGTATTGGCTCCAAGCGCCGGGGGCCGAGCCCAGGTCCACCACCACTTGCCCGGGCCGAAAGAGGTGGAAGGTCTCATCGATTTCCTTGAGCTTGTAGGCTGCCCTGGCCCGATAGCCTTCTTTTTGCGCCAAGCGCACATAGGTGTCGGTGACATGGTCATGCAACCATGCTTTGTTCAACTTTTTGCTTTTGGTTTGGGTTTTCATGTGGGGAGGGATAATACGGGAATGCCTGCGATTCAACTCACGCCCGCCGACCGCAAGGACAAGCGCGGCCAAGCCCACCATCTCAACCCGGTCGTCATGATCGGCAATGATGGCCTGACACCTGCCATCCTCAAAGAATGCGATGCCGCCTTGAAGGCCCACGGCCTGATCAAGGTGCGTGTGTTCTCTGACGACCGAGAGGCCCGCAACACCATGCTGGACCACCTGGCCGATAAGCTGAATGCCGCCCCCGTGCAGCACATTGGCAAGTTGCTGGTGCTGTGGCGGCCGCTGCCCGATGAAGCGGCTCAAGCGCCTCAAGAAGGGTCGTGGCCAACAGCGCCACGCACAGCAAGAGCCCGGCCCACAAGCCCGGCAGCAATCGCCGCAAGAACTCAGCCCCAGCGTCTAGGCGCATCAGATATAGCGAACGGCCATCACTTCGTAGCTGCGTACGCCGCCCGGTGCCTTGACTTCGGCCACATCGCCCACTTCCTTGCCGATCAAGGCACGCGCGATGGGAGAGCTGATGGAAATCATGCCCTGCTTGAGGTCGGCCTCATCGTCGCCCACGATCTGGTAGGTCACGGCATCGCCGCTCTCTTCATCTTCCAGGTCGACGGTGGTGCCAAACACAATGCGGCCACCGGCATCCAGCGTGGCGGGGTCAATGATCTGCGCCGCAGCCAGCTTGCCCTCGATCTCCAGGATGCGGCCTTCGATGAAGCCCTGCTTGTCCTTGGCTGCGTCGTACTCGGCGTTTTCCGACAGGTCACCCTGGGCGCGGGCCTCGGCAATGGCCTGGATGACCGCATGGCGCTCCACGGACTTGAGTTGATGCAACTCAGCCTTGAGCTTTTCAGCGCCGCGCTTGGTCAGGGGAATGGTGCTCATGTCAGCAATAGTCTTAGGTGAATGAAAAGCGCCGCCTCAGAAAGCGCAGGGCCGTCCCAAGCTTTCTGATCCCCCTCGGGGGGCGGCCGGGAGCAGCCCGGCCATGGGGGCGCTATGAACGCCCGAAAGGGCGTGAGGGCGGCGGCAATGGCGCGCAGTGTAAGCCAGATCGGGCTTGCGCCCGACGCACTTAAGCGAGAGACAGATGCAACTCTTGCAGAGACACCACGTTCAGGTCGTCTTGGTGCTTCAGCGCCTCGGTGGCGGCTTCGCAACCGGCCATGGTGGTGTAGTAGGTCACGCGGTTGGCCAAGGCCGCCGTACGGATGTAGCGGCTGTCGGCAATGGCCGTGCGGGTTTCGTCCACAGTGGTGAACACCAGTTGGATCTCGCCGGCCTTGATCAGATCGGCAATGTGCGGACGCCCGTCCTTGACCTTGTTGACCACCTTGACCGGCACACCGGCCGCCGCGATGGCCGCTGCCGTGCCCTTGGTGGCCACCACATCAAAGCCCAAGTCCACCAACTCGGAAGCGATCTTGACGGCGCGGTCCTTGTCGTTGTTCTTGACGGTGATGACCACGGTGCCCTTGGTCGGCAAGCGGCTGCCGGCACCCAACTGGCTCTTGAGCATGGCCTCACCAAAGGTCATGGCCACACCCATGACTTCGCCGGTGGAGCGCATCTCTGGGCCCAGGATCGGGTCCACGCCGGGGAACTTGTTGAAGGGGAAAACCGCCTCCTTCACGCTGTAGTAGGGCGGGATCACCTCGTGCGGCGCCTTTGCTCGCGGTCTTCAGCCACGTCGATGCTGTCGGGGGTGGTGCCGATGATGGGCACACCAGCGCGCTCCAGGTCCAGCGCCAGCTTCAGCGGGGTCTGGCCGCCGTACTGCACGATCACGCCGACGGGCTGCTCCTTGGCGACGATCTCCAACACGTCTTCCAGCGTCACGGGCTCGAAGTAGAGACGGTCTGAGGTGTCGTAATCGGTGGAGACGGTCTCAGGATTGCAGTTGACCATGATGGTCTCGTAGCCGTCTTCGCGCATGGCGAGTGCAGCGTGGACGCAGCAGTAATCAAACTCGATGCCTTGGCCAATGCGGTTGGGGCCACCGCCCAGCACCATGATCTTCTTCTTGTTGGTGGGCTCAGCTTCGCACTCTTCGTCGTAGGTCGAGTAGAGGTAGGCCGTTTGTGTGGCGAACTCAGCGGCGCAGGTGTCGACGCGCTTGTAGACCGGGCGCACGTTCAGCGCGTGGCGGGTGGCGCGTACTTCGTGCTGGTTGGTGCCCAAGAGCTTGGCCAAGCGGCGGTCAGAGAAGCCCTTGCGCTTCAAGAAGTAAATCTCGTCGCGGCTCAGGCTCTCGAGTGTGCGGCCCGACAGGGCTTGCTCGGCTTGGATGATTTGTTCGATCTGGGCCAGGAACCAGGGGTCGATGGCCGTCTCTTCAAAGATCTCTTCCAGGCTCATGCCGATGCGGAAGGCGTCGCCCACAAAGAGAATGCGCTCAGGGCCGGCTTCACCGATCTCCTGCACGATCTCTTCGCGGTCCGAGGCTTGGCAGGACGTGCGCTCCGTCAGGCCGTCGATGCCTGTCTCCAGGCCACGCAAGGCCTTTTGGAAGGACTCTTGGAAGGTGCGGCCCATGGCCATCACCTCACCCACCGACTTCATCTGCGTGGTCAGGCGCGAGTCGGCTGCGGGGAATTTTTCAAAGGCGAAACGCGGAATCTTGGTGACCACATAGTCGATGCTGGGCTCGAAAGACGCCGGGGTGATGCCGCCGGTGATGTCGTTCTTCAGCTCATCCAGCGTGTAGCCCACGGCCAGCTTGGCGGCGATCTTGGCGATGGGGAAGCCGGTCGCCTTGGAGGCCAGCGCTGAGGAGCGCGAGACGCGCGGATTCATCTCGATGACCACCATGCGGCCGTCGCGCGGGTTGATCGAGAACTGAACGTTAGAGCCACCCGTGTCCACGCCGATCTCGCGCAAGATGGCGATGGAGGCGTTGCGCAGAAGTTGGTACTCGCGGTCGGTCAGGGTCTGGGCCGGCGCCACGGTGATGGAGTCACCAGTGTGGATGCCCATCGGGTCCAGGTTCTCAATGGAGCAAACGATGATGCAGTTGTCGGCCTTGTCGCGCACGACTTCCATCTCGTACTCTTTCCAGCCCATCAGCGACTCTTCAATGAGCAGCTCATTGGTGGGCGAGAGGTCCAGGCCGCGCTTGCAAATTTCTTCAAACTCTTCGGGGTTGTAGGCAATGCCGCCTGACGCCGCGCCGCAAAAGCCTGAGCCAAGCGGGCACGCGCCGATGATGAGAATGCTTTGAAGGTCTGAACGCTTAGGCATGATCGAAAGTCTTGTGAGTATTGTTGTAAGCCAAGGCAGAAATTAGCCCAAGCTGGCGGTGGCCAGCTTGGCACCAAAACCAAGAAAGAGTGCGCCCACGCCCGTGGCTGCCACGCTGGCCGCACGACGCCGCGCCGCAAAAGCCTGAGCCAAGCGGGCACCGGCAAAAATGAGTACCGAGAGATACACCGCACTGAAGACCTGCCCGATGGCCCCCAGGGCCAGGAAGGTCAAGCCTGGCCAGGGGTAGGCAGGGTCGACAAACTGAATGAAAAACGACACAAAAAACAAGATGGCCTTGGGATTGAGCAGGCTAATGACCAAGGCCTTGCGAAAAGGCTGGCTGAGGTCCTGCGCGTCTGCGGCCACAGGCTCCAAATGCCCCCGCCAACGGCGCACTGCGCCGATCAGCAGTTGCACGCCAATCCAACACAGATAGGCCGCACCCACCATCTTGATCACCATGAACAAGGCAGGCAGCGCCTTCAGCACCGATGCAGCTCCCAAGGCCGCCAGGAGCATCAGTACGGCATCGCCGACAAACACCCCGCAGGCCCCGGCATAACCGGCCCGCACCCCGCGCCGCGCTGCCACAGACAGCACGAACATGGAGTTGGGGCCAGGCAAGAGCACGATGGCAATCGTGCCCAGGACGTAGGTGCCGAGGTCGGTGATACCAAACATCGCGCGTCCGACCTTATGCCTTGGCTGCCGCCATCAATGCGGTGAAGCGGTCAAACAGGTAGGCGATGTCGTGTGGCCCCGGCGACGCTTCAGGGTGGCCCTGGAAGCAGAAGGCCGGCTTGTCAGTGCGCGCCAAGCCTTGCAGCGTGCCATCAAACAAGCTGATGTGGGTGGCACGCAGGTTGGCCGGCAGGGTCTTCTCATCGACCGCAAAACCGTGGTTTTGGCTGGTGATGGAGACACGACCAGAGTCCAGGTCTTTGACCGGATGGTTGGCTCCGTGGTGACCGAACTTCATCTTGAAGGTCTGTGCGCCACTGGCCAAGGCCATGATCTGATGCCCCAGGCAAATACCGAAGGTGGGGATGCCGGTCTCGATCAGGGTCTTGGCGGCCTCGATGGCGTAGTCGCATGGCTGGGGATCGCCCGGGCCGTTGGACAGGAAGATGCCATCAGGCTGATGCTTGAGCACCTCGGCCGCTGGGGTCTTGGCTGGCACCACCGTCACACGGCAGCCGCGCTCGGCCAGCATGCGCAGGATGTTGCGCTTGACGCCAAAGTCATAGGCCACTCGCCACCGTGCCTTCGGCCACGAGGTACTCAGACAGGGTCTGGGTTTGGCGGAAGTTCGAGACTCGAACGGGCAGATCTTTGATGATCAGGCCTGCGGCATGGACTTTACGCGCCTCAGTATCCTCGGGGTTGACGCCGTAGTTGCCAATGTGCGGATACGTCAGGGTGACGATCTGCCGGCAGTAGCTCGGGTCGGTGAGGATTTCTTGGTAGCCGGTGAGCGCGGTGTTGAACACCACTTCGCCGACGGTGTGACCGGCAGCGCCGATCGAGGTGCCCAAAAAGACCGTGCCGTCTGCGAGTGCAAGGATTGCGGGGGGCAGGACGGGCAGCAAGGGGGAACTCCGGTGTTCGCACGCCCAGCCCTTATGCCGTTTTAGCCCCGAACCAGCGCCTTGAAACAAGCGTCAGCGAAGGGGTCGGCAGGTGGTTCGGAAACGAGGTTTCGCTGGGCGGCTGTTGATTTGGGGTAAACCCGCTGATTATAGCCTGAGCTAGGGCAGCACAAAAGCCCAGACCCCTTGCAAAACCCTAAGCTGCCTCCATTTGCTTGTCAGCGTCGCGCAATGTGCTTCTAGAATGCGCTCGTCCGACCCGTGCCGCCTTCGCGACACCGGCTTGATCTGTACTACTACGGGAGAACCTTCTCTATGAACGAAAGCCTGCAATCTTTTGACCTGTCGGGCTCGATGACCCAGCAGCGCAACCGTGTGCTGCGCAACACCTACTGGCTGCTGGCCCTGTCGATGGTGCCAACCGTGCTGGGCGCTTGGGTGGGTGTGAGCACCGGCGTGGTGACCGGGTTGAGCCCCATTGTCAGCATGGTGGTGTTCTTCGCGGGTGCGTTTGGGTTCATGTTCGCCATTGAGCGCACCATCGGTGAAACCAACTACATCAGCGCCACCCTGGCCCTGTACCTGGATGTTTACAACGTCTTCCAAAGCCTGTTGAGCCTGCTAGGCATCTTCGGCGGCAGCGACGACTGATGCACCTCGGGCTTTGAGCCTGACCCTCCGGACGCCCCCACCATGGGGGCGTTATCGTTTCTGAGGGTCTCGTGGCCCACGCCCCATTCCCGCTGCCCCACATGAGCCCACCGTTGAACCAGGCTGCGTCCACCTTGCCACCCTACTGCGATGTGCTGGTGTTGGGCGCGGGGCCTGCCGGGTCGGCCTGCGCCAAATGGCTGGCAGCGGCAGGTCGACACGTCGTGCTGGTGGACGCTCAGCGTTTTCCGCGCGACAAAACCTGCGGCGACGGCCTGGTTCCTGACACCCATGCCGCCTTGCGGCGCTTAGGCGTGCTCGATGCCGTGCTGGCCCAGGCTCGCCGTGCAGCCACGGCCCGCTGCGTGGCACCCAATGGGCGCAGCATTGATGTTCCGGGTGAGTTAGCAGCCCTGCCCCGCCGCAAGCTAGACACTCTGCTGTGCCAAGCGGCAGTGGAGGCCGGTGCCCACATGGTGGCACCAGTGCGCTTTGAGTCTCTGCTGAGAGATGCGCAAGGCCGCGTGATCGGTGCACAACTCCGTAGCAGCACAGACGGCTCCCACGAGGTGCTTGCAGACTGGGTCGTGTTGGCCACAGGTGCTTCACTCAAACCCTTAGAGGCCTCGGGCCTGTGCCAACGCCGCACACCCACGGGCATGGCCATTCGCGGCTATGTGCGGCACCCGGGCATGGCCGCAGAAATTCCGGGTTTGCGTTTTTTTTGGCACCCCACACTCAAGCAAGGCTACGGCTGGATCTTCCCAGGCCCCGACCACACCTACAACATCGGTACGGGCGTGTTGAAGTCCTTGGACGCCGACCCCGTCGGCCCAGCACCCAAGGCCAGAAACCTTCGCGCCATGTTTGCCGACTTTGTGGCGGCAGACCCGGTAGCAGCCAAGCTGGTGCGCGAGGGCGAGATGCTGGGCGACCTCAAAGGTGCGCCCTTGCGCTGCGACCTCAACGGAGCCCGGTGGAGCAGCCCTGGTTTGCTCGCCGTTGGCGATGCCATTGGCGCGACCTATGGCTTTAGCGGCGAGGGCATTGGCAAAGCCCTGGAGACAGGAATCGCAGCGGCCGAGGCGTTGCTGACGGACCCTGCCCAAGACAGCCAAGGAAATGCCGCCGTTCAAGCCCAGTTTCATGCGCGTTTGGAAGCACTGCGCCCGCAGTTCAATCTCTACCGCAAAGCCGCCAGCGTCAACCAGCACCCTTGGCTATTGAACTTGCTGATCTGGCGCGCCCAGCACAGCCCACGCATCATCAGCCGCTTGGCGGACATCTTGGCCGAGCGCCGCCCCCCGGGTTCTTTGCTGTCTTGGCGGGGCTTGAAGCGTCTGATTCTGGGCTGAAAAAACCTGCGCAGGGTGCGGATTTTTCACACCCCGGGTTGGCCCCAGGTCGTGCGCGTCCCCGTCCGCCTACAGTTTGGCGACAATCCAGCGAGCGACCAGAGGCATCGACGAATGCCATCCCTCCTAGGGGCACCCAAAGCCCTGCGCGGCCCTTGGGGTCGTGGGGGAGTGGTGCTACCCAGCCGTTGCTCAGCCAATCCTTGTTCAGGGCGAGTCCTCAATCCCTTGAACTGTGGCCGCGTGGTGCCGCTTTTGACGCCACTCACTATGTCGACTACTTTCAGGGCATCCGCCCGTTCAATCGCCAAGGCAATATGGCTGCCGGGGTTTTGTTGGCCCCTTATGCCGGTAGCACTTCTGCGGACCGTGGCCTGGACTTGTTGGTGATCAACGACCAGATTTTTGACCTCGATACCTTGCTGACGCCAAGCGCCAGCAGTCCCACTGATGTCGCGGGGCCTATTTGGGGTTTCGGCGACAGCGGAGAGATCATTCACTACGAGCCCGGTGCCAACAACATTCCGAATTTCTGGCTGCTTCAGCCTTCCCCTGCCAGCCAGAGTGCCAAGCAATGACCGCCATCAAACATCGTAGTGCCTGTCTTTACGCAGCCGTTGTGGTGGGGCTCAGTGCCTGCGGAGGTGGGGACGACAGCAAGACCTCCAGCGCTTCTACCACTACGCCCAGCATGGCGTTGACCAACCAGCGATCCATGGCTTTGCAGTCCGACGGCGGCACCCTGCCGCTATTTGTCAGCAAGGCCTTGCCTTCTGCGGGTGAAAAGGGCGCCTGGACTATGGCCTACGGCCCGGGCAAGGTGATGGGCTGGCGTGAGTCCAATGGCGTGGTTCGCGTTTTGCTACTGGAACAAGGGCAAATCAACGAATTGCCGGACATTCTTTGGGACGGCAAGGTTCAACCCATTGATGCCCAAGATTGCTTGCGGGTCAATTTGCAAGGCCGTGTGGCCTGCACTTTTGGCGAGCACCAAGGCGTGGCGCTGTGGCGGCCAGACCTGCAAGCCTGGACGATCATCGCCGCTCCAAGCACCAGCGACACCAAGTTTCGAGTGATTGGTCTGAACGAACGCAACGAGGTCTTGATCGAGCGCCTCGCCTCCTCCTCCGACGCACTACTGGTCAGCGAGGAAGGTCATGTATTGCTCAGCCAGGCGGGCAAACCTTTGGCCTTGAATGAGGCCGGTGACATGGCATTACATCGCCAATCGGGTAGCCAGGAAACAGGTGACGGCTTGCTGGATCTCATCGTGACGGATCGCACAGGCAAGACCCACTATACCTACAGCATGGCCAAGTCCGATTGCCATTCCCTCTCCTGCTATAGAGATTGGGGCTTCGGCACGGACGAGGGATTCAATGCCATGCCGCTGAACCTCACGCCAGACCAGCGCTTTGTCGCCATTGGCTACCACGCCCAATACGACGACCAAAAAATCTTGCGCAGCCGCCCCGTATTTGTGGAGGCAGGGGCCGCCGACGGCCAGGTGTGGGAGGCAGGCTTGGCCGTGTCGGACACCGAGCAGCTCATGGACATCAACGCCAACGTGGCCCGGCGGGCATGGAATGATGCTGCGGGCGACTCCTCAACCCTGAACCCCTATGCCGTCGCCAACCAGCGGGGCGACGCGATGCTGCTGGTCACGCTGGCCGACTATGCGGGGGCCATGACCCGCAGTGTTCCCGTTCTTTACCTGGACGGCGGCTTCTACGACGCCCGAACCTTGCTGGCCAACCCGGCTGCCGCGCCAGGCGTGGCCTTTGGGCGCAGCATCAATGCCTTACGGCAGATGGTGGAGTGCGCCGAGATGCAAACCAATGACCAATGCTGGCTGATTGAGCCCGCATCCCTGGCCAGCGCAGCCCAGTGAACCTTTAACGCTCAAACACCGCCATGCTCTCCACATGGGCGGTGTGCGGGAACATATTGACGGCTCCGGCCGAGACGCAACGGTAGCCCGCCACATTCACCAGCAAGCCCGCGTCGCGGGCCAGGGTGGCGGGGTTGCAGCTCACGTAGACAATGCGGCTCGGTGGCGTCCAGCCTGCACGGGGCTCGGTGTGTAGGTCGGCCACGGCTTTGGCCAAGGCGAAGGCCCCTTCACGGGGAGGGTCCACCAGCCATTTGTCGGCGAGGCCAAAGGCCACCAAGTCCTCGGGCGTCAGTTCAAACAAATTGCGGGCTTCAAAACTTGTTTTGCTTTGCAAGCCGTTACGCAATGCGTTCTGGCGAGAGCGCTCAACCAAGGCTTCGCTGCCCTCAATGCCCAGCACTTCGCGAGCGCGTGTGGCCAGTGGCAGCGTGAAGTTGCCCAAACCGCAAAACCAGTCGATCACCCGCTCTTGCGCTAGGGGGTCTAACAGCCTTACGGCCCGACCCACCAGCACGGTGTTGATCTGGTGGTTGACTTGGGTGAAGTCTGTCGGCTTGAAAGGCATGAGCACGCCAAACTCGGGCAAGCGGTAGGCCAGCTCGGGGCCATCGTCGTCCAGCAAATGCACGGTGTCAGGGCCTTTGGGTTGCAGCCACCATTGCACGTGGTGCTGCTGGCCAAACTCACGCAGGCGCTGCTGGTCTGCCACTGACAGGGGCTCCAGATGCCGCAGCACCAAGGCCGTGACCTCTTCGCTGGCGGCCAACTCAATCTGAGGGAGGCGATCTCGCGCCTCCATGCTGCCGATCAAGTCGCGCAGCGGCATCAACATGTCGCTGACGGAACGCGGCAGCACCTCGCATTGCTCCATGTCGGCCACATAGCGCGACTTGCGCTCGTGAAAACCCACCAGCACCTTTTCTTTGCGCGGCACATAGCGCACCGACAGGCGCGCCCGCAGCCGATAACCCCAGGTCGGGCCTTCAATGGGCCGCAGCATGCGCTCGGGTTTGACCTTGCCGAGGTGGGCGAGGTTGTCCTCCAAAACCCGCTGTTTGACAGCCACTTGGGCCGAGGCCTCCAAATGCTGCATCTTGCATCCACCACATGCACCCGCATGCAAACCAAAGTGGGGGCAGCGGGGGCGAACCCGCAAGGCGCTCTCTCGGCGCATTGCCACCACGGTGGCCTGCTCCCACTGGTTCTTGCGTTTGCCCACCTCCACCAAAACCTGCTCACCGGGCAAGGCACCCTCGATGAACACCACCTTGCCTTCAGCGTTATGTGCCACGCCTTGGGCATCCATGTCGAGCGACTCGACGCTCAACCACTCGTCGCGTGCTGTCATGGGGTCAGCGGGCCGGCAGCACTCTGGTGGGGTCTATCGGTTTGCCTTGGCGGCGCACTTCAAAGTGCAACTGCACCCGCTCTGCGTCTGAGGAACCCATCTCGGCAATCTTCTGGCCCCGGCGCACGGCTTGGTCTTCTTTGACCAGCAGGGCCTGATTATGGGCATAGGCCGTCAGGTAATTGGCGCTGTGCTTGATGATGATGAGGTTGCCATAGCCCCGCAGCCCTGCATTGGCATAGATCACCCGGCCATCAGCCGCTGCCAGCACCGGGTCGCCTGCCTTGCCGCCAAACAACATGCCCTTGGTCTTGGGTTCGTCGAAGTTGGCGATCACCGTGTTGGAGGCCGGCCAAGCCCACTGGATATCGTCTTCTGCAGGCTCGCGCGCCGCCGGTGCGGAGGGGGCCGAAGCGGCTCCAGTAGCCGCCGAGGCCACCGCTGCGGGAGGCGTCTGGGCCGCCGGGACATTTGTGGGTTTGCCGTCCAAGGGTTTGGGCTCAACCACCGTGCCCACGACTGGCCGGGCTGTAGCCACCGCCTCAGTCGGAGCTGGCCCGGTGCGGAGGACTTGCCCCACTTCGATCAAGTTGGGGTTCTCGATATTGTTCCAGCGAGCCAGGTCTCGCCAGCCTTGCCCTGTTTCCAGGGAAATGCGGGTCAAGGTGTCACCAGGCTTGACGACATAGGTGCCCGGCTCTGCCTTGGGCATGGCGGGCGCGTTGCTGGAGCTTGGCGCAGGGGTGGGTGTCGACGGCGAAGTAGAGCGGGACACCGACGGTCGGCTAGCCTTGCGGTCCTCCACCGGTGCCGGGGCCTTAGTCGTTTGGCAACCAGCCAGCACCAGCATCGCCACAAGACTGACAGGAGCAAGCCATCGACGAGAAGAGAAAGCCATCATGGTGTCGGTTCGGTTCAAAGTTTGGGCGGGCCGGGGCGGCGGAGGCTGCTGGTGTGCGGGCTGCGCATCGCTCCACCTGGGGGTTGGCCAGGGAGAACTGCATGAATTCAACCACCACCAAGACCTGGCCGCGCCCATCGGGCGCACGCGCCGGTGCAACCAAGCGCCCGCCCACCGCCAACTGCTGTAGCCAAGCTGGGGGAATATCTTCGCCACCGGCCGCTGCAATGATGCTGTCATAGGGACCAAGTGCCGCATGCCCCTGCATGCCGTCACCCCACAGCAAATGAACACCACGCAGTGACTGCGCCGCCAGGTGCTGCTGAGCCAATTGGTGCAGCCCTTGGAGCCGCTCCATCGAAACGACTTTCCGTGACATCGTCGCCAAGATTGCGGTCTGGTAGCCACAGCCGGTGCCGATCTCCAACACATGGCCCAGATGGCCGTTGGCCTTGGCCCGTTCGCCCAAGAACAGCCACTCCAGCATGCGCGCAACGACAGACGGCTTGGAGATGGTTTGCCCCAGGCCAATCGGGAGGCTGGTGTCTTCATAGGCCTGTATGGCCAAGGCCGAATCCACAAAATGATGCCGTGGAACCGCAGCCATGGCCTTGAGCACAGGCTCGCAATTGATGCCCTCTAAGCGCAAGCGCGCCACCATGCGCTGGCGCACTGCTGCACCGTCCAGGCCTATGCCCGATGGCGGCACCTGCCGCCGTGCATCGGCCGCCGCCTCGGCCAGGTGGCGCTGTGGCCGCAGCGTGGTCTGCGGCTTGCTGCTAGAGGCTGTGGGGGACAGCGTTGCCAGGCTGGCTGGAAAGCGCGGTCTGCGGGGCGGGGTGTCGTTCATGGCTGAGGGTTGGGGCAAGCGCTGCGCCATGTGGCCAAGGCCGCGTGGTCTGTCAGGTCCACCTGCAAGGGTGTGATCGACACTTGGCCATGGGCCACCGCATGAAAGTCGGTGCCTTCACCGGCCTCACGGGCATCGCCCGCCGGGCCAATCCAATACACCGGCTCGCCGCGGGGGCTGGTCTGGCGCACCACGGGCTCGCTGGCGTGCCGACGGCCCAGTCGCGTGACCGTCCAAGGCAAAGCGTCCGCGTCGGCCCGGTTGGGAATGTTCACATTCAAGAGATAAGGTGCTGGGTGGCTGCCGTCGGTGGGCCAGCGCGCCAGCGCCCACTGCACCACGCGGCGAACGGTACGCGCCGCAGCGTCCAGCTCAACCCAGCCCTTGTCCACTTGCGAAAATGCGATCGCGGGAATGCCGAACAAATAGCCCTCCATCGCAGCCGCCACGGTGCCGGAATAGAGGGTGTCGTCCCCCATATTGGCCCCTTGGTTGATGCCGGTCAGCACCAAGTCCGGCTTGTGCGCCAGCAAGCCCGTCAAGGCCACATGCACGCTGTCTGAGGGCGTGCCGTTCACAAAGCGAAAGCCGTCCACCGGCCCGCCCTTGGCCTGGAACACCGACAGCGGCCGATTCAAGGTGAGGGCATTGGAGGTACCGCTGGCGTTTTGTTCGGGGGCGATGACCTCTATGTCCCCCAGGCCTTGGCAAGCTTGCACCAAAGCGGCAATGCCGGGGGCGAGGTATCCGTCGTCATTGGCAATGAGAATGCGCATGCCGCATTGTAGGCAGCCGTCACCTCGGCGACGGGCGCTCTGACAGCCTCTGTCTATGATCCGCCTCACTTTTGTTCAGCACCACAGGAGCGTTCCTCATGCACGCATGGTTTTGCGACCGTCTCGATGGCCCCGACGCCCTGGTTTGGCGGGAAGCACTAACGCCAGAGCCCGGCCCCAAGGAAGTACGCATCAAGGTGGCCGCTGCCAGCCTGAACTTTCCGGACCTGCTCATCGTCCAGGGCAAATACCAGTTTCGCCCTGCCCTACCCTTTGTGCCGGGCGCTGAGTTTTCGGGCCATGTGGACGCGGTGGGCGCTGAAGTAAAGCACCTCAACGTTGGAGACGCGGTAACCGCCATTGCCGGCACCGGTGGCTTTGGCACCCATGCTTGCGTGCCTGCGGCCCAGGTTTTGCCCTTGCCAGCGGGATTTCCGCTCACTGATGCGGCCGCTTTTGCCTTTACCTATGGCACCTCACACCACGCCCTGATTGTTACTCAAAGGGGCCTCCATCATGGGGGTGTTCTGGGGCGACTTCGTCAAACGCGAACCAGCAGCATTTGCTCAGAGCATGGCTCAATTGATGCGTTGGTACAGCAGCGGCCAAGTCAAGCCCGTGATCGATAGCTTGCTGCCGATCAATCAGTTGGCGCTTGGCTATTCGCGCTTGGGCGGCCGCTTGGTGAAAGGCAAAGTAGTCATGACCCTTGAATAAGGCGCTCGCCCCCTACCCTGAAAACCTCGACCTAGGCCCTAGGCCTGCTAGCATGCCGCCTCTGGTGGGTTGGGCATGCCGCGTGCTGCCCCTCCCAAGGCGCTGAGAATTGCTGTGCTGTTGCAGCGGCGCTCGCAGTGATCCGTCGCGTAGAGAGGTACTCGCATGACCGTTAAAGTTTTGATCCTCGAAGACAACCCGGTGGCCCGGGACTTCCTGTCGCGGGTGCTTCGCGAGGCCTTCAGCGACCCCATCTCCATCACCGAGGCGGGCGACATTGAAACCGCGCGTCAACAAATTTCACTGACAGGCCCACAAGGCCTGCATGGCGCAGACCCTTTCAAGCTGATGTTGCTGGACTTGGAGTTGCCCGACGGCAATGGCCTGGAGTTGTTGGCCGAATTGGCCCAGTACCCCGCCACCAAGGTCATCACGACCCTGTACTCAGACGACGAGCACCTTTTCCCCGCGCTGCAATGTGGGGCCGACGGATATCTGCTCAAAGAAGACCGCTTCGAAGTCTTGGTGGAAGAGCTGCGCAAAATCGTGTTGGGGCAGCCCCCCCTGTCGCCGGCCATTGCGCGCAGGCTGTTGACCCACTTTCGACTCGGTGGTGCCGCCGAAGGCACACCGCCCATGGTCTCGTCGAGCTTTAACGCACCGCCCAGCAGCGGCTCAGGCACCAGCAAGCCGCCGGTGCCTATCGAAAAGCCGATGGAACTCCCCCATCTCACGCCCCGTGAAATCGAAGTCCTGACCTACCTCAGCAAGGGTTTCACCATCAAAGAGATTGCCAACCTGATGGGCATCAAGTGGTTCACGGTGAACGACCACATCAAGTCCATTTATCGCAAGCTCAATGTTTCAAGCCGCGCCGAGGCAGCGGTGCTGGCCAGCAAGCAAGGTCTTGTCTGATTGAGCTGGGCTTGCAGTCATGAGCCCAGACCAGGCAGACGCTCACAGCCCCAGCGGCGCTTTCTCCGCGCCGACATACCTGGAGCCTGCTGACGGTAATCCGGGGGATGCGAGCCCCGTCAAGGTACTGGGGCCGTCACGCATTGGCTGGCGCCGCCACCTCTTGCTGCTGGTGGCTGTGGTCGGCTGCATGGCTGTTTTTCTGCTGGCACGCTGGTTGGCCAATCAGCCGCATATCCCGGCTGAATGGCGGCACGGGACCAGCGGCCATCTCGAGTTGGCGACTTCGAGCCTGCCACAACTGGCTCCTTTTTTAGGGGCGGAGCTCAAGGGCATTCGCATGCCAGACGGCACAGTCTCTGCGCCGTACTCACTGGCCGCTTCAGAGTCCTCTCGATGGATCGCCGACGATCAACGCCGTCGGGACTATCTGCAAGCTCGCTTGCAAGTGGCCAAGGCCTTGGAGACGGGCCAAGTCACCCTGGTCTTCAGCCCAGACCGTGAGATCACCTTGGCCACCCAAGCCCGTGGCTACCTGCGCCTGGGGGCCATGTTTTGGTTGCTCAGTGCCTTTGCCACCATTTTGTACTTGGTCGGCTGGATCGTTCCCTTGGTCCAGCCGCAGTTTAGGAACGCACTTTACGGCCTGATGGCTCATGCCCAAGCCGCCCAGTTGTTGCTGACCGCCATGGGCTCGGTGCCTGGTCTCGCGCTGCCGCCCAGCTTGACCATGGCCGACCCGATCATCCGGATCTTGCTGGACTTGATCACCGGCGCGGCGGTCGTTCATGCCACCACCATCCACCCACGCCGCCTGAGCGGTGGTACACCGATTGCCCTATTGGCATGGCTGCTGGTGGTGGGCTATGCCTTGGTGTTTTCGCAGCCGGGTGCTCCATGCTGCCGCAAGAGGTGCAGCCTGCAGCGGCGGCGGGGCCGGTGATATGGGGCGTTTTTCTCGCCTCCATCGTGCTGCTGATCCCCTTCATCGCCCGCTCGCAAAACGTGATGCGCGAGTTTGCGATGTTGGCGGGCGTCAGCACCATGGCGACCTCAGTGGACTTGTTGTTTGTCGCCGCTTTTTCCTTCAGCCAATTCGCGTCCCTGACGCTGTCCTTGTTCCTGGCCTTGGGGGCTTACGCAGCGGTTCGTCACTGGATCGTCCAGCAAATGATGGGGGCACGCACGCTCACCACCGAGCGCATGTTTGAGCACCTCTATCGCATTGCGCGTGAGGTGGAGGCCAGGCCCGAGCGCGCGAGCGACCGCATGGCCGAGCTGCTGCGCCATGTGTTTGAGCCCTTAGAAACCGTGTTTACCCATGGCGCGGACCGACACAGCCGCATCTCTGGCAACGGCGCGGTGCTCCTGGTGCCCATGCCTAATTTGATGCAAGGCCCGGAGACCGACGGCATGGTGGCGCTACGGTTTGCAGAGCGTGGCAAACGGCTCTTTACGCCAGAAGACGCGCGCCTGGCCGACCGCATTTTGGAGCAGCTCATGCGCGCGCTGGCCCATGACCGCGCCGTGGAGCGTGGCCGAAGTGAAGAGCGTACCCGCATTGCCCAAGACCTCCACGACGACATTGGCGCACGCCTGTTGACGCTGATGTACAAGTCGCCGACCAAGGAGATGGAGGACTATGTCCGCCACACCTTGCAAGACCTAAAAACCTTGACCCGTGGCTTGGCGGCGCAAAGCCACCCGCTCTCACACGCAGCGGCTGAATGGAAGTCAGACATCACGCAGCGATTGGCAGCGGTGAAGTGCGAGCTGGAGTGGAGTACCAGCTACGACCAAGACCTGACCTTGAGCGTGGTGCAGTGGTCCGCGATAACGCGGATCTTGCGGGAGTTGGTGAGCAATGCCATCGCCCACTCCAAGGCTCAGCATGTCAGCATCGAATGCAAACTAGAGCAAGGCCATTTCAGCATCGTCATGAATGACGATGGTGTGGGGCGGGAGCCCAAGCGGTGGTCCCATGGCCTGGGCTTGGGCGGTATCCGCAAACGCGTCAAGATGTTGGGCGGCAGCGTGCATTGGCAAGAGCGTGAACCGCGTGGCGTGCGCTGCGAAGTGCTCATCGACTCTCTGCGCTGACGCCCCAAAAGAAAGGGAGCCCGCAGGCTCCCACTCGGCAGGGCTATCACCGCTCAGTGCAGCGGCACGCCCGTCTTGGCTTGCAACTCTTCGCGGGTGACGCCGGGGGCCAACTCTACAAGCTTCAGACCCTGCGGGGTCACGTCCAGCACCGCCAAGTCCGTGATGATGCGGTTCACCACGCCCAGGCCCGTCAAAGGCAGGGTGCATTGGGGCAAGAGCTTCATGTCGGTGCTGCCGTCCTTCTTGGTCGCCACGTGCTCCATCAGCACAATGACGCGGCCGACACCGGCCACCAAGTCCATGGCACCGCCCATGCCCTTGACCATCTTGCCGGGGATCATCCAATTGGCCAGGTCACCCTTCTCAGAGACCTGCATGGCCCCCAAGATGGCGAGGTTGATCTTGCCGCCACGGATCATGCCGAAGCTGTCTGCGCTGCTGAAGATGGACGAGCCAGGCAGCGTGGTGACCGTCTGCTTGCCAGCATTGATCATGTCGGGGTCGACTTGGTCTTCGGTCGGGAAGGGGCCGATGCCCAGCAGGCCGTTCTCGCTTTGCAGCCAGACTTCCATGCCCTCGGGCACGTGGTTGGCCACCAAAGTGGGCAAACCAATGCCCAGGTTCACATAAAAACCGTCCTGCAGCTCTTGTGCTGCGCGGGCGGCCATTTCGTCGCGGGTCCATGCCATGGTGTGTTTCTCCTCAGGCCTTGCGGACAGTACGTTGTTCGATGCGCTTCTCGGGCGTGGTGTTCAGCACGATCCGATGCACGAAGATGCCAGGCAGGTGGACCTGATCCGGGTCGATCGCGCCGGTCTCCACAATCTCTTCGACCTCCACCACCGTCAGCTTGCCGGCCATGGCCACGTTCGGGTTGAAATTGCGCGCTGTGCGGCGGAACTGCAGATTGCCGCTCTTGTCAGCGCGGAAGGCCTTGACAAGCGACACCTCAGGCGTCAATGAACGCTCCATCACATAGGTCTGGCCGTCAAACTCACGCAACTCTTTGCCTTCGGCCACGATGGTGCCCACACCGGTCTTGGTGAAGAAGGCCGGAATGCCGGCACCGCCAGCGCGCAGCTTTTCAGCCAAAGTGCCTTGGGGCGTGAACTCCAGTTGCAACTCGCCCGCCAAGTATTGGCGCTCGAACTCTTTGTTCTCGCCCACATAGCTGGAGATCATCTTCTTGATCTGCCGCGTGGCCAAGAGTTTGCCCAGGCCGAAACCATCGACACCGGCGTTGTTGGAAATGACGGTCAGGTCCTTTTTGCCGCTGGCTTGCAGGGCGTCGATCAGGGCTTCAGGGATGCCGCAGAGGCCAAAGCCGCCAACGGCGAGCAGTTGGCCGTCGCGGACGATGCCGTCCAGCGCGGCCGCTGCGCTTGGGTAAATCTTGTTCATGGGTGAAAGCCTCCGGGCTTGTTCGGATGGGCACGAAGGGTACTACGTAACACATTACGTAGTCACTACGTAGATTTGACTAAGGCCCGACCCATGCCCCCTGACACCTTGCCCTTGACCACGGTTGAAGACGCCCAGCGCATGCTGGATCAACTGTTTGCGCCTTGGGTGCAGGCCTTGGGCCTGCAAGCTCGCAGCGTCGAGGGGTCGGAGGTTTGCCTGCGCCTGCCTGTACGCCAGGAAATGGTGCATGGCGGTGGCGTGGTTTGCGGCCAGACCTCAGGGAATCTGGACAGGCTCTCCACGACTTCCATCAACCCATCCAACACGTGGTTAGCGTTGGCTACGCAATCAAATTCGGACATGTAGTCGTGGATGGCCTCCAAGTCCTTCTCTGCGCCATCGGTGAGCAGGATCTCGAATTTGGCTGGTGTGCCAGACATCAGACTACGGCTCGCTTGGCACGAAGACGGGCAACGACATCGGCCACGGGTTTCACCTTGCCAGCGGCCACGTCCTGGTTGCCTAGCGCAAGGACTTTCAGCAACGCCAGCGTTTCTTGCGTCTCTTCGAACGAGGCTACATCCTGCAGGACAGCCTTGGCCTCACCGTTTTGGGTGATGACCATAGGTTCACGCCGCTCAGCGAGGTGCGTCAAAACCTCGGCCGCGTTCGCCTTGAGATAGCTGATCGGCTTGACTTGTGACGAGTAGCGCATGGCAGTGCTCCGGACCCAAATAAGACTTAATATAGTCTTTTTATAGTCCATCAGCAAGGTGAGGAGATGGCCTGAGGAGAATTCGTCATCATTCCGCAAGCACATCAGAACCCACCCTGTACCCCACCGCTCTGTAGCCACGTTGCCCTATGCCCCACACGCGTAGATTGGGGAGTGGTATTTCGATCCAGATGCCAATGCATAGTAGCCAAGTGGGTCGGGTTGTGACCCCAGTATCCAGTCCTCTGAATCAATGAAGGTGGCGGTAGTCTTCCTCGGGATCAATGCTGCCGATCTCAACGATTCAGTGGACTAGTCACACAAGCTTTGAACGCGGGGGGTGCAATTTGTCATCTCGCTGAGCGCGAACAATGCTTGGCGCGCCCACAAGCTCCTTCAGGCGCTGGTTCTTGCAGAAGTTCTTGCAGACCCGCTTGGCTGTCGGGCGATCTTTCAGCCCGCAGGACAAGAAAAAAGGGCTAAGCTGTTGATTTGCTTAGCCCTTTGGACGTTGGCCGAAGCCCGCGAACTTTAGAGTGGTGGAGCCGGGGGGAATTGAACCCCCGTCCGTAAGCCATTGCCAGGTAGATCTACGTGCTTAGCTGTCTGATTTGAGTCTCGCTTCCCTGGTCGCGCAGCAGCACGCTACCAGGGACGCCAGCCACAAAGTCTCGCCCTTGAATGTGTGGCACATCCGAGGGCCAGCCCATGTGATTGTCATCTCAGCCCTCGCCTTGCGGCTCAGGCCCGGCCCATGGGCCAACCGTTGAGATGCTCAGCCGGTATTAAGCGGCGAGTGCGAACGTAGAGTCGTTTGCAGTTACTTTGTTTCCAGTGGTTTTACGAGCGAACTGGTGCTCGGCATGCCCTAATCCAACTTTGAACCCACGTCGAAACCAGGTCGGCCCCGTGAGACCCTCAGTTTACGCCTGTTCCAACCACTTCAAGAGGTCGGCGGGTGTTTGCGCAATGAAATCTGCGCCCCAGTCCTCAATGTTCTCGCCCTGCCCTAGGTAGCCCCAGGCGGCTGCCACGGTGAGCATCCCTGCCGCACGGCCGGCCTGAATGTCTCGCTGGTCATCGCCCACGTAGACGCAGGCAGACGGCGCTTGCCCTAGCCGTCAAGCCATGAGGTAATTGACATCGGTATTGACCGACAGCCAATAACGCTTGGTGAGGGGGTTGTGCTCTAAGCCCTTGAACCCTTGAACCTCTAGGCCCGCGTCACGAGCAAAGCCCGCCAGCTCGCTGGGCCGGATGAATTTGGCGTATTCGTGTGTGCCCTTGGGCAGCATGCGCAGCACATGCTCTGCGCCCACAATGGCCAACAAAAAGGCTTTGGCATTGCGGTTGAGCGTAGAGAAAAACACATGGCCACCGGGTTTGACCAAAACCGCACAGGCGCGCACCACTGAGGCGGGGTCGGGCACATGCTCCAGCATTTCCATGCAGGTCACAGCGTCAAAGCTCCCGGGTTGCTCAGCGGCCAACGCTTCAACGGCAACTTCTCGGTATGCCAGAGATCGTGCCCCAGAGTCCAAGGCATGCAGTTGAGCGACCTTGAGCGGTTTGGAGGAAAGGTCTATGCCCAACACATCGGCACCGCGCAGCGCCATGGACTCGGCCAAGATACCGCCACCACAACCCACGTCCAGAACGCGAGCATTCTCTAGCGCTGCTTGGCTGGCAATCCAGTCCAAACGCAAGGGGTTGATTTGGTGCAAGGGGCGAAATTCACCCTCCAAATCCCACCAGCGATGAGCGAGGTCACCAAATTTATTCAGCTCTTGAGTGTCTGCATTCACCATGGTGTGAATCTTAGCTTTGAAAAAGCAAAAACCCCGCCGAGGCGGGGTTTTGGGAGCAATCGGAAAACCGATTACTTGGTGGTGCGTGTACCGACGACCTCGATCTCGACACGGCGGTTCTTGGCCTTGCCTTCCTTGGTCTTGTTGTCGGCCACAGGCGACTTCTCGCCCTTGCCTTCGGTGTACACGCGGTTCTTTTCGATACCAGCGCCAACCAAGTAGGCCTTGACGGCGTCAGAGCGACGAACCGACAGGGCTTGGTTGAAGGCGTCAGAGCCGTCGCTGTCGGTGTGGCCGACGGCGATGATGACTTCCAGGTTCACGCCCTTGGTCTTAGCAACCAAGTCGTCCAACTTGGCCTTGGCTTCAGGCTTCAGCACCGACTTGTTGACGTCAAAGAAGGCGTCAGCAGCGTAGGTCACCTTTTCAGCAACCACAGGGGCTGGAGCAGGCTTAGGANGACCTTGCTGGAACGCATTGCCGAGTTGGTGCACGAGAAGAAACTTGAAGGCATCAGCCACATCCAAGACGAGTCGGACAAGTCCGGCATGCGGGTGGTGATTGAGCTCAAGCGCGGTGAAGTGCCCGAGGTGGTGCTGAACAACCTGTACAAGCAAACGCAGTTGCAGGACACCTTTGGCATCAACATGGTGGCATTGATTGATGGCCAGCCCAAGCTCTGCAATTTGAAGCAGTTGCTGGACATCTTCTTGGAGCACCGCCGCGAGGTGGTGACCCGCCGCACGGTGTATGAGCTGCGCAAAGCGCGCGAGCGAGGCCATGTGCTGGAAGGCTTGGCCGTGGCGCTGGCCAATATCGATGAGTTCATTCGCATCATCAAGGAGTCGCCCACGCCGCCCATGGCCAAGGCCGCCTTGATGCAGCAAAGCTGGGACTCCTCTTTGGTGCGCGAGATGCTGGCCCGCGCCGACAGCGAAAACCCCGGCGGTGCCGCCGCCTACCGCCCAGAAGGCTTGGCCATGCATTTCGGCATGCAGGCCGATGGCCTGTACCGCCTCTCGGAAGACCAAGCGGGCGAGATTTTGCAGATGCGCCTGCAACGCCTGACAGGGCTGGAGCAAGACAAGATCGTCGGCGAGTACAAAGAGGTGATGGCCGTCATCGCCGACTTGCTGGACATCCTCTCCAGGCCCGAGCGCGTGACCTTCATCATCAGCGAGGAACTCACCGCGCTGCGCCAAGAGTTTGGTCAAACCAAGATCGGGGCGCGCCGCTCGGTGGTGGAGCACAACGTCCAAGAGTTGGGCACCGAAGACCTGATCACACCTACCGACATGGTGGTGACACTCAGCCACACCGGCTATATGAAGAGCCAGCCGCTGGCCGAGTACCGCGCCCAGCGCCGGGGCGGGCGCGGCAAGCAAGCCACCGCCACAAAAGAAGACGACTGGGTCGACCAGCTCTTTATCGCCAACACGCACGATTGGATTCTGTGCTTCTCCAACCGTGGCCGCGTTTATTGGCTCAAGGTCTGGGAAGTGCCGCAAGGCGGCCGCGCCAGCCGTGGCAAGCCCATCGTCAATATGTTCCCGCTGCAGCCCGGCGAAAAGGTTACTGTGGTGCTGCCGCTCACAGGTGATAACCGGGTCTTCCCGGCAGACCGCTTCATCTTCATGTGTACCGCTCGCGGCACGGTCAAGAAGACGGCGCTGGATGAATTCAGCAACCCCCGCAAGGCCGGCATCATTGCCGTGGACTTGGACGAAGGCGACCACCTGATTGGTGCCGCGCTGACCGACGGCAAACACGATGTCATGCTCTTCAGCGATGGCGGCAAGGCCGTGCGTTTTGACGAAGACGATGTGCGTCCGCTAGGCCGCCAAGCCCGTGGTGTGCGCGGCATGATGTTGGAAGACGGCCAAGCCGTGATCGCCATGCTGGTGGCCGAAGACGAAAGCCAAAGCGTGCTGACCGCCACCGAAAACGGCTACGGCAAGCGCACCAGCATCGTCGAATACACCCGCCACGGCCGTGGCACCAAGGGCATGATCGCCATCCAACAAAGCGAGCGCAACGGCAAAGTGGTTGCGGCGACCCTGGTGCGTGCTGAGGACGAGATCATGCTGATCACCGACAAGGGGGTGCTGGTGCGCACACGGGTCAGTGAAATTCGTGAACTCGGTCGCGCGACCCAAGGCGTGACCCTGATCGCCCTGGACGATGGGGCCAAACTCAGCGGCCTGCAACGCATCGTGGAAAACGATGCTCAACTCGACAACCCCGGCGACGCAGACAGCGACAGCGCCTCAGACGAAAGCAACTCTTGAACTTCATTCTCAAAGCCACTCTGCCTCTCGCCCTGACACTGGGCCTCTTGGGCGGAGCCACCAGCGCCCTGGCCCAATCCAAAAAGGAATTGGCCGCCAAGGTGCTTCAGTTGCAGCAAGCCGCCATTGAAAACATGGCCCGCGAGTTGGCGGAACGCCCCGCCATGGCCCTGCTGCAACAAGCAGACGGTGTGCTCAACACCCGCATTCCCCCGGAAAAGCGGGCAGCGGTGGGCAAGGAAATTCAAGGCGACGTGAAGAAGTATGTGGACGACGCCGTGCCCATGCTGCGTGACCGAGCCGTGAAGCTAGGCCCCTCCACGATCGCCCCCCTGTTGGAAGAAAAACTCAACGAGGCTGAGCTGAAAGAAGTGATCGCCATGCTGGAGTCGCCCGCCATCCGCAAATACCAAGCGCTGGCTGGTGAGATGGAAAAAGTGTTGGCGGAAAAATTGGTGGCCGAAACACGCACCACCATGGAAGGCAAAATTTCGGCGCTGGAGCAAAACGTGGTCAAGCGCCTGAATGCTGCGGCCCCGGCCGGCGGTGCGTCGGCTCCAGCACCAGCAGCCAAGCCCGCCAAGAAGTAAGCCTTGCGTACACTGCAACCCGCACCCATGCCCACGCGCCCGTTTAACTTTTCTGCCGGGCCTGCTGCCCTGCCCGAGGCCGTCTTGCAGCGCGCTGCTGAAGAGATGCTGGACTGGCGCGGCAGTGGCATGGGCGTGATGGAGATGAGCCATCGGGGCAAAGAATTCATCTCCATTTATGAGGCGGCGGAGCGGGACTTGCGGGAGTTGCTGGCGGTGCCGCCGCAGTTCCGTATTCTGTTCATGCAAGGCGGAGGCTTGGGTGAAAACGCCATCGTCCCCATGAATCTGTCGCGCGGCGGCGCGGTGGATGTGGTGATCACGGGCTCGTGGAGCAAAAAGTCTCTGAAAGAAGCCCAGCGCTACTGCGATGCCCAGGCCGCTGCCAGCAACGAAGCCAGCCGATACACCGAGCTACCTGCGGCCAGGCAGTGGCGCTTGCGGCCAGATGCCGCCTACGTGCATGTGTGCAGCAACGAGACCATTGACGGCGTTGAGATGCATACCCTGCCCGACCTCCCCGCTTTGGGTTGCAGCGCCCCACTGGTGGTGGATGCGTCCTCGCACATCTTGTCGCGTGGCGCATGATGCGCGCTCGCGGATGAATGTGCCCTTCTTCCTCGCCAATGAAGCGCTGAACGACGCGTTTCTGGCGGGAGCCAAAGAGGCGGGGCTGCTGCAACTCAAGGGCCATAAGTCCGTGGGCGGTATGCGTGCATCGATCTACAACGCCATGCCGCTGCAAGGCGTACAGGCGCTCGTGAACTATATGCAGGACTTTGCCCGCCGCCATGGCTGATGCCCCCTCCCCCAGTGCGCCAAGCACTGAAACGCCGCCCGAATTGCTGGCCTTGCGGCACCAGATTGATGCCGTAGACCGCGATCTGCTCGCGCTGCTGAACAAGCGCGCCAGCTTGGCCTTGGCGGTTGGCTCGCTCAAGAAAAAGGAAGGCTCGGTGGTCTTCCGCCCCGAGCGCGAAGCCCAGGTGATTGATGGCCTCAAGGCCATCAACCCAGGCCCTTTGATGACCGAGACCATTGCGCCCATTTGGCGCGAGGTGATGTCCGCCTGCCGTGCGCTGGAAACCCCCACCCGCGTGGCCTACCTGGGCCCCGCCGGCACCTTCAGCGAAGAGGCGGCGCTGGGCTACTTTGGCTCTTCTTTGGTGCGGGTCATGTGCGCCAGCATTGACGAGGTGTTTCGCACCACGGCTGCTGGTGCGGCCGACTTTGGTGTGGTGCCTGTCGAAAATTCCACCGAAGGTGTGGTCGCTCGGTCACTCGACATTTTTCTGACGACGCCGCTGTTCATCATCGGCGAAACAAGCCTGTTCGTGCGCCACAACCTGATGCGCAAAGACAATGCCTTGGAAGGTATTGAGGCCGTGTGTGCCCACCCGCAAGCCTTGGCCCAATGCCACGGTTGGCTCTCGGCCCACTTGCCGCAGGCCGAGCGCAGGCCCGTCTCCAGCAATGCGGAAGGTGCGCGCCTGGCGGCCAAAGACAGCCGTTTGGCCGCCATTGCCAGCATTCGCGCCAGCAGCGAGTACGGCTTGCATGTGATCTCGCCGGCGATCCAAGACGACCCGCACAACCGCACGCGCTTTGCCATCGTCACAGACCCACACCGCCACCCGGCCCCTAAGGCCTCGGGCCATGATTGCACCAGCTTGGTGGTGTCGGTCAGCAACCGCCCTGGTGCCGTGCACGACATGCTGGTGCCGCTCAAAAAGCACGGCGTCTCTATGACTCGCTTTGAGTCGCGCCCGGCGCGCTCCGGCCAGTGGGAGTACTACTTCTACATCGACCTGCAAGGCCACCCGGACGAGCCCAAGGTGCAAGTAGCGCTGCAAGAGTTGCGCGAAGCCTGCGCCTATTTCAAGGTCTTGGGCACCTACCCCTTGGACACCCACTGAGAGCCCGGCCGTGAAGTACCAACAACTGGGCTTGATTGGCTGCGGCCTGATGGGCGGCTCCTTTGCGCTGGCCATGAAACAGGCTGGCTTGGTTGGGCGCGTGGTGGGCTATAGCAAGTCGCCCTCCACCACCGAGCGCGCCCGCCAAATGGGTGTCATCGACCAAACCGCAGAGTCTGCGTTGCTGGCCGTCGCCGGTTCAGACATCGTGCTGGTGGCCGTCCCCGTGGCCGCTACCGACGCCACCTTCAAAGCCATACGCCATTTGGTAAAGCCGGGCGTGCTGGTGATGGACGTAGGCAGTACCAAGCGTGATGTGGTGGATGCGGCGCGCCGCACCCTGCGTGAGCGTGTTGGTTCTTTTGTACCGGCCCACCCCATTGCGGGCAAAGAGCTGGCGGGTGTGGACCATGCCGACGCCCAACTTTACCGAGACCGGCAAGTTATCCTGACCCCTATCGCCCAAACTCAGCCCGAGTTGGTGGTGCAGGCGGAGCAGCTCTGGACGGCTCTGGGCTGCCAGGTTCGCACCATGTCGGCCGAAGACCATGATGCCGCATTCGCGGCTGTCAGCCATCTGCCGCACCTGCTGGCCTTTGCCTATATGGCAGGTGTGATGCAGCAAAAAGACAGCGAAGCCTTTTTGCAACTGGCAGGCCCCGGCTTCAGAGACTTCACCCGCATTGCCGCCAGCGACCCCGCCATTTGGCGCGACATCCTCATTGCGAACCGCGAAGAGGTGCTCAAGCAATCCGAGCGCTTCCGTGGCGCGCTGGGCGTGCTGGAGCAAAGCCTGCGGGACTGCCAGGGCGAGTCTCTGGAAGCGCTGGTGCAAGGAGTGGCGCAGGTGCGCAGCCATTGGCGCCTCAATACCCGCCAGAAGTAAGATTTTTTGCACCAAGCCCCTTGGTGATGCCCATGTTCAAGACCGCCTTTCTCGACCTCCCCCCCTTAGCGGCTGCTGCGGGCAGCGTGCGCCTGCCCGGCTCCAAGAGCATTTCCAACCGCGTGCTCCTGCTGGCGGGCCTGGCCGAGGGCACCACCGAGGTGTACGACCTGCTCGACTCGGACGACACCCGCGTGATGCTGGCCGCCTTGGAACAGTTGGGCTGCACGCTTGAGCGCAGCGGCAGTGTGCTGCGTGTGACCGGCCTGGGGGGCCGACTCAAGGTTACGCAGGCTGAGCTGTTTTTAGGCAATGCCGGTACCGCCATGCGGCCCTTGACGGCTGCCCTGGCGGTCTTGGCAGCCACCCAGGGCGGACGCTTCAGGTTGTCTGGCGTGGCACGCATGCATGAGCGGCCGATTGGTGACCTGGTAGACGCCCTGCGCCAACTGGGCTGCCCTGTCACCGAGCTCGGACAGCCGGGCTTCCCGCCGCTGCAGGTGGGCTCGGGTGCAGCAGGTGCCCTGGACACGGCCACCCCCATCCGGGTACGCGGCGATGTCTCCAGCCAGTTCCTCACCGCCCTGCTGTTGGCCTTGCCGCTGGTCAGCCAACACCACCCCGTCGCCATCGAGGTGATGGGCGAGTTGATCTCCAAGCCCTATATCGACATCACGCTGCGCCTGTTGGAGCGCTTCGGCATCACGGTGCAGCGGGACGGCTACCAGCGCTTTGTGATCCCTCAAGGCTCGGCCTATCGCACACCAGGGCGCATCCATGTGGAGGGGGATGCCTCCTCGGCCTCGTATTTTGTGGCCCTGGGCGCTTTGGCGGCGACTGAGCACCCCATCCGCATCGAGGGCGTCGGGCTGAACGCCATTCAAGGTGATATCCGCTTTGTGGAAGCCGCCCAGGCCATGGGAGCCCAGGTGCAAGGCGGTGACGGCTGGCTAGAGGTACGCCGGGGGCGCTGGCCACTCAAGGGCATCACGCTGGACTGCAACCACATCCCGGATGCCGCCATGACCTTGGGCGTGATGGCGCTCTATGCAGATAGCCCTACACGCCTGACCAACATCGCCAGTTGGCGAGTCAAGGAAACCGACCGCATCGCCGCCATGGCCTGTGAGTTGCGCAAGCTGGGCGCTCAGGTGATCGAGGGGCCTGACTTCATTGAAGTGGCACCGTTGCAGCATTGGCAGTCGGCCAGCATCCATACCTATGACGACCACCGCATGGCCATGTGCCTGTCGCTGGCAGCCTTCAACCCGCTGGCGGGCGCGCAACCAAGTGTCAGCGTGCGCATTGAAGACCCGCGTTGCGTGGCCAAAACCTTTCCGGACTACTTCGAAACCTTGTTCAGCGTGGTCACGGCCGCACCGGGTGCCATTCCTGTCTTGACGGTTGATGGGCCTACAGCGTCTGGCAAAGGCACCTTGGCGGCAGAACTGGCCCAGGCCCTGGGCTATCACCTGCTGGATTCCGGCGCGCTTTACCGCGCCACGGCGCTGGCGGCACTGCAAGGCGGTGTGGCGCTGTCTGATGGCCCTGCGGTGGCAGGCATTGCAGCCACTCTTGACATCCGGTTCGAGGGTGAGACGGTGTGGCTGGCGGGCCAAGATGTCTCCGCTGCTTTGCGCCTGGAGTCCACCGGTGGCCTAGCGTCCCAGGTGTCCGTCCACCCCGGAGTGCGGCATGCCCTGCATGCCTTGCAGCTCAGCTTTCAGCGCTTGCCGGGCCTGGTGGCCGACGGCCGCGACATGGGCACCGTGGTGTTCCCACAGGCCGACTTGAAGGTGTTCCTGACGGCCAGTGCAGAAAAGCGCGCAGAGCGGCGCTATAAGCAGTTGATTGCTAAGGGAATTTCCGCTAATATCGACAGTCTTTTGTTGGATTTGCAGGCACGCGACGAGCGAGATAAAAACCGCTCAGCCGCACCTCTAAAGCCCGCAGAAGATGCGTTACTGCTGGATAACTCAGACTTGTCCATCGATGCGTCGGTGGAGCAAGTGTTGAGTTGGTGGCAGCAGCGCAAAGCACCGAAGGTCTCGGGCTGAGCCTTGCTCAGCTCCAAGCCCCTCGGCGATCTGGGCCCACTGCCCTCCCTCATGGTGTGCAACACACCGCTTGGGGCAGTGATCTCATCAACCTAACCCGCAGTGCTTGCACTGCACATGCTTGTCCGGCGTCGTTATCGGTGCCAGATTGACGGAAATCTCTCATGTCCCAATTCACAGAATCCTTCGCCGCCCTCTTTGAGGAATCGCTGCAAAAGAGCGAAATGCGCGCCGGTGAAGTCATCACCGCTGAAGTCGTGCGCATCGACCACAGCTTTGTGGTGGTTAACGCAGGCCTCAAGAGCGAAGCCTATGTGCCTATCGAAGAATTCAAGAACGACCAGGGCGAAGTTGAAGTCCAAGTCGGCGACTTCGTCTCGGTGGCCATTGACGCCGTTGAAAACGGCTACGGCGACACCATCCTGTCGCGCGACAAGGCCAAGCGTCTGGCCTCGTGGCTGTCCCTGGAAACCGCACTGGAGTCTGGCGACTTCGTGACCGGTACCGTCTCCGGCAAGGTCAAGGGCGGCCTGACCGTGTTGGTCAATGGCATCCGCGCCTTCCTGCCCGGCTCGCTGCTGGACACCCGCCCCGTGAAGGACATGAGCCCGTTCGAGGGCAAGACCATGGACTTCAAGGTCATCAAGCTGGACCGTAAGCGCAACAACGTGGTGCTGAGCCGCCGCGCTGTGGTCGAGGCCTCCATGGGCGAAGAGCGCGCCAAGCTGCTGGAAACCCTGCACGAAGGTGCCATCGTCAACGGCGTGGTCAAGAACATCACCGAATACGGTGCGTTCGTGGACCTGGGCGGTATCGACGGCCTGCTGCACATCACCGACATGGCATGGCGTCGTGTCCGTCACCCGTCCGAAGTGGTGACCGTGGGCCAAGAGCTGACCGCAAAGGTCCTGAAGTTCGACGCCGAGAAGAACCGCGTTTCTCTGGGCATCAAGCAGTTGGGCGATGACCCCTGGATGGGCGTGGCTCGCCGCTACCCCAACAGCACTCGTCTGTTCGGCAAGATCACCAACATCGCTGATTACGGCGCATTCGTTGAGATCGAACCCGGCATCGAAGGCCTGGTGCACGTCTCCGAGATGGACTGGACCAACAAGAACGTCGCTCCTTCCAAGGTCGTTACCTTGGGCGAGGAAGTCGAAGTCATGGTCCTGGAAATCGACGAAGACAAACGTCGCATCTCCCTGGGCATGAAGCAGTGCAAGGCCAATCCTTGGGAAGAGTTCGCTGCCACCGTCAAGCGCGGTGACAAGGTCAAGGGCCCGATCAAGAGCATCACCGACTTCGGCGTGTTCGTGGGCTTGGCTGCCGGCATCGACGGCTTGGTGCACCTGTCTGACCTGTCTTGGCAAGAGACGGGCGAAGCGGCCGTGCGGAATTTCAAGAAGGGCCAAGAAGTCGAAGCCCTGGTCTTGGGCATCGACATCGAGCGCGAGCGCATCTCCCTGGGCATCAAGCAGTTAGATGGCGACCCCTTCGCGACCTTCACCTCGGTCAATGACCGTGGCCAGATCGTGAACGGCGTGGTCAAGACCGTGGACGCTCGTGGCGCTGAAGTGCAACTGGCCGACGACGTGATGGGCTATCTGCGCGCCTCTGAAATCAGCCGCGACCGCGTTGAAGACGCCCGCGTTGCTGTGAAGGAAGGCGACGAAGTCTCCGTGATGATCGTCAACGTGGATCGCAAGACCCGCAACATCCAGTTGTCCATCAAGGCCAAGGATCAAGCCGACCAGCAAGAAGCCATGCAGCGCCTCTCGCAAACCAATGAGCGCGAGAACGCTGGCACCACCAGCCTGGGCGCCCTGCTGCGTGCCAAGCTGGACAACTCGGGCAACTGAGTTAACACCGTACTGAGCGAAACCGGCCCATGACTCGATCCGACCTCGTTGCCAAGTTGGCAGAGCGCTTTGCGCAACTGACCCAGCGCGACACCGAGTTCGCGGTCAAGACCATTCTGGATGCGATGTCCGACGCGCTGGCGCGTGGGCACCGCATCGAGATCCGGGGCTTTGGCAGCTTTTCGATCAATCGTCGCCCGCCTCGGCTGGGGCGCAACCCCCGCTCTGGCGAGCAGGTGACGATTCCTGAAAAGCTGGTGCCTCACTTCAAGCCGGGCAAAGCCCTGCGCGAAGGCGTGGACGCCATTGCACCGGCAGAGTCCGGGCCTGCCGCCTAATGCGCAGCAAGCCGCTCAGTTCAGTGAGTTCCCAAAGGGCCCGCCAGGGCCCTTTTTCATGGGCGTAGTGCGGCGGCGTCCGCCCCCACATGCTCCTACAATGCAGGCCATCTTGGAGCATTCATGCGCATCCTGGTCTGGCTTCTGCGAGCCTTTATCTTCTTCAGCTTGTTCGCCTTCTCGCTGAACAATCTGCACACCGCCACCCTGCATTGGTTCTTTGGGCAGAGCTGGTCCGCGCCCATGGTCATTGTGGTGCTGGTGGCCTTTGGGGCCGGTGCGGCGTTTGGGGTGTTGGCCATGGCACCCTCTTGGTGGCGGCAGCGGCAAAAGGCTCAGTGGGCGCAGCAGCAGGCCGCTCCGGCCGCCGCTACAACAAGCCCTGGCACCGGCACCTCACAACCTCCCGTGATCCCAGATGGAATTTGATCTGCAGGCGTGGCTGCTGTTTGGCCTGCCACTGGCTTTCGTTTTGGGCTGGCTGGCGTCGCGCCTGGATGTGCGCCAAATGCGCCGCGAGCATGTGGACTCGCCCAAGGCCTACTACAAAGGTTTGAATCTGCTGCTCAACGAGCAGCAGGACAAAGCCATTGACGCCTTTATTGAGGCCGTGCAAAACGACCCGGACACCACCGAGCTTCATTTCGCATTGGGCAACCTGTTCCGCCGCCGTGGAGAGTTTGAACGCTCGGTGCGGGTACACCAGCATTTGCTGGCGCGGGCAGACTTGCCCACCAGTGAACGTGAGCGGGCCCAGCACGCATTGGCCCAGGACTATATGAAGGCCGGCTTGTTTGACCGCGCCGAAGCCGCCTATCGGGCGCTGGTGGGTGGTGACCACGACAGAGAGGCTCGCCTGGCTCTGCTGAACCTGTATGAGCGCTCCCGCGACTGGCGCAATGCCGCGGAGATGGCGCGCGCCCTAGACGGCTCGGGCGCAGGCTCTTTTGGCCAGCGTATCTCGCACCATTGGTGTGAGTTGGCCTTGGAGGCCGACGCCCGCCAGCACAGCGAGGAGGCCAGCGCCGCCTTGGCCCAGGCCCAGCGCGCGGCACCCCATGCGCCACGGCCTAAGCTGATTGCGGGGCAGCGCGCCTTCGAGGCTGGCCAAGCCGCAGAAGCTCTGACGCATTGGGAAGGCTTGCGCCAAGTCGATGTCGCCAGCTTCACCCTAGTGGCCCAAGCCTATGCCCAGGCCGGGCAAGCGTGTGGCCAGGTCGAGCGGGTGCGTACCACCCTGTCGGAGTCCCATGCAGCGCGTCCCTCCTTGGATCTCATCAAGGCCCTGGCCAGCCTGGACGACCAGTCCGCGGCGCAGTCCCCCTTGGTGTTGCCCTATTTGCAGCAGCAGGCCACGCTGTCGGCGGCTCAGGCCGTGCTCAGCCGCCCGGCCAATGAGTGGACCCAGGCGTGCAGTGACGCTGTGTCCAAAGCGCTGGACAAAGCCGGTCGGCCCTTGCAGCGCTACCGCTGTGCCGCATGTGGCTTCGAAGCCCAGCGCTACTTCTGGCAATGCCCAGGCTGCCTGAACTGGGACAGCTTTCCGCCCCTGCGCATCGAAGACCAGTGACTCTCTAGACCAGCGTGGAGAGCGCGCGCTCAACGGCACCGAGCACCACTGCCCGGCTGGGCACTTGGCCCTTGCCGCCCAGGCTTTGAACCAAGGCCGGGCCGGTGAGCCCTGCCAGGCCGGGTTCGTGGTCGCAGTAAATGCCGACTGTGGGCAAACCGTAGGCGGCGGCCAGGTGGCTGAAGCCGGTATCCAGGCCCACGGCCATCTGGGCCCGGCCGATCACCGCAGCCATGTCGCGCACCTTCAAAAAAGGCGGCACGACCGCACCCAGTTGTTCGGCCAATCGGTGCGCCAGTTGTTCTTCATCGGGTGAGCCCCAGAGGATGACCAAGCCCAGGCCTGCCGCTTTCAAGCGCTGGCCCACGGCCACCCAATCCGCCTCAGGCCAGCGCTTTTCCACACGGCTGGCGCAGGGGATCATGAGCGCATAACGCTCTTGGGGCATCGCCCAGGCTGTGTCCTGCGGAATGGCCAGGCCGAACTGTGCGGGCGTGTCCGCACAAAATGCTTGGCCCAAGGCTCCGGCCATCAAACGCCGGTTGCGCTCCACCGCTTGCAAGCTGCGGGAGACGGCCACCTTGCGTTGATAAAAGGCACTGGCCAAGGGCTCTCGGATGCTGTGCCTGTCAAACCCCACGCGCGGGCCGTGGGCCTGCACCGCCCACATCACGCTCTTGAGCAAGCCTTGGGCGTCGATGATGAGGTCGTAGGGCTTTTCTCGCAGCGCTTTGCGAACATCACCCAGCGCCTGCCAGGTCGCACCCTCAAACAGCTTTTTGCGCCATTTGCGCCAGGCTTGGGGGATGACTCGCCGCACCCCCGGATGCAAGGCGGGGATGGCGGCAAACGGAGCCTCCACCAGCCAATCGATCTCGGCGTCTGGGTGGCTGCGCAGCAGGTCTTCCACGGCCGGCAGCATATGCACCACATCGCCCATGGAGGTGGTTTTCACCACCAAAACGCGCAGAGGCACGCTCAGCCTTTGTTGGCGCGCTCGGCCACCAAGGCGGGGTTAAAGCGTGGGTCGTTGTACATCTTGAACTGGCGATACACCTTGAAATAAGCGCGTCCGGCCAGGGCATCGGCCAGCAAGGCGTCCAGGCAATCGCCCAGGTCTTGGCGCTGCTGCTGCAAGCGTTCCAGCTTCACCTGGCTGGAGGCGCGATGCGCGTCATCAACATCCCGGCGCTGCGTCTGCTGGCGCATGGCATGGATCTTCAAGGCCATGATGGACATGCGGTCCATGATGCTGCCCGCCGTCTCGGAATTCAGCCGCGCCCCAGCCACCACGGTGGAAACCGGTGTGTCGGTGCGCGCCGAGGCGGCATCCACCAGGCCCAAGGCAGTGAGCAGAATCTCGTCCACTCGCTCGGTGGCGTCGTTGCGCGCTTGGTTGAACTTGTCGATGGCGCGCTTGTTGGCCGCAATCTCTTGCGCGCTCACGGTGGTGCGGCGGGCCAAATCTTCCTCGGCCCACAGGCTGCTGTTGAAGAAGTGATTGCGGCGCACCCACAGCATCAAGTCTGCCCCCCCGACCACGGCGGGTTCGGTGCCCGGCCATTGCGCTTGGGCCAGACATTCATCGTGGCAAGAGATCACGTCCAGTGACTTGATGGGCAAAGCAGTCATTCCAAAACTCCAGGGCGGCACCGCTTGACGGCGCAAAATGAGAGATTGCTTGAATTATCGTTCAGGCCCCCGCGCGGCAAGGCCGACACGCACCGCGCTTTACCGTACCGACACTTGTTTTGCGCTTGGCAGGCTTTGCCGTGGCAGGCTTTGCCACCGATGGCCGAGGCCTTTTGCTGCGAAAGCCCTTGGCCCAGGCCGCAGGCCCCCATGCCGCCGAGTCTTTTTGGGCCCAGGCTTGTGGCTTCTTGGGCCTGCAGGAGCCCATGCCGAGCCGGATCGTGCTGCCCTTGACAGACCATGCCCGTCGCTTGGCGGCAGAGGTGATCGCGCAGCATGCCGGGTCTGCAGGCGACTTTGTCTGCATCGCCCCGTTTGCGGGCGGGCTGGTGGACAAGCAACCGAAACGCTGGCCCGGCTTCCCGGCCTTTGCCCAAAGGCTACAGGGACTGGGCTTGCCCATCTTGGTGTGCCCTGGGCCTGCCGCCGAAGTGGCTGAGGCCAAAGCGCTGTATCCCGGTGCCACACTGGTCGAGAATTTGCCGTTGGATGCCTATGCCGCCCTGCTGGGCCAAGCCCGCTTGGTGGTGGCCAACGACACTGGCCCGGCGCATTTGGCCGCCGCCGCCGCCGCACCCTTGTTGAGCGTGTTAGGCCCCACCAAAACCCGGCAATGGCGACCCTGGGGGCCTACGGTAACCGCCTTGGGGGGCGATGGCCAGTGGCCCGACCCAGACCGTGTGTGGCAAACCGCCTGTGCGCTGGCGCAAGCTGCGAGCCCTCTACAATCCGCCCGCGAATGACAACCCCGCCTGCGCCTTTGGCCTCGCGAACCTGAGAAAACGACAAGCGTATGAGCGCAGCCCCCATGCAGCGGCAACCACTGATCGTGCGCCTATGCAACTGGGTGGGCGAAGCGGTGCTGTCACTGCCCACCCTGAGCCTGCTCGACGAGCAAGGGTTCGAACTGCATCTGGTGGGCAAGCGCTGGGCCCAAAGCCTCTTCGAAGGCCATAGCTGGATGGTTCACCCCCGCCCCGCAGGCCGCCGCGCTGCCATTGAGCAGCTCCGAACCCTCAAGACCGAGCTTGGCCAGAAGCACCCGCGCTTCAGCCAAGACCCCAATTACCTGCTTTTCACCAGCTCCTTCTCCAGCGCCTTGGAAGGGCGCTTAGCTGGGCTGAAGCCCATTGGCTACCAGCGCGATGGCCGGTCCCTTTTGTTGGCGCACGGCGTGCCCTACCACGCGGGCCTGCATGCGGCGGATGATTACTGGCACATTGGCAGCCACTTCACGGCCACCCAGCGCCAGCGCCCCAGCGCCCTCGGATTGAAACCCAGCATCGCGCACCAAGCCAAGGCCGCTGAGGTCATGCGCTCACCCACCATCGCTCGGGCGTCCGGTTTTGTCATCCTGTGCCCGTTCTCTGGAGCCGCTGACACAGCCGGTGTCAAGCGCTGGCCTGGTTTTGCTGAGCTTGGCCAAGCATTGCATCAACGAGGGCTTGGCATCGTCATCTGCCCGGGCCCCGGCGAGGAGGTTATTGCCCTCCAGTTTGGGCATATCAAGCACTTCAATGAGGGCCTCAGCGAGGTATCAAGGCAAATCGGCTTGCACTTGGCGCAGCGTGCACCCGCTTTGCTCAAGGCGCAAGGGCTGGAGTTTCACTTCATCCTGCCTGAAGCACTGCATGGTCTGTTTGGCTCGGCAGTGCGTTATCACGCCTTGAGCGACGCCATGCGATGGCGGCATCGCTTTCCGGTCGATCTTGCGGTGTGGCATGGTTTGCATCAGCACATGAGATATCGGCCGCCGGTGAACAGCCAGCGCAATGTCATCACGGTGCATGACCTCAACCATGTTTATGCCAAACAAGGCTTGAGTTTGTGGTGGCAGAACCTGCGCATGACGAGCCACTTTCGGCGCGCTCATGCGCTGGTGGCGATCACACACTATGTGGCCAACGATATTCAGACTCATCTGCCCTGGGCCCCACCCGTCAGTGTGGTCTACAACGGAGTGGCCGACCTGACCCGCGTCCCCCAAGAGGCCCCTGGCGCACTCGCCAAAGGAGAGTTTCTGCTTCACATCAGCCGAATGTCAGCCAGCAAAAATGTCGGCACCCTGATCGACATGGCTGCCATTTGGCCCGAACAGGCTGTGGTGTTGGTAGGGCCGCACAGCCCCGAGATGGAACAGCATCAGCAGGAAGTCCTTCGGCGGGGTTTGTCCAATGTCAGCTTTTTGGCCGATGTGACAGAAAGTCAAAAGGCTTGGCTCTACGCCCATTGCAAAGCCTTCTTATTCCCGTCCTTGCACGAAGGATTTGGGCTCCCCCCGGTTGAGGCCATGCAATTTGACAGGCCGGTCGTGGTCTCAGCACTGAGTTGTATGCCCGAGGTCTGCGGCAGCCGGGCAGGTTATTTCACCAGCTTTGACCCCTATGTCATGCGACGTGATGTGGAGCGGCAGATCCAACGTGGCCCCAGCGCGCACCCTCCCGTTCAACCCTACCCGTGGGATCGGGCCATCGATTCTTTATTGAGCATTTATGGTGCCAGCCCTGACTAGCAGCATCTGCCTCGTCGCAGCCGACACCCGAACCCCGCAATTGGCCTGTCTCGCCCTGGAGCGGTGTTTGGACGCCATGCCTTTTGAACAAACCATTCTCTTTGCCCCGCATGGCTTTTCTTACCAAGGCCGCTATGCCATTTCAGTTCATGCAGTCGATGCATTCAACAGCGTCAAAGACTACTCGGCCTTTATCCTGAACGAGCTACCTGGTCACGTGAACAGCAGTCATTGCCTGATTGTTCAATGGGATGGGTTTATCAGCCACCCCAATGCCTGGACAGACCAGTTCTTAAGCGTCGACTACATCGGTGCCGTTTGGCCGCAATATAAGGACTCGCATCGCGTCGGCAACGGTGGGTTCTCATTGCGCTCGGCAAAACTCATGAAGGAAGTTCAGCAGCGCTTTGGTGCATGGCAAGGTGAAGCAGAAGATGTCTTTATTGCACGCAGCCTACGCCAGGTGCTGGAGACAGACGCTCATTGCCAATTTGCAGACGAAGCCCTGGCCCATCAGTTTTCCGCTGAGCGGAGTGGCCACATCGAGTCTTCATTTGGTTTCCATGGTTTAGGCCATTTGCCCGATGTTTTGCGCCCCGAAGAGTTGGCTGTCTTTCTCGAACACATTCCGCCCAGTGCGTTTTGTTCTACAGAAGGGCGTTCATTCATCAAGTCACTGCTGAGGCTGGGCCGAATCGAAGAAGCCCAGAAAGCACTGGCCTCTCGGCAAGCCCTGCAAGGTGCTAGCCTTGGCAATGCAAGGCTGTGGGCACGAATCACGCTGCTGAACATCTTGCGAAAAGCTGGCCTCGCAGCATGACGCCGCCGCTCAACCAATCCGCCTTCGTCCTTTGCTGCCTCGACACGCCATGTCCTCGACCCCTTTGCTGACCGTCGTCGTATTTGCCTACAAACAGGCTGCGTTCATCGATGCGGCGATAGACAGCGCGCTCGGGCAGCAGGGCGAGCCCATCGAGGTGCTGCTCTCCGATGACGCCTCTCCCGATGACACCTACGCCCGCATGCAGGCTAAAGCCGCCGCCTACCAAGGCCCCCACCAGGTGGTGGTTCGGCGCAATGAGCGTAACCTGGGTATTGGCGGGCACTTCAACGCGGTGATGGAGGCCGCTCGGGGTGAGATGGTGCTGATCATGGCTGGGGATGACATTTCTTTGCCAGAGCGTGCCCACCGTACTCTCGACGCCTGGGAGTCCACAGGACGTCGTGCCGACCTGATTGCCAGCCATGTCGTGGACATGTCGTTTGAGGGTGAGGACCTGGGCGTGATCCAGGTGGCCGACCTCGCCAAGTGGCAAAGCATGGCCGATTGGTGCCGTGAACGCCCCTATGTCATTGGCGCCGCCCACGCCATCAGCAAGCGCCTGTTCCAGCGCTTCGGGCCTATGGCGCTTGATTGCCATTACGAGGACCAGGTCAATACCCTGCGAGCGATTGCCGCAGGAGGGGCCTGTACGATTGATGCCGCACTGGTGCGCTACCGCCAAGGCGGCATGTCCAGCGCTGCCGCGCACCGCCGGGCAGGCCCGGTGGAGCGGCGCGCACTGCTCAGAGCCGCCAGCGCACGGCATTTGGCCGTGCACCAGCAATGGCACCGTGACGCAGCACTGGCGGGCTGTCTGCCAGAGGTGGTGAAAGCCACGGAGCGAGAGTGGCACCGCGAACGCTACGCGGCTGCCCTGGTTGCGGGCCCTGACCATGAATGGCCCGCACTGTCCTTGCTGTGGGATCGCAACTATCGCGTCAGCGCAGGGTGGCGCTTGGACAAGTGGCGCCGCGTGGCCCAGCGCGGCGGATAACCAGAGCCTGAGCGTCTGTTCCCCTCAAAAAGAGAGGCTTTCAAACGCTTTACTCGGCAAACTGGATTCCCCCAAGACCGGATAGCCTCTGTGACCGGGCGGTTCTCTACGCCAGCTCATGCTGACGTGACGCCTATCGCCACTTGCACATGGAACCCACGGTCATGACCCACACCGCCAACACCCCTCCAAGCTTTCTCATCGTCGGGGCGGGCTTCGCGGGCAGCGTCTGCGCCCGCCAACTGGCGGATGCAGGGCATCGTGTGCTCATCATCGACAAACGCCCGCACATTGGCGGCAATGCCTACGACTGCTTGGATGCCCATGGAGTGCTCATTCACCCGTATGGGCCGCACATCTTCCATACCAATAGCAAGACCGTATTTGAGTACCTGTCGCGGTTCACCGACTGGCGCTTTTATGAGCATCGCGTATTGGCCAAGGTGGGCGAGCAACTGCTGCCGATCCCGATCAATCGCACCACACTCAACAAGCTTTATAGCTTGAACCTGAGCGAAGAAGAGGCACAAGCCTATATCGAGCGCGTGCGCGAGCCTCGCAGCCCCTTAAAGAGCAGTGAAGACGTGGTGCTCAACTCGGTGGGCAAAGACCTTTGCGATAAGTTCTTTCGAGGCTACACCCGCAAGCAGTGGGGCTTGGAGCTGAGCGAGTTGTCGGCCGGTGTGGCCGCGCGCATTCCCACCCGCACCAACGACGACGACCGATACTTTTCAGACAGCTTCCAGTTCATGCCGGCTCAGGGCTATACCCGCATGTTCGAGGCCATGCTGGATCACCCTTTGATTACCGTGCAAACAGGGCAGGACTTTGAAGCCCTGCGCGAGCACTATGCGGGCGTCAGGCTGATCTACACCGGCCCCATCGACAGCTATTTCAAGCAGTGCTTTGGCCCCCTGCCCTACCGCAGCTTGCGGTTTGACCATGAGCACTTGGCCCAAGCTGAAGATTTCCAAGCCGTGGGCACGGTCAATTACCCCAATGATCACGATTTCACCCGCATCACCGAGTTCAAGCATTTAACGGGTCAAAAAGCCAGCGGGACTTCCATCGTTCGGGAGTATCCACAGGCCGAAGGCGACCCGTATTACCCCATCCCACGGCCGGAAACTGAGGCCCTGTTCAAGCGCTACGAAGCCTTGGCCGAGCAGGAAAGCCATGTCACCTTCGTCGGCCGCCTTGCCCAGTACCGCTACTACAACATGGACCAGATCGTGGCGGCGGCCTTGAGCTGCTGCCAGCGTCTGCTCGACTAGGGTCTGTTGACATACAAGTCCTGCCGAACCATCCCACCAACTTCGTGAGCCGCGTGGATCACCACACCCGTAGCCCTTTGGGGCGTGCCGCGAAGGGGTCTGAAGTGCTTCAGAATGCGCGAAACAAAGGCCTTTGTTTGCGACCAAACACGCGATGCAGCAAGGCGGCGGGACAAGCATTCCAGGATCGGCGATAATCCGAGATTAGCTGCAAGGTCAACTGAGACGCATTGCGTCTTTTTTGTCTGCGCAGTGAGAGGGCTAAAAGCCCCAACTCTATGGATTGCACAGGAAGGAGCACATTCTGGCCAAGGACGATCCCAAGACCGCCATCGACCCAGGCGGCCTACGTTACCGCTCAAAAGTAGCGGGTTCACCTTTTTCTGCAACAGGCGCGTTTGGCGCAGCCACCATGTCGTGCTTTTTGTGCGGCAAACACCGGCCTCGTGCGCAATTGAAGTCGCGCAAAATTCTGGGCAAGTCCCAGGCGGTGTGTGCACCGTCCTGCCGAGAGCTTGACGCGGCCAAGGGCTGATTTCATCCCTACAGGGCATCTTCGGGTGCCCTGACTTACGTCCCCCCTTGCTTTTCGAATCTAGAACGGCCCATGCGTTGTCATGAATGATCCGCTGCAGCCCTTAGACTGTGGCGAACCCGTCTTGGAGGACGGATCCCAGCGCCTATCGCGTCGTGAACTGGAGCCGGTGATTGCGCGAATCCAGTCCCTGATGTCTTTCTGGGGCATCACGCTGGATGAACTCGACGCCCCCACCTCACCACCGCCGCCGCCTGCGGGGCCGCTGCCCATCAAGTACCGGCATCCGGTCAGCGGCGAGACATGGGACGGTCAAGGCCCGCATCCAGAGTGGCTGCGTCACGCCTTGCTCAAAGAAGGGCTCCGCGTTGAGGAGCTTAAGCCCCTCTCACCAAGCGGCACCGCCCGGGACATCGCTCAATAGTCCCAGCGGATGCGCTGACCATTGAGATTCAAGACGGCCGACTTGGCCTCGATGCGCTCTAGCACCAAGCCTTGGCCCAGCGTATCACCCTCACGCATCACTTGATCGTTGACGATCACCATGCGCGCCTTCGGATCGGGCGAGTCCATCGCACCGCCCCACTGGAGTTTTGGAAGCTGCTGGCGTTGAGCCGCAGTCAGTGATTGCCAGCGCAGCACACGCTCAACGGCAGGCAGCGCGGCTGAGGCTGCGACGCTGGCCTTCAAGGGCTTGGGCCGGTTCTGGGCCACGTTGCTGACCGGGTTGGCACTGCTGCTGGCTGTGGTCGCGGCTGGCGGGGGCGCTGGTGCCGGCACTGCCGCGGCCACAGGGCGAGGGTCGACCGCCACGCTCGGCGCAGTTGGCCTCTCAGCCGCCTTGAAAGACGATGGCGGTACGCTGGCAAGGGGCTGTGGCCGCTGCCACCACCACCACAAACCTCCCCCTGCCACAGCGAGAGCGGCGGCCATCAGCCACAGCGTGACGGGCTTGGCGGTGGACGACAGCGTTACCGCTGGGGACGCCGCCTCAAGCTGGCTGCGCAAGCCTGGCACCTGGCCCTTCTCACGCTCGGCCTCAGCCTTTTTCAGCGCCTCAAGAATGTATGACATGGTCAGTGCCCACCTTCCAAGCGGGGTTCGGGCACACCCATGGCCCGGTTCAGCAGCATCAGGGTTTGCACGTTGGCTTTGCCATCCGGCCTTAAACCCTGCGCAGCTTGAAAGGCGAACAGCCCCGAGCTGAGCGCCGCTGGGGTCTCAGACCCAGTTTTGGCCAACAGGCCCAGTCGGACTAACGCTGTTTGTAAGCCTTGGCGGGCCAGCGCTTCGTCACGCTGCGCCCAGGCACCCGAGGTTTGCCACAAGGTGACAAACTCGCCCCGCCATTGCAGGGCAAGGTCTGCCCATCTCACCCATTGCTGCCCCTCCTTGTGCTGCACCAAGGCACGCTCGCCAGCGAGCCCCCACAAAATCATCTGACCTCGCTCACCGGACTCGTGCTGTAGCAACAGCATGACAGGGCGATCCAACAAGCGGATCAATTGAGTGCTCCCATGGGCCCTGAAGCACCGCAACGCCTGGGGCTGCAACTGCTCGCAGACATCGCCTTTTTGCACTTGGCCGCCCCACCGCGCAACCATCAGGCCCAGCGGGACAGCGTCTTGCCGCCACCAGAGGCTGCGCGCAAGCACAGGGGTCCACGCCAATGGCGCAGACGCCTCTGCTGATGCGGCCGACACTAGCAGGCGACAAGGCTTCCAAATGGAACTGGGCTACAACGCGTTGAGCCAGTTGCTCCAGTGCAGGCTGAGCCAGCATGTCCCGCAACTCAGGCTGGCCTATCAAGATGATTTGCAGCAGCTTGCGCTCAGCCGTTTCCAGGTTGGTGAGCAAACGAAGTTGCTCCAACACGGGGACACTGAGGCTCTGAGCCTCGTCAATGATCAACACGCAAGACCGGCCTGCCGCATGCTGCTGCAACAAAAAGGTGTTCAGCGCATCGACCAAGTGCTTGGTAGAGCCCGGCAAATGCGGCATCTGCGGCACGACCACACCAAACTCTTGGCAGATGGTCTGGAGCAGCTCCTCAACCGTGAGGCTCGGATTGAAGATGTAGGCCACTGTGCAGTGCGCTGGCAACTGCTCCAAAAAGCAGCGGCACACCGTGGTCTTGCCCGCGCCAATGTCACCGCTGAGCAGCACAAAACCGCCGCCAGCGCTGACCCCCCACAGCAAATGTGCCAAGGCATCGCGGTGGCGTTCGCTCATATAGAGGTAACGCGGGTCTGGGGCGATGGAGAAAGGGGCTTGGTTCAGCCCAAAGAATTTGGCGTACATGGCAAGCGTGAGGATACCTTCCTGCAGGACCCGTTCTGTGGCGGGCCTCCCCCAGCCGCAGCTCGGGCTCCTCTGGGCACCCTAGAGTTGCTCAAATTTGAACACTGCCACGCTGGCTCTCAGGTTGGGCCAGCGGCGGACCACCTCACCGCCACGCAGGCCAAAGCTGTCGGTCACAGACAGCCCGTTCTTGCCGGCCAAGACTTCAAAATCAGCAAATGTGCTGACCCGGATGTTAGGCGTGTCGTACCACTGGTAGGGCAAGGCCTTGGTCACCGGCATACGCCCACGCATGACACTCAGGCGGTTAGGCCAATGGGCAAAGTTAGGAAAGCTGACAATGCCGATTCGGCCCACGCGCGCGGTCTCCCGCAGCATGTGCTCGGTATTCCGCAAATGCTGCAAGGTCTCCAACTGAAGCACCACGTCAAAGCTGTGGTCGTCAAACAGCTTCAAACCCTCTTCAAGGTTGAGCTGAATCACATTCACACCACGTTGGGTGCAGGCCAGAACGTTGGCATCGTCGATTTCGATGCCGTAGCCACTGCAAGCACGGTGTTGCTGCAAATAGGCCAGCAGCTCCCCTTGGCCACAGCCCAGGTCCAGCACGCGTGAGCCCTGCGGCACCAACTGCGCAATCACTTCCAGGTCTTTGCGCTCACTCATGGCCGACTCCTGCTTCGCTGAACTTGTCGCCCTGGTGGCGCAGATAGCTCTCGATCTGGAACTCGATGTCTTGGGTCGAATAGGCAGGCCTACCGGCTCGCATGTCCCGGCCGAACTTGGCCTCCATGGAGTCATCGCTCAAATAGGTGATGTGTCCAATCATTCGAGCCACGCGCAGGCCGCGCTTGGGCACCACACCATGCTCGTAAAAGTGTCCGCCGTGAAAGTCGGGGTCGGTGATGATGGCTCGGCGCGCCACCTCATTGAAGGCAATGTTTTGGGCTGACAGGTTGGGGGCCGTGGCCACGGCCACGCAATAGCGCAGGCGCTCCGGGTAGCGCAGGGTCCAGGCGAGTGCCTGCATGCCCCCCAGGCTCCCGCCCAACACGGCAGCCAGTTGCCGGATGCCCAAACGTTCAATCAAGCGGGCTTGGGCGTCCACCCAGTCTTCCACGGTCACCACCGGAAAATCGGCACCGTAAACCTTGCCATTTTGGGGGTTGAGGTGCATGGGGCCGGTGGAGCCAAAGCAGGAACCGAGGTTGTTGATGCCAATCACGAAAAACTGATCGGTGTCCAGCGGCTTGCCGGGGCCTACCAAGTTGTCCCACCACCCCTCGCTGCGCGCCTGCCCCTCGTACAAGCCAGCCACATGATGCGAGGCATTCAAGGCATGACAGACCAGCACGGCATTGCTGGCGTCGGCGTTGAGACGCCCATAGGTTTCGTAGTGAAGGGTATAGCCGCTCAAGCTGGCCCCACTGCGCAGCGGCAGCGGGGTATCAAAAGACATCTGCTGGGGCAATACATTGCCGACTGAGGCCATCGAGCACATCCTGGTACAAACAAAAAATCCGGTGCCGTCATCAATGCGGACACCGGAAGCTTCGGTTGTCCCTCTTTAGCGGCATTTGTTGAAGCGCCCGCAATCCGGATCAAATCGGCGCTGTGTGGCAGGAGTATAAGCAATTCAAAAGCCGTCGGCTCGCCTGCGCTCTAGCCTTGCTCCCATGTCTTCAAGGGCTTCAAGAACACCGGAGGGCAGAAACAAAAAAGCCACCCGAAGGTGGCTTTCTGCGTTCAAGCAAAGGCTCAGCGCTGTGCCAGTGGCTTCACATCGCGGGAGGCTGCACCCACGAACAATTGACGCGGACGACCGATCTTGTACTCGGGGTCGCCAATCATTTCGTTCAACTGGGCAATCCAGCCCACGGTACGTGCCAGGGCGAAGATGGCTGTGAACAGCGGCACGGGAATGCCGATGGCGCGCTGGACGATGCCGGAGTAGAAGTCCACGTTCGGGTAGAGCTTGCGGGCGACGAAGTATTCGTCTTCCAGCGCAATCTTCTCCAACTCCATGGCCAGCTTGAACATCGGGTCGTTGTGCAGGCCCAGTTCGTTCAACACTTCGTGGCAGGTCTCGCGCATCAGCTTGGCGCGCGGGTCGTAGTTCTTGTAGACGCGGTGGCCAAAACCCATCAGCTTGACGCCAGAGTTCTTGTCCTTGACCTGCTTGATGAACTCGCCAATCTTGGCCACGCCACCCTGGTTCTGGATGTCGGCCAGCATGTTCAGGCAAGCCTCGTTGGCACCACCGTGAGCCGGGCCCCACAGGCAGGCCACGCCCGCAGCGATGGCGGCAAACGGGTTGGTGCCCGAAGATCCGCACAGACGCACGGTCGAGGTCGAAGCGTTCTGCTCGTGGTCGGCATGCAGGGTGAAGATACGGTCCATGGCGCGCACCAGCACGTCATTGGGCTTGTACTCTTCGCACGGCGTCGCAAACATCATGCGCATGAAGTTGCCTGCATAGGACAGGTCATTCTTCGGGTAGATGTAGGGCTGACCCACGGTGTATTTGTAGGCCATGGCCACGAGCGTGGGCATCTTGGCGATCAAACGGATCGCTGCGATTTCACGGTGCTCGGGGTTATTGATGTCGGTGCTGTCGTGATAGAAGGCCGACAGAGCGCCCACCAAGCCAGTCATCACCGCCATCGGGTGTGCATCACGGCGGAAGCCACGCAGGAAGAACTGCATCTGCTCGTTGACCATGGTGTGATTCGTCACACGGGCCACGAACTCTTCTTTTTGGGACGGGTTGGGCAGCTCTCCGTACAGCAGCAAGTAGCAGGTCTCGAGGTAGTCGCAGTTCACGGCCAACTGCTCAATGGGGTAGCCGCGGTAGAGCAACTCGCCCTTGTCACCATCGATGTAGGTGATGGTCGAGTTGCAGGACGCGGTGGACAGGAAACCGGGGTCGTAGGTGAACTTTCCGGTTTGGCCGTAGAGCTTGCGGATGTCGATCACATCGGGGCCTACAGTGCCCTTGTAGATCGGTAGGTCCATGGCGGGGCTGCCGTCGGAGAACGACAGGGTGGCTTTCACGTCAGACGGGGTCATCGTCGAGTCCTTTCAAGAATGCGTTTTTCAACCGGGCTGGCGAAGGAGCACAAGTACGTCCCGCACCTCGGCCCGATCAAGGTCGCCCTCTGGTTCCTTCCGCGCAAGCAGCAGGTCCAAGAGGTCGTTATCGGCCAGGTCCATCAATTGCTGAAGTCCTTCCACCTGGGCCAGCGTGAGGCTGTGCTCATATCGGCGGAAAAACCGTTCTACAAACAAATCGTTTTCAAGCAAACCCCGGCGGCACCGCCATTTCAAACGGCTGACATCGGTGGGGTTCAGAGATGCAGTGTCCATGCCCAGGCTTGCTTGAAATTGACCCGTCTAGGCTTAAACAGCCCGACGCACCATCATTTCCTTGATCTTGCCAATGGCCTTGGTCGGGTTCAAACCCTTGGGGCAGACATCGACGCAGTTCATGATGGTGTGGCAGCGGAACAGGCGGTAGGGGTCTTCGAGGTTGTCGAGGCGGGCCGAAGTGTCTTGGTCGCGGCTGTCTGCAATGAAGCGGTAGGCTTGCAACAAACCGGCTGGGCCCACGAACTTATCGGGGTTCCACCAGAAGCTGGGGCAGCTGGTGGAGCAGCTCGCGCACAGAATGCACTCGTACAGGCCGTCCAGCTCTTCACGCTCTTCGGGGGATTGCAGGCGTTCCTTTTCAGGGGGTCGCTCGTCGTTCACCAAGTAAGGCTTGATCGAGTTGTACTGCTTGAAGAACTGGGTCATGTCCACGATCAAGTCGCGAACTACCGGCAGGCCAGGCAGGGGGCGCAGCACCACGGTTTGTGGCAGCGTGCGCATATTGGTCAGGCAGGCCAAGCCATTCTTGCCGTTGATGTTCATCGCGTCCGAGCCGCACACGCCTTCACGGCAGGAGCGACGGAAGGACAGCGTGGGGTCCACCGCCTTGAGCTTGACCAGGGCGTCCAGCAACATGCGTTCATTGCCTTCGAGTTCGATCTCGATGGTCTGCATATAGGGCTTGGCGTCCTTGTCCGGGTCGTAGCGGTAGATCTGGAAGGTTCTCTTGTCAGCCATGATGGTTTTCCTTCTTCGCTGCGATCAGAAAGTACGAACCTTGGGCGGCACCGACTCAACGGTCAGCGGCTGCAGGTTGACGGGCTTGTATTCCAGGCGGTCGCCTTCGGAGTACCACAGCGTGTGCTTCATCCAGTTCGCATCGTCGCGGTTAGGGAAGTCGTCGTGCGCATGGGCACCACGGCTCTCGGGGCGAGCGGCCGCAGAGATCATCGTGGCCTTGGCCGCTTCGATCAGGTTGTCCACTTCCAGCGCTTCGATGCGCGCGGTGTTGAACACCTTGGAGTTGTCCTTCAAGCCAATGGCCTTGACGCGCTCAGCCACCTGCTTGATGGCCGTGACGCCCTCGTCCATGAGCTTTTGGGTACGGAACACGCCCGCATGCTTTTGCATGGTGGCGCGGATGTCGTTGGCTACATCCTGGGCGTACTCGCCGTTCTTGGCCGCATCCAGGCGCGCCAAGCGGGCCAGGGTTTGGTCGGCCGCATCCGCAGGCAGCGGCTTGTGGCTCTTCTGCTTCAGGCTGCTGGCCACAATGTGGTTGCCAGCCGCACGACCAAAGACGATCAGGTCCAACAATGAGTTGGTGCCCAGGCGATTCGCGCCGTGCACCGACACGCAGGAGCACTCGCCCACGGCGTAGAGGCCGTTCACCACGTCGTTGTGCTTGCCGTTGCGCGGGATCACCACTTGGCCGTTGACGTTGGTGGGGATGCCACCCATTTGGTAGTGGATGGTCGGCACCACAGGGATAGGCTCCTTGGTGATGTCAACGTTGGCGAAGTTATGGCCAATCTCGAACACCGAAGGCAGGCGCTTCATGATGGTGTCTGCACCCAGGTGGGTCATGTCTAGCAGCACGTAGTCCTTATTGGGACCGCAGCCGCGACCTTCCTTGATCTCCTGGTCCATGGAGCGCGAGACGAAGTCACGCGGTGCCAAGTCCTTCAGGGTGGGGGCATAGCGCTCCATGAAGCGCTCGCCGTTGGCGTTGCGCAAGATGGCGCCTTCGCCACGGCAACCTTCGGTCAGCAGCACGCCAGCACCAGCCACGCCGGTCGGGTGGAACTGCCAGAACTCCATGTCTTCAAGCGGGATACCTGCGCGAGCCGCCATGCCCAAACCGTCACCGGTGTTGATGAAGGCATTGGTCGAAGCAGCGAAGATGCGACCCGCACCGCCGGTGGCCATCAGCACGGTCTTGGCTTCCAGGATGTGCAGGTCGCCGGTTTCCATTTCCAGGGCAGTCACGCCGACCACATCACCCTCTTGGTCACGGATCAAGTCCAGCGCCATCCACTCCACAAAGAAGTTGGTGCGGGCCTTGACGTTTTGTTGGTAGAGCGTGTGCAGCAGTGCGTGGCCGGTGCGGTCGGCTGCGGCGCAGGCACGCTGCACGGGCTTCTCGCCGTAATTGGCCGTGTGGCCGCCAAAGGGGCGCTGATAAATGGTGCCGTCCGGGTTGCGGTCAAACGGCATACCAAAGTGCTCAAGCTCGTAAACGACCTTGGGCGCTTCGCGGCACATGAACTCGATCGCGTCTTGGTCGCCCAACCAGTCGGAGCCCTTGACGGTGTCGAAGAAGTGATAGTGCCAGTTGTCTTCCGACATATTGCCCAGCGAGGCACCAATGCCACCTTGGGCGGCCACGGTGTGCGAGCGGGTCGGGAAGACCTTGGAGAGCACGGCCACATTCAGGCCCGCCAAAGAGAGTTGCAATGAAGCGCGCATGCCAGAGCCACCGGCTCCGACGATGACGACGTCAAACTTGCGCTTGGTAATGTTGTTGGTCATGGTGTTTCTCTCAAGCGCGTCACAGACGCCACAAAACTTGGATGGCCCAGCCAGCGCAGCCGACCAGCCAGACGATGGAGAACACCTGCAGCACCAGGCGCAGGCCCACCGGCTTGATGTAGTCCATCCAGATGTCGCGCACGCCAACCCAGGCGTGATAGGCCAAGGAGACGATGACCACAAAGGTCAAGACCTTCATCCATTGAGCAGAGAAAATGCCCGCCCATTTGTCGTAGCCGATCTCGCCAGGCATCAGCACCTGAGCCAACACGACGACGGTGAACAAGGCCATGAGGACCGCTGTCACACGCTGGGCCAGCCAGTCGCGGAAGCCGTACGCAGCGCCAACCACCAGGCGCTTAGATCCGTAATTAATTGCCATGGAGTTGCTCCTCAGTACAGGCCGAACAGCTTGGCACCCAGCGCCAGCGTCAGCAAAGTGCCCAGTGCCAATGTCACGATGGCAGAGGACTTGCCTTGCTCTTTGGAGACACTGTGGGTGGCATCCATCCAGAGGTGGCGAACACCGGCGATGAAGTGGTGCAGATAGCCCCACAGAATGGCCAGAACAACCAGCTTGACCAGCACCGCTGGGATGGGGCCAATGCCTGCCACAAAGGCGTTGCGGAAGACTTCAAATGAAATCTCTGAAGTCACGCTCTTGTCGAACAGCCAGATGATAAAGGGCAACAGAAGGAACAGGATTGCTCCGCTGATGCGGTGGAGGATGGAGACGATGCCCGCCGGGGGAAGCCGGTAGTTGGGCAGATCCGAAAGCGCATTGATGTTGCGGAATTCCGGACGCGTCTTGAGCGTGTTTGCCATGGGTCGGTCCTTGTTGTGGTCGCTCGGGAGGTAATCGCGATGAAACCTGAAGATTTTATTGCATCGCAGCAAGCTTTCAGGGGGCTTGCCACATCTCACGTTGCAGGTTTTTGCGTTCGCTCACTGCAACTCATTTCTGTAGTAGTGCGCCACCGTGCTATAGTCCAACCCGTCATCCTGCAACTGCTGGAGATCCCCGACGAAAAGGCCCAAAACGCGCTCAAGGGCGTGATCATGGAGTTGGAAGACTGCGCCTTCCCGCTGCTGGCTGGCATTGAGGCCCATAGCGACCCGATGACTGCCTTCAAAGACACCGATTACGCCTTGCTGGTGGGCGCTCGCCCCCGTGGCCCGGGCATGGAGCGTGCCGACTTGTTGGCCGCCAACGCTCAGATCTTCACCGCACAGGGCAAGGCCCTGAACGCCGTGGCCTCGCGCAATGTGCGCGTGCTGGTGGTGGGCAACCCTGCCAACACCAACGCCTACATCGCCATGAAGTCGGCCCCCAACCTGCCGGCCAAGAACTTCACCGCCATGCTGCGTCTGGACCACAACCGCGCTGCTTCGCAAATCGCAGCCAAGATCGGCTGTGCCGTCGGCGACATCGAGAAGCTGGCCGTCTGGGGCAACCACTCGCCCACCATGTACGCTGACTACCGTTTCGCCACCGTGAACGGCAAGTCGGTCAAGGACACCATCAACGACCACGACTGGAACGCCAACACCTTCTTGCCCACTGTGGGCAAGCGTGGTGCTGCCATCATCGCCGCTCGTGGCCTGTCTTCGGCCGCCTCAGCTGCCAATGCCGCCATCGACCACATGCGTGACTGGGCCTTGGGTACCAACGGCAAGTGGGTCACCATGGGCATTCCTTCCAACGGCGAATACGGCATTCCTAAGGAAGTGATGTTCGGCTACCCCGTCACCTGCGAAGGCGGCGAGTACAAGATCGTCGAGGGCCTGCCTATTGATGCCTTCTCACAAGAGTGCATCAACAAGACCCTGGCGGAACTTGAAGGCGAGAAGGACGGCGTCAAGCACTTGCTCTGAGCCCCTGCGCCTTGCTCAGCAAAAGGGCTGCCACAGGGCAGCCTTTTTTTGCCTTAGAGGCCCGAGGAGTCTCAGGCCTTGCGGCGGCGTCTGGCAGCGCCCACCATGGCCAGGCCACCCATCAGCATGGCTAGGCTTGTAGGCTCCGGCACAGCCGTGACCGCAAAGTTGGCGGTAAACGGGTTTGCTACAGAACCAGAAAACCGGCTGCCTTCATTGGTATTGCTGTTGAAGTAAATGTCCAAGGTGTGATTGCCTGCTGCCAGACCTGACAAAAAGTTGGTCGTGGTATTGGACAACTGCGCCCACTTTTGATCCCCACCATTGGTAAAGGTATTGCCTGCTGCGTCGTTGAACGTCGCATTCGAGGTAAAGCCAATAGAGATGCTTTGCCAAGCACCGCCATCTACCCGCCAGTTCAAAACAGCCCCTGTCACATCGCTGCCGCCGTTCTTCCAGGTCAGCAGTTCACCGCCGCTGATCGTCGCCGTGGCCCCCTGGGCAAAACTGCCCAGGTTCAGCCCCTCAAAATCGGTCAGCTTCACGGCACCCGGTTGTTGGGTTCCGTACCACGTTGAGCTAGCGGCACCTGCACCATCGGGGTCAATGGCCACAAAGCTTCCAAATACACCTGTTGCAGCCGTAGCGGGCAGCGAAGCCGCCAGCATCAGCGCCAAAGCGCTCAGTTTGATCTTCATCGTTGTCGTCCAAGAGAGGAGATACCGGCCTCTGCTGTCTTGCACCCCTTGCATGCGCGAGGCCGATCAACGCATGCGAGCGGCCCGCTCACTTGGCCACCAAAATCACCACAGAACGAGCGGACACGCCGTAATTGGCGTTCTCCCCGCCCACACAGGTGGCAGCGTTCAGGTCCACTTGATTGGGCCCTTCCGCCCAAGCGGCGGTGTCGGTGACACGGCACCAGGTGCTCTTGCCCGCTCCCGTCCAGGGCAGTGTGAAGTTTCTGGCTTGTGGCTCGGTGGTGCTCGTCCCCCGCCTGAAAGATGGGCACCCCTGCAGACAACATGAGCAAGGCCAAGCCGGTGCGCGCCTGCTGGCGTTGCAAAGCTGCCGAAGCGCCGCTGTCCCAGGAGTCTTCGTCGGCTGTGCCACCGTCCGAGGGGCCGAAAGGCCAGGCTTGGTTGTTGTTCTGGCCGTTGCAGCTATAGACATCTTTCAGGGTGAAGCCGTCGTGTACGTCCAAGAAATTCACCGAGTACCAGGGCTTGTATCGACCATCGCCAGCATCGCCGTAGAGATCAGCAGAGCCAGAGATGCGTCGTGCCAAAGCCCCCCGGGTGGCGTCGGCGTCTTTCACGCCATACTTGTTTTGAGCGCGTCGCATGACATCGCGAAATCCGCCGTTCCACTCTGAAACCCCCGCAGGCATTTGCCCAAGCTGATAGCCCTGACCACCGGGTGCCAAGCCCCAAGGCTCGCTGGACAGAAACACCCCGGGAAAGGCGGCCGCCACCTTGGCCATGGCGGTGTCGGCGCTGTAGCGGTCAAAGTAAAAGCGCTGTGGATCGCTGGGGTTGCTGTCGTTGTCGTAGGTGTTGACCAAGGCAATGCCCAGGTCAAAACGGAAGCCATCAACGCCCAAGCGCTGGCGCTGGTAGCTCAGCGAATCGAGTATCAAGTTCTGCACCCGCGGATGCCGGGTGTTCATGGTGTTGCCCGTCCCGGTGATGTCGTAGTACCAGGCTTTGTCCAGCGCCGTCCCAGGGGCGCGGGTCAGCAAGTAATAGCTGGCATTGTCCAAACCCCGAAAGCTCCAGACATTGGCTTTGGACGGGTCGATGGCGCTCCAGGTTCCGCCCTCCCCGCTGTGGTTGTAAACCACATCGGTAAAAACCTTGATCCCCGCGTCATGAAAGGCCTTCACCATCTTGGCGAATTCCCGGGTCGGCCCACCTATGCTTTTATCGCAGGCGTAGCGGCGGTCCGGCGCAAAGAAATTGGTCGTCATATACCCCCAGTAGTTATCGCCCCGTGTGGTGGTGGCGGAACGCTGGGTGGGGAGGTGGGTCACATCATTGCTGTCGTTCTCGGTTTCGTGAATCGGCAAGAACTCAATGGCGGTGATCCCAAGCTGCTGCAGGTGAGGGATCTTGCTCACGGCACCGGCATAGGTACCGCGGCAAGCCCCGACGCTGCTGTCAGCCATGGTGAAGCCGCGCAGATGCGTCTCGTAAATGATGTCGTCCTTGATGGGACGACTCGGCTTGGTGCCGGTGTTCAGCGCAGAGAACCCGGCTGCAAAGGGCATGGCCACCACGCCCTTGGGGGCCACCGCAGCGCTGTCCCGTTGCCTATCGGCCACTCCACCTTGCGCTGAGGGCCCGCCTGAGGCGTAGACAGAGGAATCAAGACTGGCCGGTGATACCTTGTCGCTCAGGTAGTCGTGGGTGATTTCCAGGCTGTAGGGGTCTAGCAGCAACTTATTGGGGTTGAAGCGGTTGCCCTGAGCGTCGACATCGCTCACAAACCCCAGGTTGGAACCAGGCGTCCATTGCGCGTTAAAGGGCCAGTTCGGCCCCCAGGCCCGATAGCCGTAAAACACATTGGTGAAGAGCTTGGCGGCGTTCGCAGGGTCGATGTCAAAGCCCAGGCCCTTCAAGCTGGCCACGGATACCGTCCCCCTCCCTCCCTCCCCACCAAGCCCTTGTTGAAGACCTGCCTGCCGCAATAAGCCTGCCAGTCTGCGACCACTACTGCGGCATCGAAGCCCGTATGCACAAAAGCCTGGACATGCAGGCGGAGTGGGGCCCGGTGTTTGATGTGACCCTGGACGGCGAGGACGGTGCCCCTGTGGGTGGCGAGGTTGAGCATGCCCATTTGATGGCCGAGTTGCTGAACAGCCCCCGTAATGCTCATGGCCGGGTGGGTGCGCGCGTGGTGCCACCAACACACTCGGCTTTCGAGGCCATGCTGGAGGTGTTGATCCCCAAAGCCGGTGCACGCTTGGCCTATGTGATGATTCCCAAGCCCGAGGGCATGGCCGACCTGGAGCGCGCCATTCAGGCCATCGACACCTTGGCCGCTGCAGCGGGCGTTCAGCACCCCATCCCCGTGCATGCCCTGGTTGAAACCCATGGTGCATTGCAAGCGGTGCAGGCCATGGCCGCCCATCCTCGCTTGGAGTCCCTGTCTTTCGGTTTGATGGACTTTGTGTCGGCGCATCGCGGGGCCATTCCGCAAAGCGCCATGGGGGCGAGTGGGCAGTTCCAACACCCCTTGGTGCTGCGCGCCAAGCTCGAAATTGCCGCCGCCTGCCATGCGCATGGCAAGGTGCCCTCGCACTGCGTGGTCACCGAGTTCAAAGACCAAGCTGCCCTGCGGGCTGCAGCACTGAAAGCTTCGCAAGAGCTGGGCTATACCCGGATGTGGAGCATCCACCCCGACCAGATTCGCACCATTGTCGAAGCCTTCACCCCCAGTGCCAGCGAGATTGAGCAGGCTGCGAACATTCTTCTGGCAGCACAGGCTGCGCAGTGGGGCCCAATACGCTACCTGCATCAAGGCCGAGAACAACTCCACGACCGCGCCAGTTACCGCTACTTCTGGCAAGTGCTGCAACGCGCCCATCGCACATCATTCGCCAATGGGCCGCAACTTCCGCCCGAAGTACAAGCCTTCTTTCAGCATCTCATTTGATGCACCACCCTCTGGATGGCCTCATTCGTCACTCTTGGTGCTCATCCGCCGGTGACAATAGGCCCTGAATATTGATTTGGAGACTCTTGGATGAATCGCCCCTTTATCGCCGTTGCCACAGCCTTGGCCTTGACCTGCTTGGCAGGCACCAACACTGCGGCCGCTGCCGGACCCGTCAAAAAAACTGCTGCCAAAGCCAAGACGGCCCGCGCTGAGCCAACACTTCCTGCCGCTGACAGTGATCAGCTCGCCGCTGCCGGCATGACGCTTGTCGGCGACTATCAATGCGAATTGAACCAGTCGGTGCAAGTGGCCATGAACTTGTGGCCCATGGCGACGTGAAGGTCGGTTTGATCTCCAAAGCCAAGGCCACCGAGTTGTTGGGCACCATGGTGGGTGGCTACAACGTGCACCCCCTGATCGAGTTGCTGGACGACGCCGAAGTGGCTGGTGTGGCTGCCGAAGGTCTGAAGAAGACCTTGCTGATGTTTGATTACTTCAACGACGTGGCCGCCAAGGCCAAGGCCGGTAACGCCAAAGCCAAGGAAGTGATGCAGAGCTGGGCCGATGCCGAGTGGTTCACCAGCCGCCCTGAAGTGCCCAAGACCATCACCGTCACCGTCTTCAAGGTGCCGGGCGAAACCAATACCGACGACCTGTCTCCTGCGCCTGACGCCTGGAGCCGCCCGGACATCCCGCTGCACTACTTGGCCATGCTGAAGAACACCCGCGCTGATGCGGCCTTCAAGCCTGAAGAAGACGGCAAGCGCGGCCCGATGCAATTCATCGAAGACCTGAAGAAAAAGGGGCACCTGGTGGCCTACGTGGGCGACGTGGTGGGCACGGGCTCCAGCCGCAAGTCGGCCACCAACTCGGTGGTCTGGGCCACGGGCCAAGACATTCCCTTTGTGCCAAACAAGCGCTTCGGTGGCGTGACTTTGGGCGGCAAGATCGCCCCCATTTTCTTCAACACCCAAGAAGACTCGGGCTCGCTGCCCATCGAAGTCGATGTGAGCAAGCTGGAGATGGGCGATGTCATCGACATCTTGCCCTACGACGGCAAGATCATGAAGGGTGGCGCTGAAGTCACCGCCTTCAAACTCAAGAGCGATGTGCTGTTCGACGAAGTGCGCGCTGGCGGCCGTATCAACCTCATCATCGGCCGCAGCCTGACCGCCAAAGCCCGTGAGTTCCTGGGTCTGCCCGCTTCCACAGCCTTCCGCCTGCCCACCGCGCCCACCGCCACCAAAGCTGGTTTCACTCTGGCGCAAAAGATGGTGGGACGTGCTGTCGGCTTGCCCGAAGGCCAAGGCGTGCGCCCCGGCACCTACTGCGAGCCCAAGATGACCACGGTGGGCTCGCAAGACACCACCGGCCCCATGACCCGCGATGAGCTGAAGGACTTGGCTTGCCTGGGCTTCTCGGCCGACTTGGTGATGCAGAGCTTCTGCCACACTGCCGCCTACCCCAAGCCCGTGGATGCCAAGATGCACCGCGAGCTGCCCGCCTTCATCTCCAATCGCGGTGGCGTGGCTCTGCGTCCGGGCGATGGCGTGATCCACTCCTGGCTCAACCGCCTGCTGCTGCCTGACACCGTGGGCACCGGTGGCGACAGCCACACCCGCTTCCCCATCGGCATCTCCTTCCCTGCAGGCTCCGGCCTCGTCGCCTTCGGCGCGGCCACCGGCGTGATGCCGCTGGACATGCCGGAGTCGGTGCTGGTGCGCTTCAAGGGTCAGATGCAGCCTGGCGTCACCCTGCGTGACCTGGTGCACGCCATTCCGCTGTACGCCATCAAGCAAGGCCTGTTGACCGTGGCCAAGGCCGGCAAGATCAACGCCTTCTCGGGCCGCATCCTCGAAATCGAAGGCCTGCCCGACTTGAAGGTTGAGCAAGCGTTTGAGTTGAGCGACGCTTCAGCAGAGCGCTCGGCCGCAGGCTGCACCATCAAGCTCAACAAAGAGCCGGTGGCTGAATACCTGAAGTCGAACATCGTGTTGATGAAGAACATGATCGCCGACGGCTATGCCGACGCCAAGACCCTGCAGCGTCGCATCGAGAAGGTTGAAGCTTGGCTGGCCAACCCCCAATTGTTGGAAGCCGACAAGGACGCCGAGTACGCCGCCGTGATCGAGATCGATCTGGCCGACATCAAGGAGCCCATCGTCTGCTGCCCCAACGACCCCGACGACGCCAAGTTCCTGTCGGAAGTCGCCGGCACCAAGATCGACGAAGCCTTCATCGGCTCGTGCATGACCAATATCGGCCACTTCCGTGCAGCGGCCACCGTGTTGGGCGGCGCCCGTGACATCCCGGTCAAGCTGTGGGTCGCCCCACCGACCAAGATGGATGCGTCCGAGTTGATGAAGGAAGGCCATTACGCCAACTTCGGCGCGGCCGGTGCCCGCACCGAAATGCCGGGCTGCAGCCTGTGCATGGGCAACCAAGCCCAAGTGCGTGAAGGCGCCACCGTCATCTCCACCTCCACCCGCAACTTCCCCAACCGTCTGGGCAAGAACACCAATGTGTTCCTGGGCTCGGCCGAGCTAGCTGCGGTGGCTTCCAAGTTGGGCAAGCTGCCCACCAAGGAAGAGTACCTGGCGGCTACCGGCGTGATCACCGCCAAGGCCGACCAGATCTACAAGTACATGAACTTCGACCAGATTGAAGAGTACGTGGAGACCGCCAAGACGGTGGCCTGAGTCCCTCCCCCGTGCTCCATGCCAACGGCCCTTCGGGGCCGTTTTCTTTGCTTCAGTGCGGATTCAGACAGCGGCCGACAACGATCAAACCTGTGACTATCGTCTGACCCTGAAATACCACTCAAAGAAACCCACCAAGGTGCGCTTTCTCGCGAGAAGCATGGCCTTCGCGCTGGCTTGCCCTTTATCCGCAGCTCTCTGCAGATATCCCATCGACAAGCGCCCATTTCTGGGCCCGTAATCACCGTTGTGATAGATCACGGCAAGGTTGAACAAACTAGTCGCGTGCCCCCGTTGGGCACCTCGCTTCAAGAGTTCCAAAGCTTGGCCAATACGTTTCTTGCTGCCTAGGTTGGCAAGGTACTCTACGGCCTGATTGCACCAATCGTCGGGGGATCCAAGCTCAGGCTGTAGGCCAGGAAACGCCGTCGCCATCTGTTCCCGCATCTTGATTCGATCAGCTTCTTGTTGAGATTGCTTGTGGCCCATCTGCGCGGCCCGCTCAAAGTTAGACACCGCCCGTCGCCAATCCTTTTCGACACCAAGCCCTTCTTCATACAAGTGAGCAAGGAAATAGAGCGCTGTTGCACTACCTTGATCCACGGCCCTTTCCCAACTTTGACGAGCCTTCTGAAGGTCTTTCTTAACACCTTTTCCGTGCATGTACATATAGCCTTCTTCAACCAGGCTCGTAGGCCCTTCGGCGGCCATCTCAAGCGGAGGCAAGTACAGAGTAACCCCACGCTCTGCGGCTGTGCGCTGGGCGGATTTCTGCCACTCCAGCAGAAATGCTTCGGGCCAAAAACGGTGAGGCAGAGGACGCACCAAGCCCGGGAGATCATCCGAGATCAACAAGGGAATAGTTTGCAAGGCCAGATGACCCAGATGCAGTTCACGACAACTGAACCAAGTGGTTGAAATTTTCAAGGGGTAGCGGGACAGGCTGGCAGGCACATCCAAACCAAATACTCGCGTCACCTCAGAGGACAGGTACTCCGAAATTTGCGCAAGGGATGGGACGTCAAAATTCTCGGCTCTGCGGACGCTTGGCAAATTCACTCGTCAGCACAGCGGGGGGAATCTGGAGACCAGCGCTGAACCATACGCTTTTCTCATCATCCGGATTTGTCGCTCGAGCAACGATAGAAATCAGCGGTTTGAAAAATGGAACTTTGACTCGAGGATTGTCCGGAAATCCAAGCACCATGCTTGTTTCAAAGCATCGGTCCGACGCATCACCATCAAAGAGTTCGTTGTAGGCATCAAAGCTGAACCATTGCGGTTCGGTCTGGACGCTGCGTCCAATCACCTCACCCACGTAGAAGGCCAGCCAGCAAAACAAAGCACGCAAGGGTCTGTAGCGAACCACCGAGGTTTCGGTCAGCCTATGTTGCTCCCGAATCTCATCTAGGAACCTATCAATGTGCCGCAGACTTTCCACCGAAAAATCGAGCTGCACTGCGCGCAACTTGGTCTTGAACGCGATTTCACCATCCAAGCTGCGGTGACGCTCCCAAGCGTGAACGTACTCCAGTGCCAGGAAGCTCAGGTTGCCATTAGCGTTGTTATTCATTGACGATGCATACCATTGGATGCGCAGCCCGAATGAAGGCGCGCAAAAGTATAGTTGTGGCCAAGCATCAGGGCTGCGGTCACCTCCAGGCAAGGCGAACCGCTCGCCAACCAAGGCAGCCGCAAGTGCGACACTCAGATGGCCGTGGCCTGAGTTGTAAGCCGTGCTCGGCGTTACGAGCGCCTGGGCTCACTTACTCAGCAAGCCCCTCACGCCGCCCTATCCGGCCGCCGCCGCGCCAGCGCTACTTTGTGCAGCAACTCCACCAGCATGGCCCGCTCGGCGGCGCTCAGCACCGACAAGGCCGCCTGCTCGGCCTTCAGCAGTTTGGCGGTCGCCTCCTCCACCCATGCCAACCCAGCTTCAGTGAGGCGCACATGTTGCACCCGCGCATCTCGCTCGCTGCGGGTGCGGGCCACCAGGCCGCGAGACTCCAAGCGCTCTAGCCAGATGGCGACGTTGGGGGGCGTCACCGACAAAGCGCGTGCCAATTGGCGGGCACTCACGTCTGGGTTGGCCTTGACCAAAGCCAAGAGGGTGAACTCCACCCGGCGCACCCCACCGGGATGGCCCACCTGCTCATCGAAGACTTGGTCAGCAACGATGGTCGCCTGGGCCAACTGATAGCCCACGATGGACCGAAGGCCTGCCTCAGAGAGTTGGGCTTGAGGGGTTCTCTCGGCGGGCGGAAGGGCGGGGACTCGGGTCATGCGCGGAAAGTTAGTCAAGAGTTTTGGGCTTTTTTTGATGCTTGATCGCGGGTTAGCCCGGTCATACCTTCAAAAATAGATAAGTACGATATCTATTTGCTGGGCATCTGCTCGGCCAAACATGCCTTGCCGATGGGCCGACGAGGCTGCCTGAACATAAGGAGACAGGACCTATGACACGACGGAACTCCAGTGGCGTAGCCACAAGTATCGCCTTGGCGACGATGAGCTTCTTGACGGTCGGCTGCGCCACCGCAGCCGCCACGCCGCCCTTAGGCCGTGCTGTGCCGGCCGACTTGCAGGGAACTTGCGAAGGCCTGGCCGGCCTGTTGGCCGATGTAGCCAACACCCAGATCACCGCGACCACCACGATCCCGGCTGGAACCTTGTCGCAGGGCGGGCAGCCCATCGCCGAGCACTGCTTAGTGACCGGCAAAATGCATCAGCGCGTGAGCCCGGTGGATGGCAAAACCTATGCCATCGGCTTTGAGATGCGCCTGCCAAAGGCCTGGAATGGCCGCTTCTTCCACCAAGGCAATGGCGGCATTGACGGCAGCGTGGTGACCGCGCTGGGAGCCCTTGGGGGCGGCCCCTTGACCGGCGCGCTGAAGCAAGGCTTTGCGGTGCTGAGCTCTGACGCTGGCCACACCTTGGCCCAAGGCGGCCCGGCGTTTGGCTTGGACCCTCAGGCTCGCCTGGACTACGGCTACCAAGCCGTGGCCAAGCTGACGCCCATGGCCAAGCAAGTGGTGCAAATCGCCTATGGCAAACAGCCGGACCGCTCCTACTTTGGCGGCTGCTCCAACGGTGGCCGCCACACCTTGGTGGCCGCTGCGCGCTATGCCGACGACTACGACGGCTTCTTGGCGGGCGCACCAGGCTACCGCCTGCCTTTGGCCGCATTGGCCAATATTTTTGGAGCCCAGCGCTACGCCAGCGTGGCCACCGGCGACCCCAAAACCGCAGCGGGCCTGGAAACCGCCTTCACCACCGCCGAACGCAGCATGCTGGTCAACAAGGTCTTGGAGCGCTGTGACGCCCTGGACGGCGCGGCCGACGGCATGGTGCAAGATGTACAAGCCTGCCAAAGAGCCTTCAACTTCATGCGCGATGTGCCCAAATGCGCCAAAGACGTGCGAGATGGCACCTGCCTGACCGCCGCCCAAAAGCAAGCCATTGCACCCATTTTCCGCGGGGCCAGCACTCGCAACGGAACGCCGTTCTATGCCAGCTTCCCGTATGACGCAGGCCTGGCAACGGCAGGCGTGGCTTCCTGGGAGTTCAATGCACCGCTGACACGTGACTCCGGCGCTGTGGGCACCATCTTCAAGGTCCCGCCCTCCACCGCTGCGCTGGCTGACGGCCCCGCCTTCACCATCGGTCTGGACGTAGATGCCACCTTGCCCGAGCTGTATGCCACTGACGCCACTTACACCGAATCCGCCATGAGCTTTATGACGCCACCAGCCGACAACGACTACGGCCAAGTGGCACGCCGTGGCGGCAAGATTCTGGTCTACCACGGTGTGAGTGACCAAATCTTCTCGGTCAAAGACACCGAAGACTGGTACCGCAACCTGGGCCGCAACAGCGGTATCGCACCGCGCCAGTTTGCTCGGCTCTACCGCATTCCCGGCATGGGCCATTGCTCGGGTGGCCCAGCCACCGACCAAGCCGACTTCCTCAGCCCGCTGGTGGCTTGGGTGGAAGACGGCCAAGCACCCCAAGACATCGTGGCGACAGCGCGTGGCGCGGGCAATGCGGGCGGCGTGAACACCGACCTGCCTACGGGCTGGTCTGCTAACCGCAGCCGCCCCCTGTGCCCCTACCCCAAGGTGGCCCGCTATCGCGGCACTGGAGACGTGGAAGAAGCGGCCAACTGGGCCTGCGTCCCCTCTTCGGTCAAAGACGACCCCACGCTCTGAACCCTGGCCGACTTCAGGGGCTCTCAACCCGCCCCACAACAGCCCAGCGCGCAAGCCCTGGGCTTTTTTGCTGGTGCGTTAGTACAAGCCTTACTGGTGCTTGCCGACCTGCCACTCGCTGCCGGCGGTGAGCAAAGCCTCGCCGGATGCGATGGCCCCTTCCTCCAAAGACGTGGCCATGGAATCGTTCCAGCGGTTGAGAAAGCCAAACAGTGCAATCACGCCCATGATCTCGACCACCTCGCCATCATCCCAGTGGCGTTTGACTTCGGCTTGCAGCTCTGCAGAAACATCGTTAGGCACCATCGAGGCGGCCGATGCCAACTCCAGCGCAGCGCGCTCTGCGGCGCTGAACGCCGCGTGGGTGCGGAACTCCCATATGTGCGCAAGCTGCTCGGGTGCTGCGCCATAGCGGTCTGCCGCGCGAATGGTGTGCGCTTGGCAATAGAGACAGCCCGTGGCATGGCTGGAGACATAGGCAATCAGCCGCTTGAGTGCAGAGCTGACCCGGCCATGGTTGGCCATGACCGCCATATTGAGCTGGATGAAGGCTTTGGCGATCTCGGGCCGACGGCTCATGGTGAGCACGCTGTTGGGGCAGAATCCCAGGGTTTCGTTAAAGAACTTCGCCAACTCCGCCACTTCCGGGTTGGCATCGGCAGGCAGTGGGTCAATAAACGGCATAAGCATTTCTCTCGAGAGGGGATGATGGATGCTAGCAGCCAAGGGTGAGTAAGAGGCCAGGCGCACCCCCATCCTTGCCTCCTCACTCAGAAATTCACCCATGACGAATGTCCTCGCTCTCCTGCGCGCCCACCGCTCCATCCGCGCCTTCAAACCCGACGATGTGCCACCTGCGCTGTTAGACGGTTTGCTGGAAGCCGCCATTCTCGGCAGCTCCAGCTCGGGCAATCTCAACACCTACGCGGTGATCGAGACACGAGATGTGCAAGGCAAGACCGAGTTGTTCCGCCTGCATGGCGAGCAAGAGATGATCTTGCAAGCCCCGGTGATGCTGACCTTTTGCGCGGAGGCCCGGCGCACACGCGACTGGCTGGCTATGAACCGAGCCCGCGACAACTTCGACAACTTCCACGGCTTCTTGGTGGCCGCGTTTGACGCAATGATCCTGGCGCAAAGCATGGCGCTGGCCTGTGAGTCCCAAGGCTTGGGCATTTGCTATTTGGGCACCACCTTGAACGCAGCCCCTGACATTGCGCGGTTCTTGGAATTGCCAGCAGGCACCTTCCCCGTGACCAGCTTGGTAGTGGGTTGGCCCGACGAGACCCCTGAGCCGCGCGACCGCCTGCCCATGGCGGCTTACCTTCATCGTGAACGTTACCAACGCGCCGGGCCTGCCGAGATTGACGCGCTGTATGCCCAGCGTGACCGGCGCGGCCTACTGCGCTATCAAAGCCTGAGCGCCGATGCGCGCCAACGCTGGGCCGAGCATGGCATCACCTCTCTGGCGCAGTTCTACACCTCGGAGCTGAAGTATTCGCCCATCGCCATGCAGGGGATCTCGCGCGAATTGCTGGCAATGTTGGAGCAGCAAGACTTTATGAATAACGGAGAGCCACTGTGAGGGCTCATGCCGCCTCCTGGCCACCGGAGCACCGCAAACAATTCCCGTGGGAACATTGGCGATGACCCGCCCCGTTGCTCAACGGGGCAAACTGGGCGCAACCGCCTCAGAGTGGCGCGGTGCCGACCTAGCGACGTTGCCGGGCACCGCCATGCCCATGGCGATTTCTCCAATCTATAGACATGCGCCAGCGGCATGCACCTGGTAGACCCGCTTGGTCAAATCGACACCGACGCATGAAATTTCCCTTTTCAGATCAACCATAAGATTGATCAACTGGCAACACCAATCTTGGCTCATGGACGCCGATGCCAGGCCATGGGGATGTTTCCTCGCATTCGCTTAGCGTGCCAATTGCTGAACTTTGCTACCCCAATGCATAGCGTCCGCCAACACCACAGCACCGTCGTAGCTCAAGTGACCCGCATCGCGGTACAAGGGCACGCCTTGGATTTCGGTGCGGCAGCGCTTGGCGTCGCACAGATAGTCGTCCAAGCGTAGCACCGGCAGTTGAGCTTCGGTGGGCGCGCGCCGCAAGTAGTCCAGCACCAGCGCCCGTGCTTGCTCATAGGCCTGGCGCTGTATCACGCAGCCCGCAGGCGCTCCCAGCGCCAAACGCTTGTTCGCCTGGCGTTCTAGACAGGAAGCGATATCAATGTCTGCTGAAGGCGGCGGCGCGATGAGCACCACGCGCTTGCCCAAGGCACGCAGCGCCTGCACGGTGTCTCGTGAGGCCTGAAGCAGCAGCTCGACGCTTGGAGCGCGCAATTGCGGCGCTGGCTCACCCGCCGTCCACAGCAAACTCTCGTATGGCGGGCTATGCAGATAGGCGGTCAGGCTGCTGGAGAGAATCACCGTGTCCACCTGCGGGGCACCGGCCAAATAGCGTAATACTGAGGCATTGAAATCTCGACAGTCCGCCGACCAAGACAGGCTTAAGGTTTGATGCCCACGGCTTGCAGGCCGGTAGGGTGTGAGGCCCAGAAACGGCCCACAGGACGAAGCCGTGGCCTGCATCAGGCCGGACTGCCCAGCTGGCGCCTGCAAGCCAGGCACGATGTGCATCGCATAAGAGTCGCCCCAGACCAACCAGCGCGGTGCCACCCCGGTTTGGCATGCTGTGCGCGGAACGAATGCTTGGACGCTGTCGCACTGCTCATGCAGACCGTAGTTGGGTCGGCGCAGATGCGCTTGCTGCGCGGTGCTCTGTGCGTCGGGCTGGCTGACCCATGGGAGCAAGGCCACCAGCGCAGTGGCACCCACCACACCTGCAAAGTGACGCCAACTTGGGCACCAAGAGCTGTGACGGCAGGGCAGTTCCACCCATCGATACAAAGCCGCCGCTAAGCCCACGGCCAGCAGCAGAGCCGCCAGACGCCACGCCAACAAGCTGTGCTGGACACTGGGCATGGACGGATCTATCAACCAGGCGTTGTGCACAAAGGCCAGCAGCGGCCAGTGCACCAGATAGAGGGAATAGGAGCGATCACCCAACCACATGAGGGGCTGCATCCAGGACCCTGCTTGGGGGCGTGGCTGACCCATCCACAGCAGCGCCAGCGTCGCTAGGCCTACCATCAATGCGCTGGGCCCGGGGTGCCAGCCGCCCAGGGGCGCAAAGAGCGGAACAAGCGCCAGCACGCCCAAGGCTGGCCAACGCGCCACGCGCAGCCAGGGCAAGGCATAGCGGCCATGCCAGAGTGCGCCCAAAGAACCCAGGCCCAGCTCCCAGGCACGCGCCGGAAGCAGGTAAAACGCCGCGCTGGTGTCCACCTCGAGCCAATACACGCACAAGCCCAAACTCTCCAGCGTGAGGCAAATTACCACGCCAGCACGCCAGCGTGGTCCCACCAGGACCAAGAGTGCGGGCATGAGAAGGTAGTACTGCTCCTCAATCGCCAAAGACCAGAAATGCAGCAGCGGCTTGAGCTCAGCCGAACCCGCAAAGTAGCCACTTTGATTCATGAGCACGTAGTTGCTCACAAAGGCCAGCGCGCCCCACAGCTGAAGGTGGAAATCCAACTGCTCCAGATCATTCAAAAACCAGGGGGTCAGCAGCGTCGTCACACCCAAAGTGACGTAGGCTGCGGGCAAGAGTCGTTTGGCGCGCCGCCAATAGAACTCACAAAAGCTGAAGCGCCCCTCCAACAAGCTACGCTGTACCAGCGCCGTGATCAGCCAGCCCGACACAACGAAGAAGATGTCCACCCCCAAGAACCCGCCCTGCACTCCGGGCACACCTGCGTGGTAGAGCAGCACCCACGCCACGGCCACGCCGCGCAAGACTTGGATGTCCCAGCGTGCGGCGGGTTCAGGGGCGTTGTGGACATTCCTCATGACAGTCGACTCCTCGCGGCCGCGCATTGTCCAGCTTCTGATGCCACATCCGATCCATGCATTGCGACCTCGGGAATCTCATGGGCCTCATTCGCACCGTGCCCGACTGCTCGATCCTGTAGTACGTCAGGTGATCCAGGATCAGGCGGTCCGCACCGGCACGCATGTCCATCGGCTGGGCCGCCAGCCACAGGCCATCGATGCGGATCATCGCAACACCCCCGGCATCCTGGCCGCGTACTCCACAGCGGCTGTGGCGGGCCAGGTCACGCTGATCAGGGTCGCCCTGTGGCGCAGCTCGATACGGATGTCCCCTGAGTTGCGCTGGGTGGGCAGTTCCAGCGGCACGAAGGCCGCCGCTGATCGTTGCGGCTTGGTTTGATGCCTGTTTGACGGCCGTTCAAGCCTGGCGCACCCTGAAAGGAAGACGCCTGGCTTCCACCGGTGTCAGCGGGCCAGTCCACACCAGCCGACCGGTGAGGAGTTGTCTCATTCAAGCCCGCAGGCTTGGGCGAAAATTCAGAGATGACTCCTCTCCTGCGCGCCGAAGGTCTGGCCAAAGCTTATGGCGACAGCGCCGTGTTTCGAGCCGTCGATCTAACGCTGGTGCGTGGCGAGTTGGTGGCCTTGCTGGGCGAGTCGGGCACGGGCAAGTCAACGCTGCTCAATTGCCTGGCCGGGCTGGACGAGCCCGATGCGGGTGCCATCGAGATCGACGGCCAAGACCTCGCCACACTGGATGAAGCAGGACGGGCCGAGTTGCGGCGCGCCAAGTTAGGCTTTGTGTTCCAGGCCTTTCATGTCTTGCCCCACCTGACTGTGGCGCAGAACGTCGCCCTGCCCTTGCTGCTGCTGCACAGGCCAGACCCCGCCCGGGTGCGAGCCATGCTGAACGCCGTCGGGCTGGGAGACTTAGGCGCCCGCATACCGCGTCAGCTCTCCGGCGGCCAATTGCAGCGGGTGGCCATTGCGCGGGCCTTGGTGCACAAGCCCGCCCTGATCCTGGCCGATGAACCCACGGGCAATCTGGACGCCCGCCATGCCCGCGAGGTGATGGACCTGCTGCTCACCCAAGTGCGGGCTGAAGGCGCCGCCTGCTTGCTGGTCACCCATTCCGAGCAGGCCGCAGGCCGCGCTGACCGCGCGCTGCGGCTGGACGAGAAGGGAATCCGCCCATGGGTCTTGCCCGCTCACTGAGCCACTTTGCCCAGCTGAGCTGGCCAGCGCTGCGCTACCAGGCCGGGCGGCAATTACTGGCCTTGCTGGCCATCGTGCTGGGCGTGGCGCTGGGCTTTGCCGTTCATCTGCTCAACAGCACCGCCTTGGCGGAGTTCTCCAGCGCCGCCACCAGCCTGCAGGGCCAGCCCGATGTGGTGCTGCACTCTGACGCCGCAAAGGGCCTGGCTGAAACGCTGTTGGCCAGCTTGGCGGCCGACCCAGACGTGCAACTGGCCTCACCCATCTTGGAAGGCCAAGCCTTGGCGCAAGATGTGCAAGATCCGCAAGGCAAGCCCTTCAGCCTGCGGGTGATCGGCTGGGATGTGCTGCAGGGTGCGGCCCTCAACCCCGCCTTGCTGCCTCAGGCACCTGCTGCGGGCAGCGCCCCCACCAACCCGCTGGCAGGGCTGGATCCGCAACAGCTTTCACTCAACCCCGCCGCGCTGCAGAAGCTGGGGGGCCAGGCTCAGACGGTGAGCCTGCGTGCCGCTCAGGCCGACAGCGGCCAGGCGCACAGCCACACTTTCAGCCTAGGCCCAGCCAACACCGCAGCGGGCTCACCCTTGGCCGTGCTGGACATTGCCGCCGCCCAAGTGCTGCTGGGCAAGCTGGGTCGGCTCGACCGCGTGGATGTGCGCTTGGTGACTGGCGTGGACGCGGAGCGCTGGTTGGCCCGGCAGCGTTGGCCTGAGGGCGTCAGCGCTGCGCCGCCGCCGGATGAAGGCCAACGCATGCGCGACATCACCCGGGCCTATCGAGTCAACCTCAGCATGCTTTCGCTGATGGCCTTGTTCACGGGCAGCTTTTTGGTATTTGCGGTGATGAGCTTGTCCGTGGCGCAGCGCTTGCCGCAGTGGGCCCTGCTGGGTGTGCTGGGCATGACGGGGGCCGAGCGTGCCCGTCTGGTGCTGCTGGAAGCAGCGCTCTTGGGTGGCTTGGGCAGTGTGTTGGGCCTGGCCTTGGGCTGGGCCACCGCGCAATGGGCCTTGCAGGCCTTGGGCGCCAATTTGGGCCTGGGCCACCTATCCGCCGGCATGAGCTTGGCGCAAGGGCCTTGGGCTGCGGCCGGGTTGTTTGGCGGGCTGGGCTTGGCACTGAGCCTGCTCAGTGCTGCCCTGCCCGCACTGACGGTGCGGCGCATGCCGGTGGCGCAGGTGTTGAAAGGCCTTGGAAGCAGCAGCGGCCTATCCACACACAGCGCTTTGGGGCCGGTGTTGCTGCTCTTGGGCCTGGGCTTGGCGATGGTGCCACCACCGCCCAAGACCTGGCCGCTGGCAGACGTCCCGCTGGCCGCTTATGCCGCCATGTTGTGCATGCTGCTGGGCGGCATTGCCTGCGTGCCCTGGGGCGTGCGGGGCGCCCTCGTGCTGCTGCGCCGCTGGCCCGGCTCGCAACGCCACGCCTTGGTCTTGCTGGTGGAGGAACGGGCCCGAGACCAAGCGGGCGAAGCCAGCCGCGCCCTGGCCGGGGTGCTGGTGAGCCTGAGCTTGTCGGTCGCCATGCTGGTGATGGTGGGCAGCTTCAGAGACTCCCTCACCCAGTGGCTGCACCACATGCTGCCGGCGGACCTCTACCTGCGCTCCAGCCTGCAAGTTCAGCAAGGTGGCGCCAGCCTGCATGCGCCCTTGCCACCTGAATTCTTGGCCGCCTTGCGCTCCAGCAGCGTGGTGCAAGCGGTCGAGCACCAACGCAGCGACGAGGTGCTGATGGGTGGCCAGCGTTTCGCCTTGCTGGCCAAGCAGGTGGATGAGGCGCAACTGCCTTTGGCCCAAGCCCTGGCGCCCACCACAGCGCCGCTAGGAGCCTGTCGGGCTTGGGGTGTCGATCGCGAAAATCGGCCCCAGCGAGACCAGTTCTTGCCGAGTTCGCAGCCCCATAGCCCAGCTATGGGGCAAGAAGGCGGTGAGAAATGGGCCGCTGCGGCCGATTTGCAGCCGACACTCCCCAAGTCCGACAGGCTCCTATGCCAGATACCGGTCTACATCAGCGAGGCCCTGCGCGACAGCTTGCAGCTCAAGCCCGGCGACACCACAGAGATGCACCTGCGCCCAGGCCTGCCCCCGCTCAAGGTCTTTGTGCGCGGTGTTTGGCGCGACTATGCCCGCCAAAGCGGCGCGGCCTGGATGCCGCTGGACGCCTACCAAGCCTGGACGCAAGATCAGCGCATCAACGAGGTGAAGATTTGGCTGGCGCCGGGCCAGACCAGCCGCCAAGCCCAAGCGGCTTTGCGCGCGCTGGCGGCCCAGCCCGAGGACATCGAGATGGCAGACAGCCAAGAGCTGCGTGAGGTGTCGATGAAAGTTTTTGACCGCAGCTTTGCGGTGACTGTCTGGCTGCAGGCCGTGACTTTGGCCATTGGTGTGTTTGGCATTGCCGCCAGTCAATCGGCGCAAGTGCTGGCGCGCAAGCGGGAGTTCGGCCTGCTGCTGCATTTGGGCTTGACCCGCGCGGGCGTCTTGCGCCTGCTCGCGCTGGAGTCCGCCTTGCTGTGCGGCGTGGGCTGTTTGGCCGGGCTGGGATTGGGCCTGGGCCTGAGCGCCGTGCTGATCTGGGTGGTGAATCCGCAGAGCTTTCACTGGAGCATGGACATGAGCCTGCCCTGGCCGCGACTCCTGGTCTTGTTGCTCACGGTGTTCACCGCCGGCGTGTTGTCAGCCCTGCTGGCGGCCCGCCAAGCGGCCAGCAAGGCGGCAGTGCAATCTGTGAAGGAGGACTGGTGATTCCCCGTCGCAGCTTTTTGGCCTTGGCCGCCCTGCCTGGCACCCCAGGCTGGGCCAGCAACGCACCGCGCCTGCAGTTCCCCCGTGACTTTGGCGCCCACCCTCACACCCGTTTGGAATGGTGGTACTTGACGGGCGTGCTGCACGCCTTGGCGGACGCGACTAACCCGGCTGCCTCCCCTGCGTTCGGTTATCAGCTGACCTTCTTCCGGGTCCAGGGCCCGGCGCCTGCCGGCCATCCCAGCGCCTTGGCTGCACGCCAAGTCTTGATCGGCCATGCCGCTTTGAGCGACCTGCGCCAAGGCCAACTGCTGCATGACCAACGCTTGGCGCGGGCCTATCCCCGCGTGGCTGAGGCCCGAGAAGGCGACTGCCATGTGCAGATGCGCGACTGGCTGCTGCGCCGCGAGACCAGCGAGGGTGACGCGGCGGCAGGCCCAAGCCGTTACGTGGCGCGGTTTCAAGGCCAGAGCCACGGGCAGCGCTTTGCCTTGGAGCTGACGCTGCAGTGCCCGCAACCCGTCTTGCTGCAGGGCGTGGACGGGCTCTCCAAAAAGGGGCCAGGCGCGGACCAGTTCAGCCACTATTACAGCCAAGTGCAGATGCGCACCCAAGCCAGCCTGCGCCTGGGCGGGCAGACGCAGGATCTACTAGGCCTGTCGTGGCTGGATCAAGAATGGAGCGACCAATTGCTGGGCGACCCCAGCGCCCCGCAAGAGCAAGCGGTGGGCTGGGACTGGGCCGGCATCAACCTCTTGGATGGCAGCGCCCTGACGGTGTTTCGCCTGCGGCGGGCCGATGGCTCGACCTTGTGGAGCGGTGGCAGTTGGCGCAGCAGCCAAGGTGTGCAGCGCAACTTTGCGCCCAGCGAGGTGCGCCTACAGCCCCTGCGCCACTGGCGCAGCGCCGGCAGCAGTGCCGAGTACCCGGTGGCCTGGTTGATCCAATGCCCTGCGGGCGAGTTCAAACTGAGTGCCCTGCTCGACGCCCAAGAGGTGGACGCCCGCATGAGCACGGGCATGCGCTACTGGGAGGGCGTAGCCAGCTTGAGCAAGCCCAGCGGCGAACGCTTAGGTTTGGGTTATCTGGAGATGACCGGCTATGCCGGGCGCATGCGGTTGGGGTGAGCCTTAGAAGGCCAAGCCACAGCGGGCCAGGCGGCGACAGATTCGAGCCTGTCATCCAGCCCATCTGTAGAAATGCAGTCTGTCTCTCCCAGCCCATCCACAAAGCGCCAACGTCCCCATTTGGTTCAGAGCCGATGCCTGGTCAACTCGATAACCCTTCTGCGACAGCCCTGTCACGCAGAAGGGTTAGACCCGCGCGACGCTGGTGTGAAGGGCATTTGCCATAGCCCTCAGGTGCGTGATGAGTGCTCGGACATCAGACTCCGATATCGTTACTTTGCGACCTTGAAGGCTTGGTGGGCAGCCAGTTTTCGCCACAAACTCTGAGTCAATGATGCCGAGCTTGTGAGCTAACAGGTGCCGTTTCTGAAACTGGTCAGAGACGAACTTCCAGTCGGGAGCTGTCAATACTGCGGAGAGGTCAAAATGATGCTCTCGCTGAATCTTGTCTCTCGCGGCGTCAATGTTTTGAAAAGAGATTTTGTAGGGTTGATTTGCGCAATGTTCTCGGCCGAAGCCATCGAAGCAAGAAACCGCATCTTCAAGCGCGTTCTCAACTAGCTTCGTTTGTATCTCGGCAGCAGCGGTCTTGGCGAGATCCAATGTTTTCAGCACCAAGTCGAAATTGGCTCCGGCGATCTGAGCGGAGTTGTGAACCCCACAGTCCGGGCAATAGCCGAAGGCACCGTAGATTGTGTACTCCAACGTGCACGCATTGCAGGTGACTCGCTCCTCGAGTTGGTGCTCGGAGTAGTAGGCTATTGGCGTGGGGTTGCCTTTGACCCTGATTCCGATAGAAAACGGTGCTCGCGGGTCCGGACGCCTCTCCATCTTCTTCAGCTGCGAGAGCAGCTGACTCGAAACCTTGTTGATGGCCACTGAGCGGGCGTAGTTGATCTGCTGCTTCGTCCAGAACTCGGTGTGCGGGCCGATGTGATTGCAGTACGGGCAATGGCAAGTCGTTAGTCCAGGAACGCCGGTTCCAGTCTTGATTTTGAAGTAGCGCTCACAGGTCGGACACTCGCGTCCGGTGAACCCGTCAGCATCTGGCTTTATCGAGACAGAGAGCTTCATCGTGGTGTTTCGCAGGTCAACTTGAAATGGGAGTGGAAGAGCTTCCGAGGTGAGCTGCATGGTAAGGCGCAAAGCACAGCGATGCCCAACGGCATCGCGAGCGTTTACAACGCAGCCAGGTAGCTCATACTGCGAACAAAATTACTTCGAATTTCAGCGCTGCAGCCCACGAGCACTTACAACAAACGCGCAAGCAGCGCCCCTTCCGACGGCACCCCCAGCGGCACCCAGACCCGCACGGGGCTGCCCTGTGCGACCTGCACCGGCTCATTGTCCAGGTTACGCATTTCGTTCAGCTCCACCACGCGGTTGCCGCTGGGGTGGATGACTTCGATGCGGTCGCCGACCGAGAACTTGTTCTTGGTCTCGACTTCGACCCAGCCGTCTTCGCGCACGCTGCGCACCTCGCCCACAAAGTGGCTGCGGTGCAGCTCGGAGTGGCCGCTGATGTAGTTCTGGTAGTCGTTGGCGGGTCGGCGCTCCAGCAAGCCGCCGGTGTAGCCGCGGTTGGCCAGGCCTTCCAGCTCCATCAACAACTCGGGGTTGAAGGGGCGACCAGCCACGGCGTCATCAATGGCCCGGCGATAGACCTGGGCAGTGCGGGCCACGTAGTACAGGCTCTTGGTGCGGCCTTCGATCTTCAGGGAATCGACCCCGATCTTGGCCAAGCGCTCGACATGCTCCACCGCGCGCAGGTCTTTGCTGTTCATGATGTAGGTGCCGTGCTCATCTTCCATGATGGGCATGAGCTCGCCTGGGCGGCCCTTTTCTTCCAGCAGGTAGATGCGGTCGGCCGCCGGGTGGCGCTCACCGCTGCCACAGGTGGAGAAATTGCTTTCGGCCTCGGCCGCGGCTTCGCCGAAGTTGAAGTCGCTGTCCAGCTTGGCCACAGGAATGGCTTCGCCGCTGGCGGAGTTTTCTGTGGCGGCCTGGGTGCCATATTCCCAGCGGCAGGCGTTGGTGCAGGTGCCTTGGTTGGGGTCGCGGCGGTTGAAATAGCCGCTCAGCAAGCAGCGGCCCGAGTAGGCGATGCACAGGGCGCCGTGCACAAAAACCTCCAGCTCCATGTCGGGGCACTCGTTGCGAATGCCGTCGATCTCATCCAGGCTCAGCTCGCGCGAGAGGATGATGCGGCGCACGCCCAGCTTCTGCCAGAACTTGACCGTGGCCCAGTTGGTGGTGTTGGCCTGCACAGAGAGGTGAATGTCGACCTCGGGCCACTTTTCACGCACCTGCATGATGAGGCCAGGGTCGGCCATGATCAGCGCATCGGGCTTGAGCGCGATCACTGGCTCGATGTCGCGCAGGTAGGTGCGCACCTTGTCGTTGTGGGCAATCAGGTTGCTGGTGACAAAGAACTTCTTGCCCCGGGCATGGGCTTCAGCAATGCCCTGGCCGATTTGCTCCAAGCGGAATTCGTTATTCCGGGCGCGCAGCGAATAGCGGGGTTGGCCCGCGTAAACGGCGTCGGCGCCAAAGTCATAGGCGGCCCGCATCTTGGCGAGTGAGCCGGCGGGCAGCAGCAGTTCTGGGGATTTCATGGGGGCGATTGTCCCAAATCCGTGCCAGAGGCGTTGGCCTGCAACCTCTCCCGCAGCGCGGTCTTCAGCACCTTGCCGTAGTTGTTCTTGGGCAAGCCCTCAACTTGCACATAGCGCTTGGGACGCTTGAAACGGGCCAGATGGGCTACGACATGGGCGTCCAAGGCGGTGGCCTCTAGGGCGAGAGCCCCGCGTGCCACCACAAAGGCGACCACCGATTCGCCCCATTCGGGGTCCGGCGCGCCAACCACCGCCACCTCAGCCACGTCGGGGTGTAGCAGCAGCACTTCCTCCACCTCGCGCGGGTAGATGTTGGAGCCGCCGCTGATGATCAGGTCTTTGCTGCGGTCTTTCAGCGTCAGGTAGCCCGAGGCGTCTAGGCAACCCATATCACCCGTCCACAGCCAGCCCTCGCGCAAGGCTGCGGCGGTGGCTTCTGGGGCCTGCCAGTAAGCGGCCATCACGCTGTCACCCGCGATCAGCACCTCGCCCACCTCGCCCGTGGGCACATCCTGCCCCGCCTCATCGGCCACCCGAATGCGCACCGAGGACTGCGGCCTACCCACAGACGCCAGGCGCGCCAAGTACTGCGGATGGCCCTGATCGGCCAGATCGGCACGGCTGAGGGCCGTGCCCACCATCGGGCTTTCGCCCTGGCCGTAGATTTGCACAAAGCGCGGCCCCATGACCTTCAGTGCGCGTTGGATGTCGGCCGCATACATAGGCGCACCGCCGTAGACGATGGTTTTGAAGCTGCGCGCCGCATCAGCCGGCCCCAGGCCTTGGGCTTCGGCATGGTCCACCAAGCGCTTGACGATGGTGGGAGCGGCAAACAAGGAGAGCGGCCCCACCTGCCGGCCCAGTTCAAACAGCTCTGCCGCGTCAAAGCCACCCGAGGGCGGCACCACATGGCGGGCGCCCGCCAGCACATGCGGCAAAGCATAGAGCCCGGCACCATGGGACATGGGGGCGGCGTAAACGATGGCGTCGCTGGCCCCCACCGTGTCCACGTCCACAAAGTAGCCCAGCGCCATGGTGCGCAAGTTGCGGTGGGTGATCATCACGCCCTTGGGCCGGCCCGTGGTGCCGCTGGTGTAGAACAGCCAAGCGGTGTCGTCGGGGGCGCGGGCAGCCACTGGCAGGCTGGCTTGAGGCTCTGCGGCCAGCAGGCTCGCCATCTCCGGGCTGTCGACGTCGACCACGCGCTCCAAGCCCGCCAGCGCTGGGGCGCCTTCGGGCAGCGCATCTCGGCTCACAAAGGCCCAGCGCGCACCGGCGTTGTGGGCGATCCACTGCAACTCTTTGGGGTGCAGTTTGGCGTTGACCGGCACCACCACGCCGCCCATCCACCACACGCCGAACAAAATCTCCAGGTAACGCGGATGGTTGCGCATGAAAAGCACCACGCGGTCGCCGGGGTACAGGCCCGCGCCCAACAAGTGTTGAGCCAAAGCAGCCGCTCTGGCCGCCCACTGGGCGTAGGTGGCGGTGGGGCGAGCGCCTTCAAAAAGCGCTGGGCGCTCGGGGTGGGACAAGGCCCAGCGGGCCACATCGTGAGCAAGGTTCATGGAGCAGAAGCATAGGCGCTGGCCGCAAGCTCTTCACCTCGCGGAAGTGCTGAGCTTGCTTCGACGCCCGCCTTCCGATGACGAACAAAGCGCAATTTCTGTCTTGACAGAAATATCGGATATCAGCATCATGACGACATGGAACTCACCGACACCGCCCGCCGCTTCATCGTCCACTGGGGTGAGATGGGCACGGCTTGGGGCGTCAACCGCAGCGTGGCCCAAGTGCATGCCCTGCTCTACTTTCATGGCAAGCCCTTGCATGCCGAAGAGATAGCAGACACGCTGTCCATTGCCCGCTCCAATGTCAGCACCAGCCTCAAAGAGCTGCAAAGCTGGAACTTGATCCGCGCCACCCAAGTGCTGGGCGACCGACGCGATTATTTTGAAACCTCGCTGGACGTGTGGGAGTTGTTCCGCACCATCGTGCGAGAGCGTAAAGAGCGTGAGTTTGACCCCACGGTGCGCGTGCTGAAGGACCTGGTCGCCCAGCCCGGCTTTGAGGCTGAACGTGCAGACACCCAAGACAGGGTCCGAGAAACCCTGCGCTTCATGGAAACCTTGGGCGCTTGGTCTGACGAGATGCTGCGCCTCTCACCCGGCACGCTGGAGAAAGTCCTGCGCATGGGCGCCAACGTCCAGAAGTTTGTGCGAGGGGAGTAGCCCCTTTTTTTGAGTGTTGATTTCTGTTTCTACTGAAATTTCAAACGGAGAAATCATGAACCCAGCCATCTATCCTCTGACATTGTTCTACGACGCCTCCTGCCCCTTGTGCGCGGCTGAGATGCACAAGCTGATGCTGCGCAACACCGAAGGGCACCTAGGAGCGTGGGCGGCAGAAATCCAGGCCCGCGCCGTGGGGAGTTGCGGTGCATGGCAAGGCGCGCGCGAGGCGCATGGCTGGCCCCTGCAACGAGCTCGCAACGCCGCCAGGCGCCGCAAATCGCTACGGCCCTTCGGGTTGGGACGGATTGGGGGCCCATTCGTCGTTGCAACGCTTGCTCGCACATGCCATGCGAGCGGCGCGCTGCGCCTAGACTACTCCCCCAATCCGTCTCAACGCGGGCCTGGATTTCTGCCGCCCACGCTCCTAGGCTTCCCCGTCACTTTGGTGGCCGACGGCCACTCGACGATGGACAGCGCCGAGTTGAGCGCCCCGCAAATCATTGCCCACCACAACCGCCTGCTGCCCCAGATCAGCAGCTTTGGGCCACGCACGCGCTGTGTGCGGGCTGAGGAGGTACGCTTTGACTGAGGCTCCCGTCCACATCCGTCGCCTGACGCCGGCCGACGCCGCCGCCTTCCAAGCCCTGCGCCTGGCCGGCTTGCAGCGCGAACCAACAGCCTTTGGATCCAGCTTTGAAGAGGAATGCGACGAGGCGCTGGACACCGTCGCCCAGCGCTTGGCCCCGTCACCCGACAGCGCCGTTTTCGGGGCGTTTGATGCAGCAGGGGCACTGCTGGGCGTGGTCGGTCTGGGCCGTGAGGGCATGCGTAAGCTGCGGCACAAAGGCATCATCTGGGGCATGGTGGTCACCCCCGCAGCCCGCCGCCGTGGCCTGGCCCGCGCACTGCTGCAGGCGGCCATCGCCAACGCCCGCGAGGTGCCCGGCCTGCTGCAGCTCAACCTCTGCGTCAACGCCCACAACACCGCCGCGCTGCGGCTCTATGAGAGCCTAGGCTTTGTGGCCTTTGGCCGAGAGCCTGGAGCCATGCTGGTGGATGGGGTGTTGCAGGAGGAGGTGTTGATGGCGCTGCGGTGGTGAGTCACATCGTGACTAGCCTTCTGCATCAAAGACGTTGATCCCATAAGGATCGACTGCCAGACCACATTGCTTGGTCAAAATGTCCCGGACAACCCGGACATCATCCAAAGTAGAAACGTTCAGCGGGTGAGCTCGAATGACCGAGGTGAACACCAGCCTGCCGTCTCTCCGAACACCGTAGTGCGATACCTCGTCCACTTCAACGGAGACACTTGTCTCACGGGAACACACTGCTTCGAAGCGAACGCGCTGGAACTGCAGGTCTGAGCCTTTCAGCTGATGGAAGGAAATTCTCTCGCCCGCATGGGGTCGAACTGGCATTTCCAGCGAACCGAAAATCGTGCAAGCTGGGGACCCAGCACAGTGAATGTCTAGCCAAAACTCGAAGGTATTCATTGAGAGCACAAATCTGGTTCAGAACTGATGTTGTCCGCCGGGCCTGCTCACAAGAGGAGAGACCGGCGCTGGCTGGGTGACAAGCTCTGCATTCGGGAAACCACGGACTCCGAGTTCACCGTTTGGGTAAAGCCTGACGCTTGAAACGTCATGTACCCAGCTATTGGAATGTTGAGCTCAATCCTCCAGGCGAAAGAGGTATAGCCATTGGGATAGGTGACTTCTTCGCGCTGAATGTCATGGATCGCCATCGGCTGGAAGGCCAAAGAATGCGCGCCATAGTCGATCGACACCACCAATTCAGACACCTCGTGAAATGTCAGAAGTGACGGAGCAATTCTGAAGTGGTACGCCGTAGCGTTCTCTGGTGGACTCAGCCATTCGACGATGTGGTCGATGTCCAAGACAAGATCACCGGTGCAACCATCTGCACCCTGAACCAAGCGAAAGCCGTGGATGGCGTTGTCGTGCCAGCAGTAATCCTCAAAGCGCTTCACTGGGCTCATTTCCTGACTCCCATCCCTATTGATGGAAGCTAGTCTATGTGCAGTTGCGCCCGATCACTCAACTGGGTGGCCGTGGGCGCCCGTTCTGCCAGTCAGCCACTCGCCTAAGTGCACGGCACTCACCCCTGCGGCGCCGGCACCGCCCATTGCGCGGTCACTTCACCACCGCCATTCACGCTTTCCAACTGCACGCCAAAGCCCCAGAGGCGGGCGACGTGTTTGAGGACTTCGCTGGCGCTTTGGTCGAGGGGGCGGTTGTTGTGTTGGGTGTGGCGCAGGGTCAGGCTGCGGTCGCCGCGCAGGTTGACGTTCCACACCTGAATATTGGGCTCGCGGGTGCCCAGGTCGTATTGGCGTGACAGGGTTTCTCGCAGGCGGCGGTAGCCTTCGTCGTTCGCTTGATGTCGGTGTACATGGCAAAGCCAAGCGCATAGGGGTTGAATCCGCTGTAGCCGCGGTCGCCCACCTTGGGCTGGTAGACCACATTGGCATGCGAGCTGAGCCACTCCATCATCACGCCATCGGTCAGGAAGCCGTTGTCGTACATCTCGTTGAGCAGCTTGTGGTGCCAGAAGGTGGCCCAGCCTTCGTTCATGACCTGGGTTTGGCGCTGGGGGTAGAAGTACTGCGCGGTCTTGCGCACGATGCGGATGATCTCGCGCTGCCAGGGCTCCAGCAGCGGAGCGTTTTTCTCGATGAAGTAGAGCAGGTTCTCTTCGGGCTCTGCGGGGAAGCGCTTGGCGGCTGCGGTGGCTTCGGCCTCGTCGGCGCGGCGCGGCAGGGTGCGCCAGAGGTCGTTGATTTGCTGCTGGGCATAGGCCTCGCGCTCTTTGCGCTGGGCAAGCTCTTCGGCCAGGCTGCGCTTGGCCGGGCGGCGGTAGCGGTCTACGCCATGGTTTTGCAGCGCATGGCAAGAGTCGAGAAACAGCTCCACGATTTCCACACCATGGCGCTCTTCGCACTCGGCCACATAGTGCCGGGCATAGACCAGGTAGTCGATGATGGAGGCCGCATCCGTCCACATGCGGAACAGGTAGTTGCCTTTGAAAAAGCTGTTGTGTCCATAGGCCGCATGGGCGATCACCAGGGCCTGCATGGCCATGGTGTTCTCTTCCATCAGGTAGCTGATGCAGGGGTTGGAGTTGATGACGATCTCATAGGCCAAGCCCATGTGGCCGCGCTTGTAGTTCTTCTCGGTGGAGATGAACTCTTTGCCAAAGCTCCAGTGACGGTAGTTCACCGGCATGCCCACGCTGGCGTAGGCGTCCATCATCTGCTCGGCGGTGATGATCTCCAACTGATTCGGGTAGGTGTCCAGGCCAAAGCGTCAAGGGGCCGTGCAGGGCCTCACCCAAGAGGGCGTCGGCGGGGGTGTGAGCGGTGGTCATGCGGTAGCCCCTTCCTTTTTGAACAGGTCGCGGAAGACCGGATAAATGTCCGAGGCCTCGGTGGCTTTGCGCATCGCAAAGTTGGGCTGAGCGCCCACCAGGCTGGCGTACTCTTCCCAGAGGTTTTGCTCTTCTTCGGCCACTTGCACATAGGCGTAGTAGCGGCAAGCCGGCAGCAGGCGGTTCACCAGCAGCTCTTTGCAGCGGGTGGAATCATGGTGCCAGTTGTCGCCATCGCTGGCCTGGGCGCCGTAGATGTTCCACTCGCTGGGGTTGTAGCGCTCGCGCACGATCTGGTCCATCAGCTCCAGCGCGCTCGACACCACGGTGCCGCCGGTCTCGCGGGCATGAAAAAAATCTTCTTCGCTGACCTCTTGCGCCTGCGTGTGGTGGCGGATGAAAACCAGCTCGATCTTCTCGTAGTGGCGGGTCAAGAAGAGATAGAGCAAGATAAAGAAGCGCTTGGACAGCTCCTTGCGCTGCTCATCCATAGAGCCCGAGACATCCATCAGGCAGAACATCACCGCCTTGGAGCTGGGCACGGCCACACGCACACGGCTGCGAAACTTCAGGTCAATCGGGTCGAGAAAGGGGATGCGGTCCAGCCGCGCGCGCAGCTCGGCGATGCGGGCCAAGGCCTCTTGCACCTCGCGCTGGGCCACGGGGTCGTCGGCGTAATAACGCTTGAGTTCAGAGACTTTGGCCTCCAACTCACGTAGCTCGCGGCGCGACTCGCCGCCCAAGGCCAAGCGGCGGCCATACGCCCCGCGCATGGAGCGCACGATGTGCAGGTTGTTGGGCGTGCCGTCGCTGCTGTAACCCGCGCGGTGGGTTTTGTACTCGGGCACCTCGGCCAGTTGGGTGCGCAGTAGGCGGGGCAAGGCCAGGTCTTCAAAAAAGACCTGCATGAACTCTTCTTTGCTGAGCGCAAAGGCAAAGTCGTCTTCACCCTCGCCCGAGTCGCTGGCCTGGCCCTTGCCTGAGCCCTTACCGCCACCACCTTGTGGGCGCTCGATGTGGTCGCCCGTCACATACTCTTTGTTGCCGGTGTGCACCACATCGCGCTGGCCGCCTTGGCCGTGGTGGAAGACGGGCTCGGAGAGGTCCTTCTTGGGGATGTGGACCTCTTCGCCGCGCTCCAGGTCGCGGATGCCGCGGCCGTCCACCGCGCGCTTCACCGCCTCGCGGATCTTGTCTTTGTAGCGCTTCAAAAAGCGCTCGCGGTTGCCGATGGACTTGTTCTTGCCGGCCAACCTGCGGTCGATGATTTGCTGAAGTGCCATGATTTGCAGTCCTTCAAGCTACTGATCCGTCAGCGCAATGCTGAACATCCGTTCGGGCTGAGCCCATCCAAGCCCTTCGACAGGCTCAGGGCGAACGGCGTCCTCTGCAGCAGCCCTGGCCGAAGGGCCGGAGCGTGCTGCGGATGGAATCCGGTCAGCTGCTCTTGCGCACGCGCAAGTACCACTCGCACAGCAAGCGCACCTGCTTGCTGGTGTAGCCCTTGGCCACCATGCGGTCGACAAAGTCCTCGTGCTTCTTGGCCTCGTCGGCGCTGGCTTTGGCATTGAAGCTGATCACCGGCAGCAGCTCTTCGGTGTTGGAGAACATCTTCTTCTCGATCACCGAGCGCAGCTTTTCATAGCTGGTCCAGACCGGGTTGTTGCCCGCGTTATTGGCCCGCGCCCGCAGCACAAAATTGACGATCTCGTTGCGGAAGTCCTTGGGGTTGGCAATGCCGGCGGGCTTCTCGATCTTCTCCAACTCGGCATTCAGCGAAGAGCGGTCAAAGACCTCGCCGGTGTCGGTGTCGCGGTACTCCTGGTCTTGGATCCAGTAGTCGGCATAGGTGACATAGCGGTCAAAAATGTTCTGGCCGTACTCGCTATAGCTCTCCAGATAAGCGGTCTGGATCTCTTTGCCAATGAACTCGGCATAGCGTGGGGCCAACTGCTCTTTGATGAAGGCGGTGTACTTCTGCTCGGTGTCAGCCGGGAACTGCTCGCGCTCGATCTGCTGCTCTAACACATACATCAGGTGCACGGGGTTGGCCGCCACTTCGGTGCTGTCGAAGTTGAAGACTTTGGAGAGGATCTTGTAGGCAAAGCGGGTGGAGATGCCGCTCATGCCTTCGTCCACGCCCGCGTAGTCGCGGTACTCCTGGTAGTTCTTGGCGCGCGGGTCGGTGTCTTTGAGGTTTTCGCCGTCGTAGACCTGCATCTTGGAATAGAGCGAGGAGTTCTCGGGCTCCTTCAGGCGGGTCAAGATGGCGAACTGGCTCATCATCTTCAGCGTTCCTGGGGCGCAGGTGGCGCCGGCCAGTACCTTGATGGGGGCCTTGAACATTTCCACAAACTCCAGCAGGCCCTGGTTGGCCAGGCACAGGCCGCCGCTGTAGCTGTAGGCATCGGGGTCGTCTTGGGCATAGGTTTCCAGCTTGCGGATGTCGACCTTGCCCACCAGGGACGAGATGTCTTGGTTGTTCTCATCGCCCGGCTCGGTCTTGGCAATGCCCATCTGCTTCAAGATGCTGGGATAGCGCTTGACCACGCGGAACTGCCGGATGTCGCCGCCGTACTCTTCCAGGCGCTTTACCGCCCAGGGGCTCATGATGCGGTTGAGGTAGCGGCGCGGGATGCCGTACTCCTGCTCCAGCAGCGGGCCGTCTTCAGCCACATCAAATAAGCCCAGCGGGCTTTCATTCACCGGCGAGCCCTTGATGGCGTAGAAAGGCACTTCTTGCATCAGGGCCTTGAGCCGCTCGGCAATGCTGCTCTTGCCACCACCCACCGGGCCCAGCAGGTAGAGGATCTGCTTCTTTTCTTCCAGGCCTTGGGCGGCGTGGCGGAAGTAGCTGACCACCTGCTCGATGGCTTCCTCCATGCCGTAGAACTCGGCGAAGGCGGGGTAGATCTTGATGATCTTGTTGGCAAAGATGCGCGAGAGGCGCGGATCGTTGCGGGTGTCCACCATCTGCGGCTCACCGATGGCTTTGAGCATGCGCTCAGCGGCGGTGGCGTAGGTCAGCGGGCTGCGCTTGCACTCGGCGAGGTAGTCTTCAAGCGACATTTCCTCTTCGCGGCTGCGCTCAAAGCGGGCGGCAAAACTGCTGATGACATCCATGGTGGCCTCCTGGGGGTAATGGATCAGGACGGCGCCACGCAACCAATCACAAGGCGGCTGCGGGGCGTCAGGGAAGTTCTGATGACGTCCCGGCTGTACTGGACCCGGGCGCCATCAGAGCTTTCCGGCGGTACTGCTTTTGCTCACTCACCAGCGGCTCTGTGGTGACAGCATCCCTCTAAGCGAGCGCGGCCAAAGCTGGCATAAGCGGGCTTTTGGGGCCTTGATTCAGCCCTTTCCGGTTGTCGGCCCTTGATCGCGGGTGCAACACTCGCCCGATGAGCCTGAGGCAGATCTCACAATATCTACATCCATTTGGGTAGCCCCCCTAAATACGATGCCGGGTATACAGCCTCCTGCTCACAAGCTGAGTGAGCATTCAACTACCATGCAAGTGCTGCCAAACACCAGTGCTGGGCAATGCCCACTCTTGCCAGTGACCCTTTGACCGCGACCGCGAGAGCTTGATGTCGACAGAGCACTTTGCTCGCTTTACGCTGCTTCGTCCAGCCCGCGAATTGTGGTGCGATGGGCAGAAGGTGGCGCTCCAGCCCCACGCTTTCGAGCTCTTGCTCTACCTGATGGATCACGCTGATCGCGTGGTGCCCAAGGCGGAGCTGCTGGCCCAGGTCTGGGGCACTGTGCAAGTCCCAGACTCGGTACTGGCCCGCGCCGTGATGGACCTGCGCCGGGCCTTGGGTGAGGACGAACATGACCCCGCCATTGTGCGCACTGAGCCCGGTGTGGGTTACCGCTTTGTGGCCGAAGTCGCCGCGCCCGCCGCGCCCGCCGCGCCAACGCCAACACCCAGCGCTGCGGTGGGCGCACCGGCACCTCAAGCCCCTCCCCTTGCCCTTGGGCTGTTACCTTTGAGCAATGACACGGGCGACGCCGCTTTGGCGTGGACGGTGCACGGCCTGCCCGCCCTCATCGGCCATTTGCTCAGCTTTCAGGGGCAAAGCCGCTGGGTGGACGCCCAACAAATAGGCTCCGCCGACCGCGCCACGCTGCCATTGCCGCAGCGCTGCCAGCGCCTGCGAGACCTGCTGGGCCTGAGCGATGTGGTGGCTTTGCGGCTGGTGCGCGGCGCTCATGGTGCCTTGGCCTTGGAGCTGACCGTCGACCGTGTGTCAGGTGCCGCTTCGCTCGGGCGAGTAGAGGGCCGTGACGTGGCCGAACTGGCGAGAGAGGCCGCGCAATGGCTGAGCCTCTTCTCTTGCGCCACCCCGGCCACGGAAGACTTACCCCCTGCGGTGTTGGAGCTGTTGGCCCGGGCGACCCACGCCGTTCGGGACTGTCACTACCGCAAAGCACACTCCATGCTGCAAGAGGCCGTGTCTCTGGCACCCCAGTCGGCCTTGGTTCATGTAGAACTCGCTGACGTGCTGCGACTACTTACAAGCGCCCGCGAGGCTCGCCAAGCCGCCGCCGAGGCACTGGCACTGGCCGAACGTACCGACGACGTGGTGTTGCAAGTGCGGGCTCGCTATGTGCAAGCTTGTGTGGCCCAGTTCAGCGGCGATATGGAGAACGCGCGCCGATGGGTGGACGAAGGTCGCGGCCTGGCCATGAGCCTGCAAGGCAGCGTCTGGCCTTCACGCTGGGTTCTGCTGAGTGGGTCGGTCGCGCATTTTCAGAAGGACTTGGCACTGGCCAGCCAAGAGATGGCGTTGGCGGTAGAGTTGGCCGTCAGTTGCAAAAACCTGATGCAAGAAATACAAGCCCGCCTTTTTTGGGTGGGTGTGCTGCGAGACCGAGGCCAAATTAAGCAAGCTACCAGCGCCCTGGAAAAGGCCCGTCACCTGGTGCAGCGTACCAATCACGCGATGCTGGAAGGGCGTCTGAAGCTGGGGGAAACCTCGCTCTTGCTGGTTCGAAAGCGTTTTTTCTGGGGCATCAACAGCCCCTGCAATGCATCGCCCTGTTGGAGCAACTGTGGCTGGACGAAGAGATCGATGGTCTGCGCTCCGTTGACTCGGTGATAGACCTTGCCTGGCTGCTGATGAGCCACCCCAGCGCCCGCCCCCCGGAGGTCCTAGAACAACTCTTAGCCTCGGTACAAGAGTATGCCGAGGAGTACCTGCCCGCCATGCTGGTGCATGCCCGCGACCTGATGCGGCGTGGCGAGGCTGATGCGGCCAAGGCCGAATTGCAGCGTGCCCTGCGGGAAGCCCGCGATGCGCCTGTGCCCTGGGTGCACCAAGTCTATGCCGCTGCCCTGACCGCTAGCCCCTGGCCCGAACCCAAGGGCCTGCTGTGCCAAACCCTGTGGGACTAGGGAAGCTCCGCACAAATCAGGCCGGTCCGAGCTAGCGCGACCTCGGGCAGTCTGCGGCGTTGCAGTTCTCGCCCATAGCTACGGCTATTGGCTTCAAACTGCGCCTTGCATCCCATCCCGATCCGCACTACCCGGCCTCGCCCCGATTCATGCAGAGCTTCCCTAGCGCTCCCCCGCGCCCAACTTGTCGAGCAGGCCATTGAGCTCGTCCAGCGAGCCAAAACGGATGGCAATCTCGCCCTGCTCACCGCGCTTGGTTTTGCGCTGTACGCGGATTTCCACATCCGCCGTCAGCGCGTCTGCCAGTTGCTCTTCTAAGCGCACGATGTCGCGGGATTTGTCCTTGGCCACCCGCAGCAGCGGGGTTTGGCGGCCCGGGTTCAGGGCCTTGGCCACCAGCTTTTCGGCGTCGCGCACTGAGAGCTTTTTGCCAACGATCTCGTTGGCGTTCATGATCTGCTGGGCCGCAGGCAGCGCCAGCAAGGCCCGCGCATGGCCCATGTCGATGTCACCGGCCATCAACATTTTTTGCACCGGCTCGGCCAGTTGCAGCAAGCGCATCAGGTTGGAGGCCGCGCTGCGTGAGCGGCCCACGGCCTGGGCAGCGGCCTCGTGGGTCAGGCCAAATTCGTCGATCAGGCGCTTCAGGCCTTGGGCCTCTTCCAGCGGGTTCAGGTCTTCGCGTTGGATGTTTTCAATCAGCGCCATCACGGCGGCGGCCTCGTCGGGCACGGCCTTGACCAGCACCGGCACTTCGGTCAGGCCCGCCAGTTGCGAGGCCCTGAAGCGCCGCTCACCGGCAATGATTTCGTACTGGGCAGCACCCCCGGCCTCGTTGCCGCTGAGCGGCCGCACCAAGATGGGCTGCATGATGCCCTGGCTGCGAATGCTCTCGGCCAGTTCGTAGAGCGAGCCCTCGTCCATGCGCGTGCGCGGCTGGTACTTGCCCGCCTGGAGCTGCGAGACTTTGAGCGTGGACGGGCTTTGCGCGCCGCTGCTGGGCTCAACGTCGAGGTCGGTGACTTTGGGGCCGAGCAGGGCTTCGAGGCCCAGGCCGAGTCCCTTGGGTTTTTTACTTGCCATGGCTCGATTGTCGGTCAATCAGTCTTCCTCGTCGGGGCTTTGCAGCAGCGAGTTCAACACCGCCCGGCCTTCGGGCCAGTCGCCCAGGCCCGAGTCGCCGTTGAGGTGGCCCAAGGGGCCTAGCTCCAGCGCCGCCGCGCCCCAGGCCTGGGCCATGGCGTGGGCGCGCTCGGGGGCGCAAAACGGGTCGTCGCTGCTGATCAGTGCCACGGCCGCAAACGGCAGGGGCAAGCGGGAGATGGGCCGCCAGGTGGCGATCTGCGGCGGGGTGTCGTCGCGCTCGATGTCGGGCGGAGCCACCAGCAAGGCGGCCTGCACCCGCGCGGTGTGGCGGGAATGCGCCGCCCAGGCTGCCACCAACTGGCAGCCCAAGCTGTGGGCCACCAGCACCACCGGGCCGGGCTGGGCCAGCAGGGCCTCATCCAGCTGCATCATCCAGTCGCCGCGCTTGGGCCACATCCAATCATCTTGCTGCACGCGCTGGTCGCCATACAGCGCCTCCCAGCGGCTTTGCCAATGGCTGGGGCCAGAGTTCTGCCAGCCGGGCAAGAGCAGGACACGAGGAGCAGTGTTTGTCATGATCAGGTGAGCGGCATGCCGTATGCTGCGAGGATGTTGGCATTGTTGCTGAAGGAAGCGTCATGACGGTAAAGGTGTATGTGGATGGGCAAGAAGGCACGACGGGCCTGCGCATCCATGAGGTGTTGGCCGAGCGCGGCGATGTGGAGGTGCTGCGCATTGCGCCCGAGTTGCGCAAAGACCCGGCCGAGCGCGCCCGCCTGCTGAACGCCGCCGATGTGGCCTTTTTGTGCCTGCCCGATGCCGCCTCGCGCGAAGCGGCGGCCATGATCACCAACCCCCACACCTGCCTGATCGACGCCAGCACCGCCCACCGCACGGTGCCCGGCTGGACTTATGGCCTGCCCGAGCTGTGCGCGGGCCAGCGCGATGCCATCCGCAAGGCCAAGCGCATTGCCAACCCCGGCTGCCATGCCACGGCCTTCATCGTGCTGCTGCGGCCGCTGGTGGACGCTGGGCTGATCGCGCCAGACACGCCCGTCTCAGCCACCTCACTGACGGGTTATTCGGGCGGCGGCAAGAAGATGATTGAGCAGTACCAAGCCGGTGGCGACCCGGTCCTGCAAGCCCCCCGCCCCTACGGCCTGAGCTTGGGCCACAAGCACCTGCCCGAGATGATGGTGCAGACCGGCCTGGCGCAGCCGCCGGTGTTCATGCCGGTGGTCGGCCCGTTTTACAAGGGTTTGGCTGTCAGTGTGCCCTTACATCTATCGCAATTTACGGCGGGCACCACCCCCGAGAAGATCCAGGCCGCTTATGAGCGCCACTATGCGGGCGAGCGTTTTGTGCGGGTCATGCCGCTGTCGGATGCGGCCACGTTAGAAGGCGGCTTTTTTGACGTGCAGGCCTGCAACGACACCAACCACGTCGATGTGTTTGTGTTTGCCAGCGCCACCCAGGTGCTGCTGATGGCCCGCGAAGACAACCTGGGCAAGGGTGCCAGCGGCGCGGCCGTGCAGTGCATGAATGTGCACCTGGGGCTGGATGAAGGACTGGGGCTTTGAAGCAGCTGGCACCCTGAACCCGAGAGACTCGGTCTCGCCGCAAAGAAAAGGGGTCCCGCCGGGACCCCTTTGTCATGCTGAGAGGGCTTAATTCAGCGCGGCAGCAAGATGCGGTTTTCGCGCTCCGGCCCGCGCAGCAGTCCGCCCTTGGTGGCGTTTGCGCCAGCAGCTTTTGGCGCAGCACGGCCCAGGGCTGGGTTGCAGGCACCGTTGTCCAAACGGTAGAGCGCGGCGGCCAGCTGGCCTTCGGCCGGGTCACCCAAGGCCCGGCTGTAGTCGTCTTGGGCAGAGCAAGTGGCAGCAAAGCCGTCGGCATAGTCCCCAAAGCCCTTGGCATTGACGCCCTTGAACTCGATGGGGAAGTAGGAGATGCCGCAGTTGTCTTTGGCCGTAAAGCCATAGGGCTTGCCGCAGGTGGTGTCGCCAATCAGCACCACTTCCACATCCACACCGCGCAGGCCGTTGATGATGGCCTCGCTGGCCGAGCAGGTGCCCGAGCTGGTGAGCACGAACACGCGGCTGAGGTTCAAGGTGGGTAAGGATTCCTGGCGCGTGCACTTAAAGTTGCTATCGAGATAGCAGGAGGTGTCGTAGAAAGGCGTACGGGCGTCGGCAGCATTGGTGTCCGCCGTGCGCTTGCTGTTGTACTGCAGATGCTCAAACAGCTTGTCTGAGGTGCGGCTGGCCCCTGCCACCATATAGGCCAACTCGCTGGCAATGTAGAGATAACCCCCACCGTTGTAGCGCAAGTCCAGCACCAGGTCTTGGACGGCCGCATCACGCAAGGTGTTCACGGCGGTGATGAGCTGGCCCTCCGCCGTGGCGATGTGGTCATTGAACAGCATGTAACCGACGCGCCGCCCGGCCCCGGTGGTCAGCACCTGGGTGGTGGGGACTGGCGTCTTGATCACAGTGGCGCTGGTGAGGCTGACGCTACGGGTGCCACCGATAACTGGGGTGAATACGAAGCTGTGGGTGCTGCCATTGCTGCTGGGAAAGAGCGCTGCATTGAGTGTGTCCACACCTTCTTTGGTGTTGACGTCTGCACTCACCCCATCGGTGGACACCAAGGTGTCACCCCGGCGCACACCTGCTGCAGCGGCGGGCGAGTTGGGCTCGACAAATGCCACCCGCAAACCGCGAGGGGGCGTGGGGGAGCCAAAGTACCACTCAATGCCGTAGCCCGCCGTGGACCCGCTCTGAGACAGGTCGTTCCAGGCCTTGGTGGGATAGGTGAAGCTGAACTCGTCTTTGCGCTTGCCAGAAGCGGTGTAAAGCGGCGACTTGAGTGCCTTGAAATAGGCGTCCAAAGACGCCTCCACATCGGCGGTATTGCTGTAGGCGGCTGCGCTGGCATTGACCGAGGGCATGTCTTCCCACCACAGGTAAGCCCCTTCCATGTACCACTTGACCCACGCCTTCTCGATGGATAGCGAGCCCACCGTGGTCGCGCTGGTGGCATCAGCCCGATAGGGGTTGGTGGGGGCGCAGCTTTGGGCCACAGCCGATGCGGGCGGTGTGGGGCCTGCGGGCGAGGGAGAAGGAGCAGACGGGGTGCCGCCAATGGGCGTGCCCCCATAGCCCCCACCGCCGCCACAGGCAGACAATGCCAGGGTGGCTGCAAACAGCCAAGCCAAGCGAGCATGGCGAACAGCAGCGGGTGACGTGGATGTGGTGGTGGTCATGTAGAGAGCTCCCAAGGTTTGGAGCGTATTCTCACCGACGACCGGAGGCCCCCGGGTTCCAACCGACCCCAGCACCGCAATTTTTCACATGGTGGGCCGAGCAAGCGCCCGCGAGGCCATTGGCCGGTCTGGTGCCTGCCGGCGGCGATCAGGCGAGACGCTGGCCTTCGCGCTGCACCATTTCTTTGGCGAACTCCACAAAGGCTTGCGCGCCCTTGGAGGCCGGGTCAAACACCACGCCGGGCAAACCATAGCTGGGGGCCTCGGCCAGACGCACATTGCGCGGAATGACGGTGTTGAACACCTTGTCGCCGAAGTGGGCCTTGAGCTGGTCGCTGACCTGGGTTTGCAGGGTGATGCGGGGGTCGAACATCACCCGCAGCAGGCCAATGAGCTGCAGATCGCGGTTCAGATTGGCATGCACTTGCTTGATGGTGTTGACCAGGTCCGTCAGGCCTTCGAGCGCAAAGTACTCGCACTGCATAGGCACGATCACGCCATGCGCGCTGCACAGGCCATTGAGCGTGAGCATGCTCAGCGATGGCGGGCAGTCGATGAGCACGAAGTCGTACTCGTTCTCGGCCGCTTTCAGGGCACGGCGCAGCCGCTCATTGCGGTGCTCCAGGCCCACCAATTCGACCTCGGCACCGGCCAGCTCGCGGTTGGCGCCCAGCACGTCGTAGCCACCCTTCTCGGCCCGCACCCGGGCCTCGGCCACGGTCGCAGTTTCAAGCAGCACGTCGTAAACCGTGGCCTCCAGCGTGCGCTTGTCCACGCCCGAGCCCATGGTGGCATTGCCCTGCGGGTCCAGGTCGACCAGCAAGACGCGCTGGCCGACTTGCGCCAGACCGGCGGCCAGGTTCACACAGGAGGTCGTCTTACCGACGCCGCCCTTTTGGTTGGCGATGCAAAAAATCCGGGAGGCCATGGCTGAGAGGTCCGATCAGGGCATGCGCACCGGGTGGCGAGCAAGAGGTGAATTGTCGCCGCTACGCAGGGGCATCCAACAGCGGGACAACGTCAATCGCGCAGCAAGCGCATCCCAAAACCCACCAAGAACAGCCCCGCCAGGCGCTCCAGCCAACGGGCCACCGTGCGATGCGCCCTCACCTTCTCGGCTACGGCCTGGGCAAAGGCGCAAAGCAGCAAGCAGTAGGCCGCCGTGATGGCCGCGATGGTGACGGCCATCACCGCAAAGGTGAGCAGGCCCAGGTGGCGGGCTGGGTCAATGAACAAGGGGAAAAAGGCCATGTAGAACACGATGGCCTTGGGGTTGAGCACGGTGATCAACAAGGCTTGGCGGAAGTAATGGCGCGGCTCGATGTGGATGGGGCTGGCGGAGCCCTCGCCTCGGGCGAACATCAGCTTCAGGCCGATCCAGGCCAGATAGGCCGCCCCCGCCCAGCGCACCGCCTCAAACACCGCCGGATGGTCGAAGTAGTCGTACTCAATGGCATAGCCGGGCCGCAGGATGTGGGCGTTGGCCAGGCCCGGCATGCTGCGCACCGCCGCCAACTGGATGTCAAAAGGCAGCGAGGTGGAGATGCCATTGGGGTAGAACTCATGGGTCGTCAGACCTTCGGGCTCCAAGAAGATCTGGTGCGAGTCTTTGTCGGCAAAGCGGTTGATCTTGTCTTCGATGCTGGGGCAATAGCGCGGGCCCACGCCTTCGATCACGCCGGTGAACATGGGGCTGCGGTCAAAGCCGCTGCGGATGATCTCGTGCGTGCGCTCGTTGGTGTGGGTGATCCAGCAGGGCAGTTGGCGCGGGTGCATAGCCGCGTGGCCCATGAAGCTGAACACCGGCACGGGGTCCAGGTCGCCCGGCTGCTCAATGAGCTGGCTGTAGTCCATGGAGCGGCCATCTATGCGCGGCGGCGTGCCGGTCTTCAGCCGCCCCTGCGGCAGCTTCAGCTCCTTGAGCCGGGCCGACAGCGTCACCGCCGGCGGGTCCCCCGCACGGCCCCCGGCATGGTTTTGCAGGCCCACATGAATGCGGCCATCCAAGAAGGTGCCGGCCGTCAACACCACCGCCCGGGCCTTGAACTGGATGCCGACCTGGGTGACGGCGCCCACCACGCGGTCGCCCTCCACCATCAGGTCGTCCACGGCCTGTTGGAACAACCACAGGTTAGGCTGGTTTTCGAGCATGCGGCGGATGGCCGCCTTGTACATCACCCGATCCGCCTGGGCACGGGTGGCGCGCACCGCCGGGCCTTTGCTGCCGTTGAGGATGCGAAATTGAATGCCCGCCTCGTCAGTGGCCAGGGCCATGGCGCCGCCCAAGGCGTCCACCTCTTTGACCAAGTGCCCTTTGCCAATCCCCCCGATGGACGGGTTGCAGCTCATCTGCCCCAGGGTCTCGATGTTGTGGCTCAGCAGCAGCGTGGCGCAGCCCATGCGCGCCGCCGCCAAAGCGGCCTCGGTGCCGGCATGGCCGCCGCCCACAACAATCACATCAAACTCTTTGGGGTACAGCACGGGTGTGCTCCAGACAATGCCTGGCGCACGAGGCGGCACACAGCCCCCAAGGCACCAAGCTGGACAGGGAAACGGGGCGGGCGTGAGCGCCCGACCGGTGGGTCTCGGTCGCGGGCGCAGCGGCCCGGCGAAACCCCGATTTTACGAAGCCTGCCTTCTCCCTGGGGTGGCAATATGCGCGGTGGCGGGCGTTCCACGTGAAACAATTCAAGAATGAACTGCCGCCCCCACTGCGCCGCTTGCTGTACGGCACCGTCCATCAGCAGCCCCATCCCCGGCATGCCCCACGGTGAGGCTGTGGCCTTTCAGCGCCTGGACCAACGCCTGGCCACCTGCTTGCTGGGGCGCGGCAGCCCCATCACCACCACCCATCAGGCCTTGGCGGATGAGCTGGGCACGGTGCGCGAGATGGTGACCCGCTTGCTCAAGCGCTTTGAGCAAGCCGGCTGGCTGCAACTGGGGCGCGAGCGCATCACCGTCTTGGACGCTCGGGCTTTGCGCGAACTGGCCCAAGGGCCTGTGTGACCCCAGTCACAGACCGCGCAGCGGCTTGGGCGTACAGTCACGCCATGGCCTGCCCTGTTGGTGGGCTCAGCACGAGGAGAACCCCATGAAGCTGAATGTTGGCGGCATTGACCGCATTGCCCGAATCGCCGTTGGCGCTGCCCTGATTACTTTGACCCTGATGGGCACTATTGGTGTCTGGGGTTGGCTTGGTGTGGTGCCGCTCTTGACCGGCCTGACCCGCTTCTGCCCGCTCTACCCCATGCTGGGCTTCAGCACCTGCTCGGTGAAGCAGGAGTAAACACTAACTCTCTCGCTGGGCCTGCATCACCCGGACAGGCCTATCCTCCCGCACCACACCACCCACCAGCACAATCACCCGGTCGGCGCTGGCAATGGTCTCAGGCCGGTGCGCCACGATGATGCGGGTCAGCTTGAGCGCGGCCACCGCCGCGTTCACGGCCCGCTCGCGTTCCACGTCCAGTGCGCTGGTGGCCTCGTCCAGCAGCAGCACGCTGGGCCGCCGGTACAGCGCCCGCGCCAGCAGCACTCGCTGCTTTTGCCCGGCCGACAACACCGTGCCCATATCGCCCACCAAAGTGGCATAGCCCATGGGCATGGCCAAGATCTCGTCGTGCACTGAGGCGAGCTTGGCGCATTCCTGCACCCAAGCCGGGTCGGCATCGGGCGCAAAAAAGCTAATGTTGTCGCCCACCGAGCCCGCAAACAGCGGCTCTTCTTGCAGCACCACGCCCACCCGTTGACGCCAGGCCTGTAAGCCACTGGGGCTCAGGGGCTGGCCGTCCACCACCAACTCGCCTTGAGTCGGCGCATGAATGCCCAGCAGCAGCTTGAGCAAAGTGGTCTTGCCGCCGCCAGACGGACCGGCAATAGCCACCGACTCGCCAGGGGCCACGGAGAAACTCACGCCCCGCAACACCTCGGGCTCCACATCCGAGTACCTGAAGTGAACGTCCCGCAAGGTCAAGGCACCGGCACCCGAAGCATCCGGTGCCGCGCTGGTGCCCCAGGCCATGGTCTGCTCGGGCTCCGGCGTGGTCAGCACAATGTCGGACAGCCGCTCGGCCTGCAAGCGCACCAGCCGTAGCTCGTGAACCTTGTCGATCAGCGCCGAGGTGCGTTGCGCGAACACGTCTTGGTAGGCCATGAAGGCAAACAACATGCCCACCGAGAGGCGCTGGTCCATCACCAGCAGGGCACCCCACCAAATCACACCAACGCGCTCCAGGCCAAACAGCACCCGATGGGCCACGGCCAAGGCCAGCTCCAGCTTGCGCACGGTGAGCCCGGCGTTCATCGCGTCCACCACCAGGTTCATAAAGCCCGACTGGCGCAAGGCCTCGGCGTTGAAGAGCTTGATGGCTCCCATGCCGCGTAACGATTCCAAAAAGTGACTAGAGCGTTTGGCCTCATGAATCAAGGCTTCCTCTGCGGCCTCACGCAGTGGCCGCCACAGCGCCAGCCTGAACAAGCCGTAAAGCAGCACCGCCCCCACAGCCAAGCTGGCCAGCGCCGGGCTATATACCCACATCAGCACACCCGTCAGCAACACCATCAGGCCGTCGATCAGGCTTTCAACAAATGCCCCGGTGAGCTTGTCTTGGATCTGCTGAACCGCCCCGAAACGCGACCAAATGTCTCCCGTATGTCGGCGCTCAAACCAAGCCATGGGCAAGCGCAGCAAATGCGCGAAGACCTGGCCCATCCACTGCAATTGCAGGCTGGAGGACAGATGCAGCACGGCCCAGGAACGCCCCGCCGCCGTCAAACCTTGGATCAAGACCAACAGCCCAAAACCCAGGGCCAGCGTGGGCAACAAGTGGCGCTCGCCACTCACCAGCACACCATCCACCACCCACTGCATGAAAAAGGGCGAGAGCATCACAAAGGCTTCGAGCGCCAAGGCCAGCAGCAGCACCTGGGCCAGCGCACGCTTCAGGCCCGTGACCGGCCCCAGCAGGCTGCGCAAGCGCACCGATTGGCGCTCGTCACCCGTGCGGAAACTGGGCGTGGGGGTGAACTCCAGCACCACGCCGGTGAAGTGGGGCGAGAGCTCGGCCGGGCTCAGCCGCCTCACGCCCCGCGCCGGGTCATGCACGGTCTCTTGCGACACGCCGGACACCTGCCCCGCCAACCAACCAAACTTCTGGTGCGGAAAAGCCGCTACGCGCAACTTGACCTCTTGGCCCACACGCAAGAAGCCCAAGGCACTGGAGGGTGCATAAAGGTAAGCCACCAGCGGCTCGCCCTCGGGCGACAGGGTCAACACGGGTGCATCGGGGGCCACGGCCTGGCCACGGCTGGTGTGCAAAGCCAAGAGCGTGCCGGCCACGGGGGCTTTCACCACCACACGGCGGGGCGCTTGGCTGCCATCCTCACGGGTCGCCAACTCGGCCAGCTCGTTTTGTTCGCGCTCCAACTCGCCCTGTCTCTGGGCGGTGAGCAAGGGCAACTGGCGCACTTGGGCTTCCAGCGCAGCGATCTCCGCATCCAGCGCCTCGCGCTGGCGGGCGATCGCCGCGCTCTCCGCCCTACTACTCAGTAGCTCCCCTGTTTTATCTTGAACCTGTGCTGCTGAAACATACTGTTCCGCAACCAGTGCTTCGAGCCGCGCCAGCGCCCGCTCTGCCAAGGCCTGCCGCTGCTGCTGCAACGTGGCCTGGGTGGCCAGCGCTGCAGCTTCGCGGCGGGCGGCAGCCAAGCGCTGCGTCAACCCTTTGGACTGTTCGAGCAGCAGCATCTGCGTCTGCTTGCTCGCTTCATCCAAGCTGCGACGCCGAGCCTCAAAGCTCTGCCGCAGACCCAACGACGTCGCCTCGCCCCATTGGGGAGCAACGACCTCCAGCGTGAACAACGCCGCCCCTTGGGCCACGCGCTGTCCTTCTTCGACCTCCACCGCCAGCAAGCGCCCGGCCACTGGCGGTACCACCCGAACCCACCCTCGCTTGGGCACCACCAAGCCATTCAGGCGCGTGGTGCGAGGCAACTCACCCCAAAAAAGAAAGGTGCTGACGGCGACAAGCGCCGCCAGCACCCCGAAGGTCAGCCAAGCCAAGCCTAGAGGCTGCATCACGTGGATGGAACCTAACCAGGCCTGACGCTGGCTGTGGAGGGATTCGGGTCGAAACAGCATTCGGGGAGGTTAGCGCACCGTCACCACCGAATGCCCAGCAGCGGAACCCTCTACCGAGGATTCCGTCAGCGTTTGCTCACCAGCCTCGGAAAGGCGAAGAATCGGTGCCGTCAGACCAGCCGCGAAACGGCGAGTCGATAACGTCCGCGTCCCGAACTGAGACCCCGCCTGCGACGGATCGCAATTCGGTCAGGGACAACTCCTGCAACGGCTCGAGCGCCGCAACAGGGGCCAAGGTCGTCATGTCACTGGTGGTGAGGTTTGTGTTCATGGTGTCTCCGAGATGTCCGTGCGCTCCAACTGCGCACAATTTCATTGAACCAAGAACCCAACTTTGTCGACACTGTCAACTCTGACAGTTGCCGGGGGTCATCGAATCAGTTTCAGCCTCAGGGCCTTGAGCACCGCTTGGTGTTTGTTCACCGCGCCAAGCTTGTGCATGGCGTTTTGCAGGTGCAAAACCACGGTCCGCTCACTGATGCCCAGGATGAATCCTGTCTCCCAGGCCGTCTTGCCCTCCATGGTCCAGTTCAGCGCTTCAATCTCTCGGGGGGTGAGATTAGGCAGATCATCGACCCGTTGCTCTTCGGGGTAGAGCCGGGTCGCCACCTCTTGCGCATGGACAGCAAACAGTTGGAGTTCAGAAACAATGCGGGTCAAGGCGGTCGGGTTGCGAGGCAACTGACGGTCTCGGTCGACCCCCAGCACAAAGTGCCTTCCCTCGGGCATGTGCAGCGCCAGGGTGATGCCGGTGCGGTAACCAAACGCCGCCTGCTCTTCCCACTGCTGGCCCAGGCCATGCTGGACATAGGTCTTCTGATCCCACATGATGGGAATGGCACTGCGGCGGCAATGTTGGGCGACCGGGTCTCTGCGGTAGATCTCTGGCCGACCGGCTGTCGCATCGGCCAAGCCCGCTGGCATATTGTCGACGTTATAAAACTCAGAGTGGGTCAGGGAGTGATCGACCACGGTCATCGCGGAGACATACTGGAAGCCGAGTTCATTCGCAAACCGAACAATCTCTTCCTTGAACTCCCCTTGAGTCTTTGCCGCCAAAATGGCTTGATAACTTGGGCTGAGCAGACTCATGGATAACGCACCCCCGTATGAGCGGGTGGCTCAGTCCAATCTTTATCCCTGACAGGATTTACAGCTAGCAAGCACACGTCGTCTTCTCCAGACTACAGGCCATGCAGAGTCACGCAAGCACCTCTATCCCCGCAAGTTCCGCCTTGGCCATGCCACCTCCCTGGTCGCTCTATTCTTGGCCGACCGTATTTTGTCAGGCCAATACTAAACGGCGTTTGCGATTTGTTCACCTAGGGTCATGCGTTACTTTTGCTGCGGATGGGCAACATCCCACAAGTGGGCAGACCTTGTGGGCCGAACTGGGCAACGCACCAGGTGCGGGCCTGGCTTGGGATTGGGTGCAAATTGGCTCCGGCGTGTTGGCCATGGCCAACCCCATGTGTGTGGTGACCAATCTGCGCTTGGTGGGTGAGCGCGGCGAGCTGCTCTCTGTCAACGAGGCCGCGCTCTACTACAACCGCATGGTCTGCGCCCTGCCCTGGCAAGACGAGGTATGGCGGGTGCTGAAGGCCGCCTGAGTCATTTGACGGCGGCGCGCCCCAGATGCCGCGCCACATAGCTCAGGGCCAGCAAAATGATCACCGCACTCATGGCGGTCGGCAAGGCCAAATCCATCACACTCATCGCCTCGCCACGCAACACTCGGCCCATCAGTGTGAACTGCGCCAGCACCGGCACGCTGAGGTGCCAGGCTTGCTCACCTTCTTGGTTAAACAGCGCCAGCATGGGCAGCAGGGAGACCAGCGTCAACAGCACGGCCGCATTGGCCTGCGCCTCCTTATAGCTTTTGCAGCGGATGGCCAAGGCCATCAACAAGGCCGCCAAGGCCCCGACCAGCGGTGTCAACACCGCCAAAAATCCGCCCAACTCCACCCAGCCATAGCGGAACATGGCAGCCAGGGTCTCGCTGCGCAGCAGCCACTGGCCCGGCAAAAAGCTCAGGCACCCCAGGGCACCAATCAGCCAGCCAATTGCTGCCACGGCACCCCACTTGCCGGCCACCAAGGTTAAGCGGGTTGTGGGGTTCATCAGCAGGGGCTCCAAAGAGCCGCGTTCACGCTCACCGGCGGTGGTATCGAGCGCCGCAGCCAAACAACCATAGAGCACGGCCATCAAAATGAAGAAGGGCAGCATGCCGGTGAGCTGTGCGGCACGGGCTGAAGCGCTGGAGAGATCGCGCTCATTCACCCTGATGGCCTGCAGGCTGGCTGGGGCCACCCCGCGCACGGCCAAGCGCAGCGTGGCTTGCTCTTGGTTAAAGCCCTGCAACACCCTGGTCAGACGGCCAACGCTGGCCTGGGCACGCTGGTTGGCGCTGGCCGTGACCAACTCCAGCACCGGCACTTCGCCCGCCGCCAACTCGGCCTCAAAGTTCTCATCCACCACCAGCACCGGGTCACCCAGCTTGCTGTCCTTCAGGCGCTGCTCAAAGTCGGCCGGTGCCTCCGTGATGGTGAAGGTCTGACGCTCCAGATAGTTGCGCAGCGTGGGCGCATGTTGCAAGCCCACCACCACCATCTCGCGGGCATCGGCCCGCTTCTCGATATTGGCAATCATGGTGGAGAGCAGCACCAACACCAAAGGCCCCATGGCGACCGAGCTGAGCAGCACGGTGAACAGGGTTCGCCGGTCTCGCAGCGCGTCCACCAACTCCTTGACCAACACAATCCAAAACCGCGCCATCATGCTGCTCCCCTTTCATGCCTAGGGCTTTGGCCCTCGCGGGCCAGTTGCAAGCCTGCGGCGCGCCGCTCTTCTGCGGTGAAGGCCAGGCTGACAAAGGCCTCTTCAAAATCCTGCTCGCCGGCGCGCGCCAGCAGGTCCGGCACCGAGCCTTCCGCCACCGTGCGGCCGTGGGAAATCACCACGACCTGGTCACACAAGCGCTCCACCTCTTGCATGATGTGGCTGGAAAACACAATGCACTTGCCCTCCTCATCGCGCAGACGGCGCAAGGCCTCGCGCAAGGCCCGCGTGGCCAGCACATCCAAGCCATTGGTGGGCTCATCCAAGATGATGTTGGCGGGGTCATGCACCAGGGCACGAGCCAGCGCCGTCTTCATGCGTTCGCCCTGGCTGAAACCGTCGGTGCGGCGGTCCAGCAGGGGCTGCATTTCCAGCAGTCGCGCCAAGTACTCGGCCCGCTCTGCCGCCGCTGCCGCACTCAGGCCATGCAGCCGCCCAAAGTACACAATGTTCTCGCGGGCTGTGAGGCGCGGGTAGAGCCCTCGGGCGTCTGACAGCACGCCCAGCCGCGCCAGCGCCTGCTGCGGTTGGGCCGCCACATGAATGCCATCCACCCGCACCTCGCCCTCATCCGGTGCAATCAACCCCGCCACCATGCGCAGCGAGGTGGTCTTGCCCGCCCCATTGGGGCCTAGCAAGCCGGTGATCTGGCCGTTGCCAGCGCACCAGCTCACCCCGCTGACGGCCTGCACAACCTGGGCCTTCTTGCCACTGCCCTGCACAAAACGCTTGCTCAACTGTTGAACCTCAATCATCGCGCGCCTCCTGCCGTGGCGGTGTTGCTGCTGGCCGAGACAGCCCGGGGCTGTATGGGGGCAAAGGCGGGCGGCCGGGGCATTTTGTCGGCACAGGCTGCGCCCTTGGCCGTGCTCGCCTCTTCAAGAGCCGTGGTGGCAGACTCCGCATCCACAAAGCGGAACACCGCATCACGCACACAGCCCAGGCTCAAGGTGCCATGCCCAGCTTGCGGAACCACCACATGGCGGGCCAAGCCACCCAAGGCCTTGCCCACCCGCTCGCCATGGCGCGGGGGCGTGGCGGGGTCGGCACCGCCGGACAAGAGCAGGGCAGGCACGGTAGCTGGCGGCAGGGTGTAAAACCCCGGCGGCGGTGTGCCCGCCGTCACATCTGCGCAGGCCTCTTGATACTGGCGCACGGTGCCGTCTCCAAAGTCCGTGGCAGCCGCTGCGGCGCTGGGCAGACGCGGCATGTCCTCGGCGCAGACCACGGCAAAGTGCATGCCCATGGCCAAGCCCAGGCCACGCGGGCCCGTCATGGCAGACACCAAACCCACCAGCGGTGTCCAGCGGCCAGCCTTGGCCTCGGTGATGGCAAAAGGCAGCCCTGAGGCCAGCGTGGGTGAGTAGTGCGGCACGCGCGCCCACTGGGTGAGGTGGTCGCGGGTCAGCGTCAACACCTCCTCCCGCCCGGTGACCGGGTGCAGGATGCGTGCCTCCTGCGGCATGGCCGCCAGCAAGCCCTTCCAATCCGCGCGCAGGCGGGGGTAGAGCGCGGAACAGCGCGTATCCGCCTCGCAATCGGTGAGCAGCTTGTCCATGGCGGCCTGGGCGTCCACGGCAAAGGTCGCGGGCAACACCATGTCGGGCGGTGCTACGCCGTCCAACACCGCGCGTCGCACCCGCTGGGGAAAGAGGCGCATGTACTCCAACACCGCCCGCGTGCCATAAGAAGCGCCCACGATGTTGACCTGCTCATAGCCTAAAGCGGCCCGCACCGCGTCGGCATCGGCCATGGCAATGCTGGTGGTGTAGTAACGCAGGTCGCCATGCGGCAAAGCCTTCAGGGTCTTCAGGCAGTCCTGCCACAGGGCTTTTTGTCTTTCCATGCTCAGGCTGTGGGCCAAGGGCTCCCCCGGGGACTGCTCCGCACACTTCAAGGGGGCGCTGCGGCCAGTGCCACGCTGGTCAATCAGCACCAGATCGCGCCGGTTGGAGAACCGGCTCATCAACTGGCTGATGGACCCCGCCAAGTCGATGGCACTTTGGCCCGGCCCCCCGGCAAAAAACACCACGGGATCAGGCTTTTTAACCCGCGCCACCGCAGGCAGCACCGCCACATGGACATCAATCTGCGGGCCTTGAGGCTGGGCGGGGTTGAGCGGGCGCTTCAGCACCCCACAACGGGCCTCGTGCTCCACGCCTTTGAGACGGCAAGGCTTGAGGCTTAAGTTGGTGGCCGGGGCGGCCTGGGCCGCCGTGGCGCACAGGGCCGCAGCCAATGCCAGCCCGCGCAGCCAAACAGGGAATGGGTGAATCTGTGTCATGGCCCCGATTCTGACGGCCCGCAGAGGCTTTCAACGCGCCCAGGGGGTGAACTGCGTTACCGAAGGGATGAACAGCCCCAACCACGGTCTGTTTGTCCTTGGTCTGGCTGTTGAACGCTGGTCTGCCGAGCCACCGTTCAACACCTTTGCATGGCGTCAACGAAAACCCTGCGCCCAGCTCGGCGCTTCAACTGGCAGCATCATGGCTTCTTCCTCTTTTTGGATGCTCACCCCTATGAAGCTCTACTACAGCACCGGTGCCTGCTCGCTCTCCCCTCACATTGCCCTGCTTGAAGCAGGCCTGCCCTTTGAGTTGATCTTGGCCTCGACCAAGACCAAAAAGCTGGCCGACGGCACCGACTACCTGACCATCAACCCCCGCGGCCAAGTGCCGGTGCTGGAGCTAGACAACGGCGAGCGCCTGACCGAAGGCCCAGCCATCGTGCAATACATCGCAGACCAAGCTCCTGCGTCCGGCCTGGCCCCGGCCGCTGGCACCCTGGCCCGCTACCGCTTGATGGAGATGCTCAACTTCATCACCAGCGAGCTGCACAAGGGCTTCTCGCCTCTTTTCAACCCCGCCATGCCTGATGAAGCCAAGGCCATCACCCGCGACAAATTGGCCAGCAACTTTGCGTGGCTGGACAGCCAGCTCGAAGGCAAGACCTGGCTGCTGGGCGAGACCTTCACCGTGGCCGACGGCTACCTCTTCACCGTCAGCAACTGGGCCCGCTTGGTGGGTGTGGACTTGGCCCCTTATGCTCGCCTGAACGCCCTGCGCGAGCGCATTGCCGCCCGCCCGGCCGTGCAGGCCGCCATGAAGGCCGAAGGCCTGATCAAGTAAGGCGAGGACACCGCACGCTCCCAAGCAAAAAGGCCCCTCAGGGCCTCTTTGTCTTGGTGGCGCGGCCGCCTAAAGCGCCTTGAGTCAGGGCTTCAGGTGCTTGCCAAAGAAGGCTTCCATGGCCTCGTAGAACTCGAAGCGGTTTTCCTCGTTATGGAAGCCGTGGCCCTCGTTGTCCTTGACGATGTACTGCACGGTCACACCCCGCTTCTTCAAGGCCTCGACCATCTGATCGCTCTCGGCTTTGTTGACGCGCGGATCCTTGGCCCCTTGCGCCACCAGCAGCGGTGTCTTGATCTTGTCGGCATGCAGCACCGGCGACGTGGCCGCGAGGCGTGCGTTGTCCTTGGGGTCATCCGGGTTGCCCACCATGGCATACATCTGCTGGCGGAAGGGCTCCCAGTAAGGCGGGATGGTCTTCATGAAGGTGAAGAGGTTGGCCACGCCCACATAGTCCACCGCAGCCGCGTATTGGTCCGGCGTGAAGGTGATGCCTGCCAGCGTGGCATAGCCGCCGTAGCTGCCACCGTAGATGCCTAAGCGCTTGGGGTCGGCAATGCCTTGCTTGATCAGCCACTGCGCACCATCGGTGATGTCGTCTTGCATCTTCAGGCCCCACTGGCCGAAGCTGGCTTCCCAGAACTTGCGGCCATAGCCGGTTGAGCCCCGGAAGTTCATCTGCAGCACGCAATAGCCGCGGTTGGCCAGGAACTGCACCTCCGGGTTGAAGCCCCACATGTCACGCGCCCAGGGGCCGCCATGCGGGTTGACGATGCAGGCCAAGTTCTTGGCCGGGCGGCCCACGGGCAGCGTCAGGTAGCCAGGGATCTCCAGCCCATCGCGCGCCGTGTAGCGGATGGGCTTGATCGTGGCCATGGCCTCTTCAGGCAACTTAGGGTTGAGCACGGCCAGTTTGTCCAAGGTGCCTGCCTTGGCGTCAAACAGATAACGCGTTCCTGAGGTTCTGTCGTTGTAGGTCGCGATGATGAACTTGTCTTCTTGCCGCGTAGCCGCCTGCACCTCGATTTGGTAGCCCGGCAGGCGCTTCTTCAGCGTGTCCATCAGGGCGGCCGTCTTGGCATCAAACACATGCCGGCCGGGCAGATCATCCGCGTACTCCGCCGTGGTCAGCACCTTGCGCAGCTTGGAATAGTTGGCACCCGCCAGGTCGACCTTGGGGTGTTGCCACACCACTTGTTCCGCCTCTGGCTTGGCCGGGTCCCATCTCACCAAAGCCTTGAGGTCGCGGCCCCGGTTGGAGAGCAGGAACACCTGCTGGTTATCGAAGTCGAAAAACAGCGGCTGAACCTCGGTGCGGAAGTCGGTCTCGATCACCGTCTTGAAGGGCTCCGCCTCGGTGGCGCGATAGAGGATCTTGTTGTTCACGCCGTCAGAGGCCACGGCTATCCGCACCTTGCCTTGGTGGTCGGTCACCCAGCCCAGCACATTGCCAGGGTTGGTGGCGACCAGAGTCTCCGCGCCCGTGCGCACGTGCACACGGTAGAGGTCCATGGCCTGCTTGTCGCGCTTGTTGTGCTGCACCAGCACATGGTCGGGGTCGTCTTCCAGGTTGTCCACGATCTCGGCCCTGGCACCCTCGTGCGGCGTCAGGTCCACCACCTTGCCCGTGGCCACATCGACGGCCACGACGTGGAAGTTCTCGTCACCACCAAAGTCCTTCTGGTAGAGCACGGTGCTGCCGCCCTTCCAGAAGTAGTTGCTGATATCACGCGCACTCTCACGCGTCATTTGCTTGGGCGCGCCGCTGGGCTTGCTGCCTTCTAAGGCCTGCACAAAGATGTTCATGCGCGGCGTGTTGCCGCCCTCACCCACGGCGGGCTGCATCCAAGACAGCCAGCGGCCATCATCACTCACCCGAAAGTAAGCCTGGGTGGGGTTGGCAAAGAAGTCCCTGAGCGGGAAGAGCACCGTGGGCACACTCGGCATGGGTGACACCGCTTGCGCCAAACCCGGAACCAAAGCCGCCACCGCCACTGCCGCCGCAGCCAGCCCCGAAGCGCGTAGGGGAGCCGACGAACGAAATCTCATGTCATACCTCCAAAAATCTAAAGGCAAGATGCTGACAGCACCCCCGGCGTTTTGCCATCCCCTTTGCGACCAGATGCAGATTCGGCGGAACGAGCCGCTGGATCTCCAAGCCCACCGGGTGAGGCGGCAGACCAGCGGCCACGTGAATCAAGGCTCAGGATTCCCCCAGGCTTGGGATGATTCTCAAGCGCCATAAATCGGCGCAGACTTCGCCCCGTAGCACACACAACAAGTGTCAGGAGTGCCTGTATGGGGGACGTGACGGTGGTATTGGAGGCCGCACGCCAAGGTGAACCTTTGGCCTTAGACCGCCTCTTTGAGCTGCTCTACCCGGAGCTCAAGCGCATCGCCCATGCAAGACTGCGTTATCGCGACGACCGCTTGCAGATGGACACCGGCATGCTGGTCCACGAAGCCTACCTGAAGCTGCTGGGGACGCAGCGCTTAGATGCCAAAGATCGAGGGCATTTTTTAGCCTACGCAGCCCAAGTCATGCGCTCGGTCGTGGTGGATACCGTGCGCCACCATCAGGCTGAACGACGTGGCGGTGGCCCGCAGGCCTTTGTCACCCTGGACACAGCCGCGCTGCACAACGCCACGCCCAGTGGTGAAGAGGAAATCCTCAGCGTCCACGAAGCGCTGGAGGAACTGGCGCAGATTGATCCGCGTTTGGTGCGGGTGGTCGAAATGCGTTACTTCGTCGGGCTCTCCAACCAAGAAATCGCCGACAACCTGGGCGTGACCACCCGCACGGTGGAGCGCGACTGGGAAAAGGCCCGGACTTTTCTCTTCAGCTGCTTGCGGGCCAACTGAGCACCGCGGCTCGCGTCTGGGCGCAGTTCTGAGCATCCCAAGGGCGGGCTTTGTCTGTCCCTGCTGTCCTCGGGGTGCGGAAGCCTCAGTCGATCACTTGCACGCCACGCCCAAAGGCCACCCGGCCTTTGATCTCAGAGGCTGCTTCGGTGGGCTCGGGGTAGAACCACACCAGGTCGGCACCCATCTCGCCATTCACAAACAGGCTCATGTAATGCGCCTGCCCCTTCCAGGCACAACCCGTGCGGTGGTTGCTGAAGGTGGTGTACTCCTTGCGCAGCGAGGCCTCCGGAAAGTAGTGGTTGCCCTCCACCACCACGGTATCCTCACTCTCGGCGATCGTCACGCCTTGCCAAATTGCTTTCATGGGTGGATCCTGATGAACATAGTCCAGCCATATTAGGTCCAAAAAAGTTTTGGCATTTTGGCCGGTTCAAGAAGCTTGATGCGTGAAGCAGAGCAGGACAGTCCAAGGATTGTCCTAACGACCCGTCGGTCAACCCACCAACTTTTTGAGGAATCCATCATGTTCAAACCATCATTGCTTGGTAGCGCCGCACTCACTGTGGCAAGCATCCTGGCCAGCGGCATTGGCTTTGTGGGCAGCGCGCAAGCGGCAGGGGGCAAGGGCTACACCACCGGCCTCTACGCCCATGACTCTGTGCTGGGCATTGACCACATTGGCCACAACAGCATTGGCGACCCTTATGTCGGGGACACCAGTTGTGCAGCCAAGCGCCCGGTCTTGTGCATCAAGGTCGACGGCTCCGCCCGCCCGCCTTACCCCATCGCCGACAGTATGACTAAAGCCTTCTACAACGGCTGGGTCGAAGGCCACTTTGCGCGCACCAAGCCCGTCAAAGGCACTCTGCTGACCTCATTGGCTGCAGCAAATGCGCAGTGCACCAGTGCCTTTGGTGCCGGTTGGCGCATGGCGGAGTTCCATGACGGCAGGTATTTGCCCGGCATGGACGACACCCATTTCTATGGCGACGCCGCCCACTCCCCGTCGCCATGGCCTTCAGGTGCAACCATGGAAGGCGGTCACACCATGTACGGCTACGGCAACCTGGGCTCAGACACCCGCTTCTGGACCCACATCAACGACCAACCGGGCAACTGCTGGAACCCCTGAGGTCGGCTCAAGGGCCCACGCTCCTAAGCCTTGATCACCCCCTCACACACCGCCTTCTGCCCGCCCTCGGCGGGCAGCTTGGCGCAGACGGGGGTGATCTGCTGGCGCAGGCGCTGGATCACGTCTTTGTGCTCGCCCTTGCCATTCCAGGCGGCCAGCTTCTGGCCCACTCGCTGCAATGAGCGGGCACTGCGCTCATAAAACGCACCTTGCTGGTTGGCCGCCTCAGTGATGAGCTGGCTGGCGGTTTGCTCAATGCGCTTGCTGTCTTGCGGTGCCATGTCCACCAAAGCACTCAAGTAGCTTGACCCCCACTGCAAGCGTGTGGCCGGGCCTTCGCTTTTGGCAAAGGCTTGGCTGTACCAATCCAGTGCATCGGCCGTGCGGCCCTGCTTCTTGGCATTGCTGCCCAGCTGGCTCATCAGGTAGTAAGGCGAGTGACTCTTGATCAGGTTGGCCTTCAGCAAGGCATCTGACTCCTTCCACAAGCCTGCTTGGCCCCGCAAGTGGGCGGCTGAGGTGATGACGGCACCGCGAGAACAGCCCCTGTCGGCCGCCTGAAGCGACTGGGTTCTAAGGTGTTACCCCTCCCCTCCAATTTATCGATTTTCAAAACTCGCCATCCAGAGCAAACTTCGGCGTTAGCTTCAAAGAATTGCGTGTTGGGAGTGCTAGCGTGGGTGACGTAACTGAGTTGTTAGAGGAAGTCCGACAGGGTCGGCCCATGGCGGTGGATCGACTCGTTGAGCGGCTTTACCCAGAACTCAAGCGTATCGCCCATGCCCGGTTGCGCCACCAAGATGATCGTTTGCAGATGGACACGGGCATGCTGGTACATGAAGCCTATTTGCGGCTGCTTGGAACTCAACAACTGGCTGCCAGCGACCGTAGCCGCTTCTTGGCCTACGCGGCTCAGGTCATGCGATCGGTGGTGGTCGACACGGTACGCCACCACCAAGCTGAGCGGCGGGGCGGTGGGCTTCAGGCCTTTGTGACCCTGGACACAGACGCCATGAACAGCGCCATAGCAAACGGCGAAGAAGAAATCCTCAGCGTCCACGAAGCACTGCAAGAGTTAGCCCAAATCGACCCTCGCTTGGTACGGGTCGTGGAGATGCGTTACTTTGTTGGCCTCTCAAATCAAGAGATTGCCGACAGCTTGGAAGTGACGACTCGCACGGTGGAGCGCGACTGGGAGAAGGCGCGAACCTTCCTCTTCAACATCCTGCGACCGGGCTGAACACTCCACCTTTTTGGTTTTTATTTCCCGTGTCTGTCGGTTTTGGTCGAATGGCTACGTTTGCCTGTTAAGCCCCCTTTTCAGTGAAGCCCGCCGACACCCATGCTCATCGCCCGCCACCTCTGGCCTCAATTGTTGGACTTCGTCGAGCAAGCACTTGACCGGCCACCGAACGAGCGAGCGCAGTGGCTCAATGAGCTAACGCTTCCCCCCGGGATGCTTGCCCCCTTGCGGCAGCTGCTGGACGAACGTCGAGCCATCGAAACCTCCGCCTTCCTACAGGCGATGCCAGCGCTCAGCCAAAGCAGACCTAGAGGATCGTTGGTGCCTAGCTCCAGGCTAGGGCCGTGGCGACTGATCCGACTTTTGGGTGAAGGAGGCATGAGCGCCGTCTGGCTGGCCGAGCGGGCCGACGAGCAGGTGAAGCGGCAAGTAGCCATCAAGCTGCCTCATGCCGGGCCAGGCCAAGAAATGTTGGCCGCCCGCCTGCTCAAAGAGCGAGACATCCTGGCCGGCTTAGAGCACCGCAACATCGCTCGACTCTACGATGTTGGACTGAGTGACCAAGGCCTGCCCTACTTGGTGATGGAGTTCGTGCAAGGCCAAACTCTGCTGGCCCACGCCGATGCCCAACGCCTCACAGTTCGAGAACGCGTAGCCCTGTTTCAACAAGTGCTGCGAGCCGTGCAATACGCCCACGGCAAACTGGTGCTGCATCGAGACCTCAAGCCCAGCAACATCTTAGTGAACGACACGGGTGACGTGAAGCTGTTGGACTTTGGTATCGCCAAAGGGCTTGTAGCCACAGGCAATACGCCCGAAGACACAGCACTCACGCGCTCTGCGGGGCGTCCACTCACGCCCAGCTACGCCAGCCCAGAACAGCTGCGTGGTCAGCCCTTGAGCACCGCGAGCGATGTGTACTCCTTGGGCGTGATGCTCTATGAATTGCTTTGCGGCACGCGACCACATATGCAAGCACAAGGCACATCCATCGCCGAGTTGGAACAGGCCGTGCTGCACCAAACCCCGAGGCTCCCCAGCAGTCAAATCCCCGGAGCGGATGCGGCTGCCGCCCGAGGCCTTTCATCAAAGGCCTTGCGCAAACTGGTCGAAGGGGATCTAGACGCCATTGCTTTAAAGGCCCTTAACAAGACCGCTGAGCAGCGCTACGGAACAGTCGAGGCCTTGAGCCTAGATCTGTCTCGATGGTACTCGGGTGAACCCGTCATGGCTCGAGTTCCCAGTGTCTGGCACTACTTGTTGAAGTTCGTCGACCGCAACCGCTGGACTGCAAGCTTAAGTACGGGCGCGATTTTGACTTTGATCGCGGTCAGTGTGATGGCTTGGACGCAAGCTCGCATCGCCACGCAGGAAGCGGGCAATGCCAAAGCCGTGCTTTCCTTCCTGCAAGACACCCTCAAACAAGCAGACCTCAGTCAACCGGCCAGTCAACCGCTTACCGCGAAGGCCTTACTCGAAGATAGTCGCCAGCGGGCAACCACCTCGATCAATTTGACGCCGCCAGTTCGAGCTCAACTGTTGCATTACATCGGGCAAGCACAAGTCAATATGTCCGACCGCCTCGGTGCCGACAATAGCTTCTCTCAAGCCGCCGATCTCTATGCACAAATAGGTGCCTCGCAACAGCAAGCCTTGGTATTGTTGGATCAGGTTGACAACACGTTGGCATTAGGTCGCCATGACGACGCCCAAAACTTGATCGCTCAGGCAGCAGCCCACGTCGATAAACACGCAGATGACACCGCCATTGTCGGCCGACTGGTAAAGATGAAGGGGGCGGTCGCCATGTTCCGAGGTGAACCCGAAATTGCACAGCAACACTTCCACCGCTACTTGGCTCTGGCGAAACAGCACCCCCATTGGTCGGCCATAGATCGCGTGCATGTATTGCAGGATTTGGCCGGAATCACCTCGTCTCGTGATCAAGACTTTCCTGCGGCCATGGCCTTGATTGAGCAGGCCTTCCAGACCGTGCGTGAACACCCCGAACTGCCGACCCACGCCAAAATTGAGGTATCGATGTACCGGCAAAGCTATGCCTTCGACTGGGGGCGGTATGCCGACATCGCGAGGCAGTCTCCACAGGACATCCGCGAGTGCAACCGAGTCATGAATCCGGCTCACCCGACCTGCTTGAAGCTCAAGTATGGATTGCAATCAACTCGACTGAAGCAGGGTTACTTTGCTGAAGCACTGGCAATGAATGCCTCCTTAGCGCCAATGCTTGATCCCTCCTCACCTCGAGATCAATTTCAGGCGGCCATTGCCTCCGCACGAACATTGGCCCGCAATGCGCTGTACATGCAACAAGCAGCCTTGATTCATCAGCTTGAGAATTTTGCACTGCCAGCACCGAAGGGATCACTAGACACACCTTATCGGATGATGGCCATGAACGCACTCGCCGAATGGCATCTGCTAGCCGACGCCCCAGAAACGGCATTGCACTGGGTCACCTTGTCTGATGCGTTGGCCAAAGACCTACCGTCAGCGCCCGCCGCAGCCAACCGCATGGCACGGGTATTTGAGGGCGTCGCTTTGCATCGCCTGGGGCAACACGATCGGGCACTCAGCACGCTTCAAGGGTTTTGCACACCCGGGGGCCAGGCCTCTGGACGCCACCGCGTTTTGAATCACTATCTGCGTTTGAACTGCGTCGCGCCGTTGGTGGCTACTGGGAAAAAAGCTGAAGCCATTGATTTGCTCACCGAAGTACTTCCACTGCTGACAGAGCACCTCGGCACAGAGGCCCCCATCACACAACGCGTCAGGCAATGGATGGGAAGCCTCCGAACCACTGGTCGCCTGCCCAAAGCACTGTCACCCCGTGAACTGCTCTTTAGCTAACCCATACCGCTTTCTCAGCCCGTTTGTCTGATACACACCCAAAGGCCCGTCATGAAGACCCCCCGCTCCAAGCCCCCCGTAACCAATGCCCGGCGCATTGCTCTTTTCACTGCCTTGAGTGGCGCAGGCGCACTCGGCCATGCATTGGCAAAACCCATTGGAACGCTGGGCTCTGGCAATGGCCCACCCATCACCATCAACGGCCTGATCGTCTCCCCCCCATCCCAATCCGCAAGCTGTGGGGAGCTTACGTTTCAGTTCGGCAACAAGACAACGCAGCGCTACTGGGTCTTTGTGCTGGGGCAAGGAAGTTCACTGACCTCTGCCAATCCCAGCAAGGTGACCATTTGGTACCTGGACGACAAGGGCAATTGGCAAAGAGAACCAACCATGCCCCCCGCTCAGACCACCGCCTATCTCCTCAGGCCCGACCAAACCATCACTTTGAGCTTTCCTAAGGACAGCGCGGTTGAGTTCCAGACCCGCCCATTGACTCGGGACGAATAAGCGCCAGCGGCGGCATCGGGCATACGCCTTCCAGCGCGCTCTGGTGCCACGATGGCCCGCCATCAGCCATCCACAATCTGCACGCCACGCCCAAACGCCACCCGGCCCTTGATCTCTTCAGCGGCCTCGGTGGGCTCCGGGTAGAACCAGATCAAGTCTGACCCCAATTCGCCGTTCACAAACAGGCTCATGTAATGAGCCTGCCCCTTCAAAGCACAAGCGCTACGGTGATTGCTGAAGGTGGTGTACTCCCTGCGCAACGAGCCCTCGGGAAAGTAGTGGTTGCCCTCGACGACCATGGTGTCGGCGCTATCGGCGATGGTCCACGCCTTGCCAAATGGCTTTCATGAGTTGCTCCTTGAGGTGCTATTAGTGTTCAAAAAAGCACAACTTGTTTCGTTTAAACAATGTCGGTCTGGATGATGCCATTGCGTCTACCTTGGTGGGAAATCTCTCAATGCTTTCCCGCCCGGGCTTCGCAACGGGCTCTTCAACAAGAGGAAACTTTCATCCATGAAACTACGCATTCATCCCCTTGCTGCTGCCATCAGTGCCTCATTGATGTGCGCAGCCGCCGCACCCGCACTCGCGGGTGACTTCCTTGCCAACGCCAAGCCCGTGCCAGGTCAATACATCGTGGTGCTCAAGCAGCAGGCCGCTAGTTTAGTCGGCGAGGCCAACACAGCCAGCAGCGTCCCCGTGGTTGCAAAGCGCATGTCTGCGCAGCACAGTGCGCGCTTGATACGCAGCTTCGATCGCGTGCTGCGTGGCTTTGTCGTTAAGGCCGATGCCAAAGCCCTGGCTGCATTGTTGGCAGATCCACGGGTTGACTATGTGGAAGAAGATGGCGTTGTGACATCGGATGTCATCCAAACCAATGCCACCTGGGGCATTGACCGCGTAGATCGGCGACTGCTGCCGCTGGACACCTGGTACACCTACAGCGAAACCGGTGCTGGCGTTCATGCCTATGTGATCGACACCGGGCTCAATGTCACGCACACGGAGTTCACAGGCCGCGTTGGCGGTGGCGCTGACTTTGTCGGCGGCGGCGTCAACGATTGCAACGGGCATGGCACACACGTCGCAGGCACCATCGGCGGCACCACCTACGGCATTGCGAAGGCAGTCACTGTGCATCCGGTGCGGGTATTGAACTGCGCCGGAAGCGGCTCCACTTCGGGAGTCATTGCAGGCATAAACTGGGTCGCCACCAACAAGATCTCTCCTGCGGTCGCCAATTTGAGCTTAGGTGGCGCTGCGAATACCTCCCTGGACACTGCAGTGACAAATCTGCACAACAGCGGCGTCACCACCATCGTCGCTGCCGGCAACAGCAATGCCAACGCCTGCAACTACTCGCCAGCGCGGGTGCCCTTGGCCATCACTGTAGGCTCCATTGACAACACCGATACTCGGTCCTGGTTCTCCAATTACGGCACCTGCCTCGATTGGTTTGCGCCGGGCAGCGACATCACCTCCGCGTGGTTTGGCAGCAATTTGGCCACCAACACCATCAGCGGTACGTCTATGGCTGCCCCGCATGTGGCAGGAGCCGCAGCGCGCTATTTGCACACCCATCCAACAGCTACTCCGGCGATGGTCAGGACTGCACTTCACGCTGCCAACAACCAGTTTGGTGTCACCCCACTTTGGCCCGGCGTGGGCAACCTGGGGGCGGGCTCCCCAAATGAACAATTGCACTACGGCTCGCTCAACGATGGCTACAACGACGGCGACCCCCACATCCAAACCGTCAATGGCCTGAACTACGATTTCCAAACCGGCGGTGAGTTTGTGGCGCTGCGCTCGCAAAGCATGCAGATTCAAACGCGCCAGCGCCCGGTAGACAACTTGCCCTGGGTCAGCGTCAACACGGCGGTTGCTGCCAAAGTCGGCACCAGCCGGGTAACGTGGCAGCCAGGCACGGGTGTGGTCCCTGACCCTGCTGGCATGCAGTTGCGTGTCAACGGTGTGCTCACCAGCATTCCCGCCGGCGGCCTCAATCTCGGTGTGGGTGCCAGCGTCAAACCTCTGGGCAACAACGGCATCAGCATTGACTTCCCAGATGGCACCACCATGACCGCCATCGCCAACTGGTGGCCCTATGGCCAAGTCTGGTACTTGAATGTGCGCGCCTATCACACCATGGCCACCGAAGGCATCATGGGTGCCCTGCAACCGGGCGAATGGCTCAACAGCTCCTTTGCCGACAAATGGCGCGTCTCCTCCAAGACAAGCCTGTTCGACTATGGGCGCGGCACCTCTACGGGTAACTTCGTCAGCCCGCAGTTCCCACCGGACAAGGTTCCCCCGATGGATCCTCGGAACGTCGAGTTGGCTCAGAAGGTCTGCGAGCCCATCAGGGACAAAAAGCTGCTGCAGGATTGCCAGTTTGACGTCGGAACCACGGGCGACCCCATCTTTGCTGAAGCAGCCAAGACCGCGCTGATGGGCCCCACGCAAACAGACCTGAATGTTGACCGCCTGAGCCAGCCCGGCAAAGTGATCCTCAGCGTACGTGTGGTGAGCCAAGCCCGCAAGGACAAGGTGCCCAGTGGTTCGGTACGTTTGCTGGCTGACGGCCATGCCTTTGCAAACCCCATACCGCTGGATGCCAACGGCCAGGCAAAGTGGACTGGCACCTCTGAGCTGATTGGCAATCGCCACATCACAGCGCAGTTCGTGCCTGAAGCTGGCGACTCAATGCAGCCTAGCCAAAGCCAGTAAGCCGACAGTCCATCAGGCTTGCAGCCGACAACGAAACCGCCAAACGTTGTCGGCTCACAGTCTCATGCAGGGGCCGGTACTAGGCCTTGATCACCCCCTCACACACCGCCTTCTGCCCGCCCTCGGCGGGCAGCTTGGCGCAGACGGGGGTGATCTGCTGGCGTAGGCGCTGGATCACGTCTTTGTGCTCGCCCTTGCCATTCCAGACGGCCAGCTTCTGGCCCACGCGTTGCAGAGAGCGCGCACTGCGCTCATAAAACGCGCCTTGCTGGTTGGCTGCCTCGGTGATGAGCTGGCTGGCGGTTTGCTCAATACGCTTGGCATCTTGAGGGGCCATGTCGACCAAGGCACTCAGGTAGCTGGAGCCCCATTGCAAGCGCGTGGCTGGGCCTTCACTCTTGGCAAAGGCTTGGCTGTACCAGTCCAGCGCATCCGCCGTGCGGCCTTGCTTTTTGGCATTGCTGCCTAACTGGCTCATCAGGTAGTAAGGCGAGTGGCTCTTGCTCAGGTTGGCCTTGAGCAAAGCATCTGACTCCTTCCACAAGCCTGCTTGGCCCAGCAAGTGGGCGGCTGAGGTGATGACGGCTTGCCGCTCATAGCCGTCTGTAATTTCAGCATCCGCCTTGGCCACGTCGGATTTGACCTGCTGGGTCAAGGCTGGGGCCAGCTTGGGCTGCACCGTGTCTTTGGGCAGGTCCATGCGCGCCAGCTCCACCCGCCCGATCAAGGCGGACATGCGGTCGGAGCGCGACAAGCTGGCATCGGCCTGCAAGCGCTGTAGCGCCGCATCAAAAGCCGCCACCATCTGCGCCCGCTCGGGGCCGGGCTGGGCCGCCAAGGCTCGCACCACATCCGCCGCCGCGTTGACCAGCACATCCATCTGCGCGCGTGTGGCCACGGGGTCGGCCAGCATCTTGCGCACCTTGTCGCGCAGCGCCGCATCGGGTTTCACCCCTTTGCCCTCGTCACTTTCCGCCAGCGACTTCAACAGCAAGCGCATGGCCGTGTCGGCCTCGGCTGGCGGGCAGGCCGCGGCGAGCTGGGCTAACAGGCCTGGGCGCTCCGGGGCCGCTACCAACTGGGCCTCGTCGGTGTCCCAGGAGTAATACGCCAACATGCGCCACTCATTGGCGGTGACGGGCTTGCCCGCGCGCGCCTCGGCCAACACCGTCTTGACGGGCCGCCCACCGGCCAGGCCCATCTGCAGCACATTCATCACCATGGGCGCATCCACCTCGCCGGGCAGGCGGGTGATCTCTACCCCGTCGGGGCTGAAGAGAATCATGGTCGGGTAGCCGCGCACCTTGAAGCGTGAGCCCAGCTTTTGTGCGCCCGGCAAGTCACCATCAATATTGACGGCCACAAAGTGCTTAGCCCGCTCGGCAAAATCTTGGCGGTTGAACAAAGTGGCCTTGAGCTGGTTGCAAGGCGGGCACCATTTGGCTCCCCAATGCACCAACACCGGCTTTTTCTCTGCCTTGCCTTGGGCAAAGGCTTTCTCAATATCGGCGTCGCCCGCTGCGGCCAACCAGGGGATGGTGGTCGAGGGTGCGCTATAGCCCGCCGGGGCCGCCGCTTGGGCCAGCGGGGCATAGGCACCTGCCCCAAGCGCCAGGGCGGTCACAGTGGCAGACAACGACAACAAAGCAATGCGGGTCAGCATAACGGTCTCCTTGATCAGGCCTCAGCAGCAGCAACTCCAGGGTACGAGCCGCTGCCCGAATGTAAGCCGGGATTGTGCGGCGAACCGGTGGGCTTGCAACATCCTGCCCCTGCCGCAGACCCTGGGGATTCCCCTGGGCTCAGCGTGTGCGTGGCAGAAGGCATCATCCCGGTCATCTCGGTTTGCCCACACCCTTTGCTTATGAACCCACACCAAACCATGGGCCTGGCCCTGCTCTTAGAGGCTTGCCTGCTGACATCGGCCTCGGCCGCTGTAGACGGCAACGAATGGCAACGCTGTCGCCAAGTCAGTGATGCTGCGGCCCGCCTGAGCTGCTACGACCGCTTGGCGGACATGGCCACCACGGCCTCTGCCCAAGCTCCAAGCCCCGCAGCGGCCCCGCTGCCCGCCACCACTGCGCCCGCCAAAACCGCCACAGAACGTTTTGGCCTGGAGCAAAAGGCAGCGCAAGAAGGCACGACTGACACCATCACCAGCGTGCTGCCTGGCAACTTTGAGGGCTGGGAGCCCAAAACCAAATTCACGCTGGCCAATGGTCAAGTCTGGCAAGTCAGCGACGGCAGCAGCGTCTACTGGCCCGCCAAGAGCCCCAAGGTCACGATTCGGCGCGGCGTGCTGGGCGCGTTCTACCTGGAAGTTGAGGGGCTCAACAGCCAGGCCCGCGTCAAGCGTTTGCAATGAGCACCACCTTCGGCACCCAAGAGAGCCCCTGCCTCCGCCGCCCCGTGGCCTGGTATTCGCCGCCCGTGCTGTGGCAGGCCGGGCGTGAGCTTTTGCAATCGGCCAGCTTTCAGCGCAACTTGGACAGGCGCGAGACCTTTTCGCCCGTGCTGCAGCCGCTCGATTTTTCCGAGCGCACGGCCAGCAGCAGCCAGCCCTTTTGGTTTGACTTCATGTCAGACACCGGCGACGGCGGCAATGCCACTTTCACGGTGGCGCAGGCCCTGCTCAAGCGTGAGCTTCAGGTCTCCACTGGCCCCGGGGGCAGCCCCACCCTGAGCTTGCCAGAGGGTGAGTTGCTCATCTTGGGTGGAGATTTGGCCTACCCCACGGCCAGCCCCGAGGAATATCAATACCGCTTTATTGAGCCCTTTGCGCTGGCGCGCGACCCCGCCAGCCGCTTTGCGCGCCACGAACCCGATCTCGCTGTGCCGGTACCGGAGGGGCCTCAAAAATTCATTGTTGGCATTCCCCAAAACCACGACTGGTTTGACTCCGCCTCCACGTTTTGCCGCTACTTTGTCAACTACGACAAAGGGGCGGTCAACGGTGCCCGCACCCCCCAACGCCAAACCTGGTTTGCAGCCCGTCTGCCTCAAGGCTTTTGGCTGCTGGGTTTGGACTTTGCGTTAGTGGGCGACATCGACCGCCAGCAACTCGAAGCATTTATGGCGCTGCTACGCCCAGGCCAAGACGAGGGCATTCGGCCTGGCGACGACGTGCTCTTGCTCTACCCTGAGCCGTATTGGACGCGGCCTTTGGGCGATGGCGCCTGGCCCGGCTATCCCAAGCGCTACCAGCGCCTGGAGGCGGCCATCGAGGCCGCCGGTGCACGCATCCGCCTGCGCCTGGCTGGTGACCTGCACCACTACGCCCGTCAAACCCTGGCCGCGGACCCACTGACCCAACGCGACAGCCATCTCGTGACCTGTGGCGTGGGCGGGGCCTTTGCCCACCCCACGCATTGCCAGGATGTGCAGGCCCCCAAGGTCTTGAGCCGTGAGCCTGAGCCGCACGCCGTCAGCCCAGACCTGCAACACCGCGTTCGCACCGGGCGGGTGAGCCAGGCCGACCCGGCCCTGCCCCGGTTTGAACCACAAGCCGTCTGGCCCAGTGCCGCACTCAGCCGCCTGCTGGCCTGGGGCAATCTGTGGGCCTTGTTTCGCATTGGCTTCAGCCGCTCACCTTTCAAGTTAGGTGTTCAACAAACCTTGGACGAGCTCTGGAACTCCAACTTTGGCTTTGCGCTGTGCTTGGGCGTGATCTACGGGCTCAATGCCTATGTCAACTCGGGCGTGTTCCAGGTCAGTTTCGGCCAAGACGGCTTTGCCCCCATGGCCACCTTGCCCTTTGGCACGGCGGCCGTGCTGTGGCTCAAAGCCATGGTGTTCAGCCCTTTTGCGGCCTTCATCAACCTAGGCCTGCTGACCGGCTGTGTCCGCATCGCCTGGGAGGGCCCCGGCCCTCAGGTGTGGCGCTTGCTCAACGGCCTGCTGCACGGCATGGCTCATGGCTTCTTGATCTTCGCGCTGTACTGGCTCAGTTGTGTGAGCTTGCAACACGCGGGGCTAGAAGCCCTTGGCGTGAAGGCCGCCATGGGTCAATGGCTGCCTGGCCCCTGGCTGGCCACCGCTGCCGCGCTGGCCACCTGGGTCAGTGTAGGTGTAATGGGCGTGGTGGCAGGCGGCCTGCTCTTTGGGGCCTACCTGGCCCTGATGTGCGCGGTGCTTGCCCAATTGCCCAACAACGCCTTTGGCTCCTTAGCCATTGCCGACTACAAGGGCTTTTTACGCTGCCGCATCACCGAGACGGGGCTAGAGGTCTTTTTGATAGGGCTGGACACCATGCCTCAGCGGCCCAGCTTTGACGACCCCCTGCCGAGTGGCTGGCGGGTCGTCGACCGCTTCGAGATCAAGAAGTAGCGGCGGCAGCCATCAAAGGCCTCACCCCAATAAGGGCCGCATGGCCCCACATCGCAAACACCGCCCAAGCCGCCACACCCACCGCCACCGTCAATGAAGTTGCGGCTGCCGAAGGGGCGGCCGCTGTGGACACCGGCTCACGCCGCCGCGCGGCCCTGAAACACAGCACCGCCCAAACCAAAAAGCCACCGAACAGCAACACATCTGCCAAGGTGTTATTGGCCAGCAAGTGGGCCAGCGCCCAAACCTTGACGCTCAATACCATGGGGTGCTGCAAGCGCAACTTGAGCGCATTGCGTGGCACATAGGCCGCCGCCAGCAGCACAAAGGACAGCAGCGTCAGCAGAGCCGCCAGGTGCCGCGTCCAAAGGGGCGTTTCCCACAACAGCACGGGGGTTTGCCGCGCCTGCCCATAGCCCCACACAATGAGCACCAAGCCCACCACGGAGACCACCGAGTACAGCCCCTTCCAAGCCATCTCGCCCATGGCGGCCCGGCGCGCGGTTCGCCAATCGTCCGCAAAAATGCGCACCGAATGAATGCCCAGAAACAGCACAAGGCCCAAGATCAACGCCTGCATAGTCGCCTTTAAGGGTGAGCAAAACGGCCATCTTAGCCAGACCGTGTCATAACCCTACTCTTTGATGGCGCGGCGGCCCTGGCTGACCGCTGGCCACCCCTCAAGGTTTGCCGATGTAGACCAAGCCCACCGTCACTTGGGTTCCTAGTCGTTGTTGGGTCAAGGGGCTGCTTGCGGCCGGGCCCAATAAGTAGCTGGCACCAGCCGCCGCCCCAGCACGCCAGTGGGGTGCGAATCGCCAGGTCAGGCCCACGCCCGCCCGCACACTGTGCAGGCCCGCCGAAGGTTGGTACACCGCGAAGGTGCTGGTGGTGCCGGGTGGAACGCCGTGATAACTGGTCATATAGGTGGCATCTGCCGCCTGCAGGCCCACCCCGGCACCCCAGCGCCATTGGGGGGCCAAGGTGCCGCCTTGGCCATAGTCTAGGCTCAGCAAGCTACCGCCCTTTTTATTGGCGAGGTCGGTGTTCAGGTTCAGCCCCACTCGGGCGTCGTCGTCGAGCTTGTACTCGGCCAACAGCCGCAGCCTCAGGGTCGGGTCGACATCCGGCAGGCCTTGCAGCTCTGGCGCATCTTTGGACTTGCGGCCTGCATCCACGCGCAAGGCCGCATCAAAGCGCCAGCGGTTGATGGTGCCTAACTCCATGCTGGCCCCCGGCAGCGCGCTCTGGCCACTGCTGCGCTCAATGAGCGAAGCACGTGAAGTGGCCAAGCGAAACCGCCCGTATTGAATACCCCACACAGGCCGCAGCTTGATGCCACTGGCCGCCCCACCCGAATAAGACGAGCCCCACACCATGGCCATGCCCACCTGGTAGTCGAAGGTGGCAGGCTTGTCTTGCGGGGCGGGTGCTTCCACAGCTTCTGGGCTGGCGGGCTCTGGCCTTGGTGCAGGTTCCTGCTCTTGCGCCAAGGCAAGCCCGCCACTCCACAGCAGCAGCCCGGCGCACAGCCAGGGCTTGGCTCCCTGCCATGGCCTGCGCGCAACATTGTGCTTGCGGGGTATTGGGTGGGGCCACCAAAGAAGCAGGGTCTTGATCATGTGGGGCATGCTGCCTGACGGTGATGAGCGCCATCTTAAGTACAAGCCATGTTGGCAAGCCAGAAACCCGCTGCGATCATGGGCTTTCACCCTCGCTCACACCAAGGAATTGCCATGCGTTTGCCCGGAAAAGTAGCCATCGTCACCGGAGCCGCCAGCGGCTTTGGAGCCGAGATTGCCCACCAATACATCGCCCAAGGTGCCGCTGTAGTGCTGGCCGACATCAACGAGGATGGCGCCAAAGCCCTGGCGCTGGAGTTGGGGCCCCAAGCCTTGGCCGTGCGTTGCGACGTGACCCAACGCGCCGACATCGACGCTGCGGTGGCTGCCACCTTGGCCCAATTCAAGCGCCTGGACATCGTCGTCAACAACGCCGGTTGGACCCACCGCAACCAGCCCCTGCTGCAAGTCGACGAGGCCACTTTTGACAAGGTCTACGCCATCAACGTCAAGTCCATCTTCCACATGACCCATGCCGTGGTGCCGCTGATGCGCGAGGCCAAGGGGGGCGTCATCATCAACATCGGTTCCACCGCCGGCATACGCCCCCGGCCCGGGCTGACTTGGTACAACGGCTCCAAAGGCGCGGTCAACGTCTTGTCCAAATCCATGGCGGCCGAACTCGGGCCCGACCAGATCCGCGTCAACTGCATCTGCCCGGTGATGGGCGTGACCGCCCTGCTCGAATCCTTCATGGGCCTGCCCGACACACCGGAGAACCGCCAAAAGTTCCAGGCCAACATCCCGCTGGGCCGACTCTCTACCCCCAACGACGTGGCCCAAGCCGCCGTGTTCCTGGCCAGCGACGAGGCCTCCTTCATCACGGGCGTCGAGTTTCCGGTGGATGGGGGGCGCTGCGTTTAAGGGCTTGAAGGCGTCTCACCATGGGTCATCCCCGCCAAGTGCCCGCCGCCCAGGCTGGCAGCAACCGTCGCGACTTCTTCAAACGCGCTGGCGGAGCAGCTGCGGCCCTGGTAGCCAGCGTGCCAACACCTGGTCTGTCCAGCCCGCAAAGTGCTGAGGTGTTTGCCCATGGCGTGGCCAGCGGTGACCCGCTGAGTGACCGGGTCATCCTCTGGACGCGCGTCAGCCCCACACGGCTGGACCGCCCTGCGCGAGGAACCTGGCTGGTGGCCCGCGACACAGCCCTTCAAGACCTTGTGCGCAGCGGCAGCTTTGCAGCCAAACCTGAGCAAGACTTCACCGTCAAGATCGACGCCACGGGCTTGAGCCCTGGGCAAACCTACTACTACCAGTTCAGTCATGCGGGTGTGGCCTCACCCGTCGGCCGCACCCGCACGCTGCCTGTGGGTGCTGTGGACAGGCTGCGCTGTGCCGTGGTGAGCTGTTCCAACTTTGCAGCGGGCTATTTCAATGCCTACAGCCGCGTGGCAGAGCGGGCCGACCTGGACCTGGTCATCCACCTGGGCGATTACCTCTATGAGTACGGCAGCGGCCAATACGGCACGGTACGGCCATGCGAGCCCAGCACCGAGCTGCTGAGCCTGGCCGACTACCGCCAACGCCATGCGCAGTACAAGCGCGACGCTGATGCCCAAGCCATGCACCGGCAACACCCCGTGGTGGCGATCTGGGATGACCACGAGACCGCCAACGACGCCTGGCAAGGCGGTGCCCAGAACCACACCGAGGGCCTTGAAGGCGCTTGGTCTGCCCGCAAGGCGGCTGCACTGCAGGCCTATGACGAATGGATGCCCACGCGCCAAGTCGACAAAACTGACCCGAGCAAGAGTCAGCGCAGCCTGGCCTTCGGCGACCTGATGAATTTGATCTTGCTCGAAGAGCGACTCAGCGCGCGCAGCCAACAACTGGAAGCCACCATTCCCACCCTGCTGGGACCGGCGTTTGCCCAGACCGATGCCTTTGCCGACCCCAACCGCAGCCTCTTGGGCACCAGCCAAGAAGCCTGGCTGACCAAACAGCTGCGCCGAACGGGCACACGTTGGAAGATGCTGGGCCAGGGCGTGATGTTCGCCCAGCTCAAAGCCGTGGGTGCACCCTTGGCGCAGGGCGGCGGCCTGTTTTTGAACAGCGACCAATGGGACGGCTATCAACCCGCTCGTGATCGCCTGTACAAAGTTATTCGCGGCCAAGACGGCGGCAAACCCGTACGCAACTTGGTTGTGCTGACGGGAGACATTCACAGCTCCTGGGCGGCTGACCTTTGCCAAGACCCGAACAACCCCGACCTCAGCAGCGGAGGCTACGACCCCAGCAGTGGCCAGGGTGCTGTGGCGGTGGAATTTGTAGGCACCTCCGTCACCTCCCCCGGGCTGGACGACCCCCAAGGTACCACCACGGCCTACTTACGCAGCCAGAACCCTCACTTCAAGTATGTGAACCTCGATCAGCGCGGCTATATGCTGCTGGACATCAGCCACAGCCGTGTGGTGTGTGAGTGGTGGCACGTGGCCACGGTGGCGCAAGTCGATGTACGCCAAACCATGGCCGCCGCCTTTCAGGTGCGCGACGGCGTGGGCCACTTGGAAGCTGCGACTCAGACAGCAGCAAGAATCAACCCACCAGCATTAGCGCCCTGACCGGTGATTCAGCGAAGCGTCTGAAAAGAGGAAGTCACTGCACGCTAGGCTCTAGAGCTCCAACGTGAGTGATTGCCCGACCTTCACCGCCTGCCACTGCCCCGTCAGTGTTTCAATGGCTGTGCGAACGGCCTCAATATCTCTGTCATCAATGGGCAGGGCCGGGCAGGCTCTTGCGGCGCAGGTCAGGGCATACAACTCGATCATCTCTGCAGGCGCTGTGGTTCCGCCCGACCAAGCGTCACCTTGAAAGACCTCCACCAAGCGTTCGACCGCGTCACTCTGTGCCTCGGCCTGCATGTGGAACCCTGCTGCTTCGCCGTCCTTGATTCGGCCCAAGAACCCCCGCTGCTGCAGCGTGTGCTCCACCGCATAGTGGACCATGTCATGCGGAATGATGCCCTGCTTAGGACACTCCACGCGCTCCTTCATGCCACTGGGGCGAAGCACTTCCATGAAGTCAAATTTGCCACTGCCTTTGGTGAACACAAGCTTCATAGAAATGTCTGCACCTTGAATTACCATGCACAACGATTGGCAAACACTCAACACTCCGGATCGAACATGAACGGTCTGAGTTCCTGAGCGCAGCGGCAGCCAGCGGCTATTTTGGCAGCCCAGACTTCAGCCTCTTGTCGAGAGCTGACCTTGACCACACAGAAGCCGCCATTGAACTGAGACGTCTCAGGATAAGTCCCCACGGACACCTGCCCATCGCCCGTCACCATCACCGGTGGCACGGACTCGTCGATGCCGCCGCCAAACACATACACCCCCGCCGCTTTGGCCTCGCGGATCACCGCATGGGCTGTGTCCGACACTGCTGGCATTTCACTCGGCGGAATGTGGCTCATGGCCGAGCTGGGAAACGAAATCAGATAGTGGGTCATTGAAGCCTCTCTCCTTAAAGACCTGCCACCAAACCAGAGAGCATGCTCGCTCTGCGCAAGGTGCTTCTGGCCTTGAGCTTACGCTCCAGCACAGCGTTCGAAAACTTGCTGCTGGATTGCCTGGTTTGGCAAAGCCAATAAACCTCACGCTCCCCCAACTCAAAGTCATCAACATCCGTCTTCAGCTTGTCCAACTCAGCCCGCTGTGCTGCACTCAAGGGGGCTTGAAGAAAGCAGACATTGATGTCGCCCTCATCGCTGACGCGACCCTTCATGCCATCCGCCAAAGCAGAGATCGCTTTCACCTCGTCCACACTGCGCAAAAACACCTCAGACCGAAAGCCAATGAGGGGTTCAAGCTGAAGTTCCAATGAATTTTGCAATGTCTTTGCAGTACTCTTTGATGCACTGAAGATGACGTTACCCGAGTTGATGTGAGTGCGAGCATCAGCATGGCCCAGGCTCTGAAAGGCCTCCGCCAGCGCACTCATTTTCAGAAAGCGCCCCGTGACGTTGATGGCGCGAAGAAAGGCAATGTAGGTTGGCATGGATTCGAAAGTCAGCTTCAACGGCCACTCACTTTGGGAGCGGAAACTGATAGACCCTGCCACGAAGTGATTTCTGCCACTGCGACGCAGGTTCCGCATTGAACGCCAGCGCATCGAGCGAGGGGCGAACAATGCCTGCAACCCTTAAGGACGGACCATTGCTTTCAAACGTAGCGTGAAAAGACACACCGATAAAGCCTGCCAACGAAAGAAACGAAAAGCCAGGACCGCATGACAAGAGGTTGCCATCGACTCGGCCTATCGGTGCGCATATCAGCTCGGCTATGCAACCAAGCGGGTGCATTTTGCTGAATGGAAGATTCAAGCGAAAAGCCAAAGGAGCAAGGGCCTCGTCGTAGGTGATACCACCTTCAAAACACACGCTCTCGTCTGTACGCAAAAGTTCCAGCGATGCCCTGAACGGCAGCAGACGTGAAACACCAGGCACTGAGTGAAATGTGCCTGCATATTCGCGGTGTGTGCCTCCGAGACGGTCAATGAGTGCTGCGATGTCCATGCTCGGCCCAGATTATTTGCTCATCGGTAGATTCAATTTCGAAGCAACAAGCCCTGCAAACACTGCTTCCTGATCCCAAACTCCCTCATCAGGCTTTCAGCGTCTTGCCAGGCTTGTTCGCGCCGCTTGGCTTCAGCAGTGGCATGGGTGGCGCCCGGCGCGATGGCTCGGCGCAGCGCCAGGATCATCTTGTTTTTGCTGGTGGCTTCGGGAGAGATGAACTTATCACAAGCGTGCAGGGCAATCATCACGTCGATGCGCTCGGGCACCACGCTGCGCACATCGCCGCACACAAACTCCAAGCCCTGCAGCTTCAGCCCGCGGGCGATCTGGTTGGTCTGGGCCACCAGGCCTTCGCGCAACTCAACGCCCGAGGTCTGCACGGACAAGCCGTGGCGGCTTTGCAGGTGGTGGTGGGCCGCAAAGGTCAGGTAGCCCTTGCCCGCCCCAAAGTCCACCATGTGCAGGGCGCGCCCTGGCGGGGTCAAGAGGCCGGCTTCGGCCACTGCATGGTCCAAGACTTCGACAAACTTGTTGATCTGTCGCCATTTGCGCGCCATGGCGGGCACCAGTTGGCCTGACTTGTCCGTCACCCCCAAGGCCTGCAAAAAGGGCTCCGTCTGCTGAACCAAGTGCTGCTTTTGGCGCGCGTGGCCCAGCGCTTCGTCATCGCTTTGCGCGTCTTCGGTGCTTAACGCACCTTCTTCTTGAGCGGATTGTTCAGCTTCATCGTCCACCACACGTGAACGCTGCAAAGCCACCTTACCCCGCTTGGAGATCAATAACTGAAGCGTCTCGTCGCGCGTGAAGAGATGGGCATGGCTGAAGCTGTCGCCCACCAGGGTTTGGAGTTGCTGCAGTGCCTGTGCGATGGGTGGGTTCTTGGTGATGTCTCGCGTTTTGTGCTGAAACAGCAAAGACAAGCAGGCTTGGCCTTTGAGCTGCACGCGTTTCGCGTCCACCCTTTGCAACTGCTCAGCCACTGCAGGCCCACCACTGCGCGGCTTTGACAGCAAGAGGCGCTTGAAGCGACCCGTCTCCAAGCTTTGGCTCAGGGCTTCAAAAAAACGCTCACGCCGTGCCAAGTCGGCCAGCGCTTCGGCGGGCTCACCCAGGGTGGAAGAGGACGGATCGTTGGCACTCAATGCTGTCATGTCCTGAATTGTCCAGCAGGGCACCGTGGGCTCAAGGCTGAAGTTTTGAGCCTGTGGCAACAACGCGCCGCCGTCAAAAAAAGAAGGACTCTGTTATTCAACTGAATTCCTTAAATTCTTAAATTGGTAGTACTGGTAGAGGGCACACTGGGCTGTGGATAAGTACAAAAACATCAATTTTTTCAATCGCTTATGAAGTTTTCAACCCTGTGCGTGGAGCCCTTGAAAGCGCCAAGACCCAACGACAACAACTTCGGCTTTGGCCGGTTGGGCTGTGGATAAACCCCCGGATGTTCAAAAGTTGTCCACAACTCTGTGCTTTGACAGCGGTTTTTGGGCGGGGTACACCGTCACTTCGCTGCGGCCCTTGGGCACGTGGCCAAGCCGTTTTGGGGTTGAAGAGGAGTGGGTATGACGAGGTGGCGTGGGCTCTTGAGCCTGTGGGCGATGTTGTGGCTGTGCGCTATGAACGCGGCCTGGGCACAGGGCGATGTGCGCCCCCCCTCAGACCAGCGCTTTGTGGTGGTCCACAAGCCGGGCCCGGCCTGGCAGCCGCAAACGCCGCTGTTTCAGCAGCCCGGCCTAGACAAACACGTGGCCCATTACCGCCAGTGGCAGCAGCAGGGCAAGCTGAGTTTGGGCGGGCCCTTCATGGACAGCGGCTTTGGCGGCATGATGATCCCGGAGTCGGGTGTCACGGAGGACGAGGTCAAGGCCTTTGCTGCGGCTGACCCGGCCGTCCAAAGCGGCTTGCTGACTTTTGAGGTCCGACGCTGGCTGGTGGGCATGAAGCGCAGCCCCTAAGCCTCGCGCATGGCCAGACCCAAGCCCACGTGGCGGCCCGCACCCCGAGAAGGGGTGTCTGCAAGTTGCGTGGTCACTCCCGATGGCACTCAGCCCAGTATGCTGAGTTTTTTGGCGCAGCGTTTGCCCGTGCTCAGCGAGGCCGAATGGCGGGCCCGTTTGCAACGTGGCGAGGTGCTGGATGCCAAGGGCCAAGCGTTGGCGGTGGATGCCCCCTACGCCGCTAGGCAGCGGCTTTGGTATTGGCGTGAGCTGCCCGACGAGCCCGAGCTGCCCTTTGCCTCGCCTCTGCTCTATCAAGACGAGCACCTGGTGGTGGCCGACAAGCCGCACTTCTTGGCCACTGCGCCCAAGGGCCGCTATGCCCGCGAGACCCTGCTGGCCCGCCTGCAGCGTGAGCTGGGTTTATCCACCCTCACGCCTTTGCACCGGCTAGTGATTGGGGCCTGTATCGCCTGCAGCCTGAAACCGGCCGCACGCACCAGCTCCGGGTCCACATGCTGGGCCTGGGTCTACCGCTGCGGGGGGACCGCATCTACCCCACACTGCTGCCCGAGGTCCCTGTCGGTGAGGTGGAAGACTACAGCCAGCCGCTGCAACTGCTGGCGCGTGAACTGCGCTTCAAAGACCCGCTGACGGGCGAGGAGCGCTGCTTTCGCAGCCAGCGGCAGCTCACTTTGGCTTGAGCAGGGTTTCGATGCGGGCCTTTGCCCGGTTGCTCACCAAAGCCCGCTCTACAAAATTGGCCTCTTTGTAGGTCTTTTGGCCTTCTGCTTGGCAGGTTAGCAGCAGGGCCTTTTGCTCGTCGGGGCTTCGGGTCTTGAGGGCAGCTTCTGCCTCTTCCAGCAATTTATCGGCTTGGGCTTTGCGCAGGCCTTGCTTGTAGGCGGTGCCAATTAGCGCAAAGCTCCACTCGGCTTGGCGCACCATCTCGCTTTGCGCCTTGGTGTCGCCAGCCAGGTGCTTGTCAGCCAGCACCAAAATCTCGCGCTTCATCACCGCCACGCAAGCGGAGGTGCGCTTCCAAGCTGGCAGTTTGGGGTCGTCAGTGGGCGGGCTTTGCGCTAACACGGTGCTGCAGCAGGCCGCCCACACCAGGGCGACGCCCGCCGCAGTTTGGCCCCAATGTCGAAGGCGATGAAGGAGATGCATGGGTGCAGTATCGCCTTGCCAAGCCGAGGACTTCAGCACTTCAGCCCATGTCCACCACATCAGACGGCCCGCCGGCACGCTGCTGCGCATGGGCGCGGATGTGAGCAGGCAGCTTCTTCAGCATCCAGCGGATCACCGCCGGGATGATGATGAGGTCGTCCACCACGCCCAAGACGGGGATGACATCTGGAATCAGGTCTATGGGTGAGAGCATCGGGTTTGGGCGGCGAAGTCGTCGCTGTGGAACACGCCTTGTGCGTCCCAGCCGACCATGCCCGCCACAAAAACTAAGCGGCCACTCTGGGCCGAGATGCCATTGGCATAACCCTTGGGCCGGGGCCAGCCTTCGGGCAAGAGGGTGGTGTGGATGGTCATGCGATGTCCTTTACAGGTCTTTCAAGCGGAAGCGCTGCAGCTTGCCGGTTTGGGTGCGGGGCAGCTCCGTCACAAACTGAATGGCGCGGGGGTATTTGTAGGGCGCGACGGTGGCTTTCACAAAGTCTTGCAGCGTGCGCACCATGGCCTCGTCGTCAGCGTGGCCCGGGCGCAGCACCACAAAGGCTTTGACGATCTGGCCACGCTCTTCGTCGGCCACACCGATCACGCCGCATTCGGCCACGGCCGGGTGTTGCATCAAGGCCTCTTCCACCTCGGGGCCGGCAATGTTGTAGCCGGCCGAGATGATCATGTCGTCGGTGCGCGCTTGGTAGTGGAAGTAGCCGTCGGCGTCCATCACATAGGCATCGCCGGTCAGGTTCCAGCCGTTGCGCACATAGTTGGTCTGGCGCTCGTCGTCCAGATAGCGGCAGCCCGTCGGCCCCTTGACGGCCAGCTTGCCCACCTGGCCCACGGGCACTGGTTGCATGTGCTCGTCCACCACACAGGCTTGGTAGCCCGGGATGGCCTTGCCGGTGGCACCGGGCCGAGCACTCGCTTCATCAGCCGAGATGAAGATGTGCAGCAGTTCGGTGGAGCCAATGCCGTCGATCATCTCAATGCCCGTCGCGTCCTTCCACAGTGCGCGGGTGCTGGCGGGCAGGGCCTCGCCCGCCGACACGCATTTGCGCAGGCTGCCGCCTTGGGCCGCAGAGAGCTTCAACGCAGCGGCCTGAGGTGCCATCACCCGGTAGCTGGTGGGCGCGGTGAACAGCACGGTGGCCTTGAAGCGCGCGATGGCCTCCAGCAAGTTGGGCGGGGCGGCCTTCTCCAGCAGCACGGTGCTGGCACCCACGCTCATGGGAAAGAGCAGCATGCCGCCCAAACCAAAGGTGAAGGCCAGCGGTGGGCTGCCAATGAAGACATCGCTGGCGCTGGCCCGCAGCACATGCGGCGGCCAGCAGGCGCAGATGGCCATCACGTCCCGGTGAAAGTGCATGGTGGCCTTGGGCACGCCGGTGGTGCCGGAGGTGAAGGCCAACAAGCAGGTGTCATCCGCAGCGGTGTTCACTGCACTGAACGCACCGCTGTGCCGCGCCATGTCGGCCTCTAGAGATTGCAGCGTGCCGCCTTGCCCACGGCCTTCAAAGCTGCGCCACTGGGTCAGCGTGCGGGCATTGTCTTGGGCCAGCACCAGGCTGAACTCTTCCAGCAAGGCCGCATCCACCAAGGCGTGGCTGATCTGGGCGCGCTCAATCATCACGCCCAGCTCTTTGGCGCGCAGCAGCGGCATGGTGCCCACCGCCACGCCGCCGGCCTTGATCACCCCAAACCAGCAGGCCGCCAGCATGGGGTTGTTGGGGGCGCGCAGCAGCACGCGGTTGCCGGGCACCAGGCCCATGTCGTGCACCAGCACCTGCGCAATGCGGTTGGCTCGCGCTTGCAACTCGGCATAGCTCCAAGTCAGCGTGCCCTCGCCGCTGGGGGCATGAAGGCAGGGGGAGGCGCCTCGCCCTTCTCGCACGGCTTTGTCCAGCAGTTCTACCGCACAGTTGAGCTGCTCGGGAAACTGCAGCTCGGGCAGATCAAACAGGTAATGGGGCTGCTGCTCGGGCGGCGGCAGGTGGTCTTTGGTGAAGGTGTCGAGGTGGGCAGTGGGCATGGGTCACTCCTTCAACAGTTCACGGGCGATGATGAGCTTTTGCACCTCGGTCGCCCCCTCGTAAATGCGCAGCGCGCGGATCTCGCGGTACAGGCGCTCCACCGGTTCGTCGCTGACCACCCCGCGCCCGCCCCACAACTGCACGGCCGCATCAATCACTTGCTGTGCGCCTTCGGTGGCGGCCATCTTGGCCATGGCGGCTTCTTTGGTGACAGTCTTACCGCAGTCGCGCAACCAGGCGGCGCGGTAGGTCAGCAGGGCCGCGCCGTCCAGCGTGGTGGCCATGTCGGCCAGCTTGGCTTGGGTCAGTTGATAGTCGGCCAGCACGCCACCAAACATCGGCCGGGTCTTGGCGCGGTGCAAGCCTTCTTGCAGCGCCCGGCGGCCAAAGCCCAAGGCGGCGGCGGCCACCGAGGTGCGGAACACATCCAGGGTGCGCATCGCTACTTTGAAGCCCTCACCTGCGCCGCCAATGCGGTGGCTCAAGGGAATGCGGCACTCGCTGAAGCGCAGCCGCGCCAGCGGGTGCGGCGCGATCACGGCAATGCGCTCGGCCACCTCAAAACCGGGGGTGCCCGCCTCGACCACAAAGGCGGAGATGCCCCGCGAACCGGGGGCTTCACCCGTGCGCGCAAACACCACATAAAAATCCGCAATGCCGCCGTTGGAGATCCAGGTCTTCTCGCCATTCAGCACCACCGTGTCGCCTTCCACGCGGGCCGCGCACTGCATGGCCGCCACGTCAGAGCCTGCGTCAGGCTCTGAGAGCGCAAAGGCCGCCAGGGCTTCGCCCCGCGCCACGGCGGGCAGCCAGCGGGCTTTTTGCGCGTCGTCCCCGGCCAGGCTGATCGCCCCCGAGCCCAAGCCCTGCATGGCAAAGGCAAAGTCGGCCAGGCCGTCGTGGCGGGCCAGGGTTTCGCGCAGCAGGCAGATGCTGCGGGTGTCTATGGCCTCGCCCGCACCGCCCCAGGCGGTGCCGCCCACCGCATGGCGCAGCCAGCCCGCTTGGCCCAGCACCTTCACCCGGGCGCGGCAAGCCTCGTCCGCCGCCCGCGCGCCCAAGGCCATGTCCTCATGCGGCAGCGTGGGCAGCGTGGTGCTGGCCCACTGGTCTATGGCATGAGCCAGCTCGCCGTGTCGAGCCTCAAAGAACGGCCAGTCCAGATGTTGCAAGACAGGGTGGCTCATGGCTCAGTTTCCTTGGAAGACCGGCGTTTGCTTGGCCACAAAAGCCTCATAAGCGCGGCGGAAGTCTTGGGTCAGCATGCACAGGGCTTGCGCTTGAGCCTCGGCCTCGATGGCCTGCTCAATGGTCATCGCCCATTCCTGGTGCAGCATGGTCTTGGTGATGCCGTTGGCAAAGGTCGGCCCGGCCACCACACTCTGGGCCAGGGCTTGGGCTTCGGCCAGCAGGCCTTCGGGCTCCACCAAGCGGTTGAAGAAGCCCCAGCGCTCGCCTTCCTCGCCCTTCAGCGCACGGCCGGTGTAGAGCAGCTCCGACGCCCGCCCCTGGCCGATGAGGCGCGGCAAGATGGCGCAGGCGCCCATGTCGCAACCGGCCAGGCCCACGCGGTTGAATAAGAACGCGGTCTTGCTGCGCGCGGTGCCCAAGCGCAGGTCCGCACTCATGGCGATGATGGCCCCGGCCCCGGCACACACGCCGTCCACCGCCGCCACAATGGGCTGCGGGCAGGCCCGCATGGCCTTGACCAAATCACCCGTCATGCGGGTGAACATCAGCAGCTCGTGGGTGGGCAGTTGCAGCAGCGGGCCGATGATCTCGTGCACATCACCACCTGAGCAGAAGTTGCCCCCCGCACCCGTCACCACCACCGCATGCACATCCGGCGCATAAGCCAGTGCGCGGAAGTAATCCCGCAGCTCGGCATACGACGCAAAGGTCAGCGGGTTCTTGCGCTCGGGGCGGTTGAGCACCACGGTGGCCACACCGCCCTCGCAGGTCACGGCAAAGTGCTGGGCCGCATAGTCGGCCATGGGGCGGCGGTTGCCGTCGTGCAGTTGAGCCAGGTGGGGCGCGTGGGGAGAGTTGGTGTCTGACATGATGTGTTGCTCACTCAACAAAATGGTTATTTGGAGGGCTGACGCAAGGCGGGCAGGGCTAGGCGCGAAGGCGCAGACAGTACAAAAAAGGTACGGCAAGCCGAAGCAACAACGCCATGCCTGCTTTGTGTCAGCTCTCCTCTTGAAGGTGCTGGCGCAGCGTGCCTAGCAGGCCATACATTTGCCGCAGCTCCGACGCTGAAAGCCCCGCAAAGAGTTCGACGATCCAGCCCTCGTGCTCGGCCGCCATGGCCTCAAAGCTGCGTTGGCCCTCAGGCGTGAGCCGCACCACCCAAACGCGGCGGTCGGCCGCATCGGCCAGGCGGGTGACCAGGCCTTCGCGCTCCAGCTCGTCGGTCAGGCCGGTCACATTGCCGCCGGTCACCATCAGCGCTTTGGAGAGTTCGCGCATGCGCAGGCCCTCGGGGCGGCGGTGCAACTGAGCCAGGTAGTCAAAGCGGGCGAGCGAGACGCCGTGTTGCTCGCGCAGGCGCTTGCGGATCTCGCCTTCGATCTCGCGCGTGCTCGAGAGCAAGCGCAGCCACAGCTTCAGCGCCGCATGGTCGCTGGCCACCACGCGGGCCTCCAGGCCCGAGCCTGCCGGCACCGCAGCGGCCTTGAGCTTCTTCGAAGTGCTCACATCACCTCCCCACCGCTGACAGACAGCGCTTGGCCCGTGAGGGCCACGGCCGCGTCGCTGGCCAGCCAGGCCACCATGGCGGCCACGTCCTCGGGCTGCACCAGGCGCTGCTGCGGGTTGCTCTTGGCAAACTCGGCGCGGGCTTCTTCTTCGCTGCGGCCGGTCTTGGCCACCACATTGGCAATGCTTTCGCGCAGCAGGTCGGTCTCGGTGTAGCCCGGGCAGACGGCATTCACGGTGATGCCCTTGCGCGCCACCTCCAGGGCCACGGATCGCGTCAGGCCCAGCACCCCATGCTTGGCCGCCGCATAGGCCGCCACATAGGCATAGCCGCGCTGGGCGGCGGTGCTGGCCACATTGATGATGCGGCCCCAGCCGGCGGCCTGCATGGCGGGCAGGGCCTCGCGCGTGCACAAAAACGTGCCGGTCAGGTTAACGGCCAACATCTGCTGCCACAGCGCCAGGCTGGTCTTGGTGAGCGGTGCACTCTCGGCCTGGCCCGCGTTGTTCACCAGCACGGCCACCTCGCCACGTTCGCTGCGAGCCTTTGCAAAGGCCGCCGCCACAGCGGCTTCGTCGGCCACATCGGCCACGGCCCAACCATGTTGTTCGGGCTTCTGCGATTTGCCCGACACATAGGCCCGCGGCCACTCAATGGGCGTGTAGCCGATCTTGGCGGCCTCGGTCAGCGTCCAGGCTGGGTTGGCCAGGTGCGGGCGGGCCACGGCGCACAGGTCGGCTCGGCCGGCGGCGATGATGCTGTTGACATGGTCGGCCTCGCTGATGGCGCCCACGGCGATGGTGGCGATGCCCGCCTCTTGGCGCACGCGGTCGGCAAACGGCGTTTGGAACATGCGGCCATAGACCGGCTTTTGCGCCGGGCTGACCTGGCCGGAAGACACGTCGATCATGTCGGCCCCCGCCGCCTTGAAGGCTCGGGCCATGGCCACTGCGTCGTCGGGGGTGATGCCGCCCTCCACCCAGTCGTGCGCCGAGATGCGCACCGACAGCGGCAACTGGGCTGGCCAGGCCGCACGCACCGCGCGCAGCACCTCCAACGGGTAGCGCAGACGGTTCTCCAGCGAGCCGCCATAGTCGTCCTCGCGCCGGTTGGTCAGCGGCGAGATAAAGCTCGACAGCAAGTAGCCGTGGGCACAGTGCAGCTCCAGCCAGTCAAAGCCACATTCGGCCGCGCGGCGGGTGCTGGCCACCAGCGCGTCGCGCACCGCGTCCATGTCGGCGCGGGTCATGGCACGGGGCACTTGTCCATCGGGCAAATAGGGCTGGGCAGAGGCCGCCATCTGCGCCATGGGCGACACCATCACACGGTTCTTGAGGGTCGTGCCCTTCACGGTGTATGGCGTAAACATAGGCGGAATAGCAGGCCCCCAGGCTGCGGTCCCGGCTGCGCCGCGATCCTCGCCACCCCCCGAGGGGGCTGCCCCGCCTTGGGGCGGCCCGGCGGCGGGGCTGGCGGCCTGGCTCTTGGCTTGCGCCGCAAACCAGCGCTCATAGCCCTCCAGCCAGGCCTTGTCGCGCAGGCGCAGGTTCTCGTGGCTGATGCGCTGGCTGCGGGTCAGCATGGAGTAGACAAACTGCGGCGGCGGCAGCTGGTCGCAATAGCGCTCGCCGCAGGCCTCAAACCACTCCATTGCGTTCCAGGCGGCGTTCTGCAGGCGCAGCACATCCACGGCGCGCAGCGCTTGGTAGCGGGCCAACACGTCGGGGATGTGTGCGGGGGCATCACCCAACTCTTTGAATTGCCGGGTCAGCTCAATCGCATCTTCAATCGCCAGCTTGGTGCCCGAGCCAATCGCAAAGTGCGCGGTGTGCACCGCGTCGCCCATCAGCACCACCTGCGAGCGGCCGTTGAAGTGCGACCATTGCTCGCACTTGACCCGCTGAAAGTTCAGCCAGGCCGAGCCGCGCAAGTGCCGCCCATTGGTCATCAGCGCATGGCCTTGCAGGTTTTGGGCAAAGAGCTTTTCGCAAAACGCAATGCTCTGGGCTTGGTCGGCTTGGTCCAGCCCATGGGCCTGCCACACATGCTCGGGGCATTCGACGATGAAGGTCGACGTCGTCTCGTCAAACTTGTAGATATGGGCCTGGAACCAGCCGTGCTCGGTCTTCTCGAACAAGAAGGTGAAGGCGTCGTACAGGCGCTTGGTGCCCAGCCAGATGTAGCGGTTGGGCCGGGTGACGATGTCGGGCTTGAACACCTCCTCATAGCGGCCGCGGATGCGCGAGTTGATGCCGTCGCTGGCAATGATCAGGTCGGCGTCGGGGTAGTCCTCGTCCGACTGCACATCGGCCTCGAACACCAGCTTCACGCCCAGGGCCTCGCAGCGCGCCTGCAAGATGTTCAGCAGCTTCTTGCGCCCAATGCCCACAAAGCCATGGCCGCCCGAGCGGATGACCTCGCCCTTGATGTGGGTCTCGATGTCGTCCCAGTGGTTAAAAGCCTGCTGGATCTCGGCCGCCGAGACCGGGTCCCACACCCGCATGTTGTCCATGGTGGCGTCCGAGAACACCACACCCCAGCCAAAGGTGTCGTAGGGCTTGTTGCGCTCCACCACCGTGATGTCGTGGGCCGGGTTGAGCTTTTTCATCAACAGCCCAAAGTACAGCCCTGCTGGGCCCCCGCCAATGCAGACGATCTTCATGCAGCCTCCATCCATCCGTGCACACCGGGCCCACCCGCGCAACGCGAGTAGGCTCAGGCAGCGCAATAGCTGCAATGTAAAAGGTTTAGTTCTAAAGTAATTTGGGGGTTTGTACGGGGTGATCGATGGGGCTTGTGGTTCCAAGGCTCACGGCGCTATCATTGATAGCAATTTGCGTCCTGAGGACTTTGCATGGCCAATCTACTGGTGAGAAACGTCGATGACGCCGTGGCGCAGGCGCTCAAGCAGCGGGCCAGCCGACATGGCCGCAGCGCGGAAGCCGAGCACCGCGCCATCTTGGAAGCGGCGCTCTTGCATCCCCGTGCCAAAAGCTTTGCGGAGGTGTTGATGAGCATCCCCGCCGTGGGGCGCGACGAAGACTTTGTCCGCGCCCCGGCGTCAGCACCTGCGCCCCATGTATTTGATTGACACCAACGTCATCAGCGAGTTGCGCAAAGCAGCGCGCGCGCATGCGGGTGTGCAAGCCTTCTTCAAGACTGCGCGTGAAGCGGGCCATCCGCTGTACCTGTCCGTCATCACGGTCGGTGAACTTCGTCGGGGTGTGGAGTTGATCCGCTACCGAGGAGATCACACGCAGGCCGATCTGCTCGACCAATGGCTGCACAGCGTAGTGACCGACTATCAAGCCAACATCCTGCCTTTTGGACAAGAAGCAGCTCAGGTCTGGGGCCGTCTGCGGGTGCCGCACGCACAGCTTGAACTCGACAAACAGATCGCGGCCACCGCTTTGGTCTATGGCCTAACCGTGGTGACGCGCAACACGGCAGATTTCGCAGGCTGCGGGGTTGCTTTGCTCAACCCATTTCTGGATGCCTGAACAGCATGACGCTATCTCCACCGCTGCTCGTCCGCCCCCTGCACCCCACCGACCTCCAGCCCTACCGCAGCCTGATGCTGCATGCCTATGCCTCCGCGCCCGACGCCTTCACCTCCACCCCCGAAGAGCGCGCACTGGAGCCCGAGGCTTGGTGGCTGCGGCGTATCGCCGACCCCTCGGGCTTGAGCATTGGTTTTGGGGCGTTTGTGGGGGACGCGTTGGTGGGCACGGTGACCATTGAGTTTGCGGCCAAGCCCAAAACGCGCCACAAAGCGCATGTGATCGGCATGTTTGTCAGCGAGCAGGCGCGGGGCTGTGGTGCGGGGCGGGCGCTGTTGAGGGCGGCGTTGGATGCCGCCCGGGCGCGGCCCGGGGTGACGCTGGTGACGCTGACCGTGACCGAGGGCAATGCGCCGGCGGTGGCCTTATACGAGGCCTGCGGCTTCAAGGCCTTTGGCGTCGAGCCCATGGCCATTTGGACGGGCAGCGACTACCGGGCCAAGGTGCATATGTGGCTGGCGCTGGGGTGACGCGCGAGCGGCGCCCCGCTCACACCACCACGCCCACCTCATGCCGCCGCATCTGCACCCCTGGTGATCCGGCCTCCACCGTCACCACCGCCCCATCCGGCAGCATTTGCCAGCCCGGCTCGTCTTCGCACAGCGGCTCGCTGGCGATGATGGTGCCGTTGTGGCAGCGGCGCAGGTAGAGTGTGGGTGGCTGGGCGTCGCTGGCGATGCGAAAGGCGTGCAGGCGCTCGCCATCGGCCAGCACGGCGGCAAAGCGCAGCGGGGCCTCTACGCCCCGCTCGCGCATCAAGGCCAGGGTGTCGTCCAGCACGTGCAGCGCGGCGTCTTCGGCCGGGGTGCCGCTGTGGATGCGGGCCAGCATCAGCAAGAAAAGCAGTTCTGAATCTGTTCCACCCCGCCGCTCGGCATAGAGCTCGTCAGGCAGTTGGGCTTCCAGGCTGCGGCGCAGCAGGGGGTAGCCGCCGATCTGGCCGTTGTGCATGAACAGGTAGCGGCCCAGCCGGAAAGGGTGGCAGTTTTGCCGTGCAATGCCGCCGGCCGTGGCGGCGCGCACATGGGCAAAAAACAGGCGCGAAGTCAGGGTTTGAGAGAGCGCCAGCAGGTTGTCGTCGCTCCAGGCGGGCATCACCTCGCGGTAGACGCCGGGCTGCTCGCGCTCGCCATACCAGCCAATGCCAAAGCCGTCGCCATTGGTGACGATCTTGGCCTCTTCCGCGCGCAGCGACTGCCGCATCAGTGAGTGGCGGGGTTTGGCGATCAGCTCTTCCAAGAAAAGCGGCTCACCCAAGTAGGCGGCAAGACGGCACATGCGGTGTTTTCGGCGCGTCAGGCCTGCGGCTTGAAGGGATTGAGCACAGGCACCTCAAAATGCTTGAAGTCCGCCACATTGCGGGTAACGACCGTCAGACCGTGGACTTTGGCGGTGGCGGCGATCATGGCGTCTTCCATGAGGGTGTTGGATTGCCGGTGCATGAGCTGCGCCCCGGCTCTGAAGGCGAGGGCGTCCATGGGCAGCACGTTGTAGGCGCTGGCCACTTGGGCCAGCCACGCCTCCAGCGCCTCGGCCTTGGGCGGGTCTTGCTCTCGGGTGAGTTCAATCCCGGCTTGAATCTCGCCCACGGTGACGGCCGACAAAAACAAGAGCGGCTCGTCCACCGCCTGCAGCCAAGCCAGCACCGCGCCGTGCGGCTTGGGCTTGCGCAACTCAGAGACGACGTTGGTGTCTAGCAGGTACATCGTGCTCAGGCCAGCGGGTCAACGGGGCGCCTCTGCGCCCGGCCGCGCGCAGGCAGCGTCAGCTCGCCTCGGCCCTCTGGGGTCAGCAGCAGTTGCTTCAAAAAAGGGCGGGCAGCAGCCTGCAGGCGCTTCCACTCCGCCACGGGCACCAGCACAGCAGCCTCGCTGCCGCGCTTGGTCACCATCTGCGGGCCTTCAGCCAGACAGGTTTCCAAGAACTCGCTGAACCGCGCCTTGGCGTCTTGAATGGGCCAGGATTGCATGGCGCTCTCCATCTGACTAGAACTCTGACTAGTTTAGCAGGGCTTCTAGGGGCGCATCATGGGCAGAAGTGGCGGCGCCTAAAATCCCCCCTCTTCTAAGCCACCACCGCCCGCCACATGCCAGGGGCCTTGGACCCCGGCCTGACTGGCACAGCACTAGCACTTGAGGAGCGAGCGATGGGCGCGCAATGGAAAGCAAAGCACAAAGACCTGGCAGCCAATGCCAAAGGGCGGCTGTTTGGCAAGCTGGCCAAAGACATCATGATTGCCGCGCGCAATGGGGCTGACCCAGCCGCCAACTCCAAGCTGCGCTTGGTGGTGGAGCAGGCCCGCAAGGTCTCTATGCCCAAAGACACGCTGGACCGCGCCATCAAAAAGGGCGCGGGCCTGACCGGCGAGACCGTGCACTTTGAATACGCGCTCTATGAAGGCTTTGCGCCGCACCGCGTGCCGGTGATGGTGGAATGCCTGACCGACAACGTCAACCGCGCGGCTTCGGACATGCGGGTGCTGTTCCGCAAAGGGCAGCTGGGCACCTCGGGCTCGGTGGCCTGGGACTTTGAACACCTGGGCCTGATCGAGGCCGAGCCCACCACCCCGGGCGCTGACCCCGACATGGCCGCCATCGAGGCCGGTGCGCAAGACCTGGAGCCCGGCGAAGACGGCGCCACGCTGTTCTTGACCGACCCGACCGACCTGGACTTGGTGAGCCGCGCCCTGCCCGCGCAAGGCTTCACCGTGCTGTCTGCCAAACTGGGCTACAAGCCCAAGAACCCCATCGCCGCCAGCAGCCTCACGGCCGGGCAGCTTGACGAGGTGGAAACTTTTTTGGCCGCGCTGGACGCCAACGAAGACGTGCAAAACGTCTTTGCGGGCCTGGCCGACTGAGCAACGGTACTTTCAACACACATGGCATGACACCGTTCGGGCTGAGCGTGTCGAAGCCCTGTCCTTCGACACGCTCAGGACGAACGGATCTCTTCTCAAACCAACGACACCATGACCGATACCCCCACCCCAACCCCCGCCGACAAACCCACCCTGCCCGACCGCCTGTCGGTAGACCCCAAGAGCCCCCACCACGTGGCGGCAATTTTTGAGCACGACATCGGCATCCGCTTTAACGGCAAAGAGCGCTTTGATGTGGAGGAGTACTGCATCTCCGAAGGCTGGATCCGCGTGCCCGTGGGCAAGACGGTGGACCGCAAGGGCAAGCCCATCACCGTCAAGCTCAAGGGCGCGGTCGAAGCGTTCTACCGCACCTGATCCGTACGCCCACAGTTTGACCGTTCGCCCTGAGCAAGCCCAAGGGCTTCGACGGGCTCAGCGCGAACGGACGGATGGCCTCAAACGCTAGGCCGACTCAGCCGCTGCAACTTGACCAGCACCTGCTGCGTCTTGGCCGTGTGCGTGTCCGCCAGCGTGTGCGCATCCAGCGCGGCAAAAAACGCGTCCAGCCCCTCATCCAACAGCGGCTTGAGCCCACAGCGGCGGTGCAGCGCGCAGGGCGGCTCCGCACAGTCGATCAACGGCAAATCCCCCTCCAACGTGCGAATGAGCTGCCCCAGCCGATAGTGGCTGGGCGGCTGCGCCAACGCCAAGCCACCGCCCTTACCCCGCGTGGTCACCACCCAGCCCTGCTGCGCCAAAAACTGCACCACCTTGTTGAGGTGGTGGCGCGAGACCTCAAAGCGCTCCGCAATCTCGGCCACCGTGACAGCCTGCTCGCGCTGATCCGGCGCCGGGGTGCACAGGTACATCAGCACACGAAGGCCAAAGTCGGTGAAGCGGGTGAGTTGCATGGTGGGGCTCGGGGGAGGGGTGCTTGAGCATAAGACACAGTGCAGGAAGGCCGCACGTCCCAAGTGCAAAGGATGTACAGGCTACACGGCGGATCCAATACCGAGCATGAGGACGATAATGCCCGCGCATAGTTGGCTGCGCTAACATGGCCAATAAAGTCATGTCCCTGGCCCAATCTTACGTATTGCCTGTAATGGACACAGGCTCGTTTATTCGCAATCGCGACCGATCCAGGCTAACTCCGGAACGGCACGCCAATCGGCGCTGCTATCAGGAGGCCTCCGCCCACGCCATGGATAGAGGTTCCACTTAAGCTCGAATGAGATTAGAGGATGGAAGACGTAGCACAACATCTGCAGCAAGAGGCAATCAAGCGAACGGACCCTGGGCAGCGTGACGAGTTTGCCCGCAGTGCGTTCAATCGGTTCTACTACGCGACTTTCATCCCTCTCAGTCGATCGCTCGCCGATATGAAAGACCAATGGACTGAGTTGCCGCACAAAGACGTTCCCGAACTATTGAGGGGTTCTCTGATTCGCGAATTGAAGCTAGGGAAAAAGCGTGCGGAGAAGCTTGGAGACAATGACACTGCCGGGCTATGTGCGCGAGCCATCTCGAACTGTCACGAAGTAGCCGCAATCATGGAGACCGGCTACGCCGTGCGTGTCGCGGCAGACTACAAATCAGAAGTTCGGATCGACTTTTCATCAGGCGCAGACTTCAAGCTTTCGAATGTCCCAGTAAGCATCGCAAAGCAATGGCCAAAAAGGGTCGAAGCGTACGTGGGCTCTATATCAGCGGCAATGAGGCAATTGAGTGACTGAATCTGAACACATTGTCGATCGACTGCTTGAGGCGGGACTCACGCCCGTCTCTGAACCGATCAGGGATCCAGCCGATAAGTCCCACTACTTTGTCTTTATCAAAGTTGAGCGAAACCCTATTGGTCGCCAAGTACCCAGCAGGCAATCTATCGATTCAGCCCGACAACTTCTGAGTGAAGATGGGGTTGTGGTTGATGTTCTTTTGCTCGACACGACCTCTCAAGATATTGAAGCAGGGGCTAGGGCAACCGTACTGTATGCATTTCCGGACCTCGTTCGAAATCTCTTTTTGTCAGTGACTCATCGTGACGCAATGGTCTGGATAGATGCGAAACGAAGTCTCGACGAGGATCACCGGCTGGCCATATCGGAGCGCCTCGGGCTCTTCCTTTCGTCATTCGCACTGAGTCTCAGTTCATTGACACAACTAGGCGAAGGGAATGCCCCCGGAAAGCTCGCGCTTCTCCGCCAAATTCGCGCATCCGCCCCAGTTACTGCCGAGGAGTTGCGGGAGAAGTTAACAAGGAAAGGGTTGTCGGTCCCGTCCGCCGATTGGCTTACTCGCCGTCTTGACGTGCTTCGTAAAGCCTCGGAAGTCGTGAGGCTTGGAGACGGCTCCTATGTACCAAGTGCGGCAACGATCAGGGCGCTTGGCACCACCCTCCATGGGCGCAGCAGCCCCGACGTATCAAGGCTGCTTGCACTCGCGCGTGGTAAGCGATAATCTTGCTGTGCGGGAGTCTCGGCGCGGGTGTGAATCATGCCCATTCGCCAAGATCACGGATAGAAGGGATCCGGCGAACTGGCTGCGGCTCCTTCGAATCCGCAGCCAGTTCGCCGGCTCCAAAACGAAAGTTGACTTTGCTAAATGAGGCTCCCGCACCTCTTTCTTGATCGTCTCTGCTTTGGCCTTTCAGGTCCAGAGGAGTTGCTTCGCGTACTTGGTCCCCTTGCTAGCCCAGGGGAGGACGAATGCATTCGTCGTCTATGTGCGCTTGATCTCCCCCCGGTTTCCTCTCCCCGAGCTCTTGCCGCAATGCTCGGCGTGAGCGAGGGTCTGGTGTGGTCAATGCTCCACAGACAACACAGGCACTATCGGCATTTTTCAATCCCCAAAGGCCGGGGGTCTCGTGACATCACAGCACCACGCGTCGCGCTAAAAGTTATACAAAAGTGGTTGGCAGTCCGGTTGCAAGCAAAGTACTACCGACCGGGACATGTCTTTGGATTCGTGCCTGGGCTCAGTCACATAGATGCCGCAAGGCAGCACCTAGGTGCACGCTGGGTGTGCTCGTTCGATATCGAGAACTTCTTCCCCACTACTCCTGAAGGCCTAGTTGCTGCGCGGTTAGTGGATCTCGGATTTCCAGAGTCCGGCGCAGGCATCGTCGCTCGTCTCGCTTGCTTTTCGGGAGTGCTGGCACAGGGGGCACCTACTAGCCCTGTTCTGTCGAACATTGCACTTTGCGACATCGACCAACGCTTATCTTTGCTGGCGGAGCGGTATTCACTGCGGCTGACAAGGTACGCAGACGACATTGTCTTCTCGGGATTGGAAGCCGTGCCCGATCAGCTTGCCCGCGAGGTATACGAACTCTTTGCAGCCAGCTCTTGGCGCCTGTCTGAAGCGAAAACTGAGCGAGTAGAAATCCCGAGTCGATTGAAGGTTCACGGCCTGCTTGTGCACGGGGAGGAGGTTCGTCTCACCAAGGCATACAGGAACCGAATCCGCGCGTACCGGTACTTGATGGAGAGGAACGGCATTCAGCAAGCCGATCTGCCGAAGGTTAAGGGCCACCTCTCTTTCGCGGAGTCAGTCCGGAAGGCCGGCGGTGCATCCTTCGGTTAGCGGCCTGTGAGACGGCGATCCTGAGTTTGGCCAACCCGTCCTGGAGCTCATAATTGAACGCTGAATGCTTTGGCTTAACTGATTCGCAGCTTTAGTGCGGCTATTTGAAAACACCGGCTTGCAACCCTGACCTGCCGCCACTTATGGCGCATCCCGATGATGCGTTTACTGAAGCGGACTTGTTCACCTCCCCCCAAAACTCTCCTGATGCAGCCGCTCGCTCGGCAAACCTGCCGCCAACAAAGCCTCCCGCTGCGCCGCCATAAAGCCCAGCGGCCCGCAGAGGTAAACGTCCACCTTTGCCCATAGGCTCTTAGGCAAGTCGCCCACATTCAGCCGCCCGGCAAGGGCCCATGGCTCGGCGGGCGCATCGGCCTCAAACGCCACGCGCCAGTGGGCGTTCGAAAGGTGAGCGAGGTGCGCTTGCATCTCGGCCGCAAAGGCTTGGTGGCGGGGGCTTTGGCAGGCGTGCCAGAAGTGCAGCTCACGTGGGCTGCGCTGCGCCGCCAGGTGGGCCAGCATGGACATCATGGGGGTGATACCCACGCCGCCGCTCAGCAGCAGCAGCGGGGTGTGGCGGTCTTCGTGCAGCACAAAGTCACCCGCCGGGGCGGTGACGGCCAGCACGTCGCCCTCTTGCACGCGGGCGTGCAGGGCGGTGGAGACCTGGCCCATGGGGCAGCCGCTGTGGGGGGCCTTTGCCTCACGCTTTACGCCGATCTGCAGGCAGTCGCCGCCGGGCGCGCCGACCAGGCTGTATTGGCGCCACTGTTGCAGGCCCCAGTCGGGCACCCATTGGCTCACGCTCACATATTGGCCGGGGCGGTAGAGGGGCAGCGGGCCGCCGTCGGTGGGCACCAGCTCAAAGCTGCAGATGGCTTCGCCTTGCGCGGCTTTGCGCCGCACGCGCATGCTTCGCGCACCCGTCCAGCCGCCCGGCTGCTGGGCAGCTTGGGCATAGAGCGTGCGCTCTTGGTCGATCAAGACCTCGGCCAGTTGGCCGTAGGCGGCGGCCCAGGCAGCCAGCAGCTCAGGCGTGGCGGCCTCATCGCCCATCACATCGCGCATGGCGGCCAGCAGTTGCTGGCCCACCAGGGGATAGTGCTCAGGGCGAATGCCCAAGGACACATGCTTGTGCGCAATATGCAGCAAGGCGGGCTGCAGCGCGCTGGGCTCATCAATGTGTTGGGCATAGGCCAGCACGGCGGCGGCCAGGGCCTGCTGCTGGCTGCCCGTGTGCTGGTGCCCTTGGTTGAACACCTCCTTGAGCATGGGGTGGTGGGTAAACAGCCGCTGGTAGAAGTGGCGGGTCAGGGCCTCGCCATGGGTGGCCAGGGTCGGCACGGTGGCCTTAACCAAGGCGCGGGTGGTGTCGTCGAGCATGAGGTGGGGTTCTCCAAAGCGCATCGCTCCACACGGCGATGTTGTTTGAATAAGTATCGCAAATACCTATTTAACGGCACTGGCGTAGGGGCATTGCCCTCCATCTGCCGGGCCACCCGCGACGAGAGCCTATCCAGCCAACGGTCTCTTCGTAAGGGAGAGACAAAAGTCAAGCCATCCTTATTGATGGCGAGCTTCAATCATCCGACTTATCGCTGGCGACGATGATGGGATAAATCCAGGCCCCATACCCGCTCACCACGGCAACGACGGGTGCCACCACCGCGCATGCAGTGACCAGCATCTGCCATACAGCCAGCACGTTGGTCTTCGGTGCAGAGGGGGCATCGGGTTCGGGCAGCAATTCAATGCCAATGCCGAAGACCATGAGCATCCAAGAGACCAGCGAGGTCAGCGCCGTGACCCAAAAAACTTTGCGCCAGTGTTCTCTCTGCATTCCTAACCTGCATCAGTCAGTAGCTGTCAGACGCACCGCGCCCGTCGTAGTCTGAACTTCCCCCAGACCCGCTGTCATCCGATGAGGATGAAGTGCTGCCAGAGCTCACCGAGCCACCGGTTCTTGTCGAGCTTCCGAACGAGGAGTCGTCATCGCTGCTGCTGGCCTGACCATTCGTCACCATGCTGATCAAGGCGCGCATGCCAAACCAAGTCGTGGCCATCAGAACCATGGTCAAGACCACGCCGAGCAGAGGTATCCACCCAGTGGCGATCGCTGTCACACTCAGAATGGCAGCGCCGCCGCCCCACGCCATCCAGGGTTGGGGCTTACGGCCGGTGCGGGCGATGAGCCAGCGCGCAAGTGCAACACAGGCCCAAATGGCAAGGCCCACCAAGATCAGCCCTACGACCATGGTTCCGAGGATGATCCAGATCGCATAAGACCTTGTCTTCGCAGACTCTGCGTCTTCACCAGCAACCTCGTCCTTCGCCACAGCGCTGCTTGCTTCGGCAGTCGACACCACCATCTCTGTGTGCCGTGCTGTGAAGTGAGCAGCCAAGGCATCCAGCAACTGGCCGACCGCGAGATCGGCGTTACCCGCACGCAGACCGGGGCGCAAGTGCTCTGCCAAAAGGTTCTTCGCCTCTTCATCCGTCAATGCATCAGCCAATGCATTGGATACTTCTAGCCGATAGCGGCGGTCCTTCACTGCGACCAACAACAGCATCCCCCGGCCTTGGAAGCTGCGGCCAATCTGCCATGCATTGGCCAATTGCCTGGCCCGCTCTTCGACGGTGTCTGGTGCGGTCGAGGGCATCAACACCACCACCATCGCGAGCTGATGGTCTCGCTCAAAGGATGCGAGCTTGGCCCGCAGATCAGCCTTGGCCTCCACCGACAGCACCTCCGCTTGGTCCACCACCGTGTCCAGCGTCGGTAAGTCAGCCGCACGGCTGCCAAGGCTATGCAGCAAGAGGGCCACACATGCGCAGGTGAGCAGCAAACGGCGCCAGAGCAAATGGTTCATTCGATGGAAGTGGGGGCTGAGAGTCGAGGGCCTCATTGTCACGCGAAGGGTGACGGCCCAGAGCCGCTGCGGGTGAGGCATCAGATCGAGCGGCTCTAGCCGCGCCACCCCGCCAACTTCGGCGTCACCACCGGAATGGTCAGCATGGTGCTGCCTACGGCCATCAGCAGCAGGGCGGTGAAGGTGTCGGCGGTGATGATCTGTTTGTCCAGCAGCACGTTGGCAAAGATGATCATGATCAGCGCCTTGGTCTGCAGCAGCCAGCCGATCAGCGAAGCCTCGCCCGGCTTCCAGCCCAAGATGCGCCCGGCCAGGTGCACACCCGCCAGCTTGCCCACCACCGACGCCACCAACAGCACGCCCGCCATCAGGAACACAGCCGCGCCGCCCACGCCCCAACTGGTGCGCAGGCCGGTGGAGAGAAAAAACACCGGCATCATCACCAGCAGCACATGGTGGCGCAGCAGGTCAAGCTGGTCTTGGTCAAACCACTCGGCGTCCAGCACCACACCGGCCAAGAAGGCGCCCACCATGTAATGCAGGCCGCACCAGTCGGCGCCAAAGGCGCACAGCAGCAACCAGATCAGCGCCACATACCAGCGGTCTGTGCTGGGTAGCTTGGCCATGGCGCGCCGAAGGCCCCAGGCGGCCCCGGCAAACAAAGCCAAGAACAGCGCCTGCTTGCCCACGCGCTGCCAGTCCATCAAGATGATGGCCAACACGCCCCAAATGGCGATGTCGTCGATGCTCGCATAGCGCAAGATGCGCTGGCCCAGGGGCTGGCGCAGGATGGCCAGTTTCTCCATAAAGAGCATCAAGATCGGCAAAGCAGTGACCGAGCACGACATGCCAACGCCCGCCACAAACTGCCAGTTCAGCGCTTGCGGGCCTACCCACAGGGCTTCTCCCACCATCACGGTGGCGGCCGTGCTCCCCAACACAAACGGGAAGCCAAAAGCCAGCCCGGCCGTGATGCTGGTCTCTTTGCGGTGTGCCCAGGCGGCGCGCAGGTCCAGCTCCATGCCGGCAATGAACACAAACAGGCTCACCGCCCACCACGCAATACCGTTGAGCGACTGGATGACGGGCGGGGCAAAGACGAACTTGTAATAGTCCGGGAACACCGCCCCCAGCACCCCAGGCCCGAGCGCAATGCCCGTCAAGATTTGCACCACCACCAAAGGCGCAAAGTGCTCGGTGCGCCCCAGCCGCCACACCGCATAGGGCACGGTGAGGATGATCAGCATGGCGATGAGGAAGACTTCGGTGGTGTTCATGGCGGGGCCGACAATGAGCACGCATTGTCAGGGGGCTCCAGAGATTCTCGGCAAAATGGACCGAGACACACCGTGAAGAAGGAGCCCTCAGTGGCCAAGTTCAAGCCATCAGGGCTCAGCTACATAACGCCCTCGGGCCAGCCTTGGTCAGGGCCGAGTGGTAGCGCCAAAGTCAGCAACAAGCCTGTTCAGCCCAAACCGCCCTTGGACGAGGGGCGAGTGCAACAGGTGCTGGACATGATGCTCTTGCTGTCCCAAAGCACCACCACCGCTGAGATGGCCGAGGTCATGCGCCAGCATGGCAGCTTGGTCGGCTGGCAGGGTACGGCGAATGAGGCCACCGTGCGGCCCGCGCTGGCGGCGTTGCGCGAGCGCGAGTTGGTAAAGCCCAGCCTGAACGGGCGCCAAGAACTCAACCCTGCCGCCCAGGGCTACCGCGAAGCATTGCTGCGCGTCTACACCAGCGTTGAGCCCGAGCCGCTCTGGGCGCACTTGGCGCAGCGGCTCAAAGCAGCCCATGGCTATACCTGGTCCGCCCGGCCAGAAATAGCGGCCGTGGGCCACTGCGTGGTGCGTGCGCACTTGTGGCTGGGCCGCACTGCTGAGCAGGCTGAAGCCATGCTTGAAACGCGCGGGCTAGAAGGGCACCGGCGTATCTGGGAGGTGCATGTTATTGGTGAGGCGTGGCTACCCGAACTGATGAGCCAAGCCGACCCATTGTGGCTGCAACATTTGATGCTGATCACCCTGAGCCAGAGTGATGAGCCCCACTATCCCTTGGCGATCACATGGCTCGAAGCAGAGATCAAAGCCGGCCGGCTCAAGCCCCAGGCCGCGACATGCCTGTACTTGGGCGTGGCCTTGTCGGGCGACGCCTGCGGCGCACAGGCGGACACTCTATTGGGTGCCGATTGGGCGATGCTGCCGGGGGTCTCGCAGGCGGTGCAGGCGCTCAGGCAGATGCAGGCAGGCGACCTGGTTGCTGCCCGCACCATGTTTGCTGCCAACAGCAAAGCCCTGCGTGCCAATAAGCTGAAGTGGGCAGAGATGCTGCCGCACTGGCTGCAACAGCTTGAAGTGTTGGCCTGGCTGACCAGTGAAGACCACAAAGACTGGGAGGTCGCACGCAAGCTGTGTGTGGCTGCGTCTGGCCGCCGCCAGCCCGACATCGACGACGGCCCTTTTGGTGCCTGGGTGCAAGTCATCGATGCTCGGCTGGGCAAAGCCCCCTGACCACCGCACTACACCGAGTACCTGAAGCGGGACCTCGACGAAGTGGCCTTGCTGCAACTGGCCTGGCTGGGCAAACCCGCAGGAGAGCCGCCCAAAGACGGCCAATGGAGCAGAACGCTGGAGCACCTGCGGTCCCAGCGCCTGGGCAGCCTCTTGGCCCCAGCGCTCGAAGCCTGCGAACGCCTGGGCTGGCCCAGTGCGGACTGGGCCCACCCGACTGCGGAGCGGCCCGCGCGCCTGTTTGGCGTTCCGACTGAGCCTTGGCGCGACGCCTTGCAGGCCGTACTGAACCTTGGTGCTCCTGCCGACACGGCCGCCGTGGCCGACAAGCCAGCGCTGCAATGGGCCTGGAGCTTGAACATTGACGAGCACGGCCGCCCCATCGACCTGAGCATGCTGGAAATGAGCACGGGTGCCCGGGGGGCCGTCAAGCTCAAGCCCTTGGGCTGGCTGGCCGCGCAAAAGCGCCAAAGCCTGCCCGCACGCGACAGCGCTGTGCTGCGGCACTTGCAACGCCCACGCAACAGCCATGGCAACCAGCCGGTGCTCAACATCACCGGTGCGCTGCAAGCCTTGAAAGGCCACCCCCACGTGATGCTGGAGGACGCCCCCCAGCAGTGGCTGGAGATGGTGCCCGCCCAGCCCCGCTTGTTGGTGAAGCGCGAGGGCGAGGGCGCTGCCGCCCACTATGTGTTCGAGATCGACCCGCCTATCAGTTTGCCCACAGTGCCCAAACTGCCCGAGCACCTGATGCTGTGGGGCGACGACCGCCGCGCCGCTGAAGAAGACCGGGCCCAGTGGCGCCTTGTGCGCGCCAGCCCCGAGGCGGCCAAGCTCATCCACATCAGCCCAGCCCAGCAGCAAGTGGCCGACCTGATTGCCGGGGGCTGGCGTGTGCCCGCCCATGCCCAGGCCGAGCTGAACGCGGCCCTGCAAGCCTTGGCCTCGCACTTTGAGCTACAGGGCGACGCGCAGACGGGCCGCCAAATGCCCGCCGAGAGCCGCCTGCGTGCGCAACTGGCCCCCGCCGGTGAGGGCCTGACCCTGCGCTTGGTGGTGCAGCCCTTTGGCGACTTTGGCCCGCTGGTGGTGCCTGGCCTGGGCCGCAGCCGCATGGTGTGTGTGCATGACGGCGACAACCTTTGGTGCGAGCGCAAGCTGGCTGAAGAGCGGCGCTGGCTGGCCAGCGTGCTCGAAGCCCTGCCCATGCTGGACCCCGAGCACAGCCCCGACCAGGCCGTGTTGCTTGAAGAGCCCGAAGAAACCCTGAGCGCGCTGGACCGGCTGCCCAGCTTGCCCGGTGTGGTGGCCATCGACTGGCCCAAGGGCCGGGCCGTCAACATCCAGCAAGTGCACAGCCAGCAGATGTCCATCACCGTGGGCAGTGGCCGAGACTGGCTGGCGCTGGAAGGCGAGGTGCAACTGGACGAAGACCGCGTCATCAGCCTGCAGCAACTGCTGGGCTTGATGCGCGGCAGCAGCAGCCGCTTTGTGACTCTGGCCGAGGGCCAAGTGCTGGCCCTTAGCGACCGGCTGAAGCAGCAGCTCAAAGACCTGGACGGCCTGGCGCAAACCAGCAAAAAGGCGGGCCTGCAACTGCCGCATGCCGCCGCTGCGTGGCTCAGCGAACAGCTCGACGGCGTGGACTTGAAAGGCGACAAAGCCTGGCGCGAGCGCGTGGATGCGCTGGCCAAAGCCACCGAGTGGGATGCACCCGTTCCGCGCACTATACAGGCAGAGTTGAGAGACTATCAGCGCCAAGGCTACCAGTGGATGGCACGCTTGGCTCGCTCGGGCCTGGGGGCCTGCCTGGCCGACGACATGGGCCTGGGCAAAACCGTGCAGACCTTGGCCCTGCTGCTGCAGCGCGCCAAGCTAGGCTCGGCCCTGGTGCTGGCCCCGACCTCGGTGTGCAGCAACTGGCGCGATGAGATCCACCGCTTTGCACCCAGCTTGGAGGTCCACATCTATCACGAGGCTGCCGACCGCCGCCAAATCTTCAAAGACCTGGGCCCCGGCCATGTGCTGGTGGCCAGCTACGGCCTGGTGCAGCAAGACGGCGAGGCCTTCACGGCCCACACCTGGGCCAGCCTGGTGCTGGACGAAGCGCAGGCGCTCAAGAATGCCGCCACCAAACGCGCCCAGGTTGTCAGCCAGCTCAATGCGGACTTTAGGCTGGCGCTGTCAGGCACACCGGTGGAAAACCGGCTCTCCGAGCTGTGGTCGCTGATGAGCATTTTGAACCCTGGCCTGCTGGGCAGTGCCAGCCAGTTTCAAGAGCGCTTTGCCGGGCCTATAGAGCGCCAGCAAGACCCGGCGGTGCGCCAACGCCTGCGCCGCATCATTGCACCCTTCTTGCTGCGCCGAACCAAGGCCCAGGTGCTGCAAGACCTGCCGCCGCGCACCGAGATCGTCCACCTGGTGCAGCCCAGCGAGGCCGAACGCGCCTTGCAAGAAGCCCTGCGCCGCCAAGCCCGCGAGGAAGTGGAAAAGGCCGCCCGCGACAAAAAAGGCCCACAGATCCGCATGCTGGCCGAGCTGATGAAGCTGCGCCGCGCCGCCTGCGACCCGCGCCTGGTGGTGCCGGAGATGGGGCTGTCGGGTGCCAAGATCGACGAGTTTGAGCGCCTGGTGCAGGAGCTGGTGGCGGGCCAGCACAAGGCCTTGGTGTTCAGCCAGTTCACCGAATACCTCAAGCTCCTGGCCGAGCGGCTGGAGTCACTCGGCGTGGCCTACCAGTACCTGGATGGCAGCACCCCAGCGGCTGAACGCGGCAAGCGCGTGGCGGCCTTCCAGCAAGGCCAGGGCGAGGTGTTTTTGATCAGCCTCAAGGCCGGTGGCTTTGGCCTGAACCTGACCGTGGCCGACTACGTCATCATCGTCGACCCCTGGTGGAACCCGGCCGCCGAAGACCAAGCCAGCGGCCGCGCCCACCGCATGGGCCAGCAGCGCCCCGTCACCGTTTACCGCCTGGTGACCCAAGGCTCGATAGAAGAGCGCATCTTGCAAATGCACCACGACAAGCGCAGCTTGGCCGACAGCATGTTGAACGACCAAGACGGCTTAGCGGTGTTGGATGCGGAGGCGCTGGCGGAGTTGCTGCGGGATTGAAGCGCGCTCAAACAAGTCGCTACACTGCCCGGACATCAAGATCTGAGGAGGAAGCCCCATGCCCATGAGCGCCCAACGTCGGCTGGTCATCACCGCCGTCGTGCTCAGCTTGTTCGGTGGTGCATTGGTTTTGGCGCTGAGGGATCAGAAGCAGCAGCAACAGGTGCAAGAGCAGGCCCGGGTCGAGGCCAACACCGTGGTGCTCAAAGGCTTGATTGCGCTGGACGTGGAGGCCTACTTCAAAGACCCGCGCGTTGAAAAGCGCTTGGCCGAGCTGCGCTTGCCTGTCAGCGTGGCCCGTGTGGGCAGCCGGGACATGGCGGCCAAGGTGGCGGCGGGCGGCGGCACCGATTTCTTCTTCCCCTCGGGCGTGGTGGCGGCCAACCAGATTGTGGATGCGGCCCAGCAGGCCAAGCTCACAGCGGCCCAGGTCAGCCCGTTTTTCACGCCCATGGTGATCGCCTCTTGGGAGCCGGTGGCCAAGATCTTGGTGGCCAATGGTGTGGCCAAGCCGCTGTCACCCAAGGTCTATGGCCTGGACATGGCCAAGCTGACCCAGATGATGTTGGAGAAAAAGCGCTGGAAGGACTTGCGTGAGTCGGCCGCCTACGATGTCTCGCGCAGCGTGTTGGTGTCCACCACCGACCCACGCCGCTCTAACTCAGGGGCGATGTATCTGGCCCTGACCAGCCATGCCCTGGTGGGCGATGTAGTGACGGACAAACCCCAGGCCCAGCAAGTGGCCCAGAAGTTGGTGGAGTTGTTCAAGCGCCAGGGCTACCAAGAGAATTACGTTAACGGCAACTTCGACGACTATGTCTCCATTGGCATGGGCAAGACGCCGCTGGCCTTCATCTATGAAAACCAGTTGGTCAGCTACGCGCTGGCCAAAAAGGGCGTGGGGCCGGACATGGTGCTGATGTACCCCCAACCCACCATCGTCAACAAAGTGGTGTTTGTCTCGCTGAACGAGCGTGCCAAGGCCCTGGGCAACGCGCTGGCCACCGACGCCACCTTACAAGCCCTGGCTGTGGACTACGGTTTTAGGGTGGCCGACACCGAGCGCTTTATGGCCGCCGTGCAGCCCACAGGTTTGGGGGTGGAGCCGCGCCTGAGCCAAATCGTCGACCCCCCTTCTTACACCTTGATGGCTGAAATGATTGCGACCGTGACGCAGGAGATGTCTCAATGAAGCGCCGCACTTGGGGTGGCCTGCTGGCCGCCCTGTCTTTGCTGACCCTGGTGGCTTGCGGCAAACGGGCCGCCGAGACGCCCCCCGCCGCGAGCCCCGCTACCACTGCTGCTCAGGCCCAGGCAGGCCCCGAGACCCTGACCGTGCTGGCCACCAGTGACCTGCGCGACTTGGAACCACTCGCCCCGCTGATCCAACAAGCCACGGGCGTCAAAGTGGCCTTCAAGTTTGGCGGCACCATGGAGAGCACCGAGGCCGTGCTCAGCGGCAATGCGAAGGCCGATGCCGCTTGGTTTGCCAATGCCAAATACCTGCTCTCCAGCCCGAATGGCCAGGCCAAGGTCAAGCTGCAAGAAAAGATCATGCTCTCGCCCATTGCGGTGGGCGTGAGTGAATCCGACGCCCGCAAAAACGGCTGGGACAAGCCCGACCTGAAGCTGACCTGGAAGGACATTGCGGCGGCGGCCAAGGCCGGCAAGCTGCGCTATGCCCTTTCCAACCCGGCCACCTCCAACCAAGGCTTTATGGCGCTGATGGGCGTGGTGGCAGCGGCCTCGGGCAAATCTGAGGCCTTGGCGGCGGAAGACGTGGACCGCCAAGCCATTGCCGATTTCCTCAAAGGCTACAAGCTGCCGGGCGACAACTCCAGCTACCTGTCTGAACAGTTCGCATTGCAGCAAGGCACCAAGGTCAATGCCTTCATCAACTACGAGAGTTGGCTGCTCAGCCTGAATGCCAGTGGCAAGCTGCGCGAGAAGCTGCTGCTGATCTATCCGCATGAAGGGGTCAGCACGGCCGACTACCCGCTGATGCTGCTCAACGACGCCCGCCGCGCGGATTACCTCAAGGTGGTCGAGTACCTCAAGGGTGACGCCGCGCAAACCTGGCAGGCGCGCCAAACCCTGCGCCGCCCCATCCGCCCCGAGGTGGCCGCCAAGCTGGAAGACCTGCTGCCCCGCCAAGGCCTGCAAGTGGAGCTGCCCTTCTCGCCCGACCGGGCTTTGGCCGATGGCTTGATTGCAGCCTATCTCAACGAGTTCCGCACCCCCATTGCCTCAACCTTTGTGCTGGACACCAGTGGCAGCATGTCCGGCGGTGGCCGCCGCCAGCAATTGGTAGACGCCATACAGTACATGGCCGGTGCCGACGCCTCGCTGACCGGCCGCATTGCCCGGCTCAACAACCGCGAGCGCATTTGGCTGCAACTCTTCTCTGACAAGCCCTACGAGCGCCTGAGCTTTGAAGTGCCCTCTGCTGCCCGCAGCAAGGGTGTGAAGGAGCAGGCTGATAGCGATGCCAAGCAGCAAGTGCTGGCCCAGGTGCGCGACGCCGCCGACGCGCTGAACATGAGTGGCTCCACCGCCTTGTACGACGCGGTGTTTGTGTCCCTAGAGCACATGCTGGCTGAGCGCAAGGCGCACCCCAACTACCAATACTCGGTGGTGGCCTTTACCGACGGACAAAACACCACAGGCCGTGACCTGGCGGCCTTCAAGCGCGACTACCTCAGTCTGCCCGAAGACGTGCGCGCCATCCCCGTGTTTTGGGTGCTGTTCGGCGAGGCCAACGAGGCCGAGTTGAAGCAGTTGGCCGAGCTGACGGGCGGCCGGGTGTTTGATGCCCGCAAGGCTTCGCTCTACAGCGTGTTCAAAGATATTCGGGCGTATCAGTAAGCCAGCCTCATGTTGATGCGCTTCCTCACCTCTTCAGCCAACTGGTGCGGCCTGGGCTTGGCCGGTGTGATGCTGCTGCTCAAGGCCTTGGGTTTGCTGGGAGGCTGGGCGCTGTGGTTGGCCCCACTCGGCTGGCTGGCGGGCTTTGTGGTGGGCGGGCTGTGGCTGGGCTTTCCCAGTGCGAAGGCACCCGCCTGGGAGCCCCTGGTCTTCAGTGACGAAGGCGATGCACGCCAAGCCATGTCCCGCGCCTTGGACGGCGTGCGCCGCCTGACCGAGCACAACCCCGAGAACCGAATCCCCGCCAGCCTGCAAGCCCGTGTGCTGGCGCTGTGCGAGGCACTCGAAGAACTGCTGCACCAATGGGAGCGCTCCAAGGGCCAGCTCTCGCTGCAAGACAGTTTTCATGCCCGGCACATCGCCATCAGCTACCTGCCCGAGGCTTTGAACACCTACCTGTCCATTCCGGCCGGTTTTGCCACCCAGCGTGTGCTGGAAAACGGCAAGACGGCGCAAGACACCTTCAAAGACACCCTGCACGAGCTGGAAGCCAAGGTGCGAGAGTTGGGTGACGACCTGGCCGCCCAGGACGCCCATGCCTTCTTGGTGCACTCCAAATTCCTGAACCAGAAATTCGGCCCTCAAGGCCTCGACGCTCCGGCCTTGAATTTACCTCCCTCACCTCCACCGTCTGCACCATGACCACACCGACCCCCGCCTTCCAGCTTCAGCCGCCCGAAGTGCTGACGCCCGTGCCCACCGAGTCTGCCCGCGAGGCGGTGCCGCTGGCCCCTGAACTCAAGCAACAGGTGGACCAGCAGGTGCTGCGCTTCATCGACGCGCTGGCCACTGAAGACCTGCACTCGGACACCTTCAAGGCCCGGCTCGACAGTGCTTTTGCCTTGGGCAAGGAAGAGATCAGCAACGCCTCGGCCCTGATGCAAGGCCGCTTCATGCAGCGCAACTTTGACGGCGTGGAAATGAGCCCCGCCTACAAGGCCATCAGCGACATCCGGGCGCAACTGGACGAGCTCAACCCCGGCAAAGAGGGCGACCTCTTGCAGCCGCGCAAGCTGCTGGGGCTGATCCCCTTTGGCAACAAGCTGGAGGCCTATTTCCGCAAGTACCAAAGCGCGTCGGAGCAGCTCAAGACCTCCATGAGCCAGCTCTATGCTGCCCGCGACGACATGCAAAAAGATGTGGTCGACATCGAGGCCACCCGCAGCAAGCTCTGGGAGGCCATGACCCAACTCGCTGCCGCCTCGCACTTTGCCACCCAGCTCGACACCCGCCTGGCCGAGAAGGTGACGGCCCTGGAAGCCACCGACCCGCAACGCGCCCAAGCCCTGCGCCAAGAAGTGCTGTTCTATGCGCGGCAAAACCTGCAAGACATCCAGACCCAGCAGGCGGTGTGTGTGAACGGCTACCTGGCGCTGGACGTGCTCAAAAAGACGGGCCGCGAGATGATCAACGGCTGCACCCGCGTGGCCACCACCGGCATGAGCGCCCTGGCCGTGGCCCAAACCGTGGCCCGCGCCACCGGCAACCAGATCCAGGTGATGGAGATGCTCACCGGCGTCAATGCCACCATTGGCAACCTGATCGCCGAGACCGGCCGTGCGCTCAACCAGCATGTGGACCAGACCACCCAGTTCGCGCAAAACCCCATGCTGGGCGTCGAGAAGATCAAGGACATGTTCGACCAGACCTTCCAGGCCATGGACGCCATGGACACCTTCCGCGCCAAGGCCATCGATGCCATGGGGCAGAACAACGCCATGATCCGCGACCAACTGGCCCGTGCCGACAGTTACGTCGACCGCACCCGCCAGCGCCAGGCCCGCGAGGCCATCGGCTCTTCCACCGACGGGCCGGTCAAGCTTTGAGTCGGCGCACGGTCACCGCCATCGCGTCGTCGGATGGTAGCGGCTGAAGAGTGATGTTTCGGTATGCGTCAAAGCAAGCCGTTGGGTTCGCGCCCCACACTGAGCCTCTTCAACCACCAAGAGGCCATTCGCCATGACCATCACCTGCTTCATTCGCTACGAGATTGATCCATTCAAGAAAGACCTGTTCAAAGCCTATGCAGACAACTGGGCGCGCATCATTCCACGTCTGGGTGGCCACTTGTTGGGTTACTTCCTACCGCATGAGGGCAGCAACTACGAGGCGTGGGGCCTGATCTCCTTCCCCAGTTTGGCAGCGTACGAGGCCTACCGCCTGCGTTTGCGTGAGGATGATGAGGCCCAAGCCAACTTTGCTTTCGCGCAACGGGAGCGGCTTATCCTGAAAGAAGAACGCACCTTCCCAAAGGTGGTCGACAGCAGCTACCTGCAAGCGCCAACGGGTCGCATGGCGGTCGCATGATCGCGGTGATCTTCGAGGTCACGCCCCTGCCAGGGCAAGAGGAGCGCTACTTTGAGAGCGCAGCCTTGCTGCGTGCCCATCTGGACAAGATGGATGGATTCATGTCGGTGGAGCGGTTTCAAAGCCTGTCTCGTCCCGGCTGCTATCTATCTCTCAGTTTTTGGCGGGACGAAGATGCCGTGCGGGCATGGCGCAACCATCACCAGCACCGTGCCGAGCAAGTCGAAGGCCGTGAGGCCGTGTTCGCCGACTACCGAATTCGTGTGGCTGAAGTGCGCCGGGACTACACGCTGGCCCAACGCCAGCAGGCCCCGGGCGACTCCAATACTGTGCTGCAGGCGCTGCTTCCCATTGGCTCGCACCCACCTGCATGATGCCCCGCATGACTGCACCCACTTTTGAACCCAAGCTGGCCAGTGTGGCCGCGGTGATTGCAGACGCCACACGGGCCCGCATGCTGTGCTACCTGCTGGCGGGCGAATACGCCAGCGCGGGTGAGCTGGCCAGGGCCGCGTCCGTTTCACCCGCGACAGCCAGCGGCCATTTGGGCAAGTTGATGGAAGCCGGGCTGCTGATGTGCGAGCCACGCGGTCGGCATCGCTACTACCGGCTTGCAGACGATGAAGTGGCCCACGCGCTAGAGGCCCTCTCGCTGATGGCCGAGCGGCGCACTCACCAGGCCGAGTGGGCCAACCCCACGCGCCAACGCCTGCGTTTTGCCCGCTGCTGCTACGGGCATCTGGCGGGACAACTGGGGGTAGAGCTGTTGTCACAACTGTTGGCCAGGGAATGGCTGTCACCGATGGGGGATAGGTTTGTGCTGTCCGCTCTGGGCAAGGCCGGGTTAGAGGCGTTGGGAATGAAGGTAGATGGGTTCAGCAAGGCTGGCCACACACGAAGTCAGCGCTTGGCCTACCGTTGCTTGGATTGGTCTGAGCGCCGTGACCACATGGCGGGCACTCTACCCAAGGCACTCCTGACGCATTGCCTGCAAAAGGGTTGGCTGCGGCGTGTAGACGGAGAGCGCGCGCTGACCGTCACCCCGACGGGCCACCTGCATCTTTCAAACTTACTGCCCTCATTGAACGACCTGTGACGGGGTTGATCGGAAAAGGGAAGTTGGCAAAAGCGCGAACGGCGAGACGGACAGCAGCGCCGGGTCCGAGCGGCGATTGAATCTTCGTCCGCCGGCCCAATCAAGCTTTGAGCAGGCGCAGGCTTGCCACCATGGCCTCGTCCACCGGCGTGGCCGGGGGCAGGTTCAAGGCCTCTTGCATGGCCTGCCCGTCCAGCGCGTGGGGCACGTCCCACAAGTAAGCCATTTCAGCCACCTCGCGCCACATCGGCACCAACAGGCCGCCCCAGCGCAGCAGCGGCCAGGGCATGCCGCCCACCTTCCAGCCCTGGGCGGGGGTGACGCCCAGCGTGGCGGCGGCCTGCTGCAGCGCACCCAGGCATTCTTGGCCGGTCAGCGTGTGGCCCGCAAAGTGCCAGCGCTGCAGGCCGGTGTGCGGCCGGGCCAGCGCGTGCTGGGCGGCGGCCACAAAGGCCTGGGCCAGGTCGGGCAGGTAGGCCCAGGCGTGGGCCTTGTCCAGTGGACCGGGGTAGACCAGCTTGCCCTGCCGCCAGTGCTTGGCGATGGCCAAATCCAGCCAAGTGCCCTCGGGGGCGCCGAAAAAATCACCTGCGCAAATCAGCACGCTGCGCAGCGAGGCCTGCTGGGCCAACAGCCTTTCCATCTCGGCCCGAATGGCGCCCTTGCGGGTGCTGGGCTGCACGGGGGTGTCGGGCCGCAGCAGCGGCGGCATCTGCGCGCCATAGGCATAGACATTACCGGGGAACATCAGCAGCGCATGCAGGTGCTCGGCCACGGCCATGCCGTGCTGCAAGCCAGGCCGCGCCTCGGTGGCCCAGCGGGTATAGGGCGGGTTGATGGCGTGCACCACCACCTGCGCGCCCAAGGCGGCGCGGGCCAGTGCGGCGGGCTGCTCCAGCGGCACCGTGATGGGCTGCACACCTGCCGCCAGCAAGTCGGGTGGCAGCGGCCCCCGGGTGTGGCCCAGCACGCGCCAGCCCCGCTGGGCAAAGGCCAAGCCCAAGGCATGGCCCAAACGGCCGCGAACGCCCAGGATCAACACGGTGTGGCTCATAAGCTGACAGACAAAAGAAAGTGTGAAGGCCTTCAGTGTGGGTGCTGGCAAGGTCTACGACAATTCACGATCTCGTCAACCCAGCTATGCAAAAGCGTATGGCCACCGCACACTTTGATTGGACCCTGGTGCGCAGCTTTCTGGCGGCCTTGGAAGCGGGCAGCCTGATGGGTGCGGCGCGCACCCTGGGCGCGCACCAGCCCACGCTGTCGCGCCACATCAGCGAGCTGGAATCTCAACTGGGCGTGGCCCTGTTTGAGCGCACCGGCCGTGGGCTGGAGCCCACCGCTGCCGCGCTGGCGCTGGCCGACGCCGCCCGCCAAATGCAGGCCGGCGCCCAGGCGCTGGGCCAGGCCCTGGTGCGCCAGCAGCACAGCACCCAGGGCACGGTGCGCATTGCCGCCAGCCAAATCATGGCCAGTGTGGTGTTGCCGCCGCTGTTGGTGGCGCTGCAGCAGGCCGAGCCGGGCATCCAAGTCGAGCTGGTGGTGTCTAACGGCTTGGCCAACCTGCTGCGCCGCGAGGCTGACATTGCTGTGCGCATGGTGCGCCCGCAGCAGGCCACATTGGTGGCGCGCAAGGTGGGCGAGATGCGGGTGCAGCCCTGCGCGCACCGCCACTACCTGCAGCGCGCCGGTGTGCCGCAGACGCCACAAGAGCTGCCGAACCACCGCCTGATTGGCTACGACCGCGACGACACCATCCTGCGTGGCTTTGCCCGCATGGGCCTGCCTCTGACGCCCCAGCACTTTGCGCTGCGCACCGACGACCAGATCGCCTACGGCCAACTCATCGCCGCAGGCGCAGGCATTGGTTTCACCAGTGAGCAGTTCTGGCAGCAGTGGCCCGAGGTTCAGCCCCTGCTTCCCCAACTCAAGATCCCGCCCCTGCCCTGCTGGCTGGCTGTGCACCGCGAGATCCGCGGCAACCCTTTGGTGCGATTGGTCTATGACCACTTGGCGGAGGGTTTGCTGGCACTCCTCAAAGACTGAGCCTCACCGCTACACTGCCCTGCAATGGCAAGCTACCCCACCCTTGTTGACCCGATGCTCGGCCTGACCTCTTCCGCTCGCCCATGAACGCCGTAGAAATCGAACAAGCGATCACCGACCTTGCGGAGCAAGCCTTTGACCCCGCAGCCTTTCCCTATGCCTTCTTAGAAGCCTTTGGCAACAAGGAGACCACCCTCAAGCGCCTGCGCACGGGGGCGACCAACAAGTCCGACCTGGGCGGGGTGCTCCAAACCAAGAACATCCACGTCTTGGCTTGCGGCATGGGTGAGGTGCCCGCCACCTTGGCTGCTTTGCGGGCCAGCCCGGCCACAGCCCGCTTCAACGCCCGGTTCATCTTGGCCACGGACGGCGCCGACTTTGAGGCTGAAGACCTCACCACGGGCGAGACGGTCGCCTGCGCATTTCAAGACTTTCCCGATCACTTCGGCTTCTTCCTGCCCCTGGCCGGCATCAGCACTGTCCGGCAAATCAGCGAGAACGCGTTTGACATCCGGGCCACCAGCCGCCTGAACCGGCTCTACCTGGAGCTGCTCAAGGACAACCCCGACTGGGGCCATGCGGACCGCCGCCACGACATGAACCACTTCATGGCGCGGCTCATCTTCTGCTTCTTTGCTGAAGACACCGACATCTTTGGTGGCAAGGGCAAGTTCACCGCCACCGTGGCCACCATGAGCGCGGGCGATGCCAACGTGACGCACGAGGTCATCGCCACGCTGTTCAAGGTGATGAACACCAAGCGTGAAGAGCGGGCCACGGCAGGCCTACCGCGCTGGGCCCATACCGACGACTTTCCCTACGTCAACGGCCAGTTGTTCTCGGGCAGCACCGAGGTGCCACGCTTCAGCAAAATCGCGCGCTCCTACCTCTTGCATGTGGGCGGCCTGGACTGGACCAAGATCAACCCCGACATCTTCGGCTCCATGATCCAGGCGGTGGCCGACGATGACGAGCGGGGTGAACTGGGCATGCACTACACCAGCGTGCCCAACATCCTCAAGGTCTTGAACCCGCTGTTCTTGGATGACTTGCGCGCCAAGCTGCAAGAGGCAGGCGACAACCCGCGCATGCTGCTCAACCTGCGTAAGCGCATGGCCCGCATCCGGGTGTTTGACCCGGCCTGCGGCTCGGGCAACTTCTTGGTCATCGCCTACAAGGAGATGCGGGCCATTGAGGCCGAGATCAACCGCCGCCGCCGCGAGCCTGACCGCGCCTCGGACATCCCGCTCACCAATTTTCGGGGCATTGAGCTGCGCGACTTTCCGGCCGAAATTGCCCGCCTGGCCCTGGTGATTGCCGAGTACCAGTGCGACGTGCAATACCGGGGGCAGCGCTTGGCCTTGGCGGAATTTTTGCCGCTGAGCCATGAGAACTGGATCACCTGTGGCAATGCATTGCGGCTGGATTGGTTGAGCCTGTGCCCACCAACGGGGACGGGTGTGAAGTTGCAGTCGGATGACCTGTTCAGCTCGCCGCTAGAACAAGCCGAGATCGACTTCGAGAACGAAGGAGGTGAAACATATATTTGTGGTAACCCTCCTTATCTGGGAAGCAAGTGGCAGTCAGACGAACAAAAGAGTGACCTCAAGGCAATATTCGAACGCAGCGGTGTCGCCTGGAAATCTCTGGATTACGTTGCCGGGTGGTTCATGAAGGCGGCGGCGTATGGCGAGCACACCAATGCGGCTACTGCTTTCGTTTCCACCAACTCAATCTGCCAAGGATTGCAGGTTCCAATTCTGTGGCCGGCAATTCTTCACACTGGACACCAGATAGTATTCGCGCATACATCCTTCAAGTGGACCAATCTCGCAAGCAATAATGCCGGGGTGACCGTCGCCATTGTTGGTATTTCGTCTAGGCCGCGACCCATTAAACGGTTGTTCTCCATAAGTGAGGATGGCTCCGTACAGGAGCGGCAAGTTGACTACATCAATTCCTATCTTGTGCCGGGCCGTAGCAACCCCGTGGAGCAGGAGCGTCGAGCGATATCTGCTGTATCGCCCATGCTATTTGGCAATATGCCGCGTGATGGTGGTGCATTTGTTTTGGATGGCGAAGAACGAGCACATGTGCTAAGGCAGTACCCCGAACTTGAACGCTTCGTTCGCCCATACATGGGCTCTGAACAGATGATTCAGGGAAAGCCTCGGTGGTGCCTATGGATTGAGGACGACGACGCTCTTTTTGCTCAGCAACATCCCTACCTGAAAAAGGTGTTGGAAAAAGTTCGGGATTTTCGCCTTTCAAGTCCGGCTAGTTCTACTCGCGACTTCGCGGCACGGCCGCACCGCTTCGTTCAAATTGCCGGTACTGCTAAGCAGCATTCGCTGGTCGTGGCGAAAGTATCGTCGGAGCGCCGACCATACCTGCCTGTGGATCTTTTAGATGGCAGCGTTATCGTTAGCGATCTCTTGTTCGCGCTGTATGACGCGCCACTATGGAACTTGGCGTTATTGGTGTCACGACTGCATCTCGTATGGATTGCCACCGTGTGCGGAAAAATGAAAACCGACTTTCGGTATTCGAACACCATTGGTTGGAACACGTTCCCACTCCCTAAGTTGACAGAGAAGAACATCGAAGACCTTACCAGATCTGCGCAAGATATCCTGCTGGCTCGTGAGCGTCATTTCCCACAAACTCTTGCCGAACTCTATGTACCCGATTCAATGCCGACTGATCTAAGTTACGCACATGAGCGCAATGACGAAATCGTGGAGCGAATCTATATAGGCCGTCTATTTAGAAATGACACGGAGCGTCTTGAAAAACTATTTGAACTCCATTCACATATGTCCGGACAAGCAGGCACCGTGCAGCGTCGAGTTAAACGAGCGTAATTGGGGAACGTCTTGAATATTTCAACTTTCCTACACCGCGACGCAAATGCGCCGACCACGATATCGGAGATCCGACGCATCCGTGAAGATATCTCAGCTACTGAATTCCTGGGGTTGTACGCCTATGCGACCCAATCTGGCGCCGCTTTGTTCGATTTGACGTTTGGCGGAAATTTCTGGACGTATACACCTTCGCGATGGCTCTTTGGAATTGACTACGGTCGCACCCAGCCGCAGGCCCTTCGATTGCTTTGCTCGCGACCGAACGTGGAGATCAGGATTCACGACGGGATATATGTTCTAGACCAAAGTGGTTTTGTTCCTCGTCGCGATTTTCACGCCAAGATGGCCATGTTGCTGAACCAAGAGGCCGGGCTGTCTGGCGCAGTTGTTGGTTCCGGAAACTTTTCGTCAAATGGCCTTCGCAAGAGCGTCGAGGCCGGTGCCTCCGTTATCACGCGCGGCATCAACGAATTCGACGATGTGCTTCGGCCCACCTTCGAAGCAGCCGAACTTCTATGGGAACAAGCTACACCTATAGCCGACATCTTGGATGTCTATGAGGAGCGATGGAGTACATCCTTTTTTCGGCGAGTCGTTGAGAACCAACCAAACGTCGAAGTCAACCCTACCGCGACACCTGTCTTCTGGATCGAAGCAGGGTATGTCACCAAGAATCGCGGGCCGCGCCGCCCAGGTAACCAGATCGACTTTCCTCGGGGAATGTCCAGATATTTTGGGTTTAACCCATCAGCAGATTTGCCAGCCAACTCCGTCATCGGGCAGGTTGTATTCGAAACCCCGGCTGGTGCCCCTGTAGCGAATAATCTCCGCCTTGGGAACAACATGATGGAGAAGATATCTTTGCCGATCCCGGAAACGCATGGTTTCGACATCTACGATGGCAAGGTCCTTTTGTTTCAACGAGCCGAAGGTCGATTCGTAATGAGGGCATTAGAGGCAGACGATTTCGAAACATCTTTCGGTGACCGTCTGGCAGAAGTTCGTGTCATGACCAGCGGCAGACGTTATGGCCATATCACATGACTGTAAATCCGGCACAACTCAGCACCGAAGCGAGAGCTTCATTATGAAAGAGATCAAACCTCGGAGCGTTCCCTCTGTCACTGTTACGTATGCGCGTAATGGAGCCTCAGCCAAAGCTAATTCTCTCGGCATGCGCCCCATGCAAGAGCGGGCCTATGAGAAGCGGGGCGAGCAGTACCTGTTGATCAAGTCACCCCCCGCCTCGGGCAAGAGCCGCGCGCTGATGTTTGTGGCGCTGGACAAGCTGGCCCACCAGGGGCTGAAGCAAGCCTTGATCGTGGTGCCCGAGCGCTCCATCGGCGCCAGCTTCAATGACGAGCCCTTGACCCGCTATGGCTTTTGGGCCGACTGGCAGGTGGCCCCGCAATGGAACCTCTGCAACGCCCCCGGCACTGACAACGGCGGCAAGGTCAAGTCGGTGGGGGCTTTTCTTGAAAGCAGCGACAAAGTCTTGGTGTGTACCCATGCCACCTTCCGCTTTGCGGTAGAGGCCTATGGGGTGGAAGCCTTCGATGACCGGCTGATTGCGGTGGATGAGTTTCACCATGTCTCGGCCAACCCCGACAACAGGCTGGGAGTGCAGTTGGGGGAGTTCATGGCACGGGGCCGCACCCACATCGTGGCCATGACGGGCTCCTATTTCCGGGGTGATGCTGAGGCCGTGATGGCTCCCTCGGATGAGGCTAAGTTTGACACCGTCACCTACACCTACTACGAGCAGCTCAATGGCTACGAGCACTTGAAGCGGCTCGACATCGGCTACTTTTTCTACAGCGGCTCTTACGTGGATGACATCCTCCAGGTGCTGAACCCCGCAGAGAAGACCATCATCCACATCCCCAACGTCAACTCGCGTGAAAGCACCAAAGACAAGGTGCGCGAGGTCGAGCACATCTTGGAAACCCTGGGCGAGTGGCAGGGGGTGGATGCGGCCACCGGCTTTCAGCGGGTTAAGCTGCCAGATGGGCAGGTGCTGCGCATTGCCGATTTGGTGGATGACGATGCAGGTAAGCGCGACCGGGTGTCTGCGGCCCTGAAAGACCCGAGCCAAAAGAACAATCGCGACCATGTGGACATCATCATCGCCCTGGGCATGGCCAAGGAGGGCTTTGACTGGATCTGGTGCGAGCATGCGCTGACCGTGGGCTACCGGGCCAGCCTGACCGAGATTGTGCAAATCATTGGGCGGGCGACCCGCGATGCGCCGGGCAAGGCCCGTGCCCGCTTCACCAACCTGATTGCGGAACCGGATGCCAGCGAGCAAGCCGTTACTGAGGCGGTGAATGACACCCTCAAGGCCATTGCGGCCAGCTTGTTGATGGAGCAGGTGCTGGCCCCGCGCTTTGAGTTCAAGCCTAAGAATCCTGACAGTGTCCCCGCTTTGGGCTTTGACTATGGCGAGGCGGGCTACCAGCCGGAGCGCTGCAATGTGGGGTTCAACGACCAGACGGGGCAGTTCCAGATCGAGATCAAGGGCTTGGCCGAGCCCAAGAGCAAAGAGGCCACGCGCATTTGCCAAGAAGACCTCAACGAGGTCATTGCCGCCTTTGTGCAAGACAAGACCAGCGTGGAGCGCGGCCTGTTTGACGAGGAGTTGGTGCCCGAGGAATTGACCCAGGTGCGCATGGGCAAGATCATCAAGGACAAATACCCCGAGCTGGACGCCGAAGACCAAGAGGCCGTGCGCCAGCATGCAGTGGCCGCCCTCAACCTGACGCAGCAAGCCAAGCAACTGCTGACGGTGGGCGAAGCGCCAGATGCGCCCTTGGGCTCGCCTAACACGGCCTTGTTGGACGGCGTGCGCCGCTTTGCGATGGATGTCAAAGAGTTGGATATCGACCTGATCGACCGCATCAACCCCTTTGGTGAGGCCTATGCCATCCTGGCCAAGAGCATGAGCGAAGACAGCCTCAAACAGGTGGCAGCGGCCATTTCTGCCAAGCGCACGACCATCTCACCCGAAGACGCTTTCGTGATTGCCAAACGAGCCGCAGAGTTCAAGCGGCAGCGGGGGCGTGCGCCTGCCATCACGGCCTCAGAGGCCTGGGAGAAGCACTTGGCGGAAGGCGCGGCGGCCTTCATGCGTTACCGGAAGGAGGGGCGCTATGCGACAGAGTGAACTGGACGACTTGGCCGACGAGCTGGCCGAGTTTGCGCCGCCCGCCAAGCCCACCGGCCGCCCCGCCAGTGAAGAGCGCGTGATTGCCGGGTTTGAAGAGATTCAACGCTTTGTAGAAACGCAAGGCCGCTGGCCCCAGCACGGGGAAGACCGGGACATTTTTGAGCGCCTCTACGCGGTGCGCCTGGACCGCCTGCGCGCCTTGCCCGAATGCCGCGAGCTGCTTTTGCCGCTGGATCATCAGCGGCTGTTGTCGGGGGCGCTCTTTGTGGCGGAACCGTCAGCGGCCTATAACGTCGATGAATTGGCGGCCGAGTTGACGGCAGCCCCTGAGGCTGAGGACATCACCCGCTTGCGGCATGTGCGCACCAGCGCCGAGAAGCGCGCTGCCGAGGAGATTGCTGACCGCAAACCCTGTGCTGATTTTGAGGATTTTCGGCCGCTCTTCGAGAGCGTGGCGACAGAGATCAAGACGGGTCTGCGTCAATCACAGCCCATTGCCGCAGGAAGCCGCGCCATCGAAGCCGGGGACTTCTTCGTTCTTGACGGTGTCACGGTTTACGTGGCCGAGGTGGGTGTGCCGCTAAAGACCACCGCAGGCGAGGTGGACCGCCGTTTGCGTCTGATCTTTGCGAACGGCACAGAAAGCAACTTGCTGCTGCGCTCACTCCAGCGCGCGTTCTATGACGACCCAGGCGCTCGTCGCTTGGTGTCTCCCGAATCAGGTCAGATGACCTTTGGCGGCGAATGGGAGGCTGATGACATCGAGAGCGGAACCATCTATGTCTTGCGCTCACAGTCGGAGCACCCCTACGTCCAACAACACCGCGAGTTGATCCACAAAATTGGCGTGACGGGCAGCAAGGTCGAAGCCCGCATTGCCAATGCAGAGAACGAGGCCACGTACCTTCTGGCCAAGGTCGAGGTGATCGCGACCTACAAGCTGGCAGGCATCAACCGCACGCGGATGGAGAGCCTGTTTCACAAGCTCTTTGCGCCCGCTCGACTTGACTTGACCATTCAAGATCGCTTCGGTCGCCCTGTGAAACCCGAGGAGTGGTTTCTCGTTCCGCTGTTCGTCATTGATGAAGCGGTCGCCCGCATCAAGGATGGCAGCATCACCGGATATGCCTACGATCCCAAGGCGGCCAAACTGATGAAAGTCGCGTAGGACCTCACCATGTCCATCACCTCACTCTCCTCCCTCTTCGCCCAAAAGTCTTGGGCCAATAACGAGCTGTTCAATGTGCTGGCCACGGTGGATGCCGCGGCCCACCCGGAGGTGGTGCACATGGCCATTCGCATGCTCAACCATATCTATGTGGTGGACCGGATCTTCCGCGCGCACTTGCTGGGCGAGCCGCATGGCTACAGTGCCACCAACACCGAGGCCACGCCCGAGCTGGGCACGCTGCAGTTTGAGGTGGCTGAAACCGATAGCTGGTATGAGGCCTATGTGGCCCAGCTCAGCCCGGCGCAGTTGGCCGAGCGCATCCACTTCAGCTTCACCGATGGCGACGGCGGCACCATGAGCCGCGAAGAGATGCTGACCCACATCGTGGTGCATGGCTTCTACCACCGAGGCAATGTGGGGCAGATGCTCAAGAGCATTGAGGTGGCGCCGCCGCGCGACCTCTACACCAAGTTCTTGCACCTGCGCGAGCCGGAGCGTCGCGGCTAGGCGAGCCACGCGGCGCAGCACCATGATCACCAAGATTGAAGACTACTTCCGCCAAGGTTGCGGGCGCTGCGAGCGCTTTGCCACGCCGGATTGCGCCACGCAGCACTGGGCGCAGGGCTTGGCTGAACTGCGCCAGATTTGCTTGGAGGCGGGCCTCACAGAAGTGCTGAGGTGGGGCCATCCTTGCTACCAGCACCAAGGCCGCAACGTGGCCATTCTGGGAGCGTTTCGCCAGGACTTTCGGGTCAACTTCTTCAATGCACCGCTGCTGGACAACAGCGAGGGCCTGTTGGAAAAGCAAGGGGCGCAATCACAGACGGCCAGCATGCTGCGCTTTGTGCGCACACAAGACGTGGCACTGAAGGCCACAACCCTGCGGCGCTTCTTGGCCGAGGCCATGCACCACGTGGAGGCGGGCACACCCGTGCCCAAAGTCGCCACCGCCTTGGAGTTGCCCGAGGAGCTGCAGGAGGCCTTGGCCTTGGATGAGACCTTGTCTGACGCCTTTGCGCGGCTCACACCGGGCCGCCAGCGCAGCTATGTGATTGCGCTGGCTTCCGCCAAGAAGCCTGACACCCGACGACAGCGCATCGAGCGCTTTCGGGAGCCCATCTTGGCGGGCAAGGGCGCGCTGGAGCGCTGACCCGCGTTGGCCATAGCGCTTAAGCGCTTGCCCCGCGCCGCCACACCAGCGGCACCCATTGCGCAGCCACAATACATACCAGGATGAGGGAGCATCCAGCCCAGCCCGCCAGGCTGAGGCGGTCGCCCATCAGCAAAGCGCCAAACAATGCGGCAAACACCGTTTCGCTGGAAAGGATGATGGCAGCATCTGCCGGGTGGGTGTAGCGCTGGGCCACCACTTGGGCGGTGAAGCCCATGCCTACCGAGATGATGCCGGTGTAGGCGATGGCCCCTGCGGCCGCTTGAATGGCGGTCCAGCTCAGCGGCTCTAGCCACCAGGTGGCCGCCAGGCCCAAGACCGAACACATGGCGAACTGCACACAAGCCAGGCGATAGGGGGCGCTCCAGCGTTCGGCCACCCAGCCCACCAAGGTGATGTGCAAGGCCCAGGGGATGCAACTGGCGATGACCCACCAGTCGCCCGCCGCGATCTCCACCTGCTTGGCCCCCGCCAAGAGCCAGGTACCCAAGAGACAGCCCAGCGCCGCAGGCCACACCACCGGGTGCGGCGCGCGCTTGAAGAACCACCAGCCCAAGATGGGCACCAGGGGCACGTACAGGCCGGTCAAAAAGCCAGCGTTGGTAACGCTGGTGCTGAGCAAGCCCATTTGCTGCATGCCCGCACCCGCAAAGATCAGCACGCCCAGGGCGGACATCCACAGCCACAGGCCACCGGGCAAGCTCTGCTGAAGTGATGCTGCTTCAGTAGCAGCGGCTTGTCGGTGCTCCCGCCAGGCCAGCGGGGCCACCACCAGGGCGCCCAGCGCAAAGCGCAGGCCGGTAAAAGCCATCGGCCCCATGTCGGCCATGCCCCAAGCCTGCGGCACAAAGGCCAGGCCCCAGATCACGGCCACGGTCAGCATGACCGCATTCGCTTGGGTGCGGGTCATCACAACGCGTACTCCACCCGGCCATTGGCGCTGACGGTCAGGTGCCCAGCACGGGCCAAGGCCAGCAGCAATGCGTCCACCTGCGCGGGCGTGGACTGCTCACCCAGCGTGGAGGCCACATAGCGCTGCAGCGGTGCTAGCTTGGTGGGCAGGCTGTCGCCCATGCGGCGCAGCGTGGCCAGCAGCTTGCGCTGGGCGGCGGCGCTGGGCTCCTCTGCATCGGCTGCCTTGCCCGCGGCTTTGCGGGCGGGCTCACCTCGGCGCTTGGTGGTGGGCTCAGCGGCGGGCTTGGCGGCGGGCTTGGGGGTGCGCGCCGGGGCTTTGGTGGCGCTGGCCGTGGCCGGTGGGGTGGCTCGCGCGTCGGCCTTGCTCGGGCTGGTTCGGCCCCTGCTGCGCGCAGGCTTGGCCGGGGTTTCGACGGCCGGCGGCGCGGTGACGGGCGCGGCGACGGCAGGTGGTGCTGCGGCCGCTGTGGTGGCTGCGGTAGCCGGGCTGGCCGCCTTGCGGCGCGAGCGCTTCTGCGGCTCGGCCGACTCAAGAGGCGAGGCTGCGACCTCGCTGGCGGCAACCTCTGCGCTGATGGCTGTGCCGCTGGCTTGGCTGCGTGATCGGCGGGTGGCTTTGGCGGGCGCTGCGGCTGGGCCGGTTGATGCGCGCGAGGCCGGGGCGGCGATGGGCACCACTGCATCTGCGTTGGCCGTCTGTGCACGTGTGCGGCTGCTGCTGCCACCACGGCCACGCGGTGTCTTGGTGGCCACCTTGGCTGCGGCCTTGCCACGCGGCATGCCCACCGCTTGCGCGTCAAAACCCAGCGCGCTGGCATGGGCCAGCATGGGGCCATAGCCCTTGTCATTGGAGAGCACCACAAAGTGCGCATCCGGGTGGCGCGAGGCGATGTAGCCCATGTAGAACGAGAGATGAAAGTCCAGCGCGTTTTTGCCGGTGTGGGTGATGGGCACCAGGGTCAGGTGGTCGCCAAAGCCTGCAAAGTTCAGGCGCTCGGCCTTTTGGTGCTGGCCGTGGAACAGCCACACATGGGTGGCAGAGGGGATCAGCTCACGCAGCTGTGCCTCGGTGGGTTGCACGTTTTCATAGTCCACCAGCACATGGGTTTCCGGCGGTGCTTCGCGCCCAGGCCCTGCCACTTGGCCGGGGCGCAGCGGCGGGTACTTGCGGGCGTTCTTTTGCAGCTTGCGGCCGACGGCACGCTTCAAGTCCACCTGGGTGTGGTCGGCCAGTTGCAGCAAGTACAGCAGCACATCAGCCACCTCGTCGCTGACCTTGTCGTGCATCACGGCGTCGTCACTGAGCACGGCGCTTTGCTCAGGCGTGAGCCACTGAAACAGCTCCACCAGCTCGGCGGCTTCCACCACCAGCGCCATGGCCAGGTTCTTGGGCGTGTGAAAGGGCTGCCAGTCTCGCTCGGCGGCGAACTGGCGCAAGGTATGTTGTAGGGCTAGCAGGTCCATAAAGCAGATCAGCGGCCTAGGCCGCTGCATCAGTGGCAATCAATGGGAGCAGTGTGCCTCATGGGGGGGAGTCCCCCTAACTTGGGCGCGACAACCCTGTCCGGTTCTGCGGCAACCGCCCGTAAAGCCCTGTGAGCTGATCGGCAGTCATCCAGACCGACCCATCGCTTCACCCCAGGCCTTTGGCATACGCGCTGTGCCCGGCCGGTCATTGGTGAGCGCCACACCACCAATGCCTACCAACGTTTTGTGGCCGCTAGGGAGATTTCATCATGGTGACAAAGAAGAGTGCGCTGGCAGATGTCGGGACCGACTGTCAGTCTTTCCGTGCAAAAAAGGACCAGGAACTTGCTGCCCGCAAGGAGAAGAAGGTCAACACCGCTTCATGCAAATGCAGTGGGTGTCGCAGCGACAGCGAGCTGCCAGTCTTGGGAGCCAAGGCCGATGTTGTTCGTTTCAATACGGGTTATGACGGCCAAGGCGGGGCGCTGACCGACGGTGCAGCGGACATGCGCTGGGAGTGGGGCATGGGCGACGCCAGCGGGCCAGGCAGCGTCTCCAACTGGAGCCCGGCAACGATAGAGAACTATGGCAGCCCCTGGGCGTCGCCACCACCCAATGCCAACTACCTTGGATTGGGCGATGCAGCCAATGGCCACTACTACTGCCGCTATAGATTCAACCTCGCGGCCATGGTTGATCTCAGCCAGTTCCATCTTGATGTCAACTTGCATGCCGACGATCAGATCCATGAAATCTACGTCAACGGCGTGGCGCAAAGCAGCACTCCCAACGGGGCAGGTCTTCTGCCGGGTGGCGGATTTGGGCAAGACGCCAAGTTGCACATTGACCTCAACAATGCCTGGCGTCGGTGTGACAACGAGGTCATCGTCCAAATCGAAAACATCGGTGGCGGTCCGACCGGTCTGTTGGTCTTCAATGCGGTTGAAGTACCACCCGGCCAGCAAGAAGACCCCTGCGAATGCAACTGCAAGTGCAAGACCGTGGAATGGCCCCAGTTGCGGCCTTGTATCTCAGTCAAGTGGGGAGACAGCGAATGCGACTGCATAGAGAGTAACGACTTGGAAGTTCTGTACGTCACGGTGTGCAACTGCTACGCGAACGCGAGCTTCAGCAATGTGTCGATGGGGCAGATCAGGGTCACGGACCTAGCGGGGAACCCGGTCCCCCTGTTGCCAGATGGCACGCCGTCCGTCCAGGTGGTGCCCTCAGGCCCGATCTGCTTTGGAGACATTGCACCGTGCAAGGACGAGAAGAACCCGTCCTGTGTCACTCGAGAAGTAGCGCTCTACACCCGTGGTGCCAAGGCGGGTGACTACCGCATCTCGTTTGACAGCGTGTGCTTCACCGTCTGCCAGCACACACAGACCACGCAATGCGTGGTGGTTTCGGTCTGTAGGGACTGATTCAAGGGGCGGGCGGCAAGGGCTGCCCGTCTCTTAGATCAGAGTGGCCCAGGGGGCAGGAGCCCCTGTTACGCGCCGCTTTCAGATTCAGGCCGTACCCGTCTCCACGCCTCTGAAGACGGCCTCCATAGGCAGCGTGAGCGCAATGCTCTGCAGCGTCAATGCGCTAGCCTTGGTTTGGTCCACCAGGGTCCATGAGCCGGCCTCTGCCAGCGTGAAGACTTCCACACGGCGGTCCGCCGGGTCGATCAGCACGTACTCGCGCAGCGATGCCAAAGTGCGGTAGAGGATGAACTTGTCCCGCCGGTCATAGCCTTTGGTGGAAGGGGACAGCACCTCAATGATGAGCTTGGGGTCGGAGACAAGCTGCTCGTCGCCAGCCAAGGCCTTGCCACATGTCACCATGACATCGGGGTACAGATAGCCCTCGGCCAAAGCCACCTTGATGTTCTCTGCAAAGACTTGGCAGGGCGTGCCGTCTAGATGGTCGCCAATACGGCTGGCCAGATTCAAGATCACTCGGTTGTGCCTTGCGCTGCCGCCCACCATGGCAAAGATTTCGCCGCAGTAGAACTCATGGCGATCAGCCTGTTGTTCCTCCCAGGCGAGGAACTCAGTCATGGTCATTGTCTGCAAGGGCATGCCCATCGCGTCACCTCAGTGAGAAGACTCATTGCGCATCATCATAGCGGTCTGCACAATCGCCTCTCCAGCGCCCATCTCACCCTTGGGCGACGAGGCCGGGCACCGAAGGCGCAGCTCCCCACGCAGTTAGGGGGGTGAACCCCTCACCTGCGGCATGGGCGGCACGCCAGCGGCTGAAGACACTGGGCTCATTCGATCACCCCGAGGTTCGACATGAGCACTTCAGCAACTTTGACTTGGCCTGCTTCTCCACCAGCCACTCCAGAAGCCGCACTGCGTGATGTGGTCGTCCGCTCTGTGGGCCGCGCCACGCCGGCCTTGGCGGCGGCCGTCGGCAAGGGCTTGGGCCTGCCGGTGGAGGCGGTGGTGCGCAGTGTTTACCGTGCCCCGGCCACCTTGCTGCAACGCGTGGCACCGGAGTTGGCCGAGCGCCTGTGTGAGCTGCTCAATGCCACCGGCCTGGAGGTGCAGACGGTGCCCGAGGGGCAGGCGGTTGAAGCCCCCCCGCTGTGGGATGCCGCCGCCCATGTGCTGGACGCCCACCGCCTGCCCGAAGCTGCCGAGGCCCTGGCGCGCTTCACCGGCCTGTCGCTGGCCGCGGCGCAAGAGGCCTTGCTGACGCCACCTGGCGTGGTGTTGGGGGGTGTCAGCGCCGCCAGCATCGAAGCCCTGAAAGCCAGCTTGCCAGAAGGTGTGGTGGAGCTGGTGGCGGTGTTGCCTCAAGACAGCCGCTATGCGCTGCACCTGCTGCCCTGCGCCGAGATGGTGGCGCGTGGCGTGCTGGAGGATGTGCGTAAGTTGGGGTTAGAGCCCTTGGCCCGCGAAGGCATCATCGCGATTGACTTGGCGCACCAGACCGCCCAAGCCTTGTGGCAGCGCCATAGCCGCACCGGCGCTTTGCGGCTGATCCACACCGCCTTTTTGCGCTACACCGTGAGCCTGCACGGCCCCCTGCAAGCCTTCAGCCCGGCCCAGGCTGCTTTGCTGACCGAGCGCGCGGGTGTGCCTGCTGAGATGTTGCCGAATGTGCTGGCGGCCCTGCAGGATGTCCAGACCATCGGCCTGCACGAGGATGTCCCCCACGCCGAGCTGCCCGAGCTGATGGTCGCCTATGCGGGAGTGGGTTTGAACGTACAGGCGGACTTGAGTACCTTCAAGCGCTACACCCTGGAGCTGGCGCAGGCCAGCGACCCGGCCGCCGCGCAGCGCCTGCTGGTGCAGCAAGCCGCGTGGCCTGCCGGCCAGCCCCTGCCCTCTCTGCCTTGCCACACCGCAGAACCCCTCAGCCGCCCGCGTGCGCGCCAGTTGCAAGCACTGCTGGACGGCCTGGGTTGCGACGCTTACTTGGAGGAACACCATGGCTGAGCCCACCTTGCATGCCATGCACATTGCCATGGCTGAAAAGGGCAAGCAAGCTGCGCTGGCCCATCGCCATGACGAGGCCTTGCGGCTCTATCGCGATGCCATCCGGCTGGCGGTATCTGCCAAGGCCCCCGAGGTCTTCTTCAGGCATTACAGCCAATGCGTGATGGAAAGCCTGGAGCTGACCGGCCAATTGGACGAGGTCGCGCACTTTTGCCGCGAGGCCGATGCCCATTACCGTGGCCTCGCAGTAGACAGCGCTTTGCACCGCAAAGACCACGGCTCGCTGCTGGAGCGCTTGGGTGCCGTGCTGCTGAAGCAAGGCGATGTGCCTGCGGCCCGCCAGGCGCTGGAGCAAGCCACGGCCTTGGCTGGTAAGGGCGTGCTGCCCTTGGCCGAGCAATTGCAGGGCTGGCTGGCGCGTGGCCTCAGCTGCACCCCCGCCCAGGTGCTGCAGGCGCAGCGGCGGCACCAGTACTTTGTGGTGCGGCCCGGCGCAGTCAACGAGGCCTTGGCGCGCGTGGCCCCGGCGGCCCTGCCCAAGGGCTTGAACCCCCAGGCCGCATTCGCCTGAGCCCACCACCATGTGTCCCTGACTCGCCCACCTCCGTTCGTCCTGAGTTTGTCGAAGGACAGGGCTTAGCCAATTCAGACCGAACGGTGTTCCGACCCTCACATTCCAAGGAGTGCCCTCATGGCCGACATAGAGAAGCTCAAACCCGGTGAAATCTTGGCCGACGCCAGCGTGGCGGACTTCATCTCTCGCCTAGGCCTGGGTATTGCCGAGGCCCAACGCGCCCTAGATGAAAACTCCATTGCTCAATTGGGCGAGTTTGTGCAGCCGCGCGAAGGCTTGGGTGGCAAGTCGCTGCTCCAGTTGGGCCTGATGCCGGCCTTCTATCACTACCAACATGCCGATTTGAGCTGCTCTCTGCAGTTGTCCATGCGTGTGGCTGAGAGTACCAGCTTGGGTGTGGGGCTGAACTTTGGCCTCAACAATGCCAGCAGCAACAGCAGCAACAGCAGCAACGCGCAAAGCAATACGGAGTCCGGTAGCGAGACCCGAACGGAGGCTCGCAGCGCAAGCATGGAGATTCACGCCGCCACGGTCGGAGCCATCAGCATCGGGGGTCAAACCTTTAACTTGAGCGGTGCTGACCCCTTGGCACGCTTGCGCGGCTTGCAGGCCGATCTATTGGCCAACCCAGCAGCGGGCATTGGGAGGGCGCTGCTGAGCATGACCCCGCAGCCCCTGGCCATCAGCACCAATGCCAACCCCAACCAAGTGGTGGTCAGTGGCAATACGGTGGCCTTTGTTGCGCAAGACTATGGCCACGGCATCATCCAAGTAGACAGCAACACAGCGACCACCTATTTGCTCAGTGCTGCAGGCAATGTGAGCGCGGTCACCACACCTCAAGCTTCTGTGCCAAGCTATGCCACGCATGTGCGCGACCAAATCGTGGCGGCAGGCTACAGAGCGGTGGTGGTTGGCCCCAACGATGACATCGGCCGCGTGTTCTTCGAGACGGGTCGGCATGACATCAATTCCACCGGGCCGTCGGTCGCGGCACGCAACGCAGACGTTGACCGCATGCTGTTGCGCATCGCGCAAGCCATCCAGACCCTAAATCTGCAAGTGGCCGTCGAGGGCTTTGCGGACGCACAACCGTTTCGCGGTGGCACGGCTGCGCAGTCGGCGGCCTCCAACCGGCAGTTGGGCGATCTGCGCGCCCGTGAGGTGCGGGACCGCCTGATCGCCAACGGTGCGCCAGCCGCCAACATCAGCGTGGTGGCTTCGCGGGGGTCGCAAGATGCGACGGCGGCGGGTGGCCCAGCTGATAACGTGGAGTACCGCCGCACCAGTATCCGCACGGTTAACCGCACTGCCCATTGGGTGTTTGTGCATGCCCTGCCACCTGCTACGCGCTTGGACGGCGTGACCCCTGACTTGCGCGGAGCCGCCCAAGCGGGCAATGGCTTTATCCATCTCTATGCCGCGACTCCTCTGCAACTGTCGAGCAAGAAGGTCACGGTAGAAGGCACCGACTACCCCTTGCGCGGTACGGCGGTGGCGGGTTTGACGGCCAACAGCCCCGAGGCCTATGCCCGCAACTTGGCCGATGCGGTCAACGCTCAAGCGGCTGTGAACCATGTCGCCTCGGCGTCGGCCAATGTGACCACACTGCTGCGCAAAACCCAGCCCATTCAGATGGAGCTGATCACAGCAGAGAGCCGCGATATTGAGATCACGGAGAGTTCTGGCGTCACGGTCACTCGCCAGTTCAGCCGCAGCTCTAGCACCAGTCAAAGCCAGAGCAGCAGTGGCAACACCACCGTGGCGGTCGGAGCGACCATTGACTTCCGCTTCTCGCGCCAGTTTGAGCAGAGCGTCACCGGCAACTCGGCCATCTCGGCCCGGCTGGTGTCTATCCCTGCGCCACCGGAGTTCTTGGCTTTGGTCAAAGACTTCCTCAAGGAGTGATGCGCCATGTCTGAGACCGCTGAAGTCACCCGCTCGCTGGTGTCTGCGCCGCTGCCGCAGATCATCGAGAAGCTGGGCCTGTCCATCGCCCAGGCTCAGGCGGCGCTGGATGCCAACTCGGTCCAGATTGCCCAGGCCATGGCCGAGACCGAGGTGGAGCTTGCTGGCAAGCAGCACAACCTCATCTCATTGGGCTTTTTGCCGACCTTTTATGCCTTCACCGAGGCCACCGTCGAGGCCAAGCTCAGCTTCTCCATGAGCGAGTCCACCGAAGTGGGTGTCAAGGTGGGCGTCAAAGCAAAAGTGAATTACGGCGTCGTGATGGTGGCAGCAAGCGTGGATGTGTCCTATGCACGCAAGTTCTCAGTCTCGGCCGAGGGGGCCAGCTCCATCGCGGCCCGACTGGTGTCCCTGCCAGCCCCAGACGCTTTCATCGAGCTGTTGCGACGCCAGGCCGACAAGCCTGTCCCCTGATCTCCCTCACCCCTCACTGTCCCTTGCAAAGGAGCGCACACCATGGCCATTGGTCAAGAACTACTGAACGTCCCCATGGGGGACATGATTCGCCAGATGGCCTTTGCCATCGCCGAAGCCCAGATCAAGCTCGACGAGTCCTCCATCCAGGTGGCCGAGATGATGGGCGGCTTGAAGACGGTCTATAACGACGAAGGCGAGGTGGCCTTTGACGACAGCCGCGTCTTCTTTGGCTACGACACCATGACGGTCAAAGAGGCGCAGGCCTATCTCGCCATTGACGACGCCTTGTCCGGCGGCAATGTGGCAGAAGCCCTGACCCGGCTGAAGAAGGCCAGCGGTGCCGTCAAAGACACCGACGAGGTGCGCGTGCCGGTGCGCATGTCCATGCTGGAGCTGGGCTTCACGCCCACCTTCTATCAGTTTGTGGACACCATCATCGAGGTCAAGATCGCCATCAAGATCACCCGCGAGTCCACCTACGGCACCAAGAGCAGCAACACCCTGCGCACCGAAACCAATAGCAAGAGCAGCAGCGGTGGTGGCATTTGGAGCTTCTTTGGCGGCAGCTCCAACAACAACAGCCGCAACACCGTGCAGACCAGCCAGGTCGATGCCAGCTACCAGGCCAAGTACGGCTACAGCGCCGAGGGCTCCAGCCTGCTGCGCACCAAGCTCAGCCCGCTGCCGCCGCCACCCATTCTGGAAGAGCGTATCCGCCGCATGATGGACGCGGAAGAGAAGCGCCGCCAAGACAAGCTGCCCAAGCCCGCACCGGCTCCCGCGCCTTGACCTGCCAAACCCCTGAGGAGCCATCGCCATGAGCGTAGGAACCGAACTTCTGAATGTGCCCTTCCCGCAGATGGTGCGCAATCTGGGCGTGGGCATTGCCGAGGCCCAGTTCGAGCTGGACATGGTCTCGCTCAAGATCGCCCGCATGATGGCGGGCTATGCCGTCGATGAAAACGACGACAGCATGCTGCCCGGCAATGAAGACGACGGCGAGCGCAAGTACTTGGTGAAGTTCTCGGACGGCGCCGAGTACAGCCTGTTGGAGCTGGGCTTCACGCCCACCTTCTATCAGTACGTGGACACGGTGATCGAGCTGAAGATGTCCATCAGCACCAGCAGCGAGATCACCCAAGAGCGCAAGTCGTCCAGTGCGTCTGCAGCGGGAGGCTGGTTCTTGTTTGGTGGCGGCATGACGGCCAGCTCCGTGTCGGCCAGCTTTGCCTCCAAGTACCAGTACTCGGCGGAGGGCAGCTCGGTGATGCGCACCAAGATCGTCCCGCTGCCTGCACCGGCGTTGCTGGAAGAGCGCATCCGCCAGATGATCAACGCGCGCAGCGCCACCCCAGCGCCCGCTCCGGCCCCGGTGCCCTGAGAGACCCGTCACCATGGCCACCTGGCAAGACCTTCAACGCAAGCAGGCACGCAGCGCAGCGGCTGCACCCGCCGCGTCACCCTTGTCGCCCGGCGCGGTGGCTGTGGTGCCGCCTGTCGCCGCCGTGGCTCCGGCTGCGGCCAGCTCACCCCGCCTCCAAGCCCTGATGGCCGAGCGCCAACGCCTGGAAGGCCGCATGAGCAGCCTGGTGGGTGGGGGGGATGAGCGCGATGCAGCGCGCTACAGCGTGGCCCCAGCGGCTCAGCGGAGGGCCGAGGCCCAGCAATGGCTGGCCCAGCGTGAAGCAGGGCGCGAGGCCCTCAGCAGCCGTCGTCTGGCCCAGCGCAGCCGCCGTGAGGAGCCTGCCCGCCCTGCCAGTGCCCCCAGCCGCGAAGGCGTGGCGATGCCGGAGCCCGGCACGCCCACCTCGCCCACCGCCTGGAGCCGCCTGCGCGATGCCCGCCATGGCGCGCAGCGCGCTCTGCGCCAAGTGGACGAGGCCCTGGCCAGCACCGACGCGCTGGACGGCCGCAAACTCGACCGTGCGCTGGACAGCGCCTTGGACCGCCAGCCCGGCCTCAGCACCGAAGACCGCGCCCGCGTCAAATCCCAAGCCCGCGACGCGCTTTCCGGGGCCGCGGCCCCCTTGCGCGGTGCACTGGACGAACCCAAGCGCAAGGCGCAACAAGTGCTGGGCCGGGCCCGCGACGCATTGGCCGCTGGTGAGCGCATCGAGCGCGATTGGCAAAGCCGCCGCGATGCCATTGGCGGCCCCGACCTCAGCCGGGTGGCCCAAAGCTACGAGCAGCGCCGCCATCGCCTGCTGGATGTGGCCACCGGCAGCGTGGCCCAACTGGCCGAACGCATGGACGGCCTGCGCCAAGTGCTGCAGCAGCGCCGCGCCGACCACAAAGCCCAAGAGCGCGAGGACGAGGCCCGCCGCGAGCGCGCCTTAGAGCGCCGCCAACAACGCCGACAAGAAGAAGGGAGCACCGTGTGAGCGACACCGCGACCGCCCAGTTTGTGGGCGATTCCATGGAAGAGATGCTGGTCTCATTGGCCGAAGGCGTGCGCGAGGCCCAGCAGGCGCTCTCCGCCGTGCCTGCGGTCGATGCCTATGGCCGACCCCAGCCCACCTATCACCTGCCTTACTTGGACTTCGACCTGCAGGTCAAGGTGGTGATGCAGTCCTCGCCGGGCGGGCGGCCCATTGCGCGCCTCATGCCCTTCACGGCCAAGGTAGCCCCCTCCAGCAGCGGCAGCCAAAGCACCGAAGTCAGCGGCAATATCAAGGGCCGCTTGGTGGCCGTGCCCCCGCAGCAAGGCCTGCCCTTGCCCGTTTTGCGCCTGACGCTGGCGCAGCGCCAAGCGGCCCAACCCACACAACAAACCCTGCTGCTGGAAGCGGCCAACACCGCAGGCGAGCGACTCACTCAACAAGCCGTTGAGCTGAACATCGACCCAGCTGCCAGCCAGCGGCTCAACCCCGGCTTGGCATGGCCGGCCAGCCTCACCGCCACGCGCTTGCAGCAAGCGGTGGTGCACACCGATGAGCAGGGCTTGGCCCAAGCAGTGCTGGACCTGGGCAATGAGTTGCCACGCGGCGCCTTGCTGATGGTGGTGGCCAGCATCGGCCCTGTTCGCGCCCAAGGGGTGGTGACCGTATGAAAGCCCTCGACATCTTTGCCAATCTGCAAACCGATCAAGGCCAGCCCTTGGTGGGCACGGTGGTGCAGCTCGAATGCTTCTCTCTGCAAGCCGCCGACTGGGTGGTGATGGGGGAGGGCAAGACCGAGGCGCAAGGCCAGTTGCGTATCCGCGTGGAGATGCCGCTGTCGGATGAAGCCACCGCGCCGCAAGTGCGCCTGACCCTGGCCGCCGCCCCTGCCCAGCGCGTGCTGGCCGAGGGCGGGCGCATCAGCTATGTGCCGCGCACCGGCTTGCTGTCCATCGATTTCGGCACCCTCACCACCCTGGCGCAGCCTGTGCCGCTGCAGCCGGCCACGGCAGATAGACGCTTCAGGGCGGTGGCTTCGCCGCAGATGATGGGTGTCTCAGCGGCTGCGAGGCCCTTGTTCCAGACCACGGGGGTCGCCACCGCCACCGCCGCCACGCCGCTGCGTGAGAACGTGGCCATCACCCGCCCTGGTGTCACCCCGGCCGATACCGTGGCCGTGCCCATTCGGGGGTTGGACCTGGACAACAACCCGACAGTGATTGACCTGCGCAAACAGATCGCCACCAAAGAACTCGACCTCACCGGCATCACCAAGCAGCACGCCGAGGTGCAGACCAAGCTGAACTTGGTGCAGGGCGAGCGCGACGGTTTGGCCGAGAAGGTCGGGACCATAGAGCGGAAGAACCTCGATCTCATCAAGGAGCTAGAGGCCATCAAGGTTCGCCCTGTGCTGGGCAATGTGGTGCCACTGAAAAGCCTGACCCAAGACCTTCAAAGCCAGTTCAGCAGCGTCCAAGCCAGCATGGCCAATGTCGACAACGGCATGCGCCTGGGCGATGTGCGCATCAAGCTGCGCGGCAAGCTGGGGCCGGATGGGCAGTTTCAATTGCCGCGCGCTGAAGACCTGCTCAAGCCGGATGCCAACAATGTGTTGGACGAGGTGGACTTTGGCCTGCTGGCCCCCGAAGTGGGTGCGGCTGATTTGAACGTCCCTGTGCCCAACCTAGCGCGCCTCACCGAAGGCGCGGCGCGTCAAGTCTTGCAGTCGATGGGCTTGCGCCTAGAAGCGGCAGTGGGCAGCGTGCAAGAAGGTTTTGTCTCTGGCCAGGCCATGCGCCAAGCCCCAGCCGCCGGTGGCCAAGCCGTGCGCGGTGGCACCGTGCTGGTGGTTTTTGCTCAATAAGGAATCCATCGTCATGAGCTCCGCACTCTCTAGCTTGGTGTCCGACGTGGTGGCCTCGCCTCTCGGGGATGTCATCGCCTCTGTCGGTGAAGGCGTGGCCGCCGCCCAGCGCGCCTTGGACGAAGGCTCACTCGCCCAGACCTTGGCCATCTACAGCGAACAAGGCGATGCTGGCTTGCAAATGCTGCGCGAGATCGGCTATCAGCCCACCTTCTACAGCCTGCCCGAAACCACGGGCGAGGTGACCGTCTCGCTCACTTTAGGCAACGCCGCCAGCCAAAACGGCGCGGCCCCGGCCACCCCAGGCTTGCGCGGCCTGGCCCCCACCGGCGGAGCACTAATGGCCAGCCGCAGCCGCGCCTATGTGACCCCGGTGGATGCGGGCTTTGCCAACCGCTATGGCTACAGCGCCCAGGTTAGCGCCAAGCTCAACTTCAAGATCGTGCCCGTGCCCCCGCCTGCGGGCACCGAAGACCTGCGCCTGATGCCCGAGCTGACAGGCCTAGCCCTGCCCGAAGCGCGGGCGCGCCTCTCGGCCTTGGGGCTGCTGGTAGCCGTTCAGGGTGAGGCCCCCAAGCCCGAGGCCGAAGCCACACGCGTCGTGAGCCAGACCGAGCCGACCGCCGGTATGCTGACTCGCCTGGGCGCGACGGTGACGCTCGCGCTGAAGTGAGGGCCTGACGGATGCCCACCCCCACCACCCCGCCCGGCCCCGAAGCCGGGCCACTCACGGCCGCAGACGCCGAGCATCCTGACACTGCGGAGGGTGCCGCCGCCGCCGCACCGACCTTTTGGCGCTCTCTGCCCGGCATCCTCACAGGCATAGCCACCGTGATCACAGCGGCCACCAGCCTGTTTGTGGCCTTGCGCACACCCAGCCCGGTGCTGGTCACCGGCACCACCGCCTCCAGCCCCGCCCAGGCGGCTTCAACTGCTGCTCCGCCAGCCACCGCCCCGACACCAGCGCCCACGCCGGCACCTGCACCTGCACCTGTACCTGCACCCCACCCCGTGCCTCCACGCGTGCTGGTGCCGCACTTTGAGGCTGCCTCGCAGGTTTTGGCCACGCCGCTCGCTAGCGGCCGCAGGGTGTTCATCCACGACCCCGACGGCTTCAGCAACCTGCGCGCTGCACCCGGCACCCGCAGCGCCATCATCACCCGCCTGCCCCAAGGCCAAGGCTTGGAGCGCCTGCGCGAAGAAGACGGCTGGTGGCTGGTCCGCACCCCTGAAGGCCAAACCGGCTGGGTGCATGGGTCGAGGTTGAAGGGGGTGCCTTGAGCGTGCCTTGAGGCACCTGAAGCTTGAAGCTGGTTCTACACTTGGCCGCTCTCATTCATGAAGGACGGCTGAACGTGGGCGCTGGCCAATCACTCGGGACGCGGTTCCTCAAGGTCAACCATGCGGGTGAGCAAGGTGCCATTTGCATCTATAGCGGGCAGATCTTCATGGCGCGCCTGACCGCTCCGGATCTGACGCCGACATTGGCCGAGTTCAAGTCGCACGAGCAATCGCACCGAGCGACGTTCTGGGCCGAACTGCAGCGTCGAGGTGAGCGCCGTTGCCGTAGCTACTGGCTCTGTTCTCTCGGGGGTTTCGTCTTGGGCCTGGTGACGGGATTGCTCGGTCGCAACGCCACCATGGTGACTACGGTGGCTATTGAGCGGGTGGTTCTGAGCCATCTTGAGCATCAAGTCGAGGCCTTGCAGGGCATGGACACCCATGCCATCGCTGCGATTTCGTCCATCGTGGCGGACGAGAAGAGCCATCACGACAAGTCAGCCGCGAATGTGCAGCGCAGCGGATTGGGTTTGAAGATGCTCTCGTCGATGGTTTCATCCTCGACGGAGTGGGTGATCTGGGTGGGCATGCGCGTCTGAAGTTGCGGTTCAAAGTTTGAGCGGTGAAGGGACAATCTCGCCCGCAACCCTGTTGCGCTCTCTCGGCCTCTTGCTTCATCGATGCTGCTGACACCACCGCCCCTCCAACCCTTGTCTTGGCCCCGTTGGTCTGAATGCTTCCCTGTGCTGCGTTCAGCATCAGTGCTTCGGCCCAATACAGACCACCATCGGCGCGGATTCACCTCGCCAGCCAAGTGCTTGATGCCGTGGATGGTGCTGACCATGACGTTGGCCGTTGGGCCGCTTCAAGCGGCAGACCACGCCGCTGCCGATGTGGCCGTGCTGGTCAATGCCATTCAGACGCAGATGCTCAAGGACAAAGAGTTTGCGTTAGAGAGCGCGCTGAGTGCCTTGGCGGCCCCGGGGGCGGTGAAGGTCGACACGAAGCGCAAGGACGAATCTGACCCCGAGAGTTGCGCCTGGCCGGTGCGCAAACCTGCGGAGGTGACCGACGACGAGTGGCAAGCCTTGCGGCGCTCCATCATGCCGCAGCCCGGTGAATTTGGCTGCAGCAGCTATGTGCTCATCGACATGGATGAAGACGGGCGGCGCGATGCACTGCAGCGCACCTATATCGGTGGCACGGGTTTGTTCACGTATTACAGCGCTTATAAGCGGGTGGGGCAAGGCTTTGTGATGCCTTCTGCAGGAGCAGGAGCTAAGGCCAAGGTCAAACCGAACGAAGAGGACAGCCAGGAGTTGTTCTCGACCAATGACCGTGGTGCCAACCAGTGGTACCAGATGGTTCGTCTCCAAGGCCGCTTCTACATCGCCTATGTGGATGGCAGCTTCGGCCAAGACCAGATCACTCTGCTGCGCCCGACCGCACACCCTTCAGGTGTTGCCACCCTCAGCGTCCACTATCGCTACCAGTTCTCGGTGCCGCGCCGTCAGACCTTTGGGCCCGAGGGCCAGCAGCGCCGGGTCGACCTCAGCCCCGCCTTGCAGAGCACCCTCGAGCGCGCGCTGGCCCGCTATGTCACCGAGCGCCCCACCCAAGCCCTGCCTCAGGCCTGCCCCGCGCCCGCAGGGGCCAGCGAGGAAGAACGGGCCCGCTACGCTGGCTTTGGCCCAGGCCACTACAGCATTGAAACCGTGGCCGACTTTCCCTTTTGGTGGCAAGGCCACTGCCATGTGGCACAACTCATCAGCTGGTTTGGCCGTTACGACCGCAAAGACGGCCTGTTGAACAGGCTGCGAGTTCGACGCGCCGACAAGGACGAAGAAGGGCTGGAGTATGAGGTGAGGGCGAGACGGCAGATCACCAAGGTCAACGCCCCAGGGTGACCCGCACCCAACCCAGCCTCGGCCTTACTTCATCGCCGCTTCATAGCGCTTGCTGGCCTCGTCCCAGTTGACGACTTGCCACCAGTTGGTGGTGTATTCGGCGCGCTTGTTTTGGTACTTGAGGTAGTAGGCGTGCTCCCACACGTCCAAGGCCAACACAGGGGTGCCGCGCTCAATGCCCGGCAGGTCCATCAGCGGGTTGTCCTGGTTGGCGGTGCTGGTGATGGCCAGCTTTTTGTCGGGCGTCACAATCAACCAAGCCCAGCCCGACCCGAAGCGGCTGAGCGCGGCTTGGTCAAAGCGCTTCTTCATGTCGTCCATGCCGCCAAAGGCGGTGCGGATGGCGTCTTCCAAGGCAGCGCTGGGCTTGCCACGTTGGGCCGCAGGGGCCATCAGCTGCCAAAACAAAGTGTGGTTGTAGTGGCCGCCACCGTTGTTGCGCACGGCAGTGTTGAACTTGGACATCTGAGCCTGCATGGCCTCTAGCGACAACTTGCCCAGCTCGGGCACGTTGGCGGCCTGGGCGTTCAGGTTGTTGACATAGGCTGCATGGTGGCGGCCGTGATGAATCTCCATCGTGGTCTTGTCGATGTGCGGCTCCAATGCATCGGTGGCATAGGGCAAGGGTGCCAGGCTGAACTGCGCGGCAGCAATCATCGGCAAGCTGGCAGCCCAGGCGGCCAGCGTGAAGCGAGTCATAAAGGACATGGTTCCTCCTAGTGGTTGGGACGGCTATCGTATACAAGCTTCTGCCTTGCAAACGCCTCTATCGCTCAGGGATACCGAGCTTGATCGCCGTGAACGGCCAGCGTATGGTGGCCCGATGGCAGCGTCAGCGAGCCAGCCCTTTTGGCCCGGTGCCGAGCTTTCTTGAGGAGACCGACCCCATGCCACACGCCTTGAATTGGTTTGAGATTCCCGTCACTGATTTCCCCCGTGCGCAGCGCTTTTACGAAGCCGTGTTGGGCATTCACATCGAGCCTTTTGTGATGGGCCCGATGACCCTGGGCATGCTGGGCACCGACCATGAGTCTGTGGGTGGGGCCATCGTGTATGGCGAGGGCGGCGTGCCCGCGCAAAACGGCACGCTGGTCTACCTGAACGGGGGCGATGACCTGGCCCCCATGCTGGCGCGGGCCGTGGCGGCCGGTGGCACGGTGGTGGTGCCCAAGACCGAGATCGGCAACAACTTTGGCTACTTTGCCCACTTCATCGACACCGAGGGCAATAAGGTGGGCTTGCATTCCATGTCGTAGAGGGCCTGTCAGCGCAGCGGCTCTCTATACTCGTTTGTTTTGCAAGCCGCGAGAGCCCGCCCATGTCCTATATCGAAGGTGCCCTGGTCAAAGACGAACAAGTTTTGCATGAGGGCCACATCAGCCTGTGGTCCATGTGGCACCTTATCTTCTTTGGCGTGCTGTTGACACCCGTGGCTGTGGGCCTGGTGCTGCTGGGCATGGCCTATGTGCGCTACAAGTCTACCGAGTTGGCGGTAACCACCAAGCGCGTCATCGTCAAGCATGGCTTTATCCGCCGCAGCACGGTAGAGATCAACCTCAACAAGGTCGAGAGCATCCAGGTTGAGCAGGGCTTGCTGGGCCGTGTGTTCGGTTTCGGCACTTTGATCATCTCGGGCACCGGCACTGCCCATGCGCCTTTGGCGGGCATTTCAGAACCCATGGGTTTTCGGCGGGCCTTTATTGAGGCTCAGGAGCAGCACAGCGCTTAGCGAGCGCCGCGCCACTCATGGGTTTGAGGCCCGGCGCATCGCCTGGGCCAAGCCCGTATGGCCCCGCTCGTCCAGCGCCGCTGCGGCGGTGGAGCGGTCCAGCGCGTCTTTGTTCTGGCTGAGCTTGGATTTGCCCTCCAGCCGCGTGATGGCAATCTCCAGCCCGACGATATTGGCCAGCATCGCATCTAGGTAGTCGCTGGGCGCTGCGCCCATCTTCCAGGGCAGCCTTTCGCTGGCCTCGTGGGTGCGGGTCAGGCGGGCCACCAGGCCGCGCACATAACGCACATCATCACGCACCGTCAAGCGGCCGTGGGCATGCACCACTTCGTAGTTCCAGGTGGGCACTTGGCGGTGAGCCACGTGCTTGCTGGGATACCAGTTGGGCGAGATATAGCCCGCCACGCTGCGAAATACCACCAGCACATCGGCGCCTGCGGCGCATTCCTGCCACAGCGGGTTGGCGCGCGCCACATGGGCGCGCAGCGTGCCCAGCGGCCCCGTGGCCGGGTCCAGGTCAAAGGGCAGGTGGTTGGCGTCTAGCCCTTGCGGGCCGTGGGTGATGAGTACGCCCAGCGGGTGGGCTCGCATCAGCGCGTGTTGATGAGCGAGGTCGTCCAGAGCGAAGTGCGCCGGGGTGTACATGGCTGACCCTCAGCAGCGGCCCGAGCGGCGGCTGCGTGGGTTGAGCTTGTCCAGCTCGGTGATCTGCTGCTTCAGCAGCAGCAGCAGAGAGCGCGCGTGCTCCACCGGAATCCGCACCACGCTGGTGGGTGTGCCTTCGTCGCGCAGAGGGCGGGGCTGCACCAGCGCATCCACCGCGATCTCGATCATGCCGTGGTCATGCCGCATGGCTTTGAGGCGTTGCACCTCGACGTCGTAGGTTTTCAATGGGGTCTCCGGGTGGGGCTGGAGGCCGGATTATCCGGGAGCGCCGCATCCAAAGCCGATGCTCATCGCTTCAGTCAGACCGTCGCCCAGGGGTTTTCCCGGTGCGGCTGTTCTTTGTGCCCGCGGTAACTGTCAGGCCCGATCTGAGCCTGAAAAATGGTCAACCCGACCCCACAAAGTTGCATTTGCCCGCGAGACGACCATGACCATGAAGACCACCACGCCGCGCCCTTTTCGCCGCCTTGCTGTCGCATTGGCCACTGGGGTCTTGGCCACTGGCGTGCTGGCTCAATCGGGCAGCCAAGTCACCCTCTACGGCGTGATTGATGGTGGCCTGGAATACGCCCGCACCAGCGCTACTGCTACGGTGGCCAGTGCCAGCGCCAAGGGCATCGTCACAGGCTCGAATGCGGCCAGTCGTCTGGGCATTCGGGTTCGCGAAGACCTCGGCGGTGGCTTGCGCGTCAATGCGGTCATCGAACACGGCTTTGATCTCCATACGGGTGCTCAGACAGGCGCTGCCTTCTGGGGCCGCGACGCCTATGTGGGCCTGGCCGGAGCCTGGGGCGAAGTGCGTGTGGGTCGGACCTACACGCCCGCCTTCTGGGTGCAATTGCAGGGCGATGTGAACCGCCTCGGGCTGCACGGAAACGCGGGCACCTACTCGCAGTTGGGCCCTTCGGGATTTTTGCGTGCCGCCAGCGGTTTGACCTACCACTCGCCTGATCTCGGTGGGTTCATGCTGCGTGCGGTGTACAGCTTTGGCAATGGCAGCACGACACCGCCCAAGGACGCAGGACGTATCGTCGGCCTGTCAGGTGAATATCGGGCCGGGCCGCTGTTTGCGGGTGCCTACCATTTGAGCCGTCGCGATGTATTTCCTGCTGGCAGCAGCACTTCCGCCAGCAGCACTTACAGCGGGGCATCTGCCCAGTACGACTTGGCGGGCTTCAGTCTGGCTGGCGGCCTGAATCGGCAAGATCCGGCAGGGCCTGATACGGCCAGCGCTGGTGTGCGAACCAGTTGGTGGTTGGGCACCTTGCTCAAGTGGGGAGGCGGTGAGCTTCGATTCAACGGCGGGCGGCTATCGACCACGGTGTCCACAGGAGCGAACCCGCAAGCGACCCTGATCGCTGCGTCCTATACGTACCCGCTGTCCAAGCGCACCAACTTGTATGGCAGCTTTGGCCGCATGGACAACAACAGCGCAGCGCGCTTTGCGCTCGAGTCCTCATCGCGCACCGTGGCCCTGCCCGCAGCGGCCGGTGTTGACACCACCGGCTTGGTCCAGGGTGTGCGCCACAACTTCTGATGCATAGTCCCTCCCTCTACAGGAACGCGCGTATGAACCCCTATCGTCGTCTCCATCTGCAGCAACTGGCTGCCCTGGCCGCCGCCGCAACCACGCCACTGCTGATGCCTCTGGCGCATGCCCAGACGGGTAAGAGGCTCAATGTACTCATCGGGTTTCCAGCGGGCGGTGCGCCTGACACCGTGGCGCGCGCCGTGGGCGAAGGCCTGCGTGAGCTGGGCTATACCGCTGTGGTGGACAACAAGGCGGGTGCGGGCGGCCGACTGGCGGCCGACGCCTTGCTGGCGGGGCCTGCAGATGGCAGCACCATCATGCTGATGCCGGGCGGCAACCTGACTATCTACCCACACATCTACCCTAAGCTGCGTTACCGCCTGTCGGACTTTGCCTTGCTGGGCACCGCCACAGAGTTCGAGTTCGCACTGGCTGTTGGCCCAGGGGCACCGGTCAAGACCTTGGCCGAGTTCATCGCCTGGGCCAAGGCCAACCCCAGCAAAGCCCAGTTCGGCTCCCCCGGCGCGGGCACGGCCATGCACTTTATTGGGGTGCAATTGGGCCATTTGGCCAAGTTCGAGTTTCAGCACATTCCCTATCGCGGTGGTGCCCCGGCCTTGAGCGACGCGATGGGCGGCTCACTCCCGGCCTTGATGACGACGCTGCCCAACCTGCTCAGCGCCCACAAGGGTGGCAAGGTGAGAATCCTGGCGCACTCCGGCAGCACACGCAACGCGGCACTCCCGGACGTGCCCACCTTCAAGGAGGCGGGCTTCCCGCCCTTAACCATTGCAGAGAGCTTTGTCTGGGTGGCACCGGCCAAAACGCCTATGGCGGTGCAAAAGGAGTTGGCCACCGCGCTGACGACGGCTGTCTCCAACCCCAAGGTCAAGGCAGCGCTGGTGGCGGCCGAGTACGACGTGCTGGCATTGAGCCAAGAGGCGATCGCCGCACGTCTGGCCGCAGAAACCAGGCAGTGGGCGGACATCGTCAAGACCACGGGCTACAAGTCTGAAGACTGACCACAAGCCTGTGACGCTTCCCAACATTCTGCTCATCACCAGCGACCAGCACCGGGGCGATTGCTTTGGCTTTGAGGGCCGCCGGGTGCATACGCCGCACCTGGATGGGCTGGCACAGCAAGGCACCCGCTTTTCGGCCTGCATCACGCCCAATGTGGTGTGCATGCCGGCGCGCGCCTCCATGCTGACCGGCTTGCTGCCGCTCACCCACGGCACCGCCGACAACGGCATCGACCTGGACGAGGCCGTGGCGCAGCGTGGCTTCGGGGGGGCTCTCAGCCACGCTGGTTACCACACGGCCTTTGTTGGCAAGGCGCACTTCAGCAGCAACCACTCGGCCGAGCCCACAGGGCGGTGTGAAAACCTATTGAGCTCTCACCGCTTTGCCGATGACTGGTGCGGCCCGTACATGGGGTTTGAGCATGTCGAGCTGATGCAACTGGGCCACAACTACTGGCTGCCCGAGCGCAGCCCCGGAGGGCTGCACTATGAACGCTGGTATCACCGTGATGGCCAAGGCGACCTGAAAGACCGCCTATACCGCCAAGGGCTTGAACCGCTGCCCAGCGCTGCGCAGACCCACAACTCGGCTCTGCCGACCGTCTGGCACAACAGCACCTGGGTGGGTGACCGCGGTGTGGCCTACCTGCAAGCCCAGGCGCGCAGCCAGCGAGAGGGGGCTGGCAAGCCGTTTTGCGCCTGGCTGTCATTTGCCGACCCGCACCACCCCTTCGACGCCCCCGCACCTTGGTGTTGGCAGCACCGCCCACAAGACGTTGATCTGCCGCCCCACCGCATTCGCGACCTAGAGCGGCGGCCTTGGTGGCACCGGGCGGCCATGGAGAACGTGCCACAAGGCTCCAGCCGAAAGGTGCGCGAAGAGTATTCGCGCATGGCCCCGCAGTCGGACGCTCAGTTGCGCGAAATCATTGCCAACTACTACGGCATGATCTCCTTGGTCGACCATCAGGTCGGCCGCCTCTTGCAAACCCTGCATGACGAAGGCTTGGCCGACAACACCTTGGTGGTCTTCACCTCCGACCATGGCGAATGGCTGGGAGACCATGGGCTGATGCTCAAAGGGCCAATGTTCTACGAAGGCCTGCTGCGCGTGGGTCTGATCGTGCGCGGGCCTGCGGTGAAGGCGGCGCAGGTGGTGCATGAGCCGGTCTCCACCATCGATTTGGCCGCAACCTTTGCCGACTATGCCAACTCGGCCAACGCTGCTGCCGCACACAGCCGAAGCCTGAGGCCGCTGCTGGAAGGCCAGGCAGGCGGCGGCGCGGCCCGCGATCATGCTTTCACAGAATGGCGGCTGGGCCCTTCGCGCTGTGGCGTGGCCTTGGACTTGCGCGGTGTGCGCACCCGCAGCGCCAAACTCACGCTGGAGTTGAGCACAGGCGCGGGAGAGCTGTATGACCTGGCCAACGACCCCTATGAGTGTGTCAACCGCTTCGATGACCCGGCGAGCAAGGGCCTGAGAGAGGAACTGATGCAGCGCCTGCTGTCTCGCCCAAGCGATCTGCGCCAGCCGCTGGCGGCACCGGTCGGCCCCGCATAGCCCGGTGCAAGGCACGCCGCGCGGCCAGACTGGGACATACTTCTGGCATGCCTGCCCCTGAGCACGACCTGTCTGCCAGCCGAGCGCTCAATCGCCAGCTCGTGCTGCGGCTCAAGGCTTGCCTGCCCATGGAGCGGTTTCCGCCTCGGCAAGCTGCCGCTGGGCAAACTCTGCACAGTGCAGGCGATGCGCTGACCCAACTGCCCATCATCAACCGCGGCTGCATAGAAGCCATCCACTTCCTGGGCGACGATGGCCATAGCATCATCCCCATCACCTTCAACCCGGGTGAGATGGCCTTCGCCTCCGCTTTGTTCTGCACCACCGCGATCAACGTGGACCTTGTTGTCTCCAAAGACCTGGAAGCGCACTGGGTTCCCATCAGGGACATTGAGCAGTGTCTGCTGGGCAGCGCTGAGTTGATGGTTCTGACAGTGCGCTTCCTCGCCCAGCGCTTGCGCGAAGTGCAGGCCCGTGAACGGGACTGGATGGCGCGTGGCACCCATGACCGCGTTTGTGCAGCGCTTGCGCGCATCATCAACGAGACCGAGCTACGTCCGGATGGGCGAGTGCTGATAGCGGCAACGCATGAACACCTGTCCGCGCGCTGCGGCGTCAGTCGGCCCAAGCTGTCTCGCGAACTCAAAGCCCTTGAACGCAGCGGCAGGCTGAAGCTGCTGCGCGGCAGCGTCGAAGTTTTGGACCCTGAAAGTTTCAGAACACTGCGCTGGCTGCCGCGACAGCCATAGTGGCTGCGGCAGCGAAGACCCCGCCGCCACACCATGGCAGCATCAGGTCGATGCTAAGGGCGGTTCGTATTGATGCGGCCCGTTGATGCTTGAACCGTTCGCCCTGAGTTTGTCGAAGGGCTTAGACTAGCTCAGCCCACGCTGGGCGCGGGCGTGGCCCCCTTGGAGCCCATCGTCGACGCTTTCTCGACGCCACCGTAGCGCTCGATCATGGCGCGCTGATCGAGCTTGGCGGCGGCATCTACGGCTTCCGGGTCGCAAATGCGGCGCAGTGCCGATGCCATCTCACCCAGCACGTCGGCGTACTCGGGGTTCCGGGCCAAGTCGTTCAGCTCCTCCGGGTCATTCTCCAAGTCAAACAATTCTGGTTGGAAGCGCACGTAGTGGTGGTACTTCCAGCGCCCCTTGCGCACCATGAAGCCGGCCGTATTGCTGCCAGCGGCGTGGTACTCGCTGAAGATGGGGCGCTCTCGCTCGTCGGGTGCGGCTGCGAGTTTGAGCAGCGATTGACCAGGGCGTCCAGCCATCTCCGGGCCGGGGTCGACACCCGCGCCTTCCAAAATGGTGGGGTACAGGTCCAGCAGGTCAACAGGCGTTTGGCATACGCTGCCGGCTGCCAGGCCAGGCCCAGCAGCGATCATAGGCACCATCACCGACTCTTGGTATAGCGTGGACTTGCCCCACACACCGCGAGCACCGAGGTTGTCGCCGTGGTCGGAGGTGTAGATCACCAGCGTGTCGTCGGCGAGGCCGCTTGATGCCAAGGCCGACATCAACCGGCCCACATTGTGGTCCTGGAAGCTGCACAGGCCGTAGTAGGCGGTGAAGGCAGCACGCCGCTCCTCCGGGCTCCTGAAATTCTCTTCGTTGCGCTCGAACTCAGCATAGGCTTGCACCCAAGGGTGTCGCACATAGCCCGTGCGCGGGTGCAGCTTGGGCTCGGGGATGGGCCGCTCGGCATAGAGGTCGTAAAACTGCGGGGGGGCCAACAGCGGGAAGTGAGGCGCGACCAATCCGACATAGAGGACAAAAGGGGCCTCTCTGCGTTGCGCTGCGTCCTGCAGCCACTGCACAGCCCGGTCCGTCACGGCTGTGTCGTACTGGGTATAAGAAGACTCACCCCGGCCAATCCGCTCACCCAGCATCCGAGTGGCACCCTCACGCTTCAGGTAGGGGTCGCGGATGGAAGCCCACACCATGCCGTAACCCCCCACGACGTGCATTGGCAAATGCTCTGCATCAAAACCGGCAGGGTCTTCCTCGGCCCGGTAATGGAGCTTGCCTATGCTCTCGACGCGGACCCCGCGCCGCTGCAGCGCATGGCCCCAGCCCTGGGGGGTCCCGGTGTAGGGCGATGCGTTGTCCCAGTGGCGAGTCTGGAACACGCGCTGCCCGGTGGCAAACGCCGCGCGTGCGGGCACGCAAATGGGACTGGGTGTGTAGGCATTTGCGAAGCGCACGCCACGGGCTGCCAGCCGGTCCAGATTTGGCGTCTGAACAAATGGGTGCCCCGAGCACCCCATGTAGCGGGGGTCGTGCTCGTCTGACATGATGATCAAGACATTGCGTGCGCTCATGCGGCTGGTTCCAGGCAGTGTGCAGGTGGCTCGATCATCGGTGCAAACCCAACCCCTTGTCAGTCTCTACGGTCACAAAGGGCGGGCTTCACGCCATCGCTCTGGCTGGCCTCTCTGCAAAGCACCTCGCTCTTGGAGCTTGGGCCTGCGCGCCCTGGACCGCGACGTGCGCAGCCTGCTGGAGCGCCGCATCAAAGCTTTGGCCCAATCGCAGGCCCACAGCTTTGGCCTGCATGCCGACGTGGCCTGGCGCAGCGGCTACGCCGTGCTGGTCAACGACCCCGCGCAAACCGCCTTGGCGCGCGAGGTGGTGCTGGCGCTGGTGGGCGCCGACAAAGTCACCCTGCAAGGCCCGCCCCTGACCGGCAGCGATGACTTCGCCTTCATGCTCGAGCGCGTGCCCGGCAGCTACGTGCTGATCGGCAACGGCGACGCCAAAGACCAGCGCCTGGGCGGCGGCGGCTGCATGGTCCACCACCCCGGCTACGACTTCAACGACGACAACATCGCGGTGGGGAGTGCGTTTTGGGTGAGCTTGGTGAGGCGGTTCCTCAGCGCGTGAGGGCGACTCGCTTGATGGCCACTGCAGGTGGCCATCTCAGACCGCTTTGATACACCCCTCCAGGGTACTCTGGCCTGACGCATCGAGGTGAGTGCGAAGGACTGCCGTGACACTGGCTGGGGAGAGCCCACCGCAAGACTTAGCCCGGGGTCGACAAGGCCCCGGAGGCCATCGCGGAGCACTTGGGGCACTTTGATGAAGGCGCAGCGCGCTTCATGACCGAGACGAACTTGCAAAAGTACGGCATCGGCTAGCGCGACGGCACGGCCTTTGTGGTGCCACCCGCCGCAGGCAGTGCCACCAAGTTGGAAAAGGCCTTGGGCTTGCCAGACGGACCGCCGCAGAACACCGATCTGTTGTGTGTGGACGTTCCCAAGCCGCCCGGGCTGGGCCTGAGGATGCCCAGCGGCATCGAAGCCGGGGCCAACAGCCAGTGATACCCGGCGGGCGATTGCCGCCGGGGCTTTACTCGACGAGAGCGGTTACAAGCCCAACATGACGAGGCTCGACCTTGTAGAAGACAAGGGCTTCACGGCTAAGGGCGTGCTATGTTCGCAGCCCGAGGCATGGACAGCTTGTCTTTTCGGTATATCACCGATACAGGCCTCAAACTTGGCGCCTAAGACGCCCGGCAAGTCGTTACCGGGATGCGTATTCAGCACGCTCTCCTCGGAGGCTAACTATGAATTCATTAGATCAGCTAACAGCGCGCATAGGGATCATTGCCTCGAGTAGCTCGACCTCTAGCTATCCCCTTTCCGTTGAAGAAGTGAACGCCGTCGTTCGTTGGGTGCGGATCATGGCAGAACTTGCGCGCAGAGAGGACGGCAAAGAGGAGGCTCACCTACTGTCCAGCCCCGCACGATTACTCGGGCACATATCGTCTGACCATGTCACTGAAAGAATCGACGGGCAGGTAGCATTGATTTCCGATGCCTATGCGAGGGTTCTTGTAAAAAACGCAATGGAGTGGTCCAACATGGACGCTCAAGGGAAGCTACCTCCTGGTCTCCCCCCAGACCTGTTTGAGCCTTTGCTTTCGCTGCTTGGGTGTGGTTGTCAGTTTAGGCTGAGCAAAGGATTTTTGGAGGTAGGCGACAAGGCCATCCCTATTCACCGGTGGCCGGCCGTCCCAGCTTCGTGACTGCGTGAAGTAGCGCAGGCAAATGCTTCACTTTTGGTAATGCCTGCAGTCCTGCAAGATTGACAAAGTCCAGTTGACAACCATGACATTCACCGACCACCACGTCTTCCGCTCACACTTCTTCTCGATTGGGCGGGAAGAAACCTCAGGCGCTGGGTTTCTGTCTTTTCCGGTCAGCAACCAACGAGCGGACTATGAAGAGCACTACCGAATTTCTGAGGCGCTGTTCCAGCAAATTGCGGCAGACCCCACAGCGGGGCTGACCTTTCTGCAAGAGTGCCGCCAGCGTCAGCACGACGACCTTTTATTTCTGAAGCCCGGAACAGACCGGGGCGTGCCCGTCTTGCCGCCCGATGCCGCCTAAGCTTCGTCCCTCTGCTGTGCCTGAACTTGCCCATTCAGTGAGCATGCTGAAGAAATCCATCCTCAAGCAGCAGCCTTGGTCCTACACCTTGTACGACTCAGAGATCGGCCCCGTGCTGTCCGTGGTGTGCGGCGGCACCGGCATGTTCGAGCTGAACATTCCGCTCACGCCTGAAGAGTTTGCTCAGGCCAGCGGCGATGAGGACACCACCATGGCCCTGGTTCGAGCGGTCACTGATGCCCCGGATCGCTACGCGGCTCGCAGCATTGCGATCGATTGACTGATTGATTGATTGAGTAATTCACCGACTGACGGGCACAGCTCAACGCATTCATCGCTCGCTGCTGAATGCGCTACCGCTGAGTGTGATAGAGGTAGTAGATGTCAGACGCCGCGCTGTTGAGGCCTCGGGCCCCCGTGGGCGGCACGATGTGGGCGGCGTCACCGGCCAGGAACAGGTTGCCGTAACGCATGGGTTCAGCCACAAAAGAGCGCAGCGGCGCGATGGACTTTTCAATCGACGGGCCGGTGACCAGGGCCTCAGCCACGCTGCTGGGCAGGCGGCGCTTCAGCTCGGCCCAGAAGGCCTCGTCGGACCAGTCTTCCACCTTGTCGCTGAGGGGCACTTGCAGGTAGTAGCGGCTCAAGATCTGAGAGCGCAGCGAGCACAGCGCAAAGCCGCGTTCATGCTTGGCATAAATCAACTCGGGTGATACCGGCTTGGTGCGCGACAGCACGCCCAGCCAGCCAAAGGGATAGACCTTTTCATATTCGCGCAGCACGCCCTTGGGGATGGATTTGCGGCTGACGCCATGAAAGCCGTCGGCGCCGATCACGTAGTCGCAGTCAATGCGGATGATTTCGTCGCCCTGGCGGTAGGTCACATAGGGCTGGTCACTCTTGAGCTCGTGCGGCTGCACGTCTTCCGCGTTGTGGATGACCACGCCCTTCATGCGGTCGCGGGCCTCGTACAGGTCGCGGGTCAATTCAGTTTGGCCATAGACCACCACCGAGCTGCCACCGCTGTGCTGGTGCAAATCCACCCGGTCCATGCTGGTGCGGAATGGCTGAATCCCGCCTAAACCGGTACGATTCGAACATGACCGTTCCCAGTGACCTTGTGCGCCACTACGGCCTCTATGGCGAGGTGGACGCCGCCCCCGACGTGATGCACTGCGAGACCATTGCCGAGCGCTCGGTGCTGCACGCCTGGGAGCTGGCCCCGCACCGCCACGCCCGCCTGCACCAGCTTTTGTGGCTCAGCCAGGGGCGGGGCATGACCCGGCTGGACGACGCCGAGCTGGCGCTGGCCCCCGGCGCCTTGGTCAACGTGCCCCTGGGCGTGGTGCATGCCTTCACCTTTGAGCCCGGCTCAGACGGCCTGGTGGTGACCCTGGCCGACACCACCGTCGACGAGCTGCTCAAAGGCGAGCCCGAGGTGCGCCGTGCCCTGGCCCAGCCCTGGGTGGGCGAGGCTGACGCGGCCTTGCAAGCCCAGACCTTGCGCCCGCTGGCCGCCGAGTTTGGTGCGGCCCACCCGGCCCATACTGCCCGCTCGCTGGTGCTGCGCGGCCTGTGCGCCACGCTGTTGGGCCGGGCCGCCAGGGTGGCGAGCGCGCAAGCGGGCCCGCACCCCCACAGTGCTGAATCGAACCTGCTGCAGCGCTTCGAAGGTTTGCTGGAAGCGCACTTCAAGGAGCACTGGCGGGTGTCGGATTACGCCCGCGCCCTGGCCGTCAGCCCCACCCACCTGAGCCGGGTGGTGCGCGCGGCCACCGGGGCGCCCGCCTCCCACCTGATCGACGCCCGCATCGTGCGCGAGGCGCGCCGCCACCTGGCCTTTACTCATCTTCAGGTGGCCTCTATTGCCTACACCCTGGGCTACCAAGACCCATCGCTGTTCAGCCGCGTGTTTGCCCGCGTCACCGGCCGCTCGCCGCGCGAATATCGGCGGCAGGTGGCGGGGCAGTGAGGCCGCCACTTTCAGGACCCTGCCATGTGCAATCGCTACGTCTCCCCCGCCGCTGCTGAGATCGAACGCACCTGGCATTTGAAGTCCGGCGGCCAGCCTTGGGCGGAGGCAGAGGTCTACCCGCGCGCGCTGGGGCCTTTTGTGCGCCAGGCGGCCGACGGGCAAGGCGCGGAGCTGGTGCTGGGCCAGTGGGGCTTGATCCCCTGGTTCGCGAAGACGGCCAAGCTGGCCTACTCAACCAATAACGCCAGGTTCGAGGAGATAGCCCAGAAGGCCAGCTACAAGCAGCCTTGGGCGCGCGGCCAGCGCTGCATCATCCCGGCTTGGACTTTTGACGAGCCCTGCTGGGAGACCGGCCGCAATGTGTGGTGGCGCTTTGCCCGGGCGGATGGGCAGCCCTGGGGCTTGGCGGGCTTATGGTCGCGCTGGACGGACCCGCAGAGTGGCGAGTTAATCGACAGCTACACCATGCTGACCCTCAATGCCGACGCGCACCCGCTGATGAGCCGCATGCACAAGCCCGACTCCAAGTTGCCGGCTGACCAACAAGACAAGCGCTCGGTGGTGGTGCTGGAGCCTGAGGCTTGGGCGCCCTGGTTGCAAGGCACGGTGGCGGTGGCCAGCAGCCTGGTGGGTTTGGCGCCGGTAGAAGTGTTTGAAGCACGGCCGCTGCAGAGTGGGCCGAGCTTGTTTTGAGCAGCCTGGGTGTGTCGCCAGGCGAGGCTCACGGTCGGATTAAGACCCCGCTTGGCGCTTGAGCCAGCGCATCAGCGCCCCCACCACCGGCAGCTTTTCGTACAGCTCTTCGGCAGCGTCCCAGTAGTCGCGGTGCAGGCTGATGCGGCCATCAGCGCCAAAGCGTAGGTGGCTGGCGCCGTGGATGAGCCACAGTTTGCCGCCACGGCCGAAGTGGAAGTCCCAGGTCAGCATGCACTGATCACCTTCGGCCATCACGTCCAGCATCACGAAGCGGGGCGACTGCAAGGCCTCGAACATGTGGGCAAAGATGTGGCGGATGGCGGGGATGCCCTGCACCTCATTGAACGGGTCTTTGAAACTGGATTGCTCGTCGTAGACGCGCTCCAGCGTGGCCAGGTCAGAGGCTTGAAGGTTCTCGTAGAACTGCAGCACGCGCTCGACCCGAGGATCGCTGTGCGGCCGGGTGCTGAGCACTGTGCGGGGGCGTGAGGAGGTGGGCATGGGTGCGATGGCAATCAGTGCCCGGTCGCGCGGCGGACCAGGCTTTCGTAAAGGGCTTGGGGGAACATGCGCAGCGCCTTGAGCAAGAGCGTGAAGCGGCGCGGGAAGTGCACCTCAAAGTCGCCACGGGCCCAACCTTTGAGCATCTCGCTGGCCGCCTCTTCGGGGGTGATGAGCGCAGGCATGCGAAAGCCGTTTTGGGCGGTGAGCGGCGTGTCCACAAAACCGGGGTTGATGACCGAGATGCCCAAGCCCAAGGGGCTCAACTCCAGGTGTAGAGATTCGGCCATGTGGATCAGTGCCGCTTTGGTGGGCCCGTACGCCAAGGCATTGGGCAGGGCCCGGTAGCCCGCCACACTGGCCACCAGGCTGAGGTGGCCGCCACGGCCTTGGGCGGCCTGCGCCAGCAAGGTGGGCATCACCGCGCCCAACACATGCCAGGCGCCGCCCACGTTCACGGCTTCGTGGCGCAGGGCCACGTCCAGATTGAGCTGGCGTGCCGACATGGGGGTGTAGGTGCCGGCGCAAAACAGCACCAGGTCCAGGCCGCCGTGTTGCTGCACCACCTGGTCTGCCGCGGCTTGGGTGGCGGCGCGGTCAGTGACATCCAGCACCAGGCCTTGGGCGCCAGGGTGGGCGGCTTCAAAGGCTTGCAGCGCTGCCGCTTGGCGGGCCGAGACGATCACCGTGGCCCCGCTCGCATGCAGGCTGCTGGCCACCGAACGGCCAATGCCGGTGGAGGCCCCGACCAGCCACACCACGCGGCCTCGCCAGTCGGTGAGTTTGGGGTTCATGGGCATGATGTGCGCCTGGTAAAGGAAGGGCAGCGGATGCTGATCAGGGCTTGGTGAAGCTGAGGGTGACTTCCCCCAGCGTGACGCCGAACTTGCTCATGCGGGCTCGGTTGAGCATGACTTTTTGGTCCACCAGGAACATCCAGTCATCAAATTGAACTTCCCAGACGGTGCCGTCCACCGGCAGGGCCAGGGTGTAGCGCCAGTTCAGCGCATTGCCTGAGGCTTGGCCTTGGGCCACGCCCACCACGTCGTCGGCGCGGCCCTCCCAGCGGCCACCGCCCAGGTCGGTCAGGCGCCAGACGCGGCGTTGCGTTTCGCCATCGCTGTAGACAAAGTCTTCTTCCAGCGCGCCTTGGGCGCCGTTCCAGGTGCCCTTGAGCACCACGGTGAAGCGCTTGACGACCTTGCCCGAGCGGTCGGTGAAGATGCCGTGCGCAGTGAGCGGCCCGTCAAAATAACGTCGTAAATCCAGCACCGGGGTTTGGCTGGCGTAGTCGGCCGGGGTGGGAGATGCACAGCCCGCCATCAGCAGGGGCAGGCTGGCCAAGCCCAGCGTGAAGCGACGGCGGGTGGTGATGGACATGGTCATTCCTTGCGAATCCAAAGCAGGTAGAGCAGGCCTGCCGCGCAGGCCTTGAGCAAACAGGGCAGCAGCCCGTACATCAGGGCCAGCGCCGTGGCGCCTTGGGCGCTGGCCACGCCGGGCTGATAGCCCCACCACTGCAGCAGCGGCAGGGCCACCCCGGCCGCCAGCGCGAGGTTGAGCTTGGTGACCAGGTTCCACCAGCCAAAGCGCAAACCGGCGTCTTCGGCTTCGGTGGCGGCCTCGCCCTTCAGGCGTGCCAGCAGCGCGGGGGCAGCGGTGATGTCAGCCCCCAGCGCCAAGCCGCTGGCCACGCAGATCAGGCCAAACTGCGCCACATCGCCCGGGCCCAGCACCGAGGCCCCGATGAAGGCCACGATGGCCAGCCCCATGCCCAAGAGCCAGCCCTGTGCCAAGCCGATGCGGCTGACCAGCTTGACCCACAGCGGCAAAGAGAGTGCCGCCGCGCAGAAGTACAGCGCCAGGCTCATGGCTTGAGCCTCTGGGGCCTGCAGCCTGTCACGCAGATAGAACAGCAGCAGCGTGGCCGGAATGGCACTGGCCACCCCGTTGACCAGATAGACCAGCAGCAAGCGCCGAAAGCGGGCGTCGCGCCAGGGGGACCACAGCGCGCGGGGTTGCCTCAGCAAAGCCACGGTCTGTGGGCGTGGTGCCCACCACAGGCCGCCCAGTGCCAGCAGCAGCAGCACGGCCACTACCGGCCCCAAGGCGCCCACGCCCCACACGCTGGGCAAGATGCTGGCCACCACCACGCCCAAGAGCGCCGCGCCCTCGCGCCAGGCCACCACCCGCGCTTGCGCGGGCTCAGACGCACCCAGGCCAGTGCCCCAGGCTTGGTGCAGCACGGTCAAAAAGCTATAGGCCAGATAAGCCACCAGCAGCAGGCCAGCGGCCCAGCCCAGCAGGCCCGCTGTGTCGCCTTGCGCACTGGTGGCCAGCAGCACCGCAGGTGGGCTGAACAAGCCCCAGAGGCTGAAGGCCAGCAGCGCGGCGGCCAGCAGCAAGACCAAGCTCAAGCGCAGCGGCTTGGCTTGGCGCAGCAGGTGGTCGGCCCAGCGGCCGAGCCAAGGGTCAGAGACGGCATCGGTGGCGCGCACGGCCAGCAGCAGTGCGCCCACGGTGGCCAGGGGCACGCCCAGCTCGCGGGCGTAGTGCTCGGGCAGGTGGACGGTTAAAGGCAGTGCCACAAAGGCCAGGGGCAGGCCCAGCGCGCCGTAGGCCACGCCTTGCCCACCGCTCAGTGGCAGCGCGGCCACACCGGGGTGGCTCATGGCGCACCCAGCAGTTGCTCGCGCATCTGGGGCTCGGAGCTGTGCGGGGCCAGCCAGATGCCGAAAAAGGCCTGCGCAAAGCGGGTGTCGCGCACCTCACCCAGCGGGCGGCCGTTGTGCAAGAACGCAGCCGTTTGGCCTGGCTGATACACCCCGGTGATGCGGTCGCCGGCCTTCACGTCGGGGAAGAGGCGCTTCATCTCGGCCAGCCAGCGCGCGGCGGTGGCCTCGTCCACGGGGCCGCCGCGTTTCATTTCCGTCAGCGAGCGCTCGGCGATCTTCACGCCGTCCAGGTTGCGGGCGTAGGCAATCTCCAGGGCCAGCGGCTGTTGCGCCCAGGCGCTTCCACGCAGTGGTTCTTGTAGCCACAGCCGGATGTCATAGATGTGCAGGCCAATAAAGCGCAGCCGCGCCTGCCCTTGCAGATGCGGCGTGGGCCAGAGTTGACGCACTTCTGCGGGGGCGGTGGCAGCCTTGTCTTGCGCCCGCGCATTCAGGGGCGACAACAGCAGGCCGCCCACCACAACGCTCAATATCAGGCCTAGCATCAGCCCGGCACTGACCCAGCGGCGATGACGCAGCGCAGCGGACATCAGGCGGCCTCGCGGCTCAAGGTGAACTGCATGACGCTGGTGGAGCCCGCATCAAAGGCGGCTTCGCAATAGGCCAGGTAAAACTCCCACAGGCGCTGGAAGCGGGCGTCGTAGCCCATCTGCAGCAGCGGTGCTTCTTGGGCCAAGAAGTCATGGCGCCAACGGCGCAGGGTCTCGGCATAGTCAGGGCCGAAGGACAGCTCGTTGACCACCTTCAAACCAGCTTTCTGGGCCGCTTCGCGGAAGGCTTTGGGGCAAGGCAGCAGGCCGCCGGGGAAGATGTATTGCTGGATGAAGTCGGTGCCGCGCACATAGCGCTCGAACAGGTCGTCGCGGATGGTGATGGTCTGAATACAGGCCTTGCCGCCGACCTTGAGCTTGCTGCGCACGGTCTCGAAGAACTGCGGCCAGTACTCGCGACCCACGGCCTCGAACATCTCAATCGACACCACGGCGTCGAAGTCTTGTTCAGGGATGTCGCGGTAGTCTTGCAGGCGCAAATCGGCGCGCTCGCCGTGGCTGGAAGCGGCCAAGCGGGCTTGGGCAAAGGCCAGCTGTTCAGTGGACAGCGTCACGCCGGTCAGGTGAACGCCAGGGCTTTGGGTGGCCAATTCAGCCACCGCGCCCCAGCCGCACCCAATCTCCAACACGCGCTGGCCGGGCTGCAGGCGGCACTCGTCCAAGGCGCGCTGCATCTTGGCGGTTTGGGCCTCGGCCATGGGCCGGGTGTGATCGCCCTGGAACCAGGCCGACGAGTAGTTCATGGTCTCGTCCAACCACAGGCGGTAGAACGGATTGCCCAGGTCGTAATGCGCGTGGATGTTGCGGCGGCTGCCGGCCTTGGAGTTGCGGCGCAGCAGGTGGCGCACCCGGTGCAGCAGCGAGCCCCACCAACTGCCGTAGAGCGCGGTCTCCAGGGCCTCGCGGTTGGCCAAGAACAGGCGCAGCAGCGCGGCCAGGTCGGGCGTGCTCCATTGGCCGTCGATATAGGCCTCGCCAAAGCCGACATCGCCGGACTTCAGCACGGCGCTGCACACACTCCAATCGGCCAGGCGCAGGGCGGCGCGAGGTTGGTCTTCGGCGCCGCTGCCAAAGTGCCACTGCTCACCGTCGGGGCCTTGCAAGTCCAAGGTGCCGATGGAGAGCCGCTGCAGCAGGCGCAAGACCTGCTTGGCGGCTGGGGGAATGCGGGTGGGCAGAGCGCCACCGCGAAGGGCGCTGGTTGGGGTGGCAGTGTTCATGGCGATGTCACTGAAGCGTGTGTCGTGGAAAGAGTGGCCTGCTGCATGTGCGTGACGGCAGAGGTCGGCGGCGCGGGTTTGGTGAAGAAAGGCACGCGCTTGAGCCACAGGCGCAGCGCTTGCCAATGGATGCGGGCGGTGATGCCCAGGCTCAGCAGCGGCATGGCCAGCACGGCTTGGCGCAAGGCGGCGGCGGTCAGCGGTTGCAGCTGGCCACTCAGGCTGGTGATGACCAGCGGGCCTTGGGCGTCGTCATGGGTGATGCGCACCACGCAGCGCGGCTCGGGCCGTGGGCTGGCGCGCACGTCGGTGCGCATGAAGGCAAAGCGTGTGAACCACTGTGGCCGGTTCTGCACCTGCAGCAGGCCATGGTTGTGGCAGAAGCGGATCAAGGTGCCCACGGGGAAGCGCAGCATTTGCTCGGTGGGGCACGACCAGATGCAGGCAATCATGGGCAGCAAATAGCCTTGCTGGAAGGCTTGGCCAAAGCGGTGCCGCTGCAAAAAGGCTTCGATGGGCTCGGCCATGGCGGCGTCCTCGCCGGCTTCGGCCATGGCGGTGGTGAGCTTGTTGAAGCGCAGGATGTCGCGCAGCATGTGCCAGAAGCGCGGCTTGAACAGATTGCTGCGCTGGGCAAACACGCTGTTCAAATTTGAGCCACTCCACTCCAGGCCACCGGCCGGGGCTTGCACCGAGAAGGACATGTCCGATGCCGCTGTGGCGACACCCAGGTCGGCAAACAGTTGGATCAGCCGGGGGTAGGTGCGCTCGTTGAACACCAGAAAGCCGACGTCGACGCCATGCGTCACCGGCCCTTGGGGGCCAGGCAGGGTGATGTCGACCGTATGGGCATGTCCACCAAAGTGAGCGCCTGCTTCAAACAGCACAACCTCGGTGTTGGGAGCCTGCTGGCGCACGGCCCAGGCCACGCCCAAGCCAGAGATGCCTGAGCCGACGATGGCAATGCGGCGGGGTGCGTCAAGCATGCTGGCCCCCGGCTTGGAGGGCCACGCATGCTGGGCGCGGCATAGAAAGGAACTGCGTGGCCTCCGGGGCGCAAAGAGGAGGGAGGGAGGAGGAGAGTCGCTCCCGGAGTGCCAGATCACCTGGCCCGCCACGCAGTTCAAGGAAGACAGTTTCAGCAGTCGCACCACCGAAACTGGGGCCAGCGCCGAAACGCTGAAACCCAACCCACACGGGATTGACCGCGTTTCTACCCTGAAGTTCCATGAGTCGCCTCTCCAACTTGTGACAAGTTGCACATTGACGGTAGAGATTTCTTGATCGCGCCGTCTGAAAATGAACTGCTAAGTTCAAATGTAAAACCAAACGGTTCAATTTGTCCAGCCCCCGTTCAAGTTTTTGATGCGGCGGTCTTGGGAAGCTGCGTGGCTCGCCCAGCTTGAGCCGACTCTCACCGGAGCCTCGCGCCGCAGCAGCCCGCCGCCCTCTGCTCTACGGGCAGGGCTTGGCTTCAGCGTGTCAAGGGCAAGAAGGGCTGGAGCCCAGCTTGGTGGGCACAGGGGCCATGGCTCGCCGTCGGCCGAACAAAGGGCAGGTAGACGGCCTAGGCGGCCTCCATCCCCTCATTTTTTTGTTACAGCTTGACCCGGTACTGAGGTACCGATGAGACACCCACTGTGGTATTTGCACGCTGAGGCTGCGGTGACTTTGAAGCCACCGGTGCAGGTGGCGCAAAACCCCGGCCCAGGCCTGTGCACCTGACGCTGTATTTGAGCCAGTCCCTGGCCTGTGCGTGCTGGTCTGCCGCTGGTGGCCTGGGCAAACTGGCCCTGCGCTCGGCCTCAGCCGCCCGCCGCCTTCGCCTTGATGGCGGCCATCTGCGCGTCTTGCGCCGCTTTGCGGTCAGCGGCCACGCGCTGCACGCTGGGGCGCTCGCCCAAGAGCTTGACATAGCCCTTCCAGTCCACGCCGGCCTCGGCCAGCATGTCTTGCCCCAGCACCGCCTTGGTGGCCATGGCCACCAGGGGCAGGCTCACATACGCCGCGCAATCAGCCAGGGTAAAGGTGTCGCCCGCCACATAGGGCCCGAATTGGGCCAAGCGCTTGAAGGCGGGGATGTTCTTCTCCAACTGGCGCTTCACCCGGGCCTGTGTGCCCTCGCTGACCGTGCCTCCAAAAAAGGCCTGGGCATACAGCTCGCGCACCACCAACTCCAGGTGCAGGTCCACAAAGGTGCAGAGCTCGCGCACCTTGCCGCGCTGCAGTGCGTTGCCGGGCAGCAGTGCCGGTTGGGCTTGCAACTCCTCCAGGTATTCGGCAATCACGCTGCTCTCGCACAGCGTGCCCTCGGGGGTGCGGATGAAGGGAATCTTGCCCAGTGGCGAGGCCGACAGCACTGCCTCATCCTTGCTGTTGGTCATCACCACCTCCTCGGTGAAGGGAATGCCCTTCTCCAGCAAGATCAGCTTGACCTTGTTGTAGTAGTTGGAGACCGCAAACCCACACAGCGTGATCATGGCAAAGCTCCTGAAGCCAAACGAAGAGCGGGCAGTGTCCCATGCCCGGCAGGCATCTGCTCCACGGAAGACCCGCAGACGCAGGACCCGGGGAAAACCCCAAACCTCGCCCACTGTCCAGAATCCGTGGCCGCTGATACTATTCATGGAAACGTTTACATGGCCAATCATGCACCGCCTCTTTTCCCCGCACCAAGGCCCGCACGAGCTGCTGGGCCAACCCGTACAGCCACCTCAAGGAGCAGCCCTTGAGTGAGCCCTTCGGGTTTCCCGCAGACTTTGTGTGGGGTGCCGCCACCGCCGCCTACCAGGTGGAAGGCTCGCCGCTGGCGGATGGCGCTGGCCCCAGCATTTGGCACCGCTTCAGCCACACACCGGGCCGGGTCCATGGCGGCGACACCGGCGACCTGGCCTGCGACCACTACCGCCGCTACCCCGAAGACATCGCCCTGATGCAGCGGCTGGGCCTGCAAAGCTATCGCTTCAGCATCAGTTGGTCCCGCGTCATGCCCCAGGGGCGAGGCGCGGTCAACCCAGCCGGGCTGGACCACTACGACCGTGTGGTGGACCGCCTGCTGGAGGCTGGCATTCAGCCCAACATCACGCTCTACCACTGGGACCTGCCCGCCGCCCTGAGCGACCGCGGCGGCTGGCTCAACCCCGACATCGCCGACTGGTTTGCCGACTACACCCGGGTGATGGTGCGCAAGCTGGGAGACCGCGTGCCGCAATGGGCCACCTTGAATGAGCCCTGGGTGGTGGTGGACGGCGGCTACCTGCACGGCAGCCTGGCCCCTGGCCACCGCAGCCACTTCGAAGCAGCCATTGCCGCCAAGCAGCTCATGCGTGCGCATGGGGCCAGCGTGCAGGCGGCCCGGGCCGAGGGCGTGCGCAGCATAGGCTTGGTGGTCAATATCGAGCCCAAAACACCGGCCAGCACCAGTGCCGCCGACCTGGCCGCCTGCACACGCGCCGATGCCTATATGAACCGCCAATTCTTGGAGCCTGCCCTCAAGGGCGAGCTGCCCACCGAGCTGGCTGAGGTCTATGGTGAAGCCTGGCAAGACTGGAGCCCGGCCGAGTTGGCCCTGGTCCATCAGCCCATCGACTTTTTGGGCGTGAACTACTACACCCGCGCTGTGGTGCGGCATGACGACAGCGTCTGGCTGACCCGCGCGGCCCCGGTGCCGCAGCCCATGGCCACCCACACGGCCACGGGCTGGGAGGTCTGCCCTGCCGCCTTTGAAACCCTGTTGGTAGAGCTCGGCCGGGCCTATCCGGCCTTGCCCCTCTACGTCACCGAAAACGGCTCCGCCTTCTACGACCCACCCGTGGCCAGCGCCCAGCCCCTGCCAGACCCGCTGCGTGCCCACTACCTCCAGCAACACCTGCAGGCCGTGAGCCGTGCTCGCCAGCAAGGGGCCGACGTGCGTGGCTACTACGCCTGGTCTTTGCTGGACAACCTCGAATGGGCCCATGGCTACTCCAAGCGCTTCGGCCTGGTGCATGTCAACCTCAGCACGCAAGAGCGCACCCTCAAGCAATCAGCCTTGGACTATGCGGCGGTCATTGCCAGCCGTGGTGCCTCGCTGAACGCGAACGCCTGAGCCCACCAACAAGCGGCATGCACAGCAAAGCCAACAGCATGGGTCAAAATGTAAACGTTTACGGCGTGGGATGGGTGGTTGCAAGCAAGCCAGCGGCACCCGCGTGGCGGCCCGACCCACGCGCCAACCTCATGCTGTCGCCCATGCCGCCCACCATCAAAGACGTTGCCAAAGTCGCCGGGGTTTCCGTTGCCACGGTGTCCCGGGTCATGAACGGCCATGCCGCCGTCACGCCCGAAACTCGCGCCCGCATTCTGGGCATTGCCAAAGAGCTGAAGTTCACCCCCTCAGGCGCGGCGCGCAGCCTCATCATGAAGCGCACCCAGACCATCGGTGCGCTGCTGCCAGACCTCCATGGCGAGTACTTCTCGGAGCTGATTCGCGGCATCGACTTGGCGGCGCGTGCGCGCGGCCTGCATCTGCTGGTGTCCAGCTCCCATGGCAATGCCGAAGAAGCGGCCACCGCCCTGCGCGCCATGCACGGGCGGGTGGACGGCATGCTGGTGATGACGCCCCATCTGAGTGCCGAGTTTCTGGAAGGTCATCTCCCTTCGGGTTTGCCGGCCGTGCTGATGAACGCCTGCGCGCCCAATGAGCACCATGCCAGCTTTCAGGTGGACAACTACGGCGGGGCTCGCGAGATGACGCAACATCTCTGGCAACAAGGCCACCGCCGCATTGCCTTTGTGGCTGGCCCCGTGCAAAACCATGAGGCTAACGAACGATTAAGAGGCTACCGCGAAGCCCTGACGGCCTTGAGCCGGACGGCCAAACCCAGCATTTGGCAAGGCGACTTCACCGAAGAAACGGGATACCAAGCGGCACGCCAAATCCTCGAAGCTTCGCCGCGCCCCACGGCGATCTTTGCCGCCAACGACATGATGGCCCTGGGCTGCATGGCGGTCATGGCCCGGGCCCAACTCCAAGTGCCCCAAGACATCAGCGTGGTGGGCTTTGACGACATTCCCATCGCCCGCTATGTCACGCCCGCCTTGACCACCGTTCGGGTGCCCATCGTGGACCTTGGCAGCCAGGCCCTGGCGGCCTTGGCCCTGCAAATCGAGCGCCAACCCGCTGAGCCCGCCCCAAGCTCTGTGCTGCAAGTGCAACTGGTCCATCGCCAGTCCTGCGCGCCGCCCCCTCGTTCCTCAGGCGCAGCCTAAAGCGCCGCCCTTTCCCCCTCCTGTTCAACATAGCAATAGTCGGAGACAGACCCCATGACACCATCGCGTAAACGTTTCCATCGGCACATCCTCGCCCTGGCGGTGATGAGTGCCCTCAGCACCGGCACCCTGGCCCAGGTCAGCACCGCCACCCTCAAAGGGCAGGTCAGCACGGCGGGTGCAGCAGCCAAAGCGGGCGTCACCGTCACCGCCACCAACCGCGATAACGGCCGAAGCTACCGCACCCAAACCCAGGCCAATGGCAGCTATGTCTTGGTGGGCTTGGCGCCGGGCCGCTACGACATCCGGGTGGGTGATGCGGGCAGCGCGGCCACCACCGTCGAGGTTCAGGTGGGCGAAACCGCCGCCCTGGACTTAAGCCTGGGCAGTGCGACCGAACGAGTGACCGTGGTGGGCAGCGCCCAGCGCCAGGGCGTCCGAGACTCGCAAGTGGGCACACAGGTCTCGCGGCGCATGATCGACGCCATGCCTCAGGCCACGCGAAACTTCATGAGCGCGGCCGACCTAGCCCCAGGCGTGCGATTTGAGACCAACCAGAGCGGAGACACCAAGATACGCGGAGGAGCGCAAAACGAAGATGCGGTCAATGTCTATGTGGACGGAGTCGGCCAGAAGAACAATATCCTGCGTGGTGGCATCAATGGTCAAAACTCTTCCGAAGGCAACCCCTTCCCTCAGTCGGCAATTGCTGAGTACAAGGTGCTGACCCAAAACTACAAGGCCGAGTTTGACCAGCTCAGCTCAGTAGCCATCACCGCCGTCACCCGCTCGGGTACGAACGAGCTGCATGGCGATGTCTACATCAACCGGCTCGGTAGCAACTGGCGTGCCTATAGCCCCAAAGAGCAAAAGGACGAAGCGGCGGGGGTAGCCCGGCCCAGCTTTAGCCAGGTCGAGGCAGGCTTCAGTCTGGGAGGCCCAATCAAGGAAGACGTCCTGCATTACTTCGTCGCCTACGATGGAAAAACCATAGAGCGCCCGAAACAGATCGTGGGCAATAACTGGGACAAATACCCAGGAAGCCCAGGCATCATTTCTTCACTCAAAGCCAAAACTGGCCCTTGGGTTCAGAAGTTCACTGAACACCTCTTCTTTGGGAAGGTCAGTGCCCAACTCGACACCGATCAACGCCTTGAACTCAGCCTAAAGCTACGCCCTGAAGACGGCTACAGGCTCGAAAATGATGTGGCCACACCCAGCACGGCCGTGAACGGAGGGAACAGCGATACTCGTTTGGATCTGAAGCACGAATGGACGCGCGGCAATGTCTTGAACGAAGCCCGACTGGGCTATGAGCAGGCGCGCTGGAACCCGCAGTCTGACAGCGGTGACCCACTGGTGCGCTACAAATACTCCCCCTCCAACGAGATCAAGAACATCCAAGACATTCTCTGGACTGGTGGATCTCCCAATGCCCAAGACCGCGGCCAAAAGGGCTTCTACTTCAAGAATGATCTGACCTACACCGGCGAGGCCGGCCATGTGGTCAAGGGAGGCCTGCAACTCAAGGCCATGAAGTATGCCCTCGGGGGTACCGCCTTCCGCGTGGATGCGGTGGACACGGTGGTGGACACCGTGACCGGCTTGCCGTATTACGACGGCAAGAATTGCACCGGCACCAATGTGAATGCCACGGGCACCCAGTCTGACCAGTGCCGCATCACCCGGGCCATTCCAGGCGCGGACGTGAACTTCAACAACCAGCAGATTGGCCTCTACATTCAGGACGACTGGGCGCTCAGCAAGCAGTTGGAGCTGAATCTCGGCGTGCGTTGGGACTACGAGACCAATATGCTGAACAACGACTACGTGACCCCGGCCGACCGGGTCACGGCACTCAAGGGCTTGGACGGCCGCACCTATGACGGCGTTGCCGCACCTGCGGGCCAAACCTATGCCCAGTCCTTGGCCAAGGGCGGCATCAATATCGACGACTACATTGCCACCGGCAACTCCCGCAAAGCCTTTATGGGGGCTTTTGCACCGCGCTTGGGTGCGTCCTATGACCTGATGGGCGACCGCTCGACCGTCATCTTCGGTGGCTGGGGCCGCTCTTATGACCGCACCATGGCCAACCATGCACTGGATGAGCTGCAAAAAAATGCGCAGGCTGGCGGTGAAATCTGGTTAGTCAAGAACGACTTCAAAATGCCCTATGCCGACCAGTTCAGCCTGGGTGTGAGGCAGGCCGTCAGCGACTGGAATGTGGAGGCCACGGTCAGCGACATCCATGCCAAAAACCAGTTTGTGTGGTTTGGCGGCAACCGCGACCCGCAAGGCGGCTGGGGCACCAAGAGCCCGATCGACCCCGCCTGGGGCGGCCCCACTGGCTACGGCACGCTGATCCTGGGCGACTTTGTGGGCGAGAACCGCACCACCTCGCTGTTCTTGAAAGCCGAGAAGCCCTACAGCCGCAGCTCGGGCTGGGGCGCGACGGTGGCCTACACCTATGCCGAGGCCAAGACCACCAACCGCGACTGGACCACCGACATCTTTGACTGGACCTATGGCCGCAACACCCATGGCTGGAACCCCAGCAAAGACGCCGAGAAGCACCGCCTGGTGCTGGCCGGTGTGGCTGACAAACTGCTGCCTTGGGACATGTCTTTGTCGGGCAAGTTCACCTATGGCAGCGGCCTGCCACGCCGCATCACCAGTTGCGCAGCGGGTTGGAGCAACTGCGTGTCCGTCGAGGGTGACTCCGATGCCTTCCGCCAGATGGATGTCGGCATTGCCAAGGACATCAAACTGGGCTTTGGCACCTTACGCCTGAGAGCGGATGTGTTGAACCTCTTCAACACCGTCAACTGGGGCTACTACGACGACTGGGGTGGTGGCCCGGTGGCTGCCGGTGGCCAGGCCAACCGCCTGGGAGGTGACAACCTGAACCTGGACACCAAGACGGGCCTGCGCGGCGATATGCGCACCGTCAAGCTGACGGTGCAATACAGTTTCTAAGCGTCCCGTTCTGGCCGGGTGCTCAGGTGCCCGGCCATTCCCCTCTCTTTCCTGTCCATGAACCAAATCAACCGCCGCCACGCCGTGGCCGCCTGCGCGGGTATGCTGGGCTTGCCGCCTCTGTGGGCTGCCAGCCCCAAGGTGGTCGCGAGCGATGCCGAGTTGCTTGACGACCTGGCCGAGCGCACCTTCCGCTACTTCTGGGAGACAGCGCATCCCCACACCGGCTTGGTGCCCGTCCCTGCTGCAAGCCGGTTGCCAGCGCAGCAGCGCCAAAGTGAGCCTGCGTTTTTGGGCCATGGGCCGCGAAGGCGAGGTGGCGCAAGAGCTGCTCCAGGGATTTCGCGGAGAGCACCCCGATTGGGAGTTGCGCATCGAGCAACTGCCTTGGTCGGCTGCGCACGAAAAGTTCCTCACCGCCTTTGCGGGTGATGCGACCCCCGATGTCGCGCAAATGGGCAACACCTGGCTGCCGGAGATGGCGGCGCTCGGGGCCTTGCAGCCTTTGGCGGGCCGCCTGGCTGCTGCCACCACCGTGCCACAGGCCGACTACTTTGAGGGCCTGTGGCGCACCAATGTCATTGCCGGTCAGCTCCTGGGCCTGCCCTGGACGGTGGACACCCGCCTGCTCTACTACCGGGCCGACCTGCTGGCACAGGCCGGCTTTAGCCGAGCCCCGCAAGACTGGCCGCAGTGGCAGGCTGCCATGCAGGCCCTGCAACAGCGGGCCGGCGTGGCCACGCCCCAGCTCTTTCCGCTGACCGAGTTTGAACCTCTGCTGGCCCTGGCGCTGCAAGCCCCGGGCGAGCTGGTGAGTGCTGAGGGACGGGCTCATTTCAGAGGCCCGGCCTTTCGCCAGGCCTTGGGCTTCTATCTGGAGGCCTTTCGCCGGGGCTGGGCCCCTGCCGCCACGCACAACCAGATCGCCAATGTCTGGCAAGAGTTTGACCGGGGCAGCATTGCCTTCTACATCTCGGGGCCCTGGAACATCGCCGAGTTCCGGCGTCGCTTGGCGGCGGATCGGCAACACATCTGGGCAGCGGCTCCCTTGCCGGGGCCGCAAGGCCCTGGAGCCTCTATTGCAGGCGGCACCAGCCTGGTGATGTTCAAACGCAGCCGCCACCCCGAAGCGGCCTGGGCCTTGATGGAATACCTGGCCCGGCCAGCGGTGCAAGCCCGGTTCTTCCAACTCAGCGGCAACCTGCCCCCGCGCCGCAGCGTGTGGGAGCTGGCGGGCTTGCAGCAAGACCCCGCCGCCCGCGCCTTTGCGGCGCAACTGGAGCGGGTGCGCCCCACGCCCGCCCTGCCGGAGTGGGAGCGCATTGCCCAAGAGATGCAACTCACCGCCGCCCACCTGGCCTACCGTGGGGGCTCGGTAGACGCAGCCTTGGCGCAGTTGGACCAACGCGTGGACGCACTGCTCAGCAAGCGGCGTTGGATGCTGGCGCGGCAGGCGGGGAGCCTGCCATGAAGGCGGCTGGCGTTCTGCAAGCCCAGCGCTGGGCGGCGTGGGCCATGTTGGCCCCCGCACTGAGCGTGATTGCCTTGTTTTTTGTGCTGCCGGTGCTGGCCGGGCTGGCGCTGAGTTTCACTGATTTTGACCTGTACGCGCTGGCCGATTGGCGCAACCTGCGCTGGGTGGGTTTGGGCAACTATGCCGACTTGTTGACCAAGCCGCTGTTTTGGAAGGCCCTGGCCAACACCAGCATTTTTGTGGTGCTGGGGGTGCCGCTGTCCATCGCGCTCTCGCTGGCCACGGCGGTGGGCTTGCAGTCCAAACTTCTGCGCTTCAAGCCCTTGCTGCGCACGGCCTTGTTTGCGCCGGTGGTCACCACCTTGGTGGCCGTGGCGGTGATCTGGCGCTACCTCTTTCATGTGCAGTACGGCTGGGTCAACCAGGGTTTGCTGGCCCTGGGCCTCTCCCCCATTGACTGGTTGGGCGACCCCCACTGGGCCATGCCCACCATTGTGTTGTTTGCCGCCTGGAAGAACTTTGGTTCCAACATGATCATCTTCATGGCGGCCTTGCAGGCCATTCCGGAAGACCTCTACGAAGCCGCACGCCTGGATGGCGCGCGCCCCTGGCAGCAGTTCTTCTTCATCACCGTGCCCATGTTGGCCCCCACCCTCATGCTGGTGAGTGTGCTGACCCTGGCTGGCTACTTTCAGCTCTTTGCCGAGCCCTATGTCATGACCCAAGGAGGGCCCCTGCAAAGCACGGTCAGCGTGCTCTACCTGATGTATGACGAAGGCTTTAAGTGGTGGAACCTGGGGCAGGCCTCGGCCGTGGCAGTGCTGCTTTTCCTGCTCATCGTGGCCGTGACCCAAGCCCTGCGGCGCTGGGTGTTCAAGGAGGCGGCATGAGCGGCGGCCTGTCGGCGTCCTGGTCTTGGCGCGGCCTGGCCATCAACCTGCTGATGTGGGTGGTGGCCGGCGTGGCACTGTTCCCGCTGCTGTGGATGGTCTTGGTGTCTTTGATGCCCGCAGGTGCGGCCAGCACGGCACCACCGCCGCTCTGGCCCGAGACCCCCACCCTCGACCACTACCGCCAACTGCTGGAGCGAGGCCAGATGGGCCGACGCTTTCTCAACAGCCTGGGCTTGGCCGTGGTGGCGACGCTGATCAGCACCACCCTCAACACCTTGGCGGGCTATGCCTTTTGCAAGCTGCGCTTTGCTGGGCGCGACAAGCTCTTTCAAGCCTTGATGGCGGCTTTGGTGATCCCCGGCCAAGTGGCCATGCTGCCGCTGTTTTTGATGCTCAAGCACCTGGGCTGGGTCAACAGCTATCTGGGTGTGCTGGTGCCGTCACTGGCCGGGATTTTTGGCATTTTCTTGGTGCGCCAATACGCCCGCAGCCTGCCCGATGAGCTGATCGAAGCGGCGCGCATGGACGGTGCTGGCGAGTGGCGCATCTTCTGGGTAATTGTGCTGCCCTTGCTCAAACCCGTGCTGGTCACCCTGGCCGTGTTCGCGTTTTTGGGAAGCTGGAATGACTTTATGTGGCCGCTGATTGTGCTCACCGATGGCGACTTGCAAACCCTGCCCGTGGCCTTGGCCAGCCTTTCGCGCGAGCATGTGCAAGACACCGAACTGATGATGGCCGGTGCCGTCATCACCGTGCTGCCGGTGCTGCTGTTGTTCTTGGTCTTGCAGCGGCATTACATGCAAGGGCTGACCATGGGAAGTGTGAAATGAGCAAGGGATTGTTGTGGTGCGCGCTCTGGGCGGGCGGGGCCATGGTGTCGGCAGCGGTGCTGGCCACCCCCATCGCGCAGGACAGCCTGCGCACGCTGGAGGGCTGGCGTGCCCTGGCCTCAGACCAGGTGCAGGCCACATTGCGGCCCGCCAGCCCCAAGGGCGGGCTGTGCCTGGACTATGACTTCCGTGGCGTCTCGGGCTATGCAGTGGCACGCCGCGAGTGGCCAATTCAATGGCCCAGCCACCCTGAAGTGCAGATGCGGGTCAAGACCGTTGGCGGCCCCAATACCGTCCAAATCAAGTGGGTCGATGCCTCGGGCGACAACGTCTGGTGGTTTAACCGCAGCAATGTGCCTGCCCAAGCCCGGTGGCAGACCTGGCGCATCCCCGCCCGCCGCATTGAGTTTGCGTGGGGGCCCGCGTCCGACAAGCGCTTGCGCAACACCGCCGCCATGGAGATCGTGGCGGTGGCGGGCCAGGCCGGTGGCAAGGGCGCGGTATGTGTGGAGGACATCCGCCTCAGCGACACCCCAGCGCCGCCCGCCCAGTGGCCCGACCCTGCCCCGCAGCCCCTGCGCCAGGGCTGGCAATGGGCCTTAAGTGCAGCCGCGGCAGGCCCGCCGCGCGAGTTCTCCGGCCTGGCGCTGCGCTGGCCCGACGGTGCGGCACGAGCGGCCTATACCGTGGAGGCCTCAGACGATGGCCAGCACTGGACAGCGCTGGGCTCGGTAGGCCCGCAACCGAGTCGCCTCGACACGCTGTGGACACCAGAGGCCCGTGCCCGTTGGTTGCGGGCGCGCTGGCCTGGGGCTGCCAAGCCCGCTGCGCCGCCGCAGCTCACGGTGGTGCCCATCAGCGGGCCTGCGGCCTGGCAACATTTGGACGACGCCTTCAAGGCCCAGGCGGCGGTGGCCCAGCGGGGTGCGTGGCCGCGCGCCTATATGGGCGAGCAGAACTTCTGGACCGTGGTGGGCGTGGACGGCGGGGCGCGCCAATCGGCCTTGATGTCTGAAGACGGGGCCTTGGAGTTGGGCGTGGCGGCACCCAGTGTGGAGCCTGCGGTGCGCCTGAAATGGCAGGATGGCCGCGAGACGCTGCACACCTGGGCCGACGTTCGCATCACCCAGCAATTGCCCCAAAGCGGCCTGCCCCTGCCCCAGGTGCACTGGGAGCATGCGGCGTTCACCTTGGACATTCAAGCCGCTGCCCAAGGGGCCGCCAACAGCGCGCAGGCCTTTGCCCGCTACCACCTTCAACCCCGAGACCCGGCCCTGGCCAGTGCGCAGTTGCTGCTGCTGCTGCGGCCCCTGCAAGTCAACCCGCCGCAGCAGTTTCTCAATACCCCCGGTGGTTGGGCGGCGGTGCGCCACATTCAGGCTGTGGACCAAGGCTGGCGCGTTAACCAACGCTGGCAGCTCAGCCTGTGGCCCCGGCCAGAGCGTGCCCAAGTGGGTTTGGCACCTGCAGGCCCGCTGTGGGCCTGGCCCCAGGCCCCAGCCTTGAACGCGCGGCCCGCTTGGCAAGACCCAGAGGGCCTGAGCCAAGCCTTGTGGACCTTTGCCGCTAGCCCGCAGCCACAAACCATAGACCTGAGTTGGGGCTTGGCAGCCACCGTCCGGCCCCGCCTCCAGGGCCCTGAAGCCACCACCCAGGCCTTGGCCGCAGTGGCGCAAGGTTGGCAGCAGCGCCTGGGCCAGTTGCAGCTCGACATCCCGGCGGCCGACCCGCGTTTGCTGGCCAGCTTGCGCAGCGCCTTGGCGCATATATTGATCTCGCGCCAGGGCCCCGCCTTGCAGCCGGGTACGCGCGCCTATGCCAGAACCTGGATCAGAGACGGCGCGATGATGGTGTCGGGCTTGGTGCGCCTGGGGGAGCATCAAGCGGCCCGTGAGTTTGTCGACTGGTTCTCCACCCAACTTTTTGCCAATGGCAAAGTGCCCTGCTGCTGGGACCACCGGGGCAGCGACCCCGTGGTCGAGAACGACTCGCATGGCCAATACATTTTTGCCGTGGCCGAGCTATGGCGTCACCGCCGCCCGGGCGACGGCATCACCACAGACTGGCTGCGCCAACACTGGCCGGCGGTGCTGCGGGCGGCGCGCTATATGGACCAGTTGCGGGCGCAACAAGAGCAGGCCTTTGCCCACAGCCAGGGCCTGGCCCAGGCCTACCGTGGGGTGATGCCCAAGTCCATCAGCCATGAGGGCTATTCAGCCCAGCCCATGCATTCCTACTGGGACAATTTTTGGGCCCTGAAGGGCTACAAGGACGCTGTGTTTCTGGCTCAGGCGATGGGTGATGCCATGGCCACGGCATCGCTTCAGCAGTCCCTGCAAGCCTTTGGCCAAGACTTGGCGGCCTCGGTGCAGCGGGCGCGCACCCATCATGGGGTGGACTTTGTGCCCGGTGCCGCTGACCTGGGCGACTTTGACGCCACCTCTACCACCGTGGCCTTGGACCCGGCCCAAGCCCAACATTTGCTGCCACCCGGCAGCTTGGACGCCACCTTCGAGCGCTATTGGCAAGAGGCCCAGCAACGCGCCAAAGGCCAGCGGGATTGGAAGGACTACACCCCGTATGAGCTGAGGACGGTTGGGGCCTTGATCCGCCTGGGCCAACGCCAGCGCGCCTGGGCCATGCTGGACTTCTTCTTTGCCGACCAAAGGCCGACCGGCTGGCTGCAATGGGCCGAGGTGGTGATGCGCGAGCCGCGCCAAACCCACTTTCTGGGGGACATGCCCCATGCCTGGGTCTCGTCCGACTATGTGCGCGCTGCGCTGGACATTTTTTGGCATGAGCGCGAGCGAGCCGACGGCAAGATCGACGCGGTGCTGGGTGCGGGCTGGCCAGCCGCTTGGTGGCGAGACGGACGGCTGCGCTTGGCGGGCCTGCAAACCCGCTGGGGAGCCTTGGGCTTGACGCTGGAGCCGGTGCCCGAAGGCTTCAGCAGGTGGACGTGGTGCTGCTGCAAGACGTGGGCTTGTCGGCCTATGGAGCAGCGCGCATCAACGAGTATTACGTCAGCCAGTATCTGGACCACACCCCCTTGGCCCACGACCAATGGGGCACGGTACTGGTGACACGGCAAAACCTGCCCAGTGCCGAAGGCCAACACCCGGCCCTGCTGTGCATGGCCCCGGGTGGGGCGGTGGCTTGGGCCACCGATGGCCTGCAGGTCTTGGGCCCGCAAGCCCGGTTTGGCGCGCTGCCCTTGGCTTGGCAGCAGGCCTTGCCCTCGCAACGGCTGCAACATGAGCAAGCCTTCCAGGCGCTGCAGCACGCACCCGCCCAGTTGGCACCGCAGGGCTCGGCTGCTTTTGACTTTGCCGTCAGCCTGCAAGCCCATCACCCTGAGGCCATCAGCGCCGCAGACCTGGCTTGGGCCGAGCAGCTCCACCAAACGTTGGATCAACGCTGCCCCCTGGCCGACGAGGCAGCGTGGCCTGTGGCGGCCAGCCAGCCATGGGCGGGCAGTCGCTTTGACCATGCCGAAACGCTCAAAGCCCATCAGCCCAGTTTGCTGGACCTGCAAACCTGGTGCCCAGGGGCGGCCCGACACCTAGAGCTTGGCCCGGCAGGCGAGCTGTGGTCCTTCTTCCATGGCGAAGATGCCCATGTGGTGACCCAAGCCAAAGAGCGCGCCGTGCTGCGCCCCCACGGCCACCTGCTGCGCACCGGCAAGCACCTCAGCCCCGACGAGAACAGCCTCACCACCACTTGCTGGATGGACGGTGTGTTCAACAGCATGGTCACAGAGGGGCATGTCAGCGCCAACCGCCTGCTGTCTACGGTGCGGGGTACTTTGGGCCACAGCCGCGCCAGCGGGCAGCGGGTGTGGGTGGAGCTGGCTGGCCGATGGCAGTTGTTGGGCCTGCCCTCGGCCTTTGAGATGCGGCCAGATCAGGCCCGCTGGTGGTACCGACATGATGAGGGACTGCTGGTGCTGACGCTGACACCGCGCGTTACCCAAGGCATCCATACGCTGGACCTGAGCCTGCGTGTGCAAGAGGGCCGCCCTTGCCGTTGCTTGATCAGCCACCAAGTGGCCCTGCACGGGGACGATGGCTTGCAGCCCGGGCGGCTGCGCTTGCAGCCAGTCGACGCGCAGGCTTGCATGGTGAGGCCTGACCTGGGCAGCCCCGCCGCCCAGCGCTGGGGCTCAGACGCGGGCTTCAGCCTGCGGGTGTCTCATGGCCTGGACAGCGTGGGCGACGACCGGATGTTGTATGCCGACGGCCAGTCGCGCGGCGCACCCATGGTCTGCCTGCTGCTCAATCCCGTGGCCGAGACCTGCGTGAGCCTGCGCAGCCACTTGCTGGCTCTGGACGAGGCCTGCGACCGCCGCTTGCCCACGCTGGAGCACTTGCAGCGCCCCCGCTGGGCAGAGGCCGACCCTGCGGCCACGACCTTGCAGGACATGCTGCCCTGGCTGCAACACAATGCCTTGGTCCACTACCTGGCCCCACGCGGCCTGGAGCAGTTCACGGGTGGCGGATGGGGCACCCGAGATGTGAGCCAAGGGCCGGTGGAGTTGCTGCTGTCTCAAGGCTGCCATGCGCCCGTGCGCGACCTGCTGCTGCGCCTGTTCTCGGCCCAGAATGCGGACGGCGACTGGCCGCAGTGGTTCATGTTCTTTGAGCGAGACCGCGCGGTACGGGCCTCAGACTCCCACGGTGACATTGTGTTTTGGCCCTTGTTGGCCCTGGGGCAGTACTTGCAGGCCACCGCCGATGCTGAATTGCTAAGCGTGACCCTGCCCTTCCACCCGGCGGGCGAGGCCACGCTGTGGGCCCATGTGCGGCGAGCGCTGAAAGTCATCCAAGCGCGGCAACTACCGGGCACCGCCTTGGCCGCCTACGGCCATGGAGATTGGAACGACGCCTTGCAGCCCGCCGACCCGCGCCTGCGCGAGCAACTGTGCAGCAGTTGGACCGTGACCTTGCACCATCAAATGCTGCGCACCTTGGCCGATGGCTTGCAGGCCTGCGGTGCTGCGGCGCTGGAGGCCGAGGACTTGCGCCAGCAAGCCGAGCGGGTGGCCCAAGCCTTTCAAACCCATCTGCTGCCCGATGGCGTGTTGAGCGGCTATGCCTTGTTTGACGGCCCTCAAGCCCAGCGTTATTTCTTGCATCCTCGCGACCAGGAGACCGGCGCGCGCTACAGCCTGCTGCCCATGATCCATGCGGTGATCAACGAGCTGCTCACGCCGGAGCAAGCCCGCGAGCACCTGGCCCTGATCAAGCAGCATTTGCTTGGCCCCGATGGTGCGCGTTTGTTTGATGTCCCCTTGGCCTATCGCGGCGGGCCGATGCGCTTGTTCCAACGCGCAGAGTCAGCCAGCAACTTTGGGCGCGAGATTGGCCTCATGTACACCCATGCCCATTTGCGCTGGGCCGAAGCGCTCGCCCATTGGGGCGACGCTCAGGGCTTTTGGGACGCCCTGCTGCAGACGGTGCCCATTGGTTTGTCGAAGCGGGTCCGCCCCGCCCGAGTGCGGCAGAGCAACTGCTACAGCTCCAGTTCCGACGCCTGCTTTAACGACCGCTATGAGGCGGCCGAACGCTATGCGGCCCTGATGCGCGGCGAGGTGCCCGTCGAGGCGGGATGGCGCGTGTATTCCAGCGGTGCCGGCATCAGCTTGGGGCTGGTGTGGCGCTGCCTGCTGGGCTTGCGCTGGCACCACAAGGCGATCGAGCTGGACCCCGTGCTGCCAGCCCATCTCAACGGCCTGCAGGTCACCGTCCAAATCCTGGGCCAGGTCGTGCAGGTGGTGTATCAGGTCGGCCCCAAAGGGCATGGCGTGGCTCATCTGCGCCTGAATGGCCAGAACCTGCAGGCCGAACGCCAGGCCCACCGCTACCGCTTGGGTGCCTTGCGGGTCACGCATGAAGAATGGTGCCGCCACCGGGGAGATGTGGCGCAACAGGCGGTGTTGGAGGTGGTGCTGGGTTAGTTGGGTGGGCGGTGCAGTCCAGCATCCAAGCCGCGGAATTCGCCGCGCAGCAGCGACCACTGCTGCATGTCATGCTGCTCGCCCTTGAAGCGGGCCACCTCGCGCAGCACACCTTCGCGAACAAAGCCCAGCTTCTGCACCACCTGCTGCGAGGGCTCATTGAGCGGGTGGACCAAGGCTTCTACGCGGTGCAACTCCATCTGCTCAAAGCCCCAACTCAACGCCACTTCCAGGGCCTCGTGCATCAAGCTGTGGCGTTTCTAGCGTCGGGAACGCGGGGGGCGGGTTCAGCCATGGGCGGCCCCTGCCGCGTTGAAATCCAACGCGTCTGCCTTGGCTACCGCGTTGCGCCGCCCTGGGTAGCTCAGCCACTGCATCACCACGTTCAACTCGCGCACGATGCTTTCAGCGGCGATCTCTTGGCCGTCGCCCAAGGGAATGCTTTGCGTGGTGTGGGCGTCTTGCACCAGGGTCAGGTCGTAGCCGCGCTCCAGGGCTGCATAGGCGGTAGCGCGGATGCACCAGTTGGTAGAGGCTCCGGCCAAGAACAGATGCGTGGCCCCGAGTTGCGCCAGGGTTTGCTCCAGCGGCGTATGCTCAAAGGCCGAGTTAAAGGCCTTATGGATCAGCAGCTCTTCGCCCTGCGGCCCCAGGCCGGGAACCCACTGCCACGAGGCGGAGTCCCGCGGCATCTCGGCATCGCCATGCTGTACCCACAGCACCGGCACCTGGGCCGCCCGCGCACGGGCCACCGCCGTCTTCACATTGGCGATGACCCGCTCAGCCTGCCAAGCCTCGGCCATCACGCCGACTTGCACATCCACGATCAACAACACGGGGCGATGCCCCAAGCGCACAGTGGCCATGGCTTTCAATACCTCAAGCAGAAGGAGATCATGATGATGACGGAGTGGGCGCCGCGATGGCCGTGGCCTGAGACCACAGCGCTTGCCAATCGCCCGGATGGGCCGATGAGCCCGATAGGAGCGCATAGGTGTCGGTGTGCCAACAGTGCACCACCTTGCCCGACGGAAAGTGCAGGCGGGCTTGATAACGCAGCACCGCCATCTCGGCTGTGGCCTGCACGCGCACCTCGCCCATCTCCCAGGCCGTGTAGAACGGCCCCTCAGCCAGGGCCGCCAGATAGCGCTCGCGACTGAACACCACGCCTGCGGGTGTGATCAGCTCATAGCCGGGCGCATGCAGGCGCTCCACCACAGCCATGTCACGCGCCACCAGCGCCTGGGTGCGGCGGCGTTCCAGGTCGATGAAGAACTGCGCTAGGCTTTCAGACATGGGCGATCACAAGGCTTTGCGCACGATCACGCAACCATGATCGCTCGGCCGAATGACTTGAAAGCCAGCCCGCTCATACAAACTCAGCGGGCCATAGTGATGGCTGGCATCGTCCGCCGCATTCAGCTTGGGGCTGGCCTCGGCCCACTTGAGGCCCTGCGCCTTCAAGCCCGCGCAAGCCGCCGCCAGCAGCGCGGTGGCCACCCCGCTGCGGCGCTGCGCCCGGGCCACCACAAAACAGGTGATCTGGCCCAAACGATCCGCATCCGGGTCGGGCTCATCGGCAAAGCCATCCATCAGTCGACGAGGCGCGGCATTGCACCACCCCACCACCTCGCCCTCACGGTATGCCAGATAGCCCTGCATACCCCCGTTGCAAGCACGCTCGCAGGCCTGGGCGCGGTTCTCCTCGGCGCTGCGCTCGGCCCAGATGACCTTTCGATGGTCGACATACAAAAACTGGCAATAGCACGAGCCCCACTTGGGGTTGTCCGCAAACGCCGGGCCTTCAAAGTAGGCCTGCAGATCGGGCCAACGCTCGGGCGTCAGCGGGTGAATGGTGAGCGTGTTCGTTGACATAGTTCTGCCTTACCAATGCTTCACCGGCACATCCAGTGATTTGGAGATGCACGCTGCGATCAGACCCGCGTCCCAGCGATGGGCAACATCACATGCGTCAACCTCCAAAATCCTTCGCTGAAGGTGTGGGTGAAGCAGGACATGAGGTGAGCTTCAGTCGCGTTTGGGTATATGGGTCGCCTGGCTAGGATCAATGATCTGTACGCGGCTAGGCATCCGTCCAATGTGTCGCATCAGGTCGAGTGCGTAGCCAGGGCCTTCGTCGCTGAATGAGAAAGCCGGCACATAGAAAGCCGGGCCGGGGAGGTCTGCTAAAGCACTGTCGCGCACCACCCATCTCCCCGCTTCGAAAGTCTGCACCCAAGCGTGACCATAGGCCTGCCAACGCTCGTCGACATACACCAAGGCCAGACCGTTCACGATTCTTGCGGGAATCTGCACGGACCTTGCCAGCGCGGCGGTGAGCAAGGAATACTCGGTGCAGTCACCCTGTAGCGAGCGAGCGACCTTGGAGGCATATGGCGAATTGCTGGCGTAATCACCGCGCATGGATTTCGCAACAAAGCGAACAACATCCTGGCCCGTCGGTACTCGCGATCCAAGGTCGGTCAGGAGTTGATGACGGAGGTGCTGTACGGCGGCATCGTTGAAGTCCACGATAAAGCTCGCCGATAGCGCAGCCGCTGAAGGCTCGTCCAAGCTCGGGTGGGTGCCGAGCATCAATTCAAGCTCCACGTAGCCATTCGACCCATTCTGGCCGTCTGCTTGCCCCCACATGCGCGCCAAGCCGGGCGCGTCCTGGGCAAACACCCTGACTCGGGGCTTGGGCGACGTTGAACTGCCGTTCGGTGTGGCAAGAACCTCGACCGGAACGGCCGACAAAGACTGTGCTGATAGCGGCGCAGGGCTCACCAGCATCGCCAGTACCAACGTGGCCAGGGCTGATCGCCAGAGGCGGCCACACGCAGCAACAGTCATCAAAACTCACCCTGCAAGAAGACGCGGTCGACGGCGAGCTGCCTCGCGGCGATGGGGATCTTGGCGCTGATCAGCGTGCCCGTGCTCTTGTCCAGCACGGCCTCCATCACAATGCCGCTGAGCTCCTCACGCGAGCCGAAGCCCGTGGTGCCAACCGGTTTGAGCAAAGTCGCGCGTATGGGCACCAAACGAGTGAGGTCCGGCGACATCCAGGCCATGGCCTCTGTCTTGGCCCCTTCGGGGTTGGGCTGGGCCATGAGCTGGCGCCGGTCTCGGGCCATCTCCACGAAAGAACGGGGCGCTGAAGGCAACTCAGCCTCAATTTCTTTGCCTTCAAGAGAGCCGCTGACCATCCAGCGCCCGTCTGTTCGTTTGAGCGCGACGTCTTCGCTCAACTCACCATTGCTGGCCGCAGACTCGAGCGCGTTGATCAAGGAGCCATCAGGGCGTACCCACTCGACGCGATAGGAATCCTTCGTGATCAGCTTGCCCGGAGCGGATTGAATGACCATGGCCGACACGGTGACCACCTTGGTGTCACCGTCAGCATCTTTGGTCATGGTTGTAGTGCCTACACCCACGCGCATGCCATCCAGGCTCATGACGCTGACTTCCCGGAAGTGAGCCTTCGGCACCGGCTCACCTTGAATCGTCAGATGGCGGGTCAGTGCTTTAGACACTGTGTCGAAGGTCTTGACAAACCCCAAATCAGCATGCGCGCAGTAGACAACCGCTTGATCGACTGCGGCCACAAATTGCTTCAATCCCCCGAGCCTGTTCTTGTGCGGTGGTGGGCACCGCCAAGCTGCACAACAGGGTGAGCCCTAAGAGCAGTTTCTGAATCAACATCATTCGCTCCTCCGGGACATCGGTGTGTGTGGGATGCGTGTCCCTTGTATCTATCAGTCTATGCGTTTGGCTGGCGACCTGTGCATGCGGTCAAGCCCTTCTCGGCCAACTCACCAGCCCAATCCCCCCCGCCACCGCCACCAGTGCCAGCAGCAGGCGGTCGGTCAGGGGGTCGTTCAGCAGCCACACGCCAAACAGCAGGCCGAAGACCGGGGTCAGCAGGGTGAAGGCGGAGATGGTGGCGGCGGCGTAGTGGCGCACCAGCCAGAACCACAGCAGGTAGCTGGCAAAGGTGACGATGATGATCTGAAAAGCCAGCGAGCCCCAGGCCAGGGCGCTGATCTGGGCCGGCCACAGCTCGCCGCTCAACCAGCCGGCCCCGGCCAGCGCCACGCCTGAAACGACTAACTGGTACATCAGGGTCTGCTCGGGCAGGGCGGTGGCCAAGCGGCTGCCACGGATGCTCAAGGTGGTGCCGGCCCACAGCACGGCGGCGCAGGCACCTAAAGCGTCACCCAGCCATTGCTTGTCGCCCACGGTGGGGGTGTGGAAGCCTTCCGAGAATGCCCACACCAAACCGGCGAAGGCGCCCAACAAGCCCAGCACTTGGCGGGCATGCAGCTTTTCTTGCGGGGCCACCAAGGGCATGGCCGCAGCCACGACCAGGGGCGAAAAATACACAAACACCACCATGCGCGAGGCGGTGGTGTACTGCAGGCCAATGAAGATGCAGGCGAACTCGGCGGCAAACAAGCTGCCCGTCAACAAGCCACCGCGCCAGGTGTAGGCCCAGTGGCCTTCGCCGGGGGCCAGGTCTAGCTTTTTGTAAATGATCCAAGCCGCCAACAGCACGGCAGCGCACAGCGAGCGCACGCCCGCCTGCAGCAGCGGCGGGATCTCAGCCAGTGCGATCTTGGTGGCGGTTTGGTTCAAGCCCCAGAGTGCGGCGCAGCCCACCAAGCAGACCATGGCAAAGAGATCAAGATGCGCGCGGCGGTCGGTCATGAGATGAAGCAAACAAAGAGGAAAGTACAGAAGGCAAGTTCAGCAGCAGCAGCATCAAGCCTGCGCTGAGCACACCGCTGCTGTGGGCCAGCGGAGCCAGCGCAAAGTCAAAGCCCTCCACGCGCTGCAGGGCACCTTGCCAGGGCGCCTCACTCAAGCATTTGAGCACCAAACCCGCGCCCAGCAGCCGCCCCACCCAGCGCTGGCGTGCATCGGTTTGTTGGCTCAAGCGCCAAGCGGCAATGGCCGCGCCACCATGCAGCACACCCGAGAGCCCACCGTAGTGCAGCAGCTCGGGTTGCAGCATCAAGCCCCATTGCGTCAGCGGCCAGCTCAGCAGCCAGGCCAGGCTGTCGCGCAGTGTGACCCCGCTGCGCCAGCCCAGCAGGCCCACCAGGGCCGCGCCCATCAGGTTCAGCCCCAAATGCTGCGGGCTCCAATGCACCAGCGCGCCGGTGAGGCTGCGCCAGGGCTGCTGTAGGGCCAAGGCGGGTTGCCAGTCCCAGAGCGCCGTGGGTCAAACACGGTGGCTTGCTCGTCTAGGCGGGCGCGGTGTTGGGCGCGGCGCATTTCGCGGTAGGCGTTGGCGGCGGCTTGGCCCAGGCCTTGGGGCAGCAGGCCTGCGGCATCGGCGCGTTGCAGCAGGGCGATGTTGCCGGCGTTGTCTTGCAGCGGGGGGTGGCTGGCGCTGTGGGTCAGCACCAGGTATTGCACGGCAAATTCGGCGTCCATCATGCCGCCGTCGCTGTGCTTCACGTCAAAGCGGCCTTCGCGGGTGGGGTGGGCTTGGCGCACCTTTTCGCGCATGGCGCTGATCTCTTGGCGCAAGGCGTCGGCATCGCGCGGGGCGGCCATCACGGCGCGGCGGGTGGCTTCAAAGCGCTGGGCCAGGGCCGCAGGCCCGGCACAGCAGCGGGCCCGGGTGATGGCCTGGTGCTCCCAGGTCCAGGCGGTGTTGCTGCCGCGGCCACGCTGGTAGTTCTCAAACGAGGTGATGGAGGTCACCAGCAGGCCAGAGTTGCCGTTGGGGCGCAGGGCGGTGTCGATGTCGAACAGCTCACCGGCCGAGGTGCGCAGGGTCAGCCAGTTGACCAGCTTGCGCACAAATGCGGCATAGACCTCTTGGGCGCGGTCGGGGTCGGGCTCGTCGGCGTCGTCATACAAGAACACCACGTCCAGGTCTGAGCCATAGCCCAGCTCCAAGCCGCCCAGCTTGCCGTAGGCGATGACGGCAAATTGCGGTTCATCCCGGTGGCGCTGTTTGAGGTGGCCCCAGGCCCATTGCAAGCAGGTCTGCACTACGGCGTCGGCCAGGGCGGAGAGGTCGTCGGCTACTTGCTCCACGGTGATGCGCTGCTCCACATCGCGCACCAGGGTGCGGAAGACCTCGGCATGGTGGGCGCGGCGCAGGGTGTCCAGCAGCGCGCCTTCATCGGCCTCGCCCGAGCGCACCCAGGCGGCGTGGCGGTCTTGCAGGTCGGCCACAAAACTGGCGCGGTCAAAGCGGTCAACCATCTGGCGCTCGTCGGCCAGCTCGTCGATCACGCCCGGGTGCAGCATCAGGTAGCGCATGGGCCAGCGGGCCAGGCCCAGCAGGCGCAGCAGGCGGCGCAGCACTTCGGGGCGCTCCACCAGCAGGGCGATATAGCTTTCGCGGCGCAGCAGGGGCTCCAGCCAGTCGATGAAGCGCTGGGCGGCGGCCAGGGTGCAGTGGCCGTCTTCCACGCACTGGGCCGCGCGCAAGATCAGCTTGCCCAGGCGCAGCCGGGCTTCGTCGCGCAGTTGCTGCACGCGGGGGTGCAGGGCAAAGGGGCGCACGCGCTCGGCCAGCTCGGGCGGCAGTTTGTCGAGAAGGGCCTCGTTGTCCAGGGCCAGGGGCGCACCACCGCAGCTTTTGCAGCCACCGGCCGGGTTGGCCGCAGGCGCTCGGCCGTCGTGCAGCAGGGCGTCAAACTCGGTGGCCACCAGCTCGCGCACCTCGCAGAGCTTGTCCATCAGCTGGCAGGTCTCGGCATTGCACACCATGGCCAGGCTGGCCGCCATCCAGGCCAGGTCGGTATCCGCCGTGGGCAGCAGGTGGGTTTGCTGGTCGTCCAGGTATTGGATGCGGTGCTCCACTTGGCGCAAAAAGGCATAGGCATCGCTCAAACGCTGGGCGGTGTCGGCCCGCATCAGGCCACCGGCCGCCAACTTGGCCAAGGCCTTTTGGGTGGAGCGGGTGCGGATCTCGGGGAACTGGCCGCCGCGCGCCACCTGCAGCAGTTGCACGATGAACTCGATCTCGCGGATGCCACCGCGCGAGAGCTTCACGTCATTGGCGCGCTCGGGGCGGCCGGCGGCGCGGCGCTGGGCCTCGTCGCGGATCTTTTGGTGCAGTTGGCGCAGGCCCTCAAACACCCCGTAATCCAGGTACTTGCGGTACACAAAAGGCGTGACCAGCGAGCGCAGTTGCAGCGCCCGGCCGCTGGTGACCCCCGCGCGCGGCGCCACCACCCGGCTCTTGAGCCAGGCAAAGCGCTCCCATTCGCGGCCCTGCACCAAAAAGTATTCTTCCAGCATGGCCAGGCTGACCACCGGCGGGCCGGAGTTGCCATTGGGCCGCAGCGCCAAGTCCACCCGGAAGACAAAGCCGTCTTCGGTGACATCACCAATCAGCGCATACAGCTTTTTGGCCACCAGGCTGAAGTATTCGTGCGCACTGACGGGCTGGGGGCCGTCGGTCTGGCCCTGCTCTTCATACACATAGATCAGGTCGATGTCGGACGAGACATTCAGCTCCCGGGCACCCAGCTTGCCCATGCCTACGATCCAAAAGTCGATGGGCAGGCCGTCTTCGGTGAGTGGGGCACCATGGCGCTCGTCGGCCTCGGCTCGGGCTTGGGCCAGGGCCAGCTCCAGCGTGGCCTCGGCCAAAAACGTCATGGTGTGGGTGATGTCGGCCAGCGGGGCTTGCTGCTCCACATCCAGCACCACCAGGCGCTCCATCACCAACTGGCGGGCCACCCGCAGCGCAGCGGGCAGGGTGCGGCCCTCGGTTTGCAGGCGCTGCACCAGGGCGGTGATGGCGGCAGCGTCGGGCACGCCGGGGGGCAGCAGGTTCAGCTCAGGGCCATAGCGGCGGCGAACACGTTGGACAAAACGGCTGTTGACCAGTGGCGGCCCCAGATCGAAGCCCAGGCCAGCCGAGCGCTGGGGGTGCAGGTGCGTATCGGGCACATCGAGGCGGCGTCCAGCAGTTGGGTGCCTGCTTTGCGCCTCAGCAATGTGGTGCTCAGCGACGCCCAGGGCCGGGAAACCCTGCGCCTGCCCCAGGTGGACGCAGCGCTCTCACCGCAAAGCCTGTTTGCCTTCAAGCTGATCTTTGCGCAGTTGCACCTCTCGGGGGCTGAGCTGGAAGTCCGCCGCGATACCCTGGGCCGCCTGCATGTGGGCGGCTTGCAAATGGACGCCGCCGCCCAGGCCGCTGTGCCTGAAAACTCCGCCGCCGACTGGTTTTTTCAGCAGCGGGAGTTTGTGATCCGCCATGCCACCGTGCGCTGGGTGGACGAAAAGCGCATGGCCCCACCGCTGGAGCTGACAGACGCTGACCTGGTGGTGCGCAACGGCCTGCGTGAGCACGAGATCCGCCTGGACGGCACGCCGCCCGCCGAGTGGGGCCAGCGCTTCAGCCTGCGTGGCCGCTTTAGCCAGCCCTTGTTCAGCCGTGCGGGTGACTGGCGGCGCTGGTCCGGCACCGTCTATGCCGACCTGCCCCTGGCCGACGTGGCCAGCCTGCGCCGCTATGTCAACCTGCCCTTTGACCTGCGCGAGGGCAATGGCGCGCTGCGCCTCTGGCTCGACATGAGCCGGGGCCGCTGGCACCAGATGGCCTTGGACGTTGCCCTGGACGAGGTGCAGATGCGCCTGGCCCCCACCTTGGCCCCGCTGGGCTTGAGCGAAGTGGTGGGCCGCTTGACCGCTGCCCGCAGCGACAAAGGCGTGGAAGCCGCCGCCGAGCGCCTGCGCTTTACCACCGCCGAGGGCGAGCACTGGCCCGATGGCCGCGTGGCCTTGTTCTTGGACCAAGCCCAAACGCTGCAAGACGACTGGCTCTCCACAGAACCAGTGACAGGCGGCCGCTTGGAGGCCGACCGGCTGGATGTGGCCCTGCTGGCTCGCTTGGCCACCCGCCTGCCCTTGCCCGCCGATGTGCGCCAAGGCCTGGTGGACACCGAGCCTGAGGGCCGCATAGAAGGCCTGCGCCTGAGCTGGCAGGGACACCCCGAAGCCCCCGCCCATTACCGCTTGCAAGCCAAGGGTGCGGGCTTGTCGATTGCAGCGCGGGCGGCACCGGGCGGTGGCAGCGTGGGCCGCCCTGGCTGGCGGCAGGCCGATGTCGAGCTGGACGCCACCGAGACCGGTGGTGAAGCCAAGCTGAGCATGCACAACGGCCAGCTCATCTTCCCCGGCGTGTTTGAAGAGCCGGTGGTGCCGCTGCAGCGCTTCACGACCCGCTTGGTCTGGACCCTTAAGCCTGGGCTGGCGCAGGCCACCGCAGCCCCGGCCTCTTCTTGAGCCAGCTCAGCGGCGAGCTGGTGTTTGACCGTACCGCCATGGCCATCAAGGGGGCGCGCGGCCAACTCTGGGGCCTGAGCTTGGCCGGTGTGGAGGGCCGCATTGCCAACCTAGTTCACAGCCCTGTGCTGGAGATTGGTGGCAGCGTTTCAGGCCCGCTGAACGATGCGCTGCGCTTTGTGCGCGAGTCCCCCGTCAACGGCTGGACGCACCAAGCCTTGAATGACACCACCGCCACGGGCGACGGCGTCTTGCAACTGGCGCTCAAAGTGCCGCTGGACGCTGCCGAGCGCAGCAGCGTGAAAGGTGAGCTGAGCTTGACCGACCATGAGATCAGCCTGCGGCCAGACCTGCCCTTGCTGTCTCAAGCCCGGGGCCAAGTGAGCTTCACCGAGCAGCAGCTCGCGCTCCACCAAGCAGTGGTGCAAGTGGCGGGCGGCGAAGCCACGGTGGCAGGTGGCACGGCCGCCGACGGACGCCTGCGCTTTGAGGTGCAAGGCCGCTTCAGCGCAGAAGGCCTGGCCCAAACCCCCCAGCTCAGCCTGCCCGCCAAGCTGGCCGTGGTGATGCGCGGCGAAGCCCCCTACAACCTGAGGCTGGAGATGGGCGCTGAGGGCACGGGCTTTGAGTTGACGAGCCCGCTGACGGGCCTGGCGCTGGCGCTGCCCGAGCCGCTGCGCAAAGCCGCCCCTGAGAGCTGGCCGCTCAAGGTTCAGAGCCGCACACAGGCCAGCAACGGCAGTACGCCAGTGCGCGAAGTTTTAACGGTTGATATGAGCGGAAAATTAAGCGGCCAAGTACAGCGCGCCTGGCCCGACGGCCAGGCCAAAGTGCTGCGCGGGGCCTGGGCGGTGGGAGCGGCTGCATCGGCCCCGCTCAAATTACCCGACATCGGGGTGAACGCCGAGGTGCAGGTGCCCCAGGCCCATCTCGAAGCCTGGCAGCAAGCCCTCGTGCCCTTGCTGGCTGCACCGGGGCCTGCTGCCAGTGCCCCAGCAGGTGCGGCCGCTGCTCACGCATCTCCCGGCGCACCCGCAGACGACGACGCCACCGCCTACCTGCCCAGCACCGTGCAGTTGCGCATCCAAGACCTGCTGGCTGCGCAGCGCCACTGGACGGATGTGGACATGCAATTGCAGCGCCAATTGCGTGCCGAAGGGCAGGTGTGGCGGGGTCAAGTCCGCAGCGAGCAAATGCGCGGTCAACTTGAATGGCATTTGGCTCGCAGCGGCGAAGTCACCAAAGTGGCGGCCAAGCTGGCTCAACTCAAGCTGTGAAGGCCCGCATGTTCGTGGTGCCCGACATCAACGCCGGTGGTGCGTCTCTGGCTTATGCCGCCGTCAACCCAGCCATTGGCCTGGGCACCTTCTTGGCGCAATACCTCTTCCGCAAGCCGCTGCGCGAGGCCGGCACCCGCGAGTTTGCCATCGGTGGCACCTGGAGCGAGCCCACGGTCGACGCCGTGGAGCGCAAGCCCGGAGAGGGCTTGCCAGCTTTGCTGGATGCGCCCGCGTCGGCACCGTCTGCGTCCTCAGCGCCTGCAGCACTCGCAGCACCGCAATAGCCCGGGTTTGTCCCTGTGCGCTGAAGTCAACAGGGCCCACGCTCTCTGGCTGGCAGGCCGTTTTTCGTGGATATAGTGCGCTCGCCGATTTGCCCAAGAGCAAGCGGACCGGGCCACAGCGGCTCTGTGGATCACACGAAAGACATTAAGCAATGAAAAATTTATCGAGGAACGTTCGGGGGGGGGGGTAAATCCGCTCGCCTGCTGACTGCACTGTTGGGCACGGTCGCCTCATTTGGCGCAATGGCGGCGATGCCGGGGGACTCTGATTGGGCGACAACCAAAGCCTGTAATTGGGATACCGAGTTTGTAAAAGTCACGGATTCCGTGCCCTATACCGCAACTCTTCGCAGTCGACATGTGATGTGCGTGCTGGGAAATGATACGGCGGTACAGGACATTAAGATGACCATGATGAAGTCAGTGGATGGCAAAACTTGGGAGCCTTATAAAGCGCCGGCAACCGGGCGGACTATTGCGACCTGTTTGGTAGGTCAGGCGAGCTTCCGTACCTATTATCAGATCTTTGGTGCCGCAGCTACGAACCAAATGGCGTCGTCTTTCAAAGTTCGTATCGGAGATGTCAAGTCAAACGCCGGTGTGGTGGGTGAAGTTGGAAGCCTAGGTGGTGTTGTTTGCCCAGGATCATCTTTTGCATTGACTCTTAACCCTGTCTTCCCTTCAACAATTGCTATTGGTACCAGCAAAGGAACTCCCTACAACCTCCAAATCACCACGACCAGGAAATCTACGACCCCGGCAAAGGTTAATTTTTCACAAGGAGCAACTACACTGGGCTATGAAAGCAATAAATACAATTCAACAATAACTTGGCAATCGGTTGATACCGCAAGTCATTTGCGATTTGTTTATGCTCCGTATAGTTTCACATATCGAGTCAACGATTCCGATATGTATATACAAGAATTCACCTTCCCTACTGGGTTGACGGATTTGCCTTCATTACGGTGCGACAAAGGAATGGCCACCACAACATCAACGGGTTGCGTCTTTCCCGATGCCGCGCCAGTTTTTGTGTTGGATGCCAACACATATCCCGAGGTCGCAGAACACATTCGCGAAGCAATGGCCGGTTCAAGTGTTGGCATGACCGCTCCTGCCGCGGGCGGCTTCAAGTTGGCACCGGGGACACAAGCGGTGGGCTTGTTTGGGCCAGGGTCGGTACCAATGCGAAGAGTGAAAGATGAAGCTCTGCAAAATGCCAGTCGCAACGCGGCTTGCTCAAAGAAATTATCTACGTCACTGATTAATGTGCGCCAACCCACGAATGAGTCTGCAAGTTGCAAGTTGCCTGGTGCGGTTTGCAGTTGCGATGAATATCCGTTCGCTTCATCCGATGCTGGTGCCAGTTGGAGCCCAGGGGCGACTTCCGCGAAATATATCAATGCTGCGCAAAACTCAGCCTCTGGCAATGAGTTATTAAGCAAGTTGTTTACGCCGCAACGAGTTCTGGACATGAATGACGATAACGACTATTTCTGGGTCTACATTAAATAATTAGTTTAAGGGGAGCGAAATGAGAGGGCGCTCCCCTTTTTCTTCCTTAATTCACTCAGCGCTACTCAAATGAATGATTTACTGGATCGCCTAGCACAAATGTTCCAATACATGAGCGCCAGCCACGGCTTGCCGGGGCTGAACCCACCTGCGACGGAGCAGCAGGTGGCGGCTGTAGAAAACGTGATGGGGCAGAAATTCCCTGATGACTTACGGGCCGCCTATTTGCGCTTTAACGGCCAATCTCACAAGCCCGAGTGGGGTGCGGGGTGGTCTCTGTTTCCGTCCGGTTTCTCATGGCCGACACTTGAAGAGCTGCTGACAGATTGGCAATACGCCAGTGGGAGCCATGACGCCGATGCGCAGCGTCAGGCTGCTGACATTGCCGACGAATACCAGCTCCCTGCGTTGGGCTACTTTCCATCTCCGCAACGCCTGTTGGTGGGCACCAGCGGGACTACCGACTTTCTATTCTGCGATCTCGAGCCCGGGCCAATGGGAAAGCGGGGGCAGATCATGAACCAATCGGCCGAGGGTGCAGACGAACCGCGTGTTTGGGCAGACTCATTTGCAGACCTGTTGCGGTTGATTGTGGACGCCTACGAACATGGGCGTATCGAATACAGCGAAGCCGAAGCAGCTTGGACCAAAGACGGCGAGACAGTCTACGGCCTCAAAGCCCTGAAGGCTTAACCGATGCGCTTGCCCCAAGACCCCCAAAAGCCCAAACTCGCCGTGGAGCTGCGCGGCATCGATGTGTTTGAAGACGCGCTTCTGACCCTCTACAACCGCAGCAATTCTGGCGCGGTGTCTCGCTGCGTTGATGAGAGTGCGGGGGTGGGCCTGCTGGCCCTTCAGCAGGCCCAAGCCCTGCTGGGCCTGCCCTTACCCGCAGCGCTGCGCGCCTTCTACAGGCGGCTAGATGGCGGCCTGTGGCTGCACCCGGCCAAGGTGCTGCCCCTCGCGCAAATGATGCGTACCAGCCAGGTGCTCAACACCACCGTGTTTGACCTGGGCAAAGTCCCTAGCACCTGGACACCCACAGACGCAAATGAAGCCCTTGACCCCCGTGTGCAAAGCCTGCTGTGGCACCGAGACTGGTGGCCCATTGTGGAGTTCCAGGGCGGCTTCTTGTGTGTGGACATGGCCCCAGGACCTGAAGGCCAAGCGGGTCAAATCATTCAAGTCTCCGACCCCAGGATTCCGCAGCTGGCCACCGCGCCCCGCTGGTTAGCCTCGTGTTGGCTAGAACTATTGGCCCAATTGCATGCGGTGTGGCACGGCCAAGGGCAGGGTGTGCAAGAGGCCACAGGCCCCAGCCATGGGCACCAACTGCCCCCCTTGTGGTTCATGAACGAGCCCACTACTGGCACAGAAGAACTGCTGCAAGCTTGGGCTCACTGCCTAGAGAAAGACGCCCTGGCCCAGACTACGCCAGACGCTTTGCCCGCTGAGCGCATAGAGGCGGCAGTGGCCGCGCTGCATGACAGCGAGCGCACGTGGCTGCAAGCACAAAAGCAGGCGCTGCCCAAAGCGCCGGATGCCCAGAAGTTGTTGAAAGCCCAGAAGCTGTGTCTGATTCACACTCTGCAGGAATCCCCTTGCCACAGCACGCTTTGGCTGACCGACGACGAGAACGACAGCAAAAAGGCTTCGTATTTGCAAGACTGGCTGAGGGGCCGAGGTGTGCCACGCATGGTCTTGCTGAAGCGCTGGGAATATGGCTCCACCTCCGTGTCGGCGGCCCTGCGCCGCTGGGCAGCGGGCAGTGCCGAGGCCGACCTGCCCGCCTTGCTATGGGTGGATGTGCCTGTGGTGATGTTGCAAGACCCAGAGGCGGTGCGCAGCTTGCCCGCACTGGTGCAATGCGAGCTCAAGCGGCGGGGCCTGCCCTTGGAGGCCGCCGAGGTGCTGCGGGCCGTACAGCAAGGCCGCTGTGCGCTGGTGCTGGAGCGCGCTGAAGCGCTGTTGCATGTGCAGCCTCGGCTGTGGGCTTGGCTGCATTGACAATCTGACGGCGATGTATTGGCGCGAAGAGAGCGACGCCATGGAAGATCGGTTCATGTGGGCCTGCCGCCCCAAGGTGATGGACACCTGGCCAACACCGCTGGCAACGCGCTGCTGGCAGTGGTGGGGCGACCTGGAGCAAGCCCTCATCCAAGGCACAAATTTTTTCGATTGGGGGTTTGCGCAGAAGTGGCCCGAGATTCGACTCTTCCAGCTCCACAGCAACAATGACCGCGAGGGCTTTGCAGCGCGCATGGCCCAGTGGCGCGCGCTGGGTGCCGAGGAAGATTTCCAGGATCGGTTTGATCGTATCCTGATGTCTCAGTTACCCCCAGAGGCGCGGGTGCCAGGCGCTAAACCGCCTTGATCCAATGCCGAAGTCTTGCGGAGGCGGTTGCCGCTGCCGGAAGGGGCTTGGCGTTATGCTTGCGCCATGAAAATCGCTGCCCTGCAAATGGTCTCCACGCCCGATGTGGACCGCAACATCACCGACGCTGTTCAACTCATCGCCCAGGCCGCTGCGGCCGGGGCCAAGTTGGTGGCCCTGCCCGAGTATTTTTGCCTGATGGGCCGCCGTGATGAAGACAAGCTGACCCACGCCGAAGCCGAAGGCAGCGGCCCGCTACAGCAGGCCTTGGCCCAGGCCGCACGTGAGCACGGCGTGTGGTTGATCGGCGGCACCCTGCCGCTGCATGCCGAAGTGCCCAACCGCGTGCGCAACACCACCCTGGTGTGGAATCCGCAAGGCCAGCAAGTGGCCCGCTACGACAAGATCCATCTCTTCGCCTTTGACAACGGCCGCGAGAGCTATGACGAAGGCCGCGTGCTGGAGGCGGGCACGCAAGCCCGGGCATTTGAGGCCGAAGGCTTCCGCCTTGGCTTATCGATCTGCTATGACCTGCGCTTCCCCGAGCACTTTCGCAGCCTGATGAACCCGCCCTGCGACGTGCTGGTGGTGCCCGCCGCTTTCACCTACACCACCGGCCAAGCCCACTGGGAGCTGCTGCTGCGCACCCGCGCGGTAGAGAACCAATGCTATGTGCTGGCCATCGGCCAAGGCGGCCAACACGAAAACGGCCGCCGCACCTGGGGCCAGAGCATGGTCATCGACCCCTGGGGCCAGATCCTCGCCCAACAAGCCGAAGGCCCCGGCGTGGTCCTTGCCGACATCAGCCATGAGCGCATTGCGGAGGTGCGGACGCAATTGCCAGCGCTGAAGCACAGGCGGTGTTGAGGGGGATGTGCAGCCTGCTAACGGGTGCCCGAGATGCCCATCCATGGTCCAGCGTCATGCGCCGAAATGTTGGTCTGTCAATACTGCTCAGTCACCCGGTCATTCATGCAGTAGATGAATGCTGACAAGCACCTGGTCCCGCTTAAGGTCGACTGCTATGGGCGCCACGTGTTTGTCTGTACACAAGATGTTTAGTCGCTACAGGAACAAACGATGCCGTTTCGCGCGCTGGCTAGGTACATGACTGCTGCGGTTGTTGTCGCATTGCTGATCGCGGCCTTGCCCTACGTGTACTACTTAGGGGAATTCGGTGTGTCCAAGGACCATCAGGCCTGGGCAAGTTTCGGCGGCTACTTTGGAGGAGTACTTGGGCCCCTGCTCGCATTTGCCAATTTGCTTGCAGTTGCATGGATCGGTACAGTGGTGGTTACACGACAGCAGGAGCAAGTCATCAGAAAGCAATTGACTCTGGACATGCTGAATGAGTACCACGCTGATCCCTTGCACAAGTCGCGAGTTGCGCTTGATGAGTTAATTGAGAAAGCAGAGAGGCATTCTGGTGCGTTGCCCTCCTTGAGTGAATTTGAGCGAACGGACCCCACTAATAGTCCGAACGCCTTTCGCCTATATCAGTTCTTTGAGAAGTGGGCAGTCCTAGCAAGGACGGGAAACGTTGACAATGATCTTCTCCTCGCGGCACTCGGAGGCAGGGTTTCATGGTGGAAGGAGAAGTTCTTTGATCGCATCGCAGCCCGAGAGTCGGATCCGCATATTCGCGAGTCTCTGAAGCAGATCGAAGCTCATGTCCTAACCAAGGCAAAGAGGACGTGACGCTTACATGTCGGTTAACCCGAGGCACCTCGGCAGGCCAGCTAGGCCCTGCGCCGCCAAGTTCCATCATCGGCCGCCTTGCCGCGTCGCCCCAGTTACCTCTAGCTTAGGTGTCGGAACCACTTGGCTCTCGGACATATCAAGATTCAACTGATGCAGCAACCCTGTCGCTCCAAATCTACGAATGATGTATGGGCCTCGGCCTTCGGCAGTGTTGTTGTGGGGGCGATATTCATTCTGCTCCTGCTCACTGCCTTTGCAGGATGGTCTTGGGTAGCCAAGTTTCTCGAGTCGAGTGCGCCGGCCTGGATCCAAGCTGTAGGCTCTGTCGCTGCAATCGTCGCTGCGCTTGCAGTGGTTCAACGGCAGCACACTTTGGAGTTGAAACGAAGGGAAAGGGACGATTTCACTTCACAGTTGCGCCGTGCCCGATCACTCAGGGTTCTTTTCTACTCCGCTGCTCGGGCCTGTGAAGATGTGGGGCGCCGAATTGGCAAACCCTACCAGACATGGAGTTTCCTTGCCGAAGATCTTCGCGAAGTGAGGGCAAGACTACTTTCCATCGATCCGCTACTTGTTCCAGAGGGCAAGCTCCTACTCATCATTGAAGAGTGCGCCATGCGCCTTAAGAGCTGCTCCCTCATCGTTGCAGAACTCGAGACGCCCCGCAGGAAGGAGACGGAAGAAGGCGTTAAGGTCGCCGTCATGGCAACAGCTCGCGAATGCTGGCTCGGCCTCTTCGAGGCAACGGATATTGAGGCCAAACTTTGCAAGTCTGAAATCTCAGACGAAAAGCCGTATCCGTTCGACGACTTCGATGCAAGCAGAAGGCGGCTAGATGACATGCGCGCGGAGTTTGTTCGAGAGCGCAAAGAGGGGGCGGAACGAGATGGCGCATTCGTTGGTGAACAGCACGGCGACGCCTAACTGACTTGCTCCCCGCTAGCCCTACCACCCGAGGGCCTATCAACTCGCCTGAAAGTTTCCATGAAACCCCAGCGGCAGCCAATAGGGCAATGAGGCCACCGCCAGGGGGCCATCGGCCAGGCTGCGGGCGTCAAACACACTCAGCTTGGTGACCTTGGCGCGGCTGTCAAAGTGCGTGCCCAGCAGCCAGGCGTCGCGCTCGTCGCTGGCCCCTGGTTTGGCGATCCACAGGTGTTCTTCCACGGTGGCGTGTTCGCCAAAGTCATAGCGCTCGGTGCGGCCGCTGTCTTGGTCGGTCAGGGCCAGGCCGTGGAAGAAGCTGTTGTCCACGCCGCTGCGTGGCCGCCAGGCGGACGCGGTGAGCTGCCAGCGGTGGCGCAGGCCGTTCAGGCGGGGGTGAATGCGGGGGAACTCGGATTGGTCTGTGCCCGCCACTCGGCTGGCTTGGCCGGTGCGCAGGTTCAGCCGCACCACCACCGAGGCCGCGCCCACGGCGGCCGTGGGTCGGGCCTCGCCGCGCATCATGGCGGGGATGTTGCGGGTCAGCACATCGGCATTGGGGTTGGCCACATAGCTCAGCACGATCTCCTCGCCCACCTCATAGGCGTTGCCCACATGGAAGATGAACTCAGAGGGCAACTCAAACACCCGGGCCTTTTGAATGTCGTCTTTGGGCGCCACCCAAATGCGCAGGGGCTGCTGCGCTTGCCAGGCAAAGGCTTGCTCCAGTGGCACACCTTGGCTGACAGCGGCAATGTCCATGCGCAGCGGCGGCAGCGGCACCACAAAGTAGCGCTGGGTGACGGCCATGTCGTGCACCATGCCCATGGCCCAGGGCAGGGTCGCTATCTGGCCACGCTGCAGCTGGCCGTCGGCGCCAATCTGGTAGGTGGCGATCTTGTCGGCCCAGGTGCCGATGTTCCACAGCACACCTTGAGGGTCTACCTTGGGGTGGGCCGAGAAGGGCACACCGGCCCAGTCTTTTTGCCAGGCCACGGGGCCACGGGTGCTGAGGTCGGCCACGCCCAGCTCATAGGCCGAGCCGCCCTCCCACAGGGCCAGCAGCTTGCCGCCGTGCTCGATGACGCTGGTGTTGGCCGCGTTCACGCTGTCAGGCCCGGTGACGGGCACTTCCAGCTTGATGGGGGTGCCAAACGCCGCCGTCACAAAGCGGCCCGCAGCCCGCTCGGCCTGCAGCTTGCGCGTGTTGACAAAGCGCCCGTGATGGCTGATTTGCCGGCCGTTCAGGCTGAACTGCTGCACCATGCCGTCGCCGTCAAACCAGTGGTGATAGCGCTGGCCGTTGCGCTCAAACAGCGCCGGGCCGTTGCGATGAAAGCGCCCCTTCAAGGCCTCGGGCCAGCGGCCTTCCACCGTCAGTGCGTCGCAGCGCAGCGCTTCGGGGCTGCGCTCGGAGATGCCTTGCAGCGGCGTCAGGGTCGGGTTCTGTTGGACCTGTTGGGCAAAGCGCGTGGCTGCGTTCTCGTTGGCAGCGAGCGCCCAAGGAGCGGCCAGGCCAGTGGCGGTGGCAGCGCCCATCAGGCGCAGCCAGTCGCGGCGTTGGAGGGAGTGGTGCGTCATGCTCATGGCCCCTGTTCAGTTGAGGGTGATGCTGATGCTGCGGCCGTCGGCCCGCACCTTGGCCTTGGCCCAGCTCGGGGGGCCAAAGCTGGGCTCGCCCGAGGCGCCATAGGGCTCGCTGGGGATGCCCATGAAGTTGGTATTGAGCTTGCCGTTGCGGTCCAGGTCTTGGTAGATCATCACCGCCACCTCCTCACCGCTGAGGTTGCACAGCGGCAGGCTCAAGGTCTCGCCCTTGGCCTGCGCAGCCACGGCCACACCCGCCTCTTTCATGAACAGCGCTTCGCTTTCATACACGGCCACCATCACCGGGCCTTGGCCGGCCGCCACTCGCTTGATCTCCAACTGCAGGCCACAGCCAGCAGGCAAGCTGCCTTGGGCATGGGCCGCGCCCGTGCCTAGAGCGGCGAGGGTCAGGGTGGCCAAGAACTGTCGAATCAGGGGTTTGGATGGTGTCATGTCAGTCTCCAGTGAGTAGGGCATTCCGCTTCCAAATCATCCGTGTCGTTGTTGCTTCGGCTCGCCGTGCGATAGCACTGTCTTCGGCTTCGGGCCTAGACACGACTGATTTGGAAACGGAATGAGCGGACTGTGAACCGATGCGCCTGTGAGCGCAGCCACTGTGCGACGAGCGGGGGAAGGGCGGCGCGAGTGGTGGCAGGCGGGCGCGAGTGGTGGATGCGTGGGAAGCGGCCACTATGCCAAGACAGCCGTTGTCTCATTGTGTAAATTGACTCGCACCACCAAGGAGCTTTCGGAGGGACGCCATCACCTACTCTGCTGCCCGCGCCAATTTGGCATTGGCCATGGACCGTGTCTGCAATGACCACGAGGCCTTGATCATCACGCGCCATGGTCAGCAGTCGGTGGTCATGCTCTCTTTAGAGGACTACCACGCGCTGGAAGAAACCGCCTATCTGTTGCGAAACCCGGCCAATGCCAGGCGCTTGCTCTTCGCCGCTGCGCAGTTGTCGGCAGGCCAAGGCACGCCGCAAGACTTGGTGCCATGAAGCTGGTGATTGCGCAGCTGAGGTATCACTACTGATCCACCACGCACGCGGTCGCGCAAACACCCGGGCGAGGAGGGTCATGTCGCGTTTGTTCTAGCGATCCCGAGCGGGCGCAGATAGCGTCGGTGGTTCTTGCTTTGTTGGAGCCCGACCGATGAGTTCACTCATTCCTCAGCACCATGAGACACCCCCACACACGAAGGTGGCGTGGCCCTGGAGGCCACTGATGTGGGGGCTCGCGATCCTGGGCTTGGTCTTGCCCTGGACCTTCAATTTGCAGTACTTGCTCGCCGGAGGGTCGCTGATGCCTGAAGCCTTCTGGCGCAATGCCACGCCCACTGTCTTGACCACGGCCATCACCTTGGATGTGTACCTGGCTGCTTTCAGCTTCAGCGTGTGGGTGGTGGCAGAGCGGCAGGTCAAACGCCCTTGGGGCTTTGTGTTGCTGTGCTTCGCTGTGGGCTTGTCCCTTGCACTGCCGCTCTATCTGTTGTGCCGACAATGGGCACCTCAAACTGCCGCGCAATAGCCAAGGGCCAGTCAGACCGGTCCCCCTGGCTGCCACGCTTCATCAAGTCCCCCAGCGTTGCGCCCCCCCATTGCCGAACCTGGCGACCCAGGTGGGATTGATCTGCAAACCCACGTTCGGCAGCCAAAGAAGCACCCTGCCCATCCACACTGGCGGGCTGCTTCAGCGCATGACCCAGCGTGCTTTGGAAGCGCTCAAGCTGGTGCAATTGAGCTGGTCTGAGCCCAAAGCCCGAGCGGCAAACTCGCTGCAACTGGCGCGCACTGATACCCAAATGAACATGACCGGCCAAGCCTTGCCTCGTCACCGCGCTGTGGACCTCAACCAGCCGCGCATGCTGGGCTGCCACCGCAGGCACGGTCATGTGGGTGTGGAGCTCCTTGCACCACAAGTCTAGGCAAGCCCTGTCGTCGGCGATCAGGCGGAGCCGTTCGGCCAGTTCGCCCCAGTCGCCAGGCAGCGCAGACCAAGCCCAAAAGCCATCGGCCGCGGCATGCAGGTCGCCTCCAAACAAGCCACGCAAGGTGGGAGGCTCCAGCACTAAGCCAATGGCACGCACTGCGCCCAAATGCGCAAACCAACGCGGTTGGGTACTGGGGCCGATGAGGGCCGCTGGGGGCAGCAGAACGCCCTCCCGTTCGTCCACGAACACCTGACCTTCCCTCCGCAAGACCATCATGCTGGTGCTGAGCGCTGGAAAGCCACTGCCCGCAAAGCCCGCAGTGGTGTCAATGGCCACGGCGGCCCGAACCCAAGGGCGAACCGTATCGGGGACGGGTAGCAGCTGAGGGCGTGCGAGAGGGGAGGTCATAACGTTCAGTGGCCGCATATGATCGACCGTGATCACCCATGCTCCCATCGTACGGGCTCCCAGCGCCCTTGATCCTCCATCCCAAACAAGCCTGCCGCCAGCGCACCCAAGCGCACGTTCAGCACCTGCTTGGCTGCGGCTGAGCCGCCATCCTCACGCTGGGCCGATTGAGCAAACTGGGTGAACAAGGGCCAGTCTTGGCCCAGTTGCTGCACCAAGATGCGCGCCAGGTCGTAGGACAGCAGGTTGCCTTGGTCCGGCTCGTCAAAGGATTCGCCCGTCCAGAAGGCCTGGATGCGCTGCGGCGTCCAGTAGGCTTGGTGCATGCGATGCAGCTCCTGCGGCGTGTGTGCCGCGCCGCGCACCCCCGCCACTCGGTGCTCTGTGTTCACGGCCAGCCCTTCATCCAACCATTTGGGCAGACGCCAATGGGCCAGCGCACTGTGGGTCAGCTCATGGGCAATCACCGGCTCCAGGGTCGCCAGGTCAGACCGCACCACCACAAAGTGCGGGCAACCCGCATGGATGAACATGCCGCCGCTGAACGCAAACTCGCCCTCTTCAGGGTAGTAGATGGAGACGTAGTGGTAGTAGTCCTCTTCGCTGTCCAGCACCAAGACGATGGTTCGCTGCCCGGGCGGCAAGCGCGCCAAGTCGCCCAAGGTTCGAGTCACACGCTGCCGTGCTGTTGCGACATAGCGGGCCAGTGCATCGGCCTCGGCGTCCTCTAAGGTAGACAAGAGGTAGGCCTCCGGCGTGGTCGTCACTCTCATGTGCGGCCAAAGGGCTTGCCGCAGGTGCAAGAGCCAAGCATGGCGGCCTTGCTCCAAGGCTTGGGTTTGCGCCGTCTCGTCGCCTTGCAGCGCAGCCCAGGCCTGAACGGCGGCCCAGTCCATCAGCGGCACCTGCTGGACCAGGCCGATGTGGGGCATCAAGTCCCAGGCCTGCCCGTCGCGGCCCATGAGCTGCTCTGGTGCGGGTTCAGCATGCTCGGGCGGCGCCGCCAGAGTGGGTGCGGACGCGCTTTGCGAGCCAGCCGCCGGCGTTTGCAGCACCGCAATCCAAGCGCCGATGAAGGGCGCCACCCAGACCATCGCGATCAACATGCCCCTGGGCATGGCGTAGCGGGAGCGGAAGCGCCACACGCGCCGGGTGGCCCAGAGGTTGAGGGCCAGCAGGGCCAGGCCCAGAAGCAGAGTAATGTGCATGGACGATGGTCCGCTTAGCCTTCAGCGCTCAACAACTTCAAGCCCAACACGCCCACCACGATCAGCCCAATGCAGCCCAGGCGGGGCCAGGTGAGTTGTTCGCCAAAAAACAAGCCGCCCAACAAGGCCGCCCCCACCGTGCCAATGCCCACCCACACGGCATAGGCGGTGCCCAGCGGCAACTGGCGCATGGCCAAGCCGAGCAGCCAAAAGCTGAGCCATGCGGCGATCAAGGTAATGGTGGTGTAGAGGTGCCTGCTGAAGCCCTCCGACGCCTTCATGCTGACCGACCAGACGACCTCCAGCAGGCCTGCAACGAGCAAAAGAATCCACGCGAGGGTGGGAGTGATCTGAGGCAGCATGGTGCAGTGCTCAAGTCAGGAATTGATCGGGGAATCTGAGGTCGTCATCTTGCCTCAGACGAAAACGTAGGGCCGTCCCAAGTTTTCTTGCGCCCCCTTGGGGGGCAGGGGCGGGCAATGCACGGCCCTTGGGGGTGCTCAGAAGGCGCGCATGGGCCGCGGCGTCACCGCACCAGCAAGGCTCTGAAGTCGTTCACATTGGTGTGTGTGGGCCCCGTCATCACCAAGTCGCCCAAGGCGGCAAAGTAGCCGTAGGCGTCGTTGCGGTTCAGGTGGTCGGCCACGCTCAGGCCCAGGCTTTGGGCGCGTGCCAAGGTCTCTGGATGGACGGTGGCGCCGGCGTTGTCTTCCACGCCGTCAATGCCGTCGGTGTCGGCGGCCAGGGCCCAGATGCGGGGGTGGGCTTGCAGGGCGGAGGCCAGCCCCAAGCAGAACTCACCGGCGCGGCCGCCACGNCTGGCGCCCAGCCACCCCGCCGCAAACTCATCGGCATCATTGGCCTTGTTCAGCAGGCTGCTGGGGCGCACCAGCACCGAGCCCAAGAAGGGGTTGTCCCACTGGCTGGGCCAGGTGAAGCCAATGACATAGGGTTTGAAGGCGCTGCCAGGAGGGGCGGCTAAACGCAGGTTGCGGCTGATGGAGGCGAAGTTCTGCATCGCTTCGATCTGCACCGTGTTCCACCCCATGGCGATCATGAAGACGTGGGTGTAATCGCCCGATGCCAAGTCCGCGGTGATGCGTGCGCGGGCGGCTTCTACGCCTCGCCAACTGTCGGCATAGGCATCGGCGCGTGGCACGGCTTGGCGCTTGCAGTCCAACCAAGGCACGTTTTTCAGGCTGGGATGGAGGCGCTTGTCGTCGGGTACGGCGGCGTTGCGGTAGGCGTCAAACACCAGTGAGCCCGCTTGTCCATCAAAGGCCGCCACGTGCGAGATGAACATGGCCTTGCTGCCACCCTGCATCACCTCCTTGAGCCATTGCGCTGACCGCTCGTTGACAGCAATGCCCTCTGGTGCGGGCAGCAGGTTGACGGACTGAGCCCCCCGCCGCACCTGGTCGGCACCGGACTTCTCTGCCCCGATCACCAAGCCCGGCACCCGCATGGCGTACTCATTGGGGTAGTAGACCAGCGCGTGATAGGGCTGGCTGTCACCGCCCTCGGTGCCGAGGCGGCATTCGTCGGCATAGATCAGCGGCTTGCCCGGCACGGCTTGTGCCCAAGCGACGGGGGTGCAGAGCATCAGGCCCAAGGTGGCCAGGGACCAAGGAAAGGAGCGTGACAAGATCATGGGTTTGCTTTCAGTAAGAGCTACTGAACTGTGGCCCCACTTGCTCGCTTGCCGCAATATGTGATTTCGCCAATAGCCTGGGCAGGCGGCGCGCCAACCGACTCACACCACGTTGACCGGTGCCCCGCGCTGAAAGGCCTCGATGTTGTCGATCAACTGGTCTGCCAGGGCCTGTGTGGCCTCTTGGCTGGCCCAGGCCACATGCGGTGTGAGGATGAAGTCGGGGCGGTCCAGCAAGGCCATGAAGGGATGGTCGGCGGGTGGGGGCTCTTGCTCGGTGACATCGAAGGCCGCGCCTGAAATGTGGCCGGCCGCCAAAGCGGGGCCGACGGCTGCTTCATCCACCAGCCCACCACGGGCGGTGTTGATCAACAGCGGCGCGCGCCGCATCTGGGCAAACTCTGGCGCGGCAATCATGTGTCGAGTCTCGGGGGTCAAGGGGCAATGCAAGCTCAGCACATCCGACTCGGCCAGCACTTGCTCAAACGGTGTGTAGAGGCTGCCCTGGCCGTGGCGGCCCTTGTGGGCGGCCATCAGCACCCGCATGCCCAAGGCCTCTCCCAAGCGCGCCACCGACTGACCCAGCACACCGTCGCCAATGACCCCTAGCGTGGAGCCCGCCAGGTCCCGGATGGGGTGGTCAAAAAAACAGAACTGTCCGGCGGCTTGCCAGCGCCCGGCGCGCACCGCGTCGCGGTAGGCGCAGATGCTACGTCGCAAGGCAAAGATCAGGGCCAGGGTGTGCTCCGGCACCGTGTGCACAGCGTAGTGCCGGATGTTGCTGACCACGATGCCTCGCGCCCGGCAGGCGGCCAGGTCCAGGTGGTTGGTGCCGGTGGCCGCCACGGCAATCAAGCGCAGGCGCGGTGCCTGGGCCAGCGCCTGGGCGTCCAAACGCACTTTGTTGACCACCACCACCTCGGCGTCCGCCAAGCGCGCACTCAGCTCCGCAGGGCTGGTGCGTGCATGCTGCACCCACTGGTGTTCAAAGCGGGGCTGTCGTAGGCGGGTGTGCGCGGGCAGGGTGTCCCCATCCAAGAAAACGATGTTCATGGGCAGCCGGTCACTCGGTGGTGATCTTGGCGGTCTTGATGACACGGCCCCAGTAAGCCAGCTCTTTGCGGGTGAACTCGTCGAGCTGGGTCGGGGTCATGGTCTCCACCGTCACGCCAGCGTCTTCAGCCCGGCGCCGCACGTCTGGGTTGGCCAGGATCTTGCCGATCTCGGTGTTCAGGGTTTGCACAATTTCGGGCGGTGTGCCTGCGGGCGCATACAACGCAAACCAAGAATCGAGATTGAAGCCCTTGAGCCCCGCCTCTACGGCCGTGGGTACTTGCGGCAGCGCCGAGAGGCGATGGTCGCTGGTGACGGCCAGAGCCTTGAGCTTGCCGCCTTTGATCTGGCTGACCACCGACGCCGGGGTGGTGATGAACAGGTCCATCTGTCCACCCATCAGGTCTTGCACCGCCGGGCCTGCACCGCGGTAGGGGATGTGGGTGATGAAGGTGCCCGTGAGTTGCTTGAACAACTCACCCGCAATGTGCTGGATAGAGCCATTGCCTGAGGAGGCGTAGTTGAGCTTGCCGGGGTTGGCTTTGGCGTAAGTCACCAACTCGGCCAAGGTGTTGGCCGGCAGGTTGGCGCGGGTGGTCACCACCTGGGGGGCGCGGCTCAACATGGCGACAGGCGCGAAGTCTTTGATCGGGTCCCACCCCGCCTTGGCAAACAGATGCGGGTTGCCCACTTGATAACCGCTGTAGGCCACCAGCAAGGTGTAGCCATCCGGCTTGGCGCGCGCCACGGCTTGGTTGCCAATATTGCCGGCGCCGCCCGCCTTGTTGTCGACGATGACGGGCTGCCCCAGGGCCTTGCTCAGCGCGTCACTGATCAGCCTGGCGGTGAAGTCCGTGGTGCCGCCCGGTGCGCTGGGCACCACCAAGGTGATGGGCTTGTCAGGGTAGCGGGACTGCGCCCCGGCAGAGAGACTGAGGCTGGCGGCAATGAAGCCTGCTGCGGTGACGAGTTGGCGACGGTTCATGGCGTGTTCCTGGGTGGGGTGCTGGTGGCGGTGTCAAACAAGCTCGGAGATTTCAATCAGGTTGAAGTCCGGGTCGCGCACATAGACCGACCGGATCTTCTGGGTAGCACCTGTGCGCAGCACCGGGCCTTCCACAATCGGCCATGGCGCCTGTTGCAAGCGCTCGATCACGGCTTGCAGGGGGATGGACGCGATGAAGCACAGGTCCAGCGCACCGGGCACCGGCAGGTGCGCCTTGGGCTCGAACTCCGAACCCTGCACATGGATGTTGATCTTTTGGTGGCCGAACTTCAGTGCTTGGCGCTCCACCGGCGGGGTACCCCCCACAAAGGTTTCGAGCTGCATGCCCAAGACACCCGTGTAGAAGGCGATGCAGGCCTGGGGCCGCGAGGTGGTGAGAACCAAATGGTCGAGGTGATCAATCATGGTGTGAGACCTTGTCGCAGTGCTTCAACATAAGGGGGTGCGGGGTGCAGGTCGTTGATGCGCCCGGCCTTGGCCACTTGGCTGGGCACCTCATGGCCCACCAACTGGGGCAGATGCCGTGCCAGTGTCAGCAGGCGCTGCAGGTCAATGCCGGTGTCAAAGCCCATGGCTTGCAGCATGTGGATGGTGTCTTCGCTGCAGATATTGCCGCTGGCCCCCGGCGCATACGGGCAGCCTCCCAAGCCACCCAGAGATGCATCAAAACGATGAATGCCTTCGTCCACCGAGGCCAGCACATTGGCCAGCCCCATGCCCCGGGTGTTGTGGAAGTGAAAGGTGATCTGCAGCTCGGCAAAGCGCGTTTGCAGTGCGCGTGCCATGGCCGCAGCTTGGCGTGGGTGGGCCATGCCGGTGGTGTCGCAAATCGTCAGGCCGCGCACGCCCAAGTCGGCAAAGCGACCGGCCCAGCGCAAGACCTCAGACTCTGCGACTTCGCCCTCCATGGGGCAGCCAAAGCAAGTCGACAGCGAGACATTGACGGCGGCATGCCCCTGGGCCTGCGCCACCACCTCGCGCAAACCGGCAAAGCTCTGCTCGCGGCTCATGCGCAGGTTGGCCAGGTTGTGGGTCTCCGAGGTGGACATGACCAAGTTCCACTCCTCGGCACGGCAGGCCAAGGCGCGCTCTGCACCGCGCACATTGGGCACCAGCACGGTGTACTCCACGCCGGGCACGCGCTCGATCTGGCCCATCACCGCTTCGGCGTCTTTGAGCATGGGAATGGCCTTGGACGAGGTGAACGAGGTCACTTCGATCTTGGCAAATCCGCAGTGGCTCAAGCCATCGATCAAGGCGACCTTGTCTTCGGTGGGCACAAAGTGCGGTTCGTTTTGAAAGCCGTCGCGGGTGACGACTTCATTGAAGTAAATGCGGGTCATCTGAGTCTCACTGAATCACACCGCGCGCGCGGAGGTCTTGAATCTGACGGGGGTCGAGGCCCATCTCGGCCAGGATCTGCTCGGTGTCTTGGCCCAGCGTGGGCGCGAGTCGCCGGTGTTGGCCGGGCGTGCGCGACAACTTGGGCACGGTGCCCGGCACCGTCAGCGGCGTGCCGTCGGCCAGGGTCAGCGACTCCAGCATGCCGCGCGCCTGGTAATGCGGGTCTGCCGCAATGTCAGCCACGGTGTAGATGCGACCGGCCGGCACGGAGGCCTTGTCCAGCAGTGCCAATACCTCAGCCACGCTGTGCTGTGCGGTCCAGGCGCCAATGGCTTGGTCCAACTCTTCGACGCGGGCTACCCGGCCCGCGTTGTCGGCCAAGGCGGGGTCCGCGGCCAGGTCCTCGCGGCCAATCAGTTGCATCAGCCGCTTGAAAATGCTGTCGCCATTGCCGGCCACCAAGGCATAGCCGCCGTCCTTGCACAGGTAGGCATTCGTGGGGGCAATGCCCGGCAGGGCACTGCCTGCTGCTTGGCGCACGGCCCCGAAGGCGCTGTATTCGGGCAACAGGCTTTCCATGCAGTTGAAGACGGCTTCATAGAGCGCCACATCCACCACTTGGCCACGGCCTGTGCGGTGGCGGTCTTGCAGGGCCAGCAAGATACCGATCACGCCGTGCAGGGCGGCCAGGGTGTCTCCCAGGCTCACCCCCACGCGCACCGGCACGCGGCCGGGCTCGGCGGTGAGGTGGCGTAGGCCCCCCATCGCTTCAGCAATCACCCCAAAACCAGGCCGGTTGCGGTAGGGCCCGGTTTGGCCATAGCCACTGATGCGCAAGACGATCAAGCGCGGGTTGGCGGCCAGCAGGTCTTCGGGGTCTAAGCCCCAGCCTTCCATGGCGCCAGGGCGGAAGTTCTCAATCAGGATGTCGGCTTCAGCGGCCAGTTGCCGAACCAGGGCTTGGCCGTCGGGTGCACGCAGGTCCAGGGCCAGCGAGCGCTTGTTGCGCGACTGCACCTGCCACCAGATCGAGGTGCCGTCTTTCAACAAGCGCCACTTGCGCAAGGGGTCGCCTGCGCCGGGCGCTTCGATCTTGATGACCTCGGCGCCAAAGTCCGCCAGCGTTTTGGCGGCAAAGGGCCCGGCGATCAATTGACCCAACTCCAAGACCTTGAGGCCTTGCAGCGCGGCCCGTGGCGAGGCCTCGGGCACATCGGTGGCGGTGGTGGATGTGGTGGCGGCAGCTGGTGACATGCCGCCAGTGTCTGGCGCGGGGCCTCTGGGCGTCTATTTCAATCTCGCTTGGCGTGTCTTCGCATTTTGCGAAGACGACCTGAGGAAATCCCTCAGCTCCTTCACCGCCAGATCGGCGTCGGTCCGCACGCAGAGTTGCACCTGCCGCGTCGCCCAAGCGTCGCTGAGGGCGCGCCATTGCAGGGCTTTGGCCCGCACCAGGGGCAGCGCCACGCCCTTGGGCACGATGGCCAGCCCCAGGCCTGCCGCCACCATGTGGCCCACGGCATCAAAGCTGCGCACTTGCATGCGCAGCTTCAGCGTCCGCCCGGCGGCCATGGCCGCTTGTTGCTGGGCTTGCAGCAGCGCAGCGCCGGCGTTCAGGGTGATCCAGGGCTCATCCAGCGTCATGGCAAAAGGCAGCGGCCCGCGCCCGCCCAGGCGATGGCCTTTGGGCAGGATCAGCACCAACTCGTCTTGCCGGAACTCGCACACCTCCAGCCCATGGGTCTCAGGCCCCCGCACAAAGACGCCCACATCGGCCCGCCCTTCGCGCACCGAGGCCACCACCTGCTCCGACACCTGTTCTTCCAATTCGACTTGAACCTCAGGCCTCAGGCTGGCGTAGTCCGCCAGCAGCGGCGGCAAGAACTGAATGATGGCGGCCGTGCTGGAGCACACATGCAGATGGCGTGCAATGCCCTGGCGGGCGTCATGCAGTTCGGCCATCAGGTTGTCCAACTCTTGCAAGATGGCCATGCCCTGCTTCATGAAGGCGCGGCCCAGCGCGGTGGGGGTCAGGCCGCGTGAGTGGCGGTCAAACAGCGGCCCGCCCAGCGCGCGCTCCAGGTCGCGCAGGCGCCGGCTCGCGGCGGGCAGCACCAAGTGGCATTCGCGCGCGGCCTGGGTGAGGTTGCCCGTGCGTGCGCAGGCCACGGCCAGCCGAACGGACACAAAGTCAAAGCGCGCCAGGTTGTAGGACGGAGTGCTCATGACAGGCGTCTTTCAGGCTTTGAACCCCAAGAGCGCCCAACGGCCCACCTCAGCCAGCACCGCCTCATCCTGCGCTCGGATGCCCTGCTCATGGGCTTTGGCGGTGTCGTAATAGGCGGTGACGATGACCGGCGCTCGGCCGGTGTGGGCAGGGGGCCAGAAGATGGCCACATCGTTGTACTTGTCAACCATGCCCGGCGCCATGGCAGTGCCGGTTTTGTCACCCGCGCGCCAGCCAGGGGGCAGCGTGGCGCGCAGGCGCTTGAGGCCGGTTTGGGTGGCCACCATCCAGTCGGCCAGGCGGGCGCGCGAGGCGGGGCTCAAGGCTTGGCCGGTCAACAGCGCGGCCGTGGTGCGGGCCATGGCGGAGGGCGTGGTGGTGTCGCGCAGCTCGCCCACGGGCACCAGGTTCATCGCGGGCTCCAGCCTGTCGAGCCGGGTGGTGGTGTCGCCCAGGTCGCGCAGGTGTTGGGTCAAGCCCGCCGGGCCGCCCATCAAGCCCAGCAGCAGGTTGGCGGCGGTGTTGTCGCTGGTGGTCTGGGTGGCTTCGGCCAGGGCTTGTACCGTCATGCCGCCTTGGGCCAGGTGTTGTTTGGCCACCGGCGCATAGCTTTGCAGGTCCGCCTGGGTGTAGGGCACCCATTGGTCAGCCTTCAGGCGGCCCTGGTCGATCAGGCGCAGCACTACTCCGGCCAAGGCCAGCTTGAAGGTGGAACACAGGCCAAAGCGTTCGTCCTGCCGATGGCCCAGCAGGATGCCGTTGCCGGTGTCCAGCACGGCCACGCCCAAGCGGCCACCGGCACGCTGCTCCAGCGCTGCCAGGGCTTGCGGCAGGGCTGCTGCGGGTGCGCTGCCGACTGGGGCTGTGGCGGCTTGCAGGCCGCTGGGCGCGGCGCTGGCCAGTGCCCAGGCCAGGGTGTGTCGGCGGCTGAGGCGAGAGGGGGTATTCATGGCGGATCAAAGGGGTGAGGCGGTGCCTTGGGAAAGGCGAGCACCGTATGGGCGGGCAGCTTGGCCATGCAGGTTTGGAACAGCGCGCTGCTCAAGCCGCGCTGTAGCCAGGCTTGCACGGCGGGCAGGGCCTGCGCTTCAAACCAGGCCGGGTCCACGGCGGCAAACTGCCGCACAAAGGGCCAGAGGGCCAGGTCGGTGGCGGAGGGCTGCTCGCCCGCCAGATAGCGGCTGTGCTGCAGCAGCACCTCCAGCGGCATCAGGGTCGTCTCTAGGGCTTGGTGGCGGGCTTGCTCGCGGCCCAGGGGCAGCTGCTGGCGTTCGGGGTATTTGTAGGCGTCGAGCAGGCGCTTGAACTCGCCATCATTGCGCTGCAGCAGGGTCAGCATCGTGGGTTCTTGGGCGCGCTGCCAAGCGTCTTCCTGCTCGCTGCCTTGCAAGGCCCAGGCCATGATGTCCCAGCTTTGCTCCAGCACGGTGCCATCACTCAAGTGCAGCACGGGCACCGTGGCCTTGGGCGAGATCGCCAACAGCGCGGCGGGCTTGTGGCGCAGCTCAATCTCCAAGGCGGCAAAGGGCCGTTGCGCCCACAGCAAGGCCATGCGGGCACGCATGGCATAGGGGCAGCGGCGGTAGGTGTAGAGCAGGGGCAGGTCGGTCACGGCCGCAAGGGTACTAGGGTCTGTTGACATATAAATCCTACCCGCGTGAGCCCTACAGGCCATGCCAGATATGTCAACAGACCCTAGATACCATCGCGCCCCATGAAATTTGCCGACCGACTTCAACAACTCCCCAAGGTGAGCCACCTCGCGGCTCTTCAGCTTTTGGACGCCAAAGGCCAGGTGCTCGCCACGCTGGAAAACAAGCCCGGCCAAGCGGGCTCGCTCGCGGTGTATGCGGCCTTGGCGGCGCTGTATGGCGGCCAGATCACCCCCGCGGCCGCCACGCTGGGCCTGGAGTGGTATGCCGAGCACACAGCCGACGCGCAGCAGTTTCCGGGCAAGCACCCCAACATCGACCGGCTGATGGCTTGGGCGCAGGGCAGTGAGGCCTATGGCGTGAAGCTGGTCGCAGCGTGAGGTGCAGTGTGGGCTGCGGCTGACGCCACAATTGGCGCATCCCATCACTGTTGGCCGATCACCGTCGGCAGCATTCTCACCATGTCCTCATCCTGGACCCACCACGCCATCTCCCTCATTGAGGCGGACTACTGCCGCAGCGCAGACACCCACCTCATCGCCCTGCCCCTGCCCGCCTGGGCGGCCCAGGGCATTGACTTCTACCTCAAGGACGAGTCCACCCACCCCACGGGCAGCTTGAAGCACCGGTTGGCGCGCTCGCTGTTTTTGTATGCGCTGTGCAATGGCTGGCTGCGCGAGGGCATGACGGTGGTGGAGTCCTCCAGCGGCTCCACGGCCGTCAGCGAGGCTTACTTTGCGCGCCTGCTGGGCCTGCCCTTTGTGGCGGTGATGCCGCGCAGCACCTCGCCCGAGAAGGTGGCCTTGATCCGCTTTCAGGGCGGCGATTGCCATTTTGTGGACCATGCGGGCGAGGTCTATGCCGCCGCCCAAACCCTGGCGCGCGAGCGCGGTGGCCACTATATGGACCAGTTCACCTATGCCGAGCGGGCCACCGACTGGCGTGGTGTTTGCGGCCTATCACGCCAGTGGCGATGCCAGCCTCACGGCGCCGGGCTCGCGCATCGAGGGCATTGGCCGCCCGCGCGTCGAGCCCAGCTTCATCCCCAGCCTGGTGGACCGCATGAGCGTGGTGGGCAATGCCGACTCGGTGGGCGCGATGCTGGCGCTCTCAGAGCTGCTGGGCCGCCCCGTGGGGCCATCGACCGGCACCAACCTGGTGGCCATGCTGAGCCTGGCCGAGGAGATGCGCCAGCGCGGCGAGAGCGGCTCGGTGCTCTCTTTGCTGTGCGACAGCGGCGAGCGCTATCGCGGCACCTACTTTTGTGCCGAGTGGGCCCAGGCCCATTGCGGTGAGGTGAGCGCGGCGCAGCAGCGCTTGGGGCAGCGCCTGCGCGTTGGCACCAGCTAAGCACCACGCCAGACCTGAATCGCCTGCGGCGGCGCTTAGCAAGGCAGTGGGCCTATGTGTAGCTTTGCTACGCGCATAAGGCGGCAATTGACGGGGAATACAAACGATATCTAAGGGTAGCCCTGGATATTGAATGTAGTTTTACTTCAATAGCATCGCGCCCATTCCAAGCAAAAGGAGTGGGCAATGCATGCATCAAAAGGTCTGGCTCGCGGCAGCGTCGCCAGCGGGTGGCGGTGGGTTTTGGCCCTGTGCGTCACGCTCACCCTGTGGGCCTGTGGCGGCGGCACGGGGGAGCCGGTGGCGTCCGAACCGGCTGCACAAGCCAGTGCCAGCGATGCGAGCTTGGCGCTGGCGGCGTCTGAGGCGCACCAAACCATTTTGCAGGCCGTGCCTGCGGCCAGGGCCAAGGCCGCCGCCGCCAGCACCACCTTGCGCGTGCACTACCGCCGCACGGCGGGCGACTACGAGGGCTGGCAAATGCACACCTGGGGGGCCGCCCAAGACCCGGGCTGGAACCAAGGCTGGAACGCCAGCGGCAGCGACAGCTTTGGCGCCTATTACGACATCCCGCTCAATGCAGATAACGGCAGCGTGGGCTACCTGTTTCACAAAGGTGATTGGAAAGACCACAACGGTCAGGATCAGTCTTATGCCTTGAAGGCCGGGGCCAACGAGATCTGGCGCCTGCAAGATGACCCCACCACCTATGCCAGCAACCCGCTGCAAGCGCCCACGCCCGACATCCACACCGTGCGCGTGCACTACCAGCGTTTTGGCGGCGACTACGCCAACTGGGGCCTGCACCTCTGGAATGGCAGCGGCTTAGACACCAGCCGCGTCCCCGCCGGTGTGACGATTGACCGCTGGAGCGCGCCCGTGGCCTTCAGTGCCATGCCCGGCTACAGCGCAGCCCCCAGCGAGGTGGTGTTTGACATCCCCGTGCTCAATCCGCAGGCGGATGCCAATCGCAAGGCGCTGGAGTTCATCATCCACGGCATGCCGCCCAACGAGAACGACAAGGACGGCCGCGACAACAACATCCGCGTGGACTATGCCGCGCTGAGTATCCAAAACCAAGTCGGCGAGATCTGGCTGGTGGAGCGTGACGCCACGGTCTACACCGCCGCGCCCGACCTGCGCTCTGTCAGCAGCACCGATGCGCGCGCCTTCTGGCTCAACCAGCAGCTCATCCAATGGCCGCGTGTGGCCTTGGGGCAGAGCGTCAAGCTGTATTGGTCCCGCGCGGGGCAAATCGTCGTCGCCAAGGACCAGGCTGTCACGGGGGCGGACGGTGTACTCACCCTAGACGCTTTCACCGGCAGCGTGCCACCGGCTGCGGCGAGCCGCTTCAAGTGGGTAGGCTCCGGTTCGGTATGGGCAGTGCGCGAGGCTGACCTGTCCCAGCTCAAGCAACTCCACAAAACCCAGATGGTGCTGGTGCAAGAAAACGCCCAGGGTCTGGTGCAAAACGCCACGACGGCGCAGACACCCGGTGCGTTGGATGAGCTCTACGCCTCGGCCGAGCAAGTGAATGACCTGGGCGTGACGGTGGCCGCTGGCCGCACCCGCTTCAAGCTCTGGGCACCCACCGCACGCTCGGTGGCGCTCTACCTGTACGACCCCGTCAGCGGCAATGCCCGCACCGCGGTGGACATGCAGTGGGATGCCAACACGGGCGTCTGGAGCCATGAGGCTACAGGCGACTTGAGCGGCCAGACCTACCGCTTTGCTGTGCGCGTGTTTGTGCGTGGCGTCGGTGTGGTGCGCAATGTGGTGACCGACCCCTATGCCATCTCGCTGACGGCAGACTCCAAGCGCGCCTATGTGGGCAGCTTGGCCGCCGCTGCGCTCAAGCCCAGCGGCTGGGACGAAACCGCCATTCCGCCCACCGTGGCCGCTGCACCGGACATGAGCATTTACGAGCTGCATGTGCGCGACTTCTCGGCCAACGACGTGACGGTGCCCGAGGCTCATCGCGGCACCTACCTGGCTTTTGCGCGTGGCAACTCGGCGGGCATGCAGCACCTCAAGGCCTTGGCCCAAGCCGGGCTGACGGACGTGCACCTGCTGCCCAGCTATGACATCACCAGCGTGGCCGAGCGCGGCTGTACCAGCCCCAGCGTGCCCACGGCCGCCCCCGACAGTAGCGAGCAGCAAGCTGCCGTGATGGCCGGTGCGGGTACCGACTGCTTCAACTGGGGTTATGACCCCTGGCACTACACCGTGCCCGAGGGCAGCTATGCCAGCGCCGTCAGCGACCCGGCGCGCCGCGTGGTGGAGTTCCGCGCCATGGTGCAAGGCCTGCACAAAGCGGGGCTGCGCGTGGGCATGGACGTGGTCTACAACCACACGGCCGCCTCGGGCCAGAACGAGCGCTCGGTGCTGGACCGCATCGTCCCCGGCTACTACCACCGCTACAACGCGGCGGGTGACATCGAGCGCAGCACCTGCTGCGAAAACACCGCCACCGAGAACCTGATGATGGGCAAGCTGATGATCGATTCGGTCATCACCTGGGCGCGCGACTACAAGATCAGCTCCTTCCGTTTTGACCTGATGGGCCACCAGCCCCGCGCGGTGATGGAGAAGCTGCAAGCCGCCGTCAACGCCGCCACCGGCCGCTCCATCAACCTGCTGGGCGAGGGCTGGAACTTTGGCGAGGTGGTCAACGGCGCGCGCTTTGTGCAGGCTGAAATGCTGAGCATGAACGGCACCGGCATCGGCACCTTCAACCCCATGCTGCGTGATGCCGTGCGCGGTGGCAGCAGCTTTGACAATGGCGACTTCCTCATCAGCAACCAGGGCTATGTCAACGGCCTGTGGACGGACCCGAATGCGCTGACGGGCGGCCGCCCCAAGAGCGACCTGATGTGGCTGGGCGATGTCATCAAGGCGGGCTTGGCGGGCTCCATCCGCAGCTATACCCTGACCACGCATTGGGACCAAACCCTGAGCCTGCAAGACCTGAACGTGGTGGTGGGCAAGGCCCTTCAGCTCCACCCGGTGCACCAAAGCCCCAACGCCGCCGACAAGCGCGCCGCCCAGGCCAGCTTTGACGCGGCCAGCGGCACGGTGAATGTGCCGGCGCGGACGGCGGTGGTGTTTGTGAGGGGGTGAGCTGTAGCGGTGGGCGGAGTGGGGCGCTGCCCTACTCCGCCTTGCCCTGCGCCGCTCGCTCGTTCATCACGCGAACATAGTCCTGCATCTTGTAGCGCAGCGTGCCGCAGCGCTGGTTGGTGGCGGTGGCGAACTGGTTGTAGCCGGCTTGCTCTTGCCGCAGTTGGGCACCGCGTTGGTTCAGGCTTTGGACTTCGGCGTTGAGCTGCTGCACTCGCAGGTTTTGGTCTCGCAGGGCTTGGGCGTCGCTGGCGTCTAGCCGCTGTCGGGCTTGATCATGGGCGGCCATGAGGCCGCGCAACTGCTCTTGGCTTTGCTCGTGGGCGTCGATGCGGCGCATCACGTCAGCCCGCTGCTCGCGCAACTCGTCTTGGCGGTTCAGGCAGGCGTGGATTTGCTCGGGAGAGGCCAGCGGCGGCTGGGTGGCCCAGGTGACCAAAGGCACCAGCAAGGCCAGTGCGGCAAAGGCCCGTTTTTTATTCATCATGGGTACTGCTTATGGCCCTACGAGATGTTCGGCGCGCATGCTACGGGCATTGAGTTGATGCGGGCCACACAAGGCCTCGTAATTCGTGACATGCTGTGCAGCCGCTGCGGACCGCTCCTGCGGTGCTGCCACTCCGTCCCCATGCAACAGAAACAAGCGCTTACGTATGCTTCAAACTCAGGCCCTCATTTTTGACGTATTCGGCACCTTGGTCGATTGGCACGGCAGCATTCGGCGCGAGCTTCAAACCACCTTGGTCGACGGCTTGGGCCTGCCGCTGGATGCGGCAGCCCTGGCCACCGCCTGGCGCGCCCAGTACCAGCCCGCCATGCAAGAGATCCGCAGCGGCCAGCGGCCGTTTTGCGATTTGGACGTGCTGCACCGCCGCAACCTCGATGTGGTGTTGAACGATGCTGGCGTGAGCCCTGCCGTGGATGACGCCACGTTGGCCCCCGCGCAGGTCATGATGGTGGCCTGCCACTCCAGCGACTTGGCCGCTGCGGCCGCTGCCGGGCTGCAAAGCGGCTTCATCGCTCGGCCCCATGAAGGTGGGCCGGGTGTGGGTGAGACTCAGGCCGCCTGCGCCGTGCAGGCCCAAGCCGGGAACCTGCTGCAGCTGGCGCAGGGCTTGCTGGCCGTCTGACCCCGGCTTCGCTTGGCCCAGGCCCGGGTGCTGAGCCCGCCTAGCTTCAGCGCTCAGTGACGCTGCTTGAACTGCACCACATTGCCCTCCGGGTCCCAGCCGTCCAGCACGGCTGCACCCCGGATCTGCCAGGTTTTGCTGACGGGGTTGAGCCCACCGCCGGTGGCCTCTGCGGCCACACGCACCGCTGCCAAATCAGCCACCCAGAAGGCGGGCTTGAGGGGGGTGTCTTCCCGCAATTGCGGCGGCTGAGAAATCGAGATCTCGGCGGCATAGGCCGGGGGGATGGCATGGATCACCAGCTCCAGCCCAGCACCTTGCAGCAGGTGGTGGCCTGGCTCAGCCTCGATCAAGCTCAGGCCCAAGGTCTGTTGATAGAAGGCGCTGACCGTCTGGGGCGTCTTGGCAAAGATCACAAGGCCGAAGCGAGCTTCCGACCCATTGTTGGCAGTCATGGTGTGTCACCCAAGTGATGTGAGGCCCCAGTGTGCCGCCCTAGAATGGCTTTGCCAACCTCGTGTTGGCACGCGTTCTCAGGGCGGGGTGAAAGTCCCCACCGGCGGTATCTGCGCGCAAGTGCAGGAGCCCGCGAGCGCCCAGCACACCCCTTGGTGGGTTGGGGTCAGCAGATCTGGTGCGATGCCAGAGCCGACGGTCACAGTCCGGATGAAAGAGAAACGCGCGGGTGTGGTGCCTGGGCTTTGCGGCTCAGACGCTGCGCCTGCGTTCGCCCTGATTCTTGGCCTTTTTCACCGTGAGGTGTTCCATGAATCAGACCCTGTCGTCTTCCCGCTCCACATCCTCGGCCGCTGCTGTTGCAGCGCGCCCCTGGCGTGTGGCCATCGTCGCTGCCTCCTGGCACCGCGACATCGTTCAGCAAGCCATCGATGCGGCCTTGGCGGAGTTCCTCCAAAGCACCTCACCGCCCGAGGTGGCGGTGCATGATGTGCCAGGGGCCTTCGAGATCCCACTCTATGGCCAGCGCTTGGCCAATGCAGGCCTGTGCGATGCGGTCATCGCCTGCGGCCTGGTGGTCGACGGCGGCATTTACCGCCACGACTTCGTCGCCAGTGCCGTCATTGACGGCTTGATGCGGGTTCAGCTCGACACCAACGTGCCGGTGTTCTCCGCCGTGCTCACCCCGCTGCGCTTTCACGAGATTGCGGAGCATCAGCAGTTCTTTGCCGAGCACTTTGTGAAGAAGGGGCAAGAGGTGGCGCGGGCGTGTTTGCAGACGCTTGCTGGCCTGAGCGCGATGGAGCAATAGCCCCCTGAACAACAGGCAGGTACGATCAAGATTTGCATCGTTGTGCAGTCATGATCGTTCCTGACCACTGGGCAGAGGCCCGAATACAGCGTCGCGAAGGCGGACGGCAAGTCACCGTCCGGCGATTTGGTTGGTCTGAGTCCAGCATGCAGGACGCGGAACTCATGGCGCACCAGCGGGCGGAGGCTGCCTTGCAGCAGGCGCTGTCTGGTCACTCGCTGTCACGTCGCGAGCCTAAGCGGGCCTATAACGGAGCCGAAGGCGTTCCCATTCGTGAAGAGGTCCTGAAGCGCTGCGGGCCAGAGGTGATCAGCCGCAACAGCTATGGCGCGCACTGCCTTTCATTGGTTTTCGGGGGACTTATGCTGGTGTGGCTCACGCAGAAAGCCCACGCGGCCTATGCGCGGCGGGAAGGCGCGGCGGAGGCTGCGCGTGGTCGCCTCAACGCATTCTTGTTGGGGCACCCTGAATGGCGTGTCCGCACATATAAGACGCCAGCGGGGCTGCGCTACCTGGTTGTTCACGCCTGCTTCGATCCCCCGTCTGACGAGGTTGCGAAGTTCTTTCAAGCTGTGGGTGCAGATCCGCTCTATGTTCGAATGTGCCAACGCCAACGGTGCTTCAGAGCGCGGCTGACGGGGAAGCCTTGGCGCATGGGCATTGAGCATCATCTGCGGCCTCGACCCGGTGTTTGGCCCGTGGCGCCTGAACGGTTGGCTCTGCGCCAGCGTTGGGTCGACGTCTATGAGCGCACAGCGGAGCGCTTTTCCGCCTGTCACTTTGTGGGGGAACAAGGTGAAGGACGGACCACCCCGGAGCTTGAAGAGGTCGTTCGCTTGCATGACGAAGCGTGCCGCGCGCTTCGGTTTGATCTGCCACTGGCCTGATTCGCTTCGGCCTCAGCGCCGCCCAAAGATGTTGATCGCTTCAACCAAGTAGTTGGCTTGGCGCTTCAGCTCATCTGTGGCGTTGACACCTTGCTCTACAAGGGTTGCATTTTGCTGGGTGGTTTGTTCCAGCAGGTCGATGGCGTCATTGACATGATGTACACCTTCGCTTTGCTCTCGGCTGCCTTGGGCAATGCGCTTGATGATGTCGGCCAGCTCGGTGATGCTGCTGGCGATGTTGTCCATGGCGGCGCCTGCTTGGCGGGCCACGTCGCGGCCCTGCTCGACTTGTTCGCCGTTGGTGGCGATGACTTGTTTGATGTCTTTGGCGGCAGCCGCGCTACGTCCCGCCAAGCTCCGGACCTCGGCGGCCACAACGGCAAATCCGCGGCCGGCCTCACCGGCACGGGCGGCTTCGACGGCCGCGTTCAGGGCCAAGATATTGGTTTGGAATGCGATGCCATCGATCAATGCAATGATGTCGGAGATTTTGTCGCTGGCCTCGCTGACACTGTCCATGGTGGCGATCATTTGGTGTACCACTTGGCGGCCTTGGTGGGCTACCGTGCTGGCGGCCTGGGCGCGCTGGTCTCCGGATTGAGCGCTTTCCGAGTTCATCTCCACGGTGAACTTGAACTCAAGCATGGAGCTTGAGGACTTCTCTAGCGCGCCACTTTGGCTGGCGGTGCGCTCGGCCAAGTGGCGGTTGCCATCGGCAATCTCTCTGCTTTGTTGCTCCACCACGGTGGCACGGCGCGCTACGTCGTCCACCAGGGCTTTGAGGTTGAGTCCGCTTTGGTTGACGGCCCGCATCAGCATGCCAATTTCGTCGACGCGGTCCATGGCTGGCCCCGCCTCGGCTTGTCCACTGGCGATCCGTTTGGCGTGGGCCAAGATCTGGTCCAGTGGGCGCGCCACCTGCCACTCCAAAAACCAGGTCAGAACCGCTGCCACCGCCAAACCGCTGAGCGCCACCCAGGCCATCTCGGTGGGGCTGTCGACAAACATCTCGCTGAAGAGAGTGATCAGCGCCACGCCCAGGCCCATGGCCGTGCGCAGACGGCCACGCAGGGACATGCGCTGGAACAAGGAGGCGACGCCGCGCACGCCCGTACGCACCAGCAAGCCCTTGAACAACTTCAATCCTTGGGCTTTTCCCTCGTGAAAGCGGCGATAGAGGTCCTCGGCTGCACGGACTTCTGCGTCGGTGGGTTTGGTGCGGACGGAGATATAGCCGACGATGGCGTCGTTGTGGATGATGGGCGTGGCATTGGCCCGCACCCAGTAATGGTCACCACTCTTGCTGCGGTTCTTGACCAGGCCCGTCCAGGGGTCGCCGCCCTTCATGGTGCGCCACATGTCGGCAAAGGCCTCGGGTGGCATGTCAGGGTGGCGCACTAGGTTGTGCGGCTGCCCAATCAGTTCGTCCACCGCATAGCCGCTGATGTCGATGAACGCTTCATTGGCGTAAGTGATGTAGCTGTCCGCATCGGTCACCGACATCAAGGTCGCTGACTCGGGGAAGTCAATGGGCTTTTGGGTGACGGGCTGATTCAGGCGCATGGTGGGGCGGCACGCATGAACGCGTGTGGGGGGAGCATAGTGCGCCTCGGTGGGGGGCAATCCGCGCAACACCCGGCGGATGGCCCCGGTCATTAGCACTTAGCTGCTGCCGCGCCGCACCACTTCAAAGCCCAGGTCCACCTGGGCCAAGGCGGGCGTCTCTCCGCGCATCAGTTGCAGCAACATGCGGGCTGCCGCCTCGCCGATCTGTGCGCGAGGGGTGCGCACGGTCGTCAGGGGCGGGCTCATTTGGTCGGCGCCGGTCAGGTCGTTAAAGCCCGCAATAGCCACGCGCTGGGGCACTTTGATCCGCAGACGCAGGGCGGCTAGGAGCGCGCCTTGCGCCAGGTCGTCGTTGCAAAAAAAGATGGCGTCAATGGGCGGGTGCTGGCCCATGATCTGCTCAAACATTTGGCCGCCCAGCGCCAAAGAGGAGGGCGCGGGGTTGAGCCACTCCAGCGTGGGGCTGTGCAGGCCAGCTTGTTGCAGCACGGCGCGCCAGCCCTCCAGGCGCTGTAGGGTGCGGGGGTCGAGTTGGGCTCCCGCAAAGGCAATGCGGCGTCGGCCCTGCGCCAGCAGGTGGCGGGTCAGGGCCGCACCCGCCTCGCGCTGTGAAAAGCCCACGCAGTGCAGCGCTGCCGCCTGTGGGGTGGAGGCCGCAGGCAAGTCCATCAGGTGGACGCAAGGCACCCGGCTCTGGGCCACGAGCTGACGGGTGCCGGGGCTGTGGTCCAAGCCGGTCACGATCAGGCCGGCCGGGCGGTGCATCAGTTGCTCGCGCAGCAACTGCTCTTCCTCGCCCTCGTCATAGTGGGTCACTCCAATCAGGGTTTGGAAACCTGCGGGCCGCAGGGTGCGTTGCACGGCTTCCAGCACATCCACAAACAGCGCGTTAGAGAGCATGGGGATCAGCACGGCCACATGGCTGCTGCGCTGCGAGGCCAGGGCTCGCGCGGCGGGGTCCGGCACATAGCCCAGCTTGGTGGCGGCGGCTTGCACGCGTTCGACCAAGGCGGCGTCCACCGCCCGCTCACCCCGCAGAGCGCGTGACACAGTGATGGGGCTGACGCCGGCGGCCTGCGCCACATCGCTGAGCGTGACGCGGCCCGTGGCGCGGCGGCGGCTGCCCTGGGCCGCAGTGACAGCGGTGGTGGTGGTAGCGGTGGACGACTTGGCGCGAGGCATACGGGTTTTCTCGGGGTCGAGCGGAAAGCAGGGTGAGCTAGGATAGCGCTATCCGGCGTCGGACAGCAAGCACTCATTTTCAGAGAATTTAGGCTAGCTGCTCACGCCGATTTGTTTGGATGTGCGGGATAGCGCTATCCTAAACTCAGACTCTTAGCGGTAGTGAAGCAGGTGCAAAGCAATCTCGTGATCATGGGTGTGGCCGGTTGCGGCAAGTCCAGCCTGGGAGCGGCTGTGGCCGCTGCTGCGGGCGCAGGCTTGATTGAGGGCGACGACCATCACCCCGATAGCAACCGCCTGAAGATGCAGCAAGGCATAGCCTTGACCGACATCGACCGCGCCGGCTGGTTGGACACCTTGGTTGCTTTGCTCGCCGCCCAGCCCCGGGGTCAAGTCTTGACCTGCAGTGCTTTGAAGCAGGCCTATCGCCAACGCCTGCGCACCGCCTGCCCGGGCCTGCGCTTTGCGTTTCTCGACCTCAGCCGCGCCGAGGCTCAGCGCCGAGTGGCGGCCCGAGCCCAACACTTTTTTGCCAGCAGCTTGGTGGACAGCCAGTTCGACACCTTGGAGCGCCCAGACGGTGAGCCTGGCGTACTGACCCTGGACGCCACTTTGCCGCTCACCGCCCTGACCGACCTGGTGCACGCCTGGTGGTTGAAGGAGACTTCCGATGTCTGATGCTGCGACGCCCGCGCGCCTCGCTTGGCCCTACCGCTTGGCCCATGGCGCCATGGCGGCCTGCCTGGGCGTGATGGCCCTGGCCGTCTTCGTCAACGTGGTGCTGCGCTATGGCTTTGGTAGCGGCATTGCCGCCAGTGAAGAGTTGTCGCGCCTGCTGTTTGTGTGGATGGTCTTCATCGGCGCGGCGGCTGCCTACCCGGCCGGCGAGCACATGGCCTTCACCAGCTTGGTGGCCCGGCTCGGCTCACGTGGTTTGGGCGTGATGACCGTGATCATTCGCCTGATGGTTTTGCTTGCCTGCGTGCTGCTGGGCTGGGGCGCTTGGCAGCAGGTGGTGGTGGGGCTGGACAGCCACTCGGTGGTCTTGGGCTACCCCACCGCGCTGCTGCCGCTGCCCGCCTTGTTGTGCGCGGTGGTGATCGGCGGCTGCGCGCTGTGGGAGCTGCTGGCCCGCCGACCCTTGGACCTTGGCCACGCGGCGGAGGTGGAGTGATGGACGCCCTCACCGCCTTGGGCCTGAGCCTGGAAGGCCAAGCCTTCATCGTGTTTTGTGTGGGCATGCTGCTGCTGATGGGCATGGGCATGAACATGGCACTGGCCTTGGTGCTCACCGGGGCCGGCATGGCCTATGTGCTGGGCTTCTGGGACACCCAGTTGCTGGCGCAAAACCTGGTGGCGGGCGTGGACAGCTTTCCATTGCTGGCCGTGCCCTTCTTCATCTTGGCCGGCGAGCTGATGAACTCGGGCGGCATCAGCCGCCGCATCATTGACATGGCCCAGGCCTGGGTCGGCCACATCCGTGGCGGCTTGGGTTATGTGGCCATTGGCGCGGCGGTGTTGATGGCCAGCATGAGCGGCTCGGCCCTGGCCGACACGGCCGCCTTGGCCACCATCTTGCTGCCCATGATGCGCGACCAGGGCTACCCGCTGCGCACCTCGGCCGGGCTGATCGCCTCGGGCGGCATCATCGCCCCCATCATTCCGCCGTCCATGCCTTTTGTGATCTATGGTGTGACGACCAACACCTCGATTTCTGCATTATTTGTCTCCGGCATCGTGCCGGGGCTGATCATGGGTGCGGGCCTGATCGTGGCCTGGAAGTGGGTGCTGCGCCGCATTGACCTGCCCGAAGGCCAGCCCCAGCCCCTGGCGCTGCGCCTGCGGGCCACCGTGCACGCGGTGTGGGCGCTGCTCATGCCCGTCATCATCATCGGTGGCATGAAGACCGGTGTCTTCACGCCCACTGAGGCCGCCGTGGTGGCTGCCTTCTATGCGCTGATGGTGGCGGTGCTGATTCACCGTGAGATGACGCTCACCGCGCTGGGCCCGGTGCTGGTGCGGGCGGCCAAGACCACGGCGGTGGTGATGTTCTTGTGTGCGGGGGCGCAAGTGGCCAGCTACATGATCACCCTGGCTGACTTGCCCGGCGTGCTGACCGGCTGGCTGGGCCCCTTGATCGAGCACCCCAAGCTGTTGATGGCCGTGATGATGATCGTGCTGGTGCTGATCGGCACCGCGCTGGACCTCACGCCCACGATCCTGATCTTCGCGCCGGTGATGCTGCCCATCGCCGTCAAGGCCGGCATTGACCCCGTCTACTTTGGCCTGATGTTTGTGCTCAATGGCGCCATCGGCCTGATCACCCCGCCGGTGGGCACGGTGCTCAATGTGGTGGCCGGCGTAGGGCGCCTGCCGCTCGCCCAAGTCATCCGCGGTGTGAACCCGTTCCTGCTGACCTACACCTTGATCTTGGCCACCTTCGTGGTCTTCCCGCAGATCGTGACGGCGCCGGTGGCGTGGTTGCGCTGACGCACTTTTCTTCCTTCCCTTCACTCCACAAGGACTCCGCCATGAACATCCTCCGTCGCTCTGTGGTCGCCGTGGCGGCCACCGCCGCCCTCGCCGCCCCGCTGCTGGCCAGCGCCCAAGACATCAAGCCCCGCCTGATCCGTTTTGGCTATGGCTTGAATGAGCAAAGCAACCAGGGCCGCGCGGTCAAGTTCTTTGCTGAGCAGGTGGAAAAGGCCTCTGGCGGCAAGATGAAGGTGCGCGCCATCGGTGCCGCCGCTTTGGGCCCGGACACCCAGATGCAGCAGGCCTTGATTGGCGGCGCGCAAGAGATGATGGTGGGCTCCACCGCCACCTTGGTGGGCATCACCAAAGAGATGGCGCTGTGGGACACGCCCTTCTTGTTCAACAACGTCAAGGAAGCCGATGCCCTGCTGGACGGCCCGGTGGGCCAGAAGGTGATGGCCAAGCTGCCTGAAAAAGGTTTGGTGGGCCTGACCTATTGGGAGAACGGCTTCCGCAACCTGACCAACTCCAAGCGCCCTGTCACCAAGCTGGAAGACCTGGACGGCGTGAAGCTGCGCGTGATGCAGAACAACGTCTTTCTAGAAAGCTTCAAGAGCTTGGGGGCCAATGCCGTGCCGCTGCCCTTCTCGGAGCTGTTCAGTGCCCTGGAAACCAAGACGGTAGATGGCCAAGAGAACCCCTACAACACCATCCTCTCCAGCAAGTTCTATGAGGTGCAGAAGTACCTCAGTGTGACCAACCACGTCTACAGCCCGTGGATCGTCACTGTCAGCAAGAAGTGGTGGGATGGGCTCTCGAAGGATGAGCAAAAGATCTTGCAAGACGCTGCCAACGCCAGCCGCGCCTTCGAGCGCCAAGACACCCGCGCCGAAGCCGCCAAGGCCTTGGGCGACTTGAAGGCCAAGGGTATGCAGATCAATGAGCTGAGCCCCACCGAGGCCGCCCGCATGCGCGACAAGCTGACCCGTGTGAACGCCAGCATCGCCGCCAATGTGGGCATGGAGCTGTGGCAAGAAACCCAGGCTGAACTGGCTAAGGTGCGGGCTAAAAAATAAGGCACTGCGGGATTGGTCTGGCGTGTGAGCGGCAGGCACAGACGTGCGAAGGCCGCGCCGGGCTCACCGAGGGGTGAGCGGCGCGGCTGCCTGCCAGCCGACGTCAAGGTGGCGTGCAGGGCTCTCGTGGCGTGCGCGGGGCTCCTCAGGCCGACAGCGACAGCAAGGTGCCGGAGACGGAGTCCCCGGCCCGCGCCTGCCGCATTTGCTCTTCATAGCGAGCAAGCGACTGACGCTGGTTGCTGATCGCCTGGGCCTGTTCAGCCATGCGACGCTCGGCCTCGCGCAAGGTGCTGTCCGCCATCTGCTGCATTGCAGCTTGGGCGGCCACCGCACTGTGCGCATCACTGGGCCGACGAGAGTCCTCAGCCACCCTGGCCGTCGCCGCATTGGCGTTTGCGCTCAGCCGAGCTTGGCTGACAGCCAGGCCTACCGAGGCAATGGGGGGAAGGGTTCCGATACTCATGCGGCGAACATCGTCCGGATTCCAGGGCTGTTTAGCGCTTCGCTTACAAAAAACTGTGCTGCAGGCCTCAAGCTGCGTCAGCGTTGTCTGAGTGCGCTTCGGCCGCTACAGCCTTCACATGCTGGCGCAAGGCCTTACGCCCTGCACTGTTGGTGGCCCGCCAAGCCGCCAGCGCCAAGTCTAAAAAAGCCTTCTCGGCGGGGGTGGGGGTGGCGGCTTGGTGCGGTTCATCCAGCCAGCCTTGCGCATGGCCCGTCAGTGCCTCCAACTGCCGTGCGAGCTTGTCGCCAATCGGGCGGCTGGACTTGATCTGGCTCCACATGCTGGGCGAAATTTGCACCGTGGCCGCAAATGCCTGCTCCAAGCCCTTGGGCGCTTCACCCGCGGCCAGCGCCTGCTCGGCAAAAACGTGGAACAGCGCCAGCGCATTCTGGCGACGCAGCAAGGGCAGTGGGGACATGGGCGAAGTGCAGATGGAAAACAACAGCACGATTGTCGGCCGGGCTTGACAACGGAGTAAAGAGTCTTTACAGTTCGCCCCATCGCATCACGGCAGCACTGCCGTCTGCCATGGCAAGGGGCCGCCGATCTGAGCCCTTTCGCCGACCTTGCTGAATTTGGCTGCTTGAGCGCTACAGCGCCGCAGACCACCGAGCAGGTCTACTCAACCCCACAGATTGACACCGGGTGTGCCCCTGCACACCGCGCAGGCCACCGCAGGGTGCGGGCCGCGCGGGATGTGCGTGATTGACCTCCCGTGCAGCGCACCACCCACTCGCTTTGTCGAGCCGCGCGCAGCCGGACACCTCCGGTGTGAATCTTCCCCACCCTCTGCGTTGAGCTCACGCTTCGCAGATCAAACCGGCCGCAACGATTGGGCGGCTCCGGAACCCGTCACCGGACATTCTTCTCGCCTCACCGAGGCAACAGCTTCAGCACCAGTGGGTGCATGACCTTTTTCTCCGTGCCAATGGCCCAGAAGTGCTCGGTCACGCCTTCGCACACGCCTAAGCGCTGCACGGGGTAACGGGCCAGCAGGTCGGCTTCGACGCTCAGTGCCGCCGGAAAGGCACCCATGCCGCTGGCCCCAAAGGCCTTGAGCAGGGCGTTGTCCTCAAACTCGCCCACCACCTCGGGATGCAGGCCAAGGCGCTCGATCCAGTGGTCCAGCGGTGCGCGCACAGCGGCGTTGGTTGTCCGACACCCCCACCGCCAACTTGATGACGGGCCGACCCGCAGCATTGCGCACCAGCGCGGGCAGGGCCTCGCCCAGTTGAAAAATTTGCTCGGCCTGGCGCAATGCGACCTCGCCGGCCTCGGTCAAGGCCAGGCCTCGCCCTGCGGGTTTGAGCAGGGTATAGCCCAGGCTTTTCTCCAGTTCACGGACTTGGGCGCTGATGGTCTGCACAGCCATGTCCAGCCGCTCTGCGGCCCTGGCCATGCCGCCTTCACGGGCCACGACCCAGAAGTAGTAGAGATGCCGGTAGTTAAGGTCTTGACTCATGATCAGTATTTTACGAATCATTGATCAGAATTTGTCTTCTTTTTTAAGATGGTGTTTGCGACGAATATGCTCTCATCGAATGGCTCTTTCCAAGGAGGTTTGCCATGAGTGAGCTGTCTTCATCCTCCCCCACCTACAGCGCGGGTGGTTTGGTGCTGGCCGACCGGCCGGACCATGCGGTGGCCGTCAAGCGGGTGTTGCGCAACACCTATGCGCTGTTGTCGATGACGCTGCTGTTCAGCGCCGGCATTGCCGGCCTCAGCGTGGCCCAGGGCTGGCCTGCGCCGGGTTTGCTGCTGTCGCTGGTGGGCATGTTCGGCTTGCTGTTCGCGGTTCATAAACTCAAGAACAGTGGCTGGGGCTTGGTGGCCACCTTTGGCTTGACCGGCTTCATGGGCTATACCCTGGGCCCTGTGCTCAGCCACACCCTGGCTCTGCCTGGCGGGGCCCAGACCATTGCCATGGCGCTGGGTGTGACCGGCATCACCACCTTGGCACTCTCGGCCTATGTGTTGACCACGCGCCGCGACTTCAGCGCCATGGGCGGCTTCCTCTTCGTGGGCATGATCGTCGCGCTGCTGCTGGGTTTGGCCGCTGCCTTCATGAACATCCCCACCCTGGGCTTGGCGGTGTCGGGCATGGTGGCGCTGCTGTCGGTCGGCCTGATCCTGTTTGAGACCAGCCGCATCGTGAATGGCGGTGAAACCAACTATGTGCTGGCCACCATCGGCTTGTATGTGTCTATCTTCAACCTCTTCACCAGCTTGCTGAGCTTGTTTGGCATGGGTGGTGACGACTGACCACTTGAGGAGACTGCCATGAGCGACCTTCTTTTGGGCATTGGCGCGGTGTTGGCTGCGCTGTTGGTGGCGGCGGTGATCGAGTATCGTCGCGGTGTGCGCAGAGATGCGAAGCTGATGCTGGCCATTGGGGCGGGCACCAGTGCTGTAGGGCTGAGCTTGTTGTGGAGCTAAATGGCAGCGCTGCTTGATCCCGCCATACTGTTCTTTGTCTTTGGCATCGTGGCGGGATTGCTGCGCTCCAATTTGGAGATTCCACCGCCCATTGCGCGGTTTCTGTCCCTTTATCTGTTGATGGCGCTGGGCCTCAAGGGGGGCTTTGCGCTGGCCCAATCAGGGCTCACCATCGAGGTCGGGATGACCTTGGGTGCCGCACTGTTCCTGGCCGTCTTGGTGCCTGCGCTCGGCTACGGGGTACTGCGGCGCTTCTTGAACGGCTTTGACGCAGCGGCGGTGGCGGCCACTTACGGCTCTGTCAGCGCGGTCACGTTCATCACGGCCGTCCAGATGTTGGACGCCCAGCACATCAGCTTCGGCGGGCATATGGCGGCGGCCATGGCCTTGATGGAGTCACCGGCCATTGTGATGGCCGTGCTCTTGGCCAACAAGGCGCGCCGAGCCACAGGCGCTGAGGGGCCGCAAACCGGTGTGGGTAGCTTGCTCAAAGAGTCGCTGACTGACGGTGCGCAGTTGCTGTTGATGGGGGCCATGGTCGTTGGCATGCTCAGCGGTGAGGCAGGTCAGCAAGCCATGCAGCCCTTTTCGGGTGATCTGTTCAAGGGCATGTTGGCCTTCTTCTTGCTCGACATGGGCTTGCAAGCAGCGCGCCATATGCAGGCCTTGCGCAGCCTGCACCCCGGTGCTTGGGCTTATGCCTTGCTAGCGCCCTTGGTTCATGCCAGCTTAGCGCTGGCTGTGTCTTGGCTCTTGGGTCTCTCGGTGGGTGATGGCGTGCTGCTGATGGCCTTGGCCGCCAGTGCCTCTTATATTGCCGTTCCGGCCGTGGTGAGGCATGCCATACCCGAGGCCAATCCGGCGCTCTATCTCGGCATGTCTCTGGGCATGACCTTTCCCTTCAACATCTTGGTGGGCTTGCCGCTCTACATGAAAGCGGCCCAGGCTGTCTTGGCCTAAAGGCAGCTTTGGCGAGCGCTTGCTGCCAGCGGCCAGACGCCTCGCTGGGCGCTCACAAGCTGGGCAAACATCACACCGCAGAGGCCAGAGCGCCACCCTCGGCCTAGGGGTGTGACGAGGCAAATCACAAAAGCCGAGGTTCAGAGGGGTCAAGCCTCGTAAACTCTGGGCTACATGCGACGTTTGCTTGATCTCCTTTATGAGGCGTCGGCTTGGTTGGCCGCTCTCTTGATGGTGGGCACCTTGTTGGTGGTGCTGGCCGGCTTGCTGAACCGCGTAGTTCCCCTGCCCTTGGCGGGCTTTGACGCTATGGCAGGCTATATGGTGGCCGCTGCTGGTTTCTTGGCGCTGGCGCATACGCTCAAGCGCGGTGATCACGTGCGGGTCACCGTTTTGCTGCATTCGGTTGGGCCGCTGCAGCGCCGCATTCTGGAGCTGCTGTGCCTCACCGTGGCCTTGGGTCTGAGCGGCGTGCTGGCTTGGCATGCCACCGAGATGGCCTGGGCTTCTTGGGCGGCGGGGCGCATCTCGCCTCACCCTGATCGCACCCTGTTGTGGCTGCCCCAGTCGGCCATGGCTTTTGGGGTGGCCGTGTTTTGTGTGGCCTTGTTTGATGAGTGGTGCCGCGCTATCGACGCCCGCCCCGTCGAGGTGGTGTCTCACTTCGACCTCGACCTGTCCTGAGACCGCGCCATGAATGAGCTGCTGGTCACTGTGATGTTGATTTTTTGCCTGCTGACCTTGCTGGTCGGTGGCGTGTGGGTGGGCTTGGCGCTGTCGGGTGTGGCCTGGCTGGGCCTGCAGCTCTTCAGCGACCGCGCAGCCGGTGAAGTCATGACCCAGGCCATCTGGGGGTCGGCCTCCTCCTGGGCGCTCACGGCCCTGCCCCTGTTCATCTGGATGGGTGAGATTTTGGTGCGCACCAGCCTGCCCCGTGACACCTTGCGTGGCGTGGCCCCTTGGCTGGACCTTTTGCCGGGGCGGCTGCTGCACGTCAACGTGGTGGGTGCAACCCTTTTTGCAGCTTTGTCCAGTTCCAGCGCCGCCACCAGTACCTCCATCGGTAAGCGCACCTTGCCCGAGCTGGCCAAGCGCGGCTACCCCGACGCCGCTGCCGCCAACTCGCTGGCCGGTGCGGGCACTTTGGGCTTGCTGATACCGCCCTCGCTGATCATGGTGGTCTATGCCCTGACCGCGAATGTGCCGGTGGACCAGCTCTTTGCCGCAGGCTTGTTGCCGGGCCTGCTGGTGGCCGGCCTGACCATGGCTTATCTGGTCATCTGGTCGCTGCTGAACGCTGACCTGATGCCGCGGTTTGAGACGCGCTCGACCTGGCGCGACAAGTTCGCGTCCTTGCTCGACCTGTTTCCCGTGCTGCTGCTGATTGCCATTGTGTTGGGCTCGCTCTACAAGGGCTGGGCACGCCCGGCAGAGGCGGCCGCGCTGGGGGTGGTCGGGGCCCTGGTTGTCTCGGCAGCGCTGGGCTCCTTGACTTGGGCCAACTTTCGCGATGCCTTGCTCAGTGCCACACGCCTGTACTGCATGTTGGCGCTGCTGGTGGCGGGGGCCGCCTTTTTGTCGTTGGCCCTGACTGAAGTGGGTGTGCCGCAAATGCTGGTGCAATGGGTGAGCGCGCTGCACCTGCACAGCTTCGTGCTGCTGCTGGTACTGATGCTGTTTTATCTGGCCCTAGGCAGCGTGCTGGACGGCATTTCGGCGGTGTTGTTGACCATGGGGCTGGTCATGCCCATTGTGCGAGCCGCTGGCATCGACCCCATGTGGTTCGGCATTTTCTTGGTCTTGGTGGTGGAGATGGCCCAGATCACACCGCCGGCAGGCTTCAACCTGTTCATGCTGCAAGCCTTGACGGGGCGGCCCATGAGTTGGGTGGTGCGCACCACCGGCCCCATGCTGTTTCTTTTGGTGCTGGTGGCTGGCCTGCTGTATGCCTTTCCGGCCATCGTGACCTGGCTGCCTGAGCGCATGATGGCGGCGCGTTAGTTGCGGGACGCAGCACCCCCAAGACAGGGGATGCGTGGCCGAGGCGAAAGCCGTACAACCGGCATCTCCGTTCCCTGAGGGGCTCCTGATGCCAACCACCTGCCCACGCCAACTCATTTTGCTGTGTGACGGCACCAACAGCAATTTGACGGGGGGTCGCAAAGACACGCAAGTCGTGCGTCTTGCGGAGCTACTCAGCGCCTACCCCGACGCTGCTCGCTTGGTGTTCTATGACCCCGGGGTGGGCAACCCCGGTGAGCTGCCGGGGGCCACATGGTGGGACGGCCTCAAGCACCTGTCAGAGCGCATTGCGGGCTTGGCCTTTGGTCGTGGTGTCTATGAAAACATTGCCGAGTGCTACACCTTCTTGATGCAGCACTGGCAGCCCGGTGATCAGCTCTTCATTTTCGGCTTCTCACGCGGGGCCTTCACCGCGCGCAGCGTGGCGGGCTTGATCAACCAATTTGGGCTGCTGAGCGCCCACCTGGGCTCCATGGTGCCAACGCTGGTGCACCTCTATTTTGCAGACCGAGGCACCAAGGACAGCGAGCGCCAAGCAATCTCTGAGCAAACCCGGCGGCTCTTCACCACCGATGAAAGTCGCACCGTCGACATCCAGTTCATCGGTGTGTGGGACACCGTGGCCAGTGTGGGCTTGGGGCCTTTCTCTGCCCGCTTCACCGCCGCGCCGACGGTGGCTCACAAAGCCTTTATCCATGTCCGCCAGGCCTTGGCGCTGGACGAGCAACGGGCTCAGTTCCTACCACGCCCTTATGCGGCACCCAATGGGCCGCACACCAGCCTCAGTGGGCGCGAGGGCAGTTTGGTGCAGCTATGGTTCCGGGGTGACCACAGCGACATTGGCGGTGGGCATGGGCTGGAGCAAGCTGGTTTGGCGCGCTGGCCACTGGCTTGGATGTGCAGCGAGGCCGTGCAGTGCGGCTTGCGCTTGAGCGATGCCGAGGGCTTGATGCTGACCGAGGAGCGGGTGCTGCGCGCTGCTGCCGTCTTGCCAGGAGCCATCCCTGAGTCGGCCCCCAGCGTGGTTCATGGCCGTACGCGCGACACACCCTGGTGGGCATTGAGTGGCCTAGCCGTGCGCGACCCCGCTCGCGTGGTGCTAGAGGACGCCCCCGACCCACAGATACAGGCTGAGCTTCACCCCAGCGTGGCAGCCATGGCTGCGGCCTGGCCCCACCAAAGCGTGTGGGGGCAGCGCCGGGCAGGAGGCGCATTGCCGCTGTTGGTGGCGGCACTGGTGCTGGCGCTGTCACTGGCCGCTATGGCGGCCGTTTTGGCACCCCAGCGCCCCATCTTCTGGGCAGGCCTGGAGCACATTGCCGCCTTGGCGGTGTGGCAACTATGGGCCTGGACGGGGGCCAGCCTGCCAGCGGGCATCAGCACGGCTGCAGCAACACAGGCCTTGGCCTGGGACATTCTTTTTATTGCAGCCTACGCCACGCTGCTGGCCGCAGGCGTGAGCAAGGCCTTTGCTGCGGTGGCTGGGTTTCGGCAGGCCCACCCGCCGCCCTCGCCGCTGTTGTTGCGGCTGGGTTGGGCACTGCCCTTGGCGGTGTTGGCCGACCTGGCCGAAGACGCCATGAGCTTGGCCTTGTTGTCTCTGCCCCTCCAGGGCTGGGCTGCGCTGCACCTACTGCTCGCCTTGGGCCTGGCTTTCTGCGCGCCGCTGAAGTTCTTGGGCTTGGCGGGCGTTGTGGTCTTGCTGGGGTGGGGCCGGTGGGCGCGCCATCGTCCGCAAACTGGGGGGTAGGTGCCGCGACCCTGGGGATGGGACGCCGGTGCCGTCTGGCTAGAGTGAGAGCACTCAAGTCCACAGGGAGTTCATCATGTTGCCCGTTCTCAAACTCGGTGCCACCGGTCCCTTGGTGGTGCAGTGGCAAATTTTTTTGCGGGGCCAGGGTGGCTTGGTCAACGACACCGGCCACTTTGACACCACCACCCGCGAGGCCACCATTGCCTTTCAAAAGCGACACAAGCTGGACGCCGACGGCGTGGTGGGCAACCAGAGCTATGGCAAGGCGGCCATGCTGGGCTTTGAGGTGGCAGATTTCAGGCCACACGAGCTTGCCTTTCCCGCCCTGCCCAACTTTGCGCCTCTGACCAGCAATAGCGAGCGCCAAGCCGTGTTCGGCCCCTTGCAGTTTGTGCCGGCCCCCACGGCCAGCAACCCCGAGGCCATTCGCATCACCAATGACTGGGAGGCGACCCAGCTCACGACGGTGGTCATTCCGCAGTTGATGGGCATCACCGGCGGGCCCAGCAGCGGCAAAGTGCGGCTGCACCGCAAGGCGGCGGCTCAGGTGCAAGGGCTGTGGCAGGCCTGGGAGGACCGCGGCCTGCTGCACCATGTGCTCAGCTATGCGGGGGCTTGGAACGCGCGCTTCATCCGGGGCGGGGCCGACCGGCAGATCCTCTCCAACCACGCCTTTGCCACTGCCTTTGACATCAATGTGCCGTGGAACCCGCTGGGCGCCCAGCCGGCCACGGGTGGCCAAAAGGGCTGTGTCTATGCCCTGGTGCCGGTGGCACATGAGTTTGGCCTGTACTGGGGCGGCCACTTCACCCGGCGTGATGGCATGCATTTTGAGGTCGCCAAAATCTTGTGAAGGCGAGGACTTGTTGCTGAGGCCTCTGCAACAGGCCCGAGGCGGCGTACCATGCCGCCGATGAAAGCACCCCAACGACTGCAAGCGCTGATCGAAGAAGGCCTCATCGACAGCGTGGTCCGCCAACTCATGAGTGGCAAAGAAGCCCAGGTCTTTGTGGTGCGCCAAGGCGACGACACCTTTTGCGCCAAGATCTACAAAGAAGCCACCCACCGCAGCTTTAGGCAAGCGGTGGACTACACCGAGAACCGCAAGGTCAAGAACAGCCGCCAGGCACGCGCCATGGCCAAGGGCACACGCTTTGGCCGCCAAGCCCAAGAAGAAGCCTGGCAAAGCGCCGAGGTGGATGCGCTCTACCGCCTGGCCGCCGCCGGTGTGCGCGTGCCCAAGCCCCTGAACTTTTACGAGGGCGTGCTGCTGATGGAGCTGGTGGCCGACGAGGCGGGCGATGCCGCCCCGCGCTTGAACGACGTGGTCTTTACCGCCGACGAGGCCCGCCAACACCACGCCACCTTGCTGGCCGAGGTGGTGCGCATGCTGTGTGCCGGGGTGGTGCATGGCGACCTGAGCGAGTTCAACATCCTGCTTGCCGCCGATGGCCCCGTCATCATCGACCTGCCCCAGGCCGTGGACGCCGCAGGCAACAACCACGCCGCCCGCATGCTGCTGCGCGATGTCGACAACCTGCGCAGCTTCTTTGGCCGCTTCTGCCCCGCGCTGCTGCCCACCGCCTATGGGCCGGAGATCTGGCACCTCTACACCAAAGGCATGCTCAGCCAAGACACGCCCCTGACCGGCCGCTTCGTGCCCGACGCCCACAGCGTGGACCTGCAAGCCGTGCTGCGCGAGATTGAAGACACCCGGCTCGAGGAGCAAGACCGCCGCCTGCGCATGGGCCTGTGATGCCGTTTCAAAATCATCCGGGTCCTTGTTGCTTCGCCTTGCCGTGCGACAGCACTGTCTTTGGCTTCGCGTCTAGACCCTAATGATTTGGAAATGGAATGAGCCCCCCGCCATGAACCCTTCAACCGACCTGCCCTTCAGCCCCGCCGCCGACCGCAACAAACAGCCCATTTTGGAGCGCCTGCAAGCCTTGCTGCCGCCCCGAGCCCAGGTGCTGGAGGTGGCCAGCGGCACGGGCCAGCATGCCGCCCACTTTGCCGCCGCCCAGCCCGGCTGGCAGTGGCAACCCACGGACTATGCGGCCGAGGCCCTGCCCACCATCGCCGCGCGCTGTGCCCCCTGGCCGCAGGTGCGGCCACCCGTGCGCCTGGATGTCACCCAACACCCCTGGCCTTTTGAGACTGGCCAATTCGACGCGATCTATGCGGCCAATATGCTGCACATCGCACCCCGAGAGGCCTGCAAGGGTTTGATGAACGGTGCAGCCATTCACTTGCGCCCCGATGGCTGGCTACTGCTCTATGGCCCCTATATCGTCGAAGGCGAACCTACCGCGCCGAGCAATCTCGCCTTTGATGCCGATTTGCGCGCCCGCAATCCACTCTGGGGCCTGCGCGAGCTGGGCACAGTTTGCGCCGAGGCCCAGGCCGCAGGCCTGCACCTGCAAGCCCGCCACGCCATGCCCGCCAACAACTTCTTGCTCGTCTTTGGGCGTTCAGCGGGTCGCCAGCCATCATAGGGAAGCACTGCACAGATTGGGCCGGTCCGGGCTAGCGCGGGCTCGGGCGTTGCAAAGCAGGCCAAGCCATCGCCGAGCGCCGTCGTGTTAGGCAACAATCTGGATTTGGCCTACTGGGCTATGGTTTCAGCGCAAGACCCCTCCCAAGATGAAGAAACCCGCCATCGGCTGCTTTGTGGCCGGCACCCTGGTGCACACCAAAGACGGCCTCAAGCCCATCGAGCAAATCCAGGTCGGCGACTGGGTGCTCTCCCGCCCCGAAGACCCCAGCCAGGGCACCGAGAACGGCTACAAGCGCGTGACCAAGACCTTTAGGTTTGAGAAGAAACAGGTAGTGAGGTTTATTTGGGGGCGGACAAAAAAAGACGCTAACGACCGCAGGGCTACTACGGGCATCGTTTACGCCACGCCCAACCACCCGGTCTGGAGTTATCCGCACGGCTGGGTGCCTATGGGGCGCATGTTCGATGTCAACAAGAGAATCCCGGGCACCATTCCCCGAGGTCCAGAATCGGAGCCCTGGTTTGGCCGCGATCTTGTGCACTTTGATGGATCGCTGGGTGAGCGCGATGATGTGGAGTTTGTGTACAAGACGCATGCCCCCAACATCGCCATTGGCCAGCCGGATGCCTATGGCTTTGCGACCCTCTATGATTTTTCCGGAGGCAAATACGTTGTTGGAGATGATTTCCCTTACGACGACGAAACATGGGGCTGGGCTGAGGACGAGACCCGGGAGCTGTATGAGGCCACGGTCTACAACATCGAGGTCGAAGACTGGCACACCTACTTCGTGCACGAACTGGGCCTGTGGGTGCACAACACCAATTGCGCGGACCTGGCGCTGGAGTCGGGGTTTCCCGCTGCTTGAGTGGGTTCCAGGTGCGGCCGTGTTGCCTCTGCAAGCGGACCCTTCATCCTTGCATCCGGCGGTTGGTTGCGCCCGGCGGCTGGCGTCGGCCATCTGCTCAATGACAAATTGGATTTCCGCCAGCGTCACGGTGCTGATGTGGACTGTCTCCAAGGGCTGCGCCGCAACGAATGCGAGCACGCCGCCGATCAGGCGGCGGCCTTCTCAGCGCAGAGATCACGCCCGTGTCTAGCGTGCAGCCGTGGTCGGGCTGACCAAGATACCGGAGACTGTCGGATCGATCAGCCGCGTGTCAGGCCCTACTCAATCCCCACCACCTTGTGCATCTGCACCCCCAGCCGCCATTGCGGGTGGGCCATGCAGTAGGCCACGGTGTCTTGCGTGTGCTGGCGCTTGAGCACCGAGTCCATGGGCTGCAAGAAAAAGTGTTTGAAGTCGAGGTGGGCAAAGCGCTCGGGAGGTGCCAGGGGCTGGGGGTAGACGAGCTTGAGCTCATCGCCCTGGGTCAGCACCAACTCGGCGTCGGCCTTGGGGCTGACGCAGATCCAGTCCAGCCCGGTCGGCGCCGGCTGGGTGCCGTTGGTCTCGACGGCCACCTCAAAGCCCTGCGCGTGCAGGGCGGCAATCGCGGCGTCGTCCAGTTGCAGCAGCGGCTCGCCGCCGGTGCACACCACATAGCGCTGGCCTCCGGTGGCCTCAGGCCACAGCGCGGCCACGGCGCTGGCCAAGGCTTCAGCGCTGCTGAACTTGCCGCCGCCCTGGCCATTGGTGCCCACAAAGTCGGTGTCGCAAAAGCTGCAGGTGGCCGTGGCCCGGTCTTCCTCGCGGCCGCTCCAGAGGTTGCAGCCCGCAAAGCGGCAGAACACGGCAGCGCGCCCGGCTTGGGCGCCCTCGCCTTGCAGGGTGTAGAACATCTCTTTGACCGAGTAGGTCATCTCAGGTCCTCATTGATTCCGTTAAACCGGCAGCAGCTCGGTCTCGTCCTGGGCGCTGACGATGGCGCCGCAGCCGCGGGTTTCATACAGGTCCACCCGGTCCAGCTCTGGCAGGGCAGCGCGGCCCTTGGCCAGCACCCAGTGGGCCAGGCTCATGGCGTCGCCATCGGGCAGGTCGGCAATCTCGTAGAGCGGGCGGTGGTCGATGGCCTTGAAGATCGGGTCGAACAAGGTCTTCACATCGCCAAAGTCCACCGTCCAGCCCATCACCGCATCCAGCGGGGCCGAAAGATGCAGGCGCAGGGTGTAGGTGTGGCCGTGGATGGCCGACAGCGGGCTGCCTTCAGGCGCATGGCGCAGGCGAATGGCGCTGTCCAGGGTCAGCTCCTTCCAGATGCGGTAATGCGTGCCGTCAAAGTTGGCGCCGCAGGAGCCTGTCTCGTAGACCGTGACCCAGCTCAGCTCCGGCAACACCGGTTTGAGCCGCTGCCACAACCAGGCCGAGATGACCTCGCTGGTGGGGTTCTCCAGCCCGGGGATCTCGTTGAGGCAGTGGTAGTTCAGCGCAAAGTGCAACGGTGCCCACAGCGCGTCCAAGTGGTCGTAGTCGATGCCGATGTCACGCCCGCCCACGTCTTGGTTGGCATGCAAGATGACCTCAAAGCCGTGGCCATGCATGCGCCCGCACTTGTGGCCCGCCGGCACATTCGGCAGGCGGTGCGCCGCCTGAAAGCGGTAGCGCCGCCAGACATGGGCCTGGCCGGCGGCGTCCAGGTCCACCCCGCAATGCGGTGTGCTTTGCACGCCCACCTGGTGGATGCCCGGCACGTCAAACTCCGTCTCCAAGCGCGCCCGGATCCAGCGCGCCAGGTTTTCATCGGTGGGCTGGGGCAGGGTGTCGTTGAGCAGCGCATAGTCCAGCGGTGCGGTGCAGGCCTCCATGCGGCGCTGCAACTCGGCCACCTCGCCCCCGGAAAACGGCGCCCAGCCCGCAGGCAGGGCCGCCCGCACGGTGGCAAAAAAACTGTGGCCATGCAGGCGCCGCGAGCGGTGGCCTTCAGGCAGCAGGCCGACCTGCAGCGCGGCTTCAAAACCGGCTGAGGCCGAGTGGAGGAGGTGGGTGGGGGTGAGGCTGTGCATGACGGTGTGGGCGCCTGAAAGCGTGCGCCAGGGCGAAGTATCTCAGCCCGCCAAATGAGCCAGGGTTCGGATGCTGGTCAAGAGGCGGCTCAGTCGCATCTGGCTGGCTGCGTCGGCGGGCAAGTGTCCGGGTAGGGCCTCGATGAACCCCGGTGCGTCCAGCAGGTGCTGAAGCTCACTGGCGAGGTAGACCTTCAAGTCGTCTGGGCTGCTCTGGCACTCTGCAAGCAACTCAGGTCTGCGGTCAATGACACTCACGATGTCTTCGAGATCATGGCTGCCCAGCATGTCCAGTGCGCCGGCGCTGGTGCGGCCTCTGTCCTTGAAGGCTTCGAGCTTGGTGGCGATGAACACCGGGCCTGCAATCAAACGGATGGCTTGCCCAGAAGGCAATGTCACCTTGCTGGCAGAGGCCACGGCCAAGGGATACCAGCGATTCGCAAAGCCTATGGCTGCGGGCACACAGGGCATCAGATCGACCGTGACATCGGCATAGACCCATCGGCAAATGGGTGCGTCGGGACGTAAGTCATTGCTGAAGCCTTGATGGCGCATCTGCGCTTCGGTGGCATGAAACTCGGCCGTGGTCACTGCGCTGGCGACGAGGTCTACATCCTCGGTCACGCGTATCGAGTCTGCGCGCGTCTGAGTCAGCAGCAGGCCCGCCGCACAACCGCCCACAAACACCACCTCATCGCACAGCGGCCCGAGCGCCTTGGCCACCACTTCCAGCATGGCCACATTGGGGTGTGTGGGCTTCATGCGGGCTCTGGTTTGGGGTGGGGCGCGCGCAGTCGTTCTTGCAGCAAAGTCTTGGCCAGTTCGCGCTCGCGAGCTTGGCCAATGCGCAAGCTGTCGAACAGGGCCAAGCATTCATACAGGCGCGCGTCTTTCAGGGCGGCGGCTGGCAGCTTGGGATAGAGCGCCAACAGGCTCACACCTCGGGTGTCGCCGTCTGGGTGTGGCCAGACGGGCGGAAGATCGTCCGCCAGCACGAGCTTGGAGCGCAGCGGGGCTGCCCCATGCGCGGTCACAAAGCCCATCGTCACCTCGCCGCGTACGGGGGGGAAGACATGGGCGGCGGCCAGCAGGACCAGCGGCTCAAAGGCGGCCATTTGCAGACGCAGTTGGCCGTCAATCTCCGTCAGCAGCTTTGAGGCCAGCAAGCGCGAGACGCAGGCGTGCGCCTCGAAGACGGACAGGCACATTTGGTCTGCCAGCGCCGCAAAGGACAAGCGCTGCAGGCCCAGCACGGCCAACTTGAACCCCATGGCCAAGTCTTGGGGCTTTAGCGCCCATTGCGCCTGGGCCAAGCGGGATCGAATGCCAGAAGATGCCATGAATCAATCATATGCTATATGCATATAGCATGCAACCAAAGCCCAACATCGTTCGCTATTTGCGAACAGCGAATGATCGAATCGCGAACATCTTTGCAGGCCACCACTCGGCCCAGGGCCGTGCGCTCAGGTGTACTCACCCAGCGCCTGCAAACGCTCCCCCGTCACCCTGCAAATGCGCCAATCCGGCATCACCGTCGCCCCCATGCCTTCATAGAAGCGGATGGCGTTGGCATTCCAGTCCAGCACGCTCCACTCAAAGCGGCCATAGCCGCGGGCTACGGCCAACTGCGCCAAGTGCGTCAGCAGTGCGCGGCCCAGGCCGTGCTGGCGGTGGGCAGGCTGCACATAGAGGTCTTCCAGGTACAGCCCCGGCTGCGCCAAGAAGGTCGAGAAGTTGGTGAAGAACAGCGCGAAGGCCACCACTTGGCCTTCGACTTCGGCCACCACGGCTTCGGCCACAGGCCGCTCGCCAAAGAGATGCGGGTGCAGCTTCTCGGGCGTGGTCTGCACCAAGTGGCTGAGCTGTTCAAACTCGGCCAGCTCGCGGATCAGCGCGACGATGGCGGGAATGTCTTGTGGCGTGGCCGGGCGGAGGGTGTGGGGCATGGCCTTCATGCAAGAGGCTGCAGAATGCCGATGATCTCCGATTGCGCAGCCTCGAACAGGCTCGAGGCGGGTCTCAATCCAGCAAAATTCTGCGTGACCAGACCACTCAAAGACTCGCCGACAGACCGAATACTCGCAATGATCTCCAACTCATTGCTACTGAACGTTTGGCTGCCATCTGAATCCGAAGCGGTGCAAAGATATCCAAGACCTGAGTCCAAATCTTGAACCACGATTGCATGCTTCAAGCTACCTTCTGTGGTGAACCCTTCCAAGAGGTCAGCCAGGAGAACTGGATCCAAAGACTGGCCTTGAAGCGATGCATCCATCACGAACAATTGCTGGCCTCGGAGTAACTGAGGGCTGACTACGCTGTCTAGGTCATCGCCACCGGCTTGATTCCCGTCCAAAGCATCAATGTTGCTGCTTGAAAGAAGCCGCCGAAGATCAATGATGTCACCACGATTGCCGACCTGCATATCGCTGATTTCATCAAATCCGTTTGCTTTTCCGTCACGTTCAAACAAGAACCTATCCCGACCACTGCCTCCAACCAATACATCGTCGCCACTTTGACCACGCAAAGTATCTTGTCCGTCAGCGCCCGAAAGTACATTGCCGCCAGAGTTACCCAGCAATTCATTCCGCTCAGCGTTCCCGGCTCCGGACAAGTCTGCGCTGCCAGTGAGAGTCAGCTGCTCGAAACCGTTTGCAAGAGTCCAACTCACAGTGCTGTGAACGGAGTCATACCCCAGACTGTCAATCAGCACCTCACCGATGTTGTCGACCATGAACAAATCGTCACCATCGCCGCCATTTAAGGTGTCAGCGCCGATGCCGCCATCCAGTGTGTCATTGCCAGCCAGTCCCCAGAGGGTGTCGCCTGCCGACGATGCAGTCAAACTGTCGGCGTCGGATGTACCTGTACGAGAAACACCAACTTGCTGAAGCGATATCTCGCGGCTCGCGCGTAGGCCGTAGTGTCGCTATAGCTGAACGCTTGAGGAGGCACAAAGACAGGCGCGTCGGGCACAGACAGCACTTCTAGCTCCACAACGCTAATGGTCCGACTCCCTTCGGCGTCAGTGAACGAAAACCTGAGAGGGTCAGACTTTCCGTAGGCATCCGAAGTGGAGGACGGGTGATACTGGAGCCCCACATATTCATCAGTAGTTAGGGAACTTCCCGCAAAAACTATCCGGCCGTCTTTGGTGAACAAATAGCCTAGTGACGGGCCAGCCTCAAGCAGAATCTTGAGACTGCCGCCATTGGGGTCAAGTGGTGAGGAGAAACCAAGTGAGCTGATTTCATCTTCTCGAGCGAAGACTTTGGCCGGGGCCCCGCTGATAGGAAGCGGGTTGGCAACAATGATCGGGACGACAACTTGCTTGAAGTTAGCGGGGGTTAGCGAGGCTGCGTCGACATTTTCCAGACGCGCATAGACTTGGAAAACACGGTCCTGCGATCCGGGATCGATCAAGACTTCAATCATGGTGTCTGCACCATCCTGATTCAAGCGCACAAGGCCTTTCTTGAACGGGTCCGCCTTTCCCCCCACGCCATTCGCGGCATTCAGGCTTCTAAAGTCCAGGACGTCTCCTCCAAGCCCAACCTGAAAGTCCGTGATGGTCAGAATTCCAGTCGCACCTTTTGAAACATTCAAGGTGTCCGAGCCGCTCCCCAGCGTCACCCAGGCACTTTCAGAAGCCTCGTATCGATGTGAGAAATAGATTGAGTCGTTGCCGGCTCCCGCGTTGATCGAAATACTGTGCCCTGTAATCTCGATGCGATCATTGCCGTCACCTGCATCAGCCGTGTACCCAGCTCCGGCCAGATCCAATAAGTCGTTGCCTGCTCCACCGAATACCCGCCATCCCGAATCACCATTGGTGTAGATGCGGTCATCTCCAGCGCCGCCATCAAGGTAGCCGCCAATGCCCCGGCCATAGCTCAACGAGACCCGGAGTTGGTCATCCCCGTCGCCACCCAACAAGGTAGCAAACTGCCCGAGTCCTGACTCATCGTAGTAGGCCACTAGGTTGAGCTCGTCGTCGCCGACGCCACCGTCCAGGTGACCACCTCCACCTGAGATTGCAAGCTTGTCTGAGCCCAAGCCGCCAAACAGAGAGTCCTTTAACTGGCCGGTCAGGACATCATTGCCTTCACCGCCGTCCAACCTCATGCCTGTGGCCTGATCTGGTGACTCGCTGCCATTAAGTGTGTCGTTACCGAGCCCACCCAGCAGTGTGTCCAACCCAACATACCCTGCAATGAAGTCGTCTCCATCGCCGCCGCTCAGTTCATCGTCGCCCCACGAGCCAAGTAGCGTGTCATTGCCCCAGCCACCCAGCACAGTGTCGTTGCCACCACCGGCGTAAACGTAATCATCGCCAGAACGGGCATCGACAAAATCATCGCCATGCGTCGGCATGTTGCTGGCAGCGTCATCAGCGATCAGTCGATCATCGTTGTCGGTGCCATAGACCGCCCGATATGGCAGCCAAGAATTTTCAGCACGATCAACGATGTCGGTGCGAATGACGGGGCGGAAAATGCGCATCGGAAGTCTCCCTTTGAGATCGTTAATTTGAAAAGGCCCACGCATCATAGAGGTATGTCGCGCCGCGCCAGGTCCTCCCAGCTCAGCCCATCCTGCGCCTGCTCAAAGCGCTGGGCCAGCACGTCATAGCGCGACAAGTCCAGATCAATCAAGGCATAGCTGCCCGCGCCCCCGTCTCGCTGCCGCTTCGGCGGCGAGCTTTGCAGCAGCACCCCCGGAATGAAGCGCGACTCCACCATCAAGAACATGCAGATCTGCGCCACATGCGTGCCGGTGGTGATGTGCGTCCAGTAGTTCTCCTGCTCGGGCTCAAAGCGGTAACGGCGCGCCCAGTCATAGAGCGCCGCATACACCTCGCCAAAGTCCCAGGGGTCTTCCAGGTCCATGCGCACCAGCCGCACCTCGGTCTCGGGCGACACGCTGGCCATGTCCTGCGCCAACAGCTTAGCCAGCGCCTCGTAACGCGTGGGGTAGAGCAGCTCCAAGCGATGGATCAGCGTGTCCTCATGCTGCACCAACGACACCGTGGGCCGCCACTTCTCCCACCGCCCCGGGCCCATGCCGCCATCGAGCTGGGTGCCCAGGAAGCCGATCACGACGTTGCGTTTGATCATATCCAGATAAATAAATGACTAGCTCAAATGCTATTTCAAACAGATCTCATTGAACAGCTCAAGACTCATGAAACTCCGCACCCATTCACAAATCACTAATAAATCAAAGACTTAGCGTGATTTATGCCGAGCGTTGGCCAGCCTGGCACACCCATTGCAATAGATCAGGCATCAGACGCAAGCGTCGAATGCTCACAGGTCAGGGTTTGGACAAAGGTTCGCCCTGCCGGTGCAGGACATCCAAAGCCCCATGGGCGGCGTGATGCTCTGTATGCCGCACGGCGCGAACGGCTGAAATCGGTCTGGTCGTGGTGACCTCTCCGCAAGGAAGGGTCGGGTTCGACTCCCGGCAGGCCACCACTGGTAGCTCAGTCTGGTAGAGCCCTCCTGAAAGGAGCTGTCGCAGGTTCGACTCCTGCCCGTCGCTCCGGCCGCAAGGTTGGAGCATTTGAAGTGAAGAACCGGTCGAAAGACCACCCGCCGAACGCGGGGTGAGGGCCGACAGCTTGCTCGTCAAGCCCAAGTCCTCCTCCCGTCAGACGGTGGCGGCACGTGCCAGCCCCGGGCACAAGCCGCGCCCGCAGCCAGCCCGCTGTGGCCCCTTTTGGGGGCATCAGCAAGGCGCACTGCAAGGCCCGAGCTTGTGCCCCCTGGCACCCCGTCACGGCTGTAACGGCACCCCAACAAGCGGGTCGCGCCCCTTCAGCGAGACCCCATCAAGTGAGGAGAACGACATGATGAAGATTGAACGAGTGACCGTGAAGAAGAACGAACGCGCTCTGCTGCTGCGCAACGGCGACTTTGAGCGCGTGCTGCGCAGCGGAACCCACTGGCTGTTCAGTGGGCTGGACCGCCTGCGCGTGGAGGTTTTCTCGCTGGAGCAGCCGGCATTCCGCCACGCCTTGTCCGACTACCTGTTGGCCAAAGAGCCCCAGGTGCTGGCCGCCGAGTTTGTGGCGGTGAGCCTGGACGAGCAGCAGGTTGGCCTGCGCACCGAGAACGGTGTGCTGGTGGAGATCCTGCCTCCAGGCACTCGCCGTTTGTTTTGGAAGGGCTTGGTCGAGGTGGCTGTGCAGGTCGTCGACTTGCGCGCGGGCGCTGAGCTATCCCCTGAGGTTCTGGCTCGCCTGACGCAGACACAGTGGCGTGGTCGCGCTGTCGCTGGCCTAGAAGGCGTGCTGCAAGTGCAGGTGCCCGAGGGTCAGTGCGCTCTGCTGAGTCTGGATGGCAAGGTGGAGCGCGTGTTGAGCGCGGGGGCCTACGGCTTCTGGCGCTATGGCCGCAACTTGGCTGTAGATCTGGTGGACTTGCGTGTGCAGGCCTTGGAGGTCTCGGGCCAAGACATCATGACCCGCGACAAGGTTGGGCTGCGCCTGAACCTGAGCGCCACCTATCGTCTGGTGGATGTGCTGAGCGCCTTTACTCAACTGCCCAAGCCTGCAGAACACCTGTACCGTGAACTGCAGTTTGCGCTGCGAGCTGCCGTGGGGACCCGCACGCTCGATGAGCTGCTGGAGAACAAGTCGGTGATCGACGATGTAGTGCGCGCCACCATCCTGCCCAAGCTGCAGCCCTACGGCATCAGTCTGGACAGTGTGGGCGTGAAGGACATCGTCCTGCCGGGCGAGATGAAGGCCATCCTGGCCCAGGTGGTGCAGGCAGAAAAATTGGCCCAGGCCAATGTGATCCGTCGCCGCGAAGAGACCGCCGCAACGCGTTCGCTGCTCAACACCGCCAAGGTCATGGAAGACAACCCGGTGGCCCTGCGCATGAAAGAGCTGGAGACCCTGGAACGTGTGGCTGAGCGCATCGACAAAATCTCGGTGTTCGGCGGCTTGGACCAAGTGCTCAACGGGCTGGTGAAGCTACGTTGAGGCTTTGAGTGAAGAACATGGGCGCGCTGGCACAGAAGGGAGCGCCACTGCCAAAAATGATTGAACATGCCGGCAGGCTGGGTAACACCAGGTGGGGCAGGCAAGTCGGTTGGTGAGCAAGGTTGAGGATGCAGGTGCTGGCTCCGATGACGGGTCTGTCACTGGCGCGCGTTTCCAATCACCGACTGGGCCACTGGACTCAAAACCGTGGTTGCCCCATTGATGCGGGTTCGAATCCCGTCGCGTCCACCAAACAAACTGACCACTGACAAGCAAAGCAAAGAGAAGAGACATGAGCTCCAACTACCAACAAATCCAACCCGAAGGCGGCGTGCCCATCAAGATGTGGACCAACGGCGTGCCCGTTGAAGCAGAGGCCCAACAGCAGTTGGCCAACACGGCCAAGCTGCCCATCATCTTCAAACACATCGCGGCCATGCCCGACGTGCACTTGGGTATTGGTGCCACGGTGGGCTCGGTGGTGCCGACCTTCAAGGCCATCATCCCGGCGGCGGTGGGAGTAGACATTGGCTGCGGAATGATGGCGGCCAAGACCACCTTGCGCGCTGAAGACCTGCCCGACAACTTAGGCCCACTGCGTGCGGCCATTGAGAAGGCCGTGCCGCACGGCTTCTCGCCGCGCCGTGGGGGCCGTGACCCCGGCAGCTGGGAGAACCCACCCGACACGGTGGACCAGATCTGGGCCACGCTGGCTGATGAGTTCGACGCGCTGTGCGAGCTGCACCCGCGCCTGAAGAACACCAACAACCGCAAACACCTGGGCACTTTGGGGACGGGTAACCACTTCATCGAAGTCTGCCTGGACGAGCAAGGGGCGGTGTGGTTCATGCTGCACTCCGGTTCGCGTGGGGTGGGCAATGCCATCGGCACCCATTTCATCGAGCTGGCCAAGAAGGACGCCGAGCGCAACCAACGCAACCTGCCCGATGAAGACTTGGCCTACTTCGAAGAGGGGGCGCAGTACTTTGGCGACTATGTGCGCGCGGTGGGTTGGGCGCAGAAGTTTGCGCAGCGTAACCGCGAAGTGATGATGGCCAACCTCATTGCCACCGTGCGACAGGTCATCACCAAACCGTTTGAGTCGCACATCGAGGCGGTGAACTGCCACCACAACTATGTGCAGCAAGAGCGCCACTTTGGTGAAGACGTGTTCGTGACCCGCAAGGGCGCGGTGAGCGCTAAGAAGGGCGAGCTGGGCATCATCCCGGGCAGCATGGGCGCGCGCAGCTACATCGTGCGCGGCCTGGGCAACCCGGAAAGCTTTGAGAGCTGCAGCCACGGCGCGGGCCGCGTGATGAGCCGCACCAAGGCCAAGAAGATGTTCACCGTGGACGACCACATCCAAGCCACGGCCGGTGTGGAATGCCGCAAAGACGAAGCCGTGATCGACGAAATCCCCATGGCCTACAAAGACATCGACGCGGTGATGGCGGCGCAGCAGGACTTGGTGGAGGTGGTGCATACACTCAAGCAGGTGGTGTGCGTGAAGGGGTAGGACACGATGAATGAGCGACTGATCCGAACCACCGAGGCTGAGGTGAACCGCTTGCACGCTGCTTGCAGGCAAGCGGCCTCGGAGCGCAAGTCAAGCCCGTTGAAACAGGAGCACTGGTTAAGGGCTTGTCACCGCATCCACAGCTACAGCAGCCCTCTCTGGGAGCTTCGGACGCCTGAGGTCCAGAGGGACATCGTGGCTGGGTCTGGCTATTGGAGAAAGGCCGCGCTCCTGTACCTGGACCTGAGCCCGAGATTTTTCCGCTCGGGGTATTTGCGAGACATGGTGTGCCACCGGCTCAAGCAGGCGTCTCTGCAATCTGACGAGTGCCGCCGTGTGCAGCGGAGCTTGCTCGCATCCATCGTGAGAAGGCCGCCTACTGGATGCTTTGTGTACGACTGCAGGCTGGCCATCAAGATCGCCGATGAGTCATTTGCTGTTGAAATGCGACGACTGGCAGAGAGTGAAGATCCCTGGACCAGAGGGCGAGCCGTGCGCATGCTGGCCTGGATCCTCCGCCATCAAGGAAGCAGCCAAACTCTGACCTGAAGGCGGGAGTACTTCGGCTCATCTGTGACTGTCAATTCGAAATCAAGCGGTCTAAAAATGCGAACCAACAACGAACTTCTGCGCGCTGAGCATCCTGTAGATCCGCATATGCGTGATCAGATCCTTGAGCACCTCCGTTCAATCGAACGAACGCATGACGTCAGAGTCCTGTTTGCGTGCGAGTCGGGCAGCCGTGGCTGGGGCTTCGCGTCGCCTGACAGCGACTACGACGTCCGCTTTGTGTATGTCCATCGACTCTCCTGGTACTTGAGCGTTCATCCCGGCAGAGATGTCATCGAGTTACCCATCAGCGGTGACTTGGACATCAACGGTTGGGACCTGCGTAAAGCACTGGGTTTGATTCAGCAGTCCAACCCCACCTTGGTCGAATGGCTGAGGTCGCCTATTCAGTACCTGGCGCATGAAGACACTTGCGCCCGTTTGGAGGCACTGGCGGCAGGGCACTTCTCGGCCACCAAGGGTTGGCATCACTATTTGTCGATGGCGCGAAAGAACTACCGGGGCTATCTCAAAGGCGATGAGGTACGGTTCAAAAAATATCTGTATGTGCTCAGGCCCCTGATGGCTGCACGCTGGATTGCAAGCAACGCTGGTATTCCACCCATGCGCTTCGCGACACTTGCGCAGCAGGTCTTGAGCCCTGTCACAGATGCCGACTTGATCAAGGACATCAATGCACTGCTGGAAGTCAAGATGCGCTCATCGGAGGCTGCAAGCAGTCCGCCTTGGCGGGGACTGAACGCCTTCATCGACCAAGAGCTTGGGGCAGCCGTTCAGGCCCCTGAGCGTGACCCAGAGACCTCCAGCGTAGAGGAGCTTGACGCCTTTTTGATGGCGGCGGTCCTCGACTTTGAAGCATGTCAAAAACATGAAAAACCAAGAACAACAATGGATTGAACTCGACGGCTCCACCGGTGAAGGTGGCGGCCAGATTCTGCGCACCGCGCTGGCGCTGTCCATGTGTACGGGCCAGCCCTTTGTGTTGCGCAACATCCGTGCGCGTCGGGCCAAGCCGGGCTTGATGCGCCAGCACTTGACCTGTGTGTTGGCTGCGCAGGAGGTCTGCGACGCGCAGGTGCAAGGTGCCGAGTTGAACGCGAGCACGCTGCACTTTGAGCCGGGGGCGGTGCAGGCGGGTGACTACCGCTTCAGTGTGGGCAGTGCGGGCAGTTGCACCTTGGTGCTGCAAACCGTGTGGCCGGCGCTGATGCAGGCGGCAGCGCCCAGCACGGTGTTGCTCAGTGGGGGCACACACAACCCCATGGCGCCGCCAGCGCATTTTCTGCAGCGCAGCTATATGCCGCTGCTGGCTCGTTTGGGGGCGCATTGCACGCTCACGCTGCGCCGCATGGGTTTTTACCCGGCGGGTGGTGGCGAGGTGGAGGTGACCATTGCGCCCGCAGGCGCCTTGCAGCCTTTTGATTTGCTGGCGCGCGGCGAGCGCCAAGAGGCCTATGCCGAGTGTCTGGCGCCGGCGCTGCCGCGCAATGTGGCTCACCGAGAGCTAGAGGCCGTGGGCCAGGCCATGGGCTGGGCCCAGGAGCAGCTGCGCCAGCCCGTGGTGCGCGCCAACGAAGGCCCCGGCAATGCGCTGATGCTGACGCTGGCCCACGAGCATGTGACCGAAGTGTTCACTGAGTTTGGCAGCAAGGGCATCAGCGCCGAAGAGGTGGCCACGCGGGTGGTGCAGCAAGCGCGTCACTATCTGGCCAGCACGGCCGCGCTGGGGCCGTATCTGGCAGACCAATGGGCACTACCGTTGGCCTTGGCCGTGCGGCACAGCGGGCAGGCGGCCGCCTACACCTGCACCGAACTCACGCCGCATGCCCATAGCAATATGGGCGTGATCCAGCAGTTTCTGCCCCTGAGGTTTGACACTCAAGCTGCCGAGGGCGGATGGCTGGTGCGCTGCCTGCCAGGGGCTTAGCGGCGGCGTCTGGCCAGAGATGCGAACAAGCCCAGCCCGCCATGCAACAGGGCCAAGGCGGCCGCTAGCACGGTGGACAAAACCGCAATGCGGCGGCCACCCGAATTGGATGGCAAGGCGCGGGTGTCAATGTGCAAAGCCACCGTCTGGCCCGCCGCTCGTTCAATCCGGGTGACTTGCCCAATAAAGCCCACTGAGTGGGCGGGCTGCGGGGGCACCTCCACGCCTGGCCATCGATGACCCAAGGGCTCCATCACGTCGGCCTGCAGTTGGGGCTCCACGGGCTCGCTCAAGTGCAGCGTCAGCGCTTGCCCCGCATCGCTCCAAATGCGTTGTTTGCAATCCAGTAGACGCCACGCCACCTCGCTATTGGTGTTGGGGTCCGGCTTCTCAGCGCAGCGCACCTGTGCCTGTATATGCACCATCTCGCCCACCTCCGGGGGCTGGCGTAGCAGCTCAGCGAGGGCTGGAGATCGGATCGCCGAGACGGGCTGCACAGAGGCCACCGCGTGGTGCCAGTTCACCGCCCATCGGCCAGCGCTGCCCACCACATCAGCAGCCAGCCAAAGCCGGCCACCACCGCCACGCCCCAGCCGTCTTGGTCGGCCAACCTAAAGCACTGTTCAGTGGGGGCTTCTAGGCGCTTAGCCAGCAGTTGCTGCGGCTGAGCTTTGAGCTTGCTGCGCGGCTTGGTCCTTTTAGCCATGGGGGGCGCTGCCAGCCGCAAACAAACAGGGGGCCAATGGCGCTACGAGCGCCTGAAGAACTGACGACATGACAAAGGCAAAGACTGAGCTGGCGCGCAGTGTAGACGCAGTCGTCAGGCCTCTCGGCGGCCAGCCTCACCAGGCGCTTGCCCGCGTCTCAAGTTTGCTCGGCCAAGGTCGTCAAGCCCTGCGCCAGGGCCTTGAGGCTCCCTGCTGTTAAGGGGCGGACCACTCGCAACTGGAAGGCATCGCTTGCGACATCCATGGGCAGGCCATCTGCACCCACTTCGCCCTCACCTGAGACCTCAAAAATGTGGCGGCCACTGTGCAAGTGCCAAGCTTCTATGGTGATGTCCAAGGCTTTGTCTTTGAGGCGCACCATCTGGTGCATGCGCTCAGAAGGGGTGGCGTGGTAGCCGTCTGTCAGCACCTCCTGAAGCGATGCTGCCACCACCGTGCCACTGACCGACAGCGCACTGGTCAGAGGCCCCTCGGCCCCCCACGACACATCAAACTCCTGCTTGCGCTTGAGCTCGCCTTTCAGGGGGATGGCCCATGGCAGCAGGGGCTCGGGCAGCGGCGCTGGGCCACGCAGCTTCACCATGCATTCGGTGCCATCCGGCCCTGTGCGCTCGCGGCCTATCAGGCGATAGCCCGGCGGCAACGCTACCGGCCCTTCTACGCTGAAGTAGCGCACCGTCATGTGCTTCCATTTCCCTTCACGCAGCCCCAGCATGCTGGCCACCTGGCTCAAGTGTTGAGGGCCACCTTGGCTCGGGTCCCAGCGGATGGCGTGTTCGGCAGTGGGCATGGTGTCTTCTCTCAGATCGGGGTGGTGAACGGGGTTTCTGGGCAACTGTCACGCGGTTCATCTCGTCTGACATCCCCAAGACGATGGACTCATTCCCGCACGCGATCCCTCGAACTGAGGATGTCCGTTGGCGTGGGTCGCATGACAGTCTATGCCCCAAAGCCTGCGCCGCAGGCACGTTCAAACAGCCCAGCAAACCTTAGGAGACCAACGTGTTCTACAACCACCAAGTCGTCGCTGCCGCTTACGAAAAGGCCACCGGGAAAATCAATGCGGCGCAGTATCAAGGCCTGGACCAACTCTTGGGTTTCATTGAAATTGACCCAGACATCGACGATGACCGATGGGTGGCCTATATGCTGGCCACCGTTGAGCACGAATGTGCTCACACCTTCCAGCCCATCATCGAGCGGGGCGCACCCGCTTACTTCAACAAGTACGAGCCAGGGACCAAGATCGGGGCCAGACTCGGCAACACGCAAGCGGGTGACGGCGTGCGCTACAAGGGCCGTGGCTATGTGCAACTGACCGGCAGAGCCAACTACTTGAAGATGGGCCAAGCCCTCGGCGTTGGCAAGCTGTTTGTGGATCAACCGGAGTTGACCCTCGAACCCACCAACGCCTATCGCATCATGTCAGTGGGCATGCGCAAGGGGCTTTACACCGGCAAGAAGCTGGCGGACTACATCAACGCCGAGAAGACGGACTATCTCAATGCGCGGCGCATCATCAACGGCACCGACAGCGCAGCGGTGATCAAGGCCTATGCGGAGGAGTACGAGAGGGTGCTGCGGAAGGCGCGGGTAGATTGACCACCGCTACAGGCTCTTGGAATCAACGGCCTGATTGAGAGGGTGCTTGCGCCAGCTCACCTGCCTGTGTGGCATGGAAGGCCAAGATCAGCGTTGCCGAGGGCAAGTTCTGCTGGGGCAACGAGGCGCGGTTTGGTGAGTTTCAGTATTGCCGGGTGCACCAGCAAGGGCCAAGTGCCGTGGCCTAGCCAAGCGGCGCCTGAAATTCATGCCGCAAGGTGGCGTCTGTGCTCGGTTGGCCCATTAAGATCGTCGGCGTTTGGCGGGCGGCCTCACTGCCCCACGTTCACCTTCTCCCCGGTCTCTGGAACCCATGCTCGACGACATCAAGAAAACCCTCTGGGCCACGGCCGACAAGCTGCGCGCCAATATGGACGCGGCCGAATACAAGCACTTGGTGCTGGGCCTCATCTTCGTCAAGTACATCTCTGACACCTTTGCCGCGCGGCATGCCGAGCTGCACGCCCGGCTGACCAACCCGGATGACGAGTACTACTACGGCGAGGCCAGCGCAGAGGACATTGCCGCCGAGCTGGAAGACCGCGACTACTACAAAGAGGTGAACGCGTTTTGGGTGCCCGAGGCTGCGCGCTGGGAGGCCATTCGCGCCGCTGCCAAGCAGCCCACCATTGGCAAGCACATTGACGACGCGCTGAGCCTGATTGAGGCCGAGAACCCCAAGCTCAAAGGCATTTTGGACAAGCGCTATGCCCGCGCACAATTGCCCGACGGCAAGCTGGGCGAGCTGGTGGATTTGATCTCCACCATCGGCTTTGGCGGCAATGCCGCCGAGGCCCGCGACGTGCTGGGTCAGGTCTACGAATACTTCTTGGGCATGTTCGCCAGCGCTGAGGGCAAGCGGGGCGGGCAGTTCTACACCCCGGCCAGCATCGTCAAAACCCTGGTGGCCGTGCTTAGCCCCCACCACGGCAAGGTCTACGACCCCTGCTGCGGCTCGGGCGGCATGTTTGTGCAAAGCGAGAAGTTCATTGAGGCCCACGGCGGCAGAAAAGGCGACGTGGCCATCTACGGCCAAGAAGCCAACCCCACCACCTGGCGCCTGGCCGCCATGAACCTGGCCATTCGCGGCATTGACTTCAACTTAGGCCGTGAGCCCGGCGACACCTTCATCCGCAACCAGCACCCCGACCTGCGGGCGGATTTCATCTTGGCCAACCCGCCCTTCAACATCAGCGACTGGTGGCATGGCAGCCTGGAGGGCGACCCCCGCTGGCACTATGGCGACCCACCGCAAGGCAACGCCAACTATGCTTGGCTGCAGCACATGCTGCACCACCTGAAAGACACCGGCCGCGCCGGCATTGTGCTGGCCAACGGCAGCATGAGCAGCAGCCAAAACAACGAAGGCGTGATCCGCGCCGCCATGGTGGATGCCGACGTGGTAGAGGTCATGGTGGCCCTGCCGGGCCAGTTGTTCTTCAACACCCAAATCCCCGCCTGCCTGTGGTTCTTGGCCAAGCACAAAGCGCGCAAAGGTGAAGTGCTGTTCATCGACGCCCGCAAGCAGGGCCACATGATCAGCCGCGTGCAGGCCGAGCTGGATGATGCAGCCATTGCCCGCATTGCCGAGACCGTGGCCGCCTGGCGCGGCGAGGTTGAGGCGGGCGCCAGCATCACCACTTATGCAGATGTGCCCGGCTTCTGCCGCAGCGTGCCCCTGGCCGAGATCGCCCAGCACGGCCATGTGCTGACCCCCGGCCGCTATGTGGGCGCCGAAGAAGTGGAAGACGACGACGAGGCCTTTGCCGACAAGATGCAAAAGCTCACCGAACGCCTAGGCGAGCAAATGGCCAAAGGCGCGGAGCTGGATGCGCTGATCCGGCAGAAGCTGGGGGGGCTGGGGTATGAGTTCTGAGCGCAAGGCCAAATCGGTGCAAACGGCTGCGTCAAGTCTGCAACCAGGGGTTGCAGAAATGGGGGCCTCCCCCGAGTACCGCCAGTGGCTGGCCGACCTCAAGGGCCGCTACCGGCAGGTGCAACTCAAGGCGGCCGTAGCGGTCAACTCCACCGTGCTGGAGTTCTATTGGGACCTGGGCGTAGACATCGTCGCCCGCCAGAGCACCATGGCCTGGGGCCAGGGCTTTTTGGCTCAGCTCAGTGCGGACTTGATGGCGGAGTTCCCTGGCGTGGCGGGTTTCTCCAAGCGCAACCTGGAGCAAATGCGCCGCTGGGTGACGTTTTGGAGCCGGGCTCCCCAAATTGCGAAGCAGCCTGCTTCGCAATTGATGAGCATCCCCTGGTGGCACCATGTGGTGATCCTGACCAAATGCCGCGAGCCCGACGAAGCGCTGTACTACGTCCAGCAAACCCAGGCGCACGGCTGGAGCCGCAGCGTGCTGACGCACCAGATCGAAAGCGGCCTGTGGCAGCGCGAAGGTCGGGCCATCACCAACTTTGCGAACACCCTGCCCACACCGCAATCAGACCTGGCGCGGCAACTGCTCAAAGACCCGTATGTGTTCGACTTTTTAAGCCTGACGCCCGAGCACACCGAGCGCGAGTTGGAAACTGCCCTGATCGAGCACGTGACCCAATTCTTGCTAGAACTGGGCGCTGGCTTTGCCTACCTTGGGCGGCAAGTGCCGCTGCAAGTGGGCGAGAGAGACTTCCTTCTCGACCTGCTTTTCTACCATGTGCGCCTGCACTGCTATGTGGTGGTGGAGCTTAAGACCGTGGACTTTGAGCCCGAGTTTGCCGGCAAGCTCAACTTCTACCTCAAGGCCGTGGACGCGCAAATGCGCCAAGATGGCGACGCCCCCACCATCGGCCTGCTGCTGTGCAAAAGCAAAGACCGGCTGGTGGCCGAATACGCGCTGAGCGACATCCAAAAGCCCATGGGCCTGTCCACCTATACCCTCTCGCACACCCTACCCGAAGCCTTGCGTGGCAAGCTGCCGAGCATTGAGCAGTTGGAGCGGGAGTTGGGGCGGGGGGATGGTGGGGAATCGGCTGATGTGGGAGGGGGTGGGGATGAGTGCTGAATGGCGACTCACAACCCTAGGTGAGATTTGTGCCGCGCAGGGGGGCACTATTCAAACGGGTCCCTTCGGCAGCCAGTTGCATACATCCGACTACAAAGAGGTGGGCATCCCAGTTGTCATGCCAACAAACATTGGCGATGGCGGAATCGTTGTCGATGGCATTGCACGAATCGATCAATCAGACGTTGATCGCCTGTCCCAGCATAAGCTGATGTTGAATGACATTGTGTTTAGCCGCCGTGGCGATGTTACGAAAAATGCGTTGATCCGTGAGCATGAGGTCGGGTGGTTTTGTGGCACTGGTTGCTTGAAGGTTCGCTTGGGAGTTGAGCGCATTTCAGACCCGAAATTCATTTCGCACTGCTTGCGCTTGCCTGATACAAAGCAATGGTTGGTGCGGCACGCTGTGGGTGCAACTATGCCCAATCTGAATACGGGAATTCTTGCAGCGGTTCCGATCAATTTGCCACCTATGTCTGTTCAGCGTGAAATTGCTGCGATATTGGGTAGCTTGGACGACCGCATCGCCCTCCTGCGCGAAACCAACGCCACTCTCGAAGCCATTGCTCAGGCGCTGTTCAAGTCGTGGTTCGTTGATTTCGACCCCGTGCGCGCCAAGACGGCAGGCCGCGCCCCCGAAGGCATGGACGAGGCCACGGCCGCGCTGTTTCCGGATGCGTTGGAAGAGACGGAGTTGGGGTTGGTGCCGAAGGGGTGGATGCCTACACGCATCGACTCGTTAATGGAGCTTGCGTACGGGAAAGCCTTGAAGGCCGAGAAGCGCAGGCCCGGCAGAGTGCCAGTCTACGGATCGGGTGGCATCACCGGTTGGCACGATGAGGCGTTGGTCTCTGGTCCTTCCATCATTGTTGGGCGCAAAGGGACAGTTGGCAGCATCTACTGGGAGAGTCGACCCTTTTATCCCATCGACACGGTGTTCTATGTCAAGCCAGGGCGGCCGTTGAATTACTGTCATCAACTGCTGCGCACATTGGGCCTGAGTGACATGAACACCGATGCTGCAGTGCCTGGCTTGAACCGGGAGAATGTCTATCGACTTCTCGTCCCGTGTGTTCCGAGCGATGTGTTGCAGGCGTTTGACGAGATAGCGCAAGCGTTGCGTAATGGCATTGACCGCAATGCGAACCACGCGGAAGCTATTTCTGATCTGCGCGACACCCTCCTCCCCCGCCTGATCTCCGGCCAACTCCGCCTGCCCGAAGCCAAAGCTCAACTGGAGGCCATGGCATGACCGAGCGCATCCACATCTATTGCGATGAGTCTTGTCATCTCGAAAACGACCATCTGCGTGCGATGGTGCTGGGCGCCGTGTGGTGCCCAGCCTCACACCGGCAGATGCTGGCCCGGCAGATCAAAGACTTGAAGGCATCCTTTGGTCTGCCGCCTCATTTCGAGATCAAGTGGGTCAAGGTGTCGCCGGGCTTGCTGTCGTTCTATCAGGCTTTGCTGGATTTGTTCTTTGACGAGCCTTTGCTGAACTTTAGGGCCCTGGTGGTGCCTGACAAACAGGCCCTGAACCACGCTCAGTTTTCTCAAGACCACGACGGGTTTTATTACAAGCAGTGGTACACCGTGCTCAATCGCTTGATCGACCCGAGCAAGCGCTACCGCATCTTTCTGGACATCAAAGATACCCGCGGCCAGGCAAAGGTCGGCAAGTTGCATGAGGTGCTCTGCAATGCCAACTACGACTTTGACCGCGATGTGATCGAGTCTGTCGAGTTGGTTCATTCGCACGATGTGCTGCTGCTCCAACTGGCAGATCTGCTGATTGGCGCACTGTCCTACTTCCACCGGGGCCTGCACGACAGCCCGGCCAAACTGGCGTTGGTGGCTCATGTGCGGCATCGCTCTGGCTTGAGCCTGGAGCAAAGCTCACTGATGCGCGCCGACAAGTTCAACCTGTTCATCTGGAGGCCGCAGGCTTGAGTGCGCCTCCACCCTTAATGCCCTTTACGGGTGATATTGATTGGTCTGATTACGAAGACGCGATATACAGCGTCTATCTGGAAACCGTCGCCCACGCGGGACTGGTATTCCTGGGGGCGCCCGTGAAGGTGAGGCGGATTCCAGAGACGAAACACAAAGGCTATGGCTTTTGGCATTTGATTTCTGAAGCTCCCAGCCAAGACAACCGCAATGAAGACGACCGCGTGCCCGACTTACGTCGTTGTGAACGGGTGAGATGGGTGGCTTGGTGCATCCAGAATGCAGGCGAACCGGGCTTTTCGTGGTGGGAAAACGAGCGGAAAGGCCAAACTCATGTGGTTGTTTGGGCGGAGGAGCATGATTACGCCGTCATGCTTGGCAAGCGAAACACTGATCAAGGTGTGCGCTACTACCTGCTGAAGACCGCCTACTGCCTGCGTAGCCACAATGTGCGGAGGTTCGCGAAGGAGCGTGACGCCTTTTGGGCGGCCTGAAAAGACTGAAGCCCCGGCACACGAATGTGCAAGGGCTTCGGATACTCCTTCTACGCATGGCAGATGAGCTGAGTAGGAGTCTAAAGGCAAACGACGGCGCTGATGCAAAAAGAAGCCAGGTATCCCCATGATTGATGTCAACTTTTGCATGACTACTCTTTCCTTCGAACAAGGTGCATGCAGATGAAATCCCCACTCGGCAAACTCGAACGCATCCCACTACGCGGGCTTGACTGGCTGATCGTGGCTGTCGCGTACAACTTGCGGATCGTCTATGTGAAGTTCGTTGGCACCCACAGAGAGTACGACGCAGTGGACGCAGAAACCGTTGAAATGGCCTGACCGGCCACGGAGTAAAACATGGACATCCGCCCTATCCGGACCGAAGCAGACTACAAGGCCACGCTCAAAGAGATTTCGGCCCTGATGGACACCGACCCCGAGCTGGGCACGCCTGAGGGGGATCGCCTGGACATCCTGACCACGCTGGTGCAAGCCTACGAGGCCAAGCACGTGCCTATCACCGCGCCAGATCCGGTGGAAGCCATCAAGTTCCGGATGGAGCAGAGCGGTCTGTCCGTCAAGGATCTTGAGCCCATCATTGGCAAGAGCAACCGCGTCTATGAAGTGTTGAGTCGCAAGCGCCCGCTGACACTGGCCATGATCCGCAGACTGCACAAGAGCCTGGGCATCCCGGCTGATGTGTTGATTGCGGAGTCGGCTGTCGGGTGAGAGGCGAACGCTGCGCTTGGCTTCTACCGAAAACAGCCGTGTCTTGGAGGCACTATCCATTGGGTGCGAACAGCCATGGCCATGAAAGCCTGCTTGCACCTTTGCTCACTCCATTCAAGATGGCTTTAATCCCGAGAGACATCGTTTAATCGGGTTGTGCGTGTCTAGAAAGGGGAGATTTTTAGACACGTCGCGGATAACATGCATAGATTGTTGAGATTTCTATACATATCAAAGCTCGGGAGGCGGGCAAATGACGGACATCACACCCCTGGAGCAGTTGGATGCCGCGCGGTTTGAGACGCCGCTCATCCTGAAAAAGCTCGCCCGCGCTGGCCGTGCTCTGGCCGAGCTGAAAGGGGTGGCAGCAGCCATTCCCAACCAGGGCATTTTGATCAACACCCTGGGGCTGCAGGAAGCGAAGGACAGCTCTGAGATCGAGAACATCGTCACCACCCATGACGAGCTGTTCAAGGACGACGCCGACCCTGAGGCCTTTGCCAACCCCGCAGCCAAAGAAGTGCTGCGCTACCGCCAGGCCCTGCGCGTGGGTTTTGAGCAGGTGCGTGGCACCGGTTTGCTGACCTGCAACCAGATCATTGCCATTCAGTCCGAGCTGGAACGCAACAACGCGGGCTTTCGGAAGCTGCCCGGCACGGCGCTCAAGGATGGTGCTGGGCGCACGGTCTATACCCCGCCGCAAGACCCGACCGATATTGTCGAAAAGATGCGCCAACTGGAGCGCTTCATGAATGAGCCGAGCGTGTTTGACGCCGACCCGCTCATCAAGATGGCGCTCATCCACCACCAGTTCGAGAGCATCCACCCCTTTTACGACGGCAACGGCCGAACAGGGCGCATCGTGAATGTGCTGTATTTGGTCAAGGAGGGGCTGTTGGACATCCCGGTGCTCTACTTGAGCCAGCACATCGTGCGCACCAAGGCTGACTATTACCGCCTGCTGCAAACCGTGCGTGATGAAGACCGTTGGGAGGACTGGGTGCTGTACATGCTGGAAGCTGTGGAAACCACTGCACAGCAGACCATCCGCACGGTGCAGGCCATCAAGGCTGCGCTGATGGACTACAAGCACCGCATTCGGGCGCAGCACAAGTTCTACAGCCAAGACTTGATCAATAACCTGTTCACCCACCCCTACACCAAGATCGACTTTTTACAGCGCGATCTGGGGGTGTCGAGGCTGACAGCGACCAAATACCTTGATCTGTTGGCCGACACGGGCTTTGTGCAAAAGCAAAAAATTGGGCGCAGCAACTACTACATCAACCAGACCTTGCAGCAGATTTTTCTAGGCCCAGACAAAGGTCGCCCATGACCGAAGACCAACTCGAACAAGAAGCGCTGGGCTGGCTGGTGGAGGAGGGTTACACCCACCTGAGCGGCTATGACATTGCCCCAGAAGGCCCGGCCGCAGAGCGCGACAGTTACCGCCAGGTGCTGCTGCCCCAGCGCCTGCGTGAGGCCATCGCCCGGCTGAACCCGCACATCCCGCTGGCCGCCCGTGAAGACGCCTTCAAACAAATGCAAGACTTGGGCGAGCCGGTGCTGCTGTCGGCCAACCGGCACTTTCACCGCCTGTTGGTGGCGGGCGTGCCGGTGCAATACCAAAGCCAAGGTGAGACGCGAGGCGACTTTGTGCGCCTGGTGGATTGGGCGGATGCGGGGGCCAATGAGTGGCTGGCGGTTAACCAGTTCACGCTCAAGGGGCCGCACCACACGCGGCGGCCGGACATCGTCTTGTTTTTGAACGGCTTGCCGGTGGTGTTGCTGGAGTTGAAGAACCCGGCGGATGAAAGCGCCAATGTCTGGAAGGCCTATGACCAGCTCCAGACCTACAAGGCGCAGATTCCGGATGTCTTTCAGTACAACCAGGTGCTGGTGGTGTCGGATGGCTCGGAGGCGCTGATGGGCTCGCTCTCGGCAGATGCCGAGCGCTTCATGGGCTGGCGCACGATTGACGGCGTCACGCTAGACCCACTGGGGGAGTTCAACGAGTTAGAAACGCTGGTGCGCGGCGCGCTGGCCCCTGCGGTGTTGCTGGACTACCTGCGCTTTTTTGTGCTGTTTGAGGACGACGGCGGTTTGGTGAAGAAGATTGCGGGCTACCACCAGTTTCATGCGGTGCGCGCCGCCATTGAGCAGGTGGTGCAGGCCTCGCGCCCAGGGGGAACGCACAAAGGCGGTGTGGTGTGGCACACCCAAGGCAGCGGCAAGAGCATCACCATGACCTGCTTTGCGGCGCGGGTGATGCAAGAGCCCGCCATGGCCAACCCCACCATCGTGGTGATCACCGACCGCAATGACCTGGACGGCCAGTTGTTTGGCGTGTTCAGCCTGGCCCAAGACCTGCTGCGCGAGCAGCCCGTGCAGGTGGCCACGCGCCAAGACCTGCGCGCCCGGCTGGCCAACCGGCCCTCGGGCGGCATTGTGTTTGCCACCATCCAAAAGTTCATGCCGGGTGAGGATGAAGACACCTTTCCGGTGCTCTCCGACCGCAGCAATATCGTGGTGATCGCCGACGAGGCGCACCGCACGCAATATGGCTTTGAGGCCAAGCTCAAGACGCTCAAGCGCAAGCAGGCGGGTGCGGAGGTGCCGCCCTCGGTGCTGACCACCGACGGTGAGCCGAGCAAGGCCCAGCCTGCCAACTTTGCCCCGGCGGAGTATGCGGTGGAGCAAGCCGTGGCCGCCGAGGTACACAAGTACCAAGCGGGCTATGCACAGCACCTGCGCGACGCGCTGCCCAACGCCACCTTTGTGGCGTTCACCGGCACGCCTGTGTCGGGCGAAGACCGAGACACCCGGGCGGTGTTTGGCGATTACATCCATATCTATGACATGCAGCAGGCCAAGGAAGATGGCGCCACGGTGGCCATCTATTACGAAAGCCGTTTGGCCAAGCTGAGCCTGAAAGAAGACGAGCTGCCACACATCGATGACGAGGTGGATGAGCTGGCCGAAGACGAAGAAGAAAGCACACAAGCCAAGCTGAAGAGCCGCTGGGCCGCGCTGGAAAAAGTGGTGGGCGCCACACCGCGTGTAGCCAGCGTGGCGGCCGACTTGGTGCAGCACTTTGAAGCCCGCAACCAAGCCCAAAGCGGCAAGGCCATGGTGGTGGCCATGAGCCGCGACATTTGCGTGCACCTGTACGACGAAATCATCAAGCTGCGGCCCGACTGGCATGACGCCGACCCCGAGAAAGGGGCGGTCAAGATCATCATGACAGGCTCGGCCAGCGACAAAGAACTGCTGCGGCCGCACATCTACAGCAGCCAAATCAAAAAGCGGCTGGAGAAGCGTTTCAAGAACCCCGCCGACCCGCTGCGCTTGGTGATCGTGCGGGACATGTGGCTGACCGGTTTTGATGCGCCCTGCGTGCACACGCTGTACGTGGACAAGCCCATGAAGGGCCATAACCTGATGCAGGCCATTGCGCGCGTGAACCGCGTGTTCAAGGACAAGCAGGGCGGCTTGGTGGTGGACTACATCGGCATTGGCAATGAGCTGAAGGCGGCGATGAAGGAGTACACCGCCAGCAAAGGCCGGGGCCGCCCCACCGTAGACGCCCATGAAGCCTATGCCCTGCTGGCCGAGAAGTTGGACGTGCTGCGAACCATGCTGCATGGCTTTGACTACAGCGGCTTTCTGAAGGGCGGCCACAAGGTGCTGGCCGGTGCCGCCAACCATGTGCTGGGCCTCAAGACCGAGGGCCAGCGCGACGGCAAGAAGCGCTTTGCTGATGCCGCCTTGGCCTTGAGCCGTGCCTTCAGCCTGTGCTGCACGCTGGACGAAGCCAAGGCCGTGCGCGAAGAAGTGGCCTTTATGCAGGCCGTGAAGGTGATCCTGACCAAGAAGGACATCACCCAGCAGAAGAAGACCAACGAACAACGTGAGCTGGCCATTCGCCAGATCATCAGCTCGGCCGTGGTGTCAGACAGCGTGGTGGACATCTTCGACGCCGTGGGCTTGGACAAACCCAACATCGGCCTACTGGATGATGAGTTCTTGGCCCAGGTGAAGAACCTGCCCGAGCGCAACCTGGCGGTAGAGCTGCTGGAGCGCTTGCTGGAAGGCGAGATCAAGAGCCGCTTTGCCAGCAATGTGGTGCAAGAGCGCAAGTTCTCAGAGCTGCTGAGCAACGTGATCAAGCGTTACCAGAACCGCTCTATTGAGACCGCCCAGGTGATGGAAGAGCTGGTGGAGATGGCCAAGAAGTTCCGCGAGGCTGCGGCACGCGGCGAGACACTGGGCCTGAGCGACGATGAAGTGAAGTTCTACGACGCCCTAGCCACTAATGAGTCCGCCGTGCGGGAGCTGAGCGACGAAACGCTGAAGAAGATTGCGCACGAACTGACCGAGAGCCTGCGCCAGAACATCAGCGTGGACTGGTCACAGCGCGAGAGCGTGCGCGCCAAGCTGCGGCTGATGGTCAAGCGCATCTTGCGCAAGTACAAGTACCCGCCGGATGCGGAGGCGGCAGCGGTGGAGCTGGTGTTGGAGCAGGCCCAGACGATTGGGGAGGAGTGGGTGGGCTAGCGCGGTCACTCTGCTAAGGCGGGGTGCTCAAACCGAGGCGTACTGAGCTCCCCAAAGAGAAACGCCCGGATCAGCCGGGCGTTTGCACGTGTTGTATCAGCAGATTGCCGTGATTCTCGACAACACCTCTGGAGGTTCATACACCAAATGCCAATAGCGGGTCGACAGATCAACAGCATAGGCGCTGTATCGAGAATAGAGATTTACCTGTCTCGGCCGGCTAGGAGGCCGATATAAATTTTTGCGGGCGACCAGCCCTAGCTAATGTGGCTGCCATACACAAGACTGCCACGTCTGTCGCAGAGTATGAATCGAAGTTGCCGCATCAATTAATGGACGATCTAATCGGTTGGATCCTGTTTGCTTGAGGTCTTGATAATTTCTTCCGACATTCTGATCGACAACCATTTTGCAACTGGAATGCTGAAAAGGCCGATTAATAGCCCGCCCCAAAAATTCTCGATAGACAAAGATATCGGAAGCGAGTTATTCTTGTTTGTATTGGCGAATATTAGGAGTAAGGTGCAGACGATGGTTCCACCTAACATCCTTAAGAGGAGGAAATTAATATATTGAATCCCAATCCAGAAAATATCCAAAAATTTCTTAAAATCAAAGTCACTGGACCATTTTTTTCGCGTAAATTGGGCAGATATTGGGATTGAGATAAAAATTGACGCTAGAAGTGAGCCAATTACTGAGCCAATTAATATATCGACTTCAGAGCGTCCAATATTGATTTTGAATGACCTAAGTGCTTCGTTTGGATGAGAGGCAATTTTTAAAATGGCCTGAAGAGTGAATTCACTCTCCTTTATGATTAGGAACTTAGGATTTGTCCAGGCTGAAGAGGGAATTGGGTCCAGGCTGCAATTAAGATTATAGGTTTCACCGCTGTGTATTGTTCGATAAGTTTCATCAGGGCATTGGGCTTTAAATGCATCTGTAAGTACGCCTAGTGGCGCAATGGATAGCTTTTGGATAGTAATTGAGGAATTGGAATTATTGGTGATCCCTACAAGTATTGACACCTGCTCGCCAATTACGGAGCGCCCATCGGCTACCACATTGATGTCAAGCGAGCTATTTTGCCCTTTGACCGAGTTGGAGGTAGCGCCTTCAGCTACGGCTACGGGCTCCGAAGCATGAGCCTCGCTCACCAAAAGACCAAAGGTTAAGGTCAATGAAATTAGAATCTTATGCATTTAATTTTGCGGACAAATTCTAATGGAATGCTTCATTCGAGCAAATAATTCACTGCCCTGACCTATTTTTGACCAGTCCTGTTTTCGAGTGTCTTTCCAAATAGAAACCGCATCTAGTGCTGCCCTCACCTGTCCGCGGCAAGAATTGCTGCACACATCATTCTTAAGACGAATGTTGGACACGCCACCAGCCAGCGACATCTTCCAAGAGGGGCAACTCGCAACAGCCATCATCCAGGCTGAAATCACTTGACTCTGCAGGAGGTCTACATCTACTCCTGACAGCACTTCGTGAAGTTGCAGTCCATCATCTTGACGGATTAGAGCCTGCGATAGGTAGGTTATCTGCCGGATTCGTTCGCTTCTAAGGATGCGCTTGGCCTCATCATCCAGCTGTTGCATGTCAATCAGAATGGCCTTTCTTGCAAGAACTTCTTGCTTGTCAAATCGCTTAGATCCTTCAATATCACCAGCTTCGAGCAGAGATTGGGCTGCAGATCTTTGGATATTACCCACCTCTTGCGCCAGTTGCTCATATCTGTGGGGCGTTGCTCTTGCTAAGTTGACAACGTTTATCGATCGATAAACCGTAAGAGCGCACTCAGCAACCGATGCGGCTGCTGTGGATCCCTTTTCGGACAGGTAGTCCAATAGCGAAGTGACTTTCTTGGTATTGTCACCAATCTTATTTGGTGGGCATGCGGCCGTGTCACCCAAGCATATAGTGGGTGACAATGTTACTGCAATGACGACTACAGCCTCCGAAAGGAGGGTTCTTTTCATTTGTTTAGTTTTCTTTTTTCAAGCATCAATATTCGCCGCCCTCAGCGCATTCGTCTCAATAAAGTCCCGACGCGGCTCCACCTCGTCGCCCATCAGCATGGTGAAGACCTTGTCGGCTTCGATGGCGTCTTCGATCTGCACGCGCAGCAGGCGGCGCACGGTGGGGTCCATGGTGGTTTCCCAGAGCTGGCTGGGGTTCATTTCGCCCAGGCCCTTGTAGCGCTGGCGGCCCACGGCGTTTTCGGCTTGGGTCATGAGCCAGGCCATGGCGGCGCGGAAGTCGTTGCCGCAGGCGGTTTCTTTTTGCTTTTCGCCTTCGCCGCGTTTGACCACGGCGTCGTTGCTCAGCAGGCCCTTGAAGGTGCGGCCTGCGGTGGCCAGGGCTTCGTAGTCGCCGCCGTGTACAAAGTCGGGGGTGATGACGCTGCTCTTGATGTTGCCGTGGTGGCGGCGGCTGATGCGCAGCAGGTGCTTGTCGGTGCGCTCGTCAAACACGGCGTCCACGTCGGCGGTGCTGCCAATTTGCAGCAGTGCGGCCTTCAGGGCGCTGGCGCTGGTGGCGGCGTTGGCGGCGTCGTCCAGGTTCAGGGTCAGGCCGTCGGAGATGGCGCGCAGGGCTTCCACGTCCATCCAGTTGCTCAGCCGGTTGATGACGCTGGTGGCGGTGACATAGGCGCGGGCCAGCTCGTTCAGGGCTTCGCCTTGCAGCACGGGGCGGCCTTCGCCCGGCTCAATGGCGGCGCCGTCCAGGGCCACGCGCATCAGGTAGGCGTCCAGCTCGTTGCCGTCTTTGAGGTATTGCTCGTGCTTACCTTGCTTGACCTTGTAGAGCGGCGGCTGGGCAATGTAGATGTGGCCGCGCTCGACCAGGTCGGGCATCTGGCGGTAGAAGAAGGTCAGCAGCAGAGTGCGGATGTGGGCACCGTCCACGTCCGCGTCGGTCATGATGATGATGCGGTGGTAACGCAGTTTGTCGGGGTTGAAGTCGTCGCCCCCCATGCCCTTGCCAATGCCGGTGCCCAAGGCGGTGATCAGCGTGAGAATTTCATTGCTGGTCAGCAGCTTCTCGTAGCGGGCTTTCTCGACGTTCAGGATCTTGCCGCGCAGGGGCAGGATGGCCTGGAACTTACGGTCGCGGCCCTGCTTGGCAGAGCCACCGGCGGAGTCACCCTCCACGATGTAGATTTCGCACAGCGCTGGGTCTTTTTCTTGACAGTCGGCCAGTTTGCCGGGCAAGCCCATGCCGTCGAGCACGCCTTTGCGGCGGGTCATCTCGCGGGCTTTGCGGGCGGCCTCGCGGGCGCGGGCGGCATCCACAATCTTGCTGCAGATGATCTTGGCGTCGTTGGGGTTCTCCAGCAGCCAGTCGGTCAGCAGGCGGCTGACGATGTCTTCCACCGGGGCGCGCACTTCCGAGCTGACGAGCTTGTCTTTGGTCTGGCTGCTGAACTTGGGCTCAGGCACTTTGACGCTGACCACGCAGGCCAGGCCTTCGCGCATGTCGTCGCCGCTGACGTCGACCTTGGCCTTCTTGGCCAGCTCGTTGTCTTCGATGTACTTGTTGATGACGCGGGTCATCGCGGCGCGCAGGCCGGTCAGGTGGGTGCCGCCGTCACGCTGGGGGATGTTGTTGGTGAAACAGAGGACGTTCTCGCTGAAGGAGTCGTTCCACTGCATGGCCACTTCCACGCCCACATTGGTGCCTTGCTCAGAGACCTTGTCGCCCACGGCATGGAAGATGTTGGGGTGCAGGACTTTTTTGCCCTTGTTCACAAACTCCACAAAGCCTTTGACGCCACCGGCGTAGGCGAAGTTGTCTTCCTTGTTGTTGCGCTCGTCGATCAGGCGGATCTTGACGCCGTTGTTCAAGAAGGAGAGTTCGCGCAGGCGCTTGGCCAGGATGTCGTAGTGGAACTCGTTGTTCTCTTTGAAGATCTCGGTGTCGGGCAAGAAGTGCACTTCGGTGCCGCGCTTCTCGGTGTCACCGGTGATGCGCATGGGGCTGGTCATCACGCCGTCGCGCTCTTCGAGCACGCGGTCTTGCGGCACGCCTTGCTTGAAGTCGATTTGATGCACCTTGCCGTCGCGCCGCACCACCAGACGCAGCCACTTGGAGAGGCCGTTCACGCAAGACACACCCACGCCGTGCAGGCCGCCCGAGACCTTGTAGCTGTTCTGGTTGAACTTGCCGCCAGCGTGCAGCTCGGTCAGGGCAATTTCAGCGGCACTGCGCTTGGGCTCGTGCTTGTCGTCCATCTTCACGCCGGTGGGGATGCCGCGGCCGTTGTCGGTGACGCTGATGGAGTTGTCGGTGTGGATGGTGACGACGATGTCGTCGCAATGGCCGGCCAGGGCTTCGTCGATGGAGTTGTCCACCACTTCGAAGACGAGGTGGTGCAGGCCGGTGCCGTCCGACGTGTCGCCGATGTACATGCCGGGGCGCTTGCGCACGGCCTCCAGGCCTTCCAGGATCTGAATGCTGCCTTCGCCGTAGGCCGCGCTGGCCTCGTTGCCGGTGGAGGCCGTTTGGCCTTCAGCAGAGGGCACCTCGCGGCGGGTCACGCCGTCGTCGCCGGGTTGGCCAGCAGGGTTTTGCGAGGGGTTCTGGGAGTCAATCATGGGGGTCTATCTCGGCGTTAGGGCGCTTGGGCGGGTGCAAAAGCGGCCCTTTTGAAACAGCGAAGCGGGCAACTGGGCCCGCTGTTGGTCAACTTGGTGAAGCGCGTTAAATGCGCATCGGCATCACCACATACTTGAAGCCCGATTGCTCGGGCACGGTGATGAGGGCGGCGGAGGCGCCGTCGTGCAGCTCCAGCCGCACCATCTCTTGGCTGATGTTGGCCAGGGCGTCCATCAGGTAGGTGACGTTGAAGCCGATCTCGATGGCCGGGCCGTCGTAATCGATCTCGATTTCTTCTTTGGCTTCTTCTTGCTCAGCATTGCTGGAGGCAATGCGCAAGACGCCTGGGTCCACATTGACGCGCACGCCCTTGAACTTTTCGCTCGTCAAGATGGCGGCGCGCTGCAGGCTGGACAGCAAGGTCTGGCGGCCCAGGGTGATGATGTTCTGGTGGTTCTTGGGGATGACGCGGTTGTAGTCGGGGTACTTGCCCTCAACCAGCTTGGTCACAAACTCCATGCCACTGAAGATGAACTTGGCCTGGTTGCCGGCAAAGCGCATCTCGATCTGGTCGTCCGCACCGCTCTTGCCGTCTTTGAGCAAGCGCATCAGCTCCAGCACCGTCTTGCGGGGCAGGATCACCTCTTGCTTGGGGATGTCGGCTTCCAGCTCGGCTTGCGCCAGGGCCAGGCGGCTGCCGTCGGTGGCGACCAGGGTCAGGGTCTTGCCCTCGGCCACAAACAAGATGCCGTTGAGGTAGTAACGGATGTCGTGCACCGCCATGGCGATGTGGACTTGGTCGATCAGGCTCTTGAGCGTTTTTTGCGGCACGCTGAAGGCGGGGCCGAAATCAACCGCCTCGTTCACCAGGGGGTAGTCCTCGGGCGGCAGGGTTTGCAGCGTGAAGCGGCTCTTGCCGCCTTGCAAAGTGAGCTTGGAGGCATTGGCCGTCAGGCTCACCACCTGGTCGGCGGGCAGGGTTTTGAGGATGTCGATGAGCTTGCGCGCACCCACCGTGGTGCTGAAGGTGCCGCTGTCGCCGCCCAATGTGGCGTTGGTGCGCACCTGGATCTCCAGGTCGGAGGTCGTGAGCTCGATGTTCTCGCCGGTCTTGCGCATCAGCACATTGGCGAGGATGGGCAGGGTATGGCGCCGCTCCACAATGCCGGCCACCGCTTGCAGGGCACCGAGCAGGTCTTGTTGCGGGGCTTTCAGAACAATCATGTCGTCCTCAATCGCGGGTTGTTGCGAAAAGACATTTTCGCTTGTTTTTTCAAGGATTTACGCCGACCTGACGCCAGCGCGTGCTGGGCCGGTCGGGCCAGGCCAGCACTAGCCCTTCAAAGTTTGTTCCAGCACATGCAACTGCTGGTTCAGCTCGGTGTTTTTCTGGCGCTCGCCACCGATCTTGCGCACGGCGTGCAGCACGGTGGTGTGGTCGCGGCCGCCAAAGAGCTCGCCAATCTCGGGCAGGCTTTTTTGGGTCAGCTCCTTGGCTAAGTACATGGCAATCTGGCGCGGCCGGGCAATGCTGGCCGGGCGCTTTTTGCTGTACATGTCGGCGACTTTGATCTTGTAGAAGTCGGCCACCGTTTTTTGGATGTTTTCCACCGAGATCTGCCGGTTCTGGATGGACAGCAGGTCTTTGAGCGCCTCGCGGGCCAAGTGGATGGTGATCTCTTTGTGGCTGAACTTGGCGTAGGCCAGCACTTTGCGCAGGGCGCCTTCGAGTTCGCGCACATTGGCGCGCACGTTCTTGGCCACAAAAAACGCCACGTCTTCGGGCAGGGGCGTGCCTTCGGCCTTGGCCTTGCTCAGCAAGATCGCCACCCGCATTTCCAGCTCGGGCGGCTCGATGGCCACGGTCAGTCCGCTGTCAAACCGGCTGGTCAGGCGCTCATCAATGTCCACCAGCCCCTTGGGGTAGGTGTCGCTGGTCATGATGATGTGCGCCTTTTTGGCCAGCAGGGCTTCAAAGGCGTTGAAGAACTCTTCTTGGGTGCGCTCTTTACCGGCAAAGAACTGCACGTCGTCGATCAGCAGCAAGTCGAGCTGGTGGTACTTGGCCTTCAGCTCGTCAAAGGTCTTGCGCTGGTAGTTTTTGACGACGTCGGAGATGAACTGCTCGGCGTGCAGGTACAGCACACGGGCGTTGGGGTTGTCTTTGAGTAGTTGGTTGCCCACGGCATGCACCAAGTGGGTTTTGCCCAGGCCCACGCCGCCGTAGATGAACAGCGGGTTGTACATGGCACCGGGCGCCCCGGCCACATGCAGGGCTGCCGTGCGGGCCATTTGGTTGGCGCGGCCGGCCACCAGGGTGTCAAAGGTCAGCACCGGGTTGAGCCGGTGGCGGTTGGTCACCGGGGCCTGCGGCAGGGTGCCGGTGCGGGCGGGCTCTGTGGCGTCATGGGCCGGGGGCTCGTCGCTAACACCACCCACCGCGCTGGGCACAGGCACGGCCTGTTGGCTGGCCACGGCCATGGCATTGGCCAGCACACGGGCGGCGCTGTGCGGGCGGCTGGGCAGTGGGCGCACGCCAGCACTGGCCAAAGCCTCACGCGGGGCCAGGGCCAACTCCAGCCGCACGGGCTTGGCCGCCATCTCACCCAGCAGGGCCTCAATGCGGTGGCCGTACTGCGAGCGAATCCAATCGAGCTTGAAGCGGTTGGGCACGCGCACGCACGCCACCAAGCTGCCGTCACCGGCATCGCTGATGTCGGCGGGGGGCAATGGGCGGATCCAGGTCAGGAATTGTTGTTCAGGCAGTTCGGCGGCGAGTCGATCGCAAGCACGCTGCCAGAGGTCTAAGCTCATTGTGGACAAGTTCTTTTAGAGCGGGCGAATTCTATGCGCGGTTTGCGCCTCCCGGGACGAGGTTATCCACAGTTTTTTGTCGGAGGTCAAGAGGGTTTAACAATGCTTGTCAAAGTCGCGTTCTGGGTACAGGTTTGACCGCTTGGTCAGAATTTGCTCTAATAGTGGGTTTCCCGGAGCACGGGTGGGCCAAGCTTTGACGTTGGGGCCCTGAGACGCTGTGCAGCCCGCATGGCTGCTGGCAGTGCTTCGGTCGGGTGGGGCCTTTGCGAGGGTCGGCCCGGTTTTATTTTTCTTTCAAGGTACTAGAACCATGAAGCGCACCTATCAGCCTTCCAAGGTCCGTCGCGCCCGTACGCACGGCTTCCTCGTCCGCATGAAGACCCGTGGTGGCCGTGCCGTGATTGCCGCGCGCCGCGCCAAGGGCCGCAAGAAGCTGTCGCAGGTCTGACCTTCGCGTCATGATCGGCCGCATCGTGCGTCCGGCCGATTTCGAACGGGTGTTGTCCGCACATCAGCGGTCAAAGAGCACTCACTTCGCTGTTCACTATTTGGCTGGCGTGCCTTCGCGTGCTGGCCCAGTGAGCGTGAAGGCGGTTGATTCACCGGTTTTCCCGCCCTTGTCCACCGAGTTATCCACAGGCGAGCCACTCTTGGCGGTCCCGGCTGTGGATGAGGGCGGTCAATGGTTGGGCTTGGTGGTGCCTAAGCGGCATGCCAAGCGGGCGGTGACACGCACGCTCATCAAACGTCAGGTGAAAGCCGCCATGGCCTTGCATGCCTCTGAATTGCCTGCAGGTTTGTGGGTGGTGAGGGTGCGGGCGCCGTTTGATCGGCAACAGTTCCCCAGCGCTGCTTCGGCCGCGCTGCGTGCGCTGGCGCGTGAGGAACTGAGCACATTGTTCCACCGTGCTGTGCATTCGCCGCTGCCCCCCAGCGCGGGCCGCAAGCCCAGAGGCGGGCAGGGCAAAGCCAAGGCGGCAGCGCCGTCCAGCGATGTCTCAGCCTCTTGAACCACGCGCTTTTGAGTGGCGTGAGTTGCCGCGTCGGCTGCTTGCGCTGCCGGTGCGGGCTTATCGCTTTTACCGCTGCCAGTAGCGCGGCGGTGGCTGGTTCTGCGGCCCAGGTGGCCGCCGCAGGCGTTGCCACAGCGGCCGCCCAAGCTGCGGCGCCCGCTACGGGCCAACCGGCCGAGCAAATTGTCGTCAGCACTGATGTGCTGAAGGTGACGCTGGACGGCAAGGGTGGCGACATGCGCCGTGCCGAATTGCTGGCCTACCCCGACAGCGTGGACCCCAAGCGCAATACCGTGTTGATGGATACCAGCGCCGAGCGCACCTATCTGGCGCAGTCGGGCCTGATCTCCGCTGTAGCCGGTGGCCCAGCCTTGCCCAACCACTTCACGGTGATGACGGCCAAGCCTGGCGAGCGCACGCTCAAAGACGGTGCCAACGAAGTGGTGGTGCGCTTTGAATCACCCGAGGTCGGTGGTGTGAAGCTGGCCAAGACCTATACGTTTAAGCGCGGCCAATACACCGTGGGCGTTAAGCACGAGGTGGTGAACGTGGGCGCAGCCCCGGTGCAGCCACGCCTCTATCTGCAATTGCAGCGCGATGGCAATGCCCCGGCGGGTGAGTCGTCGTTCTACTTCACCTTCACCGGCCCGGCGGTGTATTCGGAAGAGAAGAAGTTCGAAAAGGTGGAGTTCAAGGACATCGAGAAGCGCGGTCCCAATGACAAGCCCAGCCACAACACCCGCAGCAATGAGGGTTGGGTGGCCATGGTGCAGCACTACTTCACCTCGGCATGGTTGGTGGCACCGGGCACGCCGCGCGAGTTTGCCAGCCGCAAGCACCCCAGCGTGCCCAACTTGTATGAAGTGGCCATGCTGCAAGACCTGGGCACCTTGGCCGCAGAGGCGACTCAGGTGCATGAGTCCACCCTTTATGTGGGGCCCCAAGAAGAGAAGAAGCTCGCTGCCCTGGCCCCAGGCCTGGAGTTGGTGAAGGACTACGGCTGGTTCACCATTCTGGCCAAGCCCATGTTTGCCGTGCTGCATTGGCTGCACAGCGTGTTGGGCAACTGGGGTTGGTCCATCGTAGCGCTGGTGGTGCTGCTGAAGATTGCCTTCTATTGGCTCAATGCCAACGCTTACAAGTCCATGGCCAAGATGAAGGCGGTCAACCCGCGCATCATGGAGCTGCGTGAGCGCCTGAAGGACAAACCGCAAGAGATGCAGCAAGAGATGATGCGCATCTATCGCGAAGAAAAGGTCAACCCGATTGGCGGCTGCCTGCCCATCTTTGTGCAGATGCCCTTCTTCATTGCGCTGTACTGGGTGCTGCTCTCTACCGTGGAGATGCGCGGCGCGCCTTGGATTGGCTGGATCACCGACCTATCGGCCAAGGACCCGTTCTTCATCCTGCCGGTCTTGATGACGCTGTCGAGCTTGTTGCAGGTGTGGCTACAGCCCGCGCCTGCAGACCCGATGCAGGCCAAGATGATGTGGCTGATGCCCTTGATGTTCAGCTTCATGTTCTTCTTCTTCCCCGCTGGCTTGGTGCTGTATTGGCTGGTCAACAACCTGCTGTCGATTGGCCAGCAGTGGATGATCAACAAGCAAATGGGCGTTGCCTGAACGCAGCCCATGCGTTGTTGACTTAAGTTGGCCAAGCGCTGGCCGATGACTGAGCCAAGGGGCTTGAAAGCCCCATCCCTTCTATGCGGGGAATTGGCCGGTACGGCACCTCCCAGTGAGGCACGCTGCCCGCCAGGAGGGTGCGCGGACGCAGGGTATTGACGCCCGGCACCGCCCCCTCCCTCCGCGCCACTTTCGCGGCCATGCGGTTCACGGCCTGCGCTGCTCGATAGCGGACAATCCCCGCTGTGTCACTCAGCCGCCATCAAGACCCCATTGTTGCCATTGCCACCGCGCCCGGACGAGGCGCGGTCGGCATTGTGAGGGCCTCTGGCCGCGACTTGCAGCCGCTGGTGGACGCCTTGATCGGTGCACCTCTGGCACCCCGCCAAGCCCGCTACGGTGCTTTTAAGACAGCCGACGGCGAGGCCATTGACCACGGCCTGGCGCTCTACTTTCCTGCACCCCACAGCTACACCGGTGAGGCCGTGCTGGAGCTGCAAGCCCATGGCGGGCCGGTGGTGCTGCAACTGCTGCTGGCGCGCTGCTTAGAGGCGGGCTCTGCCATGGGCCTGCGCCTGGCCGAGCCGGGTGAGTTCACCCTGCGGGCCTACTTGAATGACAAGCTGGATTTGGCCCAGGCCGAGGCCGTGGCTGACCTGATCGACGCCAGCACCGAAGCGGCTGCCCGCTCGGCCAGCCGCTCTTTGGGCGGCGCGTTCTCCAAGGAGATTGAGGCGCTGGCCGAGCGCATCGTCAACCTGCGCATGCTGGTCGAAGCCACGCTTGATTTCCCAGAAGAGGAAATCGACTTTCTGGAAAAGGCTGATGCGCGCGGCAAGTTGCGCCAAGTGGTGTCGCAACTGGAGGCAGTGCAATCGCAGGCCCGCCAGGGTGCCTTGTTAAGAGAGGGGCTGAGAGTCGTTTTGGCCGGGCAGCCCAATGTGGGCAAAAGCTCGCTGCTCAATGCCTTGGCTGGCGCGGAGTTGGCCATTGTGACCCCCATCGCAGGAACCACCCGAGACCGGGTCAGCGAGACCATCCAGATCCAAGGTGTGCCCGTGCACGTCACCGACACCGCCGGCCTGCGCGACGCTGCAGATGCCAGCGACGAGGTGGAGCGTATTGGTGTGGCGCGCAGTTGGGAGTCCATTGCCAGCGCTGATGCGGTGTTGTTTTTGCACGATTTGACGCGCCTACAGCACCCCGACTATCAAACCGCCGAAACTCGCATTGCGCAGAGACTCTCGCAAGTGGACCGCAGCCGCTTGATCCAGGTCTATAACAAGGCCGATGCCTCGCCAGAGGCTGCCGCTGCCGCCCAGGCGCACAGCGGTGGTGTGGGCACTGTGTTGACCTTGTCGGCCCACACCGGCCAGGGCCTGGAGGCCTTGCGCCAGATGCTGCTGGAGCGAGCAGGCTGGCAGGCGGCCCCCGAGGGGGTGTTCATCGCGCGCAGCCGTCACGTTCAAGCCCTGGCGAGGGCGCGTGAGCACCTAGGGTGGGCGGCTGAGCATGCGGCCGTGGCCGATGCGGCGCTGGACCTGTTTGCGGAAGAGCTTCGGCTGGCCCACCAAGCCTTGCAGGAGATCACCGGGCGCTTCAGCGCCGACGATCTCTTGGGTGAAATCTTCACCCGCTTTTGTATCGGCAAATAGCCAAGCTCTCACCATCCTCACATCAGGAGTGGGGCCCTGCGGTTCCCCACATCCCCTCGGGGCAGCTTGCAGTTGGGCGGTGGCGCTGCTCATAATTGCGCCCAACGTTGGCCTCAGCGCGCGCATGTTTGCGGGCGGGCGGTCTGGGTCAGGCAGGGAGCCAGGATGGCATTCGACCAGGTGATTCAAGCGGTGCAGTCGCTTAACGCGGAAGACAGCTTTCGCCCGCGCTTGGACGCGCGACAGTGGCAGTTGTTTGGCGACTATTTCAATGAGGTCACCCTGCGCTCGGGCGAGGTGCTGGTGAAGTACCGCGACATGGAGCGCACCGTCTACCTGCTGGAGCAGGGCACGCTGCAAGTCTATGTGCCATTGCCACCGCAAGCGGGCCGTCGGCCGGTGGCTATTTTGCGGCCTGGCTCCATCGTGGGTGAGCCCGCCATGTTTGGCGACTCGCCGCGCATGGCCCAGGTCGAGGCCATGTCGCCCTGCACCGTCTGGGCCTTGCCCAGGCATCGCCTGGACGAAATGGCTTTGCGCCAGCCCTCTATGGCCTTGGAGGTGTTGCGCAGCTTAGGGGCCGTGATGGTGGCCCGCATGCAGGCCAACTTAGAGCGCGGCTTGCCCTTGGCCTAAAGCGGCGTCAGCCGGTCAGCAGCTTTTTCTCGGCCAGGGCCAAGGGTTCGGGCTTGCCAGCCAGCACCAAGGTATCTCCCCCGGCCAGGGTCAGCTCATCGTGGGGTTTGATCACCCTGCCATCGGTACGCCGCAGTGACACCACATTCACGCCCAGCGCATGCAGGGCTTGATGCGCCAAGGTCTGGCCCACGCAGGCAGCGGCCAGTGGCAAGGGCACCGTATGCAGCCGGGCTTGTTCCAGTTCTTCAGCGGTGTCGTCGTCGGCCCCGTGGAAGTAACCGCGCAGCAGGCTGTAGCGGGCGTCGCGGGCGTCGCGGGTGAGGCGGATCACGCGGCGCATGGGCACGCCCACCAAGGCCAAGGCGTGGCTGGCCAGCATCAGCGAGCCTTCCACGGCCTCGGGCACCACCTCGGTGGCTCCAGCGGCGCGCAAGGCTTCCAGGTCGGTGTCGTCCAGCGTGCGTACCACCACCGGTACGTGCGGAGCGTGTTCTCGCACTTGCTGCAAGATCTTCAGCGCGGACGGTGTGTCGTGGTAGCTGATCACCACCGCACTGGCGCGCGCCAGGCCTGCCGCCATCAGGCTTTGCAAGCGGGCAGCGTCGCCAAACACCACGCTCTGCCCGGCGGCGGCGGCTTGGCGCACACGATCCGGGTCCAGGTCCAAGGCCATATAGGGAATGGCCTCTGCCTCCAGCAAGCGGGCCAGGTTCTGGCCACTGCGCCCATAGCCACAGATGATGACGTGGGCCTCGGTGCGCATGGCTTTCTTGGCAATGCTGGTGAGCGCTACGGACTGCATCATCCAGTCGCTTGCCGCCAGGCGCACCACGATACGGTCGCTGTGCATGATGATGAAGGGCGTGGCCAGCATGGACAGCACCATGGACGCCAGCACCGGGCTCATCCATTGCGGTGCGATCAACTGTTGCTCGGCCCCCAGGGTCAGCAGCACAAAACCGAACTCACCTGCTTGGGCCAGATACAAGCCCGTGCGCAGCGCCACGCCAGTCGGCGCGCGGAAGGCCCAGGCCAGGCCCGTGACCAGCACGGCTTTGGCCACCACGGGCATAGAGGTGAGCAGCAGTACCAGAAACCATTGGTCCAGCACCGGACGCCAGTCCAGCTTCATGCCGATGGTGATGAAGAACAGGCCCAACAGCACGTCGTGAAAAGGGCGGATGTCGGTTTCAACCTGATGTTTGAACTCGGTCTCCGCAATCAACATGCCCGCCACAAAAGCCCCTAACGCCAGCGACAAACCGGCGTGCTCGGTGAGATAGGCCAGGCCCAACGTCACCAGCAACACATTCAACACAAACAACTCTTCGCTCTTGCGGCGAGCCACCAGAGTGAGCCAATGCCGCATGACCCGCTGGCCACCCACCAAAAGCACGGTTAACAGCACGGCCGCCTTGAGCACAGCCAACGCCATGGAGCGGGCCATGTCCTCGGGCGAGGAATTCAACGCAGGAATAAGCACCAACAGCGGCACCACCGCCAGGTCTTGGAAGAGCAAGACGCCGATCACCCGCTTGCCATGCTCGCTTTCCATCTCCAGCCGCTCGGCCATCATCTTCACCACAATGGCTGTGGACGACATAGCCATGGCACTGCCCAGCACCACCGCGCCTTGCCAGCCCAGCTCCCAGGGGCGCGTAGCAAAACTGAACAACCAGATCAGGGCGGTGTTACCCAGCAGCGCCCCCGCCATGGTCAACACCACTTGGCTCAGCCCCAGGCCAAACACCAGTGTGCGCATGCTGCGCAGCTTGGGCAGGTTGAACTCCAGCCCGATGACGAACATCAAAAAGACCACGCCAAATTCGGCCAAGTACCTGACCCCACCTGAATCTTTGGCCAGTGCCAACGCATTGGGTCCGATCAGCACGCCCACCACCAGATAACCCAGCATGGGTGGCAGACGCATCAGGCGGCAGGCGACCACGCCGGCCACGGCGGCCATCAGGTAGAGCAGCACCAATTCAAGCGTCGTGGCCAATCCAGCATCCCTTTCTCTGTCGCCTTCTAGAATCCCCCTATTCTCAACCACTCACCTGCCCGTGAAACCACTCACCGCCCAAGAAGCCGACCGCGCCTTGCAACTGGCACGCAACACCATAGACATTGAGGCGCAAGCCTTGCTGGGTGTGCGCGACCTGTTGGGCCAGGGTTTTGTGGGGGTGGTGCAGGCCATTCTGAACACGCGTGGCCGCGTGGTGGTGATGGGCATGGGCAAAAGCGGCCATGTGGGCCGCAAGATCGCCGCCACCTTGGCGTCCACCGGGACACCGGCCTTTTTTGTCCACCCTGCTGAGGCCAGCCACGGCGATTTGGGCATGGTGGCAGCGGGCGATGTGGTGCTGGCCATCTCCAACTCTGGTGAGAGTGGGGAGATCAATGCCATCCTCTCGGGCCTGCGCCGCATGGACGTGGTGTTGGTGGCGCTGACGGGGCGGCCGCAGTCCACCCTGGCAACCCATGCCGACCATGTGCTGCTGTGTACCGTCGCACAAGAGGCTTGCCCCCTCAACTTGGCACCCACGGCCAGCACCACCGCGCAAATGGCGCTGGGGGATGCGCTGGCGGTAGCGCTGCTGGATGCACGCGGCTTCAGAGAGGAAGACTTTGCCCGTTCTCACCCCGGTGGGGCCTTGGGCCGCAAACTGCTGATGCATGTGCGCGACCTGATGCGTGCGGGCGAGCAAGTGCCCCGCGTGCGTGCTGATGCCGCGTTTTTGGACGTGGTGCATGAGATGTCGCAAAAGGGCTTGGGTGCCACGGCCGTGGTGGAGCCGGGGCCGGGCGGCGACCGCATTCTGGGCATCTTCACCGACGGCGACTTGCGCCGCCTGATCGAAACCGGTGCTGACCTGCGCGCACTCAAGGCCAGCGAGGTCATGTTCGCCCGGCCCAAAACCGTGCGGGCTGATGCCTTGGCCGCCGAAGCCGCCACCTTGATGGAGCAGCACCGCATCACCAGCCTGCTGGTGGTGGATGAAGCCGACTGCCTGTGCGGAGCCATCAACACCAACGACCTGATGCAGGCCAAGGTCATTTGAAGGCTGCGATGCGCGAGATCACCACCCCCGCCCTGCGGTTTGAACCCGAGTTATTGCTCAAGGCCCAAGGCCAAGGCCTGGGCGTCAAGCTGGCCATTTTTGATGTGGATGGCGTGCTCACAGATGGGCGGCTCTTTATTGGCGAGGGCGGCGAGGGCTTCAAGGCCTTCCATGCGCTGGACGGCCATGGCTTGAAGCTGCTGGCGCAAGGCGGCATCTTGCCGGTGGTGATCACCGGGCGAGACTCACCCGCAGTGCGCCGCCGTGTGGCGGACTTGGGCCTGACCCATGCGCTGTTTGGCGTCAGCGACAAGCTGGCCGCAGCGCAACCGCTGCTCGACGCCCAAGGCATTGTGAGCCGGACTACACCATGGCCACCTTCAGCATCGAACGCTTCGACGCCCAAGGTCGGCCGACGGCGCGCCTGATGGGTGAGAAATTGCGCCACTATCCAGACACAGACGAAACTGAAATCGACACGGTACGCCTCATCGCCACCGGAGAAGACGGCCGCATCACCCATGCCACCGCTCGGCGCGCAGTGGCCTTGGGCGATGGCACCCAGGTGCGCTTAGAGGGCGGAGCCAAAGTGGTCAGCACCGGGGCCGAGGGCGATGTGGTGCAAATCGAAGGCGAGCGCCTGATCGCCTATCTCAAAGAGCGACGCATGGTGGCCGACCAGCCGGTGCGTGTCCGCCAAGGCGGCAGCGAGTTCCAGGCCGATGCACTGGACTTTGACCAAACCCAGGGCCAGTTGCTGTTGCATGGGCGGGTCCAGGCCCGCTTGCAACCTCGGCTGGCCCCAGCCCCCCGAAAGCCCGGATGAACGCCTCTCCCTCTGCTGTGTCTTCCCGCCCGCTGGTGTTCATTACCGGGGCCTCCAGCGGCATCGGCCAAGCCTTGGCCCTGCAATTTGCCCGGGCAGGCTGGCGCTTAGCCCTGGTGGCACGGCGCGTGGAAGTGTTAAGTGAATGGGCACTTGCTCAAGGTTTGAGCGCCGAACAATGCTGGGCCACCGCAGCGGACGTGCAAGACGTGGACAGCATCGTCGCCGCCGGTCAGCGTTGTCTGGCCGAATGCGGCCTGCCCGATGTGGTGATTGCCAACGCCGGCATCAGTGTGGGCATGGACACGGCCATCCGTGCCGACCTGGACGTGATGCGCGACACCTTCGCCACCAACAACTTAGGCTTGGCCGCCACCTTCCACCCCTTTGTGGCACCCATGCGCGAGCGCCGCAGCGGCTGCCTGGTGGGCGTGGCCAGTGTGGCCTCCATCCGGGGCCTGCCTGGCCACGGGGCCTATTGCGCTAGCAAGTCGGCCGTGGTGGCTTATTGCGAGAGCCTGCGCGGCGAATGCCGCCCGTTTGGCGTGAAGGTGGTGACTTTGGTGCCGGGCTACATTGCCACGCCGCTGACGGCGGCCAACACCTACCCCATGCCGTTTTTGATGCAGCCCGAGGACTTTGCCCAAAAGGCCTTTGAGGCCATCACTGCGGGCAGCAGCTACCGCGTCATCCCCTGGCAGATGGGCGTGGTGGCCAAGCTGATGCGCCTGCTGCCCAACCCGGTGTTTGATGCGCTATTTGCCGGGCGAGGCCGCAAAAAGCGGCGCGGCGAAACCTGATTCCATTTCTAAATCATCCGTGTCGTTGTAGCTCCGCCTCGCCGTGCACCAGCACTGTCTTCGGCGTCGCGCCTAGACACGAATGATTTGGAAATGGAATGATGGTCCGTTGAGACGCAGCCCAGAAACGCAAAAAGCGCAGCGGTTGCCCGACTGCGCTTTTGATCTGGGCCTGTAGCCTTAGAGGCTACAGAGCGGCTGATCAGTAACCGCCGCGGCCACCGCCGTAGCCGCCACCACCACCACCGCCGCCACTGCGGCCACCGCCGCCGTAGGGGCTGCGGCCGCCGCCGCCACCACCAGCACCGCCGCCACCGTAGGGGCTACGGCCACCGCCGCCAGCGCCACCACCGTAGCCGCCGCCACCGCTGCGGCCACCGCCGCCACCGAAGCCACCCGGACGCTCTTCGCGAGGACGGGCTTCGTTCACGACAATAGCGCGGCCTTCGAGGGCCTGGCCGTTCATGCCGTTGATCGCGGTTTGTGCTTCAGCGTCCGAACCCATTTCGACGAAACCGAAGCCCTTAGAGCGGCCGGTATCGCGGTCCATCATGACCTTAGCGGACGTGACGGTGCCGAATTCAGAGAAAGCTTGATGCAGAGAGTCGTCGCGCACGCTGTAAGCGAGGTTGCCGACATAGAGTTTGTTTCCCATCGGGGAAGCTCCTTTAGAACAAAAAGACCATGTGGAGCTTCAACCCAGCGTGAACCATCAAGCGAAGGCGCCGCGTCCATACACAGCAACTTGGGTCGCCTTGGCCGAGGTGCAGGCCAGTGCGCCCGCAAGCCCGCCCAAGCTGCTGTACCTCATTTGGCGAGAGCCGTGGATGACGGTGGCGCGCGACACCTATATCAGCCGCCTGCTGGCCCATGCCGGTGCGCGCACCTGGCCCGTGGTGGAGGGTGGCCCCCAAGGCGCGGCGCGCTACCCAGTCTTGCAGGGGGATGAAGCCTGGTTGGCCCAGATCGACGAGCTCTGGCTGTCCAGTGAGCCTTATGCCTTTTCTGCCCAGCACCTGGCCGAGGCCCAGGCGCTGTGCCCCCAGGCCCGTGTGCGCCTGGTCGACGGCGAACTGCTGAGCTGGTGGGGGCCCCGGTCAGCAGCCGGCCTGCGCTATGCCGCCCACTTGCTGGCGACGCCCGCCTGAGCCCCCGGAGGCCCGACGGCGCGACACGCCCCTCGCCAGATGCCCCCATAGCAGCCAGAATGCGCGGCCATGGAATTCATCAAGCCCTTGATCGCGCTGCTGGCCATCGTCAATCCGATTGGTGTGGTGCCCTTCTTCATCCACTTTACCCAGCACCTCAGCCGCGAAGAGCGCCAGCGCACCATCCGCATCAGCGCCTTCGCCGCCTTTTTGGTGATCGCCATCAGCAGCCTGGCGGGCTTGAAGATCATCGAGTTTTTCGGCATCACGATTGCAAGCTTTCAGGTCGGCGGCGGCATGCTGCTGCTGATTTCAGCGCTGAACATGCTCAACGCCCAGCCCGCGGAGAGCCGCGCCAGAGACGTAGACGAAGGCCAGGCCAAGGCCGATGCGGGTTCGTCCATTGCCGTGGTGCCGCTCACCATCCCCTTGCTCACCGGCCCGGCCACCATTTCCACCATGGTGATTTATGCTGAAAAGACGCGCAATGTTTGGGAGCACGCCGCTCTGGTGGGTTACGGCGTCGTGATTGGCGTGGCCACCTATGTGGCCTTCTCGGCCTCGGGCCGCATTGCCAAGGTGCTGGGCCAAACCGGCATCAATGTGATGACCCGGCTGATGGGGCTGATCTTGGCGGCCATGGCCGTAGAACTGCTGCAAGACGGCTTGCTCAAGCTCTTCCCCGTCTTGGGCTCTCACTTGGCGCGCTAAATGCCTCTGGTCCTGCTGCTCGAAGACGACCCGGCCATCGCCGACACCGTGGTTTTTGCCCTGAGGCGCGAAGGCTTTGAAGTCCACCACAGCCTGCTGCTGCGCGACGCCCACCAACACGCCCAACACCAACGCCCCGACGTGGCCGTGCTGGACGTCGGCCTGCCCGACGGCAACGGCATGGACCTTTGCCGCCAATGGCGCACCGCCGCCGATGCCCACCTGCGCGCCTTGCCCGTGCTGATGCTGACGGCCCGCGCAGAAGAGATGGACCGCGTGATCGCACTGGAAACCGGTGCCGACGACTACCTCACCAAGCCCTTTAGCCCGCGCGAACTGGTGGCGCGCCTGCGAGCCTTGCTGCGGCGTTCGGCCATGTCGCTTGCGCCTGCACAGCCAGCCAAACCCTTGTTCGAGCTGGACGAAGACGGCCAGCGCATTCGCTTTGGCGGCCACACCTTGGCCCTGACGCGCATGGAGTACCGCTTGCTGGCCACACTGCTGGCCGCGCCCGGCCGCATCCGCAGCCGCGAGTGGCTGCTCGACCAAGTCTGGGGCCTGCACAGCGAGGCCACCGACCGCACCGTGGACACCCACGTCAAGACCTTGCGCGCCAAGCTGCGCGAGTGTCGGCCCGATCTGGAGCCCATCGCCACCCACCGCGGCCTGGGCTATGCGCTGGAGCTGCCGCCAGCCCACAGCGGCTGAGGCCCTACAGCATGCGCATTGGTCTTCGCCTCTTGGGCGGCTTCTTGTTGATCACGGGCCTGGCGGCCTTTTTTGTGCTGCGCGTCTTCTTGGCCGAGGTCAAACCCAGTGTGCGCGAGGTGATGGAAGACATCCTCATCGACACCGCCAACCTGCTGGCCGAAACCGCCACGCCCGACCTCGCCGCCCTGACACCCGGCGGCACACTGGAAGGCACGGCCTTTGCCCAGCAAGTGCAAAGCTATGCCAACCGCCCCATCGACGCCAAGATTTGGGGCCTCAACAAACGCACGCTGGACTTTCGGGTCTATGTGACGGACGCTGCGGGCCGGGTGGTGTTTGACTCAGGCCCCAAGCCCGCCGTGGGCGAAGACTACTCCCGCTGGCGCGACGTGGCCCGCACCTTGCGCGGCGAGTACGGTGCCCGCGCCACCCGCGAGGTGCAGACGGACGACCGCAGCTCGGTGATGTTTGTGGCCGCCCCGGTGCAACAAAACGGCCGCCTGCTGGGCGTGGTGACGGTGGGCAAACCCTTGGCCACCGTGGCCCCTTTTATTGACAGAGCCGAGCGCAAAATTTTCTGGGCCGGGGTGTGGCTGATGGGCCTGTCGCTGTTGGTGGGCTTGGGCGTGACGTTTTGGACCGTGGCCTCGGTGCGCCGCCTGCGCAGTTATGCGCTGGCGGTGGGCGAGCCAGAACAGGGCTTGGCCGCCGCGCCCCGGCCCCCCGAGCTACCCGGTGAACTGGGCGAGCTGGCCCAGGCCATGGACCGCATGCGCCAACGCCTAGAAGGCCGTGACCGGCTGGAGCACGATGTGCGAGCCCTGACCCATGAGCTCAAGAGCCCGCTCACCGCCATCCAAGGCGCGGCCGAGCTGCTGCAAGACGACCTGCCAGCCGCCGACCGGCAGCGCTTTACCGCACAGATTGAGGGCCAGGTGCAGCGCCTGCGCGAGCTGGTCGACAAGCTGCTGGCCCTCTCCAAGCTAGAAACCCAGCGCGGCCTGGCCCAGCGCAACCCCTTAGATCTTGTCGCCCTGACCGACCACTTGCTGGAGCAGCATGCCGCCATGCTCAGCCAAACGGGCCTGACGGTGCGCTGGCTGGCACGCGACCATGCGCCCCTGCGGGGGGATGCCGAGGCCCTCACGCTGGCGCTCTCCAACGCCTTGGTCAATGCCAGCCAGCATGGGGCCCAGGGGCAACCGCGCCAGCTCGACCTGGCCGTGCTGCGCGAAGGCCGCGAGGTGTGCTGGAGCGTGCGTGACCACGGCCCCGGCGTGCCCGACTACGCGCTGCCCCAACTGGGCCAGCGCTTTTTTGCCACCGCCAACCCGCTGGATGGCCGCAAGGGCAGCGGCCTGGGCCTGGCCATCGTCGGCCAAGTGGTGGCACTGCATGGAGGCCGCTGGTCGGCCCAGAACGCGCAGCCCGGCTTGCGGCTCAGCATCCGCTTGCCCACTTGACCGACGCTGGCCACTTCACCCTGGCTTCACACAGCCCTTACTGCCCTCACCGGAGCCAGCGATGCTGCGCAGCATTGCAACAAAGGCCGGAGGCCATCCATGAAATTTCCCCTACTCGGCAAAGTCTTCGCTGTCAGCGTCTTTGCCCTGGGCCTGACCATCGTGCTCGCGCGCATTGGCTTTTTGGTGGACGAGCGCGCTGAGCGCCAGCAAGAGGCCGTGCGCAGCGTGCAGCAGTCTCAAGCCGGGGCGCAAACCGTGCTGGGCCCCTTGCTGCAACGCCAATGCGCCGAGGAATGGGACAGCACGGTGGGCGAGGGTAAAGACAAAAAGAAGGTGGTCGAGAAGCGCGAATTTTTGGTGCAAGCGACGCCGGACAATCTGCGCATCAGCACCGTGCTCAATAACGAGCCCCGCTACCGCGGCCTGTTCAAGGTCAATGGTTATGTGGGCCACTTTGCCCTGGAGGCTGACTGGGCCAGCGCCCATGCCATGCGCCCCGTGGCCGAGCGCGCCGATGGCCGACTGAAGTGCCAGCCTGCCGTGCTGTTGCTGGCGCTGGGCGATGTGCGCGGTGTGCGCCAAGCCAAAGCCGTGGTGCAGGGCACCGAGCTTGCAGTGGAGCCCGGCACCCAGCATGCCGAGTACACCCAAGGCTTTCACGTGACACTGCCCGCGCCCTGGCCTCTGGCCGAAGACAAAGCCGCCGTCACCGCCCGCATCGAGCTAGAGCTGGTGGGCACCGCCCGTCTGGCCGTGGTGCCCGCAGCCAACGCCACCACCTGGAAGCTCAGCGCCGACTGGCCGCACCCCTCCTTTGGGGGCCGCTTCTTGCCCACAGACCACCACATCAGCGACGCCGGTTTTGAGGCCCAGTGGAAGGTCTCTTCACTCGCCTCGGCCGCGCCCAAGCAAGTGTTGGACGATTCACCGCTCTGCGAGCCATCTACCGCATCAAGCGCCACAGACAGTGAAGATCAGCGTTACGGCAGTGCCGTGGCAGCCACGGCCGGTGCCGCCAAAGGCTGTGTCGACACCTTGGCCGTCGCCTTCATCGACCCGGTCAACCCCTATATGCTGAGCGACCGTGCCACCAAATACGGCCTGCTCTTCATTGCACTGACCTTTGTGGCCGTGGCCCTGGTCGAGGTGCTGGGCCAAGGCCGCGTCCGCCGCGTCCACCCGGTGCAATACGCCTTGGTGGGCTTGGCCTTAACGCTGTTCTTCCTGCTCTTGCTCAGCCTCTCCGAACACTTCGCTTTCTGGATCGCCTACGCTGCTGCCAGCACCGCCTGCGTCACCCTGCTGGGCACTTACACCGCCCACATGCTGGGCCAGCGCAAAGCCGGACTGCTCTTCGCCAGCGCCATGGCTCTGCTTTACGGCCTGATGTACGTGCTGCTGCAACGCGAACAAACCGCGCTGGTCATCGGCTCGGTGGGCCTCTTCACCGCCGTCGCCGCCGTAATGTGGCTGACCCGGCGGGTGGACTGGTATCGCTTGTTTGAGGATGCGCGGGGGGTGCCGGAGGGACGCCCCGCCCCTGTCCCTCAAGAGCCGACCGCACCGTAAGCGCTATGCCCACCTTGCTAACCCATCCGGTGGTTCCGGTGGCCTTGGGCGTAGCACTGGGCACACGCTGGGTGTCTCCTCGCTTGCTGGCCGCCGGAGCGGCGGCTGCCATGCTGCCCGATGCCGATGTTCTGGCCTTCAAATTTGGCATTGCCTATGCCAGTGCTTTTGGCCATCGCGGGGCCACCCACTCCGTGATGTTTGCCGTGCTGTTGGCTGGGCTGGCTGCGGCGCTATGGCGGCCCCTTCAAGCGCGCAGTTTAGCGGTGGCCGCCCTCTTCATCTTTGCGGCGACTTTGTCGCATCCTTTGCTGGACATGCTCACAACGGGAGGGGAGGGCGTGGCCCTCTGGTGGCCCTTCAGCGCCGAGCGTCACTTTGCAGACTGGCGCCCTATCGCCGTTTCGCCCCTTAGGCTTCAACAGTTTTGGGGTGAGCGTGGCTGGCGCGTGCTGCGCAGCGAGGCCCTGTGGGTATGGGCACCGGCGCTGGTGCTCATGGTTTGTGCGTTGGGGTTGCGCCGCTGGCAGCGCTGACAAATGCGGCACACTCCCCCTTCCCCCCAGCAGTTTTGCACCCATGAGCTCCAGTACCTACGACCACATCGTCATCGGCGGCGGTACCGCCGGTTGTCTCTTGGCCAATCGCCTCTCGGCCGACCCTGAGCGCCGTGTTCTGCTCATCGAAGCCGGTGGGCGCGATGACTATCTGTGGATCAACATCCCCGTGGGCTATCTCTATTGCATAGGCAACCCGCGCACCGACTGGCTCTACAAAACCGAGCCCGATGCGGGGCTCAATGGCCGCTCGCTGCGCTACCCGCGCGGGCGGGTGCTGGGCGGCTGCTCCAGCATCAACGGCATGATCTATATGCGCGGCCAAGCGCGGGATTACGACCAATGGGCCGCGCTGACCGGGGCTGAGCATTGGCGCTGGGACCAGTGCCTGCCCTACTTCAAGCGGCATGAAGACCACTGGAAGGGCGCGAACGATTTTCACGCCGCGCCCGGGTTTGACCCCAAGGGCCAACGCGCCGGGGGCGAATGGCGGGTCGAGAAACAACGCCTGTCTTGGGAGATCTTGGACGCTTTTGCCCAGGCCGCCCAGCAGGCAGGTTTGCCCGCCACCGAAGACTTCAACCGGGGCAGCAATGAAGGCGTGGGCTATTTCGAGGTCAACCAGCGCAGCGGCTTTCGGTGGAACAGCGCCAAGGCCTTTTTGCGGCCAGCCTTTCCGCGCCAAAACTTGCAGGTGTGGACGGGTGCGACGGTGAACCGCCTGCTCTTGGAGCCGGACGCGCAAGGCGCGCTGCGGGCCGTGGGCGTGGAGATCATCCCCGAGCAGGGCGGTGAGCCCGTGGAGGCCCGCTGCACCACCGAGATGGTGCTGACTGCCGGGGCCATAGGCACCCCCGCCATCTTGCAGCGTTCAGGCTTGGGCCCGGCTGCGGCCTTGCAGAGCCTGGGCATTGCCGTGCAAAGAGATTTGCCGTCAGTGGGTGCCAACTTGCAAGATCATCTGCAGATCCGCTCGGTCTATCAGGTCAGTGGCGTCAAGACGCTCAACACCATGGCGCATTCGCTGTGGGGCAAGGCCATGATGGGCTTGGAGTACGCGCTCAAGCGCAGCGGCCCCTTGAGCATGGCTCCCTCGCAGTTGGGGGCCTTTACCCGTTCGTCGCCCGAGCAGCCGCACCCTAATGTGCAGTACCACGTCCAACCTCTTTCATTAGAGGCCTTTGGCGAGCCGCTGCACCGCTTCAATGCTTTCACGGCCAGCGTCTGCAACCTCAACCCCACGTCTCGCGGCCGAGTGGATATCGCTTCGGCCGACCCGAAAGCCGCTCCCGCCATCCGCCCCAACTACCTCTCCACGCCTGAAGATCGGCAAGTGGCAGCGGACTCGCTGCGCCTGACCCGCCGCATCGTCAGCCAAAGCGCGCTGGCCCGCTATCAGCCGCAGGAGATCAAGCCGGGCGTGCAGTTTCAAAGCGACGAAGACTTGGCCCGCTTGGCGGGTGACATCGGCACGACCATCTTCCACCCAGTGGGCACCTGCAAGATGGGGCGAGATGACGACGCGACAGCGGTAGTTGACGCACAATTGCGCGTCAAAGGGGTGGCCGGCCTGCGCATTGCGGATGCCAGCGTCATGCCGCTGATCACCAGTGGGAACACCAACTCACCCGTCTTGATGTTGGCCGAGAAGGCCGCCGAGTGGATGTTGCAAACACCCGTCGCCCGGGGTTAGCACCAATGCGAGGCCTGCTCATGCCCCTTTACAGTGCATTCACTCTCAGCGGCGTACCCTTACGGGGTGCTGCGTTGATGGGGGTCCGAGGAGACAAACTGTCGGGCCGATAACCAGAACTCATCGAGCCAGTTGGCCGCCCCCACCCGGGTGATGCCGACACGACGCAACGCAAAGCAAGGGCACCAGTCACCGCTGGTGCCCTTTGTCTTTGGGCCCAACGGTCGGCGTGCGTGTGCATGCGCTCTTGCGCAAAAAGCATGAACCGCATCGGCCGTGATGCACGAGTGCTGAGCTACCCTCGACCGCTTTTGCACAGCTTGGACGCAGCAATGTTGGAATGGATCATCGTCACGGCGGCCTCGGCCCTGGCCGGTTTTGTGGACGCCATCGTCGGTGGCGGCGGTTTGGTGCTGTTGCCCGCGCTGTTTGCTACCTTTCCGGCGGCTGCACCGGCCACATTGGCGGGCACCAACAAGGGCGCTGCCATTTGGGGCACAGCCTGGGCCGCCAGCCAATACGCCCGCCGCGTCAGCCTGCGCTGGGGGGCTTTGGCACCAGCGGTGGCTGCCGCTCTGGTGGGCAGCTTTGCGGGGGCTTGGGTGCTCACCTTGGTCAGCGCCGAGGGCTTGCGCAAAGCCTTGCCCATCATCTTGATGGCCATCCTGCTCTACACCCTGGCCAAAAAAGAGCTGGGGCGTGAACACGCACCCCGCTACGAGGGCCGCCAAGAGGCTTGGCTGGCCTCAGCGGTCGGGCTCAGCATCGGGTTTTACGACGGCTTCTTTGGCCCAGGCACCGGCAGCTTTTTTGTCTTCTTGTTTGTGCGCTTGCTGGGTTACGACTTTCTCAACGCCTCGGCCAGCGCCAAGCTGCTAAACATGGCCACCAATGCCGCCGCCATTGGCCTGTTTGCCTGGAAGGGCCATATCTGGTGGCATATGGCCGCCGTGCTGGCTGTGGCCAATGTGGCGGGCAGTCTGTTGGGCACGCGCTTAGCGCTCAGGCATGGCGCGGGCTTTGTGCGCGGGGTGTTCATCGTGGTGGTGGGGGCCTTGATCTGCAAAACCGGCTACGACGCCTTCTTGCGATGACGGGCCCACGGGGCAGACCAGCAACACCGGCCCTAGAGCCACCCCGCAGCAGCTTCAGTTCTGGAACGGTGTGTTCTCAGCAAAGTACTCGTGGCTGTCCGAGTTGTCCAAGGCCTTGGTAGGGTTAGAGATAGCCAGGGCTTTGGCATTGGCTTGGCCGTAGGCCCAATCGTCCGTCGCGGCCACCACATTGAAGTGCATCATCTCGTGCACCAATGTGCCGCCCTTGGAGTCGGTGCCCGTCATCGGGGCGTTCCAGAAGGCGCCGCAGACATAGATCTTGTAGGGCTGGGTCGGGTAGACATAAGCGTAAGTGCCGCTCTGCTTGCACGAGCAATCCAAGGTGATGGGCTTGGTTTGGAAGGCGTCACGCGCGGCCGTGAAGTGGGCCTTGGCAATGTTCCAGTTGCCGCTGCTGAACGCCCCAAACCAGGTGGTGTAGCGTGGCGTGCCTGAAGCCGCACCACTGAGGTAAGTGGTGGATGCCACCGAGTAATTGGTGGCGGCCGTCACGGCAGAGGTCAGCGTGCTCTTTTGAGTGGTGGTGCACTTGCCCGTAAAGCTCAGCGTGGCCTGGGTGCCGATGGCCGCTGGCGCAAAGCTGGTGCTGGCGGCTTCAGTGCGCTCTTGCAGCCACAGCGTCAGGGCGGCGGAGTTCAATGATTCGGTGTTGACACCGCGCTCCCCACGGCCCAGGTAGCTGATGCTGTACTGGCCGTTCTGGCTCAGGTCGTAGCTGCCGGTCAGCTCCACCGTGTAGTGTGTGGTGGAACCTGCAGCCAGGATGACGTGGTCGGCCGCCGTGGGCTTGGCACGCTTGAAGACCGGGCCCAGATAGGTCACGGCCTGGCCGTCACGCTCGATCTGGAACAAGCGGCCCTCGACCTCGTCGCTGGGCAACTGCCAACGCAGCACCTTCACTGCATGGCCGCAGCGGTTGCTGACCGCGACATCAATGCTCACATCCACGTTGCCGCGCAGCACGGTTTGCGGTGCGCTCAACTGCACGTCTAAACAGTTGTTGGCGGCAAAGGCAGAGCCTCCACTCAGGACGGACAACACACTTGCGATCACAGAGGGCCTGATTTTCATGAGAACTCCCAAGAGCCGGACGGGCTTTGTTGATGAAGGCGCTGACTCTAGACCTTCGTAGGGTAGATGTCCCTGAGGGTATGGAACGATTACTGTTCTGTTTCGGCAAGATGTGTAACGAGTGGATTGAGAGCCTAGGCCTTAGCTTGCTTGCTGCCATTGCGCCACCACCTCGGCCGGTGCGCGGCTGCGCAGGTAGTCGGCCAGGGTGCGGCCGGGCTCGTCCGCAAAGCGGCCCTGCGGCAGGGCTTGCACGTCCACGGCCACCAGCCTGTCAAGCCTGAAGCTGCGAAAGTCCTGGCGCAGCTCGCACCAAGCCGCCATCCCAAAGCCAGCTCGGCCGCTTGCGCCAAGGCGGGGTCCAGCCAGGGCTGGGCCAGCCGTACCGAGGCCACCAGGGCCATCGCCTCTTCAGCACTGAACAGCAGTGGTGGCAAGTCAAACCCCGCACCCAGCCGATAGCCCACACCCGCCTCGCCTTCCAGCGGCACACCTTGGGCTTGCAGGTCGGCCACGTCGCGGTAAATGGTGCGCTCGGACACCTCCAGCCGCTGCGCCAAAAAAGCTGCCGTTGTCAGGCGCCGGCCCCGGATGATTTGGACGAGTTGAAACAGGCGGTCGGCGCGGCGCATGGGCAAAGAAGAGGGTCGTGGATAGCCGATCGACTATTCACGGCCAGATGCTCAGTCTAGTGCGTGCAAGCCCACGCGGTTGCCGTCCAGATCGGTGATGTGCGCAAAGAAGCCCATGCCCGGCGGCAAGGCTTGGCGCGGCAGCGCCACCTGGCCCCCAGCGGCCACGGCCCGGGCCAAGGCCGCGTCCAGCGAGGGGCTGGCGTCCAGGTACACCAGCGTGCCGCCGCTGGCCGGCGCCGGGGCCGTGGGCCCACACATCAGCGCGCCGCCTACGCCGTGAGGGTAGTCATAGGCAAACACCGCGCCTTGCGATGGGCCCATGGCCTCGCGCCGCATGGCGTGGCCGGTCACGGCCTCATAAAAGGTCTGGGCACGGACCAGGTCTTGCACGGGGATTTCGAACCAAGCAATGGCATGGGTGGGGTGGGTCATGGGGTCAGCTCCTCAAAATGTGCTGTGAATGAACGTCTTCACATGGTGCCCACCCCCTGCTGACACCGTGGTGTCAGCAGGCTTGGCTGCATCAGCCCCATCAGCGCGGGGCCTTGGCTTGCCGCTGCGCCTGGGTCTGCCCGCCATAGCCCCAATTTTGTGCAGGCACCTCCAGCACCGTCACATAGCTGGCCTCGGCCAAGGGCGTGTGCGTCAGCGCGTGCCCGTCTACGCGGTGATGCGGCCCGAGCGGCAGCGGTTGCCTAAGCTGCGGGCGTGTATTGAGTGGTGGGGGGCGTGGTTGAGTCGATAGAACACCAACAGAGTAGGCCTTATGATCTTTGCGAAGTAGGGGTCTCTTGGGCAATGTGAATAGCGCAACGGTCTCCATCCGGAGGAAGGCCAAAGCCTGCCCTAGCCCCGACTTGGTGAACCGTGCCTTGCTGCGGTTAGATGTCAAGAGGCAATGAGACCTTGCTAGTGTTGCAATGCGCTATCGCTCAAAGATGTAGTTATTCTTGGAGGACTTTTTTGCAAATGCACCGTCGATGGATGCGAATAACATGCATACGGTCGACGTTGTACGAGTAAGCTACAGCAAATATTTGGCTGAACACTGCCTACGCGCTTTCCGCAAACGGCATCGAGATCAAGGAAGGTAAGACATGGCAGTGACTACGGTCGCTCAATTGGCAATGGAGCTAAATCGTCCTATTGCAACGCTGCTAGCACAGTTGCAGTCGGCCGGCGTCGCCAAGAGTTCGCCGCACGACTCCCTGACTGAGTCAGACAAAGAGCGCCTTCTGGATTACCTCCGCGCCTCCTATGGCGTCCCCACTGGCGAGCGCAAAAAAATCGTCTTGACTCGCAAGTGGACCAGCGATATCAAGCAGGCAGTCGCCAGCGGCAAGGCACGCACCATTCAAGTGGAGGTCGGGAGGAGGAGGGTGTCGGTCAGGAATGAGCATGTGGCGGCCAGTTCCAACGTTGGGCAAGAGTCTGTCGCGGTTCCGACGGATAGAGCGGGCGTTGAGTTGCCGAAAGCCGCTGCTGCCAAACTGCCTATCCCTGATGCAACGACGCCTGCTCCGGTGCTTAGATCCTTTCAAGCCCAGACTCATACAACCGAGTCCCTCAGACCAATGCCGGATATCAATGAGGATAGAAACGCGGAAAGGGGTGATGCGGACTTGGAGCGTCGCCGAACGGCGCCTGCTGCCCTTGAGCACGCAGAAGGTGGCCAAACATCGGTAGAGATCAACCCCTCCACCAATTCAATAGTAGAGATTGCCGACACCAGATCTGTTCGCGCACGCAAATGGAGTCCTGTTGAGTCGATTACTGTCATCGGGTTCAAAGCAGTCCAGGAAGTTACTATTCCGCTTGATACCGTCACAATTCTTGTCGGTCCCAATGGATGTGGAAAGTCCTCGGTGCTTCAAGCAATACATTGGGCTGCTCGCGCGGCTAGCTATGTATTGCCAAAAAATACTAAGGAGATGATTTCATTTGAGCGACTCGACTACGTTCCGTCTAGTGAGCCGCTGACTACGCTCCATAAGGGGGAGCTCAAATCAGATGCGGTCTCGACACCGGTAGAGGTGGTATTTACTCATCGCACTGTTGGTGAGGAGGTCGCCCAAGTAAACGTTCGAATTCGTGCGGCGCGAAATAGGGGTGGGATAACGGCATATATGGATGGAGGCAATGCAGTTACGCCATATAAACAACGATTTCAGTTCATTACGACCTATATTCCTGGTCTTGCAGGGCTCTCCGAAAAGGAGACCATCCTTGCCCAGCCCACGCTGCGAAGACAGGCTGCTAGCGGTGATGCCGGTGGAGTTTTGCGCAATATTCTCCTAAATCTCCGCAGCCGTAGACAAGGGGAGGCAGATGATAGCCAAGGGCTGGAGAGACTTGCCAAGCTCAACAAACTAGTAAGTCAGGTCCATCCGGGCGTGCGCGTCAACGTTGCCTTCGATGAACGTGAGGACTATCACATCTCGGCAACGCTGATGACAGATGATCTGGCCGATTACATTCGGCCGCTGGAAACTGCAGCCACTGGCGTGCTTCAAGTCGTTCAGATCTTTGCCTATCTCATTTTGTTTGAACCCAAGGTGATGCTCATCGATGAGCCCGATGCACATCTTCATCCAAATAAGCAAGAGCGCCTCATTGAAACTCTCGAGCGAGCCGCGCCCGAGTACAACACCCAGGTGGTCCTAACGACACATAGCCCTCATATCGTTCGAGCGGCGAGTCCGGCCGCCAAGCTTGTATGGATGAAGAGTGGGGTCGTTGAGACGGAAGATGACGAGGTTATTCGAAGACTGCTCGGGTGGGGTGGGCTTGACAAAGCGGCACTGTTCTTCGTTGAGGATGAGGACGACAAGCCTCTTCGAGCGATCCTAAGACAGTGGCCGGAGCTCGCGCGGCAAGTTGCGGTTTGTAGATGCTTCGGACTTGACAATCTGCCGCGGGACAAGTTTCTGACGGGACTTCTACTAGACGGAAAGCTAAATAATCGGGTGCTACTGCATCGAGACGGCGATTTCATGACCGCTGAGGAGGCCGCACGGTGGGCAGCAACCTTCAAGACACCAAAGGTCTTCCCATGGGTCACAGTTGGTTCTGACATTGAGGCCTATTTCTGTCACGCCGAATACCTTTCCGCACTCTATGGAGTTTCAGTTGAGGTGGCCGAGAAATGGCGAACTGAGGCTGCGAAAAGGGTGAGCAAGGCACGGGACACGTATCTCGACAAAAGGAAGAATGTTGTGCGGGTTGTCTGGCCGCATGGCGGATCACCGGATGCAGAACAAATGTGGCAATCGGCAGGCGGTCCTTCGCCAACTACAGTAAAGGGCAAGAAATTGCTTGGTTTGTTGAAAACGGTAATCAAGGAAGACAAGCATGACGATACGCTTCTGAATTCGCTCTTTATTCCGAGCGGCTACACCGTAGCTTCGGAACTCAAAGCGTTGATCGAAGCGGCTGTTGCGAGCGACTCCTCAACACAATGAAGGCACCGGCTCGGCCGCGTCGTCAGGCCAGCGCAGTCTAATCGCAGCAGCATCATCGCGGCCAGCAGCGTCTGCCCAAGCCGTAGGCGACGGCGAGTGGCCTGTGCAGGGCCGCCCTGCAGCGACAACAGCGCCCCCGAGTTCGACACCAAACGCCGTAAGTTATTGATCTGTATAGGCAGCCTTTGCAAGACTGGCACTACAGGGTCGGTTTAGAGCAGTGGCAGTTGGGTGTTGAGGGTGGGCTGGTTGACCTGGAGTGCAGCCAAGACATGCGCTTGGCGAGGTTGAAGGGTGGAGACACCTTGGACGGGCGCGGCGTCTGCAACGCGCACCGTGTGGCGCTGGATACGGCGCAGCTCGGCCAGTGCGGCCTCTGGGGAGAGAGGGCTGCCCGCGAGCTTGAGCCGCTGGCGCATGACGCGATGCAGGATCAGCGCCATGAAGCAAATGCTGGCATGGGCCTTGATGCGCTGGGGCAGGCGATGGAAGACCGGCGCAATCTCGATCTCGGACTTGAGCACCTTGAAGCCACGCTCAATGTCGGCCAGCGACTTGTATCGCTGCAACACCTCAGCCGCGGTCATGTCTTTGACATTAGTGACCAGCATCAGCTTGCCGTCCATGAGCTGTGCCCGCGCTAGTGCCTCCTCATTGAGTGTGTAGCTGAACAGCTCCGCCTTCAAGTCCACCTGGATGATGCGCGCCAGATGTGCCTCACTGACCTCGTGGAAGAAGCGCGCCTTGGCCCCGGAGTCGGAGAGTTTGCGCCCCTTGTGAACCTGGCCCTCGTCCTGAGCATCGAGCTTGCCCGTCAGCGCCTGTGCGCGCTGCTCCAGCGCTTTGATGCGGGCCAGGCGGTCTTGCGTTTGCTCGCGGGCCTGGACAGGGTTGTGCGCCACCACCAAGCGCTGGCCCTGCCAAGCCAGCTCCTGCACCACTTCGTCATCCGCTTTAGTCATCTGCTCAGCCATGGGTGCGAGCAGATCGACAAACTCACCATAGCGCCGCCCCGGCACGGCCAGAATGAACTCCAGAGGTCGATCACCCGCAACACGCAGCTTGCTGAGCGCCTCCATGTTGTCCAGCGAGAGCAAGCCCCGGTCGGCCACCACCACCAAGCGGCGGATGTGGGGGAAGCGATCCAGCACCTTCTTGAGCGTGGGCTCCAGCGTTGGGGCCTCGGCTGAGTTGCCGTCAAAGACCTCGTGGAAGATGGGCATGCCGTCGGCCGTTTGCACCACGCCCAGCATGAACTGGCGCGCAATGACGCCCTCCTTGGACATGCCAAAGTGGCGCACATCACCGACTTGCTGGCTCAGGCCTTCGGCGCGGATCGTGGTCAAGTCATAAAAGACCACCGAGAGGTCTTCATCAATGAGCGGGTGCAACAACTGGGCGACACAGTCATCGACGGCCTCGTGGTGATCCATCAGCGCATCCATGCTGCGCAGCAAGTGCTGGTGGCTCAAGCCATCCGCATCAATGCCGGGCATGCTGACGGTTTGCAGCCAGCGCAGCGCGCCCAGTTTGGAATCCGCATCGCACAGCCGGTTGAAGACCATCACGCGGATCGCTTGCTCCACAGCGGTGGTAAAGCGAGCCCGCCGAAACACCGCAGCGAGCCGATCAAAGCCTAGCTCATGCCAAAGCGCGTCCAGGGCCCAAACATCACCCAGGGCTAAGGCCGACTCAAAGCGCACTTGAGGCGCATCGACACCATCCAACGGACGCCCCTTGGCTCGCAGCAAACCGTTGAGCAACGCATCCAGCGGGCCACCCTCTTCGTCCAGCCGACCAAGCGTGGCCACCGTACGCTGGCGGGGTTGGCCCTGCTCGTTGCGGAAGGATTCAACCAGCCGTACATAGCGGTGACCGCCGGAGGACGAGACCTTGAGGAACATGCCTCAAGTGTAGCGTATGTGAGCTAACAGAAAAACTACATTTAATTGCACTATTGGCACTACGGAGAAATCAAGAAACGAGCATCACCCCGGCGCTAAGTGCTTGATTGATATAGGCCTGGCTCGCGACGCACTCTTCAAAACTGGAAATTGGTGTCGAACTCGGGAGCGCCGCCACCCTGGCTCTGGTGCTGCACGGCGTGGGCCTGGCCCGCCTGGCCGAGCCCGTGGCCGCCCCCACCTGGCCAGCGGCGCCCTGGTGTTCTTGCTGCCCGAGCAGATCGACCCCCAGCACGCGCACGTCTATGCCGTGATGCGGCCCGAGCGGCAGCGCCTGCCCAAGCTGCGGGCGTGTATGGCATGGTGGGGCGTGGGTGGTGCAGCGCCAGCGTAAAGGAATTCATTAACGCAAGTTGTATATGGCATGTTCTGTTTCGCTGCGGTTCGGATACTTTGATGTCCACCAAGCGTTGGACTGCGCATCGACCGCGCTTGGTCAGCACTTTGTGCTGTAGCATTTGCTTCTCTATCAGCTATCAATGATGCTCCCAGACCTTCCTTTGCTTAAAGCCGAGTTGCGAGATATCTACTTGCGCTATGTAAGCAGACGAGCACATTCGCAGCTGGGGGTCTTGAGCGAGGCTCCCCGTCAAGTTGTTCATGAGGGACAGCTGACGCGCATTGAGCGGGCGAGCGGTGAGACCGAGGACATTGGCATGCATAAGGCGTCGGTTGAACTTTCCTTGGGGCTAGAGCAGGCTGAAGCAATGCCTTTGCAAGAGCGCCTGAGAGTATTGAACGAACTGGCGGACGGAATGGCCGCCCAGATGACAGACAAGCTCTTCACTTCTCTGCACGAAACTCTTGATCGGGCAGGACAAACGGTTCACAACCGGGGGCGCCCATTGGATGTCCAGACCTTACTTCAAATGCTGGATCTGATCGAACTAGACTTTGATTCCAATGGAAGGCCGAGATTTCCAGTAATTCAAGTTGGGGCAGCTATGGCTGGAGCTTGGGAAAGAGTTTTCAACCAGCTTCAGAACGATCCGACTGCCTTGGCGAAGTTGGATCAGTTGTTGGCAGAAAAAAAGGCGAACTGGCGTGATCGAGAAGCTGCTAGAAAACTGGTTGGATAGGGCCAGCGAGCGGAGTTACCAGTCTGTATTTGTCCAGATGCTTGCTGCCGAAGGCTACAGGGTGCTACACAGCACGCGCCACTGCTTACTGGAGTTCGGTAAGGATGTTTTGGCTGTAGGGCCTGACGGAGTTGGCTGTGCGTTCCAGCTCAAGGGCGATCCTGGTGGGCGCATGACTGTAGGGGCGTTTCGGCGAGACATCCAACCACAGTTGGTGCAGCTGATGGGGCAGACACCCTCGTACCCGGGTTTTCCTGCCGGAGCGCACAGGTCTTACCTTGTGAGCAACGGGCAGTTTGAGGAGGAGGTGCAGGTCGCCGTTCGAGAAATGAACCTCTCCCCATACCCCTCGAAAGCGGAGCTTTGGGGTCGCGGAGACTTGCTTGCCATGTGTAAGAAGCATAGTGAGCGACTCTGGCCCAGGGAGCTTGCGGATAGCCGCTCTCTGCTTGAGCTCTATATGCTCAATCCCCGGGGAGCGATTCCTGTGCGGCGCCTTGATTCTTTGCTGTCTTCTGTACTTGGCATTGGCGATGATGCGGAAGCTGTCACCCGTCCAGAGGTGATTCGGACGGCAAGTAGCGCGGCTTGGATTACAGGTCTCGCGGTATCTGGATTTGCCGAGCTTAGCAACCATGGTTCGGTAGCCCTTGCTTGGGCCCAATGCTGTGTCGCACTGATCGGAGCAGCAGAAAAGCATCTAGATGGGGATCTCGCTCCAATAGAAAGTAGTTTCGCACTCGCTGAAGCGGCNCGGTGGTGCGGCGGGTCATCAGGGCGGCCACGGGCGGGTATAGGCGCATGGCTTCTTTCAGCGTGGCGGTCAGCCAGGGCAGTTGGTGCAGGTCGTCAGCCACGGGGTCGCGGGCGTCGCTTGGGTGGCTGCTGCTCCAGGCGCCCAGCAGGGCGCGCACTTCGGCGCGGGCCTGGGCTTGGGCTTCGGGGTGGCGGGCCATCAGGGCGCTCCACCACAGCAGGGCGGTGGACGAGGTTTCATGCCCGGCCTGAAAGGTCACCATGCATTGGTCAAACACTTCTTGGCGTGACAGGGCTTGGCCGTCTTCGTCGCGCAGGGCCAGCAGTTGGCTCAGCAGGTCGGTGGGCGTGGCGTCGGCTTGGGCGGGCTGCGCCAGCCTCTCCTCAATGCGGCCGTTAATGAGCTGGCGCAGGCTGCGCAGCGCGGCGCGCTTGGCGGCCTTGCCGGGCAGGGGCAGCCAGTCGGGCAGGGTGACGGGCCAGAACATTTCTTTGAAGGCGGTGGCCGACAGCACTTCGGTGGCGTGCATGGCGGTGTCGGCTTCGCCGGGCCGGGCCTCGCCAAACAGGGTGCGCAAGATCACCTCAATGGTCATGCGGTTCCACAACGAGTCCATGGCGTGCTCGCGGGCCGGGGCGCTGGCCAGGGCGTCCAGGCTGTTGTGGCCGGCCTGGGTCATCAGGGCCGCGTAGCCCGCCACGCGCTTGGGGGTAAAGGCGGGCATCAGCATGCGGCGCTGGCGCTGCCACAGCGCGCCTTCGGTGGTCAACACGTTTTGGCCCAAGGCTTCGGCAAACACCTCTACCCCGCGCTGCCAGCGCACCAAGTGCTCGGCCTGGGTGATCAGGGCCTCGCGCACCAACTCGGGGGACATCAGGTCGTAGGCTCGTTCGTTGCCGATCTTCATCAGGCTGATCTCGCCATGCTCGCGGTGCAGGCGCTCGACCAGGCCCAGGTAGTCGCGGCGCAGGGCCAGCAGGTGGTTAAAGCCACCCCAGCGGCTGCATGGGCCGGGGGGCAAGGTGGCGGGCTGGGGGCTCAGGGGTGGGCGTTGTGTGGTGTCCATGGGCGTCAGCATGCCTCAGCGGCGCCAGCAGGTATTGAACGATTCCGACAAACGGGAGGGGCTGCGGCCTCGCCCCCGCACCTACACTCCTCGGCCATGGCTTCGCCGTGCCACTCTGCTTTCGCCACGCCTGCGGGTTTGTTGCCGTCGGGCGTGTTGTGGCGGCCTGCGCCGGCCTTGGCTTCGTGTGTCTGGGCTTATATGGTTCGCAATACGGTGGGCCATACGCTGCAGCCCGCTCAGCGCATGAACCACTTTCCGGCCTCGCCCCTGTGCAGCCTGACCTGGTGGATAGAGGGCGAGGCCCTCACCTTGCTGGGGGACGACGACACGCCGCCCCGCTCGCCCGATGCTGCCACGCCCCAAGCTTTGCCCTCGCGCTGGGTGCTGGGTGGCCCGCAGACGGGGCCGGGCACCAGTTGGAACCCTGGCCCGGTGCACAGCCTGACGGTGGTGCTGATGCCCGAGGCCCTGCAGGCGTTGACGGGCCTGGCCCCCGCCGATCTGACCGACCAGTTTGTGGATGCGCACCAAGCCTTGCCATCGGCCTGGGCCGCGCTGCACAGCCAGGTTTTGGCGGCCCCGGATGACGCCGCGCGCCTGCAGGCGCTGGAAGCCGCTTTGGACCCCCTGTGGCAGGCCTGCCGCCCTGCTGCATTGCCGGCCATGCACCGCATGAGCGACTGGGTGGCCCACTTGGCGCAGCGCGCGGCCACCTCCCACAGCGGGCGCAGCCTGCGGCAGTTGGAGCGGCGCATCAAGCAGTGGGCCGGGCAGCCCCTGCGGGACCTGCAGGTGATGGGCCGCTCAGAGCAAGCGTTTTTTGATGTGGCGGCGGCCCACTTGAGGGGTGATGTCAATTGGGCCGACCTGGCGGTGGCGGCGGGCTACACCGACCAAGCGCACTTCTGCCGGGTCACGCGGCGCATCACCGGCTTCAGCCCCGAGGCCCTGCGCCAGGGCGTGCTCTCGGGCGAGGCTTTTTGGCCCTATCGCTTGTGGCTATGAGGCCGCAGCGTCGGCCCCCAAAGCCGCCAGCATCTCTCGCCCCCAGTCTTCGGGGCCGGTGAGCGTCAGCGTCACGGTGACCCAGTCGCCGTCTTGGGTTTGCTGCTGCTCCACATCCCAGGCCCCACCTTCGTCCAACGGCCCACAAGGCCCCGGCGCATGGGCCTGGCACCAAGCCAGTACCGCTTGCACCTCGGCCAGCACGGCGGGCAGGTGCGGCGGCTTGACGCTGGCCATGGCGTCCCAGGTGCCGTGGCCTTCGCCGTCGTCGCTGGCGTCGAAGTGGAGGTAGTTCAGAGACATGGTGGGGGCAGAAACATCCTTGCAAATCGGGAGTGTCTTTCCCTGATTTGCAAGGATAAATGGAGGGAGTCGCCCATGAAAAACGGCGCCCTGAGGCGCCGCTTTCACACGCGCAGTGCGCGGGCTCAGGCCGCCTTGGCCTTCAGGCGCCAAGCGTGCAGCAGGGGCTCGGTGTAGCCGCTGGGTTGGGCTTCGCCCTTGAGCACCAGGTCCAGCGCGGCTTGGTAGGCGGCGCCTTCTGGGTTGGCTGCCAGGGGCTTGTAGGCCGCATCACCGGCGTTTTGCTTGTCCACCACCTTGGCCATGCGCTTGAAGGTGCTCTTGACCTGGGCCTTGGTGACCACGCCGTGGCGCAGCCAGTTGGCCATGTGTTGGCTGGAGATGCGCAGGGTGGCGCGGTCTTCCATCAGGCCCACGTTGTGGATGTCGGGCACCTTGGAGCAGCCAATGCCTTGGTCGACCCAGCGCACCACATAGCCCAAGATGCCCTGGGCGTTGTTGTCCAGCTCTTGCTGCACTTCCTCGGGGCTCCACTTGGCTTGTTTGACCACAGGGATGCTGAGCAGGCCTTCAAGGATCTCCTCGCGCACGGCCGCGCGGTCGCTGGCCTTGTCGGCCTTTTCCAGCGCCTTTTGCACGCCGAACACGTCCACCTGGTGGTAGTGCAGCGCGTGCAGGGTGGCGGCGGTGGGGCTGGGGGTCCAGGCGGTGTTGGCACCGGCCTTGGGGTGGGCTATCTTTTGCTGCAGCATGGCGGCCATCAGGTCGGGCATGGCCCACATGCCCTTGCCGATTTGCGCCTTGCCGCGCAGGCCGCATTGCAGGCCCACCAGCACGTTGTTGCGCTCATAGGCTTGGATCCAGGCGCTGGTCTTCATGTCGCCCTTGCGCATCATGGGGCCGGCGCGCATGGCGGTGTGCATCTCGTCGCCGGTGCGGTCCAGGAAGCCGGTGTTGATGAAGGCCACGCGGGCCTTGGCCGCGCCAATGCAGGCCTTGAGGTTGACGGAGGTGCGGCGCTCCTCGTCCATGATGCCCAGCTTGACGGTGTTGGCCTTCAGGCCCAGCAGCTTTTCCACGCGGGTGAACAGCTTTCGGGGTTCAGGCCCCGGGTAAAGGTCTTGCCGCCCTTGCTCACGGCTTCGGTCAGCGTGCCCTTCAAAATGCCCAGCCAGTTGCCATAGGCTTGCACCTTGTCGTCGGCATCCACCACGGCCACCGAGTCTTCCAGGTCCAAGATGGTGGACAGGGCCGACTCGATCACTAGGTCGCTCACACCCGCGGCGTCCGACGCACCAATGGTGGTGTTGCGGTTGATGCGGATCTCCAGGTGCAGGCCGTTGTGCTCCAGCAGCACGGCGGTGGGGGCGGCGGCGTCACCCTGGTAACCCACCAGTTGAGCAGCTTTCTTCAGGCCCACGGTTTGGCCATTGGCCAGGCTGACTTGCAGCGCGCCCTTGACCACGGCATAGCCGGTGCTGTCCACATGCGAGCCCTTTTGCAGCGGGGCGGTGCGGTCCAGCACATGGCGGCAATAGTTAATCACCTTGGCGCCGCGCACGGGGTTGTAGGCCTCGCCATTCGGGCCGGCCTTGGTGGCGCCGTCTTCTTCGCTCAGGGCGTCGGTGCCGTAGAGCGCGTCATACAGGCTGCCCCAGCGGGCGTTGGCGGCGTTCAGGGCGTAGCGGGCATTGGTGATGGGCACCACCAACTGCGGGCCGGCTTGCGTGGCCAGCTCAGCATCCACGTTCTTGGTGGTGGCCTTCACGTCGCCTGGGTCAGCCACCAGGTAGCCGATCTTCTCCAGGTGCTTGCGGTAGGCCTTGGCCTTTTTGATCGGGCCGGGGTTGGCTTGGTGCCAGGCGTCCATCTCGGCTTGGAGGCGGTCACGCTCGGCCAGCAGGGCGGCGTTCTTGGGGGCCAGGTCAGCCACCAGTTTGTCAAAGCCCGCCCAGAAGGCGGCTTGCTCCACGCCGGTGCCGGGCAGCACCTGCTCGTTAACGAAGTTGTACAGGTTGGTGGCCACTTGCAGGCCGTGGACGGTGGTGCGGTTGCTCATTGCAAGTCCTAGAGGAAGGTTGGAAAAAACGAAAGGATTAAGCGGGAAAGAAATTCAGCACATCGCGCAAGCTGGTGCCCTGCGCGGTGGGTGCGGTGCCCAGGGCCTCCAGCGGCGCGCCAGCCCGGTTGACCCACAGCGTGGTGTAGCCAAACCAGGTCGCGCCGATGGCGTCCCAGCCATTGCTGGAGACAAACAAGATCTCCTTGGGCGGCAGGCCCAGTGCATCCACCCCGACCTGGTAGGCCGCGGGGTCGGTCTTGAAGCGGCGGGTGGTGTGCACGCTCAGCACGGGGGCAATCAAATCGGTCAGGCCCGCGCTGCGCACAGCGATGGCCAGCATCTCGGGGTCGCCATTAGACAGGATGCCCGCAGGCACGCCCTGGCGTTTCAGCGCTTCCAGCACCTCGCGGTTCTCGGGGAAGGCCGAGAGGTGGCGGTATTGGTTCATCAGCCGCTCTTCGGCGTCGGCGCTCCAGGCCAGGTTCAGGCGCGCGGCCGTCCACTGCAGGGCGCTGCGGGTCAGCGTCCAAAACGGCTGGTAGTGGCTGGGGCCGCTCATGGACACCAGGCGGGTGTACTCGATCTGCTTGTCGCGCCAGAGCTGGGCCAGGCGCTCGCCCTGGCCCGCAAAAAGCTGCTCGGCCACCAGCGCGACGCTGTAAACGTCGAACAAAGTGCCATAGGCATCAAACAGCACGGCCCGGGGCGCAGGCCGAGACGCGGAGGGTCTCTTTTCCATGTCGCCAATTTATTCGATACTTGGCCACATATTACCCGCAGCAAAAGTCATGGATTCATGACTTTGACGCACAAATCAAGCCCTCTGAGCACCGCCATGGACCGCCTCAAGCAGATCGAAACCTTTGTCGCTGTGGCCCAAAAAGGCAGCCTGACCGCCGCCGCCCAAGCCGAAGGCGTGGCCCCGGCGGTGATAGGCCGGCGCATGGACGCGTTGGAAGAGCGGCTTGGCGTGAAGCTGCTGCTGCGCACCTCGCAAGACCTGGGCCGCCACCAATGCCTGACGCTGAGCAGCGAAGCCAGCCAAACCCGAGGCTGGGCCTTCAGCGTGGACGGCATGGTCAGCCACCTGCGCCCCGGCGGCCGCCTGGATTGCAGCGACGGCCAAGTGCTGCACGAGTGGTGCCTGCGCGGCCTAGGCATTGCCTGGCGCAGCACCTGGGAGGTGCAGGCCGACCTGGCCGCTGGCCGCCTGGTCAGCGTGCTGGACGACTTTGCCGCCCCGCCCAACGGCATCTACGCCGTCGTTCCCAGCGCCCGCCACCTGCCGCTGCGCGTGCGGCTATGGATGGATTATTTAAAGCACAGCTACCAGGCCACCGGCTACTGGGGCTAGGGCTAGAAGGGATCCAGCCCTTGAAGAACGGGGATCAACTCTGGAATGATGGCCTGCCCGGCATGCCGCAGCAGACCCGCCGGTGAGGCGGGTTCAGCACCCAGCACCAGCACAAAGGGCAAATCGCCCACCCGCGTCAGGTACCAGTGACCCCGCTCGGTCCAGGCCAACATTTCCCGGATTCGCCCTTGGCGGATCAAGCCAAGATGCGCCTCCAACTCGTCCATCAGGAACACGGCCGCTGCTGCGGCCTCATCCCCCCGCAACTCGCCCGTTACCGCCAAGGCCAAGCCGTCTGAGGTGGCCACGGCTGCGCCAGAAACCTGCGCGCAGATGGCGGGGAGACTACTCAGCGTGTCAGACAGCCGCTCGCTCGGGTCCGTGGGGTCGGCCTTGGCACTCACGTCAGTGGGCCTCCCTTAGACCACGGGCGCGCAAGCGCACCAGCCTACGCGCCAAGGCCACCAAGGCTGCTGGTTCGAGCTGGGCGCTGCGGGAGACGGCCAAGCGGTAGCAATGGCGCGCGCTGCCCTCACCCAATGGCAGTTGCCAGGCCCCGCCGTCGCCCTGCCAGTCCATCGCAGCTTCGCCCAGGTGGTCGATGGTTGAGAGGGGTACGGCCCCGGCATAGGCCAGCACCAAGCCATCTTGGTCGGTCAAGACGGCGGCGCGGGCCCCGTGCTCGGCCAAGGCTCTCACACTTTGCTGTAGATCGCCCACCACCGCCAACTCAGCAGGTGGGTGAACATCGACCGAAATCCAGCCCTCGCGTTGGAGCTGGAACAAGGTTTTTGGGGCGTCCTTTTGCAGCATGGGCGGCAGTTCAGCCAATGCGCTGGACAACCAGGGACGCTGGGCAGACCGCAGCAGCAAGGCCCGGGTGAGCTGGGCACTCGGCCACTTGCTGCTGGCGGCGGCCACGCAGAAAGACATGGATCAGGTTGTCGCTGTTGACGATGATTTCCTGGAAATAGTGGCGGCCGTCCTCGGGCACACCGCGGGCGCTGCGAAACAGCTTTTCGATGGCCACCACATTGGGGCCTTGGAACATATCGGCGGTCGCGGCGGCCAGCAACTCAATCACCGACATGGGGTGCGAGTCGACGGTCTTCACGCCGAGCAGCATGCCGGAGCCCAGATCGATAAAGCCTGCGGCCACACAGTCAGGCACGCTGGAAATGGATCGCTGCAGGGCATCGTCAAGCTTGGTCATGGATTACTCCTAAGTAAAAAGGCAGGTCGCATAGCGCCTGGAGGTCGGGATTCGGGACTTTAGCCAAACTGTTAAGCCATGGTGTCTGGCACCGCCTGGCGCGCCATCGCCAGCGCGAATTCGTGCAGAAACTCCTCTTGGCGTTGGGATTGAACCCACGCGTTTTGCCGATGCCGCAGCGCCGAGAGCGCCTGCGCGGCGCTGAGTCTGCCGCCTTTTCGCCACAGCAAGTAGCAGCCCAAGATCGTTCCCGTTCGCCCCAGGCCGGCCCGGCAATGCACGGCAACCGCTTGCTGGTCGGCCAAACAAGCGTCCAGCCATTGGCAGGCCATCAAAGCCTCATCCAGCGTTGGAGCACCCATGTCCACAATGGGCAAGGCCCGCACCTGTATGCCCCAGCGCGCCGCTGCCTCGGCATCGCAGGGGCGGGTGGTGAGTGAAAGCAAGCGGGTAATGCCCGCCGCACTCAGCTCACGCAAGTCGTCTTCCACTGGGCGCAACAAGCCTGGCATGGCTGTGCCTGCCAGTTGCCCGTCGAGCAACCACACAAAGCCCTGCGGGCCACGCGCCAGGGTCTGCACAGGCAAAGCGCTGTGCTGTGGCGCTGCAATGAGCGTGGGGGCAGCAGGCCGTGGGCACACAGAGAGTGCTGGCAGGTCTTGCGGCCAGGCAGACTCTTCGGGGCAGGAGCCTGTGGCCAAAAAAAGCCGGCCCGATTCGCTTCTCGGGGCCAGGAAAAATGCAGAGGCGGGCGTGTCTTCCTGCAAGCGGCCGCTGGCCAGCAAGAGCACGCGGTGGGCAATGCGGCGGGACTGAGCCAGGTGATGCATGCTTACCAACACGGCGCGCTGGCGGCCGACCCTGGAAATCACCTCCAGCAGGGGTTCGGCTTCTTCTTCGCCAAGCCCTGCGGTGGGTTCGTCCAGCAACACCAAGGGGGCGTCAGGCAAAAGGACGCGCAGCAGTTTGGTCAGGGCTTGCTGCGCTGGCGTCAACTCCACCACCGGCACCGCCAGACGGGCGGCCATGTCGCCCAGGCCCTGGTGGTCCAACCACTCCGCCAAGTAGGCGGTCTGCTGGGCGGGTGTTAACTGGGCCCGAGCAGCCCAGTCGCCCAATAGGTTGTCACGCAGGGTGGCCATCAGCAAACCGGCCTTCTGCACCGCCAGGGGCGGCAAGGCAGCGCCCGCTGCCGGGGCGTGGATGATGTCGCCAACGACCCAATGGCTGGAGAGACCCTGCAAGTGCCCGGCCAGCGTTTTCAGCAGGGTGGACTTGCCCGTACCGCTGGGCCCGAGCAGGACCGTAACGCCGTGTGCAGGCAAGCGCAGGTCCAGGCCACGCAGAACCTGCCGCTCTCCATAGCCCACGCCGAAGCCCCGCAAAACAAGGGCGGCGTCCTCAGACTCCTGGCCAAGCTCAGGCACGTGAACCTGTCTCCGTTTGAAGCTGACACCTTCTGGCTCCTTGGCGTTGGCCAAACTCCAACAAGGCCGCCAGCGCCATCAGCACGGTTCGAACATCTTGGGGCACGCGGGCGTCCAGGGCCTGTATTGGTGGGCAGCAGCGCACGCATCCACAGGCGCGTTGAGCGGCGCTGAAGACAGATTGGTAGCTTTCCAGGCTGTCGCTGGGGGCTGAGTCAACATGGGCCACGCCGACCACCAGGGGCCGCCCTCGGGTATCGCGGATGCGAATGGCATCCAGATAGCGGCGCAGGTCGCCCAGTGGGTCTGGGGCCTGATGGTTGAGCAGCAGCAGCACCCCATCAATCTGGGTCAGCAAAATGTCCCACATGAAGTCGAAGCGATCCTGCCCGGGCGCGCCGTAGAGCACCACCCGATCGCCTTCACCGACATTCATGATGCCCATGTCCATGGCCACCGTGGTGGTGGGCTTCATCATCGCCACGGCGTCTGAGGCCCGCACATCGGTGTCGACCACAGCAATGTCGCTGACGGCTCGGATGGCCGTTGTCTTGCCCGCCCCCACGGGGCCGACCACAAGAATGCGGCGCTCCATGGCGTGCTTAACCCGCCAGCTTACGCATCAGGCGCTGCCAGATCGACCCACCCGCTGGCGCTGCGAGCGTCAACCCGTCGTCACCTGCGGCTTCGGTGTTCGCCAGGGGTTCAGAGGCCGACGTCCCGGCATAGCGCAGACAGCCACTAGACCGCAGCCAGTCCAGCACGGGCAGCAATTGCTCGCGCTCCACGCCCAGGCGGCGATGGATCAGGCGTTCGGCAGATGGCGAATAACTCAACAGTCCGCAGACTCTGGCAACCATCACCACATCCGTCACCTGCACTTGGCGCAGGTCAGGCCAGCGGGCTAAGCACAGCAGTTGGGGCATGGCAGAAGAGGGCTCAACGGCCTGTGTTTGTCTGCCAAGCCAGGCCTCTGCCGAGGTGCCTGCCTCGCGGGCCAGCGGCGACGCCAGCCCATTGGCCCCGCGGGCTCCAGAGGTATCGTGGCTGATCGAGGTCGCCCGCCGGGCTTGAACCGCCTGCATGGCGCGTTCGATCAGGAGTTGTCGTGACATCCGCTTACTTCCATCTGAAGGTCGTTACCGTGCGTGCGTCTTCATGCCCTGGCGGCGCGCCCACAGACGCGCTTGTCAGGCACACGAGGCGGCATATCGGCCAACCCTGAAGAAAGATTACGTCAGAGACTATTCGCTTTGTGCGCCCTGCTTTGAAAATCACCGTATCTCGTTAAGATCGCACATCGAGCGGACAAGGTGCGACGCCTCTTGTGACACCTGACGGTGACGGATGACGCAGGCCGTTGGAAGCGGCGGCCAAAAAGAAAAGGCGACCCGCACCACGCGAGTCGCCCTTGCAGGACGGGTTCGATCGAACCCGTCAGCGCAGCGCTCAGCCCTTCAGGCAAGAGCTCATGAACTGCTTGCGCTCGTCGCCCTTCAGGTCTTTGGCCTTGGCGTCGGCATTGCAAGTCTTCATCTTGTCTTGCTGCTTTTCTTGCTTGCTGGCAGACAGGCAGTCCTTCATAAAGGCCTTGCGCTCGTCGCCCTTCAGCTCTTTGGCCTTGGCGTCGGCATTGCAAGTCTTCATCTTGTTTTGCTGCTTGGTGGGCTCTTTGGCCTCAGCAGCCGGGGCGGCGGCCGCTGCGGGGGCAGCAGGGGCGGCGGCGGTGGGTGCAGCCGGTGCGGCAACGGGCTTGGTGGCCGTGGCGGCGGCCGGCATGGGCTTGGCGGCTGGTGCTGCGGGCGTGGCCGCCGGCGTGGTCTGGGCCTGAGCGGCCAGAGCAAAGAGGGCGATAACGGTGGCGCTGATAACGTTCTTCATGGATGGGTTCTCCTCAAAATGAAGTGATTGGCTTTGGCGAGCTGGCGTAACGCCGAAAAGGTGTCCCAGGACACCTTGCCGTGCATTGCAGCAGGTTCAGTGCGTCAAGACAAGCGCACAACGCCGAGGTGAGGCCTTCCGTCGACAGGCCGTGCAAAAATTCTTGTAGCCAGCTTGGAGCCGCTTAAAGAATGCGGCGCGGGTGGGCCAGAGCCTCGTGGGCGGCATGCAAGCGCCGCACCAACACGCGGATGAAGGCGGTGTCAAAGCGGTGCCGGGTCTCCGTTTTCAACTGTGCCAGCATGTCGGGGGTGAAGCTCACCACGGTGGCGGCCTTGCTCACCACCACGTCGGTGCTGTGGCGCTTTAAGTCGGGGCTGGGGGCCAGGTAAGCCATTTCACCCACCGAGGTGCCGGTGCCCAGCATGGCGACCTTTTCCCCTTCGCGGAAAACCTCGACCTCACCTTGGCAAATGATGTAGAACTGGTTGCCTTCTTGGCCGCGCCTGTAGATGCGGTGGCCATAAGGAAAGCGCATCCAGCGCGCGCGGTGCACAACCTCCCACAGCTCCACATCGCCAAAGTTGTCAAAAAATTCCAGCGAGCGCAGCAGGTTGAAGCGCTCAGAGTCCAGCACCTGTTGCAGCCGCCCGCGCGGCACTTCATGGTTGGTGATCAGGGCCGAGAGGGCTTGTGCAAACTCCTCCCAGCCGCCGGGGCGTTGGCCTCGGTCTTTGGCCAAGGCGCTGCGCACGAGTTGGTCCAGGGCCTCGGTCACCCCTTCACGCAGCCCCATCAGAGACAAAGGCTGGGCATGGCAGATCAGGTTCAGTAAAGCACCTTGGGTCTCGGCCTCAAAGGGCGGACGGCCACAGATCAGGTGGTAAAGCACCGCGCCCAGCGAGTAGATGTCGGCCCGGCAGTCCAGCGTCGCGCCGTCCAATTGCTCGGGCGACATATAGGCCAGCGAGCCGACGCGGTGGACTTGGGTGGCGTCGGAGTGGAAGTTCAACACACTGCCAAAGTCGCTGAGCTTGACATCGGTGATCTCGCCCTGGTCGTCAATGGCGGTCAGGATGTTGGCGGGCTTCACATCGCGGTGGATCAAGCCCTGCCGCCAGACATAGCCCAGGGCCATGGCGCATTTGAAGCCGATTTCCACCACCTGCTCCAGGGGCAGCAGGCGGCTGGGCTGACAAAAGCTGCGCATCCTTTGGGTGGATCAACGCGGTGTTTAGCGGGCTATTGCGCCGCTGGCAGGAGCCTCGTGGCAGGCGCTACCTGGAAGGCAGATGCCGATGGGGCGACAGTGCGCAAATTCACACTAAGAATCGAGCCATGATGTCGAAAGTCAGCGCGTCGGCGGCGTCTATAGCCGGCACCGCCAGCATGGCATCGCCTGAACCCGACTCGCCAGACGACGGGGGCGATGCCTGTCGCCGGTGGCGCTTGCTAGCAACTAATTCTTGGAGAACACACCATGCAATACATGTTTTTGATCTACCACAGCCCAGACTCCGAACCCACCTACGGCAGCCCTGAGTTCCAGGCCATGATGCAAGGCTTTGCGGCCTTCAACAAGCAGGCCGCTGCCGACGGTGTGCTGCGCGCAGGCGAAGGGCTCAAAGGCGTGGAGACAGCCACCTCGCTGCGCGTGCGCGGCGGCAAAGTCGAGACCATGGACGGCCCGTTTGCGGAAACCCGCGAGCACCTGGGCGGCTTTTATCTGCTGGAGCTGCCCGACTTGGACACCGCCTTGCGCTATGCCGCGCAAATTCCCGTGGCGCACTTCGGCACCATCGAGGTGCGGCCGGTGATGGACTACGACCTGCCCGAGCACTGACGACCCTCCGCATGAGCACCGCACCCGCTCAAGCCCTGGCCATCGCCCGCACGTTGGAGGCCGTGCTGCGCCAGGACCGCGGGCGGCTGATGGCCGCGCTGGCCTATCGCCTGGGCTCGCTGCAAACCGCCGAAGATGCTTTGCAGGAGGCTTGCATCTCGGCGCTGAGCCACTGGAGCCGAGACGGGCCGCCGCAGTCGCCGCAGGCCTGGTTGATGCGGGTGGCGTTTCGCAAGGCGCTGGATCGTTTGCGTGCCGAGGGCCGCGATGGGCAGCGCGAAGCTGCGATGCACCTGCTCAACGAGCTGCTGGGCCAAGACGAGCCCCAGCCCATCCCAGACGAGCGCCTGCGCCTGATCTTCACCTGCTGCCACCCGGCGTTGGAGCTGAAGTCGCGCGTGGCGCTGACCCTGCGCACGGTCTGTGGCTTGGCCACGGCCGAGATTGCGCGTCTGTTTCTCGACCAAGAGCCCACCATGGGCCAGCGCTTGAGCCGGGCCAAGGCCAAGATCGCCCAAGCCGGTATTGCCTATGCGGTGCCCGCACCCGAGCAATGGGGCGAGCGCTTGCAGGCAGTGTTGACCACCCTCTATCTGATCTTTACCACTGGCTACACCGCAGCACCGCAAGACGCCCGCGACCTGTGCGCTGAGGCGCTGTTCTTGGCGCGCCTGCTGGACGAGCTGTGCCCTGCGCAAGCCGAGATTGAAGGTGCCTTGGCCTTGATGCTGCTCACGGATGCCCGCCGCGCCGCGCGCGTGGGGGCCGATGGAGCCACCCGCCCGCCCGCCGACCAAGACCGCCGCCTCTGGCGTCGCCCCCAAGAAGCCGAAGGGCGGCGGCTGCTGGAGACGGCACTGCGCCGCCAATGTGCGGGGCCGTTTCAGATCCAGGCGGCCATCAGCGCCTGCCATATGGCCGAACCTGGGCCGGATTGGCCGCAGATTCTTCAGCTCTACACCGCACTGCTGTTGCTGGAGCCGACCCCGGTGGTGCGTGTGAACCACGCGGTAGCGCTGGCCGAAAACGGGTACCTGGACGCCGCACTGGCCCAATTGGAAGCGCTGAGCAGCAGCTTGGCTGAGTTTCAACCCTTTCACGCTGCCCGTGCCGCCTTGTTGGCCAAGGCGGGACAAACCGCCGCCGCCCGGCTCGCCTATGAGCGGGCGTGGGCGTTGGCAAGTTTGGAGAGCGACCGGCAGTTTTTGGCATCGCAGCGCGCACGGCTGAATTGAGTGGAGTGGGCGCGCCATGGCGCGATGCAGCCCCCGTAGAATCGCCCCCATGATTCAAGCCAAGGCAGAGCTCCAGCACGCGCTGGCCCGCGTGGTCGCCGAGCTGGCACCCGACACCCCCCTACAGCCCCAGTTCGAGAGCCCCAAACAAGCGGCTCATGGCGACCTGGCCATCACGGCCGCCATGCAACTGGCCAAGCCCCTCAAGTCCAACCCGCGCGCGGTGGCCGAGCGCCTGATCGCCGCACTGCAGGCCACGCCGGAGTTCGCGCGCTGGGTCTCAGCGCTGGAGATCGCCGGCCCCGGCTTCATCAACCTGCGTCTGGCCTCCGCCGCCAAGCAGGCCGTGGTGGCCGAGGTGCTGCAGGCCCAAGACCGTTTTGGCCACCAGCCACCCAACGGCCAAAAGCTGCTGCTGGAGTTTGTCTCTGCCAACCCCACCGGCCCCTTGCACGTGGGCCACGCCCGCCAAGGCGCTTTGGGCGACAGCATGGGCCATCTCTTTGAGACCCAGGGCTTTGAGGTTCAGCGCGAGTTCTATTACAACGACGCCGGGGTGCAAATTGCCACCTTGGCCAACTCCACCCACGCCCGCATCAAGGGCCTGAAGCCGGGCGACGCCGGCTGGCCCGAGAGCGCCTACAACGGCGACTACATCGCCGACATTGCGGCCGACTACCTGGCCAAAAAGACCGTCAAGGCCGACGACCGCGAGTTCACCGCCTCGGGCGACCCGGACGACCTCGACAACATCCGCCAGTTCGCCGTGGCCTATTTGCGCCACGAGCAAGACCTGGACTTGCAGGCCTTTGGCGTCAGCTTTGACCACTATTTCTTGGAAAGCAGCCTCTACAGCAGCGGCCGGGTCGAACAGACCGTGCAGCGTTTGGTGGATGCTGGCAAGACCTTTGAAGAGGGGGGCGCCCTGTGGCTGCGCACCACCGACGACGGTGACGACAAAGACCGCGTGATGCGCAAATCGGATGGCAGCTACACCTACTTTGTGCCGGACGTGGCCTACCACGTGGCCAAGTTTGAGCGCGGCTTTGGCAAGTGCATCAACTTCCAGGGCACTGACCACCACGGCACCATCGCCCGCGTGCGCGCCGGCCTGCAGGGCGTGGGCCTGGGCATCCCCAAGGGCTTCCCCGACTATGTGCTCAACACCATGGTGCGGGTGGTGCGCGACGGCGCCGAGGTCAAGATCAGCAAGCGCGCCGGCAGCTATGTCACCCTGCGCGACCTGATCGGCTGGACCAGTCGCGACGCGGTACGCTTCTTCCTGATCAGCCGCAAGGCCGACACCGAGTTCACCTTTGATGTGGATCTGGCGCTCAAGCAAAACGACGAGAACCCGGTGTTCTACGTGCAGATGGCGCATGCGCGCATCTGCTCGGTGCTGGCCCAAGGCGCCAAGCAGGGTCTGGACGCTGCAGCGCTGGCTAACGCCGATTTGAGCCTCTTGGCGGCACCTGCAGAAGCCGCACTGATGATGAAGCTGGCCGAGTACCCGGACATGCTCAGCAGTGCCGCTGCCTCGCTGGCACCGCATGATGTGGCTTTCTACTTGCGCGACCTGGCTGGCGCCTTCCACAGCTATTACGCGGCCGAGCGCTTCTTGGTGGACGACGCGGCCTTGGCCCGCGCCCGCCTGGCCTTGTTGGCCGCCACGGCCACCGTGCTGCGCAATGCGCTGGCGCTGTTGGGTGTGAGCGCGCCCGAGGCCATGCACCGTGACGCAGCCGCTGACGCGGCTGCTGCCTCCTCCTGAGCTTTGTCAACCCACACGGCACCATGCAGACCCTCCAGACCCTCTCGGCGCACCGTCGCCCAGCTCACCCCGTAGCACAAGCCTGGGGGCCTCGTGCGCAAAGCGGAGGCTTCTTCCTGGGAGCCATTGTGGGCCTCTTGGTGGGCCTCAGCGTCGCCCTGGCCGTGGCGCTTTACATTGCCAAAGTGCCCGTGCCCTTTGTGGACAAAGTGCCCCACCGCACGCCCGAGCAACAGCAAGAAGAAGCCGAGCGCCTGAAGAGCTGGGACCCCAACGCCGGCCTGGGCGGCAAACCCGTGCAGCGCCCGGCTGGTTTGCGTGAGCCTGCCTCCGGGGCCGTGGCCTCTCCTGCGCCGCTGACCACCGTCAAAGCCCCACCGCCTGAGGTGCCACCGGAGTCGGCAGCTTCAGCCCCGGCGCCCGCCAAGCCAGCTTCGCGGGCAGTGGCTGCCTCAGCGCCTGCCAAGCCCGAGCGCGACCCCGCAGCCTTGCTGGCTGGGCAGGGCGTGCCCAGCGACAAAGTCACGGCCGCCTCTGCTGCTAAAGCCGAAGCCAGTTTTATTTACTTTGTGCAGGCGGGCGCTTTTTCCAGCGCCGACGATGCCGAGCAGCAGCGCGCCAAGCTGGCCATGGCTGGCGTGACGGCCAGGGTGACCGAGCGTGAACAAAACGGCCGCCTTGTCCACCGAGTTCGGGTTGGGCCGTTGGACAGCCGTGAAGACGCTTCAGCCGTGCAAGAAAAGCTCAAGGCTGTGGGCGCCGAAGCCGCCTTGGTGCGCGTGGAAAAGCCCGTCAAGCCCTGATGCAAGTCAGTGGCATTGAACTTTTGCGTGGCCCTGCGCTCTACCTGAGAACGATTACCCGAGAGGATGCCTGATGAAACGCCGCGAGTTCTGTTTGACCACCACCGGCTTGGCCTCGATGGCCTTGCTTTCCAGCCCTGCAGCGCAGGCCCAAGGCGTGCCGGTGGAGGGCACTCACTACGTCAAGCTGTCCCAGCCGGTGCCCGTCGCGGCCTCGGGCAAGATCGAGGTGGTGGAGTTCTTTTGGTATGGCTGCCAGCACTGCTTTGCGATGGAGCCCTTTATTGAGCCCTGGATCAAAAAGCTGCCCGGTGATGTGACCTTCCGCCGTGTGCCCGCTGGATTCACGCCCCAGCATGAGTTCCACCAGCGCGTGTTCTACGCCATGGAAGTGCTGGGCATCTTGGAGGCCATGCACCGCCGCTTCTTCAATGCCATGCAGATCGACCGTAAGCCCATGCGCAAGGAAGAAGAGGTCGCCGCCTTCTTCACAGCCTCTGGCCAAGACGGCGCCAAGGTGGTGGCCACCATGAAGTCTTTCGGCGTGGTGGCCAAGGCCAAGCAAGCCAAGCAGCTTGGTGAGGGCTATCGAATCGATGGCGTGCCTGCCATCGGCGTGCATGGCCGCTTCTACACCACCAGCGTGATGGCTGGTAACAGCCATGAGAAGGGGCTGGCCGTGGCTGACTACCTCATCGCCCAAGTGCGCAAGGGCCCGCGCTGATCAGCGCACGCCTCACGCCTGGAGCAGCCCCCGCTGCTCAATAAAGCTGATCACCTGCTGCAGCCCTTCTTGGGCGCGCAGGTTGGTCATCACCCAAGGGCGCTCGGGGCGCTGGCGGCGGGTGTCTGCCGCCATCACCTCCAAGTTGGCACCCACATGCGGGGCCAAATCGGTTTTATTGATCACCAGCAGGTCGCTCTTGGTGATGCCCGGCCCGCCCTTGCGTGGGATCTTCTCGCCGCCCGCCACGTCAATCACATAGAGCGTTAAGTCCGACAGCTCTGGGCTGAAGGTGGCGGCCAGGTTGTCGCCGCCCGACTCGATGAAGACGATGTCGGCGTTGGGAAACCTCTCTAACATGCGGTCCACCGCCTCCAGGTTGATGGACGCGTCTTCTCGGATGGCCGTGTGCGGGCAGCCGCCGGTCTCCACGCCCATGATGCGCTCGGGCGCCAAGGCCCCGGCCACGGTCAGCAGGCGCTGGTCTTCCTTGGTGTAGATGTCGTTGGTCACCACCACCAAGTCCCAGCGCTCGCGCATGGCTTTGCACAGCACCTCTACCAGGGTGGTTTTGCCGGAGCCCACCGGGCCGCCCACGCCCACGCGCAGCGGGGGCAGAGGCTTGGTGCGGTTGGGAATTTGGTGCAGGGCAGTCGTCATGGTGTGGGGCGCTCACTCAAGAGCGGAAGATGCGGGTGTATTGGGTTTCATGCTGGGCCGAGATGATGGCCAGCAAGGGCGAAAAACATTGGCGCTGCGCATCGTTGACCTGCAGTGCCGCCTTGGCCGCCGCAGGCAGGGCGGCCACCAGCGCGGCCAGCACGCGCTGGCCTGCTGTTTGGCCCAGCGGCGTGGCTTTGATGGCGGCCTGCGCTTGGGCCTCGGCCCAACCGAAGCCAAAAGCCATCAGGGTGTCTTCGGCGCTGGCCTGGGCGCAGGCGGCCGCAGCGGCAAACATCACCGGCCAGGTGGGGGCGGGTGCCAGCGCTTGGCTGGGCGCTTGCGCCGGGGCCACCGGCCATTGCGGCCAGGTGCCATCGGCCTGGGCCTGGGCCAGCCAAGCGGCCAGAGAGCGGCCCATCTGCTCGCTTTGGCGGCGCAGCTCGGCCGACTCACGGGTCTGCAAACACCAGTCGTTCAGGGCTTTGAGCCTCGCCAAGTCACTGCAGCGCCAAGCGGCAAGAGCCGCCAGCATCAAGGGTGCTTCCGAGCGCGCCCAGCTCAGCTGCAATTGGTTGAGCAACCAAGCTTGCACACTGGCCTCATCGCGCACACCGGTGTGGGCTGCCGCCGCCAGCGCGGGCTCCAGTCCCTCAGAATAGCTGTACCCACCCACCGGTAAGGTGGGGCTGGCCAGCCACATCAGGCGCATCATGCGCGTGGGGTCGCACAGTGGGGTGGGCGGCGGGGTCAGCATGGCCACTCAGGCGTGGTGGTGCGTGTGGCCGCCACCGTGATGGTGGTGATGGCCGTGCCCGTGACCATGCTCGTGTCCGCTGCGGTGCTCACCATAGGCGCCGCCTTCGGGCTCAAAGGGCTCACGCGCCTCGGTCACCACCAAGCCCAGGCCCTGCAGCATCTCGCCCAACACGGCATCGGGCTCCATCACCAGGCGGCCGCTTTGCAGCGACAGCATCACATGCCGATTCCCCAGGTGGTAGGCGCCGCGCATCAGCGCATGGGCGGCCTCGGCCGGGCCCAGCGAGGCCGGAGCGGTCACCACGCAAACGGCTTCATCCGCCGCCACCACGCGCACCAGGCGGCCGTCTTCGGCCACCAGCACATCGCCCCCGCGCAGCACATGGCCGCGTGGCAAGAACACACCCACATGCTCGTCGCTGCTGAGCCGGGCATCAAAGCGGCTCTTCTGGCGCGTGGCCCAGTCCAGCGCCAAGCTGGGGGCGCGTCGCAACAGAGCTGCCGCCAAGCCCTGGCCTTGAGGAATGCGTTTGCTGAGATGCAGCATCACAAAGCCAGCGTCATGTAGCGGCTGTGCGGGTCCAGCCGGTAGTCGGCAAAGGGTGCGCAGTCCACAAAGCCGTGTGCCTCATAGAGGGCCTGCGCGGGGGCAAAGTAGGGCTCGGTGCCGGTCTCCAGGCTCAGGCGGCTCAGGCCCATGCTGCGCGCCTCGGTCAGCAAATGCTGCAGCAAGCGGCGGCCCAAGCCCTGGCGCCGCACACTGGCCCGCGTGCGCATGGACTTCAACTCGCCATGCTGCGCATCCAGCCGCTTGATGGCCCCCGTGCCCGCCAGTTGCTCGTCTGGCGTGCCTTGGTCCATCCACAGGCTGAAGAAGCGGATGTCCGGCTGCCGTAGACGATCCAGGTCCAGCGCATGCACGCTCTCCGGCGGCGAGGTCGCCCGCATATCAGCAAGGTGCTCGTTCAAAAACGCCGCAATGCGCGGGTCGCTGAGGTCGTCGAGGCGGATGGTCAGGGCAGTCATGATGGTCTCGGTGCGCGTTCAGGGCGCGTCAGTGTGCCAGCCTCAAAACAAGAAATAGCGCTGCGCCATGGGCAGCTCGCTGGCGGGCTCGCAACTCAGCAGTTGGCCATCGGCATGTACCGCGTAGGTTTGCGGGTCGACTGACATCTCGGGCAAATAGCCGTTGTGCACCATGTCGGACTTGCGCAGCGTGCGGCAGCCTTGTGCCGCGCTGACGGGCTTGTGCAGGCCCAGGCGCTGGGCCAAGCCCTCGTGCACCGCATGCTGGCTCAAGAAGGTGAGTGAGCCTTGCGCCAAGGCGCCACCCAGGGCGCCAAACATGGGCCGGTAGTGCACGGGCTGCGGCGTGGGGATGGAGGCATTCGGGTCGCCCATGGCGGCCAGGGCAATGAAGCCGCCCTTCATCACCAAGGCCGGCTTCACGCCAAAGAAGGCAGGCTTCCAAAACACCAGATCGGCCCACTTGCCCACCGCAATGCTGCCCACCTCGTGGCTGATGCCGTGGGTGATGGCGGGGTTGATGGCGAGCTTCGCCCAGTAGCGTTTGACGCGGGCGTTGTCGTGGCGGTCGGTGTCGCCGGGCAGCGGGCCGCGCTGGGCCTTCATCTTGTGCGCGGTCTGCCAGCAGCGCAGCACCATCTCGCCCACCCGGCCCATGGCCTGGCTGTCCGACGAGAACATGCTGATGGCGCCCAGGTCATGCAGGATGTCCTCGGCGGCAATGGTCTCGCGGCGGATGCGGCTTTCGGCAAAGGCCAAGTCCTCGGCAATGCTGGCGTCGAGGTGGTGGCACACCATCAGCATGTCCAGGTGTTCGTCCAGGGTGTTGACGGTGAAGGGCCGCGTCGGGTTGGTCGACGAGGGCAGCACATTGGCCTGGCCCACCACGCGCAAGATGTCGGGCGCATGGCCACCGCCCGCCCCTTCGGTGTGGAAGGTGTGGATGGTGCGGTCTTTGAAGGCCGCGATAGTGTCTTCCACAAAGCCCGACTCGTTCAGGGTGTCGGTGTGGATGGCCACCTGGATGTCGGTCTCTTCGGCCACGCTCAGGCAGCAGTCAATGGCGGCGGGGGTGGTGCCCCAGTCCTCGTGCAGCTTCAGGCCAATGGCACCGGCCTCGACCTGCTGGCGCAGGGCCTCGGGGCGGCTGGCATTGCCCTTGCCGAAGAAGCCCAGGTTCATGGGCAGGCCTTCGGCCGCTTGCAGCATGCGGGCAATGTTGGCAGGCCCGGGGGTGCAGGTGGTGGCAAAGGTGCCAGTGGCGGGGCCGGTGCCGCCGCCCAGCATGGTGGTCACGCCACTGGCCAAGGCTTCATCCACCTGCTGTGGGCAGATAAAGTGAATATGAGTGTCGATGGCACCCGCGGTGACGATCATGCCTTCGGCGGCAATGATTTCCGTGCCCGGCCCGATGACGATGTCCACGCCCGGCTGCACATCGGGGTTGCCGGCTTTGCCAATGACGGCAATGCGCTGGCCGCGCAGGCCGATGTCGGCCTTGACGATGCCCCAGTGGTCGATGATGAGCGCGTTGGTGATCACGCAATCCACGGCGTCTTGTGGCCCCGGGCCATTGGGGCGCTGGCCCTGGCCCATGCCGTCGCGCACGGTCTTGCCGCCGCCAAACTTCACCTCTTCGCCGTAGCCGCCGGCGCGCAAGGTGTAGTCCGCCTCGACCTCGACGATCAGGTTCGTGTCGGCCAAGCGCACCCGGTCGCCCACGGTGGGGCCCAGCATCTCGGCATAGGCGCGCCGATCCACAGTGTTGCTCACTTCAGCGCTCCCTGCACATCGCCCCGAAAGCCCCACACCTGGCGCGCCCCCCCATAGGGCACCAAGGTGACGGTGCGCTGCTGGCCGGGCTCAAAGCGCACGGCGGTGCCGCTGGCGATGTCCAAGCGCATGCCATAAGCGGCTTCGCGGTCGAACTGCAAGGCCGGGTTGGTCTCGGCAAAGTGATAGTGCGAACCCACTTGAATGGGCCTATCGCCCGCATTGCGCACCACCACCGTCAGGCGCGGCCGCCCGGGGTTGAGCGCATGCTCACCCGCGTCCACCAACAGCTCTCCAGGAATCATGACAATGTCCTCCATCAGGCCCATAGCAACACAGTACCCACGGCAATGGGGCCAAGACCCAAGAGACGACCTAACCACATGGATCGGTGGCATAGCAGGTGACCCAAACACAGGCCTAGGCCGTGCAGCAACGCGCTGGCCAGCACGACACCGAGTAATGCAGCTGCGCCACTGAGTTCATGGCCATGAGCCGCGCCGTGAAAGAGGGCGAAGCCACCCACCAAGGCCGCCCCATATGCCGTTGGCAGGGCTTGCCTGAGCACCACCATCACACCCAGCACCAACAGAGACAGCGCAATCATGGGCTCCACGGTGGGCAAGGCCCAGCCTGCTTGCGTCAGAAGGGCACCGAGCAGCAGAAGCAGGGCAAAGCTGGCCGGTGCGGCAGCCCAGGCGCGAAGCCCCGCCTTAGGGGCTGACAACACGGTCCAGACGCCTACAGACAACATGGCCAGCAGATGATCCAGCCCTGTCAAAGGGTGGATGAAGCCGGTTGCAAAGCCCTGGTGATGGCCGCCATCGGCCCCTGTGTGCGCCAAGGCCAGTGAGGGCAGCAGCGCTGATACAGCAATTCCCAGCAGTGCAGGCAAATGGAGGGGTCTAGTCATCAGATGGGTTCCAGGTTGTGGGTGGGGCGCGGCCAAGGCCGCTCTGCCTGAGCATGATGAGAATCGGTGCATCGGCAGTGCTCATGCAACAGGTTGGTGCACGGTCACCAGTTTGGTGCCATCGGGAAAGGTGGCCTCGACCTGGATCTCCGGGATCAGCTCCGGGATGCCCTCCATCACCTGGTCGCGGCGCAGCACGGTTTTGCCCAGGCTCATCATCTCGGCCACACTGCGGCCATCCCTCGCGCCTTCCATGATGAAGGCCGAGATCAAGGCCACGGCTTCCGGGTAGTTCAGCTTCAGCCCACGGGCCAAGCGGCGCTCGGCCAGCAGGGCGGCGGTGAAGATCAGCAGCTTGTCTTTTTCGCGGGGTGTCAGGTCCATGCCGCTCACCTAGCAGGAACAGTGCCATCCCGCTGCAACCGCGAACTTGGCCCACATCCTGCTTAGGCTGCTCCTCATACCCTTTGACTCACAGACGCCTGAATGAGCCTGTCCCTCCACCCCACGCTTGCGCTCCACCCGGTACCTCTGGACCCCGGCCTCGATCCAGAAGCCGTGGATGCCACGGCCGCCTTGCGACAAGCCCAAACCGCGCTGGACGCCTTTGGCCACGCCACTTTGGTGGTCAGCGAGAGCCGTGGTTTGCGCTTGTGGCAAACCGCCCTGGCGCGGCAACTGATGCGCAGCTACTTTCCAGATGCACCGGATGTGGCGGTGCCACCCGAGCTGATGGCCTGGATTGCCCGCGAAGCCCTGCGCCGCCGGGGTGGCGCGGAAAGCCTGACCTTTACCGTCACCCGCGCTCCTAAGCGCCTGAACTTTGCCCTGCACCCCATGGACGAGGACGGTGACAGCGAAGGCCAATGGTTGCTGGTGCTGCGCGAGGCCTCAGAAACGGCGTTACTGCAATCGCTGATGCAAGCCCACCCGACGCTCACCGCGCGCGAGAGCGAAGTGCTCTACTGGGTCATCCAAGGCAAAACCAACCGCGACATCGGCGAAATCCTCGGCACCAGCCCCCGCACCGTGCACAAACACCTGGAGCATGTGTTCGAGAAACTGGGCGTGGAGACCCGCACCGCCGCAGCAGCCATGGCGCTGGGCAAGGTGCGGGGTGGGGTGGTGGCGTGAGGGGCCGAGCGTCGGTGCAAGGCCCCCGGTCATGCTCATCAGGGAAGCACCTCCTCCGAGACTGCCCATCCCGGCAGGCGATGAAGCTTGCAGGTCCTACCGGCTTCAAGGCTTAGCTGGACTGGTCAGGCCCATTTCTGCGCACACCGCCGGTGGCGTGCTGATGTGACACGGCACCCGCCGCCATGGCGTAGTAGCCAAACGCGCCCTGCGCTTGATCGGCCACCACAAAGGTACGGCTGGCTCCGCTGACCTGATTCGCCATTGCTCGACGCTTGAGCCATTCATCCAGTACCGGCTCGCCGCAAGAAAAGTCGGTGCAGTGATGAGCGAGCGTCAGCGCATGGGGCGCCATCAGCGCCAGGCTCATGCCTTGTTCCAGACCGGCTCTAGTGCCAGCAGGCGCTCTAGCCCGGCGTTGGGCTGCGGCGGTGCATCGAGCAGCTCAACAAACTGCTGAAACTTATCGGCTGTAGACGTTTCGAGCACTCTCGAAGTGCATGATGGCTGGCACTTTCAAGTGCAGTCAGGCAATCTCACTTCATTGCGAGCAACGCTACGCTGGCCAAGCCGTTGGGCGAGTGGCGCAGTGAAGTAAAGGCGGAGCCCTCGGCCCAGAAGGGCGCGGGCGGGGGACATGAACGGAGCCACTCGCCCAGCGGCTTGGCGCGCTCCTTGGGCGGCATGCAATGCGCACTGAACGGGCCGCCCTACGCCACTGTGCGTATGGCCGCGCAGCCTCATCGCTCCTAAGCTGAAGGCATCGATTCTTGTGTGCCTTTCAACTCCTTGGAGCCCTCCTCAACATGAAGCTGTCCCGTCGTTCCCTCACCGCCCTGGCCGCTGCCGCTTGTGCCTTGGGTTTCACCTCGCTGGCCCAGGCCGCTGACACCATCAAGGTGGGCGTGCTGCACTCGCTGTCCGGCACCATGGCCATCTCAGAAACTGTGTTGAAAGACACCGTGCTGATGGCCATTGACGAGATCAATGCCAAGGGCGGTGTGCTGGGCAAGAAGTTAGAGCCGGTGGTGGTGGATCCGGCCTCCAACTGGCCGCTGTTTGCTGAGAAGGCCAAGCAGTTGATCGACAAAGACAAGGTGGCCGTGGTCTTTGGCTGCTGGACCTCGGTGTCGCGCAAGAGCGTGTTGCCGGTGTTTGAAGAGAAGAACTCGCTGCTGTTCTACCCCGTGCAATACGAAGGCGAAGAGCTGAGCAAGAACGTGTTCTACACCGGTGCGGCGCCCAACCAGCAGGCCATCCCCGCAGTGGAATACCTGATGAGCAAGGACGGCGGCTCGGCCAAGCGCTTTGTGCTGCTGGGCACCGACTATGTTTACCCCCGCACCACCAACAAGATCCTGCGCGCCTTTCTGAAGAGCAAAGGCGTGGCCGAGGCCGACATCATCGAGGAGTACACCCCCTTCGGTCACTCCGACTACCAGTCCATCATCGCCAAGGTCAAAAAGTTTGCGTCTGAAGGCAAGAAGACGGCGGTGATCTCTACCATCAACGGTGACTCCAACGTGCCCTTCTACAAAGAACTGGGCAACCAGGGCTTGAAGGCCACAGACGTGCCCGTGGTGGCCTTCAGCGTGGGTGAGGAAGAGCTGCGTGGCGTGGACACCAAGCCGCTGGTCGGCCACCTGGCTGCCTGGAACTACTTCATGAGTGTGAAGAACCCGGCCAACACCGAGTTTGTCAAGAAGTGGAGCGCCTATGCCAAGGCCCGTGGCGTTGCCGGCCACAAGGACAAGCCCCTGACCAATGACCCGATGGATACGGGCAAGCCGTGGATGCCAGCAGCGGTGTGGCCGCCGCTCTGCCTGCGGACGCCGAGGACGTGATCAACAACAACCGCCTGCGTTCGGCCCTGCAAGCAGCGCAGGCCGCGCTGCAACTGCTGGCGCCTGATCTGGCCCAGCGCCGCCTGGCCTTGAAGTCCTTGCAGGGCGAGGCCTTGACCCCGGCACAAGCGCCGCTGATCGACAAAGCCTGGGCCCAAGAAACCGACCCCGCGCAGCAGGCCGAGTTGGCCGAGTTGCGCGCTGCCCTGCAACTCAGCGACCCTGCCCCCGAGTTGCGCCGTGCCGCCATTGCCACCCTGGCCCAGAGTGACCGCGCCCAGGTGCGCAGCCTGTTGCAAGAGCGCCTAGACCCCAGCGCCGAGAGCGTGCCCGAGCTGCGCTCCGCCTTGCGCCGGGCCATTGCGGACATCGAAGATCGCCTGGCCTGGGGCGAGCGCTTGGGGGTCTTGTTCACCGGCTTGTCGCTGGGCTCCATCTTGCTGCTGGTGGCACTGGGCTTGGCCATCACCTACGGGCTGATGGGCGTGATCAACATGGCCCACGGCGAGCTGATGATGATCGGCGCCTATGCCACCTATGTGGTGCAAAACCTGTTCAGGCAGTTGGCGCCCGCCGCCTTTGATCACTACCTCTGGCTGGCCGTGCCCGCCTCCTTCTTAACGGCCGCCCTGGTGGGCGCGGCGCTGGAGCGCACGGTGATCCGCTGGCTTTATGGCCGACCCTTAGAAACGCTGTTAGCCACCTGGGGCATCAGCTTGGTGCTGATGCAGTCGGTGCGCTCTTTGTTCGGCGCGCAAAACGTGCCCGTGGAAAACCCCGCCTGGCTCAGCGGCGGCGTGGCCGTGGCCAGCAACTTGACGCTGCCTTTCAACCGCATCGCCATCATCGTCTTTGCGGTGTTGGTGCTGGCGGGCGTGGCGCTGTTGATGGCCAAGACTCGGCTGGGGCTGTTTGTGCGCGGCGTCACCCAAAACCGCCGCATGGCGGCCTGCGTGGGCATTCCCACCGCGCGCATCGACACCTATGCCTTCGCGTTGGGCGCAGGCCTGGCGGGCTTGGCCGGTTGCGCCTTAAGCCAGGTGGGCAATGTCGGGCCGGACTTGGGCCAGACCTACATCGTCGACAGCTTCATGGTCGTGGTGCTGGGCGGCGTGGGCCAGTTGGCGGGCACGGTGGTGGCGGCGTTGGGCCTGGGGGTGATCAACAAAGTGCTGGAAGGCATGGCCGGTGCCGTGCTGGCCAAGATCATGGTGCTGGTGTTCATCGTCATCTTCATTCAAAAGCGTCCGCAAGGCTTGTTTGCCATGACGGGCCGCAGCGCCGAGGGCCACTGACATGCTGACGACACAACCCTTTCTCTCCCGCTCGGCTTGGGCGGCGGTGGTGGCGGCCTTGCTGTGCACCTCGGTGCTGGCGCCACTGCTGCACTTGGTGGTGCCCGAAGACAGCGCCTTTCACCTCAGCGACTATGCGCTGGGCCTCACGGCCAAGATCATGTGCTACGCCATCTGCGCACTGGCCATGGACTTGATCTGGGGCCTCACCGGCATCCTCTCGCTGGGCCATGGTTTGTTTTTTGCGCTGGGCGGCTATGCCATGGGCATGGGCCTGATGCGCGAGATCGGCCGTGATGGCAACTACAAGAGCGACTTGCCGGACTTCATGGTCTTTCTCGACTGGAAGGAGATGCCCTGGCATTGGGCCTGGTCCGACAGCTTTGCGCTGCAACTGCTGCTGGCGGTGGCCGTGCCCGGCCTGCTGGCCTGGGTGTTTGGCTACTTTGCGTTTCGCTCGCGCATCAAGGGCGTGTACTTCAGCATCATCACCCAGGCCATGACCTTTGCCGCCATGCTGCTCTTCTTTCGCAATGAGACGGGCTTTGGCGGCAACAATGGCTTCACCGACTTCAAACGCATCCTGGGCTTTTCGCTCTCGCATCCGGGCACGCGCACCGTGCTGTTTGTGCTGACGGGGCTGACGCTGGTGGGCTTCTTCTTGCTGGCGCGCTGGCTCACCCGCAGCAAGTTTGGCCGGGTGCTGCAAGCCATTCGAGACGCTGAGACGCGGGTCATGTTCACCGGCTACGACCCCCTGGCTTACAAGCTCGCCATCTGGACGCTGAGCGCCGTGATGTGCGGCATTGCCGGTGCGCTGTATGTGCCGCAGGTCGGCATCATCAACCCCAGCGAGATGAGCCCCGCGGCCAGCATCGAGATGGCCATTTGGGCGGCCGTGGGCGGGCGCGGCACTTTGATCGGGCCGATTGTGGGCGCCTTCTTCGTCAACGGTGCCAAGAGCTGGTTCACCCAAGTGGTGCCTGAATTCTGGCTGTATTTCTTGGGCGCCTTGTTCATTGCTGTGACCTTGTTCTTGCCCGAAGGCCTGATGGGGCTGTTCAACAAGATTCAACACAAGCTGCGGCGCAAGCCAGCGCCCGAAGCCGCGGATAGCCCCACACCCGCTGCCACCCCGGAGGGCCGCGCATGACGCCCGAACTCTTGGAAGCGGGCGCGCGACAGCGCGAGGCCCATGCCCAAGCCCCCTTGCCTAAAGCTACGCAATCGGGTGACCGCGAAGCCGCATTTGGCCGCGTGCTGGCCACGGGCCAGCCCGACTTTGCGCACGGTGTGGCGCTGTACCTGGAAGACATCACCGTCAGCTTTGACGGCTTCAAGGCGCTGAACCAACTCAGCTTGACGGTGGACGTGGGCGAGCTGCGCTGCATCATCGGCCCCAATGGTGCGGGCAAGACCACGATGATGGATGTCATCACCGGCAAGACTCGGCCGCAGCAAGGCAGTGCCAGCTTTGGCGCCAACATCGACCTGCTGCGTCTGCGCGAAAACGAGATTGCGCAAATCGGCATCGGCCGCAAGTTCCAAAAGCCCACGGTTTTTGAGCAGCTCAATGTGTTTGAGAACTTGGAGCTGGCGCTCAAGGCCGACCGGCGCGCCCGCGCCAGCCTGCGGGCCAAGCTCAACAGTGCGGATCTCGACCGCATTGCCGAGGTGCTGCAACTCACCCACTTGCGCAGCCTGGCCCACTTGCAAGCGGGGCTCTTGAGCCACGGCCAAAAGCAGTGGTTGGAGATAGGCATGCTCTTGATGCAAGAGCCCAAGCTGCTGCTGCTGGACGAGCCTGTGGCGGGCATGACCGATGAGGAAACTGAGCGCACCGCTGAGTTGTTCTTGACGCTAGAGGGCAAGCACTCTTTGGTGGTGGTGGAACACGACATGAGCTTTGTGGCCACGCTGACCCAGGGCTTTAAGAAGGTGACGGTGCTGCATGAAGGCAGCGTACTGGCTGAAGGGCGGCTGGGCCTGGCCCCCAAGCCGGGCCGCGAGCCGATTCCGCACGAGCTGTTCGAGTTGTTCCCGGTGCTCAAACAGATGCTGCACCGGCGCGGGGGCGATCTCTCGGGCGGCCAGCAGCAACAGCTCGCCATCGCCCGCGCCCTGGCCGCCGGGCCCAAGGTGCTGATCTTGGACGAGCCCACCGAGGGGATCCAACCCAGCATCATCAAGGACATTGGCCGCGTGCTGCGCCGCCTGGCCGACGTGGGCTGGCGCGGCGAGCGCATGGCCGTGGTCTTGGTGGAGCAGTTCTATGACTTTGCCGCCGAGCTGGCCGACCACTACCTGGTGATGGAGCGCGGCGAGGTGGTGCAGCGCGGACGCGGCAAGGACATGGAGGCGGATGGGGTGCGGGGGCGGTTGGCGATTTGAGGAAACCAGACGCTCATCGCAAGGTCAGCAGCCTCTGGCTGTAGCCCAGAAACTCATCCAAGTGTTGCTCGATGATGCTGACCGTGATGGCCAGTTGCAGTGTTTGATAGTCGTGCACGGCAATGTTTCTAAAGCCGACCATGCGTTTCAGTGCCTCAGCCATGCCGTGCTCAATGTGCCCGGCTTGAGCCAGCAGATTGAACACATCGCGGGCGCTTTGGGGCACGCCTAACTTGTCGCGGCGGATCAGGTGTTGGCCCATGTCCAGCGCAGCTTCGCAGGCGCGCTGGATGTTCAGGATGGCAGCGTCTTGCCTTGTGAAGTTGCTGGCAAAGCTGGCGGGGTCGGCGTGATATTCCTCGCGGGCACGGGCGACGCAGCGCTCGATGGTGGCGGCTTTGTTGATCAGCACATCATCGGCCATAGACCACTCCGCTTTGTTGAATGTCTTTCAGCAGGCCAGCACGTGCGGTGTCCAGCTCGGTTTTCTCGCTGAGGATGGCGGCTTCGAACAGATCGGCCTGCATGTCGGCGGCCCACCAGCGCTCTCCCGTGGTGATGACTTGATATTGCATCACCGTCGAGGCGGCACGCAGGTCCAACACATCGACGGGGCTAGCCGCCAAGTCTGCCAGCGGGTCCGCGAGGCGCCAGAGCGCCACGGGGTCGGCATAGCCCGCCACCAACACCGCCAAGTCCAGGTCGCTGTCTGGCCCGGCCTGCCCGGTGATGCGGCTGCCAAAGGCGTAAACGGCCATCAGCCCTGGTACTTGGGCTTGCAGTTGTTGCAGCAGGGCGGCACGGGTGGCGTCGGTCAATGGGCTCACGCGGGGTGGGGGTGGGTTGTCTTGCCCGCCATGCTAGCGGAGATGCGCCGGGCTCGGTGGCCTCTCACATCCGCCACACTCTCGGCTCCACCGCCGCCCGCCCTAGGGCCAGAGGCCGCCAAGCCAGGCGCACCGCGCGCAGCGCGTTCATCAGGGGCTCGACCTGATGCGCCAAGGCGCGCAGCACGATGAGGCGCGGGTCGGGCGAGGTGGCGCCGCACAGCAGGCTGGCATGCGGCGCGCTGGCCAGCACGCTGCGCGCGGCGTCTAGCAAGGTCTCACGCTCGGCGTCTGTCCAGGGGCTGCCGCTGGCCAGCCACAGGGTGCCCAGGGTGCTGTGGCCCCCTAAGCCGGTGGGGCCGAGCATCAGGGCATGGTCTTGGGCGTCGATGTGGCCTTGCTCCAGCCAAACGCCGGGCCAGTGCAGGTGTTGGCTCAGCTCACCGTGGTCAAAGGGCTGCTCGGCGGCGGGCAGGCCCAGGGCCAGCACGTCCCAGCCCAAGAGGCGGGCACCGGGGGCCAGGTGCATGGTGAGTCCGGTCCTTCGGGGTAGAGCCGCTTGAGCACCCGCATGGGGCCGCTGTGCTGCTCTTGGCTGATGGTGCGGCCCTGGGCGTCGAGGGTGTAGCGCAGGTCGAGGGTGGCGAGCCAAGGCATGGGGGTCGGGCGGTAGGCAAAGGGCAATCTGTGAAGATAGTGGGCTGAGAGAGCTTAGGCCATTAGAATCCCATGCAACTTTCGTGCCGTACTCATGTTCATGACCCGCCCCTCCTCTCGCCTGCTGCTGGCCTTGGCCGTTTTGACCGCCGCTGCGGGCTCGGCCTGGGCTGAAAAGGCCGACCGTACCAAGCCCCTGGTGGTGGAGAGCGACAACCAAAAGGCCGTGTCGGTGGACTTGGCCAAGAAGACCACCACGCTGCAGGGCAATGTCTCGGTCAGCCAGGGCACTTTGCTGATCCGCGCCGACCGCATGGAGATCAAAGAAGATGCTGCGGGGCGCTACCTGGCCACGGCGCAGGCGGGGTCGGGCCGTTTGGCGGTGTTCCGCCAAAAGCGCGACAAGGTTGAAGAGTTCATCGAAGGCCAAGCCGACCGGATTGAATACGACGGCGCCTCCGAGCGTGTGCGCTTGATCGGCAACGCCAAGCTGCGTTTGCTGCGCGCCGGGGCGGCCTCCGACGAGGCCACCGCCTCCACCATTGTTTACGACCAGCGCGCTGACACCATCACCTTTGAAGGCGGCACCACGACGGCCGGCACCCCGGGCAAGGCCCGCTTGGTGTTTGTGCCGCGTGAGACCCCCGCCGCCGAGCCTGCGGCCAGCGCAGCCTCTGGGGCCGGACGATGAGCACAGCGCCCAACGCAGCCCCCAGCCTCTTGCGGGCCGAGGGGCTGAAGAAGAGTTATGGCGCCCGCACGGTGGTACGTAATGTGCACCTCGAAGTGGGTGCCGGTGAGGTCATCGGCTTGCTAGGCCCCAATGGTGCCGGCAAGACCACCACCTTCTACATGGTGGTGGGCTTGGTGCGCTGTGATGCCGGAACCATCCACATTGACGGCACGCCGGTGCACCGCATGCCCATTCACCAGCGCTCGCGCTTGGGCCTGTCGTACCTGCCGCAAGAGGCCTCGATTTTTCGCAAGCTGACGGTGGATGAAAACATCCGCGCGGTGCTGGAGCTTCAAGTGGGGCCAGATGGCCGCGCGCTCTCGGCCCAGACCATCCAAGCCCAGTTGGATGGCTTGTTGAATGACCTGAGCCTCACCAGCCTGCGCGAGTCCCCCGCCCCGGCTTTGTCGGGCGGTGAGCGGCGGCGTGTGGAGATTGCCCGCGCCTTGGCCACCCAGCCGCGCTTCATCTTGTTGGACGAGCCCTTCGCCGGCGTGGACCCAATTGCGGTGATCGAGATCCAACGCATCATCGGCTTTCTCAAGGCACGCGGCATTGGCGTGCTGATCACCGACCACAACGTGCGCGAGACCCTGGGCATTTGCGACCGCGCCTACATCATCAGCGAAGGTGCGGTGCTGGCTGAAGGCACCCCCGACGTGATCATCGAGAACCCGGACGTGCGCCGCGTGTACCTTGGTGAACACTTCCGCATGTGACATGAGTGCCCCCCGGTCCAACGCTGTTGTCCCGGCCCCCCGAGGGGGCCAGCGCCTTGCTTGGGGGCGGCCCGGCGCGGCGGCGCTGATGTCTGCCCCCCGCTCCAACGCTGTGGCCTCTGACCTCCACTGTTGTAGGTCGCGTTTGTTCTGGGAAAACGGCACCGAGCGCGACGACTTTGACGGCATTCGCGAGCTGCCCAGCAATGCCAGCAGCGGCTCGGGCGATGACGACTTTGAGCCCACCGAGCGCGACCACGCTGGCCCCACGCTGCAAGACCATCTGCGCCTGCAAATGCGCGGCATGCGCTTGGGCGCTGAGGACGCCGCAGCGGTGGAGGTGCTGATCGAGTCCCTCGACGAAGACGGCTACTTGGACGGCACGCTGGAAGACATTGCCGAGCGCGTGGCCAACTACCTGGAGATCACCGACGCTGAGGGCCGCGAGAACCTGTTGGACCAATTGCGCTGCGGCCTGAAGTGGCTGCAAAGCATGGAGCCGTGCGGCGTGGGCGCGGCCAATTTGGCGGAATGCCTGAAGCTGCAATTGCTGCAACACCCGCCCAGCGGCCCGCGCGCCTGTGCGCTGAAGATTGCCGCTGAGCACCTGGAATTGCTGGCCCGCCGCGACCTGAAAAAGCTGGCCGCTGCCACGGGTGTCGACGAGGCCACCGTCAAGGCCGCGCAGCAGCTCATCGTGCACTGCGAGCCCAAGCCCGGCCGCCCCTTTGTGGCGGCTGAAAGCTTGGTGGTCATCCCGGACGTGATCGTGGTCAAGGCCGGCCGCCAGTGGCGCGTGATGCTCAACCCCGACGTGATGCCCAAGCTGCGCATCAGCGACCTCTATGCCCAGGCGATTCGCGGCCAGCGCGGCGGCAACAACAGCGGCTTGGCCACGCGCTTGCAAGAGGCCCGCTGGTTCATCCGCAATATCCAGCAGCGCTTTGAGACCATCCAGCGTGTGAGCCAGGCCATTGTTGAGCGGCAGAAGAACTTCTTCACCCATGGCGAAATCGCCATGAAGCCCCTGGTGCTGCGCGAGATTGCCGACGAGCTGGGCCTGCACGAGTCCACCGTCTCGCGCGTGACCACGGCCAAATACATGGCCACGCCGCAAGGCACGTTTGAGCTGAAGTACTTCTTCGGTTCCTCGCTCAACACCGAGGCCGGCGGCAATGCCTCCAGCACGGCGGTGCGCGCGCTGATCAAGCAGTTTGTGGCCTCCGAGTCGCCCACCAAGCCGCTCTCCGACAGCCAGATTGCCGACATGCTCGAAGAGCAAGGCATCCAGGTCGCGCGCCGCACCGTGGCCAAATACCGCGAGGCGTTGAAGATTGCGCCCGCCAACCTGCGCAAAGCTCTTTAAGAGGCTGGGAGTCCCTCGTCCATGCCCGCCTTGGTCGCCAAAACACCCCCGCTCATCGTTGCAAATGCTCGCCATAGCACGGGCTATGGCTGTGCTTTGCACCTCAAGCGGGCGCGTTGTGGCACCCCTTTCGGCCACGGCCGAAGAACTCCCAGCCTCTCGCCCAACTTCCCATGACCGCTCCTTCGCCAAACTCGCGCCCGCCCGGTGGCCCCCGCCGCATTCCCCGCGAGGCCAACGCACCCGGCTCTTACCGCCCAGAGCGCGTCGAGCCGCCCCCGGGCGGCTCGCTGTTCCTGCCCTGTGCGGCGGGCGTGGAAGCCCTGTTAGCCGAGGAGTGCGCCCGCCTGTTGCCCCCAGGCATGGTCATCGAAACCAGCCGGGGCGGTGTCTACATCGACCCACCCGCCAGCGCGGCCATTGAGACCGCCATGTGCCTGAACCTGGGCAGCCGCCTGGCCCAGCGCGTGCTGTGGCAAGTGGCCTCGGGCCGCTACGAAGACGAGCACCATCTCTACGACATCGCCCGCGGTGTGCGCTGGGAGGCCTGGATCACCCCGCGCCAAACCCTGCGCGTGGACACCTCGGCCTACCGCTCGCCGCTGCGCAGCTTGAACTTTGCGTCGCTGCGCATCAAAGACGCGGTCTGCGACCACCTGCGAGATCTGTGCGGCGAGCGCCCCAGCGTGGACACCTACCGACCCGATTTGTCCCTGGTGCTGCACCTGGGGCCCGAGCACGCCACGCTGAGTGTGGACCTTTCGGGCGAGGCCTTGTTCAAACGCGGTTGGCGCGAGGTCAAAGGCGAGGCCCCGCTCAAAGAAACCCTGGCCGCTGCCATGCTGGCCGCAGCGGGCTGGCACGGCCGCGAGCAAGACGGCGGCCTGCTCGACCCCTGCTGCGGTGCCGGCACCATTGCCATCGAAGCCGCCCAAGTGGCCTGCGGCATCGCCCCCGGCCTGAACCGCACTTTCGCGTTTGAGCGCCTGCTGCCCTTCCGCGAGCACCTCCCTGCTTGGCGCCATTTGCGTGAGCAAGCCCAAGACGCCATCCATGCGCCCGCCGTGCCCATCTGGGCCGGTGATGTCAGCTTCCGCATGACCGACTTTGCCACCCGCAATGCCGAGCGCGCCGGGGTGGCCCGAGCCATCGAGTTCAAAACCGCCGACGCCCTGCAACGCCCCTGCCCGGCCGAGCGCGGCACCTTGCTGATGAACCCGCCTTACGGCGAGCGCATTGCGCCCAAGGGGCAAGGCCAGGGCTCACAAGGCTACGCGCCCCGTGAAGATGACCGTTATGGCGATCGCTACGATGGCCGCAATGACAGCCGCTATGCCCGAGAGCGGCAACCCGCTCCGCGCCAAGACGGCGGCGAAGCCTTTGAAGGCGCCGCAGACGCCAGCGACTTCTACGCCCGCCTGGCTGCCCACTGGAAAAAGCACTACACCGGCTGGACCGCCTGGGTGCTGACGCCCGAGCCCAAACTCCCCAGCCTGATGCGCCTCAAAGAAAGCCGCCGCGTGCCCCTATGGAACGGCGCCATCGAGTGCCGCATGTTCCGCTTTGACATGGTGGCGGGGGGTAACCGCAAGGGTGGAGAAGACGGGGCGCAGTGAGAGGCGTTCAGTGATAGTCATCCTCGCGCTGATGCCGCAGCGCCAAGATCGTCACGGTGTGCGCGTCTTCAACCTCGAACAAGGCGACATAGCCACCGCGCCGAAACGGGATGATGAGTTCCCTTAAAAATGGGTTATCTCCAACCTTGCGGCAGATGAAGGGGTGATGGCTCAAGTGCTGCTCCACCTCTCTGCGCAAGGCGTCGATGGTGGACTGGGCAGCGTCGAAGTCCTCAACCGTCTGGGCCCGATCCAGCAAGAAGTCGTAGAGGCGGAAGAGATCGTCCCGCGCTGCGGCGCTGTAGCGCACCGCAAAGGGGCCCTTCATCCCAGCACCTTTTTGCGCCGGGCGTCCAAACGGTCCTGCAGGGCTTGGTGAACATCCGCCGCTTCGAAATAGACGCCGCTGCTTCGAGCTTCTTCACGTGCTTGCAGCCCCCGCGCGATGAAGGCCGCTTGGGCTTGCCTTCGGTAGATGGTCTCTCTGACGGCGGTTTCGATCAAGCTGCTGAGCGATTCACCCTCTTGCAACACGCCTTCGGCGGCCTCACGCAGGGCGGTATCAACGCGCAGGGACGGAAACGTGGCGGTTTTCATGGGTGTGCGTTGCATTTGCGATGCATCACTGTAGCGCTTGGCAGGCGGCCCCGCAAGAGGACACAGGCCCAAATGCCGCTATCCTGATGCGCCCGCCTTACTTCGAACCTGTGCCTCACAACTCCCCCCTCCCACCTGCCTTCGCCCGCTTGCTTTGGAGCGACGCGCTGATGGTGCTGGCGCTGATGGTCGGGCCGGTGGTCATCCCTTGGTGGATCGTGCATGAAGGCGGCGCGGCCGACCTGGCCACTTATGGCGTGGTGGTCTCGGCGGTGTCATTCCTGGCCATTCCGCTGCTCTCGCCCTTGGGTGACCGCTTTGAAAAGCGGCGGCTCATTGCCTGGGGTTTGGCGGCGTTTGCCCTGGCGGCGGCGGGCACGGCGAGCTTGGCCACACTGGGCCATTACCAGTTGTGGGTCTTGCTGAGTTTTGAAGTGGTGCCTGTGTTAGCGATGGCGGTCATCGCCCCGACCTCGGCCAGCTTTGTGGCCGAGCTGGTGCCACCCACCCGCATGGCCGAGGCGCTGCTGCGCCAGCAAACCGCCCAGGCCTTGGGCCGCATGGTGGGCCCGGTTTTGGGTGGCATGGTCTTGGCAGCCACCAGCACGGCGCTGACCTTGTGGATGTATTGCGGCTTGCTGGTGGCCGCCGCCCTCTTGGCGCGGCAGCTCCCCGTCATTGGCGTGCAGCACAAGCAGCCCGTCACGCGTGCTCAGTGGTGGGCCGATATGCGTGCCGGCGTGCGGGCCAACTGGGCCGTGCCCGTGGAGCGCGGCTGGACCTTGGTCAACGCGGTGTCCTGGGTGTTCCTCTTTCCGACCTTTACGCTGCTGGTGCCGCTTAAAGTGCAGTCGCTGGGCCTGTCGGCCTTGTGGTTGGGCCTGTGCGAGGCGGCACTTTCCTTGGGCATGTTGCTGGGCTCGCTGTGGCTGGCCAAGCATTGGGTGGCTTGGCAAGGCCGTTATGCCACGCGCATCACCGCCGCCTTGGTGCAAGGCCTGGCTTTGGCGCTGGCCGGCTGGGCCAGCGAGCCGGTACTGATGGTGTTGGCCTTTGCGGTGGCGGGCCTGTGCAATGCGGCCATGGTGTTGGTGGGCATGACCCACCGCATGCTGGCCAGGCCCGTGGCCTTCCGCGCCCGCATGACCGCTGGCGCCATCATGACCACCAAGCTCGCCGCCACCCTGGGTCCTGCGCTGGCTGGCCTCGCCCTGCTGCAATGGAGCGTGTCCGCCGTCTATATCAGCTTCGGCCTGATCGGCGCGCTGGCCTCCTTGGCCCTGATGGCCGTGCCCGGCTACAAAGCCTTCGTGGCGCTGGAGCACCATGAGATTGAGGGCTGGTACCAACGGGCCTATCCAAAGGCGTTTGTAGACGCTTAACCCTGCATGACCACTCGTCCGCAGGGTGCTTGGGCTCTCCGGTGAGTCATGCCACAAGCGCCTCTGCGCTCATCCCCTGGTAGGCACCCAGTACTTGCAGAGATTCTCTTTCCAAAACTCCGAGTAGCTGACACTCTCAAGCTCGCCACCGGCGCGGACGATGGTGGATCGCGACGGATTGTTGTCTTCAGCCGCATACAGCAGCACGCGGGCGAGGCCCAGCTTGCGGGCCTCGCCCAGCGCGGCAGCCAGTGCAAAGTGCCCGAAGCCTCGGCGTCTTTGGGAGGGCGCTACGTCATAGCCGATGTGTCCGCCGTTGTTGACAAGGAAGGGCGTGTCGATGTGGTGGCGCAGTCGGGTCACGCCCACCACTTGGCCGGCATCCGTCACCAGCCATCGGTGTGAGCAAGGCACGAAGCCCTCGGGCAGATGAAGGCCAGCTTCCTCGTCCAGGAGTTGCTGCACATATGCAGCGAAGTCTTGGCGGGCTGGGGCATAGAACGCGCCGTTGTCGGGGTCGTGTGCGTCGAAGTCGTTCAACATGGCCATGAAGGCCTGCTCAAGACGCATGGTGGGTGCGACAGCCGACATCGTTACGGCAGCGCCATGTCTAAGGGTTGGCAACATCACACTCGCTTTCTCGTCCGCTCCATCGCCACCTCAGAGCGGCTGAAGCCGAGCTTTTCGTAGAAAGCCGACACGCCGTCTCGCCCAGCGCGCAGCACCCAGGTCATCTCGGTGTTGTCGCCCATTGCAGCTTGGACCAATGCGGTGCCGATGCCGCGACCTCGATGGGCTTCAGCCACCACCACCATCGAGATGTAGCCGTTGAAGATGCCATCCGTGATGGCGCGTAAAAAGCCTATGACCTCTTCACCTTCCACGGCGACCAAAGTGATTTGTGATCGTTGTAGAAGCTCGGCAAACACGGCAGGGTCCTCAACGCGAGGACCCCAATTGCTTTGCTGAAGCAGTCTTCTGGCGGCTTCTACTTCGGCTGCTTGAATGGGGCGAATGTGCATGGCTATCCTGATTCGAATCGAAGTCGGCGAGGGGATTGGTGCTGGTGATTGAACTCACGCGAAGGGTATCGCTTGCGCTGGAGTTGGTGGGGCCACTGTACCCGTCGAGTCATGGGGTCCAGGTCAATGGCCGCCATGCCCAGCCCGAATAGGCGGCGGAGGAATTTGACGAACTTCCGCCGCCCGACATGCCGTTTGGGGCCACTGGAGCCAGACCCTCGCAGCAGAGCGACGGGCACCCGGGGACAGGCCACCGCGCCATGATGGCGAAACGCCTGAAACGGGCAAGGTTGATACCCAAGAGTCTTCTTGGCCCTCACACCACCGACGCCGTGACCCCGTCATTGGGCACATGCGCAAAGCGGTCGTCTGGCGCGGCCGTCACGATGGAATCCAGTGCCGGGACGGCGTGCTGTAGGTGGGCCACATCGGGCCGAGGGCGGCGCAGCGTGGGGTGCTTTTCGAAGGCCAATTCCATGCCCTGGGCTGCACCCAGCAGCTTCAAGTCACCCCGGAACGGCCCCACGACTTGCAGGCCAAAGGGCATCTGGTGTTCGTCGACGCCGCAGGGCAAGGCCAGCGCTGGGTGGGTGGTCAGCGTGACCACATAGGTCAGGGCCAGCCAGCGGTAGTAATTGTCTTGTTGGCGGCCATCGACCACCGCCGCGTACGGCTGTGTCCAGGGGAAGGGCGACACCGGTGTGGTGGGCGACAGCACCAGGTCATACCCGTCAAACACGCGCTGAAAGCGTTGGATGATGCGCGTTTGCTCGGCCTGCGCCCAGGCGGCGTCCAGCAGGCTCATGCATGCGCCCATTTCGTAATTGGCGCGGGGGTTGGGGCCTAAGCTGCTTGGGTCTTTGTCGTAGGTGGCGCGCATGCCCGCCACAAAGGCCTCGGCACGCAGCACGTCAAAGCAGCGGTGGGCGTCGCCCAGGTCAAAGTCCACCTTGTCACAGGCGGCAAACAGGTGGCGCATGCTGTCGATCTTGGCCCGCATCGCCCGGCGGATAGCCGGGTCCACATCGCACAGGCCAAAGTCTTCCGTCCAGGCCACGCGCAGGCCCGACAATTCCACGGCGGGTGGGTGCTGAAACGCCAGGGCGTCCAGCGGGTAGCTCAAGGGGTCGCCCGCGTGCGGCCCGGCGCTGGCGGCCATTTGCAGGCAGGCGTCAGCCACTGTGCGCCCCATGGGGCCCACCACGGAGATGGGCGAGAAGCCCAGGCTTTTGCGCACGCTGGGCATGACGCCGGGTGAGGGCCGCATGCCCACCACGCCACACTTGGCCGCCGGGATGCGCAGTGAGCCGCCCGTGTCGGAGCCGGTACACAGCGGCAGCATGTCCAGCGCCAGGGCCGCTGCCGAGCCGCCCGACGAGCCGCCCGCATTCAGGTTGGGGTTGAATGGGTTGCCGGTGGCCCCCCACACCGGGTTGAAGCTGTTGGCACCCGCGCCCATCTCGGGCACATTGGTTTTGCCCACCACGATGGCCCCTGCGCGGCGCAGGCGGGCCACCAGTTCAATATCGGCCGACGGCACGTTGTTGCGCAGGCTCGGCGTGCCCAGGGTAGAGAGCAGGCCCTGGGTGGGCTCCAGGTCTTTCACGCCCAGCGGCAGGCCGTGCAACAAGCCCAGCGCGTCGCCCCGCATCACAGCTTGTTCGGCGGCACGAGCCTCGGCTTGCGCGCGCTCAAAGCAGGTGGCCGTTACGGCGTTAACGAAGGGGTTGAGCTGCTGGATGCGGGCGATGCAGGCCTCCAGCAGTTCCACGGGCGACAGCTCGCGCGCACCGATCATACGGCGCAGCTCAACGGCGGAGTTTTCCACCAGGGTGGACGACGTGGTGGGCGGGGGCATGGGCGGTTGCGGGCTGAAGGGGCGGAGGCTCAATCCGCCTGGATNCAGGCAGGTGACCCGACCGACAACACGCTGTTTTGTTTCATTCGACGTGCTGAGGTGGCGAGGTGATAAGGGGCCTATTCGTTGCCTTGTTGTTAGCGATCAGCGCCGTCAGTCATGCCACCAGCCTGCCTCAGGAGCACGTGCGGACACCAGATCAGACATTCCTGACATTCCCTGAGTGGTACCTTGTTCATAGTCTGTCTCTTATACACATCTAGATGTGTATAAGAGACACGCTGAGATCTTGGCGCTGCGCGGACTGCGCATGGGGCAGGTGCGGTTGGCCGCCACCGAAGGTTTTGCCCACGAATTCTTGCCCGAGCTTATTGCCCAGTTTCAGGCACAAAGCCCCGGCATCGTCTTCATGCTGGACATGTGCGTGCAGGCCGAGGTGGTGCGTCGCGTGCGCGAGGGAGAGGCCGATATCGGCGTCACCGTCAACCTCACGTCCGAACGCGGGCTAGAGGTCAAGTTTCGCCACCCCTCACCCGTGCTGGCCGTGGTGGCTGCGAGCCACCCACTGGCCCAAGCGCGGCAAGTGTCATTGGCCCAAGTGCTGGCCTATCCGCTGGCCCTGCCAGCGCCAGGGTCCACCTTGCGCCAGTTGCTGGAGATCAGCTGTAGCCGCCAAGGCCTTCACCCGGAGGCCGTGTTCACCAGCTCACATCTGTATCCGCTGATCAACTATGTGGCTGCTCATCAGGGTGCACAGCGGGCCGTCACGTTCTGCGGCGGCGTGGCTCTGCGCCAGCACCTCCAAAGTGGTGCTGTACGGGCTATTGCCTTGAGCGACCGGGAGATGAACGAGCGCTACTTTGAGCTGCAATCTCTGGCCGGGCGGCGATTTGTCAGGGCTTTGAAGTGGCGGGTCAGGCGGCGGCACCACCAGGCGGCGGGCCACGCGGTTGGCCATCTCGGTGCCTAAGCGCTCGCGCAGCAGGTGCAGGCAGCAGTCGATACCGGCGGCGGTGCCGGCCGAGGTCAGCAGGCGGCCCCGCTGCACGTAGAGCACGTCGGGGTCCAGGTCAATGGCCGGAAAGCGTTTCGCAAAGTCGGCGGCGGCGCTCCAGTGGGTGGTGGCGCGCAGGCCGTCCAGCAAGCCCGCAGCGGCCAGCACATAAGCGCCTAAGCACAGGCCGACGATATGGGCGCCGCGCGCATGGGCGCTGCGCAGCGCCCGCAGCAGGGCGGCCGGTGGTGCCTCGTGCACGTCGCGCCAACTGGGGATGATGATGGCGTCGGCCGTTTGCAAGGCGCGCAGGCTGGCCAAGCCCGAGATGTCGAAGCCGGCGCTGCTGCGCAGGGGTTGGGGGTCGGCGCTGCAGACCTGAACGCTGAAGTGGCCGGGCTCGGGCATGGCCTCGCCAAACACCACGCAGGGCACCGAGAGATGAAAGGGGCTGATGCGGTCGAAGGCGACCACGGCAACGCGGCAGGGGGCGGTCTTGTGGGTCATCTAGGAGCCTGTCGGACTTGGGGAGTGTCGGCTGGCCCAATCTTAACCAATATGACGCTTTAGGCCACTGGTCCATCATGCGCCTGAATCCAACAATGTGCCCATCGCAACCCCCTTTGGAGATTCTGATGAGCCGTCCCGCCTTGATCGTGATCGATCTGCAAAACGACTATTTCCCTGGCGGCGCCTTTGCGCTGGCCGATACCGAGGCCACGCTGGCCCAGGTCGAGGCGGCCATGGCCGCCGCCCGCGCCCGTGGCGTGCCCGTGGTCCATGTGCAGCATGTGGCCGACCCCGCAGCGGGCCTCTCGCCCTTTTTCAATGCGGGTACCGAAGGGGTGCAGATCCACCCCCGCGTGCTGGCGGCCGCGCCCGACGCGCCGGTGGTCATCAAGCACTTTGCCGACAGTTTTGAGCGCACCACGCTGAAGGCCACTTTGGACTCACTGGGCGTCGATGAGCTGATCGTCTGCGGCATGATGACCCAGAACTGCGTCACCCACACGGCCATCAGCAAGCAGGCTGAAAGCTTTGCCAAGGTCACGGTGTTGAGTGACGCCAGCACCACCGTCAGCGAGATGCTGCACGCTATCGCCTTGCATGCGCTGTCCACCCGGGTGCGCTTGGCCACGGTGGCTGAAGCGCTGGGCTGAGCACAGCGCCTCAGGCCGGGCCACGCAGCGCGCGGTCTAATAGCGCTTTGCCGCAGCCTTCGCGCCGCCCATGAACATTACCCCGCCTTTTGACGAATCCGAAGACGACGAACACAGCCCCGCCGAGCGAGCAGCCGCCGCGTCGCGCAGCACGTGGATCAGCGTGGCGGTCAATCTGGTGTTGACGGCAGTGCAGATCACCGCCGGGGTGATGACCAAGTCGCAGGCCCTGGTGGCGGATGGCATTCACTCCCTGTCTGACTTGGTGTCTGATTTTGTGGTGCTGTTTGCCGGCCACCATGCCAAGAAAGATGCCGACGAGGACCACCCCTACGGGCACCACCGCTTTGAGACGGCCGCCTCGCTGGTGCTGGGCGGCTTGCTGCTGGCCGTGGGCGTGGGCATGTTGTGGTCGGCCGCGCAAAAGCTGCAGACGCCTGAGTCTGTGCAGCCGGTGCACATCGCCGCCCTGTGGGTGGCGGGCGGCGCGCTGGTGGCCAAAGAGCTGCTGTTTCGCTACATGCTGGCGGTGGCCAAGCGGGTGCGCTCCAGCATGCTGGTGGCCAATGCTTGGCATGCGCGCTCAGACGCTGCGTCTTCATTGGTGGTCGGTTTGGGCATCATCGGCAACTTGGCGGGCTATCCCATCCTCGACCCGGTGGCCGCCTTGATTGTGGGCTTCATGGTCAGCAAAATGGGCTGGCAGTTTGGCTGGGACGCCCTGCACGATTTGATGGACCGCGCTGCCGATGACGAAGAGGTTGCCGCCATCCGCGCCACGCTGCTGGAGACCCCCGGCGTGCGCGGTGTGCATGACCTGCACACCCGCAAGATGGGCGACATGATCGTGGTGGATGCACACCTGGAAGTGGATGCTGAGCTGACCATCGAAGCGGGCCACGACATTGCCGTCGAAGCCCGCCACCGCGTGATGCAGCGCCACCGCGTGCTCAATCTCATGACCCACCTGGACCCCTGGCAGAAACATGATGGTGATCATGTGACACCGCCGTTACCGGTTTAAGGTGGATTGCCCTCCGCGGTATGTGCCAATAGAGCTTTAGGAGGGATTTCATGAAGTCACTTTTTCTGACGGCAGCCCTGTTGGCCCTGCCCCTGGCCGCATCAGCGGTTCAAGAAACCTTTACCGACGCAGGCCCGCTGGATTGCACGGCCATCAAGACCTGCACCCAGACCACCTCAGACGGCCTGTTCGCGCTGCGCTTCAAGCCGGCCTACCCCTGGTCGGCACCGTCAGCCCTGGGCTTTGAGGTGCGCCAGCCGGCGGTGGAGTTGCGTAACGCCAACGGCGGCTTGCTGGACCTGGGCAGCATGAGCGTCAGCCTCAGTGGCTCCAACAGCTACAACGGCAGCAACTTCATTGGGGCAGTGCGCCTGGAGGTGCAAGATGCCAACGGCACATGGAGCACCGCGTCGCAATGGTCCTCTTGGATCAACTCGCCGACGGGCATCTACGTCATCTTCAACGGCCACAATGCCCAGTCACCGCTGGTGCGCAATGTCAAAGCCCTTCGCCTCACCGGCGTCAACGGCACCACCGGGTTCCGCATCGGCATGATGAACCTCACGGCGCACTGAGCCTTACGTGCTGCGGTGGAAGTGATGCTGCGAATTCATTTCATGCAGCAGTGGTTCAACCTGAGCGACCCGGCCATGGAAGAGGCGCTGCGTGACATGGTGCTGTTCCGGGACTTCGCTGGTCTTGGAATCTGGAATGAGCCGGTCCCGGACAAGACCACCATCCTGCGGTTTCGGCGCGTGCTGGAGAAGCACAAGATGGCACCCCAGATCCTTCAGACGATCAACGATCTGCTGCGCAGCAAAGGCCTGATGCTTCGCGCAGGCACGGTGGTGGACGCCACACTGATTGCCGCGCCAAGCTCGACCAAGAACGCCCAGGGCGAACGCAATCCGGAGATGAAGCCGAGCAAGAAGGGCGGTCAGTGGTACTTCGGCATGAAGGCGCACATTGGCGTGGATGCTGACTCGGGACTGGTGCACACCGTTCGAGGCACCGCTGGCAGCGTCCATGATGTGACCGAGGCCAACGCACTGCTGCACGGCGAGGAGACAGTGGCATTTGGCGATGCGGGCTACCAGGGTGTGGCCAAGCGCCCTGATGCCAAGTCAGGGGTCGACTGGAACATCGCGATGCGGCCGGGCAAGCGCCGGGCGCTGGACAAGAGCCAAGAAGTGAGTCGCTTGATCGACGAGGTGGAGATACTCAAGGCCAGCATCAGAGCCAAGGTGGAGCACCCGTTCCGCGTGATCAAGCGGCGGTTTGGGCACATGAAGGTGCGCTATCGCGGGCTGGGGAAGAACACGGCGCAACTGCACACGCTGTTCGCGCTATCCAACCTGTGGATGGTGCGCCGCCAACTTGGTGGAGTGCAGGCATGAGTGCGCCTGCAGAGCGCGAAATCTGCCGAATCGGCGGCCTGCAGACGCCGACACTCACTGCGGCAAGGCCCGCGATGGCTCAAATGGCCTCAGCCACCACGTCAAACTGGGTCGAGCACAGCGGACTGTGCTTTGTGCAGACCTTCCCTAACTTCTTCCCCCTTATCGCTCAGTTTGATCCTGCCACGTTGTGAAATTCGCTGAGCGGGGAGCCGTCGAACCAATGTCCGGCAGAATTGGCTCACATGAGGCTTGGAAGGCCAAGAGCGAGATCGGGAGGACGTGTGCGCTGGATCAACGAGCTAAGCACTTCAGGGCGGATCAGTCGCCAAGGTTTCTGGTTGCGCCATTTCCTGGTGCTACCAGTAGCGCTCTTTGTTTGCGTTGCGGCGACTGACCTCCTGGGGAGCCCGCTCGATCTGCTGCCGACACTGATCGTCACTGTTGGCCTCACCTCAACTTGGGGTCGGAGGCTCCATGATCGCGGCCTCTCATCTTGGTGGTTGCTCGCAGCCGTGCTGCCTGTGTTGGGTGCGTTGTGGCTGTTGTACGAGTGTGGCTTGCGCGGCACCTCGATTTCTGCCGCACGCTTCGGGTCATTCTCCGGTGTGCCGTCTGATTACGCGACAGTGGGCGAGGAGTCTTCCAGATGAACTCGCACAGTCACCACGTCATCAACGATGTCACTCAACTGAATCCGGTGCGGGTGATGGCCATAGTTGCACCCACCAGTGTCGAAGAAGTGCAGGAAGCCTTACGCCGAACTACTGGGCCCGTGTCAATAGGCGGTGGACGCTTCAGTATGGGTGGGCAGACAGCCAGTGTCGGTAGTTTGCATTTCGATATGCGGTCTATGAATCGCATCATCTCATTCTCACCAGAGCAGAAAACTATCGTGGTGCAGGCTGGTGTGCGCTGGTGCGACATTCAGCGCTTCGTCGATACGCATGACTTGGCCGTCAAGATCATGCAAACCTACGCCAATTTCACAGTCGGAGGGTCACTCAGCGTCAACTGCCACGGACGCTATGTTGGTCTCGGGCCTCTGGTGCAGTCAATACGGTGGTTGAGAATCGTGCTGCACGATGGCCGTTGCATGAAAGCCAGTCGCGACGAGAACGCAGAGATTTTTTTCGGAACAATCGGCGGCTACGGGGCATTGGGCGTCGTTGTTGAGGTCGAGTTTGACCTATCTGAAAACAGGCGAGTGCGGCGCGTACACCGAGTGCTTCCGCTTGAGCAGTATTGGGACCACTTCAAGAACACGGTGCGTGGGAATTCTGCGGCCGTTTTTCACAACGCTGATCTGTATGCACCGCATTGCGGCAAATTGCGCGCGGTCACATGGGTCGAATCCGAAGAGGCGACGACGACATCGAGGCGCTTGCAAAGGCCTCGAAAGTTCTATCCACTGCACCAGTACCTTATCTGGGCTGTTTCAGAGACTCCTCTTGGCAAGGAGAGGCGAGAGAAGATCATTGATCCTCTGCTGTACATGCGCAAGAAGGTGTTGTGGCGCAACTATGAAGCAGGCTACGACGTGGCCGAGCTAGAGCCACCTTCACGCAGTGAGCGAACCTATGTCTTGCAAGAGTACTTCGTGCCAGTTGAAAAGTTGCTGGAGTTCGTGCCGAAGATGGCGGCAGTGTTGAACAGACATCGCGTCAATGCATTGAACATCTCTATTCGGCATGCCATGCCAGATCCGAACACGTTGCTCACCTGGGCACCTGTGGAGACCTTTGCCTTCGTGCTGTATCACAAACAGAGGACACGCGAGAATGCAAAGGGCCGCGTTGGAGTTTGGACACGGGAATTGATTGACGCCGTGCTCTCTGTGGGCGGCACTTATTACTTGCCTTATCAACCGCACGCCACTGTCGAGCAATTTCATCGCGCCTACCCGCGTGCGCAGGAGTTGTTTCGACTGAAGGATGTGGTTGACCCACAGTTCCGCTTCACGAATTCACTCTGGAACAAGTACTACCGTCCTTGGCGTGATCGAGGAACATCAAGCGAATCGAGGTCAATGGTGGCCAATGAGTTCCACCAGGTGTTTGGCGACGTGGTGCTTTCTGACGCCTTTTATCGGTTTCTGCAGAACGTCTTCCGCATTGCGCCGGAGGATCGTTTGCACTACTTGATTGACCAAGCGGCAAATCTGCATGCCGACGAGGAGGCCATTTACCGACATATCCAGCGAGAACTTTCCAGCATCAAGCCAGTGCTGGCCGATTTGCGTTACGGCTTGCCTTCTTTGTACCGGCAGAAGGAAGAAATGGCACGTCAGACGCTGGTGCTCATTGGTGAGCGACAGCGCTTTGATGGCTATGCAGAAATTGGCTCGCGCGGCCGCTACTTTGGTGGCTTGAAGAAGAGGTTGAATTTCAGTGGGCCATGCTACTTCGTTGACCAGACGCCCCAGACCTATTCTCTAGTAGACATACTGGAGCGTGGCCAAGTCTCCAAGCTTGATACTTCTCTTCCGCTGGCGGACTACGCACCCTTGTCGACAGGGATTGCAGACGCCAGTCTTGATCTGGTGACTTGCTACATAGGGCTTCACCACATGACCGTGGAGCAACTGGTTCCGTTTTTGGATTCAGTGCGTCGCGTGCTGCGACCCGGTGGTCTCTTCATCGTGCGCGATCATGATGTCCATTGCAATGCATTGCGCACCTTGGTTTCGCTTGCTCACACGGTTTTTAATGCCGGTCTCGGAGAGTCCTGGGAGGCCAATGTCGCCGAACCTCGTTTCTTCGAGTCTGCTGCGACATGGGTCGATCGCCTTGGGGCGGCTGGTTTCGAGGACAGTGGACAGCGCTTGATGCAGGCAGGTGACCCGACCGACAACACGCTGTTTTGTTTCATTCGACGTGCTGAGGTGGCGAGGTGATAAGGGGCCTATTCGTGGCGAGGTATGCGCAGGCATACGTCGATTTCATTCGCGTCGAACCTTGGTATCAATTCAACTTTTGGAGCACCTTGACAGATCTTTGGGCCACTGTTCCGTGGCATGGTCCCGATTTGATTCGACGCTGGGAGCGTCGATTCCTGCTGACCTCGGAGTTGTTGGTGAAAGCCGGATATGGGCAACTGATCCGTATTGGCAGCGAGTCCGTTTACGAAACTGCAAAACCGGTCACGGCCGTGAGCCTGAATCGGGTGCCTGTACCAGATCAAAGATACCCAGATTTCAAGCTACTTGACCCCGCTGGCTTGGCGACCGTGCCCCGCTATGAGGGATTTACACGCTACAGCCTCTGGCTTGCGGCTCAAGGCATTGACTTCCTTGAGGTAGCCGGTAACGACGACGAGATTGTCGTCAGCCTCATTGTTCCTGATGCATGGACGACCATCATGAGTCGACAGCTGTTTGAACAGCCAGTGCTGACTCGTCCAGGGACAAAGCGGTCGGTGCTTGCCATCCCCGTGCGTCAGCTGGGTGATTTTCTGCGGCACGTACTTACCCGTCCTGAAGTCGTCGTAGAGCATGTCTATGACTTCTGAAGATGGAGCCGATATGTCCTATGAGTTGTTGCGTTGGTGGGCAGTCAACGCGGCGTGTCAGATGGTTCGAGTGCGCTGTATCGCACCATTAGCGGCCTCTTCCGGTGAGCTTTCTCCATGCGTTTTTTGATCGTCTTGTTTCTGTGTTGCTGCAGCTGGTCTGTACCGCATGGCTTGCAGGCGCAAACCGCCGCAGCGCTCCCCTTGCAGCGCTTTGGCGTGGTGCTGCTGCTGCCCGATGCGCAAATGCAAGACCGGGTGCAAAGCATTGATGCCATGGCCACCTACCTCAAAGCGGTTGAGGCGGCCGTGGCCCGTGTCACGGCCCAGCCGGGTTGGGCCCCCAATGCGGGCTTTGTGGTGCTGGTGGTGCGGCCAGGGCCAGAAGCCCGCGTTTGGTGGGACTGGCAGCAGGCCTTGCCCGCCGCCCAGCAACAAGCTCTGACGGACGCGGTGGCGGCTGTGCCGCCCTTTGTGGCGCGGCGTGGGCCGGTGGTGGTGGCGCTCAAGCTGGGTTGGGGCGGTGCCACGGAGCCTCAGCGGCGTGCCCCCGCACCGCCGGAGTGGAAGGCCGTGGCCCAGGCTGCGGGCCGCGCGCTGCCCTTGGATGACCTGGTGCTGGCCGCTTGGCCCATGGCACCGTTTCAAGCCGCATCTGCGGCGTCAGCCCCATGAACCCGCACTATGTGATCACCCTGGCAGAGAGCGAGGTGGCCCGCATCGAGCCCCAGGGCGCGGCCCTGCAGGTGGTACTGGCGGCGACCACAGCCCAAGCTTTTCGGCATGGCCAACCATCGGAGGCCGGTGCTCTGCTGGGCTTGGTGCTAGAGGTCCAGCAGGCCCACACCCAAGGCTTGGCGGTGCTGGGCGATGGCTTGGGCCGTGTACGCAGTGCGGCCTTGCAGGCCGGCCCGCAGCGCCTGCAGAGCTGGGCCTTGCCTTGGGAGGGTGTGGCACAAGGCACCTTGGCCATGGAGTTTGCAAACGGCAGTCACATCAGTATCTCGGGGTCAGACTGGCGGCTGCTGGTCCCCAACGATTTGCGTTTTCTTCCCTCTATGGCATGTTGATCAAGCTCCTGGCCTTGCTTGTGCTGACCTACGTGCTGCTGGCGGCAGCCGTGTGGGGCTTTCAGCGCTCGCTGCTCTATCACCCGCAGTCCCAGGGCGTGGCCGTGCCCACGGTGCGCGTCACCACGGCCGATGGGGTGGAGGTCTACGCGCTCGTGCAAGCTGCCCATCACAGCGAGGCTGTGCTGTACTTCGGCGGCAATGCGGAAGATGTCTCCCAGGTGTTGCCGACGCTGGCGCTGGCCTTCCCGAACCGTGCCCTTTATGCCCTGCAATACCGGGGCTTTGGCCAAAGCCAGGGCCGAGCCAGCGAAGCCAGCTTGGTGGCAGATGCCCAGGCCCTAACGAAGCACGTGTTGCAGGCTCACAGCCGCCTGACAGTGGTGGGCCGCAGCCTGGGCTCGGGTGTGGCGGTACAGGTGGCTGCAGGCCTGGCGCGAGCCCCCAGTCTTGACAGATTGGTGCTGGTGACGCCCTATGACAGCATGGCCGAGGTGGCCCAGGGGCATTACCCGTGGTTGCCTGCACGCTGGCTCATCAAAGACAAATTTCAATCGGCCCACTATGCACCGCAGATTCGCGTGCCGACGCTGATCTTGGTGGCTGAGCATGATGGGGTGGTGCCCAAGGAACGCGCTCAAGGCCTGATGCGGGCTTTCCGCCCAGAGATTGCGCATTGGGTAGAGCTGCCCGGCACAGACCACAACAGCATCGGTAGCCACCCGCGCTATATCCCACTGCTGGGAGCCCACGATGGACTTTGACAAGATACATGCCAAGTGCTTTGCGGCCCTGCCCAAGATCGCCAAGGGCGACGTGCCAGCCAAGCTGCTCCAGCATGCGCAGACCCACCTGGCCGAGTGTGAAGAGTGCCGAGAAGAACTGGCTCGCCTGAAAGCAGGGGGAGAACCCCGAGGGCACGGCCGAGGCAAGCCGCCTGCGACCCTGAGCGCGCTGCCCAGTGGCCCCATCCCCGTGACAGCCGGTGTGCCCAGCCCACCCACCCCTTTGGTGGCCACTGTCCAGCCGTCCCTCTGGTTGCGTTGGGCCCCAGTGCTGCTGGGCCTGTTGGTGCTGGAGACGTCCCTGCTCGGCTGGATTCTGTTTCAGTCGGGCCAGCCGCTGTCTGTCTTCATGCGCTGCATGGCGGGTGGAGCCTGAGGTGTGCGTGATCGACAACTTCGGGCATTCGCGCCGCTATTCGACCATTGGCGAACGGGATGGATGTTTGGTCGCAAGCCGCTGGCTGCCGCACCGCCGGCCGGGCACAGTGCGCTGCATCGCGACCGAAGTCGCTTTTTATTGAGGACAACATCATGTGGGGCCATATTCCTGTCTGGGTATTCGCTGTCTTGCTGGGCTTGATCGCCATCGGCTGGCGTCAAACGCGCACGCGCACTGTCAAACCTTCCGTCTTGATTGGTGTCGGGGCGGGTCTGTTGGTGTACTCCGCTTGGGGGGTGATCAGTGCTTTTGGCCTACAGCCCGCGCCGCTGCTGGCTTGGGGGGTGGGGTTGGCCTTGGCCTTGGGGCTGTTGGCGCGTTGGGTGGCTCCACAGGGCTTGGTGCTGCAAGGTCACGCGGTTCAGGTGCCTGGCAGTTGGTTGCCCATGGGCATTTTGCTCAGCATCTTTCTGGCTAAGTTTGCGCTGGGCATGGCCACCGGGCTGGGTGCGCCCTTTGTGCATGCCCTGTGGTTCATGGTGCTGGCCAGCCTGGTGTTTGGCCTGCTGAGCGGTACCTTTGCTGCCCGTGCTTGGGCGGTGCACCGTTTCGCCCAAGCTGCTTAGCCTGGGCTTGCGGTACATCGTCACACCGGCCACTCGCAACCCATCGCACAATACTCTGGACGGCCTGCCAGTCGGTAGGCTCTTAAGAGGGCGCTCGGATGACCATGTACAAGTTGTTGTTGCTGAGCTTGTTGCCTCTGGCCATGCTCAGCGTGCAGGCCGGGGAGCTGTACAGGTGGACGGATGCCCAGGGCAAGGTCCACTTCAGTGACAAGCCGCCCAAGACCGGCGCGGGGACGGCTCAGCGGGTGGAGGTGAATGTGCCCCCGGTGACCGAGGCTCAACGCCAGGAGGCCGAGGCCCGCTTGGCCAAACTCAAGGCGGCAGCCAGGGTGGCGCATGGCAGCGGCAGCGTCGGCATGACGCCACCTGACGCGAGAGCGGCCAGCGACACAGGCGGTACGCCGTGCGAGCGCGCCTGGCGTGAGTACAACGAAAGCTTGGCTTGCTTCTCCGCGCATCGGGGTGGCGGCGGCAAGGTGAGTGCGGCGGGCTTTGAGAAGTGCAAAAACGTGGTCGAGCCCAGCGCTTGCAAATAGCCTGGGCGGCAGGCGGCTCAGCGGGCGCGTTCGGCCTCAATGTCGATGTGCAGCTTGTGCAGCTTTCGGTAAAGCGTGTTGCGGCTTACGCCAAGGGCTTGGGCCACGCGGCTCAGGGTCCAGTGGTGGCGTTCTATCAGTTGCAGCAGCGCTTGGCGCTCATGGCGTTGGAGTTCGTTGAGAGGACCGGCAGAGTCGCCCGCGCCATCAAAGGCTCGTGCTGAGGCGTAGCTGGCGCAACCCATGGGTTGGGCGGCATCAAAGTCGCCCAGCGCATAGTTTTCTTGGGTGGCAGTGTTCACCGCACTCTGGGGCCTCAGCGCGTGGCTGTCGCGCCGGTACTGGGCCAACACCTCACGAGAGGTGGGGTTGTCCCAAGAAACCTCGCTGCTTGGGCTGGCCTGGCGCATCGCGCGCTCTTGGAGTGGCGGCATATGCTCAGGCAGGAGCGTGCCGCCGTCTGCCAAAGCCGCCATGGTGCGCAGCACATGGCGCAACTCGCGCAGATTGCCGGGCCAAGCGTAATTCATGAGCTGTTGCTCAACGCTGGCCGAGAGCTTTTCAAGGCCCACGCCCTCGGCTTGCAGAATGCTGTAGATCAGCTCGCGTCGGTCTTGGCGCTCTCGCAGTGCCGGTAGGCGCAGTTCAATACCGGCCAGGCGGTAAAACAAATCTTCGCGAAAACGGTGCTGTCGCACCAAGTCAGGCAGGTATTGATGGCTGGCGCTGATGAGTTGGAAGTCCACCGCGTGGCTTTCTTCGGTGCCCAGGGGGCTGACGCGCCTCTCGTCCAAGACGCGCAACAGGCGTGCTTGCAACTCCAGCGGCATGTCAGCGATCTCGTCCAAGAACAGCGTGCCCTTGTGGGCTTGCAAAATCTTGCCTTCGCGTCCTCGGCGCTCCGCCCCGGTGAAGGCACCGGCCCGATAGCCGAAAAGCTCGGCCTCGATCAAGGTGGCTGGCAGGCTGGCGCAATTGATGGCGACAAACGCGCCCTGCGCAAATGGGCTGCGCCGGTGTACGGCCCGTGCAAAAACTTCTTTGCCTGAGCCGGTTTCACCACACAGCAATACAGGCGTTTGTCGGCCAATGACTCTGCATGCGGTGTTGAGGTGGGCCGTCAGGCGCGAGTCCTCAAACTTCATGGCCGACTCTGGCGTCTGGCTCGGGCTGAAATCTTCGCGCTTGGCCGCCCCCATCTGGGCGGGGGTGGTGAGCCCCTTGAGAGAGGAGGCCGTGGTGTCCGGCAGGGGCGCGGCCACCAAGACCTTGCCGCGGCGCACATCATCGGCAGGCCGCTGAGCCAGCGCAAACAAGCGGAGATCGGCCTTGGTGCGGTAGACGCAGACCGGGTGAAAACCAGCGTCGGCGCTGCGGCGCAGCATATCGTCCAAAGTGGTTTGGAAGAGTTCCTCAAAGTGCAGCGCGCGCAGCGCGTCCACGCTGGTAAAGCCCAGTTGGAGCAAAGCGTGCCGGTTCGCAGCCAGAACGAGCCCGTTGTCATTCACCGCCAAACGGCACTCTCGTTGAGTGAACAGGTACTCGGGGCAGGCGTGAAAGCGCACCATGTGGGCGTCGCTGTAGCGCAGGTCGAGCAGGCGGCTCTCGGCCATGCGTGCCGTGCCGTCGAGCAGGGTCAGCAGCGAGGGTTGCAGGGAGTTGCTCGCGCTGGTGACATCCAGCACCGCCACCATGGTGCCCACGGGGTCAAAAATGGGCACGGCTGAGCATGAAAACTGGGCCAGGTGGCTGAAGAAGTGGTCTTCCCGGTGTACCAGCACCGGCCCGGCCGAGGCCAAGCAGGTGCCCATGCCATTGGTGCCGGCCGCTCTCTCGCTCCAGGTGCCTCCCGCACGCAGGCCCAGGGGCCGCCCGACCGAGGCAAACTCAGGCGAGGTCACCATGTGCAGAATCACACCGTCGGTGTCCGTCAGCACCACGGCGCAGCGGTTGTCGCCCAGGTTCTGGTAGAGCGCATCCATCTCGGTTTGGACGCAGCCCAGCACATCTCGGTGGCGCTGAATCCGCATCTGCAGCTCTTGGTGGCCCACCAGGGGCGGCCCTCGCGACTGCGTGGGGTCGAGGTGGTATTCGTCGACACAGCGCTGCCAGGACTTGGAGACCAGCTCGCGATACCGGGCAGGGCCGAGCACAGGCCATGGCCCAAGCGACGGCTTGATCGGGAGCGGAGGGCGACCTGCCTGCATGATCCGGGTGGTGGGTGTGTAGACCGCCGGTACGGAGCATCTGAGGTGCGCGTTAACCGGTGCCAGACGCCAATGCTGTTGCGTCGCAATTGGCCTGCTTGACTTTGCCAAGTTCGTGCCCTGTTGCGCCCTGGGGCTAACCACTAGCGCGCTGGGTCAAAGCTCGCGGACAAAGCAGGCCTTTCGGGCGTTGGCCTCCAGGACCTTTAGCCGGGCCACCCAGGCCTTGATGTCGGGGTTCTCCCGCAACGAGCCGCCGCGCTCGCCGCCGATGGAGACGGCATCGGTGGCCGTTTTCAGCGCGACGAATTCCTCGTAGCTCACGGTGCTGGCTAGGTGGTCCAGCATGCAGGAGCACTTGGCCACCATTTCAAACTCAGGCCCCGGATGCTTGCGCATGCAAGCGGAGACGTATTGCACCCGCTCGAGGGTGGGAAAGTCGTTGGCCCAGGCCGGGTGGCCCCACGTGCCACTCGACAGCGCGCCCGCAAGGGCAATGGTTTTCAGTAGGGGCGAGCGGAGAGGACGCATGGCGGGTGTCTTGGGTTAACGCATGGCTGTTGAAGGTGCTTGGCCGTCCACCAGCGGGACGCCAAACTCTTTCAAGATGGCCTGAATCTCGGTGTGGCTAGACGCGATCAAGGTGTCGATTTGATCTTTCCAGGCCTTCTCGCCATAGCGCACCCCCATGGCAATGGCATAGTCAAACTGAACATCCTTCTCGGACTTAAGCGGCACCACCCTCAGTGCTGTGCCGCTGCCCTGTTGGGCAAAGTAGCCTGCCAATGGGCCCCAGACCACAGCGGCATCGATGGCACCCTCGCGCAGGTGCTTGTCGATGATCTGCCCGGGATACTGCTGAGGGTCGGCGTCCAGCATCTTGTAGACCACGGTCTGGTCTAACAGGCCATGGGCAGCCACCCATTGGCTGGCCGGGGATTTGTCATAAATGCCGATGCGCAATGTTTGCCGCAGTGTCGGCTCAAGCGCCAAAAAATCTTCTGCCGTGCGTACCTCAGCCAGAGCGCGATGAGGGGCAAACACCAAGGCATAGGTCGAGCGGTAATAAGGCTGAGTGACCGAGACCTGGTCAAAGCCTACCGGCACGCCCATGATGATGTCGCAGGGGTAGTCTTGATCGGGCAGTTTGTAGCGCAAGGTGTTGCGCACAAAGGCGAAGCGCAGTGGGTAGGAGAAATAACTCACCGGCACGTTGAGTTTGCGAGCGAATACCTCCGCAATGCGGTTCTCCAAGCCCTGCCCCTGGGCGTTTGAGAACGGCAGGTTGTTGGGGTCTTGGCACACCCGCAGGGCTTTGCGCTCGGTGGGTGCCGGGGCTTGGGCTGGTGCAGCCATGGGCCAGCCTGCCAAAGCCATGCAGACGGCCAGCAGGCCGCGCCTTACCCCACCGGCCTGACTCATGGCATGGGCTCCACCTTGGCCTTGGTGATGGCCCCGTCGGAGCGACCCTTGAGGTAGGCATAGAGTGCTTCTACATTGTTCATCACGCTGGGGTTGGTCGACCAGCCGGGCATGCCCTTCTCAGGACGCCCCGACGCAATGACCGTCGTGAACGTGGACTTGTTCATGGTCTTGAGCGACTCGATCAAGGACGGCCCAACAAGACCTTCTTGGTTGGCTCCATGGCAGCGGTCGCAGGCGGCAGCGCGCCAGGTGCGAAAGCCTTGCAGGGTCTTGGCGTCGACCTTGCTGCCCTCCACCACGGTGTAGGGCGGGGGCTCGTTGGCTAGCAAGTGGTTTGGGGCCAACAAGGCGCTGGCCACCACCCACCAAGACAATGCGACAAGAGAGCGGTGTGGCATCGGTTCTGTCTCCACTCAAAAGTGCCTTTGGCACCGAAGAGCCGTGCAGCCCAGTGACTTGGCGCGAGGTCAAGCCGAAGGGCGGCACGGCGGTAATGAGGTAGGCGGCAGAGCGCCGCCACGCATCAGCTATTGGGCAAGGCAAACACCGTCAGCGAGCCACCCAGCTCGGTATGGCGACCCAGTGAGCGATAGCCCCCCACAGCCCCGAGACCGTCGGTGTCCTTTTGCAGGCCCGCAGCCATGCCGATGCCGGCCCATCCGCCAATGCCGGAGAACACACCCAGGTACTGCTTGCCCTTGTGGACGTAGGTGAAGACGTTGCCGATGATCCCAGATGGCGTCTTGAACTTGAACAGCTCTTTATTGATGTCGCGCGCATCCACGCACTTCAAAAAGCCTTCCAAGGTGCCGTAGCAAGAGATGCCGCCGGCTGTGTTCAGCGAGCCGCTCCACACCGAGAACTTCTCGGACTTGGTTTGCACGATCTTGCCTTTGTCGGCGTCCCAAGCGATGAAGTTACCCATGCCACCATGGCTGTTGGGGGCTGGGAACATGGACAAGGTGGCCCCGATATAGGGCTGACCGGCGGTGTACTCCACCTTGTAGGGCTCATAGTCCATGCAGGTATGGTTGGTGGGCACATAGAACAGCTTGGTGACCGGGTCGAAAGACGCGGGTTGCTGGTCTTTGCTACCCAGGGCGGCCGGGCAAATGCCCTTGGTGTTGACATCCGGGCCGTTGCGGGCCGTGGAGTACTTGGCCACGGTGACAGGGCGGCCGGTCTTCATATCGATATGGCTGGCCCAGTTCACCACCGGGTCATACTTCTCGGCCACCAAGAGCTCGCCAGTGCGGCGGTCCAGGGTGTAGGCAAAGCCGTTGCGGTCGAAGTGAACCAAGGCTTTGGTCGGCTTACCCTTGACCGTGATGTCGGCCAGGATCATCTCGTTGACGCCGTCAAAGTCCCATTCGTCAAACGGTGTCATTTGGTAGACCCAGCGCGTCGCACCGGTGTCTACATCTCGCGCCCAGATGGTCATGGTCCACTTGTTGTCGCCCGGGCGTTGCGAGGGGTTCCAGGTGGACGGGTTGCCGGTACCGTAGTACATCAGGTTCAGGGCCTTGTCGTAGCTGTACCAGCCCCATGTCGTGCCGCCGCCGTTCTTCCATTGGTCGCCCTGCCATGTCTTGAGCGAGGAGTCTTTGCCCACGGGCTGCATCCTGCCGTCTTGCCAGGTCATGGTTTTGTCGGGGTCGATCAGCATCTCGCTGTCGGGGCCCACGCTGTAGCCGCGCCACACTTGCTTGCCGGTGTTGATGTCATAGGCCGCGATATAGCCTCGCACACCCCACTCACCGCCGCTGATGCCCGTGATGACCTTGTCTTTGAAGACATGCGGCGCGTTGGTGTTGACCGCCCCGAGCTTAGGGTCGCCGTTCTTCACGGACCAGATCAGCTTGCCGGTCTTGGCGTCCAGGGCCACCAGGTTGGAGTCTGCCTGCTGCATGAACACCTTGCCTTCGGCATAGGCGACGCCCCGGTTCACCGTGTCGCAGCACATTTGCGCAATCACGTCAGAGTCTTGCTTGGGCTCATAGCGCCAGATGATCTCTTGGGTATCGAGATCGATGGCAATCACCTTGTTAGGGAAGGGCGTCACCATGTACATCACGCCGTCCACCACCAAGGGTGAACCCTCGTGGCCTCGCAACACACCGGTCGAGAAGGTCCAAGCCACTTGCAGCTTGTTCACGTTCTGTGCCGTGATCTGCTTGAGTTTGCTGTAGCGCTGGTTGGCCATATCGCCCGCCTGCATGGCCCAGTTCTCGGGTTTGGCCACATTCCTCTCGACATCGTCGTTGGCATAGGCCGTGCCCCAGAGCGCCAGTGTGGCGCCCAGCCAAGCTGTCGTGAAGGCTCGTAAGTGTCGTTGCATGACTGTCATCGTGGTGTCTCCATAGGTATAAGTGCTAGGCTTCGAATGACGCCGGTTTGAGCCCCAACCATGCGCATACAGGCGACGCGGAGCCCCGGACTACGTCCTAACGCTGATGGTCAGGTCATCCGTTCAAGCAACATTCGGGCCACTCTTTTGTGGCTCAGTTTTCGCAGCGTGCACCACGCCTGCAAGGTTCTTGGCGCGGCCATCAGCCTTGTGTCCTCCACACTGTGTCTCGCTGGGCTGCGTCTCAATTGATACAGAGTGTCATCTGTAAAAACCCGCATTTGTGCGGCTTCGCCCCTTAGCATGGGGGCTCGCGCGCAACGCCGGCACCCGCCGCAGGGTGGCAAGCAAATTGCTTGCAGCGTTTGCGCATTTGATGTGTATGGATCGGAGAGCAAGCATGAAATCACGCGCGGCCGTCGCCTTTGCTGCGGGCAAGCCTTTGGAGATTGTCGAGATCGACGTCGCCCCCCCACAAGCCGGCGAGGTGTTGGTGCGCATCACCCACACCGGGGTTTGCCACACCGACGCTTTCACCTTGAGCGGTGATGACCCTGAGGGCCTGTTCCCCGCAGTGCTGGGCCACGAAGGCGGCGGCATCGTGGTGGAGGTAGGCGCTGGTGTGACCAGCTTGGCACCTGGCGATCACGTCATTCCGCTCTACACCGCCGAATGCCGTGAGTGCAAGTTCTGCAAGTCCGGCAAGACCAATCTGTGCCAAAAGGTTCGTGCCACGCAAGGCAAAGGGGTCATGCCCGACGGCACCTCGCGGTTCTCCTACCAAGGCAAGCCACTGTTTCATTACATGGGCACCAGCACCTTTAGCGAGTACACGGTGGTCAATGAAATTTCGCTGGCCAAGATCAACCCCAAAGCGCCGCTCGAGAAAGTCTGTTTGCTGGGCTGTGGGGTGACCACGGGCATCGGTGCGGTACACAACACGGCCAAGGTGCAGCCGGGTGACAGCGTGGCCGTGTTTGGCCTGGGCGGTATCGGCTTGGCGGTGATCCAAGGGGCGCGCCAGGCCAAGGCTGGGCGCATCATCGGGATAGACACCAACCCCTCCAAGTTTGGCTTAGCCAAAACCATGGGGGCTAGCGAGTGCATCAACCCCAAGGACTTCAATAAGCCCATTCAAGATGTCATTGTGGAGCTGACCGACGGTGGCGTCGACTTCAGCTTCGAATGCATTGGCAACGTCAACGTCATGCGCTCCGCGCTGGAGTGCTGCCACAAGGGTTGGGGTGAGAGCATCATCATCGGCGTGGCCGGTGCGGGCCAAGAGATTGCGACGCGCCCCTTTCAACTGGTGACCGGCCGAGTGTGGCGGGGTAGCGCGTTTGGCGGCGTGCGTGGCCGCACCCAATTGCCAGGCATGGTGGAAGACGCCATGCGCGGTGATATCCAACTCGACCCCTTCATCACCCATACCTTGCCGCTGGATCGCATCAACGAGGCCTTTGACCTGATGCACGAGGGCAAATCGATCCGCACGGTCATTCATTTCTAGAACTTGCCCAAGTGGGCCGGTGCGCGACCGCTTCGCGCATGCCGTTTGGCAACTTCACGGGAGACCTTTCTGATGGACTCTGTAGCAATCCACCCCTCTGTAGACAGAGGTGTCAAAAAGGGAGCGCCGAACTTTGCTGGCGGACGGCTGCGTTGTCTGTGCAGCAGCCTCCCTGTCGAGGTCAAAGTCGACGCGCAAGTCGCCCACAACCATGCCTGCGGCTGCACCAAATGCTGGAAGCCCAAGGGGGCGGTGTTTTCGGTGGTGGGCGTGGTGTCGCGTGACAAGGTGAGCGTGCTGGCCAACGGCGACAAGCTCAGCGTGGTGGACCCTAGCGCCACCATTCAGCGCCATGCCTGCAAAGCCTGCGGCGTACACCTTTTTGGCCGCATCGAGAACACGGCCCATCCCTTCTATGGCCTGGACTTCATTCATACCGAACTCTCGCCCGACGAGGGCTGGGATGGCCCGGTGTTTGCGGCCTTTGTGTCCTCGGTCATCGAAAGCGGCACCCCGCCCAGTGCCATGGCTGGTATTCGCGCGCGCCTGACCGAGCTGGGCCTGCCGCCCTATGACTGCCTCTCGCCCCCACTCATGGACGCCATCTCCACCCATGTGGCCAAGAGCAAAGGGCTGCTCTAAGCGGCTGAATGAGCATGGGAAGCGAGGGGCGCGCCGCTCCCGCCCCGTGGCGGAGCGGCACCAGCCCTGAAAAGGATCGCATGGAACGAATCGAGACACACCTGAGTTATGGGGGCCGCCAAGAGGTTTGGAAGCACCTCTCCACCACCCTGGGCTGCGAAATGCGCCTGGGCGTGTATCTGCCACCCCAGGCCCCACAGCGGCCTCGTGAATGCCCGGTGCTGTACTGGCTGTCAGGGCTGACCTGCACTGAACAGAACTTCATCACCAAGGCCGATGCCCAGCGAACGGCGGCTCGCCTAGGCTGCATCATCGTGGCCCCCGATACCAGCCCGCGGGGTGCCACCGTGCCCAATGACGAGGCCTATGACCTGGGTCAAGGTGCCAGCTTCTACCTGAACGCTACTGAGCCCCCCTGGGCCACTCATTTTCAGATGTACGACTACATCGTCAAAGAGCTGCCGATGCTGGTCGAGGCGCAGTTTGAGAGTGCGTCTACCCGCTTGCGTTCGATTTTTGGCCACAGCATGGGCGGTCACGGAGCCTTGATGATTGCGCTGAAGAACCCCGACCGCTATGCCAGTGTGTCGGCCTTTTCGCCCATCCTGGCACCCAGCCGCGTGCCCTGGGGCATCAAAGCTTTCACGGCCTATTTGGGTGAAGACCGCAGCACTTGGGCGCAGTGGGACAGCAGCGAGCTGCTGGCCCAGGCAACGGCCAAGCTCCCCTTGCGCATAGACCAGGGGCTGAACGATGAGTTCTTGGCCAGCCAGTTGCAGACCGAGAACTTCAGCGCGGTGTGCGAGCGGGCCAACTACCCGCTGAATTTGAATCTGCACCCTGGCTACGACCACAGCTACTACTTCATCGCGTCCTTCATGGAGGAGCACATCGAATTCCACCATCGCGCTTGGCTGCGCTGAGGGGGTCAACAGGAGACGGGCGATGCAGCACAAGGTTTGGCGCAAGAGGGTGGTTTTGCCACTGCTGAGTGGTCTCTCGGTGGTGCTGTGTTTCTTGGCTGAGCCTGCCTTGGCGCAGGGGCAGGCCCGGCTGCTGGATCGCGTCTCGCCCGCTGCCGCGCAAACGCTTTCCCCCGCCCTGGATGCTCAACGCGAAGCGGCGCGCTTGGCCACCTTGGCCGACATCCCTGACCCCGAGACCAATCCCGTTTGGCAGCGACTGAAGTCTACTTACTTTGCCCATCAACCGGTCCAGATGGCCACGGACGACCTGTTGCAACTGGAGATACCCGGGCGCGCCGAAGACGGTGCCACCGTGCCGGTGGCCATACGCACCGGCCCTGCCAGTGCGCCGGGTCGCCAGGTCGACAAGCTCTATCTGATCGTTGACAAAAATCCCTCGCCCTTGGCGGCGGAGTTCAGCTTCTACCCCTTGTCCGGCCGCGCCGAGATCGAAACCCGCATCCGGGTTGAAGACTATTCGCATGTGCGGGCCGTGGCCGTGCTGCACGACGGTAGCCAGTACATGGCCCTGAAGTACGTCAAAGCCTCCGGTGGTTGCTCGGCCCCACCAGGGCGTGACGAAGCCAAGGCCAAAGCCAATCTGGGCAAGATACGCTTTACCCTGCCCCACGGGGTGCAGCCGGGCCATGCCACCTTGGCCCAGCTCGCCGTCAGCCACCCCAATGAATCGGGGCTGGCCATTGACCAAGCCACCCGCCTCTATCCCAAGTCGTATTACGTGCGCACCGTCAAGGTCAGCTATGGGGGCGCGCCGGTCTTGTCGGCCGATGTGGATTTCTCCATCAGCGAGAACCCACACTTTCGCTTTTACTTTGTGCCCGGCCAAGGTGGTAGCTTGGAAGCCACCGTCGTTGACACCCAAGACAAAGTGTTCCGCAGCAGTCTCGATGTCTCTGCCCTATCGAGCAAGCCGACAAGGCCATAGCCATGCGGCCCGCTCATGGTTGAAGCGTTCACCTTGAGCTTGTCGCAAGGCATCGACAAACCCTGCCCGACCGGAACGCAATCGTCAGCGGGCCGTGTTCTTAGGCTCGGATGGTTTGGCCTGCTACGCTGGCTCACCGTCTGGGCCTGGGCAGGTGGTGTCTGGGCGTTGGCGGCTTGCACCCATCTCGGCACACAGCCCGATGTGCTCAGCCTGCACCCTGTTGCCGAAGGGCTCTATCTGGCCCTTGGCACGCCCGGCCCGGCGTCGCCTGCCAATCAGGGCCGTGTGGGCAATGCGGTGGTGCTGCTGGGCCCCAAGGGTGTGCTGGTGGTGGACAGCGGCACCTCTTATCGGCACGGCGCTGCCCTGTTGCGGGCGGTTCGGCAACTCACGCCGCTGCCGGTGCGTGCGGTTTTGCTGACCCACGCCCAGCCCGAGTTCATCTTTGGGGCCAAAGCCTTTCAAGAGGCCGGTGTGCCGGTATGGATGCACCGTGCCAACGCCCAATTGATGGCCGCGCGATGCGCGGTGTGCCTAGAGCGATTGCGCCACACCTTGGGCAAGGAGGCCATGGCGGATACGGAGTTGATACAGCCGGACTGGTTGTTCGATGACAGTGTCTCGGGCGACTGGATCGGCCGCCGCCTGGACATCCTCTACCTGGGGCACAGCAGCGGCCCCGGGGATGTGGTGGTGTGGGACGCCCGCAGCGGCAGTTTGATCGCCGGTGGTTTGATCGACCACCAGCACGTGCCCGACTTGCGCGATGGGCAACTAGCGCCCTGGCGAGTGGCCTTGCACACCTTGGCGGAGCAGCCGATGACGCGCATCATCCCGGGGCATGGCCCTCCCGGAGACAGCGCGCTGTGGCGGGCCCAGCACGGCTACCTCCAAGAGATCGAAGCTCAGGTCAAAAGCGCGCTGCTTCGGGGTGTCACATTGGCTCAGATCAGCCACGAAGTCCCCATGCCCGCCTACGCGACCTGGAAGGGCTACCCCGACCTACACCAGCGCAACCTGCACCACGTGTACCTGGCGCTGGAGCGGGATCTGCCCTAGGCCGTCACCATCACACTCAAGCCCAGCTCCCGCATCATCAGCTCGCGCATCACAAATTTTTGCGGCTTGCCCGTGACGGTGATGGGCAGCTCATCCACAAAGCGGATGTAGCGCGGCACTTTGTAGTGGGCGATGTTCTCGCGGCAGAAGGCGCGAATCTCATCCTCGGTGCAAGCCTGGCCCGGTTTGGTGATGATCCAGGTACACAGCTCTTCGCCATAGCGCTCGTCGGGCACGCCAAACACCTGAACCGCAGCCACCTTGGGGTGGCGGAACAGAAACTCCTCGACCTCGCGCGGGTAGATGTTTTCGCCGCCGCGGATCACCATGTCTTTGACCCGACCCACGATATTGCAATAGCCCTGCTCGTCCAGTGTGGCCAAGTCGCCGGTGTGCATCCAGCCGTCGCGCACGGCGTCTGCGGTGCGCTCGGGGTCATCCCAATAGCCTTGCATCACCGAATAGCCCTTGGTACACAACTCACCCTTTTGGCCCACGGGCACGATCTGGCCTTGCTCGTCCACGATCTTGCACTGCAGATGCGGCAGCACGCGGCCCACGGTGGTGACACGCTTGTCCAGGGGGTCGTCCGTGGCGCTCTGGAAGGAGACGGGGCTGGTTTCCGTCATGCCGTAGGCAATGGTCACTTCCTTCATATTCATATCAGCCTGCACACGGCGCATGACCTCGATGGGGCAGGGCGCGCCGGCCATGATGCCCGTGCGCAAAGTGCTCAGGTCAAACTGGCTGAAGTCGGGGTGGTCCAACTCCGCAATGAACATGGTGGGCACGCCATGCAGGGCGGTGCAGCGCTCGGCTTGCACGGCAAGCAAGGTCTCGCGGGGCTCAAAGCCTTCACCGGGGAAGACCATGGCCGAGCCACGCACCGTGCAGGCCAGCACCGCCAGCACCATGCCAAAGCAGTGGTAGAGCGGTACCGGAATGCACAGCCTGTCCAGCTCGGTCAAGCGCATGCAGTCGGCCACGGCCATGGCGTTGTTAACGATGTTGTGATGCGTCAGCGTGGCCCCTTTGGGCGCGCCCGTGGTGCCGCTGGTGAACTGGATGTTGATAGCCTGGTGGCACTGCAGGGTATCGACGGCGGGCAGGGTTTTGCCCTGAGCCAAAGCGCTGCGGCCAGAGGCCATCAAATGGTCCCAGTTCATCATGCCGGCCGTGGCCTCAGCGCCCATGCGGATGACTTGACGCAAACTGGGCAGGCGCTGGGGCACCTCCGGGTGGCCGACGCCCAGGTTTTGCAGCATGCCCAGGTAATTGCTGCTCTTGAAGGCGGCCGCCGTGATGAGCACGCTCACACCAGACTTGTTCAACGCGTACTCCAGCTCGGCCAGGCGGTAGGCTGGGTTGATGTTGACCAAGATGGCTCCCAAGCGCGCGGTGGCGAACTGGGTGATCAACCACTCTGGCCGGTTGGGAGCCCAGATGCCGACCCTATCGCCCTGCTGCACCCCTATGGCTTGCAGACCGGCGGCGCAAACCTCCACCTCTTGCTGTAGCTCGACCCAGGTGCAACGCCACCCGGCTTGCCTAAAGACGGCCGCATCTCGGTGCGGGTAGCGTTGGGCACTCTTGGCCAGCACGCCGAACACGGTGGCATCGCTCAGGGCTTGGTGGGTGCTGCCCTGCACCAGGGACAAGCCTTGTTGGGGCAGACGGAGGCTGTGATCGCTCATGAGGACTTCTCAGAAAAGAGTGGTGCTGGGGCCCAGGCTGCAAGCCCTCAGGGTTTCCGAGGGCAGCTCGTCGAACATCAGCTTGTAGTGACGGGTGAAATGGCTGGCACTTGAAAACCCCAGGTCACTGGCAATGGTGGTGATGGGGCGATCACTGTGCAGCTTCAGCGCGCGCCGAGCTTCATTCAAGCGCAGTGCCCGCAAATAGGCCTGCGGGGTGGTCTGTAAAAATTCTTCAAAGCAATACTGCAAGCTGCGGCGGCTGGCAAAGGCCGCCGCGCAAACCTCGGGAATGCCAATGTCGTCTTGCAAATGGTTGCGCATGAAGTCGATGGCGCGCTTCACCACCTTTAAGCGGGTGTCGGCCCGGCGCGGAATCGTCTGGGCCTGATGCCTGTCTTGGCTGTGCATGGCCAGGATCACGGTCTGAGTCAGGGTGGCGGTCAGCAGCTCTTGGGCATGGGGCGTGTGGGCCAGGCGATCCAGTGCGCCGTCCTCTTCCGTCTGGCTGGTGACGGCCAACAGCATCTGGCGGATGGCACTGGCAGAGTCTGGGCACAGACCCAAATTGCGCTCCTGCTGCGCCCGCTCCAGCCACTCCACCTTGGAAGGGGCCAGCCCCGCCACCACATCGCGGTGTACCGACAGGCCTATCAGATCCAACTCCCCCGCCGACACCAGGTCGTACTCGTCGTCGGCCCCAAAAATGAGCAGGGACTCCCTGTCGAGAGGGCGGCCCCCAAAGGTGGACCCGGGCATCACGGCCAAGGGCACCGCCAAGACCAAGTGCCCGGGTGGTGGGGTGATCTGCTCACGCAGATGGCGATTGGTGTGCTCGCGCAGCAGCGTGCCTTCATTCATCACCAACTGCCAAGCATGGCCCTCAAAACGGCCCGCGCTGAGCTGCTCATAGCGTTGCTGCCAGCCGTCCAAGGCCTGAGCTTGATCGTCCACATCACGGGACAGGTGTTCAACTATCTGGGCCATGGTCAACCCTTTTGAGGCCACGCCAGCGTGCGGGGGCCGGTGGCTGTAGCGAGCGCCAGTGTGCGGCCATCCAGGGGCCAGACGCTATGCAGACTTGCCCTGTCTTGCAGGGGTAAGAGGTCGAGACGTGCGGCGTCCGCGCGGCCAACGGCCAGGGTGCCGTCCAAGCCCACCAACACGACCTGGCCTTGATGGGAGCACACCCCGGTTACCGCCAGCACCATCACCGGCAGGGTGGCCACGGTCAGCCCAATGTCCAGTACCTTCATGAACCAATAGCCCACAAAGGTGGCCACCGTCAGCGGCACACAGCAGGCGACCACGGCCCGCCAGTCGCGGTAGGTCAGGGCCACCAGGGCCACGATGGTGGCGTAGACATAGAGCATCATGGGCAGCTCGGTGGCGGCCAGCACCTCATTGGTGGCGCCTTGCACCCCGGCGTTGCCACTGGCCAGGCGCACCTTCAGCTCGCCCAGGGGCTCATGTTGGCGGTAGTCTTTGACCACATCGACCACTCGGCTGATGGTGCTGGCCTTGTGGTCGGCCAGGTAGGCATGCACGGGCAGCACCGTGCAGCGCGGGTCATAAAGCCCCGAGCCCTCGCCCACCAGGCCGATGAAGCTGGCCATGGAGCGGGCGTCGCGTGGCATGTCACCCCACTTGGGGTTGCCCTCATTGAAGCCCGCTGCGCCCAACTTGACCAGTTGCGGCAGGGCGGCGGTGCCGATCACGCCTTCGGTATTGGCCAACTGCCAGGCCAGGTCGTCGATGACGCTCATGCGGGCAAAGTCATGGCAGCTGTCGGCCGGGGCCTCGACCACCACGGTCAGCACATCTAGCCCGACCGAGAAGGTCGAGGCAATGCCTACCGCGTCGCGGTTGTAGCGCGCGTCCTCGCGCAGCTCTGGTGCGCCGGGCCGCACGGTGCCAATGACGCGGTCATGCCCGGCCCAGATGGCGGCCACGGTCAGCAGCAGGCCAAAGGCCACCATCTTGCGGGCGTTGGCCGGCTCAGCCACCCGGCCCAGCACGGCCACCACGCCTTCGCGGTGCACCCGCAGGCGCTGCATGATGGCGCCGTAGTCCGCGCCTAAGCGCACGTAGGACGCGACCACGGGCAGCATGATCAAGTTGGTGATGATCTTGTAGGCCACGCCCAGCGAGGCGGTGATGGCCAGCTCGCGGATCATGGGAATGGGGATCAGCAGCAGCGTGGCAAAGCCCACGAAGGCGGTGACCAAGGCCATGGTGCCGGGCACCAAAAGGGCCCCAAAGCTGGCGCGTGAGGCTTCAAAAACGCTCTGGCCTTCGCCAATGCCCCGTGCAATCGCGTTGATCTGCTGCACCCCGTGGGACACGCCGATGGCGAACACCAAGAAAGGCACCAGCACGGCCAGTGGGTCCAGGCCATAGCCCAGCAAGCTCAAGCTGCCAAACTGCCAGACCAGCGAGGTCAGCGAGCACACCAGGGCCGTGGCGGTGAAGGCCCAGGAGCGGCAGTACCAGTACACGGCCAAGGCGGTCAGCACAAAGGCCAGGCCAAAGAAGGCCATCACCGAGTTGGCACCATCGGCCACATCGCTGATCTGCTTGGCAAAGCCGATGATGCGGATCTCAACCTGCGCGTCTTCGAACTTGCTGCGCAGCTCGGCCTCCAGCGAGCGCCCCAGCGCCAAAGTGTCCAGCGGCTGCTTGGTGGCGGGGTCCACTTCCAGCAGGTCGGCGGTGACCATGGCGCCGGAGAAATCATTGGCCACCAGCGAGCCCACATAGCCGCCTTGGATCACGTTGTCCCGAATGCGCGCGATGGCTGCCGCATCCAGCCGCTCGGGCGTGACATCGCCGCCGATCACGTCGCGGGCTTCGTAGCCCTCTTCGGTGACCTGCATGACGCGGGTGTTGGGCGTCCACAGCGAGGCCACCGAGCGCCTGTCCACCCCCGGCAAGTACAGCACGGCCTGAGTGACGGCAGAGAGCTTGGCCATCACCGCAGGCGTCCAGATGTCGCCCTTTCTGGCCTGCACCACCACCACCAGACGGTTGGCCCCGAAGAGCTGACCCTGGTATTGCTGAAAGGTCTCGGTGTACTCATGGCCCAGCGGCAATTGCTTGCCAAAGCCCGCCGTCATGTGCAGGCGCGCGGCCAAGCCGCCCATGATGACGGTGAGCACGGCCAAGGCCAGCAGCAAGGCCGCTCGGTGGCCAAAGATCAGGCGCGTGAGCTGCGCGACAAAGCGTTCCAACATGCGGATCAGAAGCTGTAAGAGAGACTGGCTGAGACGTTGTCACGGTCTTGCAGCAGGTTGGTCAGGCCGCCGCCGAAGAAGCGGGTGTAGCCCAACTGCGCCTTCCAGACCGAGCCCTGGTCAAAGTTAAAGCCCAGGAACAGCGAGCGACGACCCTTGACGAATGGCAAGGTGTTGGGCGAGATGCCGCCCACGTCGTGGGTGAAGACCGTGGCTTGCGTGAGGTTCCAGTCTGTGCCCCAAACGCGCGGGTAGCTCAGGTCAAACTCCATCGCATAGCCCCAGGAGGTCTTGGTGGGCGACTCATAGCTGGGGAAGATCAAGTAGGGCACGCTGTTGGTGCGCAGCTTGGGGTAATGGGTGAGGGCAACTTCGGCCAACACCGTGCCTTCGGCCGCGCCCAGGGCTTTGACCAAGGCGCCCATGGGGCTGTTGACCTCGGTGAAGTACAGGCCCGTCAGGTGGGCTTGCCACTTGGGCTCCTCCACATAGCCACGCACGGTGATGCGGCCCTTGCTGTCGGCATTGGCGGCTTCAAAGATGCTGTACTGACCCGCCAAGGGCACGGAGCCATCGATGGCCACCGAGTCGCGCGGGCGGTAGGAGATCTCGCCGCCCACGGCCACCGGCCCGGCCTTGGTGTTGAACGACGCACCGAACAGGTCTTTGTCTTTGCCGTACTCGTTGTAGTAGCCGATGCTGGCCACGTTCTGGCTCAGGTAGGCTGGGTCGGTGAATAAAGTGGTGAAGGGCAGCTTGTCGTGGTAGCGCTCGTAATACAGCCCGAACTCAGCATCCAAGCCCTTGGGTTTGAGCCGCAAGGCCATGCCGTACTGGCCGCCCTTGGGCGGCACTTTGTCGCCCTCGAAGCCGACCACGTTCATGCCCGGCTGGATGCCGCTGCCGATGTCGCCGCAGGCTGGGTTGCAGCCCAGCGCGGAGGTGGGGATGTAGGCCGGGCGTTGGCCCGCGCCCACCACGTCGCCAGTCGAGAAAAAGGTGCCTACCGGGTCGAAGCGGAAGGCGTTCCAGCGCAACTGGTAGTAGGCCTCTACGCTGGTCGTGTCGCTGACGCCGGCGTTGACGCTCAGCATGGGTGCGGGCCGCAGGATCTCTTTGACCTGGGTGCCGGGGGTGTGCAGCTTGCGCAGATCAAACGCATTGATGGAGTTGATGCCGCCGACGATGAAGATGTCCTCGCCCCAGGACAGCACCTGGTTGCCCAGACGCACGGTGGCGGTGCGCTCGTCCAGCCACTTCATGTCCTTGCTGACCCAGGCGTCCAGCAAGGTGAAGTTCTGGGCGGCGATCTTCTTGGCCTCTGAGGACAGCTCGGTGCGACGGGTGTCTTTGACTTTGGGGTCCAGCACCCAGGAGGCGCGCACCAGGGCGCGCCAGCCGTCATTGGTCTTGACGCCCAGCTCATGCGTGCCTTTGAGGGCTGACGAGACCAGGTCGCCCCGGTCATAGTTGAGGTTGCCGTCGTCGCCGTTCAGGACATTGAAGTCGGGGTTGGCGGCAGCTTCCCCGCCGGGGCCGTTCAGCGTGGCGCCCAGGCGCGCGCCGGTGGGCACCTTGCCGCCGTTGTCATTGCCCAGACTCAAAGGGCTGCGCTTCTCGGCCCGCCATTGCAGGCCAAAGGACAGGGTGGTCGAGAAGTCGATCTCGGTGCCGCCCTCGGTGGTGGTGCGTACGGCCCAAGCAGGGCCTGTGGTGGCGGCCAGCAGGCAGGTGATGGCACTGGCAGCGGCGATGCGGTTCAGACGTGGGTGGGTCATGTCATCCTCCGGTCTCAGCGCGAGCCTGCGCGGCGCAGTTCATCGGGGTTGAACTTGTTGGCGTCGATGCGGCCCTCGCGACCCGCCAGCCAATCGGTCTTGCCTTCTTGCGGCATGTTGTCGGCCATGTATCGGCCCACATTCAGGTCATAGACCGTATAGCCCTGATACACACAGGCCGGCAGCTCCCAGGCCACATAGGGGTAGCTCTCTTGCACACGCCAGACCTTGCCTTGGGCGTCGTACAGATCGGCCGCCACCATCATCCAGGTGTCTTCGTCCAGGTAGATGGTGCGCTTTGGGAAGGTGTGGCGCTGGCCGGCCTTGACGGTGGCCTCGATCTTCCAGACCCGGTGGTTCTCGTAGCGGATCAGGTCGCGTTTGGGGTGGTCTGGCCCGAAGATCTCTGACAGTTTCTTATTCTGATCGTTAAACTTGAAGGTGTTGTAGGGAATGATCAGCTCTTGCTTGCCCACCAGCTTCCAGTCATAGCGGTCCAAGCGGCCACCGAACATGGGGTATTGGTCCACCGCCAGCAGGTTCTCATAGCCGGGCACGGGGTTGTCGTAGCTGAAGGTCGGCGCGCGGCGCACCCGGCGCTGGCCGGGGAAGTACAGCCAGGCGTCGTTGTCCTTGGAGAGGAAGTAGTGGATCAGGATCATCTCGCCAGTGCGGGCGGCCGGGGTCACCACTTCATTCAGCAGTCGGTACTCCACGCCCTCGCCATCGGTCAGCGGCTTGCCGGCCAGGTTGCCGCCTGGGGTGACCGTCCATTGGTCTTGCACCAGGGGTACGAATTTGCCGTCACCGGGCTGTGAGAACACGGTCGAGTAACGCTCGATGCGGCCTTCGCCCAACCAGCGCAGCTTGTGGTTCCACATGGCCTCGGCACCGTTTTCGGGCTGCGGGAAGGGCACACCGCCGCTGATGGCCTTGTCCAGGTCGTAGCCGTTGGCGGCCAGCTTGGCGCCGGTGGCGTTTTTCTTGGTGTTGTCGTAGACGGCGTCGGGGTAGCCGCAGGTCCGCCGCGTGGGATACACGTCCATGCGGTAGCCCTTGTTGGTCTTCAGCAGGGCCATCTGCCCTTCGGTCAGCTTGTCTTTGTATTTGTCGGCATTGCTGGCGTCGATGCTGAAGAGCGGCTTGTCGGCAGCATAGGGGTCCGGCCGGGCGCTGCCGGGCTTCCAGCCTGCGGGGGCTTTCATGTCACCGCCCGTCCAGGCGGGGATGCTGCCGTCCTTGTTGGCCGCCTTTTCGGCCCCCATGGGGGTCAGGCTCTTGCCTAATTCGGCGGGATTGGGGGCGGCGTGAACGAAGGCGGCGCTGCCCAACAGGGTCAGCGCGGCCACACACAGGCGAGTCAAAGTCATGGGTGTCTCCGGAGGTGAGGGCCTTGGTGGAGGTGGCCCTTCTGGGGTGGGTTGAAAGCAGTCAGGGGGCGGTGGAGAGCGACAGGCCGCGCTGGCGGGCTTCGCCCACCAGGCGGTAGCGTTCGCCCGCCACATCCAGCAGAGGGCTGGCACGCGCTTGTTGGATCTCGGCCGCTTCGTAGGGCCGGTGGCCCGGCGGGAGGGAGGGGGCGGCCAAGGTGGCCAGCACCCAGTTGGTGACGGCGGCCACCTGGGCGTCGTCCAAGCCGGAGCCCATCACGCCAGGCACTTTGACGATGAACTCGCGCCCGCCAGGCAGTTGCAGAAAGTCGCCCACGCGCCGCATATCGGGCACGCGGCCCAAGGCCGAGCCGCTGGCGTCCATGCCGTGGCAGCCGGCGCAATGCAGCACGTAAAGGCTGCGCGCACCGCCCTGAACCGGCGCGATGGCCGGGGCATCGGGCCGCAGCACGATCTGGCGGCCCGTCACCGTTTGCGTGTCGCCGTGCACACCGCCGCCCGCCCAGGCCAGGGTACCCACCAGGGCACCTGCCAGCAAGGTTAAGTGGCGGCGCATAGGACTCAGCTCACTTCAGGAGTTGCGTGCGGCGCTCGCGCGACAGGGGCGGGCTGCCGCCAGCGTCCCGCGCGGCCTTGAGATCTGCGGCGCTGTAGGGCTCAGCAGGGCGGCCTTGCAGGCTCATCACATGGTTAGCGATAGCGGCCAGTTGCTCGTCGTCCAACTGCGCTCCAAAGGCGGGCATGCTGCCTACAAAGCGCTGGCCATTGACCACGATAGGCCCCGAGAGACCGTGCTGCAAAACACCCGCGAGGTAGCCACGCTCGGTGCCCAGACGCGTCCAATGCTCGCCCTTGAGCGCAGGGGCCAGGCCCACGGTGCCACTGCCATCCCCTTGATGGCAGGCGGCGCAGTGCTGGCCATACAGGGCGCTGCCGTCGGGTGCGGCCTGGGCGGCAGCGCCACACAGCAGCAGCGTGAGCAGCAGTGCCCTCATGCGGCCCCCACGATGATGGAGGTGGTGCAATGGAACATGGAGCTGGTGTTGGCCATGCACCAGTTGATGTCGTTGTGCACGCCCAGGCGGTAGCCTGGTCGCTCACGTTCATTGTTGTTGCACAGGCACTCGCCGCATGAGCCCTTGCCGCAGCAGTCGTTGTAGGACACCAAGTAGTGGCGGCCATCCTGCGGGTTCAGGCAGGTGCCCACCCAGCTCACTTTGGAGGCCTCGGTGCCCGGTGGGCATTGGGTTAGCGAGCCACCGCAGCAGGTGCAGAGGTAGCCGTCAAAAGCGCAGTAGCGCCAGTATTCACACTGGGTCGGGTCTTGGCTCTTTTCGGGTGCGGCGGCCTTTTTGCCGGTGCCATGGCCCGCAGCCATGGCGCTGCCAAACTGGCCGCTGCGGTCAAAGGGCAGTATGGGCAAGATGGCCCCACCCACCAAGGCCGTGCCCAGCCGAGTGACAAAGCTGCGCCGACCATGCACATGGGCCACTTGGCGCACGCGGCGCTCGGTAAAGCGGTCGATCAAAGAGAGTAACCAGTTCATGAGCGGCTCCTCAGTGGGCATGCTGGGCGGGGTCGCCCAGGTACTGCTGGATGGTGGGGGTGCCCATGTCCTGGGCATTGAGAAGGCTGTCGAGTTGCTCGCGGGAGTTGACCAAGCCCTTGGCGGTGACGGTGCCCTGGCGGTCCATCAGCACGGCATAGGGCAGGCGCGAGACGCGGTAGCTCATGCCCAGTTCTGTGGAGAGCACATAGGGCAGGTGGGTCAGCCCTTGCTCGCGGATGAACTGCAGGTGGTCGGCATCGCCATCGCTGGCCAGCACCACGCGCAAGGCCTTACTCTCGTCGTGGGCCAAGGCCTTGAGGATGGGAATCAGCTTTTTGCAGACCGGGCAGGTCGGGGCCAGGAAGAACAGCAGCGTGGGCTTGGCTTGGGGGCCGCCAATGGGCACATGCTCAGACTGCAGGCCGGTCAAGGCCAAGACCGGTGAAGGCGAACCCACGGCTGTCCAAGGCGTGGAGGCGCTCGCCATTGCGCGAAAAGGTCAGCGAGGCCGAGCCCTTGCCCGGATAGGTGGCCAAGCGTTTGCCACTTGCGAGGTCAATCACCCAGAGCTGCTCAGCCGGTCGCTTGTGCGAACCCTCGGCACCCTTGGTGTGCATGGCGGCGACCAGGCGTTGACCACGGGGATCGACCGCGAAGTTTTGATAGCCCCCCGGCCGCCAACCGGCCTTTTTATCCTGGGCGCTGACCATGGTGATTTGGCTCACGCTTTGGGCCACGGGGCCACCCAGATTCAGCTCGGTAAGCTTGCCTTGGAAGGACACAAACCAATAGCGGTCGCCCACCCTCTCGGCATGGTGGAACCAAGCATCTTGGTCGGCATCAAAGAGTTTGTCGCTGAGTTGGCGGTCCGCCACCTGGCCTTGCTCATTGAGCGTGATGGTGGCCAGCTTGCCGTCACCACACAGCATGGAAAAGCGCGCCCCTTGGGCCGCAGGCATGGTGCCCCAGCAGCCGGGGGTTTGAATCTCAGTGGCCACTTGCCGGTTTTGCAGGTTGACCACGGTGACGGAGGTGGCCGGTGTGGCATTCATCACCAGCACAAATTGGCCGTTACCCGTGACGCTGACCAGGCCTCGGTAGTTGAGGGCCTGCGCCCGCTTGGGCGGCAGCGTGACTTCGTACTTGAAGCCCAGGGATTGGGTGTCATGCACCTCCAGCACATCAGTGCGCTCGCCGCGTGAGCCGCGCGCCAGATAGGTGGTGGCCACATACAGCTCTTGGGCGGCCGGGTTGACGGCAAAGTTGCCCGCGTAGCCGGTGGAGATCATGCCCAGAAAGCGGCCCTTCTCGGCGTCATAGACGCGGATGCGGCCATCTGAGATGTGGCTGATGGCCACATCGGCCACATACACACGAGCGGTGGACGTGCCCGCTAAGCTGCCCACGCCCAGGGTTTCGGCGGGTAGCTCTGGGGGCTGGGTGGATGGGGCGGCCAGTGCTGCGGTGCTGAGCAACAGCACACACAAGCCGCTCAAGCTGCGCCTAAAGGGGGTTGCCGCCAGAGGCCTGGCGACGGGGGCGGGCTGCGCCCCGGCCCGGATGACACGCAGAGTCGCAGAATGCATAAAGCTCTCCTAGCGATGCGGGCGCAGAGCCGTGCGCAACAGGCGCACAGTCTGGTCTGCATCATGGGAGCCGATTCTGGGAATCTGCGGCTTGGCCGACTATCACGTTTCGGCAAACCGGGCACAGGGGTCACCCGTTTGCGGGTAAACCCCTGGCATGGCCAGGAGGCTTTGGTAAGACCTCTGGCTGTATCGGTGAGAGCGCTTCAGCCCTTGAGCAACGAGCCCAACAAGCTGCCCAGGTCGGGCTGCGCACCGTGAGGGGGCCAGCGTGGATTGCTGAAAGCCAGCGTCGTTATCTTGTCACAAGTGCGCGGGCCGGGTTCACAGATCGTCGGCCAGCAACACGGCCAGGCCTGCCAAAGTGGCCAGTGGGGCGGTGTCCGCCCGCAACACCCGAGGCCCCAAGCTCAGCGGCACAAAGCCCCGCGCCAGCGCCAGGGCCTCCTCCTTGGCGTCCAAGCCGCCTTCGGGGCCACTCAATACCGTGATCGCTGGTGGCAGGCGGCCCGCCCAGGCGGACAAGGGGCGCGCGTCGGCTGCAAAGCTCAGCAGCAGGCGCGCGCCGTTGGTGGCGGTGGGGCTGAGTGCGGCCAGCCAATCACCCAGGTTTTGCACTGGTGCGATGCGTGGCACGGCGCTGCGGCCACTTTGTTCAGCGGCAGCTTGTGCCACACCCTGCCAATGGCTGCGGCGGCGCTCGGCCCGCTCGCCCTGCAAGCGCAGCACCGAGCGGGCCGTGTGCAGCGGCTGCACGGCCATGGCCCCCAGCTCCGTGGCCTTTTCAACCAGCGTGTCCATGCGTTCGTTGGCTGGCATGCCCAGGGCCAGGGTCACGGCCCGGGGCAATTCAGTTTGGCAGGCGTGGTGCGTCTGCACGCGCACATCCACCTCTTGGCGGCCCATGCGCGTGACGCTGGCGGCCCACTCGCCGCCTTGGCCGTTGAAGAGGGTTAAGGCATCACCAGGTTGCAGGCGCAAGACCTGCACATGACGGGAGGCTTCTGGGGGCAGAGTCAGGTCGGCACCGCTGTGCAGCGGTGCGTCCAAATACAAACGAGGCGGCATGGCCTAGAGTGTGCCTCAGGCGGTGTGGCTTGCCTGGCTGGCCTTGTGTTCTTGAATAGACCAGCGCAGCAAGCCCGGCAGCTCGCCGTTAGCGAGAGGCCGGCTTGTCGCGCAGCTCGCGGCGCAGCACCTTGCCCACCGGGGTCTTGGGCAACTCGGCGCGGAACTCCACCAGTTTGGGCCGCTTGTAGCCGGTCAGGTTGGACTCACACCAGGCGCGCACATCCTGCTCGGAGAGCGCGGGGTCCTTCTTCACGATGACCACCTTCACGGCCTCGCCGGTTTTCTCGTCAGGCACGCCCACGGCAGCGCACTCCAGCACACCGGGCAATTGGGTCAACACGTCTTCAACCTCGTTGGGGTAGACATTGAAGCCCGAGACCAAGATCATGTCTTTCTTGCGGTCCACGATCTTGAAGAAGCCGCTTTCGTCCATGATGCCGATGTCGCCGCTGCGGAAAAAACCATCGGCCGTCATGACCTTGGCGGTTTCATCGGGGCGCTGCCAGTAGCCCGCCATCACCTGCGGGCCCTTGATGGCGATCTCGCCAGGCTGGCCCAAAGGTACCGGCTGGCCATCGTCGTCCAGCAGCTTCATCTCGGTGTTGGAGACGGGAATACCGATGGTACCGCTGTAGGCCTCGGTATCCACCCGGTTGCAGGAAGCCACTGGCGAGGTCTCCGAGAGGCCATAGCCTTCGCAGATAGGGCAGCCGGTTTTTTCCAGCCACAGCCGCGCGGTGGCTTGTTGCACGGCCATGCCGCCGCCCACCGAGATTTTCAGGTGGCTCCAGTCCACTTTGTCGAAGTCAGGGTGGTTGGCCATGGCGTTGAACAAGGTGTTCACCGCAGGGAGGCTGTGGAAGCGCTCTCGGCTCAGCTCTTTGAACAGGGCGGGCAGGTCGCGCGGGTTGGCAATCAGGATGTTGCAGCCGCCCATGCGCAGGCCCAGCATCATGTTCGTGTTGAAGCCAAAGATGTGATAGATGGGCAGCGCGCAGATGGTGACGATCTGCTCGCCCTGGGGAATCTTTTTCAGGGCGGGCTGGTACCAGGCTTCCGACTGCAAGACATTGGCCACTAAGTTGCGATGCAACAGCACCGCACCCTTGCTCACCCCGGTGGTGCCGCCGGTGTATTGCAACACCGCAATGTCATCGGGGCCCACAGCAGGGGCCGTGAAGGGCTTGCGGCGGCCCAGCGCTACCGCCTCATTGAAGCGCACCGGGGCGGCCAGCGCATAGGCCGGCACCATCTTTTTGACCTTGCGCACCACATAGTTGATGAGCGTGCCCTTGAGCAGGCCCATCAGGTCGCCCATGGCGGCCAGCACCACATGCTTGGTGGGCACGGCATCGGCCACCTGCTGCAAGGTGGTGGCGAAGTTCTCCAGGATCACGATGGCCTTGGCCCCCGAGTCCTTGAGCTGGTGTTCCAACTCGCGCGGGGTATAGAGCGGGTTGACGTTCACCACCACCAAACCAGCTCGCAGAATGCCTGCAACCGCCACCGGGTATTGGGGCACGTTGGGCAACATCACGGCCACCCGGTCGCCCTTGACCAAGCCCAGGCTTTGCAAATAGGCCGCAAAGGCCCGCGAGAGATCGTCAATCAGCTCGAAATTGAAGGCCTTGCCCATGAAGCGGTAGGCGGCCAGGCCCTGGTGCTTGCGGAAGCTCTCTTCCAGCAGGGCGACCAGCGAGGGGTAGACATCGGTCTTCACCTCTGCGGGTACGCCATCAGGGTATTGCTTGAGCCAAATTTTTTCCATGAATCCTCTCCGAAACGGAAGCGCGATTCTCTCTGCTGCTGCACGCGGCCAGCATCAGGGGATTCGATAGCGGGATTTGGGGGAATGTCCCTATCTGGTCAGCGGGCGTCGCGCCGCATGCTGCGCGCTGAGGTCGAGACCCTTGTCATTGATGCGGCCCGAACGGAATGCAGACTTCTTCGGGCCGGATCTATAAGTTCATTGAGGCTGCGTCACGTAGGTGGGCAGCTCCCAGGCTCCGCCCGCAAAGCCTCGGCACAGGCCGGTACTGCTTTCGCTCAGCAACTCGAAGCGCTCCCCCGTCCAGCCCCATTCGGCGCTGGACCAGCAGTCGCCCACACCCCGGCCTTTGGCAGAGCTGCTGACCCGGCCGTCCATCAACTCCAAGCTGACCAGCTCATGCCGCAACTCCCCTTTGCGGCTGGTGGGAAAGGCCACTGGCTGAGGACGAAAGGGTGGGGTGTGGGACACCACCCAGGCCATGGACGCCGCTTGATAGGCACCGCGTGAACATTCGCGCACCAGCAGCCAAGTGCTGATGTCCAGGCGTTGTGCGGTTTGGTAGGGGTTGTCGCTATCGGGCAGGCTCTCCCAACAGGCACGTTCACGCACGGCGGCCCACATCAGTTGGGCCAAGCCCGCCTCAGAGGCCCCTGTGTTGAGCGGGCGCAGCAGGCGGGGCTTAGGCACGGGCAGCGCAGCGGGGACTTCGGCCTCAGCGCGCTTGCCTCGGCGCACGACCGCACCGGGAGTATCTAGCCTGCCCTGGACCTCGTCCATTTTCAACATCACGGCCTTGAGGCCGTTCAGGGGCAAGTGCCAGCGGCTACCCGCTTTCTCAAAACCCAGGTGAGGCGCATTCAGCATGGCCACCAGCAATTTGCTGGCCTCTGCCGCAGCCAGCATGCGCTGTGCGGCCTGCACCCGAACCGCGCCTGCCTTGAGTCCTACGGGCGGCCGCAGCTCTTCGGCGGCAGAGTCACCCACCTCCACCTTCCAGCTCAGGGCCAGCGGTGTGCCGGGGCCTGCAGCACGCTCAATCAGCACCGTGCTGCGAATGCGCTCGGCCTCGGTGGTGTACCCGGCGGCCCGGCAGGTGCGGGTGTTGTCGCACACCAATTGCCAGTCGCCATATTCCCAGCTCAGCGGGGCCTGGGCACTGCTTGCACTGGCAGCGCTGGCCCACCACACCAGCACCGCCATGCGGCGGAAGAAGGACAGGATAAAGACGCTCATGCGCCGATGATGCCATCAGCGCATGGGTGGGCCGGTCGACTACTCGACAGCCTTGACCATGTCCTCGACCACTTTCTTGGCGTCGCCGAACACCATCATGGTCTTGTCCATGTAGAACAACTCGTTATCCAAGCCAGCATAGCCTGCGGCCATGGAGCGCTTGTTGACGATGATGGTCTTGGCCTTGTAGGCCTCCAAGATGGGCATGCCGTAGATGGGGCTGCCCTTGGTCAGTGCGGCGGGGTTGACCACGTCGTTGGCGCCCAAGATGATGGCCACATCGGCTTGGCCGAACTCGCCGTTGATGTCTTCCATCTCGAAGACCTGGTCATAGGGCACTTCGGCTTCGGCCAACAGCACGTTCATGTGGCCGGGCATGCGCCCCGCCACCGGGTGGATGGCGTACTTGACGGTGATGCCCTTGTGCGTGAGCTTTTCGGCCAGTTCCTTCACCGCATGTTGAGCGCGTGCCACGGCCAGACCGTAGCCGGGCACGATGACCACGGTTTCGGCATTGCCCAAGATGAAGGCCGCGTCATCGGCGCTGCCGCTCTTGACGGGACGGGCTTCGGCCTTGCCGCCGGTGGCCGCTGCCGCATCACCGCCAAAGCCACCCAAGATGACGTTGAAGAAGCTGCGGTTCATGGCCTTGCACATGATGTAGCTCAGGATCGCGCCCGAGCTGCCCACTAGCGAGCCGGCAATGATCAACATGCTGTTGTTCAGTGAGAAGCCAATGCCCGCCGCCGCCCAGCCCGAATAGCTGTTGAGCATGGACACCACCACCGGCATGTCGGCACCACCAATCGGGATGATGATGAGCACGCCCATCACAAACCCTAGGGCGCAGATCAACGCAAAGTCGGAGGCGCTTTGCGAGTGCCAAAAGCCAAAGATGAAGAACAGCGAGGCCAGGCCCAGTGCGGCGTTGAGCTTGTGCTGGCCGGCAAACACCACCGGCGCGCCCTGGAACAGGCGGAATTTGTACTTGCCACTGAGCTTGCCAAAGGCGATCACCGAGCCTGAGAAGGTCACCGCGCCAATGAAGGCGCCCAGCGCCAGCTCAATGCGGTTACCGCCCGGGATCTCTCCGCCCTTGGGCGAGATCTGGAAGGCCCAGGGCTCGGCCACGGCGGCCACGGCGATGAAGACCGCTGCCAAGCCGATCATGCTGTGCATGAAGGCCACCAGCTCCGGCATCTTGGTCATCTCGACGCGCTGGGCCATCACGGCCCCGGCGCCGCCGCCCACGACCAAGCCGAGCAAGACCCAAACGAGGCCATTGGCGCTGCCCGAGAGCTTGATGATCAGCGCGGTGGTGGTGAGCACAGCGATAGTCATGCCGACCATGCCGAACAGATTGCCGCGAATGGAGGTGGTGGGATGGGACAGGCCCTTCAAGGCCTGGATGAAGCAGACGCTCGCGATGAGGTACAGCAGGACAACAAGGTTCATGGACATCATGCGGCTCCTGTCCCGGCCGTGGGCTTGTCAGCGGCGGGCTTTTTGTCTTTCTTCTTNGATCTCGAGGCCAGCATGTTCAGCCCCTCGATATAGTCTTTGGCGCGCTTCTTGTTGCCAGACACCACCATCCAACCCGCGCGATAGCCGCAGGCGCGGTAGTTCTTGGACAGGGCGTTGAAGGGCTGTCTCTTATACACATCTAGATGTGTATAAGAGACAGGGCCCGGGCTGCGATGCCTCTGCGCCAAGCCCGCTACACCGGGCTCCCTAAAATGGAGCCCGCATGAAACCAAGCTCCCCTCTCCAGCGCGTCGTGGTCGGACTCTCCGGCGGTGTTGACTCGGCCGTCTCGGCCTGGCTCCTCAAGCAGCAAGGGCATGAGGTGGTCGGCATCTTCATGAAAAACTGGGAGGACGACGACGACAGCGAGTTCTGCTCGTCCAATATTGACTTTGTGGATGCGGCAGCGGTTGCCGATGTCATCGGCATCGAGATCGAGCATGTGAACTTTGCGGCTGACTACAAAGACCGTGTGTTTGCAGAATTTCTGCGCGAGTACCAGGCCGGGCGCACCCCCAACCCTGATGTGCTGTGCAACGCCGAAATCAAGTTCAAGGCCTTTTTGGACCATGCCTTTGCGCGCGGTGCCGACAAAATCGCCACCGGCCACTACGCCCGGGTGCGTGAGCATGAGGGCGCGTGGCAATTGCTCAAGGGGCTGGACCCGCTGAAAGACCAAAGCTACTTTCTGCACCGCTTGAACCAGGCTCAATTGGCCCGCACCCTGTTCCCGGTGGGTGAGTTGCCCAAGACCGAGGTGCGGCGCTTGGCCGAAGAGATCGGCCTGCCCAATGCCAAGAAAAAGGACTCGACGGGCATTTGCTTCATTGGCGAGCGGCCCTTTCGCGAGTTTCTGAACCGCTATCTCAAGCACCAGCCCGGGCCTATCGTTGACGAGCGGGGGCGCACGCTGGGCCAGCATGTGGGCTTGAGTTTTTACACCCTGGGCCAGCGTCAGGGCCTGGGTATTGGCGGCGTTAAGGACAAAAAAGCCCCGCGTGGCGGCGGCGAGCACCAGCCCTGGTTTGTGGCGCACAAAGACCTGGCACGCAATGCCTTGGTGGTGGTGCAGGGCCATGACCACCCGGCACTGCAATACCAATGGCTAGAAGCCGACAACGCCAGTTGGGTGGCAGGGGCCCCGCCTCTTGCGGCCAGCTACGGCAGCAAAAGCCGCTATCGGCAGGCCGACTCGCCAGGCGTCTTGAGCGCAGCCGAGGGTGAGCGCTTCCGCCTGGACTTTGCGCAGGCCCAATGGGCGGTGACGCCCGGGCAATCCGCCGTGCTGTATGACGGCGAGGTGTGCTTGGGCGGAGGGGTGATCAGCGCCGCCGCATAAAGGCGCGTAGGGCCCCTCGGATCAGGCCCATCACCACGCCCATCAACAGGCCCTGCACCAAGCCCTTATTGCCAATGGCCCCGCGCAAAGCGCCATTGAGCCCACCGCGTGCCGCGCCCCGCGCGGCACCCCGACCTACACCACCGTTGCGTCTCATAGGCCCACCAGGTTAGAGATTTCATCGGCGCTGATCGCGCCCTCAGTGCGCCCATGGGCACCCGTTTTGCCGTTGCGATAAATGACGAGCGGAACGCTCTCGGAGCGCAGGCTCAAAAACAAGTCTGTGTTGAGCTTGACCTTGGCCTTCACCTCATCGGAGAGGTTCTCTGGCACCGTCACCGTCCCGGCCCGAGCCAGCAATTTGCTCTCATGCTCTTGCATGGCGTCTGTTGGCGAGGGGGCGGCCAAAATGGCCGCGCCCATGTCCAAGGACTTGGGCCGCAGCCAACCCACCGGAATCCACACGATGCGCAGCTTCTTGGCCAGCGGCTTGGCGTTCATCCAAAGCTGGGCGCAGTGCGGGCAGGCGGGGTCAAAAAACACATACATGGTTTGAGCGGCCATCACCGGGCCGGTGGCAAAGCCATGGGCCTTGGCGGCCTTTTGATAGGCCTCGATGTCGGCGGCAGCCCCGGCGGCGGCCACCGGGGCCGTGTTGGCCGCGTCGGAGCAGGCCATCAAGGGCAAGCCCACCAAAAGGGTCAAGGCAAGTGAGCGACGCAACATGAGCGAGCTTTCAAAAAAAGCGTGGACACAAGGCCCACATGGTACCCAAGCGGCGCGGCCCTGGGGCGGGTGCTCAAGCATCACACTGGGGAGACCAAGGATACCCCTCGGCGCTGCGCCATCTCCTGCCCCATGGCCTGGGCGTGCAGAGGGGCCACCTGCGGCTGTACCCAGGGGTAGACCACCTCGTCCTCCCAAGCCGCATGGGCCAGCAGAGCTTGAGACCATGCCGACCATTGGGCCTGTACTGCGGCCGCACCCTGCTGTGGGGGCCACTGCCCCTGGCTCAGGGCGGCCAAGGGCGGGCGGGCCAAGGCCCAGGCCTGGGCCAGTTGGGCATGGTCATTCAGCAATTGCGAGGCCCAGGCGGCTCCGGCTGGCAGCGCTTGCAGCAAAGGCAGCAGGTGCAGCTCTTCGTCGCGGTGGTGGTGCGGTGCTGCTAAGTCAAAGTAGCGCAGCACATCGGCTGCGGCGGCCTGGGCCTGGGCGTCTGCCCCGTGGGTGTCCACATGGGCACTCAGGCGCGCCAACAGCGCCAAGCTGCGCCGCAGGCGCTCATGGCAAGCGGCCAACATCTCCAAGGGTTGGTCAAACCCCGCCGCGGGGCTGGGTTGCAAAGCATTAAGCGCTGGACTCATGGCCTTCACCATACCCCCAAACTGCGGCCTTTGTGATGCGCTGAAACATGCCCACAATCCGGCATGCGCTGGCCCCACATCACCCGCCGAGATTTTTTGGAAGGGCTGGCCCTGGGCGGAGTGCCCACCGCGTTGGCTGCCGCTGAACCCATGGGGCCCCTGCTGCGCGAAGAAGGCCAGACCGACGCCGCCCGCGCTTCCGCCCACCACTGGCGCGACCACCCCAGCGCCTACCAACAGCAGCCGATACAGCAGGGCGACCAGGGCGTCGAAGACTTGGTGGTGGTGGGTGCAGGTCTCTCGGGCCTGGCGGCGGCCTGGTGGTATCAGCAACAGGCGCGCAGGCAAGGGCAGGAGCCACGCATACTGCTGCTGGATGCGGGCGAACACCTGGGTGGCCATGCGCACCGTAACGAATTCATCAGCCACAGTGGTGAGCGGCTGTGGGGCTATGGTGGCTCCCAGTCCTTGGACGGCCCCAGCCTTTTTTCGCCCGCCGTACACGTCTGTACTTTCAGCAAGACACCGAGGCCTACTTTGGCGTGGGTATCGACCAAGTCAACGCCCTGGACGCCTGGGCGGCGGGCCTGCCGGGCTTTGAGGGCCTGGCGCTGGGCGCGCAGCCTGAGCCCCGCCTCTCGCCCAGTGCCCAGCAACTTCAGCAAAGCACAGACCGCTACATCTACCACTTCCCTGACGGCAACCACGGCCTGGCGCGAGCATTGCTGCGCCATCTCAACCCGGCCGCAGTGCCCGGTGAGGGCATGGCCAGCCTGGTTCATGCGCCGCTCCACCATGCCGCCTTGGCCGACCCGGCTGCGGCGGTGCGCCTACACCTGCGCCATACCGTGGTCAGCTTGCAGCACGAAGGTGCCGTCTCAAGCGCCGCCACCGTGCGCTTGGAGGTGCTGGATGCCCAAGGCCAACGCCGCCAAGTCCGGGCACGCCATGTGGTGCTAGCCTGCTGGCACCGCGCCATCGCTCACATGAGTGAGGAGATGCCCGCCGCCCAACGCCAGGCTTTGCTCGATCAGGTCAAAACCCCGCTGATCTATGCCAATGTGCTGTTGTCGAACTGGCGGCCTTTTGCCCGCGCGGGCTGGAGTGGCCTGCGCTCGGTGGGCGGCTTCTGGCCCGAAGCTAGCCTGGACTTTCCGGTCAACATGGGGGCGGCCAAGGCCTCTCCCGGGCCGGACCACCCCATCTTGCTGCACCTGGCCAAAGTGGTGCTGCCTGCCGAGACCCAAGGCTTGCCGCCGCGCCAACAAGCCAGCCTGGGCCGCCAACAGTTGCAGGCTTGGCGCACCGACGACTTGCTCGCGCCCGCCATGCACTTGTTGCGCAGCGCCTTGGGGCCCTATGGCTTCCAAGACAGCGATGTCGAAGCGGTGACCTTTAACCGTTGGGCCCACGGTTATGCTTATGAGTACATGCACGGTGCCGACGCCTTTTGGCCCCAAGGCCCGCTACCTTGCGAGCGGGCACGCCAAGGCTGGGGCCGCGTGGCCATTGCCAACAGCGATGCCGGTGCTTTTGCCTATGCCCACAGCGCCATCGACCAAGCCACCCGCGCCGTGAGCGAGCTGCTGCCGGGGGCCGAGCTGCCCCGCTGGACCCAGCGGCCAGGGCCGTATCGCCCCTGAACAATGCCTGTATCGTTGAGCCGTGACGCTGCTCGATCTCCCCAACCTCGGCCCTGCCTCGGCCAAGATGTTACGCGCGGCGGGCCTGAACGACGTGGCGCAACTGCGTGTCTTGGGGGCCGTGCGCGCCTTTGCACAAGTGCGCCGCAGCCAGCCCCAAGCCAGTTTGAACTTGCTATGGGCCTTGGAAGGTGCCCTCACCGGCTTGCCTTGGCAGCAGGTGGCCCGCGAGCACCGCACCAGCTTGTTGATGGCGTTGGAAGAACTTGAACATCGGTCTGCCAACGAGTCTTCTTCATGACCTTCACCCTTTCGCGCCTGCCGGCCGTGGTGACTGCGGCATGGCCGCGTGCGGCCTCAGCGCTCGAATTGAGCGGTGATCTTGCTGCATTTGGGGCCTATCTCAAGCACCCGCAATGGCTACGCTTGCGTAAGCAGTGCGCCATGCGATTGGAATTTGTAGCACGGCATTGCAGGTCACTGGAGTTCGAAACCCAACCAAGGAAAGAATCATGAAGAAGAGTTTTTATGCATGGGTACTTGCCCTTCATGCGCTGAGTTTTGGTGCTGCTGCTGAAACGCTGCCCGTCTATAACACCTATCTGACCCCGCCCTATGTGGTTGGAGATGGTGGGCTGGCGGCAGATACCGTGGCTTACATGAATAAAAAGCTTGACGGCAAGTTTGAGTTGAAACTCAACAATCTTGTCCGAGCCAGATTGAACTTTGTGGCCCTTGATAGCAAAGATTTCAAGGGGGCAGTTTTGTTCATGGCACCCATGTTTGTTGGTGACAATGACAAAACAAAGTACAACTGGTCAGACACCCTGATTAAGGATGGCAATGCGGTGCTTTCACCCGCAGCGAGTAAATTCTCTTACTCGGGGCCAGAAGCCCTTGACGGGAAACTATTTGTCGGTGTTGCTGGCTATCGCTACGCTGGCTTGGATGACAAATTCGGTAAATCCATCAAGCGAGAAGACGTGAGCAATGAAGAATCCATCCTCAAGCGGATGGTGGAAGGTAAAGGCGATGTGGCCTTGATGGCGCATTCCATTGCCAAATACTATGTCAAGCAACCCGAATTCAGTGGCAAGGTCAACATCGACCCCAAGCCCTACTCAACCTTCACACGCCATGTGCTGATCTCAAAGGCTAACCCAGAGCTATCGGCGGAACTGCAAAAAATCGTCAAAGAAGCGGAAAAGGACCCAGCCTGGAAAGCCATCACCGCAAAGTATGGCCTCTGACGAAGCAATACCCGGCCGGTTTCAAGGATATTTTTCTTGAAAGGGTTGCGGCCTCACCTTTGGCAAATGCCAAAGGGAGCCGAGAGAGCTAAAACTCAGCCATGCTCAGGCCGGCACGGGCTAGGCAAATTTTCTTTGAAAGTCAGAATGTTCTCGTCACAAGCATTCTGTGCAGGTGCAAGGGCCTACCTTGCACCTATTGGCCCCTATTTTTCCATTAAGAAGTGAAACTGTCATGCAGCGATCTCGTTTGACGATTGGCGGCCGGATGTTCCTGAGCTATTTGCTCATCATCATTCTTGGATTGCTCTCTTCTTTTTATGGCTGCTACGTCATTTTCGGTGTTGACCGTGAGGTCCGGCTGATGACGGACTTGCACCTCGACCGAGTGACCAAAGTCAGCGTATTCAAAGAGCATATGGGCGCAGTGGGCACGTCCGTCGGGCAGGTGGCGATGCTGGCTGACGATGCTGGGCGCGCCAAAGAACGTGCGAACGTGCAAACCCTCAAGCAGCAAGACGAAGCACTGATGAAAGCACTGCTTGAGAGCGCAGATACAAGCGGAGAAAAGGCACTCATCGAGAAACTCGGGCAGACCCAGCTTGCTTACTATAAGGCCGCAGAAAAGGCCATTGAGATGGGTATCAATAATCTATTTGAAGAAATGAGCCAGCATGTGAGTAAAGCGGTGGCACCGGCCCGCCAAGGATATGCTGACGCATTGGCTGAGATTGATGAAATTCAGCGCAACGCCATGCACGAATCCGCCGACCTGGTCACCAGCACCGCAACACAGGCGGGCTGGCTTATCCTGATCGTCGCTATTATCGTGGGTATTGTCGGTGCTGTTCTTGCCAGAATAACAGCACTGGCCATTGTGCCGCCTATTCGTGCCGCTGCACAACTCACCCAAGCCGTTGCGGAAGGCGACCTGACCTCCAAGCTGGAAGGCAGTGATCGACCGGATGAGTTAGGGAAACTCATGCAAAGCCTTGGGGACATGAACAATAGATTAACCCATATGGTCAGGCAGATTCAGCAGAATGCCGAGAATATCTCGAATGAAGCCAATGAAATTGCCCGGGGCAACGCTGACTTGTCATTCCGTACAGAAACCCAAGCGGCCAACTTGCAGCAAACCGCCGCATCTCTGCATGAGCTGAGCGAAACTGTGCGCGGCAACGTAGATGCCGCCCAACTGGCAAACCATATGGCAAAAGCGGCTCGACTGGCGGCCGAAGAAGGTGGTTCAGTCGTTGCTAAGGTGGTGTCAACGATGGACCAAATTTCAGTGGCCTCCACACGCATTTCCGACATCACGGGCGTGATTGACGGCATTGCATTTCAAACCAATATTCTGGCACTCAACGCGGCCGTTGAGGCTGCACGGGCCGGTGAGCAAGGCCGAGGGTTTGCCGTGGTGGCAGGCGAGGTGCGGACCTTGGCCGGCAGGGCGGCCGAGGCGGCAAAAGAAATCAAAAAATTAACCGGTGAGAGCGCCAACAATGTTGAGAACGGGCAAATCCTTGTTCGCGACGCAGGTAAATCAATGACAAATATTGTTGCGCAGGTTCAAAACTTTGCCGACCAAGTTGACATCATTACCGCATCTGCCGACAAGCAGAATGTCAGTATTCAAGAAATCAATCATGCGGCCGAGCAGCTTGACGGCATGACTCAACAAAATGCCGCAATGGTTGAACTGGCCGCCGCCGCCGCAGAGGGCCTGCGTCGGCAGTCCTCAGACCTTGTAGAACTGGTGAGCCGCTTCAAGGTTCAGCACTGAACTCTTCAGACGAGCTGCCGGCGTTGGAGTGGAACCAGTAGAGGCGGGGCATGGGTGGGGTCACCGACCCCTGATACTGCACCATTGGTCGCCTTCGGATAGCTCGTGCGGCGTCCTGCTGTCTTTGCGGCATTGCCGATCAGCCACCTGTGCAGGCGCAGAAGCATAGCCATCAGGCTGCCGATTGCGCCCAAGCTCCCGGCTCAATGTGCGGGGGCCTCCGCCCAAGGCCTTATCGATGACACGAAGCCTCGCCCCTTGTTGGCGCATGCTCGCCAGCGTTATGCGCTCATCGGCGTTCAAGTTATCAAATCTTCTCGTCATATTCGCAACTTACCTCAGGTTGAGGTGTTGCATTTCAGACTTGAAACCGCCAGTCGTTGGCGCCGCGTATAGGTCTCTCTCAGATCGGGTGCACAGATTGTCCTCGCTCTGCCTCGCTCGACCATCAGAACCGACAGGTATTTCAGCAGCCTGTTAAGGGGCATCCATAAAATCATCCATCTCAAGGTAATGATTTATGCCTCTGACTATTAAGTCAATATCTTCTGAGGTAGGGCTTTCTATCTTCAAATTAGACAACACACCTCTAATGGCATCAATTGGCATCCATGGGTGTAAATCTTCCGATCTAACGGAAATTGGCAAAAATGGCCCGCTCTCCGTTTCATATACTTCGTCATCTGGTAGATCTTCTACCTCTTCCTCGAAGATGCACCAAAAACTACACGCTCCAGGAGATTTTCTCCATTTATTTCTATTGACATATATCCAATCATTCCCATCTGCCTGAAGGGCGAACAGGCATAGTTTTCGAATATCCTCAAATTTTTGCATCGACATCTCCAGTTCGTCGTTAACGACATCCACTACCCCCTCCCCACTTATTTCGACCACCTCTACCCGTTGGGTGATAGTCTTTGTGGCGCGAATTATGATCAGTCGTGTCAACCAACTGCAATAAGCCACCAACTTGTTCATGGTGGTGCCACGTAAGGCCAGGAGGTGCCTTTCCGCTGAACGCGCCACGCTTTCCTGGGCTAACATGATCGAAAGTGCCAGGGTATTTTGATTCTATAGAAGACTTCAATGCCTGATCAGCCTTCATCTTGTAATAGAGTTGGCGATTAGCTTCTTGGAAATGTTTGTAGTCTGAAGCTCTGTACATTTCCTTATCGATTCGAGCCTCTCCAAAAACATCATAAACGCCCGGATTACTGCTCGCCCACCCCCACGGATCAATCCACCCAATCGCATTCGGCGCAAACTGATAAAGATTCAATCCCCCCGCCAGCCCAATTGGGTCTTGGGAGATGAACCGTCCGCAGCCCGGATCGTAGTAGCGAAAGGTGTTATAGCAAAGGCCGGTTTCCGCATCAAAGTACTGGCCTTGCAAACGCAAGTTCTGCTCTTGAAGCTGAGGCTGCGCAAAGCGGTCTGAGTCAGCCTCGGGTTGCTCTTGCAAGGCCAAGTTACCCCACGTCTTGTAGCGTGCGCGCCAGTGGACACGGCCTTCTTCGTCGGTGATCTCTTCAGGCGCGCCGCTGGCGTTGGTGTGGAGCTCGGGTGCCCATTAGTCCTGGCTCAAAATTCAATAGGAACGGTGGCTAAATTTTGAATCGGTGCCAACAGGCGCGCCAAATGTCAAACTTGGGGATGCTGGCCGCAAGCAAGCCAGCCACGATTTAGTCTCCTCGGGCCTATGGGCGACCGCCATAGCGGAGCTGCTGGCTACCATGATGGCGCTACGGCTGCTGCCGCACCCATCAGACACTCGGTCTACCGCGAGCCGCTGATGCAGACATCAGCCCGTTCCTGCCCTTTCGGGCGGTGGGTCATGGATTACGGATTTTGCAGGGTCGAATACATATTGTTCAGTATACTATTCAAGATATCTTTTTGCCAGTTCGATATCGAAGTCCCTATCGCCAGAATACTTCATCTTTAAATAGTTTTGCATTTCTGCATCGTGGTATTTTATCCCGGAATTTTTCAGACAAACCAATGTTGATAAAAACGGATAAGCATATGAGGCTGGATGTCTGTTGATGTCCTCGATGAGAGGTGTGGAATGATTGATGAAGTTGTCAATCAGAGGAATATACTTCCCTTTGATTAAATCAGTTGTGATATTGCACAATGCATCTACGTCACTCTCCTTGATTGGTAGGTTTATTAGTTTGCTTTGTGCAGATATTGGAGGCGTGGGGTATTTTTCCTCAAGCGTAGAAAAACAAAACATTTGCTTTGCAAGTGTCTTTGGAGGGTATGGCGGAGGGGTACTCAAGAGCAATTTTTTTAACTCATTGCAGTCGCCTGTTAATACGAAATAGTAACCTTCTCCTCTGGTCGAATACACGATATTCAACTCGCCAGATCCATTGCGATTTTTGATGCAAACTTTGGCTTTTCTTATCGACACGAAAGGATCATCCTTGAAGCGGTCCCTCAGTTTCTCGTTTAATGTTTCGCTAAACATATATTTCATGGCTTTAATATTTCAGAACGTGGAATGTTGCGTTGCCGGTGGCACCATTGCCCCCAAGTGTTGCACCACGGGCACTATTTGTCGAAATGGTATATGTGCCGACTTTGCCAGAGGAGGGTTTAATTGTTCCTCCGCCAGTCCCGTCAAGTATATTACTGGGTGATTTCATATCAAAAACACCAGACTTAGACTGATTTGTCGTTAGACGACCCGAGCCATGCTTTGCTTCAAATACATGGATATTTCCATGACCATCCTTTGCTACAAAGTCAGCTCGGATTCTTTTTCCGTTCACTTTCATAGTAACTTCTTCGCCCACAATCTTGAAGCCGTTGCGTTCAAGATCATGTGCGGCTTTATTGCGACCACGTCTTCCACTGAACGCGCTCCCACAAGCCCACCCCCACGGATCAATCCACCCAATCGCATTCGGCCCAAACTGATAAAGATTCAATCCCCCCGCCAGCCCAATTGGGTCTTGGGAGATGAACCGTCCGCAGTCTGGATCAAAATATCGGAAGGTCTTGTAGCACAGCCCCGTCTCTACATCAAAGTATTGGCCTTGCAGGCGCAGGTTTTGCTCTTCCAGCGCGGGCTGCGCAAAGCGGTCTGAGTCAGCCTCGGGTTGCTCTTGCAAGGCCAAGTTACCCCACGTCTTGTAGCGTGCGCGCCAGTGGACGCGGCCTTCTTCGTCGGTGATCTCTTCAGGCGCACCGCTGGCCTTGGTTTGGAATCAATAGAGGCGGGGCTTGGGTGGTAAGGTGTTCCTCGTCCCACTGCCAGGCTTCCAGCCGCTCGGGCACGCCGTGGGCGTAAGTATGAATTACGATCAGTCCACCTCGAATATTTCTACTCTATTTTTAACCTCGGATAATATTGAATGCGATTCACTAGCCAGTTCTTTGTCCAGGAAACCTATTCGCAAGCGACGTAGTTTCTTGAGATGGCTTAAATTTTCCAATCCCACAACTTCAGGGTAACTCAGTATTTCCAATTCCTCAAGTTCTTCGAGATCTTTCAAAAAGCCCAAATCCACTACACACCCCCCACCTCGCAAAATCAGATGTCGCAATTTATAGAATCGCGAAAATTCTGCAAAATCAACTTTCTTAGCAGTCCACATGTGAATTGCGATACTCTCCATATCTGCAGATATTTTTCCCAAAAAATCTTGCCCCTTCGGTGTGGATATGTCGATCCCGACTATGCCGCTATTTCGACAAACCATCTCAATGGATTTTCCATTCTTATCCATTCCCTCTAGCTCAAGACCAAACCATTTGAGTGATTTGAGTTGAGATACATCCAGAGAAACCCACTTGACTAACGGGCATATGATATTCAGTGTTTCAAGATTCTGCAAACTGCGCGTAGGGAATATGGGTAGTCTAGACTCTGAGTACATACTCCAAATATCCTCAAATACAGGGTGGCTTATATGCAGATGCCGCAGACCGCTTCCAATGCCCGCCCAATCAATTTTGTCAATGATATCAATGGGAATTGAAATCATTATTAATTTCGAAAAGTTCCCAAGATCGGAATTGAAATTCATCCAATCTGCGAAATCCTGGACTGTTTCTGAAGAGTCAGCAATAAAAAATATAGCCTGAATCTCGGGAACGCATGCGCGGCATAACTCATCCTTGCCCCAATAAAATGTTTTCATCGTCCGATTTGGTGCGTAGTATTGTTCGTAATACATTTCAGCAAGTCCCTCTTGTTCCCTTAAGCGCAGCCCCATGCTTTTTTACCTCTCCCAAGTTCCTGGATCGCTTGGCCGTTGCTTCAGCGCGCCTGGAGTTCAGCACATTCATGCGATTCCGTTTTACTCGATCTATTTCTTCCTGCTCAAAATGCCTCAAGATGTGTTCCTTTTCAGCCCTGCTAGAGGCTAGACCAAGGTCGACCTCTTGAAACTGAATAGTTGTTCCAGGTTTGGCGAGCAATTTTTGAGCTTTAGTATGTGAAATGTCGGAAACGCGGCCATTCATGCCGACTGATCCTCCCCCTGCGCTCCCTACATATACGTCATTTCCATTTATTATGGTATAGACACCAGCTGTGTTGGGGAGGCCCGCCGGAGCACCAATCCACCCCCACGGATCAATCCACCCAATCGCATTCGGCCCAAACTGATAAAGATTCAATCCCCCCGCCAACCCAATCGGGTCTTGGGAGATGAACCGTCCACAGTCCGGGTCGTAGTAGCGGAAGGTGTTATAGCAAAGCCCCGTCTCTGCATCAAAGTATTGGCCTTGCAGGCGCAGGTTTTGCTCTTCCAGCGCGGGCTGCGCAAAGCGGTCTGAGTCAACCTCGGGTTGCTCTTGCAAGGCCAAGTTACCCCACGTCTTGTAGCGTGCGCGCCAGTGGACACGGCCTTCTTCGTCGGTGATCTCTTCAGGCGCGCCGCTGGCGTTGGTGTGGAACCAGTAGAGGCGGGGTTTGTTGGGCGTCGCGGCATCGTCCGCCCCCGCTCCCGTGCCAGGCTCGGCCATATCAACTCGCGCCATCGGCACATAGCCGTCCGGTTCATAGGCCAAGGTGGTGACACGGTTGCGATGCCGCTCTTGCAGCAGGCGAAGGCCGTCCCAGATGAAAAACACGCTCCCAAAGCTGTTGGTCTTGCTGATGCGACGCCCCAGGGCGTCGTACTCAAAGCTGACCGTCTGCGAACTGCCGTTGCGCTGGGTCTGTACCGATTCAAGCTGGTGCTCGGCGTTCCAGCGCAGATGCTGCTCGGTGTGGCGGCCCACCCGCTTCTCGGTCAGCCGCCCCAGGGTGTCATAGGCATAGCGCTGGTCCTGCCACATCAGCAGGCGGTTGTGGCGCACATGGCCCTCGGACCCCTGGGCGGACGCAGCGGCTGGGTTGGACGCGGCATCCCATGCAAAGTCCTCGCGCCAGTCTTGGCCGCTCACACGCGCCAGATGGGGCGCGGGCTGCTGGCTCTGGGGCAGCACCTCAGAGAAGTCCAAGCCCGCGCTGAGCGGCTGGCCAGCACTGAGATTGCGGCTGCGCAAGATGCGCCCGGCGGCGTCATAGCCATAGAGCTGCTCGCCCTGGACGGGGTCAATGCGTTGGGCCAGCTCGCCAGCGGCGTCCCAGTGCTTGACTTTGCCGGTAGCCAGGCCTCTGAAGACGTCGTTAGTGACTGGCACGGTGAACAACTCTTCGGTTTGATTGAGGTCAATGTCCTCCCACTCATCCACGCTGCCGCTTAGCTTGTGAACCCGCATGAATGCGCTCCCCAGCAACTGCCCTATGGTGAAGAGATCATCCCGCAAGCGCAGTCGAACGATGTGATTTTCTTTCCAGATGATTTTGGCCATGGGGGTGAGGTCTTAGCAGCGCGATGTCGAATTGGTTTTGGGTTTGAGATGGGCCGCCGCCTTGCGAGCATAGAGTTTGCGGCGAGGGTTATTTTTCCCGACAGGATTTTGCTTGTTGGCAGTCCCTTTGAGACCCCCGGCCTCTTTGAAGTAGTGTTGCTCCAGGCCTCGGGCAGTGGCCTTACCATTCTTGCCGTAGCCCTCGTACAAGACTTCGGGCGCTTGCCCTCCGAACCGGCTGTAATCACCGCCGTAGCGGTATTTGACGACGTCAATGGCAGCCTGATTGCCTTGCATGCTGGCATAGCCGATATAGGGCTTGCCGGTAGCGGCATCAATGCCACGGTAGGTGACATGGGTGGCCGTGGCAGGGTTGCCCGCCCACCCCCACGGATCAATCCACCCAATCGCATTCGGTGCAAACTGATAAAGGTTCAACCCTCCCGCAAGCCCAATCGGGTCCTGGCAAATAAACCTCCCACAATCCGGATCGTAATATCTAAAGGTGTTGTAGCACAGCCCCGTCTCTGCATCAAAGTATTGGCCTTGCAGGCGCAGGTTTTGCTCTTCCAGCGCGGGCTGCGCAAAGCGATCATCCTGCGCTTGGGGTTGCTCTTGAAGCGCCAAGTTGCCCCAAGTCTTGTAGCGTGCGCGCCAGTGGACACGGCCTTCTTCGTCGGTGATCTCTTCAGGCGCGCCGCTGGCGTTGGTGTGGAGCTCGGGTGCCCATTAGTCCTGGCTCAAAATTCAATAGGAACGGTGGCTAAATTTTGAATCGGTGCCAACAGGCGCGCCAAATGTCAAACTTGGGGATGCTGGCCGCAAGCAAGCCAGCCACGATTTAGTCTCCTCGGGCCTNACTCAAGGGTACAGGCCTGGCCCAGAGTGTCGAGATAACGGGTCACGCGCAGGTTCTCGTCCCATTGCCAATGCTCGGTGCGTTGCAGGGGGGCTTGGGTGCTGCCGCTGTGGGTGGTGTCTCGGGTGGTGGCCCGGGCACTGCGGGCGGGCAGGTCGTAGTCCACCTGCACGGCTTCCCCCATGCTGGTGCGCCAGGCCGTCACGCGCCAATGGCCGCCTGCGGTCGCGGCCACACTGCCTGGCTCAGGGGCTTGAGCAAAGTGCTGCCATTGGTAGTCCACCACCAGGCCCTGTGGCAGGCGCTGTTGGCACATCAGGCCTTGCTTGTTGTAGGCGAACTGGCGGGTCTCCTGCCCCAGGGCATCGAGCACGGCCACTAACTCCCCGGTAGCGCTATATCGGTAGCTGGCCAACAGCAGCTCTTCGCTGCCTCCAGCCGGGCGCAGGCTGATGCGCTCTGGCTGGGCCGGGCCGGGTGAGCTGTGCTTGGCATAGTGCAGGTGCAGCACTTGCCCGCAACTGCTGGCCACTTGGATCAAGCGGCCGTGTTCGTCACGGCGCAAGAAGTGGCGGTGGGCGTAGGGGTCTTCCAGGCTTTGCAAGGCCAGAATGTGCGGGCCTTCGCCTGCGCCTTCAGTGTGGGCGGGGCCGAAGTTGAGTACCAGGCCGTCGTCGCTCATGAGCAGATAGTGCCCGCTGTCTAGGCAGGCAAAGCTCAGGCCCTCTTGGGCCAGGTGGTGGCGCTGGCCAGGGGCCAGGGCAGGCAGGGGTAGCCAGCGGCCTTGCTCGTCGAGCAGGGCATGCGCGGCTTGCTCGTCGCCTTGGCCTAGCACGTCGGGGCGGTGCAGGTGAAGCTGGGTATCCCACAGCGTGGTCCAGCCCCGGCCGAACAGGCCTACTTGAGAGTTAGCGGCGTTATAGCGCCGGGTCAGGCTCAAGGGCAAAAGGGCGGGCACGTCGAAGTCTTGATCGTGCGCGCCGTCTAAAAACTTATTGCCCGTGGGCAGATGTACAGGGTGGCCCTTGCTGCCGCCCATGGCGGCACCTACGGCGGCGCGCACTCCTACATCAGCAGCCATACCAATGGCCATGTTGGTGCCCAAGCAAACCAGCTTCTTGAGTAACGGGCCCTTGCCACGGATGGCCTGGCAAATTGCCAGCGCAAAGCCACCCCATTTGGCGATAAAGCCCAGCCATGCGGGCATTTCAGACTCAATCGCGCGAACGGTCACTTGGCCACCACCGATGGCCACATTGCCGCGCCTCGCGGGCAGGATGCTGATGACTGCGTCGCAGGTAGTTTTGTCACCCGCACGGGCGGCCGGTTGGCCATTGATGAAGACATTGCCCGAGCCTTGGGCAATGAATTGGTCGGGGGCAGGCGGGTGGTCTTGGCAGGCGACTTTGTCCATGTCCACGGGCACAAAGCCGGGGTCAGGTGGCGTGCTGCTGTCGAAGATGGACATCACCGCGTCCACTGCGGACTCCCACCAGGTCTTGGGCGGCGGTGGCTCAGGCGGCGGCCCGCCGGGCTTGCCTGCCGCGCGCGCAGCCTTCTGGCTGTTGATGCGCACATTGTGCGAGCCGGTGCTGATCATGCCTTTGACCACACCGGGGAAGAATTTGTCGATGGCGGCCATGATGGGGGCCGCTATCGCCTCTTGTAGGTTTTTGCCGGTCAGGGCCTCTGAGGCGGCGTCAGCTGCCATGCCGATGGCCGCCCCTACCACCGCACCCAGCACCACGGCACCCAGCCCGCCCGTGCCAACAATGAAGACAGCTGCTGCGCCAATGGCCAAACCCACCAGTAGCCCCGTCCCAATGGTGGTGGCCACCTTCAAGATTTGCCCGAGCAATGGCGTGTGGCGAATCTCGTCATTGATGGTGGCGGCGGCAGGCAGGCCCATGGTGCGCGTCCTTGGTAAGTGTCCGGGTGATCGCTGGTGGGGCGGCTCAGCTGGCCTTGGTTGGCTGGGCCGGATCCAGCGTGCTCAGTAGCTCGTTCCAAAACTGCCTGTGCCCGTCGTTAGGGGGCACGCCGGTACTGAGCGTCAACACCAGAATGTGAGGGGCGGTGCTCGTCAAGAGCATGCACTGCAACTGGTGGTGGGTGCGCCCTGCCTGGGAAAAGCTGCTCTCCACGGTGTACAGCGGCTGGAGGCCATCGGCACGTGGTGTGGTTTCTCGACGCAACACTTTGAAGTGCTTGGCCTGGCGGGCGAGCATATTCAACTGGCGGTCAAAGCACTGCGGAATGGTCTCTTCGCCAATCAGCACATCGCGGTTGATGACGATCTGAAACGGCGCTTGTGTGCTGGGCTCGACATAGCTCAGCACGTTGACGCTGCGGTCCTGCAGCGGCTCGGGCAGGTTCAAAGGGGTTTCTTGGATGAGGTACATGGTGGCTGTCTGCCTTAGGGGTTGATGTCCACTTGCTTGGGGCCATTCACGACGATATTGCCGTCCGTCAGGGTGATGCTGCTGGCCCCGACTTGCAACACGATGGAGGTGGTGGCTGTCAGGAAGATGGAATGCGCGTTGGAGGTGATGGAGATGTTGCCGTCCACCGAAGTCATGCTGATGTCCTTTTGTATGGTCTCGCTGGACCCGGCCTCTTGAACGGTCAGGGTGCGCTGCTTCTTGATGGTCTCGGTGTGGGTGCCGCCCACGGTCTCTGTGCGGGCCGCCCCAATGCTGGTGGTTTCGTTGCTGCCCACCGTCTTGCTGCGGTTCACGCCCACGCTGTGGCTTTCGTTGTTCTCCACCTCGGCGCGTAAATCCTTCTCCGCATGTAGCCAAATCTCTTCTTGGCCCTTTTTGTCTTCAAACCTGAAGGCGTTGGCATTGGCGGGGCCGCCGCCCTCTGAAGAGCGGGTCAAGAAACCGGTTTGCGTCATGCTGCCCGGCAGCTCCCAGGGCGGCATGTTCAGGCCGTTGTAGACGCGGCCGATGATGATGGGCCGGTCGGGGTCACCACTCTCAAAGTCGACGATGACCTCTTGGCCAATGCGCGGGATGGCAATGCCCCCAAAGTTGCTGCCGGCCCAGGGGCTGGCCACGCGTATCCAGCAGGAGCTGTTCTCGTCCTTGGTGCAGTAGCGGTTCCAGTGGAAGCTGACTTTGACGCGGCCGTATTGGTCGGTGTAGATCTCGCGCCCTGCCGGGCCGGTGACGGTGGCCGTCTGCGGGCCGTGAGTGTGGGGCTTGGGGTGGCGCTGGGCGTTGCGGTAGAGGTGCAGGGCGGGCTGTACCTCGAACTGGCAGTGGCAGTGGTAGCCGCCTTGGCCGCTGACCTCGCCCATCTCGGAGATGGAGAGGCTGCTGCTGAGGATGAGGTACTCGGCATTGGCCTTGGCCTGTGGGTGGCCTTGCAGGCTGAAGGTGCAGCCAGGCACCATGCCGCGCAGGTTGCCCGCCCCGCTGGCGCGGCTGCCGGGGTTGCCCTCGCGCTCCATGCGCACGCGGGCCAACTCCTTGCCCTCGGCGGGCACCACATAGTCGCCCGGCCAGCGGTAGTGCTCGCCGTCTGCATGGCCCGTCTTGCGCGGCATGCTCATGCTCTGCTGTAGGTTAGCGCGCGGCTTGGTGAAGTCAAAGTCACTGGTCACCCAAGCCCCAGGTTGTAGGCCTTCATGGGTGGTGAAGTCGCTGCAATACTCTTCGTCGATCTTGTGGTCGGGCGGGTAGTAGCGCACTTGGGCATAGGCCGCGCTGGGGTTGGGGCCGTGGGTGGCTGGGTCGTCTACCACCACCAAGCGGTGGGCACCACCGGCGTGCTCAAAGTAGTAGTACAGGCCCCACTCCTGCATCAGGCGTTCCATGAACACCAGGTCCGTCTCGCCGTACTGCACCTGAAACTCGCGCTTGGGGTAGCTGTGGCTGAGCTTGAGCTGGCTGGGGTAGGGGTAGTCGGCCAGCACGGTTTGCAGAATCTCGGCCACCGTCATGTTCTGAAAAATCTTGTGGTCGCTGGTGCGCGTGGCCAAGCTCAACCAGGGCTCGACCACCACCTCATAAATTCCCCGGCGGTTCTCCACCCGCACAAAGCGCGCCGCCGTGACCAGGCCGTTGATCTCGCGCGCCCCTGCCCCCACCCCAGCCGCCGAGCCCCCCGCCAAGCCGGCCACAAAACTGCCACGCCCCTCCAGCTCAATGCGCAGGTTAATCTCCTTGCCCACCAGCTCCTTGAAGGGCACATTGGCGGCCATCAGCTCGCTGATCAAAGGGTTGTCCGGCGTGCTCAAGATCAGCCGGTACTGGAACAAGTGCCCGAGGCCCTCTTGGCCACTGAGGCTGCTGAGGCGCAAGGCCGGCTGGCCCAGCAAGCTGGGCATGGCCGGGGAGCTGACTTCAACGGTGCGGATCATGACAGGGGCTCCTTGGATGGGGGCGGCGTGAAGACGCTTAGGGCGTGAAGGGCGCGAAGGTGCAGCGGCTGCAGACGCTGTCTGCCGGGTAGCCGTAGGCTACTTGTGAGGCGTGGTCTAAACAGAGCTGCTGAATCTGCAACGGTGGACCAGCCTTCTCGCAAGGGCTGGTCGGGCCGTTGGCATTGGCGCAATTCGGTGCACCCCCAGCCATCGCGGGGCCGAACCAAACAGCAAGCACGAGGGCCAAACCGATATGCTTGAGGGGCACCATTGGGCGGCTTCCGCTTCGCTGGGCGTATGTCGGGACACCGTGGGGTGGCGAAGCACCTAGGCCTTCATTCAGAGTCTTTGCCATGGGGGGATGCCGTTGATGCAGGCGTTGGCGATGCTGGAGCTGATTGGCGAGCTGGCAGCTTGATGGCGGCCCGATCACGCAGTTGGGTGCGCACGCTGCGGGCGTGCTTGCTATGGGGCTGGACGATATGTGGGTAGCGGTGTGCATCGACCAAATAGGCGGAGCAACTGAACGAGTCGCTAACTCCAACTTTGTTTTGAACGCTTTCCAATTCGGCCAAGTCTTTGAAGCCGTCAAAACTAATGGCCGAGGGTGGTTCCGGCAATACTTGATCAGGCCCTATCGGGGTCCAGCCAAAAACCTGAAAGGGGCAGCTTTGCTGATGGGCACGGTTGTCGACGACCAAAATCTCCATGCTGCGGGGATGGTTGGAGCCTTGCACCGCTACGGTCTTGCGGCTGAGGATGCGCAATTTCGGGCAGTTGTAGTAAAGGTTGTAGAAGTCGAGGGTTTGGGCAGACTTTTGAACATAGCCGAAGGTTCGACCTTGGCATTCGTACCAGCGATCAGGGGCGGCATGCGATAGGGGGGTGGCGGCCATCAGAAGTGCCACCACATAGAGATTGCGCAGAGGTGTTGACATCGTGCAGGGCCTTATCGGGGCATGGCAATGATGTCCATCACGCCCAGGCAGTAGTGCAACTTCTTGGCGTAATGAGGATCTCCATTGCCGTTGTAGCGAGACTGGAGGTTCTCGGGCGTGAAGGCGCGCCAACTGCTGATGCGACGGCCTCTGAGGGTGGCTTGCACCTTGATGGTCTGCCCGATAGCGAGCTTGGGATTTTGGTTGTTCAACTTGAGCAACCACTGCGTACTACAGCCGACGGTCTTGGCAATGGCGTCCAAGGTTTCACCTTTTTTAACGACATGATCCGAGAGCTTGGGGTGTGCGGGGTCTATCTCTTCGAAAGACTCGGACTCGCACATTCGGCTCAACATGTAGCTCATACCCGCCAGGATGTTGGTATTGGGATCGGTTGTGATGCTGGCCTTGGTCAGTGTCTTGCGTGAGGCGTCGTCGAGAATCAGTTTGACGTTTTCATCGCCTTGCAGAACCACATTCATCCCGGGGTCACCAGTCACCCCGATTTGCATAACGTTTCCGCTCCATTGAGAGACTTTGTAAGGGTTGGTCTCCGTCCAGATCATGGCGCGCACGAGGCGCCAATCCAGCACAGGCATCTTGCTGGGCTTCAGCGTATCGGTGAATTGATTAACCAAGCGCTGAATCACTGCATCATGGGTGATCCATCGAGCGAGATCGTCAATCGCACTTGCTATGGTTCTACGCCAACCTTCATTCACTGATGAGTAGGGTTGATTGAGCCGCGCAAGGGCTGCCTTTTGCTCAGGGGTCATGTCTGCTTGGCCTCCCTCAACTCCATGCGCATGGCCTCTAGGTCGGCCGTGCTTTGAACCATGAACTCCAAGGGATAGGGCAGCATGTAGACCTGCCCAGATATTTCGAAATTCAGGAGGTGAGCGCTTTGCTTGCCCGTAGACTTTTGCAGCGGGCGCACTACCAGTGTGTCGGGCACGATGCGCGGCTCAAAGCGGGTAATGGCCAGGCGCACGGCTTGTTCGATGTCGGCCCATTGCCGTTCAGACAAGGTTTGCCCGGCCATGGGCGGCATGCCGTAGTTCACGCAGCTCGCGGCCACCTGGGGGTAGCGGTGCAGGCCGAGTGTGCTGTCATGGTTGAGCGTGTTGAGCAGGAGGCTCAGGTCGCGCTGCAAAATCTCGCGCATGCGCTGGCGGTCAGGCACATAGGCCCCGGGGGCTTCGCTGCGCTCGCTGGGGGCGTCGTCGCAGAGGCGGTCAAACAGGGTGGGCAGATAGCGGTGCTCAACAGCCCGGGCATCGGCCCGGGCTTGTTCGTCCAGGGGGGGGCGTGCCGCCGGGTGCAATGGGTGCGTGCGGCTCATGGCAGGGCATCCATTTCCAGGTAGCGGATGTTGAGCTGGGGCCAGTCGTGGCTGTCGCACATCCAGGTGCGCTGGCCCAGGCCGACGATGGCGCTGCGGCCTACATCCGTCCAGCGGCTGAGGCGGCCCAAAAGTAGCGCTTCGCGCTGGGCGCTGCCTTGTTCGTTGCTGCTGTGTTCGGTGCCGGGGTAGCGGGCGGGGATGTGGACTTGCAGCAGTGCCGCAGCTTGCCCGTCTTGGGGGCGTGTTTTGAGCAGTGCGGGCGACCAAACCAAGTCGCCCAGGCGTTGCGGTACACGCAGCGTGAGGCTGGCAACATCGCTCAGCGGCAGCCAGCGGTACTGGCCCTGATGCATCACTTCCAAGACCGGGCCAAAGCGAGAGTCGGTGTCGGCCAACCACTCAAACCGCAGCGGCGCTGCGCCGGTGGCCTCGGTGTCAGCGTCGGCGGGCGTTTGGCCCGTGCCGTCTTGCAGGCTGCACCAACCGGCGGGGCTGGTGGCGCTGGCCAGCGCCGCCTCGCGCAGCTCATCTGCGGCGTCGAGTTGGCCGCTCAGCCCCAGGTGCAGGGCTCGGCCAAGGTCGGTCATCCACGCCGGCGAGCTGGCCAGTGGGGTGGGCAGCAGGTGGCCAGCAAAAACCAGTTGCCGCTGAGCCTCCGCTTGTACCAGCCCGCCCATGGTTTGGGTGGCGTTGCTGGCGTCTGCAAACAGGCGCGCAAAGCTTTGCAGCTGTTGCTGGGCACGCTCCCATTGGCCCAAGGTGCAGAGCAGTTCGATCAGGGCCCAGCGGGCCTCTCGGGCCTGGGGCTGCTGGCGAACCTGGGCTTCCACCTCCGAGAGTGCATGCTGCAGGCTGGTGCCGCCGTGAATTTGGCTGAGCAGGGTCAAGGTGGGGCTGGCGGTCATGGTGTGGGGCCCTCGGGTCGGGCAAACAAACTGCTGAGGGCACTGTCAAGCGACAGGTCGTGATGTTCTTTGAGCGTCAAGCTGGGCACATCGCTGGCCAAAAGCGCAGCCAGCAATTCGCTGTCGGCCTGGGCCGCCTGGAGGTGCGGAGGAGCCAGCAGGTGCAACACGCTGTCATGCGAGACCTCGGCCAGGAGGCGTGCGTCGCCCAGGCCGGTGTCCAGGCTGTTGAGAACGTCGTCCATGGCGGGCAAGGGGCTCAGCAATTCGTACAGGCTGTGGGTGTCGGCGGCTTGGCGCTTGAGGTCGTCCAAGGGGTCTGCGTGAGAGACGGATTGGGCGGCATCGATGCTGGCCCAGGCGCTTTGCTGACTCAGCAGCGTGGGGTCAACCAAGGCGCGCAGGTAGTCTTGGTGCAGCATGTCCAGCAGGTCGGCTGCGCTTGCGGCGTCGGCGTCGGCTTCGGCAGGGGCTAGCGCTGCCGCTGCCGCGTTGGCGCGCAGGGGCGGTGGCGTGAGTGTGGGCGTAGGTGCGGGCTGAGGGCGTTGGTCTAAGGCGAAGGCTCGGTCCTGTTCGGCTTGGCCGTCTCTCACCAAATCTTCAAGTGCCTGGCTCACCAAACCCGGTGCCGCAGGGGCGGCCGTTGGCTCGGCAAACTGGCGGGCCAGATCGGTGAGGTCGAAATCGGGCGCGTCGCTCATGCTGATGCCTTCCAGAGGTCGCTCCACCGGGTGGTTTGGCGCAGGCGCTCACCGCCGGAGTCAAGAATCCAAAAGCCACAGCTCTGGGCCGGGCTCGGGGCGCGGCGTTGCCCGGCGCTGAGCAGGTGTCGCACGCTGTCGATGCTGTCCATGGCGTCGGGGATGTCGTCATCGCGCCCGAGGCTGTTGACCAGCTCGTGCAGCCGTGCCGGTGCCACGACGGACGGGCCATCCCCCAGGAGCTGGCGCAGGCCCGGCGCATGCAGTTGGTTGAGCGAGGCAATGGCGCGGCTGAGTGTGCCCAGGGTGTCGTGATGAGCCTGCCAGCGGGCCAGCACTCGGGCCAACCAATAGAGCAGGTCTTGAGACTCCTGGGCGGGCTGGGTGTGGGTCCAGTCTGGGGTGGCTGCCGCAGGGTTTGGGCTGGGCAGGCGTCGCAACCAACGCGGGCTGGCTCGCTGGTAGACGATCAGGGGATGGGGGCGACCGATGCGGTCGCGCGAGGTCACCAGCACGCCGCGCCAAAACTGCTCGCCACCCTGGTCGGCGGGGGCGGGCAGCATAAAGGCCACTGGGATTTGGCTGAGGTCGGCGTAGCTGTGGGGCTCGGGGCTGAGGCTCATCCAGCCTTGGTCTTGGGGCTTGCGTTTGGCTGCGGGCGGGCTGGGTGTTTGCCATTGATGGGCCACCCAGGCCGCCCACGCCTGGGTGTCTTGAATCAAGGTGTTGACGTTGATGAAATCGCTATGGCTGGGCACCTTTCCCCAGATGGCCAAAGGCCCGGCGAGACGGCGCGTCGTCTGGCGTTGGAGAAAGTGGGAGAGCCAGCCCATGTCACACCCCAGGGCACTTGAAGTTGCGCAGCAGCTCGGTGCTGAGCGGGTTGATGCCGGTGGTTTGCAACTCCAGCAAGGCCTTGCGGCCATCGAAGCTGAACTCCACGCCCATGCGGCCGGCACTGGCCCCCGGGGTGACGCGGCCCTTTTCAAGAAGCTGCAAGGGGGCCCAGGGCCCACGAGCCTGGACGATGGCGGTGTCTGGCCGCAGGCGCGGCTGCACCGACACATCGATGCCCAAGCCACCGCGCGGGCCTGGCCATTGGGTCACCCAGGTTTGCACGGGCCCGTGGGAGTAGCGCTGGACTTGGCCATCCACGTCAATCACCAGCTCAGTCACGGTGGGGTCCAGGCTCGCGACTTTGATGTCTTGCTTCCAGCTCATGCGCTTGGCCCCGGGTTCCCGAAAATAGGCTTCGCGGATGGCCTTGATCTGGGCAAAGGGTTCCAGCGGTGGGCCGCTCACGGGCAGCAGTTTGAGCAACTCGCCCAGCAAGGTGGGGCCGGTGCGCGCGGCCGACGGCGCCCGCCCTTCGGCCAAACCTTCGGTGCCCACCATGGCCGAGGCGCTGTCGGGGTGCCGGTAGCGCCAGGGGGTGGTGGAGGTGTCCACCAAGGGCAGCAGGTACTTGGTGAAGTATTCATCCGCCGCCCCGCCTGCGCCGAAGAAGGCGCTGAAGTCGTCGGCAGCCACCTCTTGGCTGCTGGTGGCAAACGGGTAGCGTCCAGCGATCTGCCGCCTGCAGGGCTCGGTGACGGTGAGAGCCAGCAGCCCCTGGAGCCGATCCAACTGGCTGCGGGCTTGGGCGCGCAGAATTGAGGCGGCACCGGCGCTGACTTTGTCGCTGCCCATGGCGCTCACATCCAGCAAGACCTGACGAAAGGGCGCGGGCAACTTGCCGGCTTCAATGCGCAGCTTGTTGGCGCTCTCGGTCGTTTGGGGCGGCAGTGACTTGCTTTCAATGGCGGCTTGCGCCACCACCAAGGTGGTGTAGTACTCGTTGAGCACACTGCTGACTTGCTCGATGCGGGGCTGGGTGACTGGCCCCGCCGCAGGGTCAGGCTGGCCCGCAACGACCTCGCGCAAGGCGGCAAAGGTGTCGTCCACAATTTGCCGCTCCAGCCGCTGCTCGGGCCTCAGGCCCAAGCCTTGGTTGAACTTGGCGGCGTTCTTCTCCAGCGACTCGCTGGCTTTGTCGAGCAGGGTCTTGTCGCGATCTTGAACCTGCAAGGGCCGAGAGAGGGTGGTTTCTCGGGCGGCTTGGCGGCCCAGCCGGATCAGGGGGGAATCGACAGCAGCGAGTTGTCGGATCAGGCCGACTTCAAAGGTCATGGACTCGCCATCGGCGGCTTCTCTGAGCCTCAGGTCAGCCAGAAAGGCTTCCCACAACTGGGCATACTCTTGCAGGTATTGGGTGCGGATGTCTTCAACCAGTGCAGTGGTCTCGTCTTGCCCCCGTACGGTGTAGCTGCTTTTTTTTTCTGAGGCCGCCTCAGCACTCAAGGACACGCCACGGCCCATGGCCCAGGCATCGTCGTCCATGGCCACAGTCACCAGCTCTTTGAGGCGCTTGGCAAACAAATCGTGGTAGCCGTCATAGGTGAACAAGCCCGGCACCCCCACTTCGAGCGAGGCACCGCTCTCGCGGCGCAGCAGCGCACCGGCCTGTGGGCCAAGCACGCGCACCAGCGAGAACTCACGCGGCGCGTCGCTCAGCACCGCACGCTTGGCGCGCTCGTAAAGCCGCTCGCTGGTGCCACGGCCATCCAAGAACTGGCGCACTTTTTTGACCAGGGCTTCGTCCGCCGTTTGGGTGGATTGCACGGGCCGCTGGCCCGAGAACAAGGCTTGCAAATGGCCGATCATGGCGGCACTTTGGCCAAAGCTCTCCGACAAGGTGGGCACGACCTTGGGCGGTAGGCGCACGCTGGGCGACGTGGCTTGAGGCCCGGCGGGGCTTTCAACCGTCTCTGCGTGGGTGGCTTCTTCGAACTGGCCTTGCCAGTCGGCCACCACCCAGCTTCGCAGGTCGGACGCTGCCGATTTGTCGGTTTGGTAGCGCTTGGCATCGTGCAGCAGCAGGTAGACCCGCAGCGTCTCGTAGGCGGCGGCGTCGTCCTGGTCGAACAGGGCTTGCTGAAGCCGATATTCCATGCGGCGGATCACCACCGGCAGCACCAAGTGGTCTTGCAGATGGGCATAAAGCTGCTGGGCCTGTGTGACCAAGGGCGGCGGGGTGTAGAGCCCGTATTGATAGCTCATGCCGGGCTCTGCCAGGTCAAGCCCTGCTTGCAAGGGCAGTTGCTGGGCTTCCGTCAGCAGGGCGGCAATGCGCTCGGGGTGCTCATGGGCTTTGGCCTCGGTGATATGCCTCTGCAGGCTTGCGATGCGCCGCTCCAGGCCATCGAGGTAGTCATGGTTTTGCTTTTGGCTCAGCAAAAGAGCGCTGGCCAGCCACAGGAACAGCAGGATCACCAAGGTGTGCCCTAACAGACGCAGCAAGCGGAAGCGCGCCTCCCAGCGGAGGTTTGGGCGCACCAAGTGCGACTCTGGGAACACAACCTCTTGCAAGGCATTGGTGACAAAGTAGCTGCGATGGCTACCGGTTTCCACCGCCGTCCATGAGGGCGAACCTTGGGCAGAAGGCCCTTTCAGGGCGCGCAACAGGCGCTGCACCAGGGCGCGGGAGTCGGCTGCGGGCGGGTTGTCGATCACCGGCTGGGTGGCGCTGGTGAAGTACACGCCTCGCAGCATGTGTTGGTGTTGGGTGGTATCGAAGCGGTTGTCGGAGAAGGTGGCATCCAGCAGGTGCACCACCCGGGGGGCCAGGGCCAAGAACTCATGCGGTAAGAGGTAAAGGCTTTGACGCCGATCCAGGTCGTATTCTTCTTGCAAGCGCGTGGCTACACCTGCCGCCAAGCGTCGCTGCAGGGCCTGCATTTCAAATTGCAAACGCGTGGGCAGTGCCCAAGTCGGGTCGGCTTGTGGCTCGCTGGCCTGTGCCGTGTCTGAGGGTTCTTTGCGGGGCGCGCGCGGGGCCTTCAGCGGGTCCAGCGGCAGGGTAAAGCCCCAGACCTGGGTGCGGGCTTCGGTACCCAAGGGCGCAAAGTAGGCGTTAAAGCCAGGGAGCAGGTCGGCCTTGGTGAGAAACACATAGACCGGAAAGCGGATGCCCAGTTGTTGCCTCAGCTCGCCCAAGCGGGCGCGCAGGCGCGCGGCATGCACCAGCAGGTCGGCGTCGCTGCTGCGGCAGATCTCGCCGATGTCGATGGTCAGCAATACGCCGTTGATGGGGGCGCGTGGCCGGGCTTTTCTCAGCACGCCCAAGAACCCCTGCCATTCGGCTTGGTTTTTGTTGTGCAGCCCATCGCCATGGTCGTCGGCGGAGTTGGCGGCGTCGGGGATGGGGGTATCGCCCGGCGCGGTGTAGCGGCCGGCGGTGTCGATCAAGACGGCTTCGTTGGTGAACCACCAATTGCAGTTCAAAGTGCCCCGGTCTGGGCCTTGAAGCCCAGTGACCGACGCAGCCGCCATTTGCTCGGACAGAGGAAAGGTCAGCCCCGCATTGGTGATGACCGAGCTTTTGCCCGCCCCCGGGTTGCCCACCATCATGTACCAGGGCAGCTCGTACAGGTAACGCTTGCCTTCAACGAGGCGCTTGAAAAAGGACACCACGCTGCCGGTATGCCCCGCCACGGTCAAGCGCATTTTGCGCAGCTCTTGAACAGCCCCCTGGGCCTTGTTTTGCAGCGCGCGAATTTCTTCTTTGGCTAGGTTTTGGGCTTGGTTCTTTTTGTCGAGCCCAAAAATGCGTTTGGCAAAAGCCTCGTCATTGCGCACCATGTGCCAGAGTTTGAGCAGCGCCCAGGTGGCATAGATCAGCAGCACTGCCGCAATCAGCAAGGCTCGTGGCCACTCGCCCATCAAGGGGTGCCAGGTGCTCTCAGCGGGGCCCAAGGCGAGCAGTGGGCCGCCGTACCAGATCAGCACGCACAAGGCCATCACGCCCAAGGCGCTGAGCGTCCATTCCAGCAGCGCAAAAATGGCCAGCAACAACAGCATGGTGATGGCAAAAATGCGCGCCCCGGTAGAGGCCAGTGGTCGAAATTCACCAATGGCCAGCAGCGGGCCGAGAAACCAGATGGCGAGCCCCAGCAGCAAGACGGCCAAAAACAAGATGGCCGCACGCAGCTTGGCTGATTGCAAAGGTCCTGGCATGGTGGGGTCGATCAGAGCTTGACGGAGGAGGTGTGGGGGGCAGAGGCGGGGGCCTCGCCGGCTGTGGCGGCGCTGGCTGAGGCAGCAGCAGGTGCCGCAGTGGCCTGGCCGGTGACCACTTCAATCTCTACCCGCCGGTTGCGTGCGCGGCCCGCTGGCGTGGCGTTGCTGGCGACCGGGGCTTGCTCACCACGGCCGCTGACGATCATGCGGCGGGGGTCGACGCCATGGGTCTCCAACTGCGCCTTGACGGCCAGCGCGCGCGCCTCAGACAGGGCTTGATTGTTTTTGAACTGCCCGCTGCTCAGCGCGACGTTGTCGGTGTGGCCGACGATGCGAACCTCGCCAGGAACGTCGTTAATGGCTTCGCCGATGCGACTCAAGATGGCACGAGTGGCCGGGCTCAACGTGGCCAAACCCCCGCTGAACATGCCGTCGCCCTTGAACACCACCAGGGACCGCCCTGGGGCGTCCAGCACCTGTACCTTCTGGGCTTGAATCTCGGGAGCCAGCAGATCAGCCAGGGTCAAAAGCTGTGCACGCGGTGCTGCCACGGGGGCGGGCACGCTTTGGAGGGCCTCAATGCGTTCTTGCAGCACCGCCCCGCGCTGAGACAAATGGTATTTGTGCCAGGCAAAAAGCCCAAACAGCGTCAAACCCAGGAGGCAGGCGCTCACCCACACAGGCACGGAGCGCAGCAATCGCAGCTTGCCCTGGCCTTCACCGCGCCAGCGCACAGACAACTCTCGGGGCACCACGGGGCGCTTGCCGCTCACCAGTGTGAACAGGCGATGCCGAATGGTTTCCAGGTGTCGCCGCCCTTCGGCCTGCACCCGGTAGTCGCCCATAAAGCCCAGGCTCAGCAGGTGGTGCATCAGTTCGAGCACATCCAGATGCTCGTCCACCGAGCTGGCCAGGCGACCAATGATCAAGAAGACTTTGCGGCCCCCGTGGCTTTCGCCGTGAAAGTGGTTCAGCAAGGCCACCGTCGACCACAGCCCTGTGCTTTCTTGAGCCCCTCCCGCCGTGGGCGAGAGGTTGATGGCTTCGTCTAACGCGGTGCATAGCGCGTAGCGCGCTACCAGCAGGTGGTCGCGCCGCAAATTGACCTGTTCGCACAGGCGGGTAAAGGTTTGCAGCTCGCGACTCAGCAGTTCATGCAGGCCCAGCAGCCCGGCTTCGTTCAGGCGCTGCGGCATTTCGGCCAGCGCCCGCAGCAGCACCGACGCGGCTTCAAGCAAGGGATTGCCCCCATGCTGTTGGGCCTCGCGAACCCGGGCTAAGCGCTCGTCGTAGTTGGGGCCGGGCTCAAAGTGCAGCGCCGATGTCTGGGTGGACACAACGCCCAGATGGGACAGGTCGCCCGCATCGCCGCTGGCCCAAGAGGACTCCATGGGGTGGTCGAGGGTGTTCATGAGCGTGGTGGTGTGTTTATCGAACGCCCCAGAGTTGCATCTTCAGGCCAGGCATGGGACGCCCGATGTGCAAACCGATGCCACCGTGGGTGGCCATGTGATCCCAAAGCGGGCCACGCATCTCGAACTGGAAATACACATAGCCCGCGTTGAAGGGGATCTGCCGCGGTGGCACCGGCAGCACCCGCAGACCGATACCGGGTAGATGCAGGCGCACCAGTTCGGGCAGGCGGTCTGAGGCAGCGGCCTTGCCGTGGGCCGAGAACTGTGCGGCGATCTGATCGGTGGGGAGATCGGCGCTGACGGCCAGAACCAAGGCCGAGAAGCTGCTGATGACGGCGGGGTCCACACTGGCTTGGTACATGCCGTTGGGCTTGGTGAGCAGGGGAATGTCTTCCGCGCTCCTCACCATCAGCGCATTGAGCAAGAACCGTGCTTCATCAATCAGGGCTTTGAAGCTGAGGTAAGGGTCCCGGTGCAAGTAGTTGGGCACGGCAATGGGGCGGCGGGTGGTGGTGCGCACAAAGGTGGCCAACTCGCCCGTCATGCTGCGCAAGGTGGTGTAGAGCGCCTCGGGGCTGCTCTCTTTGACCAGCAGCGCATGCTCCAGCAGGGGTTCGTAGCGGTTCAAGATCTGCAGCAGCATGAAGTCGCTGACCTCCGCTGCTTGGGCACCACCCTGACCGCCGCTGCCGCTGAGGCGTGCGGCCAGAAACTCGGCCCTGTGCTTGCAGGTGCCATGCAAATGGGTGAGCCATTGGGTGAGCAATGTCGAGGCGCCGTATTGATTGACCGGCGCAATAAAGTCTGGGTCCAGGTCAACCTGCCCATCGCTGCGCAAGGCCGTTACACGGGCCAGGGGCAGACCCATCCAGGCGCTGGTCAACTCCTTTTCAGGGATCAAGGCCAGCCGAAGGTTGGAGAGCTGCACCGGGCGCGAGCCCTGGCCGATGGAGTTGGAGTCACGCACCTCTGCATCAAAGACGCTAAAGCGCGCCAGTGAGCCGGGTGCATTGTCGAAGCTGGTTTCTTCGGAGTTGGGCGCGCGAATCGGCAGCGCCAGGTACATCAGTTGCTGAACATGCTCGTCGCCCAGGGTCAGGGGCGCAGGCAGCTTGGCATGGCCAGGGCATTGAAAGGGTGTGCCATCGGGGAAGACGCCCGAGCATCGCGCCAGAACCAATTTGCCCAGGCTCAGGGATTCGACATCAATGTCGAGCTGGCTGAAGCCCCAGAAAAAAGGGCCGAGGGCCGCCGCACGCCGGTGGCTGAACCATTCGAGGTAGCGCTCTTGCTGCTGAAAGAGTTGGGGCCGGATGAACAGGCCTTCGCTCCAGGTGACTTTGTTGTTCCAGCTCATGGATGACCCTGAGATGCTGCTTCAGGGAGCCACAGAAAGCACAATGCCTTGCGCCTGCAACTCGATGCTGATGTCAGATTTGTTGGACGGAATAACGGCCCGAAACCATGCGGCCTCGGGAGCCTCTGGCAAGCGGTAAACCGCACGCCAGGTGCTTTGCGCCAGATCGCGATAACCGGCAAGCACGCCGATGAACTGGGTGGCGGCTTGGCTTTTGCGTTCGATCTTGCGGCTCTCACCGGGGCGCAAAATGAATTCGTCTCTGGCCAGGAGGTCTCCGCCCAGCGCTGTCTTGTCTTTCTCGTCCAAGGTGAAGTACTCGGCCTCTTGAAAGACCTGGGCGTCTTTGAGTTCGTACACCCGTACTTTGATGGGGTAGGCCTTGCCGCTTGCGTCGGGGTTCACGCCCATGCTGGCTTGAACTTGGAGCGTCAGGCGAGTCCGCTCCTTGTCTTGGGCCTGCACTGCAAACCCAGTTGTGACCAGCGCCCACGCCAGCCCCGCGGCCATCACGTCTTTGAGCGTGAACACCGTGGTTCCCCGTCTGCGTCGATCCAACAAGTAAGGCATGTGTACCGCAATGCTTGGTCTGAAAACTAGGGAACCCATCGAGGGGATAGCCCCTCGATGGGCATAGGCCTTGCGCCCTGCAAAGGCTTGGTGAGGCTTAGCCTTCCTTGGCCTGCTTGATGTCGTAGGCTGCGGTGACCGCACCGCCGCTGCCGCCTTGCTGGTTCTGCACGGTGTACTCTTGCTTGACCTTGGCAAAAGACAAGGCGATGCGCTCCTTGACGCGCTCTTGGTCTGAAGACCCAGAAGGATTGACCGTGGTGATCACCACGTCGGTCATGGTGATCTTCAGGTACTCCAGCGGGTTGCCGCCGGCCTTGCGAACGACCAAAACGGCCTCAGGGATGTGCTTGCCGGTCAGGCAAAACTTCATCAGGTTCGGGCTGGAGCGATCCACATAGTGGGTGAAGGTCAGGTCTTTGACCGTGGCCTTGCCGGAACCGCCGCCCGAGCCCATGTGCATATTGGACTCTTGCAGGATTTCCCAATTCCAATGCAAAACTTCGATTTCGTTCTTATGGGCGGCATCCATGCTTTCGCCGTCGATGCCGTTGATCTTGATAAAAATGTCCTGTGCCATGTCAAGGCTCCTAAGAAGAAGGTGAAAAAAGGAACTACGAGGGACGCAGTCAGGCCGCAGCCTTAACCGAGGGAAGCTTGGCGACCAAACGCAAACTGACGGTCAGGCCTTCAAGCTGAAAGTGCGGACGCAAAAAGAACTTGGCGTTGTAGTAGCCCGGGTTTCCTTCCACATCCTCAACAACGACTTCGGCGGCAGCCAATGGACGGCGCGCCTTGGTTTCTTGGCTGGAGTTCGCTGGATCGGCATCAACGTAGTTCATGATCCACTCGTTGAGCCAGCGCTGCATGTCTTCGCGCTCTTTGAAGGCACCGATCTTGTCGCGCACGATGGCCTTGAGGTAGTGTGCAAAGCGCGTGCTGGCGAACAGGTAAGGCAGACGAGCCGAAAGATTGGCGTTGGCCGTGGCGTCGGCGTCGTCGTATTCCTGGGCCTTTTGCAGCGACTGCGCACCAATGAAAGAGGCGTGACCGGTGCCCTTGCGATGCACCAAGGGAATAAAGCCAGCCTTCGCCAACTCGGCCTCACGGCGGTCAGAAATGGCGATCTCAGTCGGGCACTTCATGTCCACGCCACCGTCGTCCGTCGGGAAGGTGTGGCAGGGCAGGTTCTCGACCGTGCCACCCGACTCCACGCCACGGATCATGGTGCACCAGCCGTAGAGTTTGAAGCTGCGGTTGATGTTGACGGCCATGGCATAGGCCGCATTTGCCCAGACATAGCGCTTGTGGTTGGCACCTTGCACGTCTTCTTCGAAATTGAATTCGTCGACAGGGTTGGTGCGTGAGCCATAGGGCAGGCGCGCCAAGAAGCGCGGCATGGCCAAGCCCACATAGCGAGCGTCGTCGGTGTCGCGCAGGGAGTTCCAAGCCGCATGTTCCAAATTGCCGGTGATCTTGGAGATGTCGCGCGGGTTGGCCAGCTCTTGCCAAGAGCTCATTTGCAGGGTGCTGGGGGCCGCACCGGCGATAAAGGGGGCATGCGCTGACGAGGCCACCTTGGCCATGGCGCTCAAAAGTTCAACATCCGGGGGCGTGTGGTCGAAGTAATAGTCTGCGACCAAGCAGCCATAGGGCTCGCCACCCAACTGGCCGTACTCTTCTTCATAGAGGCGCTTGAACAGCGGGCTTTGATCCCAGGCCACGCCCTTGTAACGCCGCATGGTTTTGCGCAGGTCTTCTTTGCCGATGTCCATGAAGCGGATCTTCAGCATTTCATCGGTCTCGGTGTTGCTCACCAAGTGGTGCAGACCCCGCCATGCGGCTTCCAGCTTTTGCAGCTCGTCGTGGTGAAGAATGAGGTTGATTTGCTCACTGAGTTTGCGGTCAATCTCGCCGATGACCGCCTCAATGCTGGAGTACGCGTCGTCACTCATGGTGACGGTATTGGCCAGGGCCTGTTCGGCCAAGGTTTTGACAGCGGTCTCGACCGCTGCGCGCTGCTCGTCGTTGCGGGGCTCGAACTCGCGGTCGAGCAAGGCGGTAAAGCTATCGGTTTCCAGGGTTGCGGTGGCGGCCGCTGAGCCCGTGGTCTGTGCGTTTTTCGTGGCCATGGTGAATTCCTTCTGCGGCTGGGCTTATTGAGGTGCGGCTTCAGAGCTGGGCTTGGGTGCCGAGGCCAAGGACTGCATCAGTGCTTTGTCCGTGAGCAGCTTGCGCACCAGGTCTTCGGCACGGGACTTGCCATCCATATAGGTCTGCAAATTGGCCAACTGGGTGCGGGCTTCCAGGAGCTGCTTGAGCGCATCCACCTTTTTGGCAATCGCGGCGGGCGAGAAATCGTCAATGCTCTCGAACGTGATGTCCACCATCACCTGGCCTTCACCGGTCAGGGTGTTGGGCACGCCGAAGGCCACGCGGGGTTGCAAGGCCTTCATGCGTTCATCGAAGTTGTCGATGTCGATTTCCAGGAACTTGCGCTCAGAGACATCTTCTCGCTCATTGCGGCTCTTGCCGGAGAGGTCGGCAAGCACACCCATAACGAAAGGCAGTTCGATTTTTTTCTCACTGCCGTAAATCTCGACGTCGTACTCAATCTGCACGCGTGGCGCGCGGTTGCGCGCAATGAACTTCTGGCTATTTGCACTCATGGGGTCTCCTGGTCAGTGAGGGTCGAAAAGGGGCCGGGAAACTGCAACTGGCCCGAAGCGGGATGTGGAGTGGCGTCACTCCTGAGTACCAAATGACCGGCAGGGTCAATGGCATCAACTTGCGTCTCTGGCATCCATTCCAGCGACAAGGTAGTGAGCGATGCCCCGTGCTCCTGGGCATCAAGCCAGCGCTGGGCGATGGCGGGCAGGATGTGTTGCTCGATGAACTGCGAGATGCGGCGAGCGCCGGTGTCGTTGATGCCGCACTGTGCGATCAAGGACTGAACGGCTGCGTCGCTGGCGTTGAAACCCAGGCCATGGGCCGTGCGCATGCGCGCTTCGACCTTGGCCAATTGCAATCGCGCAATGGCGCTCAATCGAGAGGGATCTAAAGGCAGGTAGGGGACGACGCTGACGCGGCCCAAGAACGCGGCCGGAAAGACGGCTCGCAAGGGTGCGTCCAGCAGAGATACAAGCTGGGCTGCACCTGGCTTAACGGCTTCGTCGGCGCAGCATTCCTGGATCAGCTCTGCCCCGACATTGCTGGTCAAGAGAATCAAGGTGTTGGTGAAATCGATGGTGCGGCCTTCGCCGTCGTCCATCCAGCCTTTGTCAAACACTTGATAGAAGATTTCATGGACATCCGGGTGGGCCTTCTCGACCTCGTCCAGCAGCACCACGCTGTAGGGTCGACGCCGCACGGCTTCGGTCAGCACGCCCCCTTCGCCAAAGCCCACATAGCCCGGCGGTGAGCCCTTCAGGCTAGAGACCGTGTGGGCTTCTTGGTACTCCGACATATTGATGGTGATGAGGTTCTGCGCCCCGCCGTACACCGCTTCAGCCAGGGCCAATGCCGTCTCTGTCTTGCCGACGCCGGAGGGCCCGACCAGCATGAACACGCCCAGCGGCTTGCCTGGGTCGGTGAGTTGGGCGCGGGCGGCTTTGATGCGGTCGGCGATCGTGCGCAAGGCCCAGGACTGGCCCAAGACCCGAGTTTCCAGCCGAGCTTGGAGCTGGGCCATGGCGCGCACATCGTCTTTGAGCATTTGGCCAGCCGGCACGCCCGTCCACTCGCTCACCACCGCCGCGACGGCCTCGTGGTCCACCACCAGCGACTGCTGGGCACTCCAGAGGGGCGAGCGCTCAATGTCAGCACTCAGGCGGGCCATGTCCTGCTGTGCCTGCTCTTGTGCCACTGGGGCGTCGGCAGCAGGGTCTGGGTGGGTTTGTAGTGCGTCGCGCGCCGCGCCCCAGGCTTGCAGCAGCGCTTGCAGCGCCTCCCATCGCTGGTTCAGCGTGCTCAGCTCGGCCTGTGCAGCCTCCAGTTGCTGTTGCAACTGCTGCACCTGGGGGTGGGGGCCGGGCCGGAGTTGGGCGTCTTGCTGAGCCGCATTTCGCTGGCGCTCTAGGTCAGCCAGCGCCTGCTGCTTGGCTTGCAGAAGGGCGGGGGGAACATGCTGGGTGAGTGCGACTCGGGCACAGGCTGTATCCAGCAGGCTGATGGCTTTGTCCGGAAGCTGGCGGGCTGGCAAATAGCGGCGCGACAGCGTGACCGCCGACGCCACAGCTTCATCGCGAATGTGAACGCCATGGTGGCGCTGGAAGGGGCCGACCAAGCTGCGCACCATCATGAAGGCGCGGGCGTCGTCGGGCTCCTCAATGAGTTGGGCCTGAAAGCGCCGGGTCAGGGCTGGGTCTTTTTCAATGTGGCGCTTGTATTCGCTCCAGGTCGTGGCTCCAATCAAGCGCAGTTGGCCACGTGCCAGTGCGGGCTTGAGGAGGTTGGCGGCGTCGCCGGTGCCTGCCGAGCCCCCCGCACCCACGAGGGTGTGGACCTCGTCCACAAACAAAATGGTGGGTTGACTCGACTGTGTGGATTCGTCCAGCACCGAGCGCAGGCGGGCTTCAAACTCGCCGCGCATTGCGGCCCCTGCCAAAAGCCCGCCGATGTCCAGGCTAAGCAGCCGCACGCCCTTGAGGGGCGTTGGGACTTGGGCGCGGGCAATGGCATGCGCCAGCCCTTCCACCACTGCGGTTTTGCCCACGCCTGCCTCGCCCACCAGCAGGGGGTTGTTCTGCTTGCGACGCAACAGCACGTCCATCAAGACGCGAATCTCGCGGTCGCGGCCCACCACGGGGTCGATCTTGCCTTCGCGTGCCCACTGGGTGAGGTCGGTGCAGTAGGTGGATAGTGCGCTGTCAGAGCCAGGGGCCGCCGCAGGCCCCCCGGAAGCCTCTGGGCTCGCGGGTTTTCCCCCTCCTGACTGTGCGCTGTCTTCGCTTTCGAGGCTGTCGCTCAAGAGGTGCTGTACCTGAGCAAACAGGCCCGACTTGGGCAGGCGTTGAAACTCGCTAGAGATGGCGTACAAGGCCTTGCACAGGGCGGGCGTTTGCAGCAGCGCCATCAACAGCCAGGCACTGCGAATCTTGTGGTCATTGGCCTGCACGCTGGCCAGCAGCCATGCGCGTTCAATCGCCAGCTCGATGTCGGGCGAGAAGTCCAAGCCTTTGCGATCCAGGCGCAGGCCACGGCGGCCTAAGCTGGCGCTGAAGCCTTGGAGCACCTCGGTGTCATCGAGTTCAAAGTGCGCACAAATAAGGCGTAAGTCCGCTGACTCTAGATGCCAGATTTGCAGCAACCAGTGACCCAGGCTCACCTCGGGGTCGCCACGCTCGCTGGCCAAAGCAGTGGCGGACTCAAGTTGTTGAAACAGTCTTGTCGACAACTTGCTGAATAGCGAACGCCTGACGGTTTGCACCTTCAGCCTCTCCTAAATGTATTTGTTTGTGATTTCGAGTCAGTGTAGGGGGAAGGTTTGGAGAGTCAACAGCGGACGCGGCCTGTCCTCGTTACAGCAGAAGTCAGCATGAATAAAGTCACGCATATCGAGGTCCGGAAGCTCGGTACAAGCCGACACAATCAAGCCTCTAAAGAGCATCATGAGTCGCTTTTTGGTGTCTTGATTGCGACTTATTTTTGTGGCATGTGGTGCCGGAGCCGCTGAGCGCTCAAGGCCCGTATCTCAGCAGGTTGTTGCCATACCAGCGGGCCTTCATTCACACTAGCGCCAGAGCGTTGACGGCTCACCGTAACCTTCAAGTTAGGGGGGGTGAGTTGATGACAGAGCGCCGTCCTAGAGAAAACCCCAGGGGAGACTTTCATGCATCCGCAGTTGTTGTCGTACTTCAATGAAGAGCTGATCTTCATGCGTGAAAGCTCGGCGGAGTTTGCCGCTCAGCATCCCAAGGTGGCGCGTAGATTGGGCATGCATGAGTCGGAGGTCGCCGACCCCTATGTGGAGCGTTTGATTGAGGCGTTCTGCTTCATGTCGGCGCGCATGCGCATCAAGCTGGACGCCGAGTTTCCGCGCTTCTCCGAGCGGCTGTTGGAGGTGCTCTATCCCAACTACACCAGCCCGACGCCATCCATGGCGGTGGCGCAGTTCTTCCCCGATGCCACGCAGGGCGACTTCAGCAAAGGCTTTCATATCGCGCGTGGCACTTCTTTGTTTTCAAAAGTGCCAGAGGGAGAAAACACAGCCTGCGAGTTCAAGACCGGCCAAGCCGTGCAGCTCTGGCCCATCGAGATCGTGTCTGCCCAACTGGGCGGTGTGCCGCCAGATATTCCTGCACTCGATAGGTATTTACCCGCGCAAGTGCAGGTCAAGGGGTCTTTGCGGCTCAGGTTAAGAACGACCTCGGCCCTCAAATTCTCCGAACTGCAAGGCTTGGATGAGTTGCCCGTCTATCTGAGCGGCGACGAACAACTGGCCTCTCATTTATTTGAGCTGCTGCATGCCTCGGCAGCGGCCAGCATCATCGGCCAGCCCGGCCAGATGGCAGACCGGCCCCATGTGGTGTTGGACGAGGCACTCAGCCATGAAGGCATGGGGGCGGATCAAGGTCTGCTGCCCACACCCTGGAACGTTTGGCATGGCCACAATCTGGTGCACGAGTATTTTGTGTGCCCCTCACGGTTCTATTTCTTCAAGCTCGGGGGCTTGGCACCAGCGCTGTCACGCATCGATGCCCGCGAGGCCGAAATCATCGTGCTCTTGACCCAGGTGCCAGGGCGCTTGGTGGGCTTGGTCGATGCCCGACACTTCGCCCTGTTTTGCACGCCCATCGTCAACTTGTTTTCCGCCCGTGCAGACCGCATTGAACTGCGGTCGGATGTGGTCGAACACCATGTCGTGCCCGACCGCACTCGTCCGCTGGACTTCGAAGTGTTTGCCCTCCAACGCCTCTCGGGGCAGCGCTCTCAGACCACCGACCCCGTGGAGTTTCGCCCGCTCTATCAAACGCTCAACCAAGACGAAGGCAACCATGGGCGCTATTACTCCCTGCGGCGCGAACCACGACTGACCTCCGACAGCACTCGCAAGTACGGCACGCGGACGCCCTATGTCGGCACCGAGGTTTTTGTCAGCCTGGTGGATCAACGCGAGGCCCCATTCGCCACCGATTTACGTTATTTGTCGGTGCAAGCTTTGCTGACCAACCGCGACCTTCCGCGCCTGGTGCCACGCAATGGCCGCAACGACCTGCTCTTGACGGAGTCCGTGCCCGTCAAAGGGGTGGGCTTGGTGCGCCCACCGTCTGTGCCTCGACCACCGTTTGCGCAAGGCGAAGCGGCTTGGCGCTTGATCCGCCAGCTTGGCTTTAATTACCTGCCCCTGACCGACCTGGCCCAGCGTGAAGGCGCGCAGGGTCTGCGGGATTTGCTGCGTCTGTACCTGGGTACCGACAATGTAGAGGCCGAGCGGCAGGTGGCCGGTTTGATCGGCTGCCAATGCCGCCCTGTCACCCGGCGTCTACCTGGCCATGGCCCCTTGATCTACGGCCGGGGTATCGAGGTGGACTTGACAGTCGACGAAGACAGCTTCAGCGGCTTCAGCCCGTATTTGTTCGGGCTGGTTTTGGAACACTATGTGGCCCGCCATGTGTCTATCAATGTGTTCACGCAAACCAAGCTGACCTCAATGCAAAGAGGTGAGGTGAGAACCTGGCCCCCGCGCATGGGGAATCGGGAGGTGGCATGAGCGAGGCAGCGCAATCGGTCGCGACGACCTATGGCGGAGTGGAGCTCGAATCCCCCTGGCAGTACGGCTTTTTGGCACTGCTGCGTCGCATCTCGGCCGAGCACCCGGAGTGGCCGCTGCTGGGTGAGGCCAGCAGCCCGCGGCAAGAAGCAGTGCGGATTGGGCAAGTGCCCAGCATGTCTTTCGCTGCGCGCGAAGTGGCCAGCCTGGACGCGGCGGAACACAAGCTGGTGGTCAAGCTGTTCGGCCTGGGCATGCTTGGGCCTAACGGGCCCTTGCCCCTGCACATGACTGACCAAGTGCGTGAGCAGTGGGAGACCAAGCGCGATCTGACCTTGGCAAATTTTCTGGACCTGTTCCACCACCGGGCATTGACCCTGCTGTACCGGGCTTGGGCCCAGGCGCAGGCCACGGCCGGCTTGGACAGGCCCGAGGCGGAAAGCTTTAGCCCCTATGTAGCGCGCTTGGTAGGTGATGAGCCCGACTCGGTGGTGGGCAGTGCCTTGCCCGCCCACGCCCGCTGGGCGACCGCCGCGCATCGGGTACGCCCTTCGCGCAACCCAGACGGCTTGGTCGCGGCCGTGGCGCATTTCTTCGGTGTGCCGTGTCGCTTGCAAGAGTTTCAGTTGCAGTGGATGCGTTTGGCACCCCAAGACGAATGCCATATGGGCTGGGCGCGTGCCTCCAGCATGATGGGCCAAGGCGCGGTAGCCGGTGAAGCAGTGCCAGACCGCCAGTCTTGCTTCCGCCTCGTCTTGGGCCCCTTGAGCCTCGATCAGTATTTGCGGTTTACCCCGGAGGGTAGCCCCTCCGGTCGCGACTTGCCGGCCCTGATCGAGCTGGTGCGCTCGTTTGTGGGCCTGGAGTACGACTGGGAAGTTGAGCTGCTGGTGCGCCGAGATGCGGCCCCCGCCTGCCGCATGGGCGATGCCCAGCAACTGGGGTGGTCCACCTGGATGGGAACGGCCCCCGACACGCAAGGCTTGGCCATCAGCGGCATGGTGTTTCATCCAGAGTCCTACACTCACAGCAGCAGCAACTGACGATCGATCACCGCAATATGGTTAAGTTACCGAAGTGGCTGTCCGGCAAATCGGACGCCTGGGCAGCCGTGGCGCCAGAGCGAGTGCGCCCCTTGAGCGATAGCGCGCCCTGCGGCCTCCCTTTGGAGTTCGACAATGACTTTGCCGTGCTTCAAACACGCTTGCGGCCACGGGGTGACGTGCAGTATGGCGACTTTGTGCAGGCGTCGGCTGGCCCTGTCTGCTGGCGCGTGGCCGAGGCCATCCAAGACCTTTGTAAAAGCCAGATGGCCGCCGATGCCCCGTCTTTGGCCCCGTTGGTGAACCTGCTGGCTCAAGTGCTGCCCAGTGATGCTGAGCCCACGCCCGCCCCTGCACCGGCTCAGGCGGCCCCTCGTCCGAACCCTGAGGACACGCCCATGCCCAAAAAAGAAAAAGGGCCTGCACAGTTGCCACCCGCACCGCCACCTGAAGATCTCGGGGAACTCTCGCAGGCGGAGCAACGGGCGCAAATGCTGCAGGCGATTCATACCGTTCGCCGTTGGCTCGAAGAGAACGAGCCCTCCAGCCCTGTCGCGATACTGCTCAAGCAGGCTGAGCGATTGTGGGGGCGACGGTTCGCCGAAGTCGCCCAAGCCATACCCATCGAGTTGCTAACCCAATGGGACCAGCAGGAATGAGCGCAGGCGGGCCTGAATGCCTGCCGCTGGGTTTGCCCATGTGCAGCTGATTCATCAAGCGCAAGGGGGAGCACCGTACCAGCTTGCTGATGGCGCTGGAGTAGGCCGAACGTTTGTCTATCAAGGAGTCTTCCTCATGACCTCTACTCTTTTGCGCCTTTTGGCCGTGATTGCTGCGGCATGCTTGTATGCCAATGCGGTGCAAGCGCAAACAGCCACATCGCCTGCACCTGGGTCCGCCACCGCAACCACCACCGCGCCCAGCCCCGCCAAAGCCATGACCCGACCTACATTTCTCTATGTACTGCGCCTCGCCGCGAACTTGCAACAAGACAGCGCATGGACCGACCGCGAGCGCGGCCTGGTGGGCGCGCACTTTCAATACCTGAAGGCTGCCACTGAAGCAGGCCAGGTGTTGCTGGCTGGCCGCACCAACGAGCCCTTGGACAAGACCTTTGGCTTGGTGATCTTCGAGGCCGACGACGAATCCGCCGCACGCCGTTTCATGGAGGGCGACCCGGCGGTCAAAGCGGGGGTGATGTTGGCCACGCTGCATCCTTATGCGGTGGCGTTGAAGCGTTGAGCCGTTGGATCGCTGAAGGGTTGGGGGCATTTGGTCGGCAAGGGCTCTTGGGTGAGCGCCTCCTCCTGCCGCGCTTTTGGGTTGGTGCGGATCGGCCCTGTCGCGGGCTAGGCCCCAGGGCTCATGCGAGAGGCGGTCGGCTGCGCCGACTCCCTTGCGGTGCTCGCGCTGGGCTGGGTGCCGCACAACTCGCTCCGTTCGCTTGCGCTCACTGCACTCAAACAAGCGCGGCAAGCTAGACATTGATGCGCGCTACGCGCGCCCCAGCCCATCCCTGCGCTCCTCAGCGCCTCTCAAATCGCCCCGGGGCCTACCCCGCGCCAGGGCGGGTGTTGCGTGTTGCTCAGGTTTCGATATAGTCACTGCACTGGCCGTGCGTCGGCCTGCCCGCTCACATTGGCGAAGCTGTATCGGCAACGTGTTCCGCAGGAATTGCGGAATGGCTTTTTGGCAGCCTTGTCCCGCCATGTTGACCCAATGTGTGAGCGCGTTGAAGTCGCATGGCGCAATCAAGGAGCCAGATTTATGGCCACATTTACTCTCGCTCAAATTGAGCGTCTCAAGCGCGAAGCCAAGCAACTGCGGCGCGCAACATCCCTGTCTCATACCGAAGCGCTCAACCAGATCGCGAGTGCCAATGGTTTCGACAACTGGTCCCTGCTGATGAAGCACAGCGACGCTGGTGAACTTCTGACGAGCAAGGGCGTTCTCCGTCCCTTGTATTTCACACGCACGCCGGAGTCGATGTATTTGTCGTTGCGAAAGGTGCCGGAACCTAGAGACTGGTGTGCAACGACGAGAAGTGAAAGTGCCAGGGTGCAGGTTCAGGATATCTCTCAGGCACTCGTTTCATCGCAGAACGCTGTGGAGTACGCGATTGACTACATGAAGTGCTTGCTGACCGTGCCGCGCTTTAAGGTCTATTCGGCCACCATCACGAACTGGGAGATGCGTTCTTGGCTACCTTATTTTTTGCAACCACTTGGCAATGGTTCTTGCATCCTGGTGAATCGGAACTACAAGCCCGTAGGTCAAGTTGCAAACGACTGGGCACGCTATGAAGAGTTTCCGCAGCTTCACCTTCGCATCTCCGACGACTTGCGCGGATGCATTACGGTTTCTGGATCGGCTGTCGGATATCTGTTCAATGATGGTACGTCCCCTTGGAGTTCCCGCGCTGCTGCGCAAGCTTACCTGGAACGCCTAGGCGTCTTGCAGCAGGCCTTAAATTGACTCTACGGCTAGGGCCGCCTCTTGCTCAGAGGTACACATATCACGCGCACTTTGGCAAACACAGACTTGAAGGTCTCTGTATGTGAGCGGGAGTGGCGGGGCGGCCAACATCGCAGTCTCTTTTGCCGGGTTGATCCTGCAAATCCTCTAGTTCGGCCCACCGCCGCCAGATCTCGCGCCAGAGATGATGGTGTAGCAGGGCAAATTGGCCTATACCGCAGGCCGATAGCCTGGCTAACTGCAGAGGGCCTTGGGGGTGTGGTGTAGCGAAGTAAAGGAGGAGGACGCGTGAGCGTCCGGGGGACATGAGCGGAATCACACCCTCAAGCCCCACTGCACGCATCAACGCCAGAAAGCGTTGATCAGCGCCGCCAATCGAAGTGAAACCAGACCTACATCAGCACGCTGACCTCAGGAAAGGCCTTGCCCCAAAACTCCAGGCGATAGCGGCGTGCATGAGCTTGGTAATAGGGGTCAAGTTGGATTAACTCAACCGCTCGTTCTCGGCTGCTGACTTCAAACACCCAGAGTGCGCCAGTGTAGGCACCGCCGGGTTCTTTGCGCAGGCCACCGGCCATGGGGATCTCGCTGCGGTAACGTTCTAAAAAAGCCAGATGCTCGGGCTCCAAGCGCTGGCGCACAGCGGCCATTTCGGGGGTGTCATCAAACACGACCATGTATCGCATGGGGCACTCTCTCAAGGGTTGGAGGCTGTGGGTGCAGGTGGCTCGGCGGCGACCGCTGGGGCTGTTGCAGAGGGGGCAGCAGCGGCTGAGGCGGCTGAGGCCGCTGCCTCCGGTGGCGGCACATCCACGCTGCGCACAAAACCGCCCTCGGCCCATTCGACATAGCGCCAGTCGTACTCGCTGCGCGTCACACCCGGTGGCGGGGTTAGCTCTTGCACCGGCACGGTCTTGAGCGCCTTTTCCATGTAGGCGATCCACACCGGCAGCGCCAAGCCACCGCCGCTCTCGCGCTGGCCCAGGCTGCGTGGTTCATCGTGGCCTATCCACACAGCTGCGGCAATGCTGGGTTGGAAGCCCACAAACCAGGCGTCTACTGCGTCATTGGTGGTGCCGGTCTTGCCATAGAGGTCGGGCCGTTTGAGTTGGGCTTGGGCTTTGGCAGCGGTGCCGACGCGCGTCACATCTTGCAGCAGGCTGCTGGTGATGAAGGCATTGCGGGCCGGGATCACGCGCACAGCGGGCAGCACCGCCCCTGACGCTGCGGTGGCTGGGGTGGGCGGTGGGGGCATGGGCACTTGATACAGCTCGGCAGCGCTGCTGGCCGCAGTGGCAACTGTGGGCTCGGTGGCGGGCAGGGGGGCCGAGGCGGCAGGGTCGCCAAGCCCCGTTGCCGACGCTGCGGCGGCTGGGGCGTCGGCCAAGGGGGCGGCAGCGGGTGCCTCCCACAGCACCTGGCCTTTGGCATCGGTGATGCGCTCAATCACTCTCGGCGTAACCCGAAAGCCGCCGTTGGCCAGCACGCCATAGGCCTGGGCCATCTGCAGCGGCGTCACGCTGCCAGAGCCCAGGGCCATGGTCAGGTTGTCGGGCTGCTTCTGCGGGTCCAAACCAAAGCGCTCCACCCACTGGCGCACCGGCTCCACGCCGATATGGCGAGCGACTCGGGCGCTGACCAGATTTTTAGACTTGGTCAGCGCGGTGCGCAGGGTCACGGGGCCATCGGTCGAGCCGTCGGAATTGGCAGGGTGCCAATTCCCCACGTCCTCCAAAGGCATGTCGTTGACCAGGGTTTCGGGCATCAAGCCCTGCTCCAGTGCGGCCGAGTACAACAGGGGCTTGAAGCTGGAGCCCGGCTGCCGCCACGCCTGGGTGACATGGTTAAAGGGCTGGCGTTGAAAGTCAAACCCGCCCACCAGCGCGCGGATGCGGCCGGTCTGCGGCTCCAGGGCCACCATCGCGCCCTGAACATCGGGCCACTGGCTGATCTGCCAAAGGGGCTTGTCGGGTGTGGACTTGGCAGCCTTGGCGACGCGGATGATGGCACCTCGCTTGAGCGCAATGGTCTTGGGCGCGTTGGCCGCCAGGGCCGGCTGGGCCCAGCGCAGGCCTTCCCCACTCAATCGCACCAATTCGCCTGTGGCCAAACGGGCCTGCACTTCTTTGGGGCTGGCTTGCATGACGATGGCCACGCGCAGGTCTTCGTCATCGCGGTGTTCCTTGAGCAACTGGCCGGCGGCAAGCTCGGCAGCGTCCTCGTCCTCAGGCAAGTCTTCACCGTCCTCGGGGCCCCGCCACGCCTGCTTGCGGTCATGCTCCAGCAGGCTTTTGCGCAGGGCCGCAAAAGCAGCCTGCTGCTCGTTGGCCACCAGGGTGGTGGTGACGGTCAGGCCACGCTGGTAAGCCTCCTCCCCAAAGCGCTCCACCACCACCTGGCGAGCCATCTCGGCCACGTACTCGGCGTGCACTGGTACGTCCAGCGCCGAGCGCAGCTTCAGCACCTCGGCGCGGGCGGCGGTGTGCTCTTCCTCGGTGATCACGCCCGTGTCTCGCATGCGCATCAGCACCACGCGCTGGCGGCTCTGGGCCTTGGCAAAGTTGGTGCGCGGGTTGTGAAAGGCGGGGTTTTGCGGCAGGCCCGCCAGCATGGCGCATTCAGCAATGCTGAGTTGATCCAGGGTTTTGCCAAAGTACACCTGGGCGGCCGCCGCAAAGCCATAGCTGCGGTGGCCCAGGTAGATCTGGTTCATGTAGAGCTCCAGAATTTGGTCTTTGCTGAGGGTGTCCTCAATCTTCAGCGCCAGCAGCGCTTCTTTGATCTTGCGCTCGGCCGTGCGCCGGTTGCTCAGAAAGAAATTTCTGGCCACCTGTTGGGTGATGGTCGAGGCCCCCTGACGCATTCCGCCCGTCAGATTGGCCACCAGCGCCCGTGCCACACCGCGAAAGTCAATGCCGCTGTGCTCGCGGAAGCGGCTGTCCTCCACGGCCAGCACGGCGTTTTGCAGGCGAGTGGGAATCTGAGCAATGGGAACGAAGACCCGCTTCTCGGCACCGAACAACGCAATCTCCACGCCGTCGCGGGTCTGCACCTTGAGGGGCAGGTGCGGGTTGTAGTCCGTGACCTTGTCCAGCGCAGGGAGCTGTGGGGTGTAGATGGCGGCGGTGGCGGCGACCACCAGCACCGCTACGCCCATCAACAGACCCAGGGCCAGCAGCGCCGTATTGAGCTTTCGACGCCAAGAGGCCGAGGCAGCGGGAGAGGACGTAGGGGGCATGAAGCGGCGATGCAGTGGCAGTGGCCGCTATGGTAGTGGGCTTCTGTGAGCGGAGAGTGAAGCCACAGATGCGGGGCGAAGCCCGTGTAACTTCAGCGCTTGTGGCTCGGGCGGGCGGCCTAGTATTGGCCTCAATCTGGATTTGTAGAGGACCATGCCATGCCTGCTTGGTTGATTGCACTGGACAAGCATTTGCCTGTCCGCTACCTGACCATGCTATCCCTTTGCGCTTTGGCGTTGGGGGGCGCGGTAGCGTGGGCGGCGTGGGGCCAGGGTGCATGGGCTGTGGCGCTGGGGGCGGCTGGTTTTGCGCTGGGCCTGCGTGACATGGTGCAGGACAAGCGCGCCGTGTTGCGCAACTACCCCGTCATTGGCCATATGCGCTACTTGCTGGAGTTCATCCGGCCCGAGATCCGCCAATACTTTATTGAGAGCAACCACGAGGCGGCCCCGTTCTCGCGCGAGCAACGCTCTATGGTGTATCAGCGCGCCAAGGGTGAGCCTGATAAGCGTCCGTTTGGTACTCAGGTTGATGTGCATCGCGAAGGCTATGAGTGGATCAACCATTCGCTGGCGCCCACCACGCTGGACTCACACGACTTTCGACTCACTATTGGCGGGGCCTGCGCCCAGCCCTACAGCGCCAGCGTGTTCAACATCTCCGCCATGAGCTTTGGGGCTTTGTCGGCCAACGCCATTCGGGCGCTGAATGCCGGTGCTAAAAAGGGTGGCTTCATGCATGACACAGGTGAGGGCTCCATCAGCCAGCACCACCGCGCGCCGGGGGGTGACCTGGTATGGGAAATTGGCTCGGGCTACTTCGGCTGCCGCGATGCCGAAGGCCGCTTCAACGAAGATGCGTTTGTGCGTAACGCCCAAGAGCCGCAGGTCAAACTCATTGAGGTCAAGCTTTCGCAAGGGGCCAAGCCGGGGCATGGCGGTGTTTTGCCTGGCCCCAAGGTGACGCCCGAGATTGCCGAGGCGCGCGGAGTTGCCGTGGGCCAAGACTGTGTGTCACCGGCTGCGCACACGGCCTTTTCCACACCCTTGGAGTTGATCGAATTTTTGGCACGGCTGCGTCGCCTCTCCAATGGCAAGCCGGTGGGCTTTAAGTTCTGCGTGGGCCACCCCTGGGAGTGGTTTGCCATTTGCAAGGCCATGCTGGAGACCGGGCAGACGCCTGATTTCATCGTGGTGGACGGGGCCGAGGGCGGCACCGGGGCCGCCCCCGTGGAGTTTGCCGACCACATGGGGGCACCGCTGCAAGAGGGCCTGCTGCTGGTTCACAACACGCTGGTGGGCCTGGGCCTGCGAGACCGCATTCGCCTAGGTGCCTCAGGCAAGATCGTCAGTGCGTTTGACATCGCCCGGGCCATGGCCCTGGGGGCCGATTGGTGCAACTCGGCACGCGGCTTTATGTTCGCCCTAGGCTGCATCCAGGCCCAGCATTGCCATACGGGCGCTTGCCCGACCGGCGTGGCCACCCAGGACCCCATGCGCCAGCGGGCCTTGGTGGTGAGCGACAAAACCGAGCGGGTCTACCGCTTCCACAACAACACCTTGCATGCGCTCAAAGAGCTGGTGCAGGCGGCGGGGCTCAAGCACCCTGGCGAGCTGAATGCTCGGCATATCGTGCGCCGCATTGGCAACGACGAAGTGCGGCTGTTGCAAGACCAGTTTGACTTTTTGCAGCCGGGCGAGTTGCTGGCCGCTATTCGCGGCGAGACGCCGTGGTCGCACGAGGTGTATCGGCGCTATTGGCCTTTGGCGCGGGCCAACAGCTTCCAGCCCCTGCGCGACGACGGCGGTGAGCCGCCGCCTCAGACCGGCGGTGCAGTGTCGGCAAAGCTCGGCCTGGCCGAGAGCTTGTCGTAGAGCTTGTGCAGGTTGGGGTAGTCGCCGCGCCAATCAAGCTGTGGGAAGCGGAAGTCCAAATAACCCAAGGCCACGCACACAGAGATGTCGGCCAGGGACATGTAAATGCCCACGCAAAAAGTCTTGTCGCCCAGGCCATGGCTCATGGCCTTCAGAGCACTGTGGACGCGGCTCATCTGACGATCCACCCAAGCCTGCGAGCGTTGGGCCTCGCTGCGGCCGGGCCAGGTTTGCTCTAGGCGCGCCAGGATGGCGGCGTCCAGCAGGCCATCGGCCAGGGCTTCCCAAGTGCGCACCTCAACACGCTCCCGCCCACTGGAGGGCAGCAGTTTGCCCACGGGCGACAGGGTGTCCACGTACTCCACGATCACCCGTGAATCAAAAATGGCTTCGCCACCTTCCATCACCAAACAAGGCACTTTGCCCAGGGGGTTGGAGGTGAGCACGGCGTCTGTGGCCCAGACATCCTCGAGCACCAACTGGTAGTCGAGCTTTTTCTCGGCCAGCACAACGCGAACCTTGCGAACGTAGGGGCTGGTGAGTGAAGCGATCAGTTTCATGCAATGCACGCCGCGGGGTCACCGCAGCGAGTGTCCAAAGAGGGGATGAAGAGCTCAAGAGGCTTTTCTTATTCTGGTGGCGATTCTATCGAAGCGTTTGCAAGCCTGCATTCGGGCGGCAGCGGTGAGGCCTAAAATGCAACGCCTCTCTCAGGCAGTGCGCCACCCCTGTACCGCTGCCCCTCTCTCTTTCTCTGCGAGCCCCCGCAATGACACTCTCCCCGCTCATGGCCCTTTCTCCCTTGGATGGGCGATATGCCGCCAAGGTTTCTGCCCTGCGCCCCCTGCTGTCTGAGTTTGGCTTGATGCACCGCCGTGTGCAGGTGGAGGTGGAGTGGTTTATTGCCCTGTCGGATGCTGGGCTGCCGGGTTTTGCGCCGTTTTCTGAAGCGGCACGCGGTTTGCTGCGGGGCGTGGTGGCCCGCTTCAGTGAGTCGGATGCCCAGGGCATCAAAGACATTGAGAAGACCACCAACCATGACGTGAAGGCCGTGGAGTATTGGCTCAAATCACGCCTGGCCAGCCAGCCTGAATTGGTGGCGGCTCAAGAGTTTGTGCACTTCGCCTGCACCAGCGAAGACATCAACAACACCAGCCATGCGCTGATGTTGAAGGGCGCGCGCGACGATGTGCTCTTGCCCCAACTGGATCGCATCATTGCCAAGCTCACCAGCATGGCCGTGGCGCTGGCCGACGTGCCCATGCTTTCGCGCACCCATGGCCAGACGGCCAGCCCCACCACGGTGGGCAAGGAGATTGCCAATGTGGTGGCCCGCCTCAAGCCTGCACGCGAGCGCATCGCGGGTGTCAAGCTGTTGGCCAAGATGAATGGCGCGGTGGGCAACTACAACGCACACCGCATCGCCTACCCCGAGACCGACTGGGAGAGCTTCTCCCGCAAGGTGGTGGAGGAGCGCCTAGGGCTGACGTTCAATCCCTACACCATCCAGATCGAGCCGCACGACTATATGGCGGAGCTGTTTGATGCGGTGACCCGCACCAACACCATCTTGATCGACTGGGCCCGCGATGTCTGGGGCTATATCTCGCTGGGCTTCTTCAAGCAAAAGCTCAAGGACGGCGAAGTGGGCTCCTCGGCCATGCCGCACAAGGTCAACCCGATTGACTTTGAGAATGCCGAGGGCAACTTCGGCATGGCCAGCGCCTTGCTGACCCACCTCAGCCAGAAGCTGCCCATCAGCCGCTGGCAGCGCGACCTCACCGACTCCACCGTGCTGCGCAATATGGGCGTGGCCTTGGGCTACTCGCTGTTGGGCTACGACTCTCTGCTGCGCGGCCTGGACAAACTGGAGCTGAACGAAGCGGCGCTGGCCGCCGATTTGGACGGTGCCTGGGAAGTGTTGGCTGAGGCCATCCAAACCGTGATGCGCCGCCACGGCCTGCCCCAGCCCTACGAGCAACTCAAGGCCTACACCCGTGGCAAGCCCATGACGCGCGAGCTGATGCAAGGCTTTATCAACGACCCCAAGCTGGCCCTGCCCGACGACGAAAAGGCCCGCCTGCTGGCCCTGACGCCGGGGGCCTACATTGGCGACGCTGTGCGCCTGGCCCGCCGCATTGCAGACCAATAACCCAAAGAGACCCCCCCATGAGTTTTGCCCGCATGCTGGCCCAGGCCACCGACCGCCACGATTCCTTGTTGTGCGTGGGCCTGGACCCCGAACCCAGCCGCTTCCCTGGCGCGTGGAAGGGTGATGCGGGCAAGATTTTTGAGTTCTGCGCGCGCATCGTGGATGCCACCAAAGACTTGGTGTGCGCCTTCAAGCCGCAGATTGCCTACTTTGCGGGGTATCGCGCCGAAGACCAACTCGAAGAGCTGATGGCCTATATCCGGCGCACTGCGCCCGATGTGCCGGTCATCTTGGATGCTAAGCGCGGTGACATCGGTTCTACCGCCGAGCAATACGCCCGCGAGGCCTTTGTGCGCTACCAGGCAGACGCCGTCACCTTGTCGCCATTCATGGGCTTTGACTCCATAGAGCCGTATTTGAAGTACGACGGCAAGGGTTTGATTCTGCTGTGCCGCACCTCCAATGCGGGGGGCTCTGACTTGCAGGCGCAAACCCTGGCACATGGCGACAAGCTGTATGAGCATGTGGCCAAGTTGGCGGCCGGTGCCTGGAACCGCGACCAGCGGCTGGGCTTGGTGGTGGGCGCGACCTTTCCGCAGGAATTGGCGCGGGTGCGTGAGCTCGCCCCCCATCTGCCCTTGCTGATTCCCGGGGTTGGGGCGCAGGGCGGCGACGCCGCAGCCACCGTGGCGGCCGCTTGGCGTCCGGACGCGCCCATCATCGTGAACTCCTCGTGAATTCCATGATGTGGCGCTGCCTGGCAAGTGCGCGCTCTGGGAATGGCCCGATCTCGCCCTCAGCCCTGAGCATGCCCAAACTTTGCGAGATGCGCTGGCCGCCCAAGAGTCGGTGCGCGAGCTACCGCTCACGCTGACCCTGCCGGGCGAACCCCGGGGCCGTGCCATGGTGTTGGGCATCGAGCGGCGTGAAGACGGCACGGGCAAAGTGCTGGGTTTCTGGGGGGTGTTGCGCGACACCACGTCGGAGGTCGAAGCCCGCCAAGCCTTGAATGCCACGGAGCTGCGCTACCAAGATCTGTTTCGCTGGATACCCAATGCCGTGGTGCTGCACCAGAGAGGCCATGTGCTGGAGGCCAACCCGGCCGCCTTGGCCTTGTTTGGGCACGCCAGCCTGGCCGACATGCAGCACCGTCACCTGCTCCATGCCTACCCGCCCGATGAAGCCAAGCGGGCTCAGGACCGGCAGGACTTGTTGGAGCAGTTGCCACTGGGGGAGGTTTTGCCCACGGTGCAATATCGGCTCAAGCCCGCGCCCGACCGCGAGCTGTTTGTGCGCGTCAGCAGTGCGCGGGTCGATACTGCCAGCGGCCCTGCGGCGTTATCCATTTACACCGACGACACCCAGCGTCAGCAGGCCGAGCGCGCCATGCAGCGCACAGGGGCCTTGCTGTCCCAATTGGTCGAGATCGCCCCCGATGTCTTCACCCTGACCGATTTGCAGTCGGGCCGCTTCACCATGGTGAACCCCACCTTCTGCCGTCTCACCGGATACCGTGAAGACGAGGTGCTGGGCCGAACCTCCCAGGAGTTGCAACTGTGGATTGAGCCCAAAGATCGCGATCTGTTGGTCGAGCGGGTGAGGACACAAAACAGCGTGCAAGGGCAGGCCTCGTTGTTCCGAACCAAGGACGGGCGAACCATTTCCATGCTGATGTCGGCGGCCAGATTCGAGATGGAGGGGCGGGACTATCTCGTCATCTACTCCCGCGATATCAGCGCCTCCGAAGAAGCGCGTTTGCTGCATGAGGCGGTGTTGCAGTCGGCCTTGATTGGCATTTTTGTGACGCGGCACTCGCACATCGTGTTGGCCAATCCCCGCTTCGAAGACATGATGAACTGGCCTGCGGGCGAGTTGCTGGGGCAGCATGCCCGCGTGTTGGCCCCGTCACAAGACGAGTACGAGGCCCTCAGCCAAGAGGTCGCGCCCCTGCTGCGGGCCGGTGCCCGGGTGGATGTGGAGCGGGTGTTTCAACGCCGTGACGGCAGCCGCTTTCTCTGCCACCTCTTTGGCCGAGCGCTCAACCCTTCCCAGCCTGGGGCGGGTGGCACCCTCTGGTTGGCCGAGGATGTGACCCAGCAGCGCCAGGTGCAACAGGCCCTGGCCAAGGCCCGAGACGATGCGGAAGAGGCCAGTCGCGCCAAAAGTGCCTTTCTGGCCAACACCAGCCACGAGATCCGCACGCCCCTCAACGCCCTGCTGGGGCTGGCGCGATTGGCCCGCTCGCCCGATGTGGACGAACCCCGCCGCCGCCAGTACATTGAGCAGATCAGCGAGAGCGCTGAAACGCTGTCGGGCATCCTCACCGACATATTGGATCTCTCCAAGATCGAAGCCGGCAAGATGCACATTGAGTGTCGAGCGTTTGACCTGCACGAATTGCTCAGCAACCTGGAGCAGGCCTATGGGGCCTTGGCGGACACCAAGGGCTTGGTCTTCACGGGAGAGTGTGCGGTCGATCTGCCCGCCGTGGTAGAGGGCGACCCAGTGCGGTTGCGGCAAGTCCTCAGCAATTTTTTGAACAACGCTTTGAAGTTCACCACCCATGGCCAAGTCCGCTTGCGGGCAGTGGCACTCACGCCGGAGCGTTTGCGCTTTGAGGTGGTGGATACCGGGCCAGGCATTGAGCCGGAGATTCAAGAGCGCCTCTTCAACCCCTTCACCCAGGCCGACAATTCCACCACCCGCCGTGTGGGGGGAACGGGCTTGGGCCTGTCCATCTGCCGCCAATTGGCGCGGGCCATGGGCGGTGAGGTGGGCGTCCACAGCCTGCCTGAGCAGGGCAGTTGCTTTTGGGTGGAGTTGCCGCTGCCGCCGGGCTCGGCCGAAGACTTGGACATCAGCACCAGTGGGTACGGTGCCGACCCCATCACCGGTGCACGCTTGCTGATGGTGGAGGACAACCCCGTCAATATGATGATCTCGGTGGCCATGCTCGAAGAGTGGGGGGCGCAGGTGGCGCAGGCGGTGGATGGCCACGCCGCCATCGAGGCCGTGCAGCGGGCGTTTGATGAGGGCCAGCCCTTTGACGCCGTGCTCATGGATGTGCAGATGCCCGGCATGGGTGGGCACGAGGCCACCTTGTTGCTGAGGCGGCGCTTCTCCAAAGAGCAGTTGCCCATCGTGGCGCTGACGGCTGCGGCGCTGGTGTCGGAACGCGACCAAGCCCTGGCGGCGGGCATGAATGACTTCCTCACCAAGCCTATTGATGCCCAGCGCCTGCGGCATACCTTGGCGCGGCTGCTGGCGCATCGCGGCAGCGGTGGCCTGCCACCGCGTGAAGACAAAATTGTGATCAGGTGACGATGGGCAGCGGCGGCGTGCTCTGCCACAGGCCGCGGGTGAAGTCGGGGAAGGTCTGCGCGTTGCCCCGCTGAGCGACGGAGTCGCAGGACAGCGGGAACACCACTGACCACGCGGCCGCGTCATACACGTCTTGGTCCAAGGCCAAGCCTTCGCGCAAGCACCACACCAAGCGCCAGAGCATCACATAGTCCATGCCGCCATGGCCACCGTTGCGCTGGGCCTCGGCCTCCAGTCGAGTCCACAAAGGGTGGTCATAGCGCTTTTGCCAAGGCTCCATCTGGGTGTCCCATTCATGGAAGGCCTCGGTCTTGCCGTTCTTGTGCATCAAGGTTTTGCCTTCAAAGCGTTCCAGCGCAATGCGGTTGGGGAAACCCGCAAAGCTGCCGTTGGTGCCCACCACCGTATTCAACCGGGTGTAGGGGCGCGGCGTGGCCGTGTCGTGTTGCAGCAAGATGGTGCGACCCGAGGCGCACTTGATCAGGCTGGTGTGTACATCACCGTTGATGTAGGTGAGCTGGTTGCGTGGGTGGTCTGGCGGGAACTCCCGCTGCGAATAGGCTTCACGGCCGCTCCCTCGATCTCCATCAAGGTGCGGGTCAAGAACGCGCCACGCTGGCCCAAACCAATCACCCCGAACCGAACGGTATCGAGCTTGGGAGCGCGCAGGCCCACGGCACTGCGCTGGCCTGCGGGCCGTTGGGCTGGAGAGGTGCTGGCACAACCAGGCAGCCAGCTCGCGGCAGCCATACCGGCCAGACCGCCAAGAAGCCGACGACGAGCCAGAGTCACCGGCGTCTCGGAGGTCAAGAGCACCTCAGCCGGGTGGGCCAAACGAACCTCATTGCTCATGGGCATCTCCGCAGAGAAAGCGGTGATTCTGCCGCGCAATGTCGCGTGTCGTCCCCGGCCTTAGCCCGGTAGTCTGAAGGGGAGGTCGCGCAGGCGCTGCCCGGTCAGGGCAAACAGCGCATTAGCCAGCGCCGGGGCCACGGGTGGTAGCGCGGGCTCGCCAATGCCGGTGGGCGGCAAGGTGCTGGGCACGATATGGGTCTCGATGACGGGGCAGTCACGCAGGCTCAGCATTGGGGCGTCAGGGAAGTTCTTTTGCTTTACTTCGCTGTTGACGATGTCAATGCGCCCGTAAAGGGCCGCACTCAAGCCAAACACCACGCTGCCCTCGACCTGTTGGGCAATGACGCTGGGGTTGACCGCCGTGCCGCAGTCCACCGCGCAGACCACTCGGTGGATCTTGAGCGCTTTGCTCTCCAGCGAAACCTCCATCACCATCGCCACAGTGGAGTCAAAGCTCTCGTGCAGGGCCACGCCTCGCGCGCGGCCTTTGGGCAGCGTTTGCTGCCAGCCGGCTTTGTCGGCGGCGAGTTGCAGCACGGCTGCATGGCGCGGGCGATCTTTGAGCAAGCTCAGGCGAAAGGCTACCGGGTCTTGGCGGCCCAAGTGGGCCAACTCGTCGATGAAGCCCTCACTGAAAAATGCGTTATGCGAATGGCCTACCGAGCGCCAGTAGCCCACCGGTACACCGCTGCGGGTGGCCACATGCCGCATCTGCTGGTGCGGGATCGCATAAGGAATGTCAAACAGCCCTTCCGCGGTGGTCTTGTCCGGCGTGTCTACCGGGCCCGCCAGCCAGGGGGCATTGCGCTCCAGGTGGCGCGGTGTGATGGCGTCTCCCGCACTGCCAATGCGCAGGGCCAGCAACTGGCCTTGGGCGTTCAGCCCACCTTGCAGCACGGCCACGCCCGCGGGGCGGTAGAAGTCGTGCGTGAAGTCTTCTTCACGTGGCCACACCAGTTGCACAGGGCGGCCACCGGTTTCCAGGGCCACACGCACGGCTTGGGCCACGCTGTCCACCTCCAGGCGGCGCCCAAAGCCACCGCCCATCAGGGTCATGTGGACGGTGACTTTGTCCTCCGGCACTTGCGCCACCCGCGCCGCCACGGCTCGCGCCAGGCCCGGGACTTGGGTGGGAGCCCAGACTTGCACGCCGTCGGCGGTGACTTGGGCGGTGCAGTTCATGGGCTCCATCGTGACATGGGCCAGATACGGGGCGGTGTAGACGGCATTCAAGCGTTGGGCAGCACCGGGCAGTTGGGACGACACGTCGCCCACCGAATAAAAGCTGAAACCGGCCTCCTGCTCGGCTGCTGCCTGGGCCTGGGCCAGCAAGTTGCGCTGGATGGCCGCAGTGTCCAGGGCGGTGCCCAGGGGCGCTGCCCAGTCCACATCCAGCGCCAAGCTGGCCTGCTTGGCATGCCAGGTGCTGATGCCCACCACGGCAACCGCTTCGGTGGAGCCCGCGACGGAACCTAAGCGCAACACGCGCTCCACCCCGGGGCGCTTGAGCACCTCGTTGCTGTTCATGCGGGCCACGGTGCCACCCAGCATGGGCGCATGGCGCACCACGGCAAACACCATGCCGGGCAAGCGCGTGTCAATGCCGTAACGGGCCTGGCCATTGGTGCGTGCCGGAATGTCCAGGCGCTTTTGTGGCCGACCGAGTAGGGACCACTGCTGACGTTTCTTGAAGCGCACCTCTCCGGGTGGGGTGGTGGCTGCCGCCGCTGCAAACTCGCCGTAATGAGCGTGGTGCCCCCCCGCCGGGTGGGTGATCACGCCTTGCACCACATTGAACTCGGCCACCGGCAGCTTCCAACGCAGTGAGGCCGCGCCCAGCAGTTGTGCGCGAGCGGTGGCGGCGGCCAAGCGCAGCACCTCCCAGGTGTCGGCCATGGTGGCGGAGCCACCGGTCATCACCAGGCCCAGCTCGCGCCCAATCTTGCGAACCATCCACTGGCCCAAGCGGGCCGAGGTGGTTTCCTGGCCGGGCTCGGTGTCACGCGGATGGAAGGGCAGGCTGGCGGTCAGCAAGGCCACATTGCCATACAGCGCATCGTGAGTGGCCGGGATCAGGTGCACTTGGTCGGGCCGCAGGTCCAACTCTTCGGCCACCAGCAAGGCGAGACTGGTGTGGACACCCTGGCCCATTTCGGCATAGGGCATGGCCAGCAAGGCATGGCCTTGGGCGTCAATCTTCAACCAGCCGTTCAGGCCCACCTCGCCCTCTGCAGCGGGCAGGGTGTCGGGCTTGCCCAGGCGGCTGCGTGGCGGCATACCGCTCCAGCCGACGACCAAGGCCCCGGCTGCCCCGAGGCCACTCCACAACACCGATCGGCGGCTGAGTTTCATACTTGGCCTCCGCGCAAGGCCTTGGCTGCGCTTTGGATGGCGGCCTTGACACGCGGGTAGGTGCCGCAGCGGCACAGATTGGTGATGGCGGCGTCGATATCGGCCTCGGTGGGGTTGGGCTTCGCCCGCAGCAGCGCCTCGGCGGCCATCAGCATGCCGCTTTGGCAGTAGCCACACTGCGGGACTTGGTGGTCGATCCAGGCTTGTTGCAGCGCATGGGGTTTGTCGCCGCTACCCAGGGCCTCGATGGTGCGGACGGCCTTGCCCTGGGCACTGCTGACCGGTGTGACGCAGGCGCGCACGGCCTGCCCATCCACCTGAACCGTGCAGGCCCCGCAGGCCGCGACGCCACAGCCAAACTTGGTGCCCGTCATGCCGAGTTCATCGCGCAGCACCCACAGCAGGGGCATGTCTGAGGGTTTGTCTGAGGGTACCCGGTTGGGGTCCAGGGGGCGGCGCTGGCCGTTGATCGTCAGATCCATGAGGCTCTCACAAAGAAACTGAGAGGCGCAGTGTGGCAGAAGCGGAGCCGTCAGATTGGAGGCACTGCACTATGGCCGTGCGGCTTGCAACAAGGTCGCAATCCCGTCACCGACATGCTGCAAAAACGCCCGCACGCGGGCAGTGTCGCGCAGGTCGGGGTGGGTCAGCATCCAGACCGGCGTCTCCAGCTCAGCAATCGGTTCAGAGACGGGGATGAGTTCGGGGTGGCGGCCCTGCATAAAGCTGGGCAGCAGGCCCACGCCAATGCCGGTGTGCAGCATGGCGGCCACGGCATTGAAGATGTCCACCCGCACGCGCACCTGGGCGGCCTGCAAGTGCTGGCGCATCCAGCGGTCATAAACACGGGCATGGGCATCACGCTCGAAGGCCACCCAGGGTGCCTCCCGAACGAGTTGACTCAAGGGGGTGATGGTTTGGGGCAGGCCGGGTGCGCCCCTGAGCGCAAACACCTGGCAAGGGGCGGGGCCGAGACGCCGCCCCACCAAATGCTCGGCCACATGGGCAGACAAGCGCAGCGCCACGTCGGCCTCGCGCTGTAGCAGGCCTTGAGCCACCTCGGCACGGCGGCGCGCCAAGTCCACCAAAAAGGCGTTTTCCATCACCTCGACCTCAATGCCGGGGTAGGCCCGGGCAAAACTCGCCAAGGGCTGGGGCAGCAGGTGTTCCATCACCACAAAGGCGGTGGTTACCCGCAGCAGGCCGGTCAACTCACGGTCCCGCCCCATCACCCGGCGCTCAATCTCGTCGGCCTGGTCTGCCATGCGGCGGGCCTGTTCCAGCAGCAGGTGGCCGGCTTCGGTGGGCACATAGCCGGTGCGCAAGCGCTCAAAAAGGCGTGCGCCCAGGCGGGCTTCCAGGGCGTCCAGTCGGCGCAGCACCGTGCTGTGGTTGACACTCAGCTCCCGCGCCGCCTGCCCCAGGCTGCCGGTGTGGCCAATGGCCAAGGCAATGCGCAGATCGCTCCAGTTCAAAGGGCTCATGACCCCAGTCTGCCAGCGGTATGCAATTTTGCAAAGTTGATCTGCGAAATTTCAGCTTGAATGCAAGGTTGCGGCCTCATACAGTCCCACGAACTTCTGCACTCATGGCAATCGCTGAGATCATGCCGCGCTCAAACCTGGCCCCAACCTCTCTTGAACCGCTGCCTGGCGAGGCAGCCAAACCGCCCTTGCGCTTGTTGGAGCGCAGGATCACCGACCCCTGCCGCAGCCGCGTGCCGGTACAGGCTACGGGGCTGAGTGGGAGCCCGTGGCTACAGGTGTTGCGCCGTTGGGTGGCCCCGTTGAGCTGATGCCGACGCAGGCCTTAACGCGGCTCGCGCAGAGACTCAAACGCCCGGGTGGCCTCAAACTCTGCCTGACGCACGTCCCGCGCAGCCGACTCCAGGCGTTGGCGGCTCAAGGGGTCATCAAGCACGGTGTTGTCATCCGCCAAGCCACCTCGGTCGGTGTCCTGGGCGAGGCGGCGTAGGCGGTCTAGCTCCTGACTCAGTGCTTGAGCCTGGGCATGGTGGGCGACTTGAACCCGGTCCATCTGCTCAAACACCACGCCCAAGAGGTGGGAGAAATCAGCAGAGTGGTTTTGACGCAGCTCTTCGACCTGCCGATCACGGCGCAGGTTTTCGGCCTGCTGCTCTTGCTGGCGCTCGCTCATGAGGCGCGCATGTTGGTCGGCCGCCGCTTTGGCCTGGGCGGCGATCTCAATATTCTGCTCGCGCAAGCGCTCCAGCAACCGTTGCTGCGGTGTACCGCTGGGGGCTGGGCTGCGCGGTGCGGCATCGTCCAGCGGAATGTCAACCGAAGCGAGCGCGACTGGCGCACTGCGTGCCGATGCAGAGGCTGTTGGACGGGCCTGACGTGGGGCTGCCGCTGGCGGCGGGGACTTGCGGCGCAGCATGGCACCTATCACCACGCCAAGGGCCAGACCTCCGCCTGCGAAGAGGGCTACCTGCCATGCCCATCCGGGAAGATCGACCATCAACGCGCTCAGCCTCCTTGAATATGGTCACGGGCGATACCCGCCCGCGACGGTTTGCGACGCATTGTCTGACTTTCCCGACCTTGCGTCACGGCAGCCACAGCACGCAATGCGTTCCAACAATTTGTATTCTGCACGGCCTTTGGCATTTATTCACAATCTGTCGCATTGTGTCGAGGGGCTTGGGGCGTCCCTAGAATCCCCCCTTATGTCCCCAACCCCTACGCCGCAAGGCACCCGTTTTGGCTTGGCTGCTGTGCATCGTTTGGTGCTGATCACGCTGCTGGGCTTTGCCTCTGGATTGCCGCTGGCGCTGACGGGTCAAGCCTTGCAGGCCTGGCTCAGCCTCGAAGGGCTGGATGTCGCGACCATTGGGTTTTTGAGCCTGGTGGGCCTGCCCTATACCTTTAAGTTCCTCTGGGCTCCGCTGATGGATCGTTTTGATCTACCGTGGCTGGGCCGCCGCCGGGGCTGGTTGGTGCTCACCCAACTGCTGCTGGCCGGCGCTTTGATGTGGCTGGCCGGCACCTCGCCCACAGGCGAGTTGCACAAGTTTGCGCTCATCGCCGTGGCCATCGCCTTTCTCTCGGCGTCTCAAGATGTGGCCTATGACGCCTACCGCACCGAAGTGCTGCCTGCGCGTGAGCGGGGCTTGGGCTCGTCACTGAACGTGATGGGCTACCGCATGGCCATGATCCTCTCTGGCGGCGTGGCCATGATCTGGACCGACCCGGCCCAAGGCGGTGGATGGACCTGGCCCGAGGTCTACCGCTTGATGGCCGCGCTGATGGTGGTGGCGGCGGTGATTAGCGCCACGCTTTTGCCCAGGGTGCCGCAGCCGCAGGTGCCGCAGTCGGTCGCTGGGCATGACCTGCGGGGCTTTGTGGCGGTGCTGCTGGCGGTGGCGACAGGCTATCTGGCCACCACCTGGGTGCTGACACCCCTGGTCGGGCAACTGATGAAGCCGCTGTGGCTGGGCAGCACGATGGCCGCCACCTTGCAACAGCGCTGGATGGACTTGGTGACCCTGCTGCTGGGCTTGGGGCTCACCATCCCACTGACCGTCTGGGCCGCGCGGCGTGCGCGCTTTGAGACCCTGGTCTCTGGCCTGGGCCATTACTTCAGCCAGCCCGGTGCCGTGGCGTTTCTGCTGTTCATCGTGCTGTACAAGCTGGGCGATGCCTTTGCGGGCTCGCTGCTCACGCCGTTTTTGCTCAAAGGCATGGCCTATGCGTCGGCCGAGGTGGGCGTGGTCAACAAGGTGATCGGCCTGTGGCTCACCATCCTGGGGGCCTTGCTGGGCGGTCTCTTGATGCTGCGTTTGGGCCTGTGGCGGGCCTTGATGCTGTTTGGTGTGTTGCAGGCAGCCAGCAATATGGGCTTCTGGTGGCTGGCGGTGAATGGCCAGCACGCGCTGCCAGGTTTGGTGCTGCCGGCCTTTGACTGGGGTTTTGTCAAACTGGCCCACCCCACACCTGTGGATGGCGGCCTGCTGATGGTGATCGCCTTCGAGAACCTCTCCGGTGGCATGGGCACGGCGGCTTTTGTGGCCTTTTTGATGAGCCTGACCAACCAGCGTTTCACCGCCACGCAGTACGCCCTGCTCATCTCCTTTGCCTCGGTGGGCCGGGTCTGGGTTGGGCCCTTGGCGGGTGTGCTGGCCGAGTCCATTGGCTGGCCCACCTTTTTCATCGTGTCCACGCTGGCGGCCCTGCCTGCGTTGGGCATGCTGTGGGCCATGCGCGACAGCGTGAAGGCCCTGGAAGTGGACCCTGACACACTGGGGGCCACCGACGACTGACACCACCGTCCTGGCCTTGCACAATGCCGCTGCGCTTGGCCCGCGTTGGCGGCCGAAAAGAACACTGAATATGGAGCCCGACATGCCCTCGTCTGCATCCCCCTCCCCACGCGACACTCTGTTTTGCACCACTGCCGAGGTGGCCTTGCCTAGCATGGTGCAGGCAAGGCATTGCGACTGCCCCTTGCATGCCCGCCGCCGTGCTGCTGGCTGGTTGCTGGCCTGCAGCATGTTGCCCGCAACGGCGCTGGCCCAAGACGAAGAAGGGGTGCGTGGCGAGGTGGGCCGCACCTCGCGCATGGCCAAGCTGGTGCCGGCAGAGCAAGTGGAGCGCGCCGCGCAACAACAATATCTGCAACTGCAAAAAGAGGCGGCGGCTAAGCGCGCCCTGGCCCCGGTGGACCACCCGCAAATGCAACGCCTGCGCGCCATCGCCGACCGCATCACCCCCTTTGCCCCACCCTGGAACGACCGCGCCAACCAGTGGAAATGGGAAGTCAGCCTGATTGGCTCCAGCCAGCTCAACGCCTTTTGCATGCCCGGCGGCAAGATTGCTTTCTACTACGGCATCTTGCAGCGCCTGCAACTCACCGACGACGAGGTCGCGATGATCATGGGCCACGAGATGGCCCATGCCCTGCGTGAACATGCGCGCGAACGCATGGGCAAAACAGCGGCCACCGGTATTGGCCTAGAGATCGGCGCGGCCTTGTTCGGCCTCAAAGGCGCTGGCCGCACCTTGGCCGACATGGGGGCGCAGTTGCTGACCTTGCGCTTCAGCCGCGAAGACGAGAGCGAAGCCGACTTGGTGGGCCTGGAATTGGCCGCCCGCGCGGGCTACAACCCGGCGGCTGGGGTGAGCCTGTGGCAAAAGATGATGAAGGCCAGCGAAGGTGCGCCGCCCGAGTTCATGTCCACCCACCCCTCAGGCGACAGCCGCATTGAAGACATTCAACGCGTGCTGCCCAAGGTGGACCCGCTCTATGCCCGCGCACCCAAACCGCCTAAGGTGTTTGGCCCGCCTGCGGCTTGAGGCGAACCGTTTCCAAGGCTGCTGCCAGGATGTCGGCTGCCTGTTGAGCCTGCTCAGGGGTGTGGTTGCTCATCACCTGCATGCGCAAGCGGGCGCTATGGCGCGGCACGGCGGGAAACTCCACCAAGTTCGCCAGCAGTTGACGCTGCCCCATTTCGCGTACCGCCAGGCGTGCCCAGCGCTCCTCGCCCAGCAGCACGGGCACGATGGGTGAGGGCTGGCCCAGCACGGTCAGCCCGTGTTGCGTCAAAGCCTGCCTGAGGGCCTGCACGGCCTGCATCAACTGCTCGCGCCGCCACTCCCCTTCCACACTGCGCACGATCTTCAGGCTTTGGTGGACCACCGCAATTTGCAGCGGCGAGAGGGCATTGCTGAAGGTGGCGGTAGGGGCGTAGTAACGCAGATATTCTTTGAGTGCTCGGCTGCGGCCCGCGACAAACCCGCCGTTGGAGGCAAAGGTTTTGGAGAAGGCTCCTACCACCACGTCGATGTGGCCATGCATGCCTTGCAGGCCAATCTGCCCCTGGCCGCCTTGCCCTAGCGAACCCAAGTCATGGGCCACATCAACCACCAGCAGGGCTTTGTATTGGTGGGCCAGGGTTTGCAGGGCGGCCAAGTCTGGCGTGTCTGCGTCCATGGAAAAACAGCCCTCGGTGACCAGCATGATGCCGTTGTGCGGGTCTTGGCGGCGGATACGCGCCAAGAGTCGGCGTACATGATCCACATCCAGGTGCCGGTGCAGATGCACATGTCGGGTCGCGGCTCGGGCACCCTCTTGCAAGCAGTTGTGCGCCAGCACGTCCATCACCACATGGTCATCCGGCCGCACCAGGCCGCGTATCACGCCAAAGCCTGCTGCCCAGCCTGTGGGAAACAACAGCACGTGCGGCATGGCCAGAAACTCAGCCAATGCCTGCTCCAGGGCCACGCCCTCGCCCACATTGCCCGCCAGCGCGCTGGAGCCTGCGCTGTGGACGCCAAAGCGGTTCATGGTCTCTTGGGCTGCGGCCAGCACACTGGGGTGGGACGAGAGCGACAGATAGTCTTGCGACGAAAAGTTCAGCCCCTCCAGCTCGCGTCCGTCCAGCTCACGCAGGGTGGTGTGCGCAGCAGGGGGCGCCTGCAGGCTGCGCGCAAACGGGAACAGGCCCAAGTCCAGCCGGGTGGCTACCCACCGCTCAAAGGCCTTGGCTTTGCTGAGCAGGTCGGGTGAACCTTTCACTAGGTAGTCGGTCGTGCAGCCCGACAGCGCGAGGTCGAGGTCAGAGGGCAGGGTCGAACCCTCAACAGGGGTGACAGCTTCTTCCAGGAACATGGTGATACAGCCCGCAGCGATGGTGGTACAGCAGTGGGAGCGGCTGATCGGCATGGCCGACACCGCACCTAACGAGCTTGCAGTGTCACCGGACTAGGGGGGCGTGCAATCTGTCAAACAACGCAGGGTCGCCCGCTCAAATGTTGCTCACATAGGGGTTGCTGCGCCGCTCACGGCCAAAGCTGCTTTCGGGCCCGTGGCCAGGGATGAAAACAGTGTCGTCCCCCATGGGCCAGAGCCGCTCGGTGATGCTGCGGATCAAGGTGTCATGGTCGCCACCGGGGAAGTCGGTGCGCCCGATGGAGCCCGCAAACAGCACATCGCCCACAAAACAGCGCGCCATCTCGGCGGCATAAAACACCACATGGCCGGGCGTATGACCAGGGCAATGCCGGACCTGCACGGTGGACTGACCCAGGCTGACGCTGTCGCCGTCCGCCAGCCAACGGGTGGGCGTAAAAGCCTCAGCAGGGGGGAAGCCAAACATTTGGCTCTGCTGTGGCAAGCCGTCAATCCAAAACTGGTCCCCCGGATGCGGCCCAATGATGGGCAAGCCTAGCTCTCGCGCCAGGGTGCCGGTGGCTCCGGCATGGTCAATGTGGGCATGGGTCAACCACAGCGCGGTGAGCGTAACGCCTAGGCGCTGCGCCTCGGCCTTCAGCCGCTCGCTCTCGCCACCGGGGTCAATCAGCGCGCCCTCCATGGTCTGGTCGCACCAAATCAGTGAGCAGTTTTGTTGAAAAGCGGTGACGGGGATGGTGAGGTAGCGGAGCATGGGGCAGCGGCTGGGCCTCTGCCCGGATGCAGCGACCAATAAAGAATCAGAACTGGTAGCTTACCCCGACCGACAACTGCGGCAGGGCCCTCACCTTGCCTACACCGTCGCGCAACTCTTGGGTTTCGCGGTCGATGTCGGCTTGGCTGACTTGGTTCAGCAGCGGGCCTTCCACGCGGGTGGTGACCGTGGCTTTGCCAATGGAGGCACCCAGGTCGGCCACAAAGCCCCAGCCGGTGTTGCCCATTTTGTGGCCCCAACCAATGCCGATATAGGGCGAGGTGGAGGGGAACTTGATGTTGGCGACAAAGCGGTCTGCCGTGGTGGTGGTGTAGCTGGTGTTGCCAATCTTGATCGGGCTGCCATCTCCCAAGGCCGTCAGGTTGAACTTGGTGTCGTTAAAGGTCACGCCACCGGTCAGGCGAAAGCCACCGGCCACAAACCAGTCGGCAAACAGTCCGGTGCGGTTGGACTTGTAGTCGCCTTGGTATTTGATGCCTTGTTCGGTGCCGGTTTTGTCGCGGGTGCCGATGGTGGCCAGGTCGGCACGCAGGGTCAGGGTGTCCGACACGGGGTGGGCCAGGCCCAGCATCACGCCTGGGGCTCCGATGGCGGCATAGGGTTCCACCGCATGGGCAGACAACACGGGCAGGGCAGCCGCCACAACGGCGCAAAGACGAGAGGGGAACAACATGCGAGTCCTCAACGAATAGTTGAAAAAAACACGCCCTCGGTGGGGCGCTGCGGGTCAATGTAGCAGCCCCAATTGGGCGGGCTGGACGACAAATCGTGAAGTCGTCCTAGATTCAGCCCGCTTAAGGTCACAGGATGTCGGCGGTGTGTGCGGATGTATCGCGCACCCCCATGGAACCCCGTACGCAATGCCCGCGCGCTTTCCTCTCTCGGGTTTTTGCTGTGGCAGCCGCTGCCACCTTAGGCGCGGCAGAGGGAGTCAGAGCGTGAAGCCGTATTCCACAGTCAGCGGTGCATGGTCGCTGAACTTCTGGGCCTTGTAGACCGCCGCCGTTTGGGCCTGCTGGGCCAGCGCTGGCGTGGCCAAGTGGTAGTCCAGCCGCCAACCCACGTTCTTGGCATAGGCTTGGCCTCGGTTGCTCCACCATGTGTAGCACTCTTCGGTGGTGTCGGGGTGCAGGCGGCGGTAGACGTCGACCAGTCCCCCCTGGGCGGGGTCGAGTTGTTGCGTCATCCAGGCGCGCTCTTCGGGCAGAAAGCCGCTGTTCTTCAAGTTGCCTTTCCAGTTCTTCAGGTCAGCCTCGCGGTGAGCGATGTTGAGGTCGCCCACCAAAATGAACTCGCGCTCGGCCCGCAGGGCTTGCAGATGCGGGGCCATGGCCGCCAGAAAACGAAACTTGGCTTGCTGGCGCTCCTCACCCGAGGAGCCGCTGGGGAAGTAGCAACTGATGAGCGAGAGTTTGCGGCCGGGTTTGTCAAAGCGCAGTTCGACCCAGCGGCCTTCGTCGTCGAACTCGGGCACGCCCAGGCCGCGGATCACGTCGCTGGGCTGGTGGCGGGTGTAGAGGCCCACGCCCGAGTAGCCCTTTTTCTCGGCAAAGTGAAAGTAGCCGGGCATCTGGGCCACCTGCTCAAAACGGCCCTCGATGTCGGCGGCTTGCGCTTTGACCTCCTGGACGCCAATACAATCAGCAACAGATTGTTCGGCCCACTCCACAAAGCCCTTGGTGGCGGCGGAGCGGATGCCGTTGAGATTGAGCGTGACGAGCTTGAAACCCACTTGACGAATCCTTCGCAATGACGACTACCCCGCACACCGACGCCCTGGCTCAGGAATTCGTGAAGTTTTCGGTCGATGCGGGGGTGTTGCGCTTCGGCGAGTTCACGACCAAGGCAGGTCGGCTGTCCCCCTACTTCTTCAACACCGGTTTGTTTGACGACGGTGCCAAGCTGATGAGGCTGGGCGAATTCTATGCACGTCGGCTCATTGCCTCGGGCTTGCAGTTCGACATGCTGTTTGGCCCGGCCTACAAGGGCATCACCTTGGCCGCCGCCGTGGCCATTGGCTTGGCCAAAGAGGGCAAGAGCGTGCCCTATGCCTACAACCGCAAAGAGGCCAAAGACCATGGCGAGGGCGGCACCTTGGTGGGTGCGCCGGTCAAAGGCCGGGTGCTGATCATTGACGATGTGATCACCGACGGTGCGTCCAAGCGCGAGGCCGCCGACATGATCCGCGCCGCCGGGGCGACGCCCGTGGGGGTGGCCATCACCATGGACCGCCAAGAGCGCGCCAAAGACGACCCCAGCAACCTGCGTTCGGGGGTGCAGTATGTCGAGCAAGAGTTGGGTTTGCGCGTGGTCTCCATTGCCACCCTGGCCGATTTGATGGCCTTTTTGGCCACCACCGGGGACGAGACCCTGCGTGCCAATACCGAGCGCGTGGCGGCCTATCGCCAACGCTATGGCATCTGAAATGCGCACGGGCCGCGCCGTCGCCGCCACTGCCGTCTGCCTGGCGTTGCTGGGCAGTGCAGCGGCTTGGGCGCAGGCTCCTGCACCCGCGCCCAAGATTTTCAGTTGTGTTGACAAAAACGGCCGACGTCTGAGCGCTGATCGCCCCATTGCGGAGTGCCAAAACCAAGAGCAGAAGCTGCTGAACCGTGATGGCTCGGTGCGGGCGATTGCCCGGCCGCTGGCCAGCCCCGAGGAAACGGCCCGCCTGGAAGCCCAGCGTCAGGCCGCTTTGCAGAGCCAGGCTCAGCAAGAGGACGCGCAGCGTAAGGAGCGGCAATTGGTGCGTCGCTATCCCAACGAGCAAGCCCACGCGCAAGCCCGTGCTCGGGCGCTGGAGCCGGTGCTGAGGCAGTTGGGGGAATCCAAAGTCCGCATACAGGCCTTGGAGCGGGAGCGAGAAACCTTGGTGCAGCAGATTAAGGTCGAGAAAAAGCCAGCGGTCGCCGAGGGCGTCCGGCAACGGCTGGAGGCCAATGAGGTGGCTTTGCAGGCACAAGTCACCGGGCTGCGTGACCGCGAAGCGGAGCGCGAGCGCATGAGTCAGCAGTTCGACCAAGAGCTGGCTCACCTCAAGGCCTTGTGGGCTGCCCCGCCAGCCTCCGGTGGTATAGCGCGATGAATCGGCCCCTGCTGTGGCTGGCGCTGGCCGGTTTGAGCTTTGCCGCGTGCTCAGGTGTTCAGGCCAGTTCGGCGCGTTACCACTGCGAAGGGGGTTTGGTGTTGCAAGCTGACCTTACTCCGCGCGCGGGGCGGGTGCTGGCCGGGCAAACTTGGTGGGCTGTGAAGCGCCTGCGCGAGCCCGCCGTGCGCTACCGCGACGACAAAAAAATCGTGACCCTGGCCATGATGGGTCGCCGTGCGACTTGGCAAGAGGGCAATGGCCCGGTGCTGAACTGCGAGCTGGTGCAGCCCGACTTTCCGCACAAATTTTGAGCCCCCGCTGGCAGCGAGGGCTCAGGGCTGGACTCAGGCCTCCAGCTTGCGCTTGAGCAGCTCGCCGGCCTGCGCCGGGTTGGCCTTGCCCTTGGAGGCCTTCATCACCTGGCCGACCAAGGCGTTAAAGGCTTTCTCTTTGCCTGCGCGGAACTCCTCCACCGACTTAGCATTGGCGGCCAGCACTTCATCGATGATGGCCTCTAGCGCGCCGGTGTCGTTCATCTGCTTCAGGCCCTTGGCCTCGATCAGTGCATCCACGCCTTGGCCCTCGCCGCTCCACAACGCGTCAAACACTTGTTTGGCGGCGTTGTTGGAGATGGTGCCATCTTGAATGCGGCCAATCAGTGCGGCCAGCGTGGCGGCGGCCACAGGTGCCGCGGCAATGTCCTGACCTTCGCTGTTCAGGCGCTTGCTCACCTCACCCATCAGCCAGTTGGCCACCAGTTTCGGGGCTTTGCAGGCGTCACGCGCGGCTTCGTAATAGCGCGCAAACGCCAGGCTCTGGGTCATCATGGTCGCGTCATAGGCGGGCAGGCCGTCTTGCGCCACAAAGCGCTCGGCCATGGTGCGAGGCAGTTCGGGCATCTCGCCCTTCACGCGCTCGACCCACTCTGGCGCGATGACCAGCGGTGGTAGGTCGGGGTCGGGGAAGTAGCGGTAGTCGGCCGAGTCTTCCTTGCTGCGCATGGCGCGGGTCTCACCCCGGTCGGGGTTGTAGAGCACCGTGGCTTGTTGGATTTTGCGGCCGTCTTCGATCTCGTCGATCTGCCAGTTGACCTCGTAGTTCACCGCGTCCACAAGATAGCGGAAGCTGTTGAGGTTCTTGATCTCGCGGCGCGTGCCATAGGGTGCACCGGGCTTGCGCACCGACACATTCACGTCGCAGCGGAAGGAGCCCTCTTGCATATTGCCGTCGCAAATGCCCAGCCACATCACCAGGGCATGCAAGGTCTTGGCGTACTCCACCGCTTCAGCGGCCGAGCGCATGTCGGGCTCAGAGACGATCTCCAGCAGCGGGGTGCCTGCGCGGTTCAGGTCGATGCCGGACTGGCCATGAAAGTCTTCGTGCAGGCTCTTGCCCGCGTCCTCTTCCAGGTGGGCGCGGGTGAGCTGCACGGTCTTTTTGACATCGCCCACGAAGAACTCGACCTGCCCGCCTTGCACCACCGGGATCTCAAACTGGCTGATCTGGTAGCCCTTGGGCAGGTCGGGGTAGAAGTAGTTTTTGCGCGCGAAGATGGACAGTGGCGCCACCTTGGCCCCGACCGCCAAACCAAAGCGGATGGCGCGCTCGACGGCGGCGCGGTTGAGCACCGGCAGGGTACCGGGCAAAGCCAGGTCCACAGGGCTGGCCTGGGTATTGGGCGCGGCACCAAAGGCGGTAGAGGCACCCGAAAAAATCTTGGAAACCGTCGAGAGCTGGACATGGTTTTCCAGGCCGATCACGACCTCGTAACCCCGAACCAGTTGTGAAGAGGAGCTCATACTCAAAATCCTGCTGGGGCACGGGTGTGCCAATCGGTGGCTTGCTGCAGCGCATGCGCGGTGTGCAGCAGTTGGCCTTCCGCGAAGTAGTTGCCGATGAGCTGCAGGCCCACGGGCATACCGCCTTCACCAAAGCCCGCCGGCACGCTCATGCCGGGCAAACCGGCCAGTGAGGCGGGCAGGGTGAAGATGTCGGCCAGATAGGCTTGCAATGGGTCGCCGCCTTGCTCGCCGATCTTCCAGGCCACGGTCGGGGCCACAGGGCCGGCGATCACATCGCACTGGGTGAAGCAGCGCTGGAAGTCCTCGGCAATCATGCGGCGCAGCTTTTGGGCCTGCAGGTAGTAGGCGTCGTAATAGCCGTGCGAGAGCACATAGGTGCCAATCATGATGCGGCGCTTCACCTCGGCCCCAAAGCCCTCGGCGCGCGTCTTTTTGTACATGTCGATCAGGTCGTCGTACCGGGCGGCGCGATGGCCGAACTTGACACCGTCAAACCGGCTCAGGTTGGAGCTGGCCTCGGCCGGGGCAATGATGTAGTAGACGGGGATGGACAGTTCGGTGCGCGGCAGGCTGACGTCCACCAAGGTGGCCCCCAGCTTTTCCAGCTCGGCCAGGGCGTTGCGCACGGCCCCATTCACGTCCTGCGCCAAGGCCGCTGGGAAGAACTCTTGCGGCAGGCCAATGCGCAGGCCCTTCAGCGGTTGGCTGGCCGTGGCCCCCTCGCGGGCGGTGAGCATCTGGGCGTGGAAGTCTTGCGCTGGTCGCTCGGCGCTGGTGGCGTCGCGCTCGTCAAAGCCACTCATGGCAGAGAGCAGCAGGGCGCAATCTTCGGCACTGCGGGCCAAGGGGCCGGCTTGGTCCAGGCTGGAGGCGAAGGCAATCATCCCGTAGCGACTGCACACCCCATAAGTCGGCTTAATGCCGGTGACGCCGCTGAAGCTGGCGGGTTGGCGGATGGAGCCGCCGGTGTCGGTGCCGGTGGCACCGGGCAGCAAACGCGCGGCGACCGCAGCGGCCGAGCCGCCCGAAGAGCCGCCGGGCACGCGCTGGGTGTCCCAAGGGTTGTGCACTGGCCCATAAGCCGAGTTCTCGTTGGCCGAGCCCATGGCGTACTCGTCGCAATTGAGCTTGCCCAAGCTCACCGCACCCGCTGCCTTCAAGCGCGCCACCACCGTGGCATCAAAGGGGCTGCGGTAGTTCGCCAGCATTTTGGAGCCGGCCGTGGTAGGCATATCGGCGGTGACGAAAATGTCCTTGTGGGCCAAGGGCACGCCCGTTAACGGCCCGGCCTGGCCCGCTGCACGCGCGGCATCGGCGGCCCGGGCAGCGCTCAGCGCCGCCTCGGCGTCCAGGTGCAAAAAGCTACCCAGTGTGGTGTGCGCTTGGGCGCGGTTGAGCAAATGCTGCGTGGCCTCTACGCTAGAAACCGTTTTGGCCGCCATGGCCTGGGCCAAGCCCGCCACGCCCCAATGGTGCAAGTCTGTTGTGCTCATCTTCATTCAATCACTTTGGGCACGAGGAACAGGCCGTCTTCCACGGCCGGTGCGCTGGCTTGGTTGCGGGCACGGTCGCTGTTGTCGGTCACGGCGTCGTCGCGCAGCCGCAGGTGAACCTCTTGCACGGCCGAAAGCGGGGTATAGAGCGGCTCAACGCCTTGGGTGTCCACCGCGCTCATTTGCTCCACGATATTGAAAAAGCCATTGAGCTGGCCGAGCATGGCGTCGGCTTCTTGGGGCGAGATGTCCAGCCGCGCCAGATGGGCGATCCGGCTCACATCCGTGGGGGTGAGTGCCATGGGAGAAGTGCCTTGGAAGATGCAGTGTCAGGTGGAGGGCACAGAGCCTTGGCAAAGTGCCGCCAAGTAGGCTGTAAAGCCTGCTGGGAACCATGAAAAAAGGGCATGAGCCCCACGGGCGATGTAGGGCATTAGGGTATTATCTACGGTTATCCATACCCTGCTTGGCAGCGTTGCTGCAAGGGGCCTCCAAGCCCTTTGGGTGCCCTGTGGACAGGGGTGTGTGGGCGCGTCGGGACCCGCTGCTGCAAAACCGTCGCTACAACCGTCATCCATTCATGCGCCTTGAGGTTTTGAGCCCCGTTTGCCCTGGTCTTGGTCCAGCGCTGGCTCGTTCGTCAGGGTGCCACTGTCATTGAAATGCCCATGTTCGCATCCCTGCGCCGTTACTTCTCCACTGATCTGGCCATTGACCTGGGTACCGCCAACACCCTGATCTATGTGCGTGGCAAAGGCATTGTGTTGGACGAGCCTTCGGTGGTCTCCATCCGCCATGAGGGTGGCCCCAGCGGCAAAAAGACCATCCAAGCCGTAGGCCATGAAGCCAAGGCCATGCTGGGCAAAGTGCCAGGAAATATCGAAGCCATCCGCCCCATGAAGGACGGCGTGATCGCCGACTTCACGGTGACTGAGCAGATGCTCAAGCAGTTCATCAAAATGGTTCATCCGCGCTCGGTGCTCAAGCCTAGCCCCCGGATCATCATCTGCGTGCCCTGCGGCTCCACCCAGGTGGAGCGCCGTGCCATTCGCGAGTCAGCCTTGGGCGCTGGGGCCTCTGAGGTCTACCTGATTGAAGAGCCCATGGCCGCGGCCATTGGTGCCGGTCTGCCGGTCTCTGAGGCCTCGGGCTCCATGGTGGTGGACATCGGTGGCGGCACCACCGAGGTGGGCGTCATCAGCTTGGGTGGCATGGTCTACAAAGGCTCAGTCCGTGTGGGCGGCGACAAGTTCGACGAAGCCATCATCAACTACATCCGCCGCAACTACGGCATGCTGATTGGTGAGCCTACTGCCGAATCCATCAAAAAGCACATCGGTTCGGCCTTCCCCGGCTCTGAGGTGCGCGAGATGGAAGTCAAGGGCCGCAACCTCTCTGAAGGCGTGCCGCGCAGCTTCACCATTTCGTCCAACGAAATCCTGGAAGCCCTGACCGACCCGCTCAACCAAATCGTCTCAGCCGTCAAGAACGCTTTGGAGCAAACCCCGCCGGAGTTGGGTGCCGACATTGCCGAACGCGGCATGATGCTGACCGGTGGTGGTGCCCTGCTGCGCGACCTAGACCGCCTGCTGGCTGAAGAAACCGGCTTGCCGGTGCTGGTGGCTGAAGACCCGCTGACCTGCGTGGTGCGGGGTTGCGGCATGGCGCTGGAGCGCATGGAGCGTTTGGGCTCGATCTTTACTTCGGAGTAAGCGGCGCTCCGTCGCTGCGCGTTCTTTCACCCTTTTGTTGGCCTCTGGCCGACCGCCATGTCTCTCGGCACGCTTGAACGCTCTCCGCCGCCGTTCTTCAGACAGGGCCCCTCGGCCCTGACCAAGGTCGTCTTCTTTTCAGCCTTGGCGCTGTTCTTGATGGCCGCCGACTCGCGCTTCACCTTGACCCAGCCTTTGCGTGCCGCCATGGCAACGGTGCTGCTGCCGGTTCAACAAGCGCTGAGTCTGCCGGTGGCGGCCTATGCCCAGGCGGGCGACTACCTGCAAGGGCTTGAGGCCGCTCGCGCCCAAGAGAACGCCATGCGCGCCAAACTGGCCCAGCAGGCCGAGCGTTCGTCGCGGGCAGACCGCTTGGTCGAAGAGAACACGCGGCTGCGCGCCTTGCTGGAATTGCGCCCGCAGGTGACGGTGAAGTCGCAGCCTGCCGAGGTCTTGTACGAGGCTCCTGATGCCTATTCGCGCAAGATTTTTCTGGACCGGGGCTCGCAACATGGCTTGGTGGCGGGCTCGCCCGTGATCAATGAGCAAGGCGTGTTAGGGCAGGTGACACGGGTCTACCCGCTGTCTGCGGAGGTCACGCTGCTGGTTGATAAGGATGCCGCCATTCCCGTGCTCAACCCGCGCACCGAGCACCGCAGTGCGGCCTTTGGGACGGGTGACGGCCGGGCCATGGAGCTGCGCTTCATGGCCAGTAACGACGATGTTCAGGTGGGCGATGTGCTGATCACCAGCGGGGTCGACGGCATCTATCCTCAAGGCTTGCAAGTGGCGCGGGTGGCCAAGGTGGACACACGGGGCGACACCTCGTTCGCGCGCATCATCCTGAGGCCCACCGCCCCACCGGACGGCGTGCGCCATGTGCTGGTGCTGGAGCCGCTGGCCTTGCACCAACCGCCCCGGCCTTCTGAACCGGTGGAGCCGGAGCGCAGCACCAGCCGCCATGGCCGAGTGGGAGGCCGCAAATGATCATGCCGCGCAGCTCAGACCAGCTCTTGCTGCCTGTGAACCCGGTGTTTTTGTGGCTCAGCCTGTTTGTGGCCATGGGCCTGAACATGGTGCCCTTGGGGCGCATGCCCATGATGCCCGACTTGATGGCCTTGGTCTTGGTGTTTTGGAATGTGCACCAGCCGCGGCGGGTAGGGGTGGGGGCCGCCTTTGTGTTTGGCTTGTTGATGGACGTTCACGCGGGCTCTCTGTTGGGGCAGCATGCGCTCTCCTACACCCTGCTGAGTTTTTTGGCCATCACCATCCATCGCCGGGTGCTGTGGTTTTCTTTGGTGGAGCAGGTCTTGCACGTGCTGCCCCTGTTCTATGCCTCGGCCTTGGTGGCCTTGGCCGTGCGTGTGCTGGCGGGCGATGGCTTTCCGGGTTGGGGGGTGCTCGTCGCCCCCGCGATCGAGGGCTTGCTCTGGCCAGTGGTGACGTGGTTGCTGCTGGCACCGCAACGCCGCCCGCCCGACCCCGACAAGAACCGGCCGCTATGAAGGCGTTGCAGCGCAACGGCGTTGAGCTGATGTTGGCCTGGGTGGGCTGCCCATGACCGAGCTGAAGAACCTAGAAGCCGAGTTGGACCGCTTTAAGCTGCGCATCATCGCGGCTGTCTTGTTCATCTTGATCGGCTTCGGCCTCTTGGTGAGCCGGATGATTCATCTGCAAGTTCTTCGTCACGACGAACTGGCCTCGCGCGCGGAGTCCAACCGCATTGCGGTGGTGCCCATCGTGCCCAACCGGGGGCGCATCGTCGACCGCAATGGGGTGGTGCTGGCCACTAACTACACCGCCTATACGCTGGAGATCACCCCGTCACGGGTGGTGGACTTGGAGGCCACCATCAACAAGCTGGGTGAGTTCATTGACATTCAGCCGCGCGATCGGCGTCGCTTCAAGCGCCAACTGGAAGAAAGCAAGAGCTTTGAGTCCTTGCCCATCCGCAACCGGCTCAGTGACGAAGAAGTGGCGCGCTTCATTGCCCGGCGCTTTCAATTCCCAGGCGTTGAGATCAAGGCGCGCTTGTTCCGCAACTACCCGCTGGGTGAAACCGGCAGCCACCTGATTGGCTACATTGGCCGGATCAACCAGGCCGAGAAAAAAGCCATGGAGGACTGGGAGGACGAAGCCCAGGCCAACTACCGTGGCACCGAGTACATCGGCAAGCTGGGCTTGGAGCAAAGCTACGAGTTGGACCTGCACGGCACCACGGGTTTTGAGCAAATGGAGACCTCGGCCGGGGGCCGGGCGGTGCGCCGCCTGGACAACCTACCGGCCACGCCCGGCAATACCTTGGTGCTGTCTGTCGATATCAAGTTGCAGGCCCTGGTCGAGGAGATGTTTGGGGCGCGCCGAGGCGCTTTGGTGGCCATCGACCCGCGCAATGGCGAAATTTTGGCCTTTGTCTCCAAGCCCACCTACGACCCCAACAAGTTTGTGGACGGCATCGATGTTGAGAACTGGCGGGAGCTGAATGAGTCCATCGACAAGCCGCTGCTGAACCGCGCGCTGCGCGGCACTTATCCGCCCGGCTCCACTTACAAACCCTTTATGGCGATGGCCGCGCTCAACGCCGGTAAGCGTTCGCCCTCTACCATCATCAACGACCCGGGCTATTTCATGTTTGGCGGCCATCGTTACGGCAGCCCCGAGAACGAGCGTGGCGGCGCGATGGACATGCGGCGCTCCATCGTTGAGTCCTCCAACGTTTACTACTACACCCTGGCCAATGAGATGGGGGTGGACATGATCCACGATCAACTCAGTCCCTTTGGTTTTGGGCGGCGCACCAACATCGACTTGGAAGGTGAAGTCACCGGCGTGCTGCCGTCCCAGGACTGGAAGCGCCGCACCTACAAACGGCCTGAGCAGCGCAAGTGGTATGCCGGTGAAACCATCTCCTTAGGCATCGGCCAGGGCTATAACAACTTCACCATGTTGCAACTGGCCAATGCCATGGCCATCTTGGCGGCGGGTGGCCAACGCTTTGAGCCGCGCTTGGTCAAAGAGATTGAAGATGTGGTGACGCATCAGCGCCGCACCGTGTCGGCCAAGGCACTCGAACCTCTGGCCCTCAAGCCCGAGCAGGTGAACGTGATCATGCAGGCCATGCACGGAGTGACCCAACAGGGCACCTCTACCCGAATTTTTGTCGGTGCACCGTATGCCAGCGGTGGCAAGACAGGCACCGCCCAGGCCGTGGGTATTCGCCAGAACGAAAAGTACAGCGCGGCGCGCATGGCCGAGCACTTGCGCGATCACTCGCTCTATGTGGCCTTTGCACCCCTAGACAAGCCACGCATTGCCTTGGCCGTGATCGTTGAGAACGCGGGCTGGGGTGCGGCTGCGGCGGCCCCCATCGCTCGGCGCGTGTTCGACTACGTTTTGCTGGGTCACTATCCCAGCGAAGAGGACATTGCCTTGACGCAGAAGGGCCAGTCTGTCGCGCCCGTGGGCGCACCCAGGCCTGCATCTTCAGTGCCCTTGCCGTCTGGCGCAGGGGCGGCGGCCACTCCCGAGGCCCCTGCCGTAGGCAGTGCCTCCGCAGCATCGGCGGCCCCATCAGTGCCTACTGCCGCGCCCGTTCGCACCCCGGTCGATGCGGCCCCGCGTGCCTCAGGAGTAAGACCATGAGCATCGTGTTCGAGCGGCCATCGCTGTGGCAGCGGCTCAGGCCGGTGTTTTCGAGCTTCGACCTGCCCTTGACTCTGGGGTTGCTGATCCTGGCGGCATTTGGCTTGGTCACCATGTACTCCGCAGGCTATGACCACGGAACCCGTTTTGTGGATCACGGGCGCAACATGATGATTGCGCTGGCGATTTTGTTTGTGGTGGCCCAGGTGCCTCCACAGCGTTTGATGGCCTTGGCGGTGCCGCTCTATGTGGTGGGGGTCACGCTGTTGGTAGCCACCATGCTTTTTGGTCTGACCAAAAAGGGGGCCACGCGCTGGCTCAATGTGGGCGTGGTGATCCAGCCCAGCGAGATCATGAAGCTGGCCATGCCGCTAATGCTGGCGTGGTGGTTCCAGAAGCGTGAGGGGCAGTTGCGGACGCTGGACTTTGCGGTGGCGGCTGTGCTGCTATTGGTGCCGGTGGGCCTGGTGGCCAAGCAGCCTGATTTGGGCACCTCCATCCTCATCTTGTCGGCCGGCCTTTATGTGATTTTCTTTGCGGGCTTGTCTTGGCGGCTTATCTTGCCCGTTGTGCTGATTGCGGTGATCGGCATCGTGGCCTTGGTGATGTCTGAAGACAGCATATGCCAACCCGATGTGAAGTGGCCGCTGTTGCGGGAGTATCAAAAGACCCGCGTCTGTACCCTGCTGGACCCGACCAAAGACCCTCTGGGTAAGGGCTTTCACATCATTCAGGGCATGATCGCCATTGGCTCTGGCGGTTGGACCGGCAAGGGCTTCATGAACGGCACGCAGACGCACCTGGAGTTCATTCCCGAGCGCACCACCGACTTCATCTTCGCCGCCTTTGCCGAGGAATTCGGTTTGGTGGGCGTGTTGGGTCTGATCGCCGCCTTCACCTTTGTGCTGTTTCGCGGTTTGATGATTGCGGCTGAGGCCCCCACCGTGTTTTCGCGCCTCTTGGCGGGTGCCATCACTCTGAGCTTTTTCACCTATGCCATGGTCAACATGGGCATGGTCAGCGGCATCTTGCCAGTGGTGGGTATTCCATTGCCCTTCATCAGCTACGGCGGCACGGCCATGGTGACCCTGGGGCTGGCCCTTGGCATGCTGATGTCCATTGCCAAGAGCCGCCGCCTCATGCAGAGCTGAAGGGGCGGGCACCCCTTCAGGCGGGGCGTTATCAGTTGACGAAGCCGATGTCGTCCACCACAAACTTGCACGCACCAGCGCTCATCATCACGTGGGTCAGGGGTTTGCTGAACTTGATGGTTTTCAACGCCGCAGCAAGGGTGACGACCTTCTTTTCAACCCCTTGGCTGCCGATGCCGAACATCGTCACCTTGGCTCCCACGTCGATACCTGAGCCGATCTTCAGAGAGACTTGGCTGACTTCGCTGGCAAAGCGAATCACTTCAGGCAGACGAGGAACACCACCATCGGCCATGGTGGTGTTGCAGTTGAATGCCAAGAAATTGGGCGCTGAATAGCCTGTAACGCTGAAATTAGACGAGGAATTCAACACAGCGCCACCATCCAGTGGTTGGGTGCTGGAGCCATTGAACTGCACTGTGCCCACCGACACCAGCGCCGTGGTGCTGATGAACAGGTCGGGGGCAGTGATCGTGTCAAAGTTGATCAGGTTGGTGGCCTGCGGGGCGATATCTTGAGCGACCACCACCTTTGGGGTGGCCTGCGGGGCAGCCTGGGCTTGGTTCGGGGAAACGCCGCCAGCGATGCCGTTGGCGAAGGTCGTGCCAGCCAGGGTCAACAGAGCGGCGGCGGTCAGCAGAGTGCGGTTCATGCAAGAACTCCTTGTGGGGTTTGGATTCACGCGTCCGATCCCTACCGAACGCTGAGCGCACTGTAGAAAGCTCGGCGTCGGCTACCCATCCCTACGGGCTTCCCGACCCTAGGGGGCCTCACCCCCCTATACCCTCAAGCTGCGTTTGGCCCGTCCGGGCCTGCGGCCAAGGCGAAGCGCACGGTGAAGCGCGTGCCGGGTCGATCCGCGTGCTCGCCCACCTGGGGGCGGGCGTCCTCGACCGTCAGGCTGGCGTCGTGCTTCTCCACAATTTCTCGCACGATGGCCAGGCCCAAGCCGCTGCCATCGACATTGGTGCCCAGGGCTCGGTAAAAAGGTTGGAACACCAGTTCACGTTCAGCCTCTGGGATGCCTGGGCCGTTGTCTTCAACTTGCAGCACCAGCACCTGACCAAAAGGGTCCGCCATGATGCGCACGGTGACACAACCGCCCTCTGGGGTGTACTGCAAGGCGTTGTCCACCAGGTTGCGGATCATCTCGCGCACCAGCAATGGTTGGCCCACCAAACGAGGCAGGTCTTCGCTGCTCTCAGGGCCTTCATAGCCCAGGTCAATACGCTTGTCCATGGCCTTGGGCACAAAGTCCTGTACGGTGTCAGTGGCCAGGCGGGCGATGTTGAAAGCCTGTTGCCGCCGCGCCTGCTCTTCGTCCTCAGCGCGGGCCATGGACAAGAGCTGGTTCACCATATGCGCCGCCCGCTGGCTGGAGCGTGAGATTTGCTGCAAGGACTTGCGTACCGATCCCACATCGCCACGCTCATCCAGCTCGCGCTGGGCCAACTCGGCCTGGGTGCGCAAACCGGCTAACGGGGTTTTGAGCTGGTGTGCCGCATCCGCCAAAAAGTGCTTCTGCGCGCTCATGGACTGGTCGAGTCGCGCCAACAGCTCGTTGATCGAGCGCACCAGCGGGGCCACTTCTTCGGGCGCATCGTGGACGTCGATCGGGCTGAGATCATGGCTTTCGCGCTTCAGAATGCGTTGCTGAAGGTGCGATAGCGGGGCAATGCCTCGGGCCAAGGCGAACCATACGAGTAAAACCGCTAAGGGCAAAATCACATACTGTGGCAGCAGCACGCCTTTGATGATTTCCGTGGTCAGCCGCTCGCGCTTGTCCATGGTTTCGGCCACCTGCACCAAGGTGATGCCCGGCTCGGCCGACATCCCTGGCGTCAGCCTCATGCTGGCGATGCGGACGGCCTCGTTCTGCACCACCTCATCGCGGAACTGAACCTCGCCCACCGTGAGGTTGCCGCCCTCAGGGGGCGAAGGCAATTCGCGGTCACCGGCAATCAATTCGCCCCGCGCACCCAGGACCTGAAAGAAGATTTTGTCCACATCGTCGCTGCGCAGTAGGGCAGCAGCGGAGTCAGAAAGCTTGGCCTTGCCGGGCTTGCCTTGGGGGTCGGCCACCATTTGGCGTGACACCATGCGAGTGAGCTGTGCCAAGTCACGGTCATAGGGCCGGGCCGCAATGTTCTGGGCGACCAGCCAGGTGAGCGCTGCACTCATGGGCCACAGCAGCAGCAAGGGCACGAGCATCCAATCTAGGATCTCGCCAAACAGCGATCGCTGCTCTCGGCCCAAGGCTTTGATCACGGCCAAGACTGGGGCGGGTTCAGGCCGTGGCCTTGATCACGAAGCGATCTTTTCGAGGCAATAGCCCAAGCCCCGCACGGTGGCGATCCGGATCGGGCCCTGTTCGATCTTCTTGCGCAAGCGGTGGATGTAGACCTCGATGGCGTTGTTGCTCACTTCCTCGCCCCATTCACACAAACGGGCCACCAACTGATCTTTGCTGACCAAGCGGCCGGCCCGCTGCAAGAGCACCTCCAGCAGGCTGATCTCACGGGCCGACAGCTCAATCATCTGCTCGTTGATATAGGCCACACGCCCGGTGGCATCAAAGGTCAGCGGGCCATGTTTGATGACGCTGGAGGCCGTCCCCAGGCCACGGCGTGTGAGCGCACGGACCCGGGCCTCCAGCTCTTGCAACGAGAAGGGCTTGGCCATGAAGTCATCGGCCCCCAGGTCCAGTGCCTTGACGCGCTGATCAATCGTCACCACCGGCGGCAATGCCCTGAAGTTCTACGCCCAGGCGCGGCTGATGAGCCAGGCGCTGCGCAAGCTGACGGCCACCATCAAAAAGTCCAACTGCATGGTCATCTTCATCAACCAGATCCGCATGAAGATCGGGGTGATGTTTGGTAGCCCTGAAACCACCACCGGCGGCAATGCCCTGAAGTTCTACGCCTCGGTGCGCCTGGACATCCGTCGCATTGGTTCCATCAAAAAGGGCGAAGAGATCGTGGGCAGCGAAACCCGCGTCAAGGTCGTCAAGAACAAGGTAGCCCCCCCCTTCAAGGAGGCCGAGTTCGACATCCTGTATGGCGAGGGTGTGAGCCGCGAGGGCGAGATCATCGACCTGGGCGTGGCCCACAAAATCGTCGACAAGTCCGGTGCTTGGTATGCCTACAACGGCGAAAAAATTGGCCAGGGCAAAGACAACTCGCGCGAGTTCTTGCGTGAGAACCCCGACATCGCCCGTGAGATCGAAAACAAAGTCCGCACAGCCGTGGGCGTGCCCTTGCTGGCGGAGTCGGGCGGCGCGGCCTGAGCCTCGGCTGTTTTCGTTCTGAAGGCGCGGGCCGAGGCAGTTGAGGCATGGCCAGCCATCGCCCCATACCCAGCCTGAAGGCTCAGGCACTGGCACTGCTGGCCCGCCGCGAATACAGCCGCAGCGAACTGCACAAGCGCTTGCTGGCCCATGCGCGTAAGCTGGCCGCCGCCGCTGCTCAAGTACCACCCGTGGACCCCTGGGACCACGAGGCAGCGGCGGCGCAGCCGACCCCAACGCCTCTGGCTGAAGCGCCCAGTGCCGAGGCACTGCACGCGGAGGTCGAGGCGGTGCTCGACTGGCTAGCGGCGCGCCAGTATCAAAGTGATGTGCGCTTTGTCGAAGCGCGGGTGAATGCGCGGGTGGCGCGGCATGGCGAACGCCGCATTCGCCATGAGCTGGCCCAACACGGGCTGGCGCTGGATGCCGAAACAGCCCAGCAACTGCGGTCTTCGGAAGTCCAGCGTGCGCACGAAGTCTGGCAAAAGCGCTTTGGCTCCATTGCCGCCGATGCTCAGGAGCGCGAGCGGCAGATGCGGTTTTTGGCTGCTCGGGGCTTCAGCGCCGAGACAGTGCGCAGGGTTGTTGGTGGGCGCGACCCTGACGATGAATGATCGTCGCAGGCACTGTTGCGCCAACTTGGCGCAAGAATGCTGCATTGCAGCACGCGTGATACAGTGCCTACTTGTTCCCGTGCTGTCACGGGCTTGATCCAGGCGGCTCCCTCTGAGGGCACGGCCTCAAGCACGACATGCGCAGCACTGCTCACCCATGCCTCTGCCTGCTTCAGACCCCCAACGCGTGCTTCAGCACACTCGCGCCGTCGAGGTGACGATGTATTCGCGTGCCGATGGCTTGTGGGAAGTCGATGCCCGCTTGCGCGACACCAAGACGCGGGAGATTCGAGGCAGCCAAGGCGTGTTGCCTGCAGGGCATGCTATCCACGACCTGCTGCTGAGGCTGGTGATCGACACCCAATTCAACATTGTTCGCGCTGGTGCCGAGTCTTTGGCGGTGCCCTACCGCGGCCAGTGCGACCAGCACGGCGATGCTTATGCCAAATTGGAAGGCCTGAATCTGATGCAGGGCTTCAAGCGCGCGGCCAGAGAGCGCCTGGGCGGCGTGGCGGGGTGTACACATTTGACAGAATTGGCCGATGTACTGCCGACCGCTGTCATCCAAGCGTTCGCCGGCTTGGTGCTGGACACCAAGGGAGAAGGCAATCAAGCCCCTTTCCAGCTTGACCGCTGTCATGCACTGAGACGGGACGGCGAGGTGGTGCGATTGCACTATCCTCGCTGGTTTCGTCAGCCTGATGCCAACAAAGTATCGGAAAATCACGCGCCGGTGACCCCGGCAGCGTCTCGCGACGCGGCTTAGGCCGCTTGACCTCTTTCGTCCTGAACTCACGAAAAGACCACCCATGAAGATCCACGAATACCAAGGCAAAGAAATCCTGCGCCAATTCGACGTGCCAGTGCCTCGCGGCTACCCGGCTTTCACTGTGCAGGAAGCCGTGGAAGCGGCCCAAAAGCTGGGCGGCAACGTCTGGGTGGTCAAGGCTCAGATCCACGCGGGCGGCCGCGGCAAGGGCGGTGGCGTCAAGCTGGCCAAGAGCATGGATGACCTGAAGACCCTGGCCAACCAGATTCTGGGCATGCAGCTGATCACGCACCAGACCGGCCCTGAGGGTCAAAAGGTTCGTCGCCTCTACATTGAAGAAGGCGCCGACATCAAGAAGGAATACTACGTCTCGCTGGTCACTGACCGCCAGACCCAGAAGGTGGCCTTCATCGCTTCCAGCGAAGGCGGCATGGACATTGAAGAAGTGGCCCATTCCACCCCTGAGAAGATCATCACCGAAGTGATCGATCCGCTGGTGGGCTTCACCACCGAGCAGGCCCAAAAGATTGCTGCGGCCATCGGCCTGCCCGAAGGCTCGCACGATCAAGCCGTCACGCTGTTCCGAAACCTGTACCGCTGCTACATGGAAACGGACGCATCGTTGGTGGAAATCAACCCGCTGAACTGCGATTCCAAGGGCAACCTGATCGCCCTGGACGCCAAGTTCAACTTTGACGCCAACGCCCTGTTCCGTCACCCCGAGATCGTGGCCTACCGCGACTTGGACGAAGAAGATCCTGCTGAAGTCGAAGCCTCTAAGTTCGACCTGGCCTACATCAGCCTGGACGGCAACATTGGTTGCTTGGTGAACGGCGCTGGCTTGGCCATGGCCACCATGGACACCATCAAGTTGTTTGGCGGCGAGCCGGCCAACTTCTTGGACGTGGGCGGTGGCGCGACGGCCGAGAAGGTCACCGAAGCCTTCAAGATCATGCTGAAGAACAAGGCCGTCAAGGGCATCTTGGTCAACATCTTCGGCGGCATCATGAAGTGCGACACCATTGCTGAAGGCGTGATCACCGCCTGCAAGGCCGTCAACCTGCAAGTGCCGCTGGTCGTCCGCATGAAGGGCACCAACGAAGATCTGGGCAAGAAGATGTTGGCTGACTCCGGTCTGCCCATCATTGCTGCGGACACCATGGCAGAAGCTGCCACCGCTATCGTCGCGGCCGTCAAGTAAGCCCAGAGCGAAGGAACACACACATGTCGATCTTTATCAACAAAGACACACGCGTCATCACCCAGGGCATCACGGGCAAGACCGGTCAGTTCCATACCCGGGGCTGCGTGGCCTATGCCAATGGCAAAAACTGCTTCGTCGCTGGCGTGAACCCCAAGAAGGCTGGCGAAGACTTCGAAGGCATTCCCATCTACGCCTCGGTCAAGGAGGCTTCGGCCCAGACCGGTGCCACGGTGTCTGTGATTTACGTGCCGCCCGCTGGCGCTGCCGCTGCCATCTGGGAAGCCGTTGAAGCCGACCTGGACCTGGCCATCTGCATCACCGAAGGCATCCCTGTTCGCGACATGCTCGAAGTGCGCAACAAGATGAAGGCCAAGGAAGCGGCTGGCGGCAAGAAGACCTTGCTGCTGGGCCCGAACTGCCCCGGCTTGATCACCCCGGAAGAAATCAAGATCGGCATCATGCCCGGTCACATCCATCGCAAGGGTCGTATCGGCGTGGTCTCGCGCTCGGGAACCCTGACGTACGAAGCTGTGGCGCAGTTGACCGAAATCGGTCTGGGCCAGTCGTCTGCAGTGGGCATTGGTGGCGACCCCATCAACGGCCTGAAGCACATCGACGTGATGCGCGCCTTCAATGACGACCCGGACACCGATGCCGTCATCATGATCGGCGAAATCGGTGGCCCCGATGAAGCCGAAGCCGCAATGTGGTGCAAGGCCAATATGAAGAAGCCTATCGTGGGCTTCATCGCTGGCGTGACCGCTCCCGCAGGCAAGCGCATGGGCCATGCCGGTGCCTTGATCTCTGGTGGTGCAGACACGGCCGACGCCAAGCTCGCCATCATGGAAGAGTGTGGCTTCAAGGTCACGCGCAACCCGTCCGAAATGGGCCGCCTGCTCAAGGCGATGCTCTAAGACAGGTGCAGCCCTTGGGCGTGCGTAGTTGTACGCACGTCTCGAAGGCGGCGCTCTTCTAAACTCCCGGCGTGGTGTGGCAACGCACCATCCACCCGAATCTGGGGCCTGATGCCAACGCATCAGGCCTCTTGCATTTTCCGACGGAGTTCTCATGGACATCGCCTCCCCCACCTTCTGGACCGCCTTGGGCTCCATCATCGTGGCCAACATCCTTTTATCGGGCGACAACGCCGTGGTGATCGCTCTGGCCGCACGCTCACTGCCGGCGCATCAGCAAAAGAAGGCCATCTTCTTTGGATCGGCCGCAGCCATCGTGATGCGGATTGGCCTGACGCTGCTGGCCGTGCGCTTGCTGACTCTGCCGTATCTCAAGATCATCGGTGGCGTCGCCCTGGTGTACATCGGCGTCTCGCTGCTTTTGGAGGACGATGACGGTGGTGACGTTGGCGCTGAGGAAGGCAACTCAAGCATGTTGACGGCCATTCGCACGATCTTGGTCGCTGACTTGGTCATGAGCTTGGACAACGTGTTGGCGGTCGCCGCCGCCGCCAAGGGAGACAACACCTTGTTGATCGTCGGTTTGGCCATCAGTATTCCTTTGATCATTTTTGGCTCGACCTTGTTGCTCAAAGTGATGGAGCGCTTCCCCATCATCATCACCTTGGGTGCCGGTCTGCTAGGCTGGCTGGCTGGTGAAATGATCGTCACCGATCCCGCTGTCCTCGCACATTGGGGCGCAGTGCCGCACGCCACCGCGTTGGCTGCGGCAGGATTTGGCGCTTTGTTGGTGGTTGGCTTGGGGCGATTCCTCAAAGCTCGCCACCAAACTTCTGCGATCTGATAAAATCGAGATGTGAAGGGGAGTAGCTCCCACTTCAGCCCGCGAGGGCTGAAATGCTGGCAAATCGTCAATACGTGACCCGGGAGGGTCTCCGGTTTGCCAAGTCTCTTTTGACAGAGAGACGAGCAAGACCTTCGTGCACTCGCGCTCAGCGACAAGTGCCCGAAGGTCAATTTTTTTGACGCTTGAGTGGCCTTTTCGTTGCGCGGACTTGTTGGTCTTTTGCTTCGGAGTTCCCATGCCACTGTTCTCCCCCGAGTGGGTATCGGCCTTGTTGGCCATCATTCTCATCGACCTCGTATTGGCCGGCGACAACGCCATTGTCATCGCGCTTGCCGCTCGCAATCTCCCAGCCGAGCTGCAGCGTAAAGCGATCTTGTGGGGAACGGTCGGCGCAGTGGTGGTGCGTGCTGCCATGACGCTGGCCGTCGTCTGGTTGCTTAAGATACCAGGCTTGATGCTCGTGGGTGGCCTGGGCCTGATCTGGATTGCCTACGGCTTGCTCAAGCCGAGTGAAGATGCCGGAGGCGGTCACACCGGCGCAAATACCTTCTTTGGTGCCATGAAAACCATCGTGGTCGCTGATGCGCTGATGGGTGTTGACAACGTCCTGGGCGTTGCTGGCGCGGCGCATGGTGCCTTCGACTTGGTGGTTGTCGGCTTGCTGATCAGCGTGCCCATCATGGTCTGGGGTAGCAGCTTGGTGCTCAAGCTTGTCGACAGGTTCCCGATCATCATTCAGTTGGGTGCGGCCGTTCTGGCCTACACCGCCGCGCAAATGATTGTGGGCGAACAACTCTTAAATGGCGCATTTGATGATCGTGCTTGGCTGGGCTGGATTGTCACTGCCGCCTTAGTGATTGGCGTGTTGGCGGTAGGACGTTGGGCAGGTCAGCGCGCCAAGAAGCCGACCGAACCCATCCCCGGCTGAGCTTGAACTCGCGGGGGGGGCTTGACCAGCGCCCGCCCACCTGCCTGTGATAACGTGCCGCCAAGCCATCTCAGTCAGGGAGGACCGATATGAGCTCAGCATCAGCCGGGATATGGGCCCGCCTCAAAACGACCCTGTCCGTTGCGCCTGAGGTGCCGACAAGGCCCGTGCAGCTACTCCGAAGAGCGGGTGGCTTCACCTTGGTTCGCTCAGTCGCGCAAGGAGAGCAGGGGGAAGTTTTTTTGGCCACCGAGCCCACCACCGGATTTCCCGTGGCCGTCAAGGTGGTCAAACTCAATCCCGGCGAGGTGGCTCGAGATCGCTTCATGCGAGAGGCCACTGCCGCTGCGCTTCTGAATCACCCGGACATCATTCGCTGCCTCTCCGCAGGCATTGACGACAAAAACAGTGAAGAAGCGCATGGCTGGATCGCCATGGAATGGGTGTCTGCTGAGGACCTCGGACGCAGCTTGGCGGGCTCAAGAGAACGCTGGTCAACCGGGGCTATCCTTAACTTGGGAGCACGAGTTGCAGCGGCCTTGGCCTATGCCCATCGAATGGGTGTGGTGCACCGCGATGTCAAACCAGGCAATATTTTGGTTCAGGCCCATAGCGGCATTGTGAAAGTCGGCGACTTTGGATGCGCCCATATGAGTCACGCGGGAGGCAGCCGCAGCGGCGTGATGGTCGGATCACCGGCCTATATGTCGCCGGAGCAATTGGCAGGCACCAGCTTGGATGGTCGATCGGACCTCTACAGCCTGGGAGTGGTTCTGTTCGAGGCATTGACGGGACGGCTGCCTTTCGAGACCAGCAACCTTGGCACCCTATTGACCCACATCGCCAACCAGGTGCCACCGGCCCTGCAAACCTTGCGACCAGACCTACCTCAGCCCCTGGGGTCGCTCATGGCAGCGCTACTGGCCAAGCAGCCCTCAGACCGCCCGACCGATGGCGACGAGCTGGCACGGGAGTTGTGCAAGATGGCACTGGTCTGCGGTCTGGCACTTCCAGACGATGCGGCTGTGACAAGGCACAATGTGTAATTCTTTGCAGCCAATCTCGTCGGACACATCGTGACCTTGCAACTCGACTACTTCAGCGTGATCGACACGGGCCGCGCGCGGAGCAACAACGAGGACGTTGTCCAGGTTGACGAGGCCCTGGCCCTGGCGGTTCTGGCCGACGGCATGGGTGGCTATCAAGCGGGTGAAGTGGCCAGCGACATGGCGGCGACCACCATGCGCGAGCACATGACCCAGTGGCTGGCCGACCCCGGGGCTCCCCGGCTGGCCGCCGACACCGCCCAGGCCTTGATGCGCGGAGCTCAAGAAGCCAATCGCAAGGTGTTTGAGGCTGCCAACAGCAAGCCTGAATGGGCCGGCATGGGGACCACCCTGGTCGCGGCCATGGTGGTGAACGACCGCTTGTGGATTGGCCACATTGGTGATTCGCGAGCCTACCGCTTGCGGGGCGACCGCCTGGAGCAACTCAGCCGAGACCACTCTTTGTTGCAAGAGCAACTCGACGCAGGGTTAATCACCCCTGAAGACGCTGCCAAGTCTGTCCACCGCAACCTCGTCACCCGTGCGGTAGGGGTGGAACCAGATGTCCTGCTGGAGGTTCGCGAGCACGATATACAGGCAGGCGATCTGCTGTTACTGTGCTCTGACGGGCTCTCCGACATGTTGCCGGATGCCCGCATAGAGGCGGTGATGTGCGCAGAATCTGAACTGGAACCCATGGGGCGGGCTTTGGTTCAGGCTGCCAACGACGCAGGAGGGCGGGATAATATCGCCGTGATTTTGGTTCGAGCCAAGGGAGGCACCGCCGCAACAGGGCGGGCCTGGTGGCCGTTCCGTCGCTGATCTGGTGCAGGGGGCCCGCATTGCTCTGCGGCGCTGAACAGATCGGCTACTAAACAACAAGAGGATTTTCATGGGCAAGCTGGTCGTTTCACTCGACAACGTCGTCATTAAAGAGGTGCAGATCACCAAGGATCGCACCACCTTGGGCCGCCGCCCTTACAACGACATCGTCATCGATAACTTGGCGGTCAGTGGCGAGCATGCAGTGCTCTTGGCCGTGGGTAATGAGGTCTATATCGAAGACCTCAACAGCACCAATGGCACCTACATCAACGGCAAGGCCATCAAAAAACAGTTGTTGGCACACAACGATACCGTTGAAATCGGCAAATATCGGATTCGTTACCAATCCGAAGAAGTGGCCGACTACGAAAAGACCATGGTGCTGCGCCCCGGGGCCTTTGGGGGCGCGCAGGCCGTGGTGCCGCCGCCCACCGTCACGCAACTGCCAGCCTCCATCAAGGTGCTCAATGGTGGTGCGGCGGGCCGCGAAGTGTTGTTGACCAAAGTGGTCACCACCGTTGGCAAACCGGGCACCCAAGTGGCGTCTATCGCCAAGCGCCCCACAGGCTATGTCTTGGCACACGTCGAGGGAGACTCGCGCCCCAGCGTCAATGGCGTGCGGCTGGCAGACGATGTCATGCCTCTGAAGAATGGGGATGTGATTGAACTGGCTGGCACCCAGATGCAATTCATCCAGGGCTGATCGTCCTCTCGCGCCTCAACGGCGGCGTCGGCAGAAGAACCTCTCTCACTCTCGGCTTTTGATGTGAGACGCCTTCGCCGGTTTGTGTCGCGCGGTAGTTTGTGGGTGGCCAGCGTGCTGCTGGTGGCCCTGGGGGCTTGGCATGCGGCGGTGTCACCCATCGCCGCTTTACAGCGCATGGAGTTGGCTTTTGACGACCTGCGCCAAAACGCCTATTTGCAGCCGGGGCCTCACCCTGACATCGTGATCGTCGATGTGGATGAGGCCAGCTTGGCCGAGTTGGGCCGCTGGCCCTGGCCTCGTACCCATTTCGCGCGCTTGGTGGACGAATTGATCCAGCGCCAAAGAGTGGCGGCCATCGGCTTTGACTTTGTCTTTGCCGAGCCAGATTTGGGTGCTTGGCCCTTGCTCAAGGCATTGGCGCAATCGGACCCCGCCCTGGCCCAACAGTTACCCCGCTGGCGTCAAACCACCGACAACGACGCGGTTTTCGCCAAATCGCTCCAGGGCCGCCCCATCGTCTTGGGCTACTACCTCAGCAACGACCGTGGTGGCGTGCGCGTGGGGCCCTTGCCGCCACCGCTGTTTGCTCTGCCAAAGCCATCGTCCCAGGTGCGCCTACCCCTTTGGAATGGCTATGGGGCCAACGTGGCGACCTTGCTGGCAGCGGCCCCGGCGGCGGGCTTCTTCAATGCCTGGCCGGACGACGATGGTGTGGTGCGGTCCGTGCCAGCCGTGGGCCGCGTCGATCAGCAAGTTCAGCCCTCTTTGGCACTGTCACTGGCCCGCGTGGCCGCTGGCCTGCCCGCCGTTGAACCCGTGTGGGTACCGGTGGCCGGTCGTGAAGGTTTGCTCGACTTGGTAGCACTCAAGCTCACGCCGCCCGATGGCGGCGAGCCCCGCCTGCTGGCGCTGGACGAACGCGGTGGCCTGCGCGTGCCCTACCGGGGCCGAGGTGGCAAAGTGGGCGGCGCGTTTCGCTATGTGCCTGCCGCCACTCTGCTGGCCGGGCGCATCCCGGCGGCGGAGCTGGCAGGCAAGTTGGTCTTGGTGGGCAGCTCGGCACCAGGCCTGGCCGACCTTCGCTCAACACCCGTCAACGCCGCCATGCCTGGGGTTGAGGTGCATGCCAATTTGCTCGCGGGCATGCTTGATGGCCGCCTGCCCCAACGCCCTGACTGGGCACCCGGCTACGAGGTCGCCCTCATCATCATCTCGATGTTGTTGGCCGCGCTGGTGGCCACCCGCTTGGCCGGGCGTTGGGCCATGGTGGGCGCGGCGGCCTTGGGTGTGAGCTTGGTTGCAAGCAATCTCCTGGCCTATTCCCAGGCGGGCCTGGTCTTGCCCGTGGCCACGGCCTTGGTGCTCTCTGCCATCCTGTTTTTTGGCGCGGTCAGTGTCAGCTATGTGCGTGAGTGGGAGGGGCGTCGCTCCTTGGTCCGTTTGTTCAGCAGCTACCTGCCGCCAGACCGCGCCCGCGCCCTGGCGCGCGACCCGCAAGCGCACAAGCTCGAAGCCGAAAACCGCGAGCTCACCATTCTGTTTTGCGACCTGCGTGGCTTTACCAGCATTGCTGAGAGCCTCCCCCCCCTGGCCTTGAGAGACCTGCTCAACCAGTACCTGTCCACCGCCACGGCCATCGTGCATGACCATGGTGGCACGCTGGACAAATTCATTGGTGACGCCGTGATGGCGTTTTGGGGGGCACCGCAACCCCAGGCCGACCACGCCGCACGCGCCGTGCGAGCCGCCATGGCCTTGGCCCAAGGCACGGTGCCGCTCAACCAAGCCCTGCGTGCCCGGGGCTTGCCCGAGGTGGGCTACGGCATTGGTGTGGCCACCGGCGTGGTCTGCGTGGGCGACCTAGGCTCCAGCGCCCGGCGTGCCTACACCGCTGTAGGAGACGCCGTGAACCTGGCGGCACGCCTCGAGAGCCAAACCCGCCATGCCGGCGTGGGGCTGCTGGTCAGTGACACCACCTGCCACGCGGCACGCTTGGACCTGCCCGACATTGCTTGGGTGGAGGTCGATCAAACCAAAGTGAAAGGTCGGCAACAATTTGTGAACATCTTCACGCCCCTTCCGTCCGCGTGTTTGGCGGATGCCGCAACTCAGGATCAACTGCGCAATTGGCAGCTTGCGCTGGCGGCGGCCCGCCTGCACCATGACGCATCGGCACGTGCCTATCTGGGCCGCCTCAACGAATTACTTGCTTTGAACTCTCACGCCACATCGCAGCAGCAGGCCGAAGGCGCAGGTCTTTCACGCTCATCTGCCGACTTGTTTGCAGGCCTCGCCCGCCGTTTGCAAAATGACCTGGACCGCGCTGCGGCCCCGTCATCGGCCCTGGGCGACAGTCGGCCCGCGCCCGACGGAGGGCCAGCAGCGTGAGCATCCGCGTTCTCGGCTGCTCGGGCTCCATTGCCAAGGGGTGCCGTACGACAGCCTTTTTGCTGGACGACGACATCCTCATCGATGCCGGTACGGGCGTGGGCGACCTTGAACTCTCCGAGTTGGCGTGTATTGACCATATTCTGGTCAGCCACTCTCACCTCGACCACGTGCTGGGCATTCCCCTGCTGGCCGACAGCGTGATGCGCCGCCGCCCAGGCCGCCCACCCATCCAAGTGCATGCCCTGCCCGAGACTCTGGCAGTCTTGCAAAAGCACCTCTTCAACGACCAACTGTGGCCAGACTTCACCCGCATCCCTAGCAAAGACAAGCCCGTGCTAGAGCTGGTGCCGCTGGCTGTGGGGCAGGTGCTGGCCCTGGGCCGCCAGCGGCGTGCCATCGAGGTGCTGCCCGCCGCCCACAGCGTGCCTGCGGTGGGCTTTGCGCTGCGTGGCGCGCAGGGCGATTGGGTCTACACCGGAGACACCGGCCCCAACCCCAAGCTCTGGCAGGCCTTGCAAGGCCGCCGCGTCAGCCATTTGGTGATTGAAATCGCCTTTCCTGAAGCCGAGCACCTCTTGGCCCAAGAAGCTGGCCACCACTGCCCTTCGTCCTTGGCCGCCGAGCTTCGCCACGCCCCTGAGGGCGTCACACTGATGCTGACCCATGTCAAACCCGGTGAGATGCAGGCCATCCAGCAAGACCTGGCCCGCCTGCTGCCTGGCGTGCCGCTGCACCTGCTGGTGGCGGGCCAGGTCATCCCCTTGGCGGACTGACGCACGGCGGCAGCCCAGGCCGCTGTTCTGGCGTGAAGCTGACAAATTTCGTCAGCTCCGCCCCCGTGTTGACACGATTGGGCTCTCCAACATGACCATTCTGGTCGCAAAGCCCAAAAAAAGCACGGCCTACAGGCCCCAAAAAGCTGGCACGCCCTTCGCTTATAGAAAGCTCAGCAGGAGCAGTACAGCCTGCCCTTTTGTCTCACTCCTCGTCTAACTCAACGGAGCATCTCATGAAGCGCATTCAACAAGGTTTCACCCTGATCGAACTGATGATCGTGGTGGCCATCGTAGGCATCTTGGCGGCTGTTGCCTTGCCGGCTTATCAGGATTACACGGTTCGTGCACGCGTGGTCGAAGGCGTTGGCATGGCCGCAGCTGCGAAATCTACAGTTGCGGAGAATGCCGCGTCAGGTTCGCTAGATCTGGGTGCGGGATTCAATTTCTTGAAAACAGATAACGTTAACGACGTGACGATCGACAAGACAAGTGGCACCATAACAGTGAAATATACGACTAAATCAGGTGGTACAGACAAGACGATTACCTTCGTCCCTACCAGTGAGGGTGCCGCCTTGGTTGCGGGTACACCCCCTAAGACCACCATCGCCTGGAGTTGCACGGGTGGTACTTTGGATCCCAAGTATCGTCCTGCTCAGTGCCGTGCATCTAGCTGATAGATAGTATTAGCGATGACAGAGGGGGCTTTGGCCTTCTCTGTCATTTGGTAATTGACGCCTTTTCAATGACCTTTTCGGGTCATTGACCATCTTGAGAAGTTTTAAGATCTGAAGCAATAACTGTTTTGGACTGAAGGTGGATATATGAAGCAGCGATACTCTGGGTTTACGCTCATTGAGTTAATGATTGTGGTGGCAATCGTCGGAATTTTGGCTGCTGTGGCTCTGCCAGCTTATCAAGATTACACTGTTCGAGCTCGAGTGACCGAAGGTCTGGCCTTGGTGGCTGCAAACAAAGGGCTAGTTGCAGAAAATGCGGCTACGGGAAGTTCCGATCTTTCTCGCGGGATGTCTTATACGCCCACTAGCAATGTGAAAATGATGGAGATTGATCCCGCCACTGGGGCAATTACTATCACCTTTGAAAAAATTGCTGGCGATGGTTCGCTGGTATTTACACCTTCGAGTTCAGACGTAGCCTTGACTGCAGGGAACATTCCTTCATCAAGTATAAAATGGAACTGTGTAGCGGGCGGCACTCTGTTACCAAAATTCAGACCGCCTGAATGTCGCGGTTCTTGATGCGACATTAACTGCCCTGTTTAGGAAGGTTACCTAGTAGCCATAGCCTGGGTTGTAAAGATTCTGATCGCGGGTTTGATTGCATATCAAATCCACATAAATGATTGTAAGTGGCATTTGCGATTGATAGCGTTAGTAGGGTAAATACAATGCCAATTAGATGTTTTTTCGAGTTGGCCTCTTTGGAATTTGAATCTATTTCAGCCAGTTTATTGATTTGATGAGTTCCGAGACAAAAAAGCCACCAGACCTGAGATGCTGGCATTGTCAAAGTTCCGGAAAACATCGCATCGACCCATCCCGCTAGGGATGCTAACCCTGCAGCTGTGGCTATTGGCGAGAGTGGCCAAGACGCCCCACGCAATCGCCGCCTCATTGCCGCTCTTGCTAGGCGCGTTAACCGGGCTAATGCAAAGAGCGCCAACAGGGTCGACACCCACCCCCACTCCGCCGCCCACTGCAAAATAATATTGTGAGGGTGAGCCGCCGGTAAGTGTGTGAGGGTGGCGTAGTGTAAGCCCCCCCATCCCGTCCATGGTTTTGCAGCGGCCATGTTCCAAGCATGCTGCCACAGCATGATTCTGGTATTGACGGTGCCAGCCTGATTGCGTTGGCTCATGGTTTCAGCGTCTGCAATCACCACGCCAATGGCATCTGGTGTCCACCGGTAGACGATGATATAGGTGGCAACAGAGGCCGCTACCATCAGCAGTAGCCGCTTTGTCCAAAAGTGCTTTTGCTGTACCAGTGCTAAAAACCCGAGGCTGACGATGGCCAAGGACAACAAAGTGCTTCGCGCGCCGGAAAACCACACCAAAGCCATACCCACGACAAAGCCCAACCATGCGCTCCAACGTATCCATCGCGCCTGGCCATACCACATAGGTATTCCGGCTAGGATGAGCGCCATGGTTTGCACATGATTAAAGTGCCGTCGATTCGGGTGGCCCCGGCCCACATCACCAACATCCAGCGGAAAGTGCGATAACCAGGCGAAGCCAATATTCATCACCTCTTGCAGGGCCATGGCCAAAACGGCGGCGGCAATGACGCCGGGTATTTCTTGGCTCAGGCAGTCCTTGTCTGACGCGGCAAACACCCACCCCAGAGCGATCAGGCCCATCCAGAGGCAAGCTTCGGTGGCGGCAAACAACGGCCACTGGGCTTGCACGATCGACACCAGCGTCAAGGCCACCATCAAGCCGACCAAACCGAGTTGCAGTCGGCTGAGGCGGCATTGACGAGGGTCAAAGCGTTGAGCCCAAGCGGCCACCGCCAGGCAGCAAAGGGCCGCTTGCAAGGCTCTGGCGGTGTCGTGGATAGCGAGCAAGTTGAGGCTCTCTACCAGCCCAGGCACCGCCACCAGATAGGCGTAAGTGGCATAGCGCGTCCAGCGCAAAAGGTCGAAGGGGGGCATGGTCGAGTGGGGCAGAAGTGCGATGACCTGAGGGGGGGCGTCAATGCACCCGCGTTCGAGATGGTTTGGAGGCCCATTGTCCATAACGGGGGCGGGGGCTGGCAGTCTCTGTGGGTCGCCTGCCCACATGTGCGAGAAGGCAGGGGTGTGCCTGAGTCAGAATCGAGTCGCTTTCACACACCGTCACGCCATGTCCACCACTGATCTGCCAGCACCACCAGAACGATCTGCGTTGATAGTCGGCACCTTGCTCGCCGTCGCCGCCCCCGTCCTGCTGGCCTTCAGCCGCACGCCCACCGTCACCATGTTTAACCACCTGCTCAGTTTTCTGGGCTGGGGGGGGCTGCTGCTGACGTTTCGCGGCGCTGTGCAGGCGTCTGGGGTTCAGTGGCGGCAGTGTGCGCCCATGCTGCTGGCCTTGGTGCTCATGGTTGGGGCGGCGTTGTGGAGTTGGTGGGGCGGGGCGTGGCCCAGTTCTTTGGCCTTGTCGGGCTTGGCCTTGTTGGGCGGGGCGGCGGCGGTGTTGTGGGCGGCAGGTTGGGCACGCCGGGCACGGGATGGCGGGCTGGAAGCGTTTCATGCCTTTGCCTCGGCCGTGGTGCTTGCAGGGGTGCTCAGTGCGGTGATTGCAGTGCTGCAAGTGTTTTTGCCGTCATGGATCGACGGTAATGTCATGGCGCACTCAGGCTTGGTGGGGCGCGGTGTGGGCAATCTGCGCCAACCCAATCACCTCAGCTCCTGGCTCATGTGGGCACTGATTGCGCTGCTTCCTTTGGCCGAGCAGCGGCGCTTCTTGGTCTGGCGTTTGCCTACAGCGGCCTTTGCGGCCATGGGGGCTTTGTTGGTGCTGGGCGTAGTGCTTACGGCCTCTCGCACTGGCGTGCTGGGCATTGTGCTGCTGGTGCTGTGGGCTGTGGTGGATCGGCGTCTGTCACGCCCGGTCCGCTGGGCTTTGTGGGCGGCCCCGCTGCTGTACATCGTGTTCTGGTTCTTGCTGAGCCTGTGGGCGCAGACCACCCAGCACTGCAATCCTTTGGCCAAGGATTTTTTTGCGGTGTGTGACCAAGCGCCTGGCGAGCAGCCACCGCCGTTCCAGTGCCAGCCGCCCCAGCGGCCCATGACCTGGCGCGACCTGTTACCCCCAGCCGCGCGATAGTGGCGCGCCACTGGCATGACGAGCCCGGACCCGAGCCGCAAATGACGATGTGGCTGTAAAGGCTATTGCCGCCAACGCCCATCATGGCCAACCAAAGCCATGTCCACATAGCGGCTGCCCCGGGCTTGGCCATCGAGGTAGTGGCTGCTAAAGCCATCCAAGGCCACGCTGCTGTTGTGCAGGGCCGCTCGCAAGCTTTCGCGTGTGGGTTGCGGGCCTGCATTGCGCAGCGCCTCTGCCAAGGCCAGGGTGCTGACGTAAGCCTCCAGGCAGAGGTGAGATAAGGGCTGACCACGAAAGCTGGCTTTGAACGCCAGTTGGAACTGCTGTACCCAGTGCAGGCTGGCTCCCCAGGGGCTGGGCACAACTTGGCTGAACTGAAGACCATAAGCCTCGGGGCCCAACTGGGCCAGCACCCCAGCGGCACAGGTACTCAGGCCCATCACCACGGCCCGCAGGCCTAGGCGCCGGAGTTGCCGCACAAACTCGGCCGCAGCGGGGCCATCAGTCAGCAGCAACACCATATCGACATGGCGTGCGCGCTCCAGAAGAGGGGCCAGTGCCGCGGCGGAGCTGCCTGGGGCCAGGCTCATCGACAGAACGGGGGGCAGCCCCAAGGCCTCGGCGGCGGCATGGGCGTCATCCCGCAGGCTGCGGCCAAACTCGTCGTCCAGGTGCAAAACGGCCACTCGCCGCATGCCCATGGTCCGGGCATGACCCCAAAGAAATTCGCACTCGGCGCGGGCACTGGCACGCACGGGGTAAACCCCGGAGGGAATGGCCTCATAGAAGCGGGCCAAACCCGAAAGCGGTGCCATGAGCGGCATTTGGCGGCGGCTGGCGACGGCCAGCACGGCGCTGGCGCAGGCGTCACCCAGGGGTGCAAACAGCAGCAGGGCTCCCTCGTCGGCAAGGCGTTGGGCATTTCTGGCCGCCGCCTCGGGTTGACCTTGATCGTCCAAGCTGCGCAGCCACAAAGGGCGGCCGCGTATGCCGCCATTCAGCCGCACGACTTGCAGGGCTGTCTCAATGCCTTGGCGTACAGCCACTGCGGCCGGGTTGCGCCCCGCATCGAGTGACAGCGTCTGGCCGACCACCAGCGCATGGCGGGGGGCTTGCGGGCCGGTGTCAGGGGTGGCGGGGCAGAGGCGTGGGCCTGCGGCTGCCGCCATGCCCACGGCAAGCCAGTGGCGGCGCGAGCAGGCACTCAAGAGGGGCGTCAGCACAGTCAAATGAACCTTGGAACCTGTCGGGCTTGGGGAGTGGTTTGTTGGCGCAAAGCATAGGTCGCAGCCCAAAGGCGCACAATTCGGCATCGCCCGACTGTGTGGAGATCACCACCATGAACGCCCCTGAAAAACTGCCAACCCCCGATGCCCAACAACTCGCCGCCTTTGTCGATGAGGCCTGGGCGCAGCGCATCTTGCCTTGCCTCACGGAATACATCGCCATTCCGGCCAAAAGCCCGATGTTTGATGCCGACTGGGAAGCCCATGGCCTGATCGACAAGGTGGTGCGCGACGCGGCGGCTTGGGTGGAGAGCCGCAAAGTACCGGGCTTGACCCTGGAGGTGGTGCGCCAGCCCGGGCGCACCCCGGTGATTTTTTTCGAGATACCGGCCACCAAGGCCGGCAGCACCCACACCGTGCTGATGTACGGCCACCTCGACAAGCAACCCGAGTTCAGCGGGTGGCGCTCTGACCTCGGCCCCTGGACGCCCAAGCTGGACGGCGACAAGCTCTATGGCCGAGGTGGTGCCGATGATGGCTATGCCGTTTATGCAGCCGTCAGTGCGATTGAGGCCCTGAAGGCGCAAAACCTGCCGCATCCGCGCATTGTGGGCTTGATCGAAAGCTGCGAAGAGTCCGGCTCGTTTGACCTGCCCCTCTACCTGGAGGCCCTGCGGCCACGCCTGGGTGACGTGAGCTTGGTGGTCTGCCTCGACAGCGGTGCGGGCAACTACGACCAACTCTGGCTCACCACCAGCTTGCGCGGCAACATCACGGGCACGCTCAAGGTCGAGATCCTGACCGAAGGTATTCACTCAGGCGATGCCAGCGGCCTCGTGCCCTCCAGTTTCCGCATCATGCGTCAGGTGTTGGACAGGCTAGAGGATGCCAAGACCGGCCAGTTGCTGCCGACGGTCTTTCATTGCGAGATTCCGCCAGAGCGCGTGGCACAAGCCCAGGCGACCGCTGACATTTTGGGTGAAGAGGTCTGGAAGCGTTACCCCTGGGCCTGTGGGGCCGATGGTGCGTTTGCCCTGCCCACCACCAAAGATTCGGTGCAGGCATTGCTGAACCGTACCTGGCGGCCCACCCTGTCCGTCACGGGGGTGGACGGCATGCCAGCCCTGGCCAACGCCGGCAATGTGCTGCGCCCCTACACCGCGTTCAAGCTGAGCCTGCGCCTGCCGCCGCTGGTTGAGGGGCATGAGGCAGCCGTGCAGCTCAAGGCCTTGCTGGAAGACAACGCGCCCTACAACGCCAAAGTCACCTTTCACCCCGACGGCCGCATGAACAATTGGGGAGCCACGGGGTGGAATGCGCCGAGTTTGGCCCCTTGGCTGGAGAAGGCCATGGACAGCGCTTCACAAGCCTACTTCGGCGCACCGCTGGGCTATATCGGCCAAGGCGGCACCATACCCTTGATGAATCTGTTGCAGCAGGGCTTTCCCAGCGCGCAAATGATGGTCTGCGGGGTGCTCGGCCCCAAGAGCAACGCCCATGGGCCGAATGAGTTCTTGCACCTGCCCTATGCGCGCCGCTTGACGGCGGCGGTGGCACAGGTGGTCGCAGCGCATCCTTGAACTAGGCTCTGCCGCAGACGCAAAAAGGGCGGGTGACACCCCGCCCTTTGGCTTTGAGAGCACCGCCCTGGCTGGGCGGCTCGCTGCTTATCGCGCAGCCTGGGCCAGCGTGGCGGGTGCCGTGCGGATGGCCTTGACCGGCGCGTTCAAGTCAGCCAGGTTGTCAAAGCTGTTGATCTGCCCAGCTTGCCGCGCAGCCAAAAACTCAGCGCGAACTTGCTCGCGGGTCAAGCCACTGCCGGCGGGCTGGCGGGCCAGGGCTGCCACACGCTCAGCGCCTTGCTGGGTGCGGGCCAGCATCGTTGGCGCTTGTACAGGGGCATTGACTCGAACATGCACATCGCTGTCGAAGGGGTTCAGCTGGCCAGTTTGGCGGGCCACCTCCAAGGCGGCACGCACTTCAGCGCGGCTGACCGTGGAGGTCACCGGCGTGGCCACTTCATTGGCCCAGGTGGCCGGGATCGCGTCTTGGGCCATGGCGGCGTGGCTCAGCACGGTGATGGCAGCGGCGACGAAGAAGGTAGCGGGTCGGTTCATGATGAAGTCCTTAATGCAGATAGGGAAGGGAGGAGTAAGAGAAGACTGTGAGCACTAACTTTTGACATAAGTCTTAACTTGCCTCGGTGAGTCGTTTTGGCTCATCGATGGGGTGAACTGTACACATTGACTTAAGCGGAATAAATGCAAGAAATATACAATGTCTATTTTCAAAAAAGGAACAATCAATGGACACACTTCGCGCCATGCGGGTGTTTGCCCGGGTCATTGACGAAGGGAGCTTTAGCGCTGCATCGCGTGCCCTGAACTTGGCCCCGGCGGTGGTGACTCGTGTGGTGGCCGAGCTGGAGGAGCACCTTGGGGCTCGCCTCATGAACCGAACCACCCGGCGCATTGCGCTGACGGATGTGGGCGAGCAGTACCTGGAGCGGGTGCGCCAAATCTTGGTCGACCTGGAAGAAGCCGAAGCCCTGGCGAGCGCTGCCATCTCGGAGGTGCGGGGCCATGTGCGGCTCTTGTGCCCGCCCTCTGTGGCCACCCACCAACTGGCCAAGCTGCTACCGCGCTTTCATGCGCAACACCCGCTGGTGACGGTGGAGATTGCCGCCCATGGCCCGGTGGAGACGGTGGATGAGAGCTTTGACCTGACCTTGGTGTTGTCGCGTAAACCCTTGGATGGGCACTTTGTGGCCAAACGTCTGGCACGCACCGAGGTCGTAACCGTGGCCTCGCCGGAGTACTTGGACGTCCGAGGGCGGCCCACGCATCCCCGTGAATTCACGGCACACGATGTGCTGATCCCCCCCACTTCTGATGTGCTGCGGGGGCTGACCTTTTATTGCGGTACCTGCAACGCAGACGCGGCGGGCACCGAGTCTTTCTTCATTGCACCCGGGCGCGGGGTTTTGTCCACCACCCACGTAGACACCAATTACGCCGCAGCGCTGGCCGGCTTGGGTATCGCGGGCCTGCCCTCTTATGTGGTGGAGGACGCTCTGATGGAGCATGCCCTGGAGCGGGTGCTGCCCGAGTGGCGTCTGTTCAGCTCAGACCTGTGGATTTGCATGCCCACGCGACAGCATGTTCCCGCCCGCACGCGAGCAATGATGGATTTCTTGGTGGCCTCGTTTGGTGGGCAAGACCGCGACCCGTGGCTGGCCGCCGCTGGTTGTGAGACCAGCGCTGCTCAGAAGGTGTAGCCGACGGTCAAAGCTTGGCCTTGCAAGGGTTCCAGCAAACGCACCAAGGGCTTGAGCGGGGCATAGCGCATGGCCACCTTGGTGGCGTAGTTGAAAAAGCGCGGCAGATCTTCGCTGTACTTGGGCTTGCCATCACGGTGTTTCAGGCGGCAGAAGATGCCCAGAATCTTTAAGTGGCGCTGCAGGCCCATCCATTCCACCTGACGCCAAAACTCACCGAAGTCCTCGTTGACCGGCAGGGCCACCTTGCGGGCCTGCTCCCAGTAGCGCACGGCCCAGTCCAGCTCATGCTCTTCGTCCCAAGACAAAAAGGCATCGCGCAGCATCGAGGCCACGTCATAGCTGATGGGGCCGCGCACAGCATCTTGAAAGTCCAGAATGCCCGGGTTCGGGTCGGCCACCATCAGGTTGCGGGGCATCCAGTCACGGTGCACGGCCACGGTGGGTTGGGCCAGGGCGCTGTCCAGCAGATGTTGGCAGATGCCGCTCCAGAGTTGCCGCTCTTTGTCGCCCCAGGTGACGCCGAACTCCCGGCTGACACACCATTCGGGAAAGAGGTCTAACTCGCGCTGTAGCAAGGGCGCGTCATAGAGCGGCAGGCTGTCGGCCTTTACCGTACTTTGCCAATGCACCAAGGCGCGAATGGCATCTCGCATCAAGCGGTCGGCTTGGGCCTGGTTGGCCTCTTTCAGGGCATTCAGGTAGAGGCCTTGCCCCAGGTCGCTGAGCAGTAAAAAGCCTTGTGTTTCATCAGCGGCTAACACCCTGGGGGCGTTCAAGCCCGCTTGATGGATCAGCCCGGCCACTTGCAGGAAAGGACGCACGTCCTCCAAGGGCGGCGGCGCATCCATGATGATCATGCTGGCGGCTGCACCCCGGATGCGGAAGTAGCGGCGAAAGCTGGCGTCGGCCGAGGCCGGTGCCAAGGTACTCATGTCGAGCTGGTGGGTGCCGAGCAAGGGCATCAGCCACTCGCGAAATGCTCGCTCGCGCTCGGGGGCTGCCCAGGTAATCAGGGACGGGTTGGCCGTAGAGTGGGCAGACATGGCGGTGCGCTGGGTGCGGGAACCCTCGTGGATAATGCCGCGATTCTAACGAGCCCCCTCTCAAGCACCCCGCTCGGCTGGCCTGTTGGCCCGCAGGGAGGTGCCGGTGCAGCGATGCGCCACTTTCACCCAACGGTTTTGTCTTGTTGTCCCTCACCCCGTCTCGGCTGACGCTGACTGACCCCTCCCTCACACGGCGCGGCGTGGGGAGGGGCGTCACGGGCCGCCCCATGGCCGGAGCCGGTGTCCGATGGCGGCTCACGCCCATGGCCCTGGCCTTGGCCCTCCTGCCTGGGTTGGCGTGGGCCCAAGCTGCACCGCAGCGCCCCTTGCCCTTACGCCTAGACGCCCAGGGCGGTGGGGGGGGCGAACAGGCCGCCGTGGCCGCGCCGGAGGATATCCCGGTCATGCGTGGTGAGCGCTCGCCCAGCCCAGGCGACATTGTGTTGACGGCCTTGAGATTGCGCAGCACGCTGGACTTAGAAACCGTGGCCACGGGTGAGGTGACGCTGGCTCAGGGCGATATGGTGCTGACCACAGACAGCCTCAGTGTCCAGCATGCGTCTCAACTGGCCGTGGCCAAGGGGCGTGTGACGGTCAGCCGTGGCGCAGATCGCTTCCGGGCCACCGAAGCCGAGGTCAACCTCATAACCCGCGAAGGGGTGCTGAAGGACTCGGTGTTTGACATGGCGCGCACAGGCGCACGAGGCCAGGCCCAAAATGTGGAGTTCTTTTCGGGGCAGCGGCTCAAAGCCAGCCGTGCGAGCTACACCAGTTGCCGCCGTGAAGACGAGTTAGAGCCCGATTGGGTGTTGTCGGCCGACAAACTGTCGCTCGACTTTGACAATAACGAAGGCCGTGCCGAAGGGGCCACCCTGCGTTTCTTGGGCGTGCCGATTCTGTACGCGCCGGTGCTGAGCTTCCCGTCGACCGATGCGCGCAAGTCTGGGTGGCTACCACCAAGCCTGAACATCGACAACCGTTCGGGCATTGATCTCGCCATCCCGTACTACTTCAACCTGGCCCCCAACTACGACCTGACGCTCACCCCCGGCTTTTTGGCGCGACGCGGCTTGTCGGCGCAGGCGGAGTTCCGCTATTTGACAGAGCGCGACCGGGGCCACCTGGCGGGGCACTGGTTGCCCGATGATCGGGACGCATCACGGTCACGAGGCTCGCTGGACGTGGCCCACAGTGGCGAGACCCAGAGCGGCGTGCGCTATGACCTTGCCGCGCAGCACGCCTCTGACGACGACTATTGGAAAGACTTCAGTCGCATCCTGCCCAGCCAGATGCCGCGCTTATTGCCTCAGGATCTGAAAGCTCAACGGCAATGGACATCCAACGATGAGGGCTTGCGCCTGGGGGCCTATGCCCGCGCCCAAGCCTGGCAAGTGCTGCAAAGCACGACGGACGCGGTGGTCCCTCCTTACCAGCGCCTGCCCCAAGTCGGCCTGCGTTTGGAGGGCGACGCACCAGGTGGCACGCGCCTGTCGGTGCAGGCCGAATACAACCGCTTTGTGCTGGCAGGCCGCTCGGCCACCGACACCCGGCCCGATGGCCAGCGCGTCCATCTGGAAGCCGAGGTAAAGCGCCATTGGGATGAGGGGTGGGGCTGGCTCAGCCCCGCGCTGCGTGTCAATGCGGCCCGCTATGACATTGCGTCGGTTGCGGGCACTTCGGCCATCGAGCGACGCCGGGTGATTCCCACGGCCAGCTTGGACGGTGGGCTGCGCCTAGAACGCCAAGCCCAATGGTTGGGTGTCCCGCTGAACCAGACCTTAGAGCCGCGTTTGCATTACGTCGTGACCCCCTTTCGGGAGCAAACCGACCTGCCGCTGTTTGACAGTGCCGCACGGGACTTTAACGAGCTGTCCATTTACGCCGACAACGCCTTTACGGGGGTGGATCGCATCAGCGACGCACACCAGCTCACCCTGGGGGCAACCTCCCGTCTGATTGACCCGCAAACAGGTGCGGAGCGCCTGCGCCTGGGGGCGGCCCAGCGCTACCTGTTTCGCGAACAAAAGCTGACCCCTGACGGCCTGAGTACGGCCAATCGCTTCTCGGACTTGCTGCTGTACGGCAGCGGCACACCTGCCCCCGATTGGCGCATTGACGGCACGCTGCAGTTCAACACGGACACCGACCGCTTTGCCCGCAGCATTACCTCGGTGCGTTGGCAGCCCAAGCCTTTTCACACGCTGGCAGCCACCTACCGTTTTGCGCGTGACTTGAACGAGCAAATCGACGTGGCTGCCCAGTGGCCGCTCTACCAGGCGGCTCCCAGCGGAGGTGCCTGCCGGACCTCGCTGTACGGCGTGGGCCGTACCAACTACAGCATGCGCGATAGACGCCTGACCGATTCATTGCTGGGCCTGGAATGGGATGCTGGCTGCTGGATAGGCAGAATTGTGGTCGAGCGCACCTCAACAGGCCGCAGCGAAGCCACGACACGCTGGATGTTCCAATTGGAGTTGGTCGGCCTTTCACGCTTGGGCACCAGCCCTTTGAAGGTCCTGAAGGACAATATCCCTGGCTACAGGCTGCTGCGCGACGAAGATGCGCTGCCCACGACAACGGTAACTCCATGACAACCTTCGTTTCTAGACTTCGTCGATTCGGTTTGGCGACACTGCTGGCCTGGCCGCTGGCCTCGGCCCTGGCGCAAAGCGCACCCCGTTCGGCCGACTTCATCGTGGCTGTGGTGAACAACGAGCTGGTCACTCGCAATGAGGTCGATCAGCGCATCGCCGATGTGCGCGAGCAGGCTCGCCGCAGCAATGCCAAGCTGCCGCCTGATGCCCAGCTTCGCAAAGAGGTACTGGAGACCCTGATCAACGAACGTGTGATCGTCACCTATGCCCGCGACAGCGGCATGAAGGTTGATGAGGCCGAGTTGGATCGCGCCGTGGCCAATGTGGCCGCTGCCAACAAAATGAGCTTGGACACCTTGCGCGAACGGCTCAAAGCCGAGGGTCTGGACATGACCCGCTTTCGCAATAACTTGCGCGACCAAATCCTGGCGGAGCGCACCCGTGAACGTGAGGTTCAAGGGCGTTTGCGCATCACCGACGCCGAGGTTGAGCGCTTTATCGAAGAGCAGGCCGCCCAGCGTGGGCGCGTGGCCACGCTCAATTTGGCGCAAATTTTGGTGACGGTACCCGAGGGGGCAGGCCGCGAAGAAGAAGCGCAGCGCCGCGCCCGGGCCGAAGAGATTCAACGCCGTGTTTTGGCCGGGGAGGCCTTTGACAAACTGGCACGCCAGTTTTCTGAGGACGGCAACCGCGAGCGTGGCGGCGAAATCGGTGCCAAGCCGCAAGACAAATTGCCCGACCTGTTTGTGAACGCCGTGCAGTCCGTGCCGGTGGGGGGTGTCACGCCCAAGCTCATTCGCAGCGGCGCTGGCTTTCATCTGATCAAGGTCTTGTCACGGTCCGATGGCAGTGAGATCACGGTGACACAAACCCGCGCGCGCCATATCCTGCTGCGGCCTTCTGTGCGCCTGACACCCGACGCGGCCAAGCGCCGCTTAGCGGAGTTCCGCGAGGCCGTGGTGGCGGGCAAGGTCAGCTTCGAAGAGCTGGCGCGCAAAAACTCCGAAGATGGCAGCGCCACCAGTGGTGGCGACCTGGGCTGGGCCAACCCCGGCCAATTTGTGCCCGAGTTTGAAGAGGCGATGGGTCGCCTGCAATTGGGAGGCATTTCGCCACCCATCGAGTCGCGTTTCGGCTTTCATCTGATCCAAGTGACCGACCGCCGCGACGTGCCCATGGACCCCAAACAAGTGCGCGAGCAAGCGCGCAACGTGCTGCGCGAGCAGCGCTATGAGACCACGTATAACGAGTGGATCGCTGAGTTGCGCTCGCGCGCTTACGTTGAAATGCGGGAAGCGCCCCAGTGAGCGGCCATCAGGCGCGCAAGCGCTTTGGTCAGCACTTTCTGACCGACGGCTTCATCATTGACAGCATTGTGCGGGCCATCAACCCGCAGTCGGGTGAGCCCGTCATTGAGATTGGCCCCGGCCTGGGCGCTTTGACCTTGCCGCTGCTGGCCTGCTGCAAGCCGCTGACCGTCATTGAGCTGGACCGAGATTTGGCGGCCAAACTGCGTCGCCAAGAGGGCTTGCGTGTTATCGAAGCCGATGTGCTGACGGTGGACTTTCAGGCCTTGGCCGATGAGTTCGGTGCCAAGCTGCGCATTGCAGGCAATCTGCCCTACAACATCTCCACCCCCATCTTGTTTCACTTGCTGGCCTGTGCCGACCGGGTGGCTGACCAACACTTCATGCTGCAAAAAGAGGTGGTGGACCGCATGGCAGCCCTGCCGGGTAGCAAGGCCTATGGGCGTTTGTCGGTGATGCTGCAATGGCGTTACGACATCGAGTCGATCTTAGAGGTGCCGCCCGAGTCGTTCGACCCTCCGCCGCGCGTGGATTCTGCGGTGGTGCGCATGCTGCCCTTGCCCAACGCGGTGCAGCTCGATCAGGCACGCTTCGAGGACATGGTGCAATGTGCGTTCTCGCAGCGCCGCAAAATTTTGCGCAATACCTTGGGCCGCTGGCTCGACGAACAGGGCTTCGCGGGCGAGTTTGATCTTCAGCGCCGCGCCGAAGAGGTGCCCGTGGCCGAGTATGTGGCGCTGGCGCAGGCCTTACCCTCACATTGACATTGACGCGCTGCGCGTTGAGGCCGCCCTGCTGCGCGGCGACTTGAAATGAAAACGGCCCGCGTGAAAACGCGGGCCGTTGTCGATGTGGTGGTTGGCGCGGCGCTTAGGCGGCGTTCAACCACATCGAGGTGTCAAACGCGCTGCTCATCATCGGCATGTTCATGCCAAAGCTGGGGTTTCCACCGGCTTTGCTGCTGGCCTTGCTGGCTGGCTTGACTTCGGGGGCCGTCTCAGTAGCCCGCTCCCATGACCCTGTTTCTTGGGAGCGGGCTACTGAAAAGAATAGAAACATCGGAACGGTATCTTTCGATCCGCCCAGAAGTCCGCTGCATCTCGGAAGACATCCAGCAATTGTTCGCGCGACTCACGGTCGAACTTGGAGTTGTCGGGGATCTGCTCCAGCACCACCACAAAGCCGGGCTGGCTGCCCGACTTGTGGACCAAGTCGGTCATGCAGTCGTAGAGCGCATCCAAGTTTTTGCCGAAGTGCTGCGGGAACAGGAAGGAGGTGGCAATGCCCTCCAACACGTCCTGCTTGGACTGGGCTTCGGTGAGATTGGCAAACAAGAAGTGCTGGCCCGACTCCTGGGCCGCGCGCATCAGGTCATCGACCCGAAAGGCGCGTATCGCCTGCACGATGTTGGGACGCACAGATTGCAAAAGCATGTCGCGTTCCTCCTTGCGTTCAAAATAAAAACCGAGAACCGATCCGATGGTCACTGCACGATGCGTTTGAAGCTCGCGTAGTGGTCATCGGTATAAAAACATGCGTCAGGGGCCTGAACCTGCCGACCACCGCAAACAATTCGCCGGGCACCACGGTCACGAGAGCCGGGTGTTGGGACGGTGTATTCGCGGTAGTAGCCACGGGCCTGCCTGGGCAGCAGCCGCTCACGGTTGCCAAACACGGTGCCATCCTTGCTGTATGGAAAGGGGCCACCGGCCAGGATCAGCCGCTCAGTACGCTGCGCTTCGGCGGGCAGTGCAGACCGTGAGACCTCTGCCATAGCCCCTGCGGAAGCTCCGGCAGTGTCTCGGGCCTGCGCCGACTCATGAACACCCAGCCCGAAGGTGGCTGTCACGAGTGCGACGCTCATCGATACGGCTGCAAACCGCCTCAAACTTCGCGCAATCAGTGAGGGCGTTTGCCCTGACTTTGGCGAGGAATCAGACACCTGCAGAGGACCGATGCGTGTCACGGGTTTACCCTGAAGACTGAAACCGTGATGCTATCTGATTGGTGCGAAAACCACAAGAGATCTGCCGCAAAACTGAGCAAAGCCAGGGTTAAGTTGTGAGTGAGCACTTTCCAAATTCGTGAGAATTTGCGGGATTTTGTGCACTATGCCGCGCTGCAAAAAATCCTCACCACGGCGGCGGCCCTGCACAGAGGCAGGGCACGGCACGCCGGAGAGTTGGGCCTCTGCCCTCAGCGTGCGGCGTTGGCGTCTGCCACCGTCAGCGCGGTCATGTTCACCACCCGGCGCACGGTGGCCGACGGCGTCAGGATATGGACCGGCTTGGCGGCCCCCAGCAGCACCGGGCCGATGGCAATGCCGCCGCCCGAGGCCGTCTTGAGCAGGTTGTAGCTGATGTTGGCGGCGTCGATATTGGGCAGCACCAGCAGGTTGGCTTCACCCTGAAGCAGGGAGTTGGGCATGATCCGATGGCGAGCTTCTGAGTCCAGGGCCACGTCACCATGCATTTCGCCATCCACCTCCAGCCAGGGGGCCTGCTCACGCAGCAGTTGGAAGGTTTGGCGCATCTTGATGGCGCTGGGCTTGTCAGAAGAGCCGAAATTGGAGTGCGACAGCAGGGCCACTTTGGGTTTGATGCCGAAGCGCATCATTTCTTCGGCCGCCATCACCGTGATCTCGCACAGCTCCTCAGGGCTTGGGTCATAGTTGACGTGGGTGTCCACCAAAAAGACTTGGCGGCCGGGCAGCAGCAGGCCATTCATGCAGGCGTAGACTCGTACGTCCTGCTCGGTGCTGGGGCTGCCTCCAGCGGTTTTGCCAATCACCTGGTCGATGTACTCCAGGTGGGTGGCTGTGCTGCCCCAAGTGCCGCAAATCATGCCGTCGACATCACCCTTGTGGAGCAGCATGGCACCGATCAGGGTCAGGCGTCGACGCATCTCGATCTTGGCCAACTGCTCCGTCACCCCACGGCGCTCGGTCATGCGGTGGTAGGTTTGCCAAAAATCGCGATAGCGGTGGTCTTGCTCAACATTGACCACGTCGTAATCACGCCCCTCTTGGAGGCGCAGGCCGAATTTTTCGATACGCTGGGCAATGACGGCGGGGCGGCCAATGAGCGTGGGCCGTGCCAAGCCTTCGTCGATGACGATTTGACAAGCCCGCAGCACGCGCTCCTCTTCGCCCTCCGCATAGGCCACCCGCTTTTTGGCGGCCTGCTTGGCGGCGGCATAAATCGGCTTCATGACGGTGCCTGAGGCATAGACGAAGCTTTGTAGGCGCTGGCGATAAGCCTCCAGGTCGGTCACCGGGCGCTGCGCCACGCCACTGGCGGCAGCGGCCTGGGCCACCGCCGGGGCGATCTTCATCATCAGCCGGGGGTCAAAGGGCTTGGGAATCAGGTATTCGGGGCCAAAGGCGAGTTTTTCGCCCGCGTAGGCCGCCGCCACCACCTCGCTTTGTTCGGCTTGGGCCAAGTCGGCAATCGCATGCACCGAGGCGATTTCCATCTCGTCGGTGATGGTGGTCGCACCGCAGTCCAGCGCACCGCGGAAGATGTAGGGGAAGCACAGAACGTTGTTGACCTGGTTGGGGTAATCGGTGCGGCCCGTGGCCATGATGGCGTCATCACGCACGGCCTTGACCTCTTCGGGCATGATCTCCGGCGTGGGGTTGGCCAGTGCAAAAATCAAGGGCTTGGCGGCCATGCTGGCGGCCATGTCGGCCTTGAGGACGCCACCGGCAGACAGGCCCAGGAAGATGTCCGCACCGACAATCGCCTCGCGCAGCGTGCGCATCTCGGTGGCTTGGGCAAACTCGGCTTTGTCGGGGTCCATCAGCTCGGTGCGGCCCTGGTAGACCACGCCGGCAAGGTCGGTCAGCCAGATGTTCTCGATGCGGATGCCCAGCTCCACCAGCAGCTCGACGCAGGCCAGCGCCGCCGCGCCTGCGCCTGAGGGCACCAGCTTGAAGCTCTTGATGTCCTTGCCCACGACCTTGAGGCCGTTCAGCAAGGCGGCCCCCACCACGATGGCGGTGCCGTGCTGGTCGTCATGGAAGACAGGGATCTTGAGCCGCTCGCGCAGCTTGCGCTCGACATAAAAGCAGTCGGGGGCCTTGATGTCTTCGAGGTTGATGCCGCCGAACGTGGGCTCTAGCGCGGCAACGATGTCGACCAATTTATCAAGGTTGTCCTCCTTGATTTCCAGGTCGAACACGTCAATGCCGGCAAACTTCTTGAACAGGACGGCTTTGCCCTCCATCACTGGCTTGGAGGCCAGTGGGCCGATATTGCCCAGACCCAGCACGGCCGTGCCATTGGTGACGACGGCGACCAAGTTGCCGCGCGCGGTGTAGCGGAAAGCATTGGCAGGGTCGTCAACAATCTCCTCACACGCAAACGCGACACCTGGCGAATAGGCCAGGGCCAGGTCACGCTGGTTGATCAACTGCTTGGTCGCAGCAATCTCCAGCTTTCCGGGTGTGGGGAACTCGTGATATTCGAGGGCGGCACGGCGGAGTTCGTCGCGTTTTTCGTCGGCAGTGGTCAAAGCTTCTCCTTGCCAACCCAGGTCGTGGGCCGGGGCTGGCGATTGTAGGCAGGCCGTGTTGGTTTACGTCAGTAAATCCCGCAGGGTTCTAGCGAGCACCTTGGTCGCACGGCGCAGGTCGTCCAGCACGATGTGCTCATCGGCGCGCTTGGCATTGCTCTCGCGCACTGTGCGCGGGCCCGCACCGTAAATCACCCCGGGGATTTGACGCTCGCCATACAGGCGGACATCGGTGTAGAGCGGGGTGCCCACCGCAGGAATGGGCTCACCGAACAGTGCCTGTCCGTGGGTTTGCAGGGCCGCCACCAGCGGTGCGTTGCCGGGCAGGGGCCGCATGGCACGAGCCAGCAACAAGCGCCGCACCTCCACGCTCAACTGCTTGCCGCCGCGTGGCGGGTTAAAGCTGGCAGCAGCCTGGGCAATGCAGTCGCGCAAGCTGGCTTCCACCGCCGCCGGGTCTTCTTCAGGGATCATGCGCCTGTCTAGCTTGAGCACCACCTTGCCCGGAATCACATTGGTGTTGGTGCCACCCTGGATCAAGCCGATGTTGAGGTAAGGGTGGGTGATGCCTTCCACCTCAGAGCGCACTTGCAGGTAGTCGCTGTTGAGCCGGTAGAGCGCGCTCATGATGTGTACTGCACCCTGCAAGGCGTCTGTGCCGCTGTCGGGGATGGCGGCATGGGACATATCGCCCTGCACGGTGACTTCCAACTGCAAGCAGCCGTTGTGCGCGACCACCACTTGGTAGCTGAAGCCCGCCGCAATCATCAGGTCAGGCCGGGTATGGCCATGCTTGAGCAGCCAGCCGGGGCCTAGCTCGCCGCCAAACTCTTCGTCATAGGTGAAGTGCAACTCCACCCCACCTTGGCGTGGTGCGCCTAAAGACTCCAGGGCACGCAGGGCAAAGGTAAAGGTGCTCATATCGCATTTGCTGACCGCAGCCGCGCGGCCATAGAGCTTGCCGTCCACCACCTCGCCGCTGTAGGGGCCGTGGGTCCAGCCCTCGCCGGGCGGCACCACGTCACCATGGGCGTTGAGCGCGACGACCGGGCCGTTGGGCGCAAAGCGCCGCCGCACGATCAGGTTGGTGATGCTCTGCATGCCATAGGCCTTCACGTCCTCAGCCGGGACAGGGAAGGCCTCGGCCGCCAAGCCCATGTCAGCCAGCAAGTGGCGCAGCCGCTCGGCATGGGGGGCGTTGTCGCCCGGCGGGGTGTCGGTGGGCACTTGAACCAGCGCTTGCAGAAAGCGCACCTGCTCGTCAAAGTGGGCTTCGACCCAGGCGTCCAGCGCGGCGTATTCGGTGTGTGCAGTCATGGTGTTCAGGCAGTGGGAGTGGCCACATGGGCCAGGAGGTGGTGGAAGGCGTGGACGGCCAGGTCGGCGTCGTCGGCCGTGATGGACTCCAGCGGGTTGTGGCTGATGCCCGCATTCAAGCCGCGCACAAAAAGCATGGCTTGGGGCATCACGGTGTGCAGGGTCATGGCGTCATGCCCGGCACCGCTGGGCATGCGGTGTACAGGCAGGCCCAAAGCCGCCACTGCGGCCTCCCAGTGCGCCTGCCATTCAGGGGCACTGGGGGCGGCGCTGGCGCGCATGGTTTCCTCAAGCTGGAACTGCACACCACGGCTCTGGCTGATGCGTGCGATCTCGGCACGGATATCTGCCACGCAGGCATCTCGCACGGCATCGGTGGTGGCTCGGATGTCCAAGCTGAAGCGGCAGCGCCCTGGCACCACATTGATGGAGCCCTGGGGCACCTCCAGCAGGCCAACAGTGCCCACCAAGTCCGGCACCTGCGAGGCCCGCTTCTCCAGTGCCAAGATCAATTCGGCGACCGCGGCGGCGGCGTCATGTCGTTGCCCCATGGGCGTGGTGCCGGCGTGGCAGGCTTCACCCACGGCCTCGCCCATGAAGCGCACGCTGCCGTTGATGGACGTGACCACGCCCAAGGGCAGGTCCAGTGCATTCAGCACCGGGCCTTGTTCGATGTGAACCTCCACAAAGCCCAGATAGCGTGCCGGGTCGCGCCGCAGCCGGGGGATGTCGTCCACGCACAGGCCCGCGCGCCGCATGGCTTCGTGCAGTGGAATGCCTTGGGCGTCTTGTTGGTCTAGCCAACGGGTGTCGAACTGCCCGGTGAGCGCTGAGGAGCCCAGGAAAGTGGCCTTGTAGCGCTGGCCTTCTTCTTCAGAGAAGCCCACCACCTCCAGCGCAAAGGGCAGGCGAGTACCGCTGGCCTTGAGGGCGCGCACCACGGCCATGGGCACCAAAATGCCCAGACGGCCGTCGTACTTGCCGCCATTGCGCACGGTGTCGTAGTGGCTGCCGGTGAGCAAGCGGGGCGCATCGGCTGTCTGGCCGTCATAGACGCCCACCACATTGCCGACGGCGTCGATGTCTACCCGGTCAAAGCCGCAGTCGTCGCGCATCCAGTGAGCCAGGCGCTGGGCGCAAGCGCGGTGCGGCTCGGTCAGGTAGGTGACGGTCAGCGCGCCCTCGACTTCGCTGTGCTGGGCCAGGGCCTCGGCCCAGTCCCAGACTTGCTGGCCTTGCAGCGGGGTGTGGCCGAACTTGTCGTTCAGGCGGATCTCTGCAATGCGGTGGATATTGCGCAGCACCTCGGCAAACTCAAAGGCGGCCGAGCCCTGCAGCCGACGCTCAAAGGTGCGGATGATCTCCTGACGGCTTAGGCCGACGCCACGCGGGCCCCGCACTGCCAAGATGAAGGGCCAGCCAAAGCGCGCGTTGTAGTCGGCATTGAGCTGCTGCAAATGTGCGAACTCTTCCGGGCTGCAATGTGTCAGCCCCGCTGTGCTCTGCTCGTGGGTGGATTCAGCGGTCAAAGACTTGGCGACCATGGCCTTACCGGCCAACTCCGGGTGGGCGCGGATCAGGGCCAGTTGCTCCTCGCGGCTGGCTTGGCGCACCACGCTCACCAAGGCATGCTTGAGCGCATGCAGGCTGGCAAAGGGGCGCAGGGCGGCGGCGCGCTGGCCCACCCATGGAGAATGCTCATAAATACCGTTGAGGTGCTGGGCAAACGCTTCGGCGCTGGCCTCGTTCAGCGTGGTCAGGCTCAGGGTGCTGGGCTGGGTGCTTGGGCTCATGTCATTCCCACAAAAAAGCGGTGTTGGCGTCGTAAGGGTGGGTTTGCCGCCAATGGCGGGCAATGTCGATACGCCGCGTGATCCAAACGCGGTCATGGCGCTGGATATGGTCTAGGAACTTTTGCAAGGCCCGCATGCGGCCTGGGCGGCCGAGAAGACGGCAATGCATGCCGATGCTCATCATGCTGGGGCGTTCATCGCCTTCGGCCCAGTGCACATCAAAGGCGTCGCGCAGGTATTCAAAAAACTCGTCACCATGGCTAAAGCCTTGGGGCAGCGCAAAGCGCATGTCATTGCAATCCAGGGTGTACGGCACCACCAAATGCGGGCTGCGGCCCCCGTCGCTATGGCGCACAGTCAGCCAGAAGGGCAGGTCGTCGCCGTAGTAATCGCTGTCATAGCTGAAGCCACCGTGCTCCGCCACCAAGCGGCGGGTGTTGGGGCTGTCTCGCCCGGTGTACCACCCCGCCCCATGGATGCGCTGATCGGCGGGCAGCAGTGGCCCCGTCATCAGGGCCATCAGCGCCATGCCGCGCTCAATGTGCTCGCGCTCCTGCTCGGGGGGCATGTTCTGGTAGTGGATCCAGCGCCAGCCATGGCAGGCGATCTCATGCCCCAGCTCCATGAAGGCGGAGGTCAATTCTGGGTGGCGCTGCAGCGCCATGGCTACACCAAACACCGTCAGCGGCAAGCTGCGGCGTTCAAACTCGCGCAGCAGCCGCCACACACCCACACGCGAGCCGTACTCATAAATCCCCTCCATGGAGAGGTGGCGGTCTGCAAAGGCGGGTGGGTTGAACATCTCCGAGAGAAATTGCTCGGAGCCAGCATCACCGTGCAGTACCGAGTTTTCGCCGCCTTCCTCGTAGTTCAGCACAAACTGCACCGCTACTCGGGCCTGACCGGGCCACTGGGCATGCGGCGGGTTGCGACCATAGCCATGCAGGTCGCGAGGGTAGCGGCGAGGATTAGGGGTGTCGGTCATAGCATGCGGGACGGCAAGAGCGCCAAGGCAAGATCAGGGCTGCGTGGGTCTAGATGGAGGTTGCGCTCAACACTGCTGAGGTGTTGGGTCAATAGCTTGGCGGCTGTTTTGCTGTCTCGCGCTGCCAGGGCATCGACGATGCGGCTGTGCTCTTCTTGCGAATGTTCGGCCGAATGGCTGGACTGGTACATCAGGGCGATCAGCGAGGAGCGGCTCAGCAGGTCGGTCAGCAGGTCTGCCAGCACCGTGTTGCCCAACATGCGGGCCAAGACCACATGAAAGTCGGCCAGCAGACGGGTGCGGCCCGGAATGTCGGTGTGGGCGATGGCTTCGCGTTCAAGCTGGAGATGTTGCCGCAACTGAGCGACCTGGGCGTCCGTGATGCATGTCGCCAGAGCCTTGACCATGGCGGTCTCCAGCATGGAGCGCACCTGAAAGACTTGGCGAGCTTCCTCTACGCTAGGTGTTGCCACAAAAGCCCCACGTGCTGGCGACAGGGTGACCAACCGGTGGCGAGAGAGTTGATTCAGCGCCTGGCGCACGATGGTGCGGGAGACCGCAAAAATGTCTGCGATCTTCTGCTCGGCCAACTTGGTGCCGGGCATCAGGCGTCGCTCGACGATAGCTGCCGTGATCGAGGCCACGATGCGCTCAGTGGCCCCACTGCTGGCGCTGCCCACGGGCTCTATGGCCTCACGGGCAGCCTTGCTGCGCCGCGATTTTTTGGCGGCAGCCGCTGGTGCTGAACGGGAGGGGGCTTTGGCGGTCACGGCATGCAATGGCTTGGATGACTGGCCTAAAGTGTATACACTTTGCTGCGAAAGAGTTCTTTTTTTATCAGCCAATTGTTTGAAAGGATTGCCATGGGCCGCCTCTCCACCCACGTTTTAGATACCGCCCACGGCTGCCCGGCCGCTGGCATGAAGGTGACGCTGCAGCGCGTGAAGGGTGAGCACGTGGAGGTGGTTCAGAGGGTTACACTGAATGCGGACGGCCGTGCTGACGGCCCGCTGCTGACCGGTGACACCATGGCCGTTGGCACCTGGCGCTTGAGTTTTGAGGCAGCGGAATATTTCCGAGCGCGGGGCGTCACCTTGCCGGAGCCACCCTTTGTGGGCACCGTGCATCTGGACTTTGGTATTGCCGATGTACAGGGCCACTACCACGTGCCCTTGCTGGTCAGCCCTTGGTCTTGGTCGACCTATCGGGGCTCTTGAGTCGCCGCACCACCGTATCCATACAGCCCGACAAAGTTTGCATTCCGTTTGGGCAGAGCTTGTCGAAGCTCTTCGCCAAGCTCTGAGCGAACGGTTCATGCATCAACGGGCCCCATAAAAAGGCCTGGGCATGCACCATGCCCGGGAAAGTCCGGGGGCGATGCCCCGGTTTGGTGTATACACTTCGCCCCACGTCGCCGCGGTGCCGGGGCCTGCAAGGCCTCAGTTTGCGACCCTTCGCTTCTCACAGAGCCCGCTGTGGTGAGAGCAGGCGCGCTGGCTTGTAGGGTTTCCTTCTTGAAGCTGGCGCGGAACCTGCTTATGTTGCCCAAAGGCCAGGTGATGGCGGCCCGCTCCGTCAGAGGAAGGCCGCAATCCTTGTGGGTGGCACGGCAAGTTGTTGAGGGTTGCCATGGACGTTTATTTGCTCGACTGGGCCAATCTTTTGCTGCGCTGGGCGCATGTCATCACGGCCATTGCCTGGATCGGCTCCTCTTTCTACTTCGTCTTTCTTGACAGCAGCCTCACCAAACCCACGGCCCCTGATTTGGTGGCCAAAAAAGTAGACGGCGAGTTGTGGGCGGTGCATGGTGGCGGCTTCTACAACCCGCAAAAGTACTTGGTGTCTCCGCCCAGCTTGCCGCAAAACCTGCACTGGTTTTACTGGGAGAGCTACAGCACCTGGCTGACCGGCTTTGCGCTCTTCACCGCGCTCTATCTCTTTAACGCGGGCACTTACCTGATCGACAAGTCGGTATATGACTGGTCTGCCGGGGCGGCCATCGCCGCCGCACTGGCCTTTTTGGGCGTGTTTTGGTTGATCTACGACATGGTCTGCCGCGTGTTTGGCCAGCGCCCTGATGGCGAGCGCTTGGTCGGCATCATCATCACCTTGGTGGTGGCCTTTGCAGCTTGGGCGGCCTGCCAGTTGTTTGCCGGGAGGGCGGCCTTTTTGCTGGTCGGGGCCATGATGGCCACGGCCATGAGTGCCAACGTCTTTTTCTGGATCATCCCAGGCCAGCGCACGGTGGTGGAGCAGTTGCGGGCCGGTCAAGCCCCCGACCCCGTCCATGGCCAACGCGGTAAACAGCGCAGCGTCCACAACACCTACTTCACCCTGCCAGTGTTGGTGGCCATGATCTCCAACCACTACGGCTGGCTTACCGGCGCGGCCCACAACTGGCTGGTTTTGGTGGCGCTGATGCTGGCCGGTGCCTTGATTCGCTACAGCTTTGTGGCACGTCACAAGGCTCATGTCGAGGGGCGGTCTGCGCCTTGGGGCTATGCCGTGGCGGGCTGTGTGCTGCTGCTGGCACTGGCCGTGGCGCTGGCCCCCAAGCCAGCCCCGGCGGTGGCCGCGCAGGCTCCGGTGTCGTTTGCTCAGGTCAAGGCCGTGATTGACCAGCGTTGCGTGCTCTGCCACAACGCTCAGGTTCAAAACAAAGGGGTGGCCTTGCACACCCCTGAGTTGGTGTCTCAGCATGCGGCTGCCGTGGTTCAACAGGCAGTGGTTCAGCGCGCCATGCCCATGAACAACGCCACGCAAATGACGGATGCAGAGCGCGAGCTTCTGCGACGCTGGATGCAAGAGGGAGCCTCTATTCGCTAAAGCGGTGCGGGCCTGTGCTGCACCCCTGAAGCCTTGATGTATTGCGTACCGCGTGCCCAAAAAGCGGTGCCAGTGCTGTGTGACCCACTTTTTTTGTCGAGGAGCATTCCATGAGTTCAAGCAGCGACCACCCGGTCGACGAAAAGCTGCCTGCAGGCCGTTTGGCCGCGCTGGGCTTGCAACATGTGCTGGTGATGTATGCCGGTGCCATCGCCGTGCCCTTGATCGTGGGACGAGCCCTCAAGCTCACGCCCGAGCAAGTGGCCTTGCTGATCTCCGCCGACTTGTTCTGCTGTGGCTTGGTGACGGTGATTCAGTCCCTGGGCTTTAGCAAATGGTTTGGCATTCGGCTGCCGGTGATGATGGGGGTGACCTTCGCAGCGGTGGGGCCCATGGTGGCCATGGCTAATGCGCAACCGGGGGTGGACGGGGCACGCGCCATCTTCGGGGCCATCATCGGGGCGGGCGTTCTCTCCATGGTGCTGGCACCGTTGGTGGGGCGTATGCTGCGCTTCTTTCCGCCAGTGGTCACCGGCACCATCATTGCTGTCATTGGCATCAGCTTGATGCGGGTGGGCGTGGGTTGGGCCATGGGCGGGCCGGCCAATTTTGCGCAGCAGGTGGATGTGCCCAAGCTGGTCACCATGGTGGACGGCGTGAAAGCCAAGGCCGCCGAAGCCGCAGCTTCGGCGGCAGCTTCGGTGGCGGCAGGTGCATCAGCGGCAGCAGCTCCCGCGATGAAGTTGCCCGGACCCGTGCCCATGGTGCCTTCGGCCACCTACGGGGCGCTCGACAACCTCGCCATCGCGGCCTTTGTGCTGGTGGCTATCTTGCTCATCTCCAAATACGCCAAGGGCTTTGTGTCCAATATTTCGGTGTTGCTGGGCCTGGTGGCGGGCTGCGTGGTGGCCATTGCCGTGGGCAAGATGAATTTCGACAAAGTGGCCAAGGCGCATTGGTTTGATGTGGTCACGCCCTTTGCCTTTGGCATGCCCACCTTTGACCTGGTGATGATCCTCACCATGACCCTGGTGATGATTGTTGTGATGATCGAATCCACCGGCATGTTCCTGGCCCTGTCCGACATCACGGGCAAACGACTCAGCCAGGCCGAGCTGACGGCCGGCCTGCGTACCGACGGCCTCGGCACCTTGATTGGCGGCGTCTTCAACACCTTCCCCTACACCAGCTTCTCGCAAAACGTGGGCTTGGTCGGGGTCACCGGGGTGCGCAGCCGCTTTGTCTGCGTGGCTGCGGGGGTCATCATGATCGTGCTGGGCTTGTTGCCAAAGATGGCCGCGCTGGTGGAGTCTGTGCCTCAGTTTGTGCTGGGCGGCGCTGGTTTGGTGATGTTTGGCATGGTGGCCGCCACCGGTGTGCGCATTCTGTCCAAGGTGGACTTTGCCAACAATCGTCACAACCAGATGATTGTGGCGGTGTCGATTGGTTTCGGTTTGCTGCCCTTGGTGGCACCTAACTGGACCCAGCACATGGCCAAGTCTCTGCATCCGCTGCTGGAGTCGGGCATCTTGCTGGCTTCGTTGAGCGCCGTTCTGCTCAACCTGCTCTTTAACGGCAGCCGAGGCGACACCCAGTCTTCGGTTGAAGCCTCCAAGTCTTTCGGTATTCACTGATCCCGTCTCGGTCGTGGGTCGGCACAATCGGGCCGACCCATGACTGACCTTGCCTCCCTGCTCGACATCCGTCGCCTGCGACGCCGCCCTCGCTGGCTGTTGTGGGTGGTGCTGATCGCCCTGCTGGCGGTGGCGCAGACCTTGCTGCTGCGCCTGACCCTGGACCATGAGTCCAATCGAGCCCAAGACAAGGCTGAGTCGGTGGCTTCGGCCGTTGCTGCCGAGATGCGACGCTCCACCCAACGGGCGGTGCAGGCCGCCCAATCCCTGACCTGGAACGACCCACCTCTGGCGCAGTGGCATTACGACGCGGCAGAGATGCTCAAGCAGCGGCGTGAGATGCTGCGCTTGGAGTGGCGCGATGCAGCCCTCAAGGCGCAAGATGCGCTGGACAGCCCCCTCGAAGGCAGCCTGTTTGCGCAGATGCGGCGCAGCGACCAAGAGGTGGAGATGCAAGCGGCGTGCGCGCTGGCCTTGCGGACCTCCTCGCCGGTGCTGTCGCGGTCTTACTTTGTGCCGCAACAGGCAGGCCACGGGCTGGAGGTCCTCGACCTTTGCATTCCCTCCCAGGTCCAGGGCCAACTCAAAGGCTTTGTGGTGGCCACGCTGAGTTTGCCGCTCTTGATGGAGAGCGCGGTGCAAAGCGTGGGCGTGACCGAGCATGAAATCTCGGTGGTGGAGGCCGACGGCACGCGTCTGGCCCGTTCCGGGGCGCAGCGTGGCACGGGCATCTATCAGGCCACTCGCTTGGTCGATGTGGCCGGCCCGCCCCTGCTGCTGCGGGCCGATGCGGTCTATGGCCGCCCCGGCCTCATCCCCAACCTCACCACAGCCTTGGTCTTGGGCTTGTCACTGGGCTTGTTTGCCTTAGTGGTGCTGTTGGCGCGCGATGTGCGTCGTCGGGCACGGGCCGAGCTGGCCTTGGCCGATGCGTTGGCTTTTCGGCGCGCCATGGAGGACTCGCTGGTCACCGGCTTGCGCGCTCGCGACCGGCAAGGCCGGGTCACCTATGTCAACCCGGCATTTTGTGACATGGTGGGTTTTGGTGCCGAGGAGATCATTGGCAAAAGCCCGCCACCCTATTGGCCCCCAGAGCATGTGGATGAATACCAGCGCCGCCAAGCCGACCGCCTCAACCCCGATGCTGCGGAGCTGGCCGCGCAGCGCCAGGGCTTCGAGACCTTGTTCATTCGCAAAAGCGGTGAGCGCTTTCCGGTGATGATTTACGAGGCCCCGCTGCTGGACCGGGTGGGTCACCATGCGGGCTGGATGAGCGCTGCGCTCGATGTCAGTGAGCAGCGCCGCATGGAGGAGCGCTCGCGCCAGCAACAAGAGCGCTTGGCTGCTGCGGCCAGGCTGGCCAGTGTGGGCGAGATGGCCACCTTGCTCAGCCATGAGCTGAACCAGCCACTGGCCGCCATTGCCAGTTATGCCACGGGCTCACTGAATCTGCTGGACGACCCGGACATGCCGCCGGGCATGATCAAGCAAGCCCTGGAGCGTATTGCCGAGCAGGCTGAGCGCGCCGGGCGGGTCATCAAGAGCGTGCACGGCTTGGTGCGGCGGCGAGAGCAGGCCAAGGAGCCCATCGCTGCGGATTTGCTCATTGAGTCGGTCATGCCGCTGGTGCGTCTCCAGGCTCGCAAGACCGGCACCCGGCTAGAGGTTCAATGCCCCAAACCAGCCCCCCGGGTGTTGGCGGACCGCACCATGGTCGAACAGGTGCTGCTCAACCTCACACGCAATGGGCTGCAAGCCATGGAGGCTCATGCAGCGCCGTCAGACCGGGTGCTGATTCTGCGCGTTACAGCCAACCATGCGCGCTGGGTGCGGTTTGCGGTCATCGACCGCGGCCCAGGCATTGCCCCCGAGGTGGCCAGCAAACTCTTCACGCCCTTCTTCACGACCCGCGAGGAGGGCATGGGCTTGGGCTTGTCGCTGTGCCGAACGGTGATAGAACAGCACGGTGGTGTGCTGGACTTTGGCCCTGCTTCAGCCACAGACGGCGTTGGCTGTGAATTTCGCTTCACTCTGCCCGTTGCTGAGTCTCAGCGGCCTGCCGTCGCTGCCGCGGCTGCACTACAGTCTCCTGAGGAGCCCTCATGATGACAACTTCCTTTGGCCTGCCCATGGTCTATCTGGTGGACGACGAGGACGTGGTGCGCGATGCCTTGGCCTGGTTGCTGCGCTCGCGCCGCCTGCTCTCTGAAGGCTTTGCCAGTGCCGAGGCTTTTGAGGCATTGCTGAACCAGCGCCTACCCGGTGGTGCACAAGACTTGGGTTGGCCGAGTGCGCCGTCTTGCCTATTGCTGGATGTGCGCATGCCGGGCATGAATGGTTTGGCCCTGTTTGACCGCCTCATCGAGCGGGGTTTGATCGAACGACTGCCCGTCATTTTTTTAACCGGTCATGGAGATGTCCCGACCGCCGTGCAGACCGTCAAGCGCGGGGCCTTCGACTTTGTGGAGAAGCCCTTCTCAGACAACGCTCTGGTAGACAAGGTAGAGCAAGCCTTGCGCCGCAGCGAGGCAGCTTTGCGGCTGGTGCGCGACAAAACTGCCGTGCAACTGGCCTTGGCCGATCTGACCGAGCGTGAACGTGAGGTCATGCAACTGGTGATTGCGGGCAAGCCCAATAAATTGATTGCCGACGACTTGCAGATCAGCGTGCGTACCGTGGAGGTCCATCGTGCCCGCGTCTTCGACAAGATGGGGGTCAAGTCGGCTGTGGAGTTGGCCAACAAGGTGCAAGGGCGGGAGTAAGGGTCGCCAACAGCGACAATCCTTGCATGGCCCTTGGTGAATTCGATCTGATTGCCCGCTACTTCAAGCGCCCCGTCGCGCGGGCGGCGCTGGGCGTGGGGGACGACTGCGCGCTGCTGCGTCTCACGCCCGGGCAACAATTGGCGGTGTCCACGGACTTATTGGTCGAGGGGCGGCACTTCTTGTCGACGGTGGCACCCGAGCGATTGGGTCATAAAGCCTTGGCGGTCAATCTGAGTGACTTGGCGGCAGCCGGTGCCAGCCCCCTGGCCTTTACCCTGAGCCTGTCGATGCCGCGAGCCGAAGAGCGCTTTCTAGAGCCCTTTGCGCAAGGCTTGCTGGCGCTGGCCGAGGCCCACGGCATCGAGCTGGTGGGTGGCGACACCACCGGCGGGCCGGTGCTGTGCATTGGTATCACGGTGATGGGCGAAGTGCCCCCCGGCCAGGCCTTGCTGCGTAGCGGTGCCAGGGTGGGCGACGAAATCTGGGTCAGCGGCAGCCTGGGTGATGCGCGCTTGGCCTTGGAGGCATTTCGCGGCAGCCTCAGCCTGCCGGGCGAGGCCTTTGAGCAGGTTCGCCGGGCCATGGAGTGCCCCAGCCCCCGCGTGGCGCTGGGCCTGGCTTTGCGCGGCTTGGCCAGTGCGGCCATCGATCTCTCAGACGGTTTGCTGGGCGACCTGGGCCATGTGCTGAGAGCCTCGGGTGTTGGGGCGGAATTGGCCTGGGAGGCTTTGCCGCGTTCTGCCATCTTGGGCGTGCAATCCGAGGCATGGCAGCGCGCCTGTTTGCTGACCGGCGGGGACGACTATGAGTTGCTCTTTACCGCGCCCGCAGCTCATCACCATCAAGTCTTAAGTTCAGCAACGATGGTGCAGACGCCTGTGCATTGTGTGGGGCAAATCGTTGCCGCTGAGCGAGGCTTGGTCGTCACCCAGAACGGCGCGGCGCTGGACTTGCAGGGCCTGTCAGCCTTCGACCACTTCAAATCATGAGCAACCCCATCAGCGATGCCGACATCTTGCGCGACGAGCACGGCCAGGCCGCGCCGCGGCGGGCCAGTGCGCGGCTGATGCTGTCCCACCCCTTGCATTGGCTGTCTTTTGGTTTTGGCAGCGGCTTGGCCCCCATGGCTCCGGGCACGGTAGGCACCCTCTGGGCCTGGGCCTCGTTTTGGCTGCTGGACCTGTGGCTCACCGATCTTCAGTGGGCTGGCGTGATGCTGGGTGGCTTGCTGCTGGGCTGGTGGGCCTGTACGCGCACGGCCCAGGCCATGGCCACGGCCGACCCGGGGGCCATTGTGTGGGACGAGGTGCTGGCATTTTGGTTGGTGCTGTGGGTGGTGACCCCGACAGGCTGGCTCACCCAGTTGGCCGCATTTGCGCTGTTCCGCTTGTTTGACGCCGCCAAGCCAGGGCCTGTGCGTTGGGCAGATAGTTTGTTCAAGGCTGCTCCTGGTCAGGCACCGGGATGGGCTCAAGGCTTTGGCATCCTCTTGGACGATTTGGTGGCTGCACTGTGTACGCTGCTGGTCATGGCGCTGTGGCGGCACGGTTCTTGACGTGATGATGGAGCTTGCCCCATGAGCTTGTTGACGGCCGATGTCGGCCAAGCGCTGAACCCCTTGCTAGCGTCTGTGGCAGAAGCGCTGCGAGCGCGAGGGCAGCGCCTGTGCTGTGCCGAAAGTTGCACCGGTGGCTTGATTGCGGCGGCGTGTACCGAGCTGGCGGGCTCTAGCGACTGGTTTGACCGGGGTTTTGTCACCTACAGCAACGCCGCCAAAACCGAGCTGCTAGGGGTGCCCGCAGCCCTGATTGAGCAGCACGGGGCCGTGAGCGAACCCGTGGCACGCGCCATGGCCGAAGGGGCCTTGGTGCGCAGTGCGGCGCAGTGGGCGCTGGCGGTCACTGGCATTGCCGGGCCCAGCGGCGGCTCTGCCGAGAAGCCAGTGGGCACGGTATGGCTGGCTTGGGCCTATGGCCCGTTGCAGGGGGCCGCCCCCACCGTCTGGGCGGAGCGGCAGTGCTGGCCTGGTTCACGCCAAGCCGTGCGCTCGGCCACGCTTCAGTGGGCCTTGGGCCGCCTGCGGCTGGGGTTGGTGGAGCTGCCAGGCTCGATATAGCCGGGGGCCAGCATGGCGGCATTGGCCGCCACCTTGGGGGCAGCGGGCAGCCCTCCGCCAAGGCTCCAGGTGGGGAGCGGCCAGGGCGGCTCTTTCAGGGCAGCCTGTGGTTCACCAAACAAATAACCTTGCTGTAGTGGGCAGCCCAGTCGGCCCAGCATATCGCGCTGGCTGGTGGCTTCTACGCCTTCGGCAATGACTTCCCAGCCCATGCCCCGTGCCATGCGCACCATGGTGGCCACCATCTTTCGAGAGGCTTCGCTGGTCTCCATGGTCTGCACAAAGGAGGGGTCCAGCTTGATGCGATGAGGCTGCAAAGACATCAGCCGGGTCAGCGAGAACATGCCCGAGCCGAAATCGTCGATCACCAGGCCTACACCCATGTCACGCAAGGCGCGAACCCGCTGGTCGGTGTTTTCTGGGTCACTCATCAGCGTGGCTTCAGTCAGCTCTACTTCCAGCTCACCCGGCTCCACCCGGTGCTGCTTGAGTGCCACGCGCAGCATGTCCAGCCACTCTTCGTGGCGGAACTGAGCGTCTGAGACATTGACCGCAATACTCCCCGGAAAGCGGCCCTGGCCCTTCCAGGCTGCCACCTGGGCGCAGGCCAGCTCGATGGCACGCGCGGCCACTTGATGCAGCACCCCCGCCTCTTCAGCGCGACGAATGAACTGCGACGGCGTCAACACACCACGATGGGGATGCCGCCAGCGCATCAAGGCCTCGGTGCCCACCGACTGGCCGCTGCGGGTGTCGACCACTGGGTGGTAGAACATCATCAGCTCTTGGCGGGTCAGGGCGTGCTGAATTTCGACATCGGCTTCTTCGGTGACGGGCGCAGGCATGGCCTGCACATCGCCGTCTCTATAAAGTGCATACCGCCCTCGGCCCAAGGTTTTGGCTCGGTACATGGCTTGGTCGGCATGCCGTAGCAGGTCGTCAAAGTCTTCACCGTCGCGCGGGAAGCGGGCCACACCAATGGTGGCCGAGATACGTACCTTGGTACCCGCAGCGTCAATCACCACAGGCTCTTCAATGGCGTGGATCAGGCGCAGCGCGGTGTGGGCAATGGCCTCAAAGTTTTGGGCTTGGGGCAGCAGGGCCACAAACTCGTCACCACTGAGGCGGCCAATGATGTCGGACTCGCGCGCGGTGTCGCGCAAGCGTTGGCTGATGCACAGCAGCAGCACATCGCCCGCCGCATGACCGTGGGCGTCGTTGATTTGCTTGAAGCGATCCAAGTCAATGAACATCAGCGCCATGGTGCCGCGGCTGCGGCGCGCCACGGCTTGGGCGTGGTCGTACAGTTCTTTGAACAAGCGCCGGTTGGGCAGGCCGGTGAGCTGGTCGTACATGGCCAGCCGCCGTAGTTCGATATTGCTGTTTTCCAGCTCCCCCACCAGGTCTGCAATGCGGCCACTGGCTTGGGTGAGCTGCTGGCCCACTTCACCAATCTCGTCTGCACGGGTCCAGCGAAGGCTGGTGGCCTCTTCAGCGTTGCGGCCGGGGGCGGCCAGAGCCATGGCCTGGACCTTCAGACGGCGCAGCGGGCCTAGCAGCAACACACCCATGACGGCCAACATGGCCAAGGTGCCCAGCGCCAATTGCAGGCCGACCAAACGCCACATGGCCCAGCGGCGTTCTTGGATCAGGGCCGTCGGCAGGCCCGGCTCGAAACCGACGCGCAGCGTGGCGGGGGTGGCGCTCGGCAGGGTGACGGCGATCTCAGCCCAATACAGGCTGAGCCCTGAGGCGCAGTGGGTGGCGTAGCGTGCAGGCCCCGGGGGGCGGCTCAGACCATGATCAAGCTCGACGGCACAGACATCAGGATGGGCCAGCAGTTTTTGCAGCCAAGGCTCTAGGGCGTCTTGGCTCGACAACTTCTCCAGAGAGCCCGCAGCTTGGTTCAGGATGTCGTGGCGGTAGGGGGCACCCAGGGCTGGGTCTGTGGCGCTCCCCAGCTTAGGCTCCATCACCATTAAGAACACGGCAGGCGCAAGTACACCCGCGACGATGATGCTGATCACCGTCGCGCGCAACGACCACTTGATGGGCCACTTGCCGCCTTTTGCCAACGGTCTCTCCAATGTGCGCGTGGCGCGCGTTGCGAGAAGGCACCGCTCCAACAGCGCCCAACTCCCTGTTTGTCAGGCTAGCATGGCGTCAACACAGCCTTCCTGAAGGCACAGTGTGAGCCCAGCACCCTGACCGAGCGCTGCCCAAAATCAGCAGCACTGTGAATTTTGCCAGTCAAACAGTCCTCATGATGAAGATTTATCTCTGCGGCAGTCTGGATGCTGTCGCCCTGAATGAATGGCAGCGACATCTTCAGGCCGAAATGCCGGAAGATCAAGTTCTGACCACGCTCGAGCCCGAACAAAATGCAGAAATCAGTGTGGCTGTGGTGGCAAATCCAACGCCCGGCTCGCTGTACCCACTGCCGAGCCTGCGTTTGATCCAGTCTTTGTGGGCAGGCGTGGACCGCTTAGTGGCTGACACCACTCTACCCCCAGGGGTTCCGGTATGCCGCATGGTAGACCCGCAGATGAATGTCGCCATGGCGGAAACCGGCCAGTGGGCCGTGCTGGCCCTGCACCGGGGGTTCTTTGGCTATGCCCGCCAGCAGGCCAAGGCGCAGTGGCAGCCGTTGGCTCAGCGGCGGGCCGATGAACTGAGGGTCTTGGTGCTGGGGTGGGGCCAGATGGGCCGCACGCTGGGCCTGCGCCTGAACGCCATGGGGTATCGCGTGGCGGCATGGCGGTCCCGTGCCGCAGCCACGGCACAGCCCCAGCAGGTCGACGGCGTGGAGATGCATATCGGCACCGAGGCGCTTGGGGCTGCCCTGGGCCAGGCCGACATCCTGGTCAACCTGCTGCCGCTCACGCCCTCCACCCGGGGGTTATTGAACGCCAGTTGCTTTGCTGCCTTGCCACGCGGTGCCTCGGTGGTCAACCTGGCTCGTGGGGCACATCTGGTGGAGGCTGATTTGCTGGCGGCGCTGGATGCGGGCCAGTTGTCCCATGCCGTGTTGGATGTGTTCAACACCGAGCCCCTGCCTGCCTCTCACCCATTTTGGCAACACCCGGCCATCACCGTTTTGCCCCATGCGGCCGCCCAGACCGACCCCCGCAGCGCTGCCGCCGTGGTGGCTGCCAATGTGCGGGCACTCAAAGCGGGTGAACCACTCATGCATCAAGTGGACTTCACCCTTGGGTATTGACGAGGGTGGAGACCCACGCGCCTAGTGGGCACTCAGCGCTAACTTGCCCCGCCCCCGCTCACGCGGTGCTAGCGCATCCAGCGTCAGCAGCAGCAAGCGGCGCAGGCCGTCCCAGGCGTCTTCGGGCCAGTCGGGGTGGCGCAGGCCCTTGACCAGACCGTCGCAGACACTGGCCGCCGCCACCAGCCGGGCCAGTTGGGCGCCGCTGGCCTGGGGCAGCACGCGCTCGAAGGCGCGTTCTTTGTCGCCCCAGACGCGGGCCTCGCGCAGCGCCATGGGCAGGGGCTTGCCGCCGTCCATGGCGTCGCGGGCGCGCTTCAGGGCGCGGATGTCTTCGGCCAGCGTCCAGTGCACCAGCACGGCGGCTTCGCCCTCGGCCTTCAGGCCGTCCAGCATGCGCAGCGCGCGCTCGGTCTGCCCTGCCAGCACGGCAGCACCCAGCTGGAAGACGTCGTAACGGGCGACATCCAGCACGGCGGCCTGGATTTGTTCAAAGCTCAGCGGCCCGGCCGGGTAGAGCAGGGCCAGCTTTTGCAGTTCTTGGTGGGCGGCCAATAGGTTGCCTTCCACGCGGTCCGCAAAAAAGGCCAAGGCCTGTTGGCCGGATTCATCATGCGCCAGGCTCTGGCCTTGGGCTTGCAGGCGCTGAGCGATCCAGCGCGGCAGTTGCGCCCGCTCGATGGGGTCGATGCGCAGGGTGATGCCGGCGCGGTCCAGCGCGGTGAACCATGCGCTTTGCTGCTGTTGCCGGTCGAGCTTGGGCAGGTGCACCAGGGTCAGCAGGCTGTCGGACGAAGCCATCTCCGCATACTGCTGCAAGGCTGCCGAGCCCTCTTTGCCCGGCTTACCGCTGGGGATGCGGATCTCCATCAACTGCTTGTCGCAAAACAGGCCCATGGACTGCGAGGCGCCCAGCACGCCGCTCCAGTCAAAGTGCGCACCGCTGACGGTGAACACCTGCCTATCGCTATAGCCGGCCGCACGGGCGGCGGCGCGCAGCTGATCGGCCGCCTCTTGCGCCAGCAGCGGCTCGTCGCCCCACAAGGTGTAGACGGCCTTCAGCTCACCTTTGGCCAGATGGGCGGCGAGTTGCTCGGGGCGCAGTTGCATGGCGGCTGTCAGCGCGCGGGGGCCACGGTGGCCGCCATGCGCAAGAGCTGGCGTGCCAGGTCGTCGCGCATCTCCAGCAGCAGGGCTTCTTGCTCCACCTCTTTGGCCAGCGCGGCGGTTTCAATCGTGCTCATGTCACGCGACTGCTCCAGCAGCGTCTCCTTGAGCAGCGGCTTGCCTGTGCCCGTGCTGAGGCTGAATTTCAGGCTGACCCGCAGCCGAAACTCACGCACCTGACCGGCGGCGGTGGAGGACACCACGCTGCGCTCAAAGCGGTCGTCGCGGGCGCTGATCACCAACTCGGCCTGGGCCGGGCTGGCCACCACGCGCACGTCGCGCGGCAAGGCGCGGCGCAGCGCGGCAGCCATCTCAGACTGTGGCGCAAAGCCTTGCAGGGCCACTGTTTGCACGCCCAACTGGGGTGGGCCTTTCAGCGCAAAGCCACAGCCCGACAGGCTGAGCGCGCCCACCGCGGCACACAGCCAGAGGCGTCGGGTCAGTGGCTGGCGCATGCTCAGACCACCACGTTGACCAAGCGGCCCGGCACCACCACGATCTTCTTCGGGGCCTTGCCTTCGGTGAACTTCTGCAGGTCGGCCGAGCTGGCCAGCAGGGCCTGGGCTGCCGCTTCGATGGCCGCCTTGTCGGCGCTGGCGGGCACGGTGAGCGCACCGCGCAGCTTGCCGTTGATCTGCAGGACCAGCTCCAGCTCGTCTTGCACCAAGGCGGCGTCGTCCACGGCAGGCCAAGCGGTGTCCAGCAGGTCGCCTTGGGCGGCCGCAAAGCCCAGGCCAGCCCACAAAGCGTGGCCGATGTGCGGGCAAGCGGGGTAGAGCGCGCGCAGCAGGATGGAGAAGCCTTCGCAGACCACAGCTTGGTCGCCCGCGTCGGCGCTGGCCTTGAACTCCTCCAGCGCATTGAGCAGCTTCATGCAGCCCGACACCACGGTGTTGTACTGCATGCGCTCGTAGTCGTGGCTGACCTGCTTGAGCACCAAGTGCACCTCGCGGCGCAGGGCCTTGGCCTCTTTGCTCAGCGGGGCTTGGCTCAAGTCACCGGCGGTGGCGGCCTGCAAGGCCTCGCGGCGCTGGGCGGCAAAGTTCCAGACGCGCTTCAAGAAGCGGTGCGCGCCTTCAACGCCTGCGTCGTTCCACTCCAGTGTCTGCTCGGGGGGGCTGGCGAACATCACGAACAGGCGGGCGGTGTCGGCGCCGTAGGTGTTGATCAGGTCTTGCGGGTCCACGCCGTTGTTCTTGGACTTGGACATCGTGCCGATGCCTTGGTAGTCCACGGCCGAGCCATCGCTCTTGAGCTTGGCGCCGATGATCTTGCCGCCTTCGTCGTGCACATGCTCCACTTCATGCGGCCAGAAGTACTCGATGCCACCCTGGGCTGTCTTGCGCGAGTAGATGTGGTTGAGCACCATGCCCTGCGTCAGCAGCTTGGTGAAGGGCTCGCTGATGCTGACCAGGCCCAGGTCGCGCATGACCTTGGTCCAGAAGCGCGCATACAGCAGGTGCAAGATCGCATGCTCAATGCCGCCGATGTACTGATCCATGCCGCGATGACCGGCCGCATCCGCGCTGCCCATCCAGTACTCGGTGCCTGCGCCGACCATGGCGTCCGAGTTCGTCGGATCACAGTAACGCATGAAGTACCAAGACGAATCGATGAAGGTGTCCATCGTGTCCGTCTCGCGGCGGGCGGGCTTGCCGCAGCAGGGGCAGGCCACGTTCAAGAAGGCCTCGCACTTGTTCAGCGGGTTGCCGCTGCCGTCCGGAATCAGGTCTTCCGGCAGCACCACCGGCAAGTCTTTTTCGGGCACCGGCACGGCGCCGCAGGACTCGCAATGAATGATGGGGATCGGCGTGCCCCAGTAGCGCTGGCGGCTGATGCCCCAGTCGCGCAGGCGCCAGGTGGTTTTCTTCTCGCCCAGGCCCTTGGCCGCCAGCAACTCAGCGACCTTGCTGACGGCCGCCTTGTGGGCCAAGCCATCGAGCACGCCAGAGTTCACGCAGACCGCGCGCTGCTTGTCGCCGTACCAGTCGGCCCAGGCCTCGGTGGAGAAGGTCTCGCCTTCCGCGCTGACCACTTGCTGGATCGCAATACCGTACTTCTTGGCAAAGGCAAAGTCGCGCTCGTCGTGGGCGGGCACGCCCATCACGGCGCCGTCGCCATAACTCATCAGCACATAGTTGCCCACCCACACGTCCACGGCGGCGCCGGTCAGCGGGTGGGTCACGCTCAGGCCGGTCTTGACGCCCTTTTTCTCTTGCGTGGCCAGCTCGGCCTCGGTGGTGCCGCCCTGGGCGCATTCGGCGATGAAGGCCGCCACCTCCGGCTGGCTGGCAGCGGCCAGCGCGGCCAAGGGGTGCTCAGGCGCCACCGCGCAGAAGGTGACGCCCATGATGGTGTCGGCGCGGGTGGTGAAGACATAGAGCTTGCCGTCTTGCACCAGTTGGCCGTCGGCACCTTGGATTTGGTGCGGGAAGGCGAAACGCACGCCCTCGGACTTGCCGATCCAGTTCTCCTGCATCAGGCGCACGCGCTCGGGCCAGCCGCTCAGGTAATTCGGGTCTTCCGGGTTGGCCACGGCCGAGAGCAGCTCGTCGGCATAGCCGACGATGTTCAGGTAGTAGCCGGGGATCTCACGCTTCTCGACCACCGCGCCCGAGCGCCAGCCCTTGCCGTCGATGACCTGCTCATTGGCCAGCACGGTTTGGTCCACCGGGTCCCAGTTGACGACCTGGGTGCGGCGCACGGCGATGCCCTTCTCCAGCATCTTCAGGAACAGCCATTGGTTCCAGCGGTAGTAGCTGGGCTGGCAGGTGGCGACCTCGCGCGACCAGTCGATGGCCAGGCCCATGGCCTGCATCTGCCGCTTCATATAGGCGATGTTGGAGTACGTCCAAGCGGCCGGTGGCGTCTTGCCCTTCATGGCGGCGTTCTCCGCCGGCAGGCCAAAGGCGTCCCAGCCCATGGGCATCAGCACGTTCATGCCCTTCATCCGCAGCTGGCGGGTGAGCATGTCGTTGATGGTGTAGTTGCGCACATGGCCCATGTGCAGCTTGCCGCTGGGGTAGGGCAGCATGGAGCAAGCGTAGAACTTGGGCTTGAGCTGGCCGTGGCTGTCGCGGGCGTCTTCGGTGACGCGGTAGGCGTCGGCCGCGTTCCAGTGGGCTTGGGCGGCGGCTTCGACCTCGGAGGGGGCGTACTTGTCGTTCATAGCCTGATTATCGCGTCCTGCGCTGGCATCATCGGGGCTCACACACGACAAAGGACAGTGGGCATGGGTGGGTATTGGAGGCAGGGCTTTGGCAGAGGGCAGGGGTTTAGGTTTGCTTGCGGCTTGGTGCTGGGGCTAGCCTGGGGTGGCACGGCCTCGGCCCAGCTTGGGCAAAAGCCCTCGGGCTACCAGACGGCGCGCCTCGCGGCACCCACTGCAGCGCCATTGGCGCAGGGTTTGGTGGCGCAGCCAGGGCGGCCCGTGCCGGGGTCCACGGCCGATGCCTTGCCAGGCTGGCTGTTCCGGCTCAAAGACCGTGCCGACTTCGACATGCTGGCGCGGGTGCACGACGCGGGCACGCCGCTGGCTTTGCCGCACCTGATTTTTGCCATCGACCGTGGCCAGGCCGACAAGGTCTACTTCATCCACTCGCGGCGCTTCCAGTTTCACGAGCAGTTTCTCAAGGCGCGCGACCATGTCAGCGACTTCGGCCCTGGCGGTTTGAATGAGAACTACCGCTCGCCTCAGCGCCGCTACCTGTTTGGCACGCTGGCTTGGCGCGCCCAGGCCAAGGCTTGGGCCTATGAGTTTTGGGAGGGCGATCAACTCACTCCCGAGCTGCTGGCCTTGGCGCAGCAGCGCTTGAGCCAGCAGTTCTTTGCCCCGGTGCTCTTCAAGCCCAACTCAGCCGCCCAAGAGGCCGTGGGCCAGGGCTTGAAGCTGAGCCTGCTGACCCAGGCCAATGTGATTGCCCAGCAAGGCTTTCTGCCGCTGAACCCCGGGCGGGCCGTGGGGCGTTTGCGGGTGTTGAGCCCGGGGCAGTCTGTTGACGGCCTAGAGCCTGACGACATCGCCTTGCTGCAAGAGGTGCCGTTAAGCCTGCCGCCCGTGGCTGGCGTCATCACCACGCGGCCCTCCACCACCTTGTCGCACGTGAACTTGCTGGCCAAGGGCTGGGGCATTCCCAATGCCTATGTGCGCGAGGTCAAAGACTGGCTGGCACTGGACGGTCAGTGGGTGGACTTGCAGGTGCAGCGCACGGGGGTGAGTGTGGTGCCCAGCCGCGCTGAGGCGCGCTCGGCGGTGCACCGCCCCGGCACCCCCAAAGCCTGGCCCCAACCCGACCTGAAGCGCGCAGCCTTGCTGCCGCTCGGCCAGATGCGAGCGGCAGACCGCCAGCGCTGTGGCAGCAAGGCGGCCAATTTGGGCGAGCTGACCCATGCTCAGCAGCGTGGTGGTTTGAAAGACGTGGCACCGGTGCCCGACGGCTTTTGCATCCCCTTTGCGGATTTTGCGGCCTTCATGGCCCAGCCCCAAGCCCAGCAGGCGGTGCAGGCGGCGCAAGCTACCCCAGGGTTTGCCCAAAGCCGCCAAGTGCGCACGCAGGCACTGGCGCAGTTGCGCGAGGCGCTGGTGGCCATGCCGCTGCCCGAAGGCCAAGCCGCCCGATGGCAAGCCGCATGGCAGCGTCAATTAGCGGGCGACGGCGTGTTTGTGCGCAGCTCCTCCAACTCTGAAGACTTGCCTGGCTTCAGCGGCGCGGGCCTGTACACCACCGTGCCCAACGTCAAGCAGGCGGATGCGCTGGCGCAGGCGGTCAAAACCGTCTGGGCTTCAGTGTTTAACGCGGAGGCGTGGGAAGCCCGGCGTTGGCATGGTGTGCCGCACGACAAGGTGGTGATGGGCGTGCTGGTGCAGCGGGCCATCGACGCGCGTGCCTCGGGCGTGATGCTTACCCTCAACCCCTTTGATACGGCGCAGTCGGCGGTCACCTATGTGTCGGCCAAGCGCGGCCTGGGCATTCGCGTGGTGGAAGGGCGGCGTCTGGCTGAACAGGTGCTTTATGCCCGGCGCAGCAATGCCATTCAGGTCTTGAGTCGCTCCGACGACCCGACGGCCCTCTTGTTGGATGCCCAAGGCGGGGTGAGAGAGCAGGCGGTGGAGCCCGGCCGCGCGGTGTTGAGCGACGAAGTAGTGCGCCAATTGGCCCATATGGGGGAGCAGGTGCGCAGCCTCTTGGGCCATGGCCCGCAAGACATCGAGTGGGCCATCGACCCCCAAGGTCGGCTGGTGATCTTGCAGGCGCGGCCTTTTGTGCAGGCCCGCGGTCTACCCTAGGAGCCTGCTTTGGCCTCGGCCACAAAACCAATGCGGGTGAGGCCCGCTTGCTGTAGGAGCCCAATCAGCTCGGCCACCTTGCCGTAGGGGGCGGTGCTGTCGGCGCGCAGATGGACCTCGGTGGCAGGGTTTTTCTGGGCGGCCTGTTTGGCCTTTTGGCGTAGCTCGTCCAGGTTGCTGCGCTGCTCACCAATGAATAGGCGGCCTTCGCGGTCCAGGCCCACCGCCAGCACGGCGGCCGCTTCGCTGGGGCTGACCCCATCGGCCTTGGGCAGGTCTAGGCGCAGGCTGCTGCTCATCAGCGGCGCGGTGATCATGAAGATCACCAGCAGCACCAGCATCACATCGATCAGCGGCGTCATGTTGATGTCGCTCATCGGGGTGCTGGGCCGGGGCCGCTCCAATCTGCCAAAGGCCATGATGTTCAGCGGGCGTCTTGCGCCAATTCGCGCAGATCGTGGGCAAAGCCTTCGAGTTCGGCCTCGCACTCATTGATCCACTTACCAAAAAGGTTATAGGCCAGCACCGCAGGGATGGCCACGGCCAGGCCGGCGGCCGTCATGATCAGGGCTTCGCCTACCGGGCCTGAGACGCGTTCGATGGTCATGCCGCCACCGGCGGCCAAGCCCATCAGGGCATGGTAGATGCCCCAGACCGTGCCAAACAGGCCGATGAAGGGCGAGGTGGCTCCCACCGAGGCCAAGAAGACCTGCCCCATCTGCAGATGCCCCAGGCTGCGATGCAAGGCATCGCGCAGGCGGCGGGTGAGTTGGGCTTCAGCACCGGCTTGAGCCTGAAGTGTGCCGGAGGTCGGCGTCTCCAGGGCGGCGCGTACCAAGGGGCTGAGGACACCTTCCCGGTCCAGGGCTGTCAGGCGGGCTTGGCCTTCACTCAGCGACGGGGCTTGCCAAAACGCGGCCACGGCGCTTTGGGCATCTTGCCGAGCTCGTCGCAGCCCCCAGGCCTTCCACAGAATGACCACCCAGGCAGCAATGGACATCAGCAGCAAGCAGGCCGCCACGGCCCGCCCAATGGCGTCGCTGCCGTCCCAGAATGCACTCAAGCCGCTCATGCGCGCAAACCCAGCACGTCTTGCATGTCATAAAAGCCTGGTGCCCGCCCGGCCAGAAAGCGCGCAGCACGCAAGCTGCCCTGGGCAAAGGTGACGCGGCTAGAGGCCTTGTGAGTGATCTCGATACGCTCACCGATACCGGCGAACAGCACGGTATGGTCGCCCACCACATCGCCACCGCGCACGGTGGCAAATCCGATGGTGGACGGGTCGCGCTCACCGGTCACGCCTTCTCGTCCATAGACGGCGCAGGTGCGCAGGTCGCGGCCCAAGGCTTTGGCCACGACTTCGCCCATGGCCAAAGCGGTGCCGCTGGGCGCATCTACCTTGAAGCGGTGATGGGCTTCGATGATCTCGATGTCGTAGCCTTCGTTGAGCGCACGGGCGGCCTGGTCCAGCAAGCCCAGAACGACGTTGACGCCCACGCTCATGTTGGCCGCCATCATGATGGGGATCTCTTTGGCGGCCGCCCCGATCTCGGCCTTTTGCGCAGCGTTAAAGCCAGTGGTACCAATGACCATGCCAATGCCCTGGCGGCGGCAGTGGGCCAGATGAGCCAGGGTGCCTTCGGGTCGGGTGAAGTCAATCAACACCTGACTCTGGGCCAGGCCCTCAGCCAGGTCGGACTGAATGCGCACGCCGCATTCTCGCCCCAGCCAAGCGGTGGCATCGGCACCCAATGCCGGGCTGGCAGGAATGTCCAAGGCTCCGGCCAGCACGCAGTCAGATGCGCCGACCACGGCTTCGATCAGCATACGGCCCATGCGGCCGGAAGCCCCGGCAATGGCGATGCGCAAGGGAGTGTTGCTCATCACAGGGGCTCCAGCGGCGGGTAGCTGCGGGCGGCTCCCTTGGGCAGGTCAGCGTTGCTAGAGACCTTGGGCGCAGGCAGGGGCAAGGCGGCCTTTTCTTCCTCCGTCAGGGCCAGCTTGGGCTCTTTGTCAGAACGGCTGGGGCGGCTGATGGAGGCCACAAATTCGCGTTCGGTGGGCAGCTCTGGCGCGGTCAAGGTTTTGACGCGGTCGCCGTCAAACTCCACAACCACGGTGCGTTGCTGGGGCTCGGTGCCTTGGCGGCGCATGGTGAACACATAGTCCCAGCGTTGGGCGTGGAAGGGGTCCGCCAGCATGGGCGAGCCCAGCACATCACGCACCTGGGTGCGGCTCATGCCGGGTTTGATTTGCTCGGCCTGCTCTCGGGTCACCACATTGCCCTGCACTATCTCTACGCGGTAGGGGGTGATGAGGCTGGTGACACCGTCGCTCATGGTGTTGGAGAACTGGGCGCAGCCGGTCAAGGCCAGCAGGCTCGCCAAGACGGCGGCCGATCGAGATGAACACAGCATGGAGGAGAAGCCTCGGTGATCAGCAAAAAGCCCGTGGCCCGGCAGGCCACAAAGCGCAGACAGATAGGCAGGCTGCGAACAGGCTGGCTATCATGCGGCGATTCTAGCGGTGGCGCACCCGTGGCGCAGTCGGTGTTCAGGACTCCTCATGACCCATGTTGACGAACTCAAAAGCAGCGGACTGAAGGCGACTTTGCCGCGCATTCGCATTCTGGAAGTGTTCCAGAAAACCTCTCAGCGGCACATGACAGCGGAAGACGTGTTCAAGGCCTTGCTGGCCGAGGAGGCCGACATCGGCTTGGCCACGGTCTACCGCGTGCTGATGCAGTTTGAGCAGGCGGGCATTCTCTCGCGCAGCCATTTTGAGTCGGGAAAGTCGGTGTTCGAGCTGAACGAAGGCGAGCACCACGACCACTTGGTGTGTCTGACCTGCGGCCGGGTCGAGGAATTTTTTGACGCGGACATTGAGGCGCGCCAGCGTGCCGTGGCGCAAAGCCGCGGCTTCGCGCTGCAAGACCATGCCTTATCGCTTTACGGCCATTGCACCAAGGCCGACTGTCAACACCGGCCGGTCAAAGGTCTCGGCCAGACGCCATCGCGGCTTGGTGGCGGCGAATGAACTCTTGATAGGTGTCGATGCCGCGCACTTGCAAAATGGTGTTGCGCACCGCCGCCTCGACCAGCACCGCGAGGTTGCGGCCAGCATCCACGGCAATCACCACTTTGCGAATAGGGATGCCCAGGATTTCGTCGAACAGCGGCTCATAGGGTAGGCGCTCAAATTCGCGCTCCATGGTCTCTTTGCGCACCAGGTGAACAATGAGCTTGAGCCGCATCTTGCGGCGCACTGCGGTTTCCCCAAAGATGGCCTTGATGTCCAGCAGGCCGATGCCGCGGACCTCCAGCAGGTTCATCAGCAGCTCGGGGCAGCGGCCTTCCAGTGTGGTTTGAGAGACCCGGTAGAGATCGACCGCGTCGTCAGCCACCAAACCGTGGCCACGCGAAATCAACTCCAGCCCTAGCTCACTCTTGCCCAAGCCAGACTCGCCGGTCAGCAGCACGCCCATGCCCAGGATGTCCATGAAGACACCATGGCGCGTGGTGCGCTCGGCCAGCAACTGGCTGAGGTAGGAGCGCACCAAGTCGATCACATGACCGGCCGAGTGCTCGGTGATGAACAGGGGTATCTCGGCCCGGTCGCACATGGCCACCAGTTTGTCCGGGGCCTTTTCACCGTCCGCCACAATGATCACGGGCGGCTCCAGCGTCACAATGCGCTGGATGCGGCTTTCTTGTGTCTCCAGTGGGCAGTCACGCAGATAAACCACCTCTCGGCGGCCCACCAACTGCACCCGGTAGGGGTGGATGTAGTTGAGATAGCCCACCAAGTCGGCGGCTGAGCGGGCCTCGCGCATGGCACTTTCGTCGAAGCGCCGCTCGGGGTGGGCATGGCCCGCAATCCACTCCCAGCGCAGGGTGGACTGATGTTCTTCAAACAGCGCCTCGGCGCTGATGGAAATGGCCTTCACGCGCGTGGGCTGTTTTGGGAGCTTAAGCCACCGACTTCAGCGGCTCCCACCCCGCAATCAGGCTATGCACTGTTGCGGCATCGGGGGCGGTCTTGAGTTTGTCGCGCAATTCGCGGTCAGAAAGCAACTCAGCAATCTCGGAGAGGATTTCCAGATGCCGCTGTGTGGCGGCCTCGGGCACCAACAAGAAGATCAGCAGGCTGACGGCCTCATCATCGGGGGCGTCAAAAGGGATGGGTTGCTGCACCCGCAACACCGCCGCCAGCGGGTTCTTCAAGCCCTTGACCCGCCCATGCGGTACGGCCACGCCGTGGCCCAAGCCGGTGGAGCCCAAACGTTCTCGGGCGAACAGATTGTCCGTGACCGTGGCTCGGGCAATGGCGTGCTGGTTTTCAAACAGCATGCCTGCGTGCTCGAACGCGCGCTTCTTGCTGGTGGCTTCCACACTGACCAACACATTGTCGGCAGGCAGGATGGCGGCGAGGCGGTTCATGGAGGGCTCTTTCGACGACGGGTCACTGGGATACTGCGGCAGGACGACCTTGATGCGTCAGGTCAAGGGTGCGGATTATAGAAATCGGTCCTTGGCGATGGAACTTGAATTCAAGCACATTCTGTTGCGAGATTGGTGTTTGCTGCGTCGCAACAACAGGCGGCATGAAAAAGGCGATCCGAAGATCGCCTTTGAGGGGCAGGCCGAACGCATCGGCTGCTTATTGTGAGTTGGTGCTCACATCACGCTGGCGCTTTGACGCTTGACGCTGGCGTGATGATGATCTTGAACCTTGTCCTTGTGGCGCACCACTTGGCGGTCCAGTTTGTCCATCAATTGGTCAATGGCGGCGTACAGATCCTCGTGCGATTGCTCTACAAAAATGTCCTTGCCCTTGATATGCAAGTTGACTTCGGCTTTTTGGCGACGCTCCTTTTCCTTAAGCTTTTCAACGGTCAAGAGGACATTGACATCAACCACCTGGTCAAAGTGCCGCGTGATGCGGTCCAGCTTTGTCAACACATACTCTCTGAGGGCTGGGGTCACTTCAAGGTGATGTCCGCTGATCTTCAGATTCATCGAGGCCTCCTTACGGGCACGCAAACGTATGGAACGAGCTGCGAATCAGGCCTGCCGGTGAAGGCAAAAGCGCCGATCCGTCTGAGCAACTATGCGCTCTTTAAAGCGCTTTGCCAAGCATGTTCACGTGTAAAAAATCTGTGTAGATTTCGTGTTGCGGCGGACTGTGCCAAGTTCTGCACTGGGCCTGCCAAAAGCACCGTCAAGCGACTTTAGGGGGCTTGTTTTTGACCGAGGGGCACCGGTGTCCTTGGGGGTTGCTGATGTGGCAGGGCCAGTCGCGTCGCCCAGGACTCGCCCTTAGACGATAATTCAGCCATCGTCACTACGAAGGTGCCCCCTTGGAAGCCCCTCACCCGCGGTGACCGTCCCCTCCAGCCCGGCGCGCTGAGGCTCAGACCCCCTGAGCTTCGTTGCCGGATGCGGGGTGAGACGGTTCCCACTCCCCCGCCTTGGTGCAGATTGCACCTGTTGAAAGCCCCGAACTGTGCCGCAGCCGCTGTGCTGCGCTGCATGCCGACGCTGGAACTGGACCCATGCTGAACGTATTCACGCTGGACAAAGGCCGCCTCAGTGGCCGCTTGCTGCAAGCAGAGATCGACTCGGCCGCCGACCTGGCCGACGTGCAACCCGTTTGGGTGGACCTAGAGGCCCCCACAGCCGAAGAAATTGGCTGGATTGCTGCCCGCTTTGGCCTGAGCATTCCCAACAACATTGTTGATGACGACCTGGAAGAGTCGGCCCGCTTCTATGAAGAAGACAACGGCGAGTTGCACATCCGCTCCGACTTCTTGATCGACGATGACATCACCCCACGCAACGTGCGGGTGGCCTTCATTCTCTTTCATAACGTGCTGTTCTCGGTTCATGCCGAGGACCTGCCAGTGTTTCGCCTGCTGCGCCTGCGCGCCCGCCGCATACCGGCCTTGATTGAAGACGCCAAAGATGTGCTGCTCAAGCTCTACGACGCCGACGCTGAGTATTCGGCCGATGCGCTGGAGGGTATCTACGACTCGCTGGAGAAGGTCAGCGCCCGCGTCTTGAAGCAAGACGTGGACGACCGCGCAGCCGGTGAAGCCCTAGCCGCCATTGCCCGCGAAGAAGACTTGAACGGTCGCATCCGCCGCAACGTGATGGACACCCGCCGTGCGGTCAGCTTCATGATGCGCAGCCGCATGCTCAATGCCGAGCAGTTTGAAGAGGCGCGACAGATCATGCGCGACATCGACTCGCTGGACAGCCACACCGCCTTCTTGTTCGACAAGATCAACTTCTTGATGGATGCCACCGTCGGCTTCATCAACATCAACCAGAACAAGATCATCAAAATCTTCTCGGTGGCCAGTGTGGCCCTGCTGCCGCCCACGCTGATCGCCAGCGTCTACGGCATGAACTTTCAGCACATGCCTGAGCTCAGCCAAACCTGGGGCTACCCCTTTGCGCTGGGGCTGATGGTCTGCTCGGTCGCAGCCCCGCTGATCTACTTCCGCCGCAAAGGGTGGATGCGGTGAGCGCGGGCATCAAGGCCCTCACGCTGGACCTGGACGACACGCTGTGGCCGGTGTGGCCCACCATCGAGCGGGCAGAAGCGCAGCTACATCAGTGGCTGCAAGCCCATGCCCCGCGCACGGCGGCGCGCTTTGATGTGGCGGCCTTGCGCCAGGTGCGTAATGCGGTGGCATTGGCCCACCCCGAGATGGCGCATGACTTTTCCTGGCAGCGCCAGACCAGCATCGCCCTGGCCTTGCGGGAAGCCGGTGACGACGAGGCTTTGGCCGCAGCGGCCTTTGAGGTCTTCTTCGCTGAGCGCCAGCGCGTGGACTTGTACCCCGACGCCCTGGCCGCCTTGCAGGCCCTGAGCAGCCGCTGGCCCTTGTTTGCTTTGACCAACGGTAACGCCGATCTTGAGCGCATGGGTTTGGCCCACTATTTCGTCGGAGGCCTCAGTGCCAAGGCCTTTGGCCAAGGCAAGCCCGCGCCCGTCTTCTTCCATGCAGCTTGCGATCATCTGCGGCTCGCCCCATACCAGGTGCTGCATGTGGGGGATGACTGGGCATTGGATATCGAGGGAGCCTGCGGGGCGGGCCTTGCAGCGGCCTGGATTTGCCGACCGGGCCACCCCACCAAACCTGCTGGGGCTCAGGCCCAGCCCTGGTTTGAGGGCGGCGACCTGGCCCAATTGGTGAGGGCTTTAGGCATTACGCCGCGCGAGCCGCGATGAGTGTGGCCTTTAGACCGGCCACTCCACGGCAAGGCAGGCCAGAGCAGCTAGCATCGCGCGCTTTCACACAGGAAGGTACCCATGACGCTGGCGGCCAATATTGTGGTGGGGCTGATTGCCGCCCTCCACCTCTACATTCTGGTGCTGGAGATGTTTCTCTGGACCACCCCCCGCGCTCGGCGGGCTTTTGGCACCACACCGGAGTTTGCCGAGGCCACCAAAGTGCTGGCGGCCAACCAAGGGCTTTACAACGGCTTCTTGGCAGCCGGCCTGCTGTGGGGCTTGCTGCTGGGTGAGGCCGGTTTTGGTGTGAAGGTCTTCTTCTTGGCCTGTGTGGCGGTGGCCGGGCTCTACGGAGGAGCCACAGCCAGCAAGCGCATTGTGTTGATCCAGACTGTGCCTGCGGTGATTGGTCTCGCGCTCTTGATGGGCCGGTGAGCACCAGCGCACAGTGCCCGTGTCTGGCCCGTATCCATGGTGTACGGGCTTGAGCCCCAAGACTGTGCGCTCGTACAGTGCGATGCAAAGCATCAGCCACCCGGAACATGCAGACTTGGCATCAGCCCACCATCGGCCCTTCAATGCCTGCCAACAGCCCACGCAGCCAGCGCTGAGCGGGCAGGGCGTCTTTGCGCAAGTGCCACATCATCTCCACATGCACCCGGCCAAGGGCCAGCGGCAAGGGCTTGACCACCAAGGCATCTGCCGCACCCGTGGCCTCGACAAACGACTGCGGCAACACCGTCAGCAGGTCTGACGCGGCGACCACCCGCCCGGCCGTGTAGAACTGGTTGACCGTCAACACAATACGGCGCTGCTGGCCCACGGCCGCAAGGGCTTGGTCCACAAAACCATGGGCTCGGCCTGAAAAGCTCACCAGCAGGTGGTGGGCCGCGCAATAGGCTTCCAGCGTCAAAGCTTGGTCGGCCAGCGGGTGGCCACGGCGCATCACACAGACATAGTGGGTGTCGGAGAGGCGTTGGTGGCGCAGGGCTGCGTCATCACCTTGGGCCAGCAGAGCGGCCATGGCGTCAGGGAAGTAACCCACCGCCACATCCACCTCGCCGCGCTCCAGCATGCCGCGCGGGTCGCGCGTGGTCAGGGGCACCACCCGCAGGTTGGCCAGGGCGCTCTGGGCCTCGATGGCCTGCACCAAGGCGGGCATCAACAAGGCGGCCGTGGCATCCGCCATGGCCAGCCTGAACACCACACGGTCCCGGGCGGGTTCAAAGGTGTTGGGGGCAAGGGCCTGCTGCAAAGTGGCCAGCGCCGAACGCACCTGGGGCCATAGCGTCTGGGCCAAGGGCGTGGGCCGCATGCCATGGGCGGTGCGCTCAAACAGAGGCTCACCCACCGACTCATTCAGGCGCTTGAGCGCATGGCTGACAGCCGGCTGCGTCATGGCCAAGACCACCGCGCTGCGGGTCAGGCTGCCTTCGGCCATCACAGCGTCAAAAACGCGCAACAGATTCAGGTCCAGAGTGCGGAAATTGGGGTGGTTCAAGATATTTGTTTTATTGATATCACTTCTGCCAATTATTCAATAGACACGCATTAGTGCAAACCCTTATGCTTCTGTTCATTGACTCACCGCTGACTGCCATGACTGCCGCCACCTTCGTCTTTGCCCCTGCTGCTCGCCCTGCCCGTGCCATGCGCGCGGTGTCCTTGCGCCAAGCGTTGCAAGCGCAGGTGCGCCAGATAGGGCGACGCATCCGCACCGAGTTAGTACGTACTGCTGTGCAGCGTGCCGCACCACATCTGCGCCATCTGGCCCAGCAGTACGAGCTGGATCATCCCGCCTTGGCGGCCGAATTGCGCCGCTTGGGCACCCCGCACGCTCGCACCTGATCGGTGCCCGTGTCTTTTTTGCCCTGAACCGCAGGAGTCACATCATGTCTGCCATCACCTCACAAACCTTTGGCCTCAGCCCCCGTATCACCGCCCCCCGAGGTGCGCTTGCCGCTGCGGAGGCCTTCCTCTCCGCTGCCCGCCTGCTGGCCCGCCTCAGCAGCGCGCCCAAGATCCGCGCGGCTCGCCTCGCCCGCTCGCGGGATGCCGAAGCCGTGCGTGGCTTGGCCCGCAGCGTGGAACACAGCGACCCCGGCTTTGCGGCTGATCTGTACGCCGCCGCCGCCCGCCATGACGGCCTGAACGACTAAAAGCTGTCCCCTCCTGCCCTTCAAGGGCAAGTTCCAAGGCCTCTCAACCGTGGCGCACCGCGACGGTCTTGGTGCGAGAGAAACCATACAGGGCTTCAAAACCCTTTTCTCGGCCATGGCCCGAGGCTTTGACGCCCCCAAAGGGCAGCTCCACGCCGCCGCCCGCGCCATAGTTGTTGATGAACACCTGGCCGCAATGCAGGCGGTGCATCAGGCGCATGGCCCGGCTGATGTCGCGGGTCCAAAGACCTGCCACCAGGCCATAGGGCGTGCCATTCGCAATGCGCAGTGCCTCAGCCTCGTCCTCAAAGGGCAGCAAGAGCTGCACCGGGCCAAAAATCTCTTCTTGCGCCAGCACATGCTCGGGCGGCAAGCCCGCCAGCAACGTGGGGGCCACGTAGTAGCCCTTGGCGGGCAGGTCGGCGGGCAAGGTGCTTTGCGCCAGCACCGCCTCAGGCCCGGCTTGAGCCAGGCAGCGCAAGACAGCGGCTTGTTGCTCGGCCGACACCAGCGGCCCGACTTGGGGGCTGCTGAGTGCCGGGCCGACCCGCATCGCGCGATAGCCCTCGGCCATGCGCCGAGCCACCTCGTCGAACACAGTGGCTTGCACCAAGATGCGTGAGGAGGCCGAGCAGGTTTGCCCCGCGTTTTGCAGGCCCGCTTGCAGCAGCACGGGCAGGGCGGCATCCAGGTCGGCGTCAGCAAACACGATCTGCGGGCTTTTGCCCCCCAGCTCCAGGGTGACGGGTATGGTGTGCTCGGCCGCCGCGCGTTGCACTGCGCGGCCTACTGCCGCGGAGCCGGTAAAGGAGAGATGAGCCACACCAGGATGAGTGGCCAGTGCCGCGCCCGCCTCTTCACCCAAGCCCGTCACCACATTCAATGCCCCTGGCGGCAGCCCCACGGCCTGCGCCAGGTGGGCCAAGGCCAAGGCGCTGAGGCAGGCTTGCTCGGCCGGTTTAAGCACACAGGCATTGCCCATGGCCAGGGCCGCCCCGACTGAGCGGCCAATGATTTGCATGGGGTAGTTCCAGGGCACGATGTGGCCCGTCACGCCATGCGGTTCGCGCAGCGTGAAGGCGGTGAAGTTGGCTGACATGGCGTACTCCCGCAAAGCCACAAAGAATTGCGGGCATCATAGACAGCCTTGTTCCACATGCCATCCCCGCCAACCCCTGCCCATGGGTGCTCTGCTGCTTCGCCGTTTGCTCTCGCTGTGCCTGACCCTGCTGGTGGCCTCGGCCTTGGTCTTTGCGGCGCTGGAGTGGTTGCCCGGCAATGCAGCCGAGGTCATGCTGGGAGAGTCCGCGACGCCCGAGGCGGTGGCCGCGTTGGAGCAAAAGCTGGGCCTGGATCAACCGGCCCTGACGCGCTACCTCGCCTGGGTCACCGGCCTGCTTTGCGGCGAAACGGGCCTGAGCCTGTCTTACGATGAACCCACGCTGACTCTGCTGGCCGAGCGCATGCAGGTCACCGGGCCGCTGGCCCTGATGGCCATGGCGTTGACCACCGTGGTGGCCTTGAGCCTAGGGGTGTTTGCTGCCGCCCGGCATGGCCGCCTGGGTGATATGGCGGTGATGACGGCAGGCCAAGTGGGCCTGGCCCTGCCCAATTTTTGGTTGGCCATATTGCTGATCTTGCTGTTTGCGGTGAAGTTGCAATGGGTCGGCGCGGGGGGCTTTCCGGGCTGGACAGAAGACGACGGCGGTGGCCTGCGGGCGGGATTCACCGCGCTGTTGCTGCCGGCCCTGGCGCTGGCTTGCGTGCAGGCGGCCATCTTGGCCCGGGTGACGCGCTCCGCCGTGCTGGAGGTGATGCGCGAAGATTTTGTGCGCACCGCCCGCGCCAAAGGCCTGAGCCGACGCGCGGTGATGTGGCGGCATGTGCTGCGCAATGCCATGGTGCCGGTGTTCACGGTCATGGGCCTGCAAATGGCCAACCTGCTGACCGGCACCATCGTGGTAGAGAACGTGTTTGTGCTGCCCGGTGTAGGCCGGCTGGTGTTTCAGGCCATCAGCAACCGTGACCTGGTTCTGGTGCGGGATGTGGTGATGGCCTTGGTGGCCTTGGTGGTGGTGCTCAACTTCCTGGTCGAGTTGCTCTACCTGTGGTTAGACCCCCGGCTCAAGCGGGCGGCATCATGAACCCAGGGTTTTGGCAGCGCGCCTGGCGTCACCGCAGCTTCATGCTGGGCGCTTGCTTGGTGGCAGGGGTGCTGGGCGTGGCCCTGCTCTCGCTGCTGTGGCAACCCTATCCGCCGGGCGAGCTGAACATTCCCCACAAGCTGCAAGGCCCCAGCAGCCAGCATTGGCTGGGCACGGACAGCCTGGGGCGCGACATTGCCGCACAGCTCATGGTCGGGGCACAGAGCGCTTTGATGGTGGGGCTCTTGGCCGTGGGCTGGGGTCTGTGCATCGGCCTCGGCCTGGGCTTGTTGGCCGCTGCCCGCCGGGGCTGGGTGGATGAGCTGCTGATGCGGGCCGTGGACTTTGGATTTGCCTTTCCGGCCTTACTCACGGCCATTTTGCTGGCGGCGGCCCAAGGCCCGGGCCTCGGTACCAGCATCATCGCCATTGGGGTCTTCAACATCCCGGTGTTTGCACGGGTCACGCGGGCTGCTGCTCTCAATGTTTGGGCGCGGGATTACATCCTCGCCGCCCGGCTCTCTGGCCTCGGCCGCAGCGCCATCACCGCGAGCCATGTGTTGCCCAATATCGCTGCCCCATTGATCGTGCAGGCCACCATCCAGTGTGCGCTGGCCATTCTGGCCGAGGCCGCTCTGGCCTTTTTGGGCCTGGGCACGCAAGCGCCACAAGCCAGTTGGGGCCGCATGCTGGCCGACGCGCAATTGCAGCTCTTCAATGCCCCATTGCTGGCCCTGTGGCCGGGCCTGGCCATTGCCATCACGGTGCTGGGGCTCAACCTCTTGGGTGATGGGCTGCGCGATGTGCTCGACCCCCAACTTCGCCATCGGCACTAGGAGCCCCTGATGCCCACCTTTATTGTTGGTTTTGCGCGCTCGGGCACCACCCTGTGCCAACGCTTGGTGGCCGAACACTTTGCCTTGGCCACCGTGCCAGAAACCCATTTTTTTGAGTGCTTGCCCGAGCATCTGCCTGAGGGTGAGCGGTTGAGCCGCCGTCAGGCCCAAGGCTTAGAGCGCATCTTGAAGCTGTTCCCGGCGGCGCGCTTTATTGCCATGGTGCGTTCGCCGTTCACCGCCTTGGCCTCGCGCCGGGAGCTGGCCCAACCCGGCCGGGGCTGGGGCGAAGGCTGGCGGCCCATTGACGACTACGCCCGTGACTGGGCCTGGACCCAGCAGCACATCTGGCAGTTTGCCCAAGCCCACCCCAACGCCTTGCTGCAAGTGCGTCTGGAAGACTTGAGCCGCGATGCAGACGCTGAGTTGGAGCGCATCGGTCGATTCCTGCGCCGTGCGCCCCGGCGTGGCCGCCGCTTGGGCCAAGGCCGACTCTTGATGCCGTTTGAGACCTGGAAGCGCGGTGCGCTGGGTGAGGCGGACCCGGCGGTCGCTCAGCGCTTGGGCCGCTCGGGCCTCAGCCCTTTTGAGCGTTGGCGTTTGAGCCGGTTGCTGGCCCCGCAACTGGCGGCGCTGGGCTACAGCGAAGACTGCCCGGCACCGCCCATGGACGCACTGCATCAAGAATTGTTAGCCACGGTGGATTGGTTCCGCCCGGCCTTGCCCAGCGTGCCGCTTGAGCAGGCCTCGCCGTTGATGGCCTCACCCACGCCATGACCGGCACCGCCGCCTCATCCCCCGGTGGCTTGCGGGTTCAGCAGCTGGCAGTGCGCCTGCCCGGCGGGGCGCAGGTGCTGCGCGATGTGTCGTTTCAGTTGGGGGCGGGCCAGACGCTGGGGCTGGTGGGCGAGTCGGGTTGCGGCAAGTCCATGACGGCCTTGGCCTTGATGGGCCTGCTGCCGGAAGGAGCGCAGATCGGCGGCGAGATGTGGTGGGGCGAGCAGGCCCTGCACACACTGGACGAAGCCGCTTGGTGCCGCTGGCGTGGGGCCCGAGTGGCCATGGTGTTCCAAGAGCCCATGACGGCGCTCAACCCCTTGCACACCGTGGGTCAGCAAATTGCCGAGGGCCTGCGCTTGCACCAGGGTCTCCAGCGGCGTGAGGCCCTGGACTGTGCCCTACAGTGGTTGGAGCGGGTACGCATGCCTCAGGCGGCACAACGCCTACAGGCCTATCCTCACCAGCTCTCAGGCGGCCAGCGCCAGCGGGTGGTGCTGGCCATGGCCCTGGCCTGTGGGCCTGAGTTGCTGGTGGCCGACGAGCCCACCACCGCATTGGACGCCCAGGTGCAGCGTGAGGTGCTGGACTTGATGACGGACTTGGTGACCGCGCAGGGCATGAGCCTGTTGCTGATCAGCCATGACCTGGCGGTGATGGCCCAGCGGGTGCAGCAGGTGGCGGTGATGTATGCGGGCGAGGTGGTTGAAATCGGCCCGACCGAATCCGTGTTCGCCCGCCCTCGCCACCCTTACACCCAGGCCTTGATGGCGGCTCGCCCGCGCCTGGGTTTGCCGCGCGGCACGCGCCTGCCGGTATTGCCGGGCCGCGTGCCCGCCAGCCACACCAAGATCCAAGGCTGCGCGTTTGCCCCCCGCTGTGCCCGGGCGCAAGCCGCTTGCACACAGCAGCCGCCAAGCCTGGATGAGGGCGCTCACCAAGTGCGTTGTTGGCAGCCCTTGGAGTCCTCATGAGTACAACCCTGCTGGAGGTCCAGTCTCTGAGTCAACGCTATGCCTTGCCCCGTGGCGCTGGCTGGCAGCGGCCCATGGTGCAGGCCTTGCAAAGCGTCAGCTTCTCGCTGCAGGCCGGGCGCAACCTGGGGGTGGTGGGTGAATCCGGCTCGGGCAAATCCACCCTGGCGCGGCTGGTGTGTGCCTTGGAGGTGCCGCACAGCGGCAGCGTGTCCTTTCAAGGCCAAAACCTGCATCAGCTATCGGCCCAGGCTTTGCGCGGCGCACGCAAGGGGTTTCAGATGGTGTTTCAAGACCCATTTGGCTCGCTGGACCCGCGCATGCGCATAGGCCCCAGCATTGCCGAACCCCTGCGGGGTTTGGGTGCCACGCCAGAGAGCGAACAAGCCGCCAGAGTGGCCGAGATGCTGGAGGCTGTGGGTTTGCCAGCCACCGATGCTGATCGTTACCCGCACGAGTTCTCGGGGGGGCAGCGCCAGCGCATTGCCATTGCGCGGGCCTTGATCACCCGACCTCAATTGATTGTGGCGGACGAGCCTGTTAGCGCGCTGGATGTGTCGGTACAGGCCCAAGTGCTGAACTTGATGCAGGACTTGCAAGACCGCTACGGCCTGACCTATCTCTTCATCAGCCACGACCTGGCGGTGATCGAGCTGATGTGCGATGACGTGCTGGTGTTGCAACACGGGCAGGTCGTCGAGCAAGGCCCTTGCCAGGAGGTGTTAGGCCAGCCCCGACACCCCTATACGCAAAGCCTGTTGGCGGCAGCCAGAGCCCCATAAAGCCCCTCAAAAAAGTGCAGGCTCCTAGGAGCCTGCACAGATAAATTCAACCGTGTCTAGTTTCAGCCCCCACGGCCTTTCTTCAAACCACCGGTGCCTTGGGCCGCAGCTTTGGCCCGTGCAGCCGCTTGGGACTGGGTGCCGCTGTCGGCGTTGATCTGACGCAGATATTCCACCAGTTGCGCCATCTCCGCCGCAGGCGGCTGAATGGTGTTCTTGGTGTGGGCGCGTACCGCGTCTTCCAGTGTGGCAGCGGAGCCGTCATGCAGGTAGGGCGCAGTGGCCCAAACGCCGGCCAGCGAGGGCACATCAATGCCGGTCAGCGTGCCGCCTGAGCGGGTGCCGCTGCTGGCTTTCAAGGTGCCGACATCACGCAAGGGCGTGGCACTACCAGGGAAGCCCGGCGTGCCGTGGCAGCTTGCGCACTGGGCGTTGAGGTAGGTTTGGCGGCCCAACTGCGCCGTGGCCGTGAGGGTGCCATCGGCCTGACGCCAAGGGCTGTCCACCGGCGTGCTCAAGGACTTCACATAGCTGGCCAAAGCATCCAAATCTGCACTCAAACCGGCCTTGGGGTCGCCCAAGGGCGTGCTGCGGGTGCCGCCATAAAACTCGTTGTAGCCCATCAAGCCCGAGCCTTGGGCAAAGTTGCGGATCTGGCCTTCGAAGTCCTGGATTTCGTCAAAGTTGCCGCTCCAGTGCTGGAAGCCCTGGCCTCCTGCCTTGCCTCGCAAGTCGATGGTGTTGCGCAGGCCTTCACCAAAGCCGGTGAAGTCCCACACGCGACCGTCATCCGCGCCTTCGGCATGGCAGACGGCACAGCTCAGGTAGCCGTCGCGGGCCAGCCGGGTGTCTTTGGCGTCATAGAACAACTGTTTGCCCAGCAGCACGGCCGGAGCCAAGGCTTCGGTCACCACCGTGGAGGCGGTGGTGATGAGTTTGCTTTCCAGCAAGCCATTGCGCACCAGGGGGCTCAAGTCCACCACGCTGACGCTGCGGTCCATGAAGTTTTGGACGTACAGCGTGCGGCCATCAGCCGACACCGTCAGACCTTGCGGAGCCCGTCCCACATTGATGCGGAACAGCTCGCGGCGGCCGACCGGGTCCACCACCGCCACTTCGCGGCTGGTCTCCAGTGCCACGAACAGGTAGGCCCCAGTGGGGTGGAAGGCTGCGGCCGTGGCCAAGCCTGCGTTGTCATGGTCGACACGCGCCGCGTAGTCCTCTTGGTTGGCCGTCAGGTCAATGCGTGAGCTGATGGCGCGCACTGAATTCTGGAAGTCCAATTGCTGGCGGCTGCGCAACATGCCACGGCCGATGTTGTCCTGCTTGGAGGGCACCCAGGCCGACTTGCCGTCGGGCGAGATCACAGCCGCAGCCAAGTAGTTGGGCACGCCGCTGCCGGTCACGGTGGTGTCCAGCCTGTCGCTGTGCTGGAGCACGATGCGGCGCTGAGTGGTGAAGGCAGCCGTGTTGACCTCGATCACCTCGCCACCGGTCTTCACACCATTGATGTCGCCGCGCACGGAGGCCGTGCCTTCACCCGGTTGCGGGGCCGTGGTGAAGCGCGAGACAAAGAGGCGCGAGCCGTCCGCCGAGATCGACAGATGACGGGGGTTGCCGCCCACGGTGAGCGTGCCCACCACAGCACCCGTCAGGTCGTACTTCACCACCTGGCCGGTGGCTTCATAGCTGACGTAGGCGAAGTCACCCAAGGGTGAGAACACGATGCCGTAAGGCCGTGATCCACGCGGAGTGGGCAAAGAGGCCGAGACGCTACCGCTGTTTTGGTCGATCACCACCAAGTTGCCACTGGTCTGATTGACCACCACCACAGGGCCGTTGGGCACCAAGCCCAAGGTGGTGGGGCCACTGCCGCCGGTGGAGACCTCACCCAAGCGGTTCATGCTGGGCAGCTCAAACACGGTGACGGTGCTGTTGTCGGGTGAGAGCACCCACAAGCGCGGTGCCACATCGGTGCGCGGTTCGACCAAGATGTTGGTGCTGGCCAGAGGCGCTTTGGCCGTCACCGGAGTGGTTACTGCCTGGCGGAAGCTCACCGTTTTGCGGCTGCCGTCTACCGTGCTGCGGATGATGAGGTTGACCAAGTACACGCCCGGCGTGGTGTACACATGGTCAGCATTGGGAGAGGTCGAGGCGGCGGTGTCCGCGCTGCCGTCGCCAAATTGCCAGATGTACTCCACACTGCCCGCGCTCTTGACCACCGGGCGATAGCTGGCGGTTTGACCGGCCAAGATGGGCGGAGCCTCAATCGGGTCCACTTCCGCCAGAGGTTCGGTGATGGTCCAGGTAAAGCCTGCTTGGCCCGACATGCGATCGGAGTCGGTGGCGGTCACCAACACCGCATAAACACCGCTGACCGTGGGTGTGCCGCTGATCACGCCGGTCGCTGCATCTATGCTCATGCCCGAGGGCAGGCCACTGGCGCTGTAGCTCAGGGCTGCTCCTTCGGGGTCACGGGCACTGACGGTGACGCTGTCGGCCACACCACGCAAGCCTTGCCTATCGGTCAAGGCGGTCATCACAGGGGCTGCATTCGCCAGCGTGGACAACAAATTGCTGGCCGGCACCGGCACAAAGGCGCTGGAGCCAGGCGTCTTCCAGAGCAGGCGCACCACGGCGGCCTTGTCTTGGTCAAAGTATTCCAAGGTAATGGGCACAGTCTGGCCGGCGGTGAGCGCCACCGGGCCCACCGTATCAGCCACCACAGCGCCAGATGCGCTCCAGCGGTTGATCACCGGATCAACAATGCCGCCGCCCCACATGCGAACGCCGTCATCGGCTTCGGTGCGGAACTCGTAGTCACCACTGGTGCTCACCACCAGACTGCCTTGCCAACGCACCGAGAAGCCATCGGCCTGGACCTTGGGGTCGGGCGCACCCTGGCCCCAGTCGAAGTTGGGTGACTCCACACGTTCCAAGACGGGAACACCCGACAAGGTGGTGTTGTTGAAGTAGGTCGCCCGCAGGCCGGTGGCGATAGAGAGGTCGCCAAACAGCACTGAGGCGGGCACAACTTCAAACGCACCGGCCCCAGGCTTCTTCCAGAGCAAGCGGACGGTGCCGGTGGCGTTGCCGTTGAAATACTTCAGTGAGATCGGCACCCGCTGACCCGCCAGCAACTGCACGGGCCCACTGGTGTCCGTGGTGGTGCCGTGGTTGGCCCAGTTGTCAATCAGCGTGGCATTGTTCAGCGCCAAGCGCACACCATCGTCAGACACTGTCTGGAATTGGTAGGTGCCACTGCTGGGGGCCTGCACCTGGCCCGACCATTCCACAGAGAAATCATTCACCGAGACGCCGGGGGCGGGCGAGGTATTCCAGGTGAAATCGACGTTTTCGGTGCGCAGATAGACGGCGGTGCCGCCCAAACTCTGGCCCGTAAAGTAACGCCCGATCAGGCCCGAGCCCTGGCTGGAGGCGCCCGTCACCACCCATTCAAAGGTGGTGGTGCGAAGGCACGGGCTGGATGAGCGGCAGGCCGTCGGCACTGATGGAGACCAATTTGGCCACTGAGGGCACGCCCTTGGCGTCCATGGCAAACAGCATCCAAACCCCCGGCAGCAACCACCCTGGATTGCTGGGGATCTGCAGGCTGTAAATATTGTTGCCAATGTCCGCTGAGAGCAGCGGGATGCGCCGCTGGTCGTTGTTGATGGTGTGGGTGGTGGAGGACATGCGCACCAAGGCAAAGTCGGTGACGGGGCCACTCATGGCCACATTCACCACCGAGCCATAGCGCACGGTGCTGGGCGCGGTGTTGATCACCGGGCGTTGCGCAGGGCTGCCGTCGGCATTGAACAAATAGGGCGGCGAGAGCATCTGCAAGTCGGCATGGTTGGCCGAGCAGCCGCCACACAAACCACCGCCGGCGGCCATCACCCGGCCGTCTGGCATCAGCATGGCGATGCTGTGGTAGTTGCGGGGCACCGACATCGCAGCGGGCAGGGTGGTGAAGGTTTCGGTAGTCGGGTCCCAAATTTCGGCCGACATCACCGAGTCGCGGTCGGTGAACTGCGCCTCAAAGGTTTGGCCGCCAATCAGCACCACGCGGCCGTCGGGCAGCACCACACTGTTTTGGTAGACGCGCTGGAAGGCCATATCAGCCACCTTGCGCACCGACACGCCCTTGTCGAATTCGATCACATAGGCGTTGCTGCGGGCGGCCTGCCCTAGCTTATGCACGCCGCCCGTCTTGAGGCCTCGGCCCACGTCATACATGACGAAGCTACCTGCCACACTGGGGCCGTCCGCTCCATTTTGCACACTGGGGTCGGTGCGGTCGCCAATATAGGTGATGGCACCGGAGCCCGATGTGTCGAGCCAATGCATGCGCACACCGGGGCCAGGGTGCAGCACCTTGCCGTTGCCCGCAGGCACCAGCCAGTAGTGAGAGTCCCCGCCCCAGGGGCCGTCGGGCGTAAGGGTGGAGTCGATGCGCAGGCCGCTGAGATTGCGCCAGCCCGACCCAGAAGACCAGACTTCGCCATGCTTGTTGCCGGTGCCACCGCTCCAGGAGCCGCCAAACGTCAACACCGAGCCGTCTTGCAGCAGCGTGTTGGACTGGTAGCCACGGGGAATGTTCATATTCCCGCCCCGTGTCCAAGAGTTGGAACTCAGGTCGTAAATGCTGGTGGCTGCGGAGTCGCTGCCCCCGTTGACCAGCAGGCGGCCATCTGGCAGCAGCGTGGTACCGGTGCAAAACATGGCATGGCCGGTTTCCTGCACCAGGCGGTCGCTGGCGCTGTTGGTCGCCGGGTCGAACAGGGTGGTGTAGGTGCGGCCGCTGCCGCCAAAACCCATAGGGGTGTCAGCCGACCACAGCAAGACCTTGCCATTGGGCAGCACTGACCCCGACGAGGGTACCAAGCTCAGGCTGGTGGGCGCGGACCAACGCGCGGTGGCCGCCGTTTGGGCATTCAGGGGAGAGCGGGCTGCGGTCGGCGCACGGCGCAGGTCCGGATCAAGGGCGGCGGCGGGTTCTTCCGCCTCGCTGCCGCCACCGCCACCGCAGGCGGTCAGGCTGAGCAAGGCGACACAGGTGGCAGCCAACAAGGACCCATGTGACCAGCGATTCATTTTTGTATTCATGGCGTACAACTCCAGCCCTTGCAGATGGCGACATCTAGGCGCACAGAGCCCGCAAGGGTTCCGGACGCATGGCTTGGACACAGCAAGCCGAGGATCTGCGCAGTAGACCCTCGAATTTAACGCTTTGTTGCGTTTAGAAACAGCCCCCGCTGATGTTTTGAGTGCGGCAACACCCTCAGGCGCGTGGCAAAGTTGGCAGCGAGCGGGCCGCTTGCCCGACGAGGCAGCTAGGGTTTTGAGGGCATCCGAGGCCTCTGCTGCCCATCTGGCAGGGCCTGCCTGCCCTGGCGGCAGACGAATGCCCGGGTAAGCCAGGGCCTTCGGTGGCGTCGAATCGCCCGTTTTTGAGGCACCATTGGCCCGTCCTCCTTCGAAAGGATTCTGTCCATGCGCCCCTTTCTGCCCCTGTATCGCCATCGCCGCGCTTTGCTGGCCTCTGCCTTGGTCGCCAGCACGGTGGCTCTGTGGCCACTGCGCACCATGGCGCAAAGCCAGAAGGCCACGGTGGTGGTCGGCATGGTGCTGGAACCTCCAGGCCTGGACCCCACCATCGCGCCGGCCGCCGCCATTGGCGAGATCGTGCACCTCAATGTGTTGGAGGGGCTGACCAAAATCAATGTGGATGGGCAGATCACGCCCTTGCTGGCCGAGCGCTGGAGCATGGAGCCCGACGGCAAGTCCTACACCTTCACCTTGCGCAAAGGCGTCAAGTTTCATGACGGCGAAGCCTTTGACGCCGCCGATGTCAAGTTCAGCGTAGAACGTGCCAAGGCGGAGGGGTCGACCAACAAGGCCAAAAAAGCCCTGTTCGACAACATCGCCTCGGTCAGCACGCCCGACGCTTACACCGTCATCTTCACCCTCAACAACCCAGACGGAAATTTTCTATTCCGCCTGGGGGAGAACCCGGCGGTGATTCTGGACGCCAAAAGCGCGGCCAGCACGGCCCAACGCCCCATCGGCACCGGCCCTTTCAAGTTTGAGGACTGGAAGAAGGGCAACGCTGTGGTGCTCAGCCGCTTTGACGGCTATCGCGCTGCCGCCAGCGTCAAGCTCAAGAAAGTTACCTTCCGCTTCATCAGCGACCCAGCCGCCCAGGTGGCCGCGCTTTTGGCCGGCGATGTGGACGGTTTCCCCCGCGGCTTGGCCAACCAGAGCCTGAAGCAGTTTCAGTCAGATGCGCGCTTTACCGTCACCATGGGGGCCACGGCGGGCAAGGGCATTCTGGCCATCAACAACAAGCGCAAGCCCTTTGACGATGTGCGTGTACGCCGTGCCCTGGCCCATGCCATTGACCGCAAGGCCTTTATTGATGGTGTGCTCGATGGCAAGGCCGTGCCCATTGGGAGCCACTTTGCCCCCACCGACGCAGGCTATGTGGACCTGACGGCCCAGAATTGACATTGGCGGCTCCATCCGCCTGCCCGCCAGTTGGTGCGGCATCGTGGGCTTCAAGCCCAGCCTGGGGCGCATCCCTATTCAGCCCCCCTATGCGGGACGTGTGGCAGGCCCGATGACGCGCACGGTGGCCGATGCGGCCCTGGCCATGAGCGTGTTGTCGCGGCCAGACTGGCGCGACACCATGAGCCTGCCGCCGCAAGACATTCCTTGGTTGCAGCTTGATGGCTTGGACCCTCGGGCATTGCGCATTGGCCTGTGGCTGGACCCAGGCTGGGGGACACCGCTGTCAAGCAGCGTGCGCCAGGTGGTGCTGGACGCGGCTGCCCGCCTGCAATCCGCCGGTGCCACGGTCGTGGAGCTGCCCGCCTTCATGACCCGCGCCATGGTCGACGGCCTGGATAACTTTTGGCGCATGCGCTCCTGGCTGGACTTTGCAGCGCTCCCGCCTGAGCGCCAAGCTTTGGTGCTGCCCTACATCAGCCAATGGATTCGCCGTGGCGAACGGCTCAGTGCGGCCGAGGTCTTCACCGGCTTCAGCCAGATCGGTGTGCTGCGCGATAGTGCGGTGGCCGCCTGCCAGGGCCTGGACTTTGTGCTCGCCCCCGTCAGCCCCGAGGTGGCGTTTGCCGCCGAGTGGGCCAGCCCCTTGAACGACCCCGAGCGCCCGTTTGAGCACATTGCGTACACGCTACCGTGGAATATGAGCGAGCAGCCCGCCATCAGTGTGAATGCGGACTACAGCGAGTCGGGCCTGCCCGTGGGTGTGCAGTTCATCGGCCATCGCCATGATGACCTGGGCGTGCTGCGCATGGCCGCGCTGTGGGAGCAGATCAGGCCAGCACAGAGGCCGTGGCCTTTGGACCTCTGAACCCTGGTGCGTCACAGCAGTGCTTTACAGACGCGATACAGTAGGCGGATGACCAATCCACCGCCTGCACCGCCTCTGCTTAGAGACTCGCGCAAGCTATTGCTGGGCACGGCCGATCCGCAGGCGGCCCAGCATGTGGAAGAAGCCTTGCGGCGCATGATGGCTTTTGACGCCGATCCGCTCACCGAGTTAGGCAGCGCCCAACTGGCCGATACGCAATGGCTGCTGCCCCTGGTGATGCGGGCGGGGCATTTGCTGAGTTTGCGTGACCGTGGCCACGAGCATGAGATTGCCGTGCTCCTGGAACAAGCCCAGGCGCTGAGCCATGATGCGGTCGACCGCGAGCGTATCCACCTTGCGGCCGTTTCGGCGCTGGCAGAAGGCCGCTGGCACCACGCTTGCCGCTTGTGGGACGAGCTGCTGCTGGACCAACCCCGCGACGCTCTGGCCTTGCTATGGGCTCATGAATGGGATTTGGTGCGCGGTGACACGGTGCAGTTGCGCCAGCGTCCCGCCCAGGCGCTGCCCGAGTGGGATGAGGCCGACCCACTCTACCCCTATGCCCTGGGCCTCTACGCCTTTGGCCTGCAAGAGAACAACCTCTTTCCCTTGGCCGAAGACATGGGGCACCGCGCCACCACCGAGCCCGGGCGTCCGGTGCCCTGGGCTGTGCATGCCGTGGCCCATGTGATGGAGATGCAAGGGCGTTGTGAAGACGGTGCGGCGTGGTTGCGCCACCATCAGCCAGGCTGGGCGGAAGGCAGCTTGCTGGCGGGCCATTTGTGGTGGCATATGGGCCTGTTCCGCCTAGAAGCCATGGACATGCCCGGCACACAGCGCTTGATAGATGCGCATTTCAGCCGCCCTGTGCTGACCAGCGCCTTGCGGCGCATGGATGCGGCCTCTCTGCTGTGGCGCATGCACTTGCTGGGCATGGATGTGCAGGCCTGCTTCGTCCAATTGGTGGAGGCCTGGCCCTTGGGTAAAGAGGACGCGGGTTGGCACGCCTATCACGATGTGCATGGTGTGCTGGCCTTGCTGGGGGCGGGCGAGCCCGGCCGGGCCGAGCAGTGGCTGGGGCGTTGCGCCGCGCGGGCGTTTGAGCCCGAAGACGTGCGCCGCAGCAACCACCTGCCTGCCCGTGAGGTGGGCCTGCCCCTGATGCGTGGCCTGCTGGCCTTTGCCCGAGGTGAATACCCCCAGGCCCTGGCTGCTTTGCATGCCCTGCGCCCCCAAGCTTGGCGTTTGGGCGGCAGCCAAGCCCAGCGCGACTTGATCGACCAAACCTTGCTGGCAGCGGCCGCACACTTGGGCGGCCACCCCATTGGGCGAGCCTTGCTCAATGAGCGACGGCTGGCCCGTGCCCTGACGCCGCTGACCCGCCACTGGGCTCAGCACCTACATATTGAGCTGTGATGACCGCTTCCGACCTGCGCTGCGGCTGGTGTGCTGCCAGCCCTCACTACATCGCCTACCACGACCATGAATGGGGCTTCCCCGTTACCGACGACCGGCGTTTGTTTGAAAAAATTTGCCTGGAGGGCTTTCAGTCCGGCCTGTCTTGGCTGACCATCCTCACCAAACGCGAGGGCTTTAGAGCCGCTTTTGCCCAGTTTGAGGTGGCCGCCGTGGCCCGCTTTACCGAGCGTGATGTAGAGCGCCTGCTAGGCGACGCAGGCATTGTGCGCCATCGCGGCAAGATAGAAGCGGCCATCAACAACGCCAGGCGAGCCCAGGAGTTGCTGCAAGAGTTTCCCTCGCTGGCAGCCTATTTCTGGCGCTTCGAGCCCGCAGCCGATAGCCGCCCCGCCAAGCTGACGCCTGAGGTCTTGCGCACCATGACCACCTCGCCAGAGGCCATTGCCCTGTCCAAAGACTTGAAGAAGCGTGGCTGGAAGTTTGTCGGCCCCACCACCGCCTATGCCTTTATGCAGGCCATGGGCTTGGTCAACGACCATATGGAAGGCTGCATCCGCCGTGGCCCCGCCTTGGCCGCCAGGGCTGCATTGCGCGTTCCCCGATGAACGCAGCGCCCGCGGTGGCGGACACGCCACCCGCCCCCGTCAGCTTTGGGGAGGCGTTGCGCTTCTGGCTGAAACTGGGCTTCATCAGCTTTGGGGGGCCAGCCGGGCAGATCGCCATCATGCACACCGAATTGGTGGAGCGCCGCCGCTGGCTGAGTGAGCGGCGCTTCTTGCATGCGCTGAATTACTGCATGCTCCTGCCCGGGCCCGAGGCCCAGCAATTGGCCACCTACATCGGCTGGTTGATGCACCGCACCTGGGGCGGCGTGGTGGCTGGGGTGTTGTTTGTCCTGCCATCGCTGTTCATCCTCATCGGTTTGAGCTGGGTCTATATGGCCTGGGGCCATGTGTCGCTGGTGGCGGGCCTGTTTTATGGCATCAAACCGGCCGTGGCGGTCATCGTGGTGCAAGCGGCGCACCGTATTGGCAGCCGAGCCCTCAAGAGCAAGGTTCTATGGGCTGTGGCAGCAGCCTCTTTCGTGGCCATTTTTGTCGGGCAGGTGCCCTTTCCGGCGATTGTGTTGGTAGCGGCCCTGCTGGGCGGCTTGGGCGGTCGGCTGCGGCCCGAATGGTTCAGCATGGGTGGTGGGCATGGCGGCAGCGCCGCCCACTACGGCTCGGCCCTGATCGACGACGACACCCCTACGCCCGCCCATGCGCGCTTTGCACCTTGGCGCTTGGGCACAGTGCTGGCCGCAGGTGCCCTGCTGTGGTTGCTGCCCTTTGGTGTGTTGTGGAGCCTGTACGGCAGCCAAGGCACGCTCACCCAAATGGCTTGGTTCTTCACCAAAGCAGCGCTGCTGACCTTTGGTGGGGCCTATGCCGTGCTGCCCTATGTTTATCAAGGTGCGGTCGGGCACTTTGGCTGGCTCAATGGCCGCCAGATGATGGACGGCCTGGCCCTGGGCGAAACCACGCCCGGGCCGCTGATCATGGTGGTGGCTTTTGTGGGCTTTGTGGGCGGTTGGCAAAGCCATGAGCTGGCCGCCTTGTGGGGTGCAAATGAACGCCTGCTGGCAGGCACGGTGGCCGCCAGCCTGGTGACCTGGTTCACCTTTCTGCCGTCCTTCATCTTTATTTTGGCGGGCGGGCCGTTGGTGGAATCCACCCATGGCAAGCTGCAATTCACCGCACCTCTGAGCGCCATTACTGCCGCCGTGGTGGGGGTGGTGCTGAACCTGGCGCTGTTTTTTGCCTATCACGCCCTGTGGCCTAGCGGTTGGCAGGGGGGCTTGGATCTTGCCGCCGCCGGCATCGCCCTGGTGGCGGTGCTGGCCCTGTTCCGCTTCAAGCGCAGCGTGATGGAAACCCTCGCGCTGTGCGCTGGCCTGGGTTTGGCCTGGACCTTGGCCCGCTGAGACCGGCTTCAGGCCCGGGCCGATTGGCCGATATAGCCATCAGGGGGCTGCGCGGCAGCAACCCGTCCAGATGGGAGTCCACAATGAGCGCAGCCCACGAGCTGGCCAGCCGCTGTGCGGTGTTATTGATTGAAGACCAAGCCCTGGTGCGCGACCTAGCGGCCCAAACCTTGCGTATGCGGCTGGGCTGTGTGGTGGAGGCAGCAGGCACTCTGGCCGAGGCCAAGCGCTTGATCGAAGCCCGCAGCGTCGATGCGCCTTACTTTGTGGCCGTGGCCGACCTGCACCTGCCCGATGCGGATGCGGGCAAAATTCTCTCCACGCTCACGGCGGCCGACATTCCTGCCATTGGCGTGACCGCCAGCTTTGACAAGGACTTGCGCGAGTCCATGCTGCTGCGCGGCGCGGTGGACTATGTGATCAAGGACAACACCCAGGTCTTTCGCTATGTGGCGGATCAGATTCGCCGCCTGTGGTGCAACGGAGGCCAGTCGGCCTTAGTGGTGGATGACTCCCCCGGGGCCCGACAACTGGTTAAGAACTGGCTGGAGCGCCAACAACTCACGGTGTACTTGGCGGCAGACGGCCAGGAAGCGCTGGAAGTCTTCAAGGAGCATCCAGACATCTGTTTGGTGGTCACTGATTGCCATATGCCACGCATGGACGGCTTTGCGCTGGTGGGGCAGTTGCGCCGCAAACGCGATCGCGAGCATTTGGCCATCGTGGGGGTCTCCTCCAGCGAAGACGGTTCACTCTCGGCCCGCTTCTTGAAGCTGGGTGCCAACGATTACTTGGGCAAGCCCTTCACGTATGAGGAGCTGAGCGCCCGCGTCAACCAAAACATTGCCATGCTGGACAGCGTGGCTACGCTACGCGAACAGGCCACCCGCGACGCATTGACGGGGCTGTACAACCGCCGCTATTTTTATGACCAAGCCCCATTGCTGGCGCGCAGCGCCGCTGTGAACGGGCAGGTCCATGCCACGCTGATGCTGGACATCGACTTTTTCAAAAAGGTCAACGACACCTACGGTCACCCGGCGGGGGACGCCGTGATCCGCCACATGGCACAACTGTTGGCGCGTCACTTCAGTGACGGCTTGGTGGCTCGGCTGGGCGGCGAGGAGTTTGCGGTGATGCTGACCACCACACCAGACGAGGCCAAAGCCCGAGCCGAGGCCTTCAGGCTGGCGCTGGAAGAGTCGCCCACCGCCCATGATGGCCATGTGCTGAGCTGTACGTGCAGCATTGGCCTGTGCCTGACGCCGGGCCTGCCCGCGCATGAGTTGCTGCAACGCGCCGACCTGCTTTTGTATGAGGCCAAGACCAGTGGCCGCAACCGGGTGTGCGCCAGCGACGCGCCTTGAACACCAGGCCGTGCCGCCGCGGGCCGTGATTCAGTGCCTTAGTGCGGTTGAAAAGCAAGGCGGAACAACAAGGCCGAAAAGCAAAAAAGCCAGGTCGTGAAACCTGGCTTTTTGCTTGGCGTTTGGAGCGGGATAAGAGGCTCGAACTCTCGACCTATACCTTGGCAAGGTATCGCTCTACCAACTGAGCTAATCCCGCATTTCTTTGGTGGCCTGGGGCGGAATCGAACCACCGACACGCGGATTTTCAATCCGCTGCTCTACCAACTGAGCTACCAGGCCACGAAAGACAGCTATTCTAGCACGACTTTTGGAGCTGTCTTGGCCGCCGTGGCCGCAGGCCTGAACAGCGCCGAATCAGTGTGAGCCGCCGCGCTTGTTGCGAGACAGATCCACCCCCAATTGCTTGAGCTTGCGGTAGAGGTGGGTACGCTCCAGGCCGGTTTTTTCGGCCACGCGCGTCATGGAGCCATTTTCGCGGGCCAGATGGAACTCGAAATAGGCCTTCTCAAACGCATCGCGCGCCTCGCGCAAGGGGCGGTCCAGGTCAAAGCTTTGTTCGCTCTGCGGTCCCAGGTCCACCGGCATATTCGGCAAACCCATGCCACCAGTCATGGCGGACTCCACCGTCAGGTCCGCGTCCAAGCGCTGACCGGGCAGCACATTGGCCACGATGGGGCTGGCGCTGGTGAGCGCTCCTGGCGCACGGGGTGGGGCCTTGGCCAAGCCTTGCTCCACGGCACGCAGCAGCTTTTGCAGGGTAATGGGCTTTTCAAGAAAAGCCGTGGCCCCGTACTTGGTGGCCTCCACCGCAGTGTCTATGGTGCCGTGGCCGCTCATCATGATGACGGGCATGTTCAGCTGACCGGTGGCCCCCCACTCCTTGAGCAGGGTGATGCCATCGACATCCGGCATCCAGATGTCCAGCAACACCAGGTCAGGGCGGCTGCGCTCACGCGCGGCTCTGGCCTGTGTGGCGTTTTCGGCGATCTCGATCGCGTGGCCTTCGTCGGTGAGGATTTCCGACAAGAGGGCTCGTATGCCCATTTCGTCGTCGACTACAAGAATAGTTGCCATGAAGTCCCTTGCCTGCGGGGGTTAGCTGATGCCAGACCCCAGAAGGTGTCCCTGCTCTGCTGTGAAACTCGAAAATGATAACGAAACCTGAGCACCACCGGGCAAACCCTCAGTCCCTTCGGAGGGAGGGAGGTTCCCGATGCGGATGCGCGCACCGTGTTCGTCGGCAATTTTCTTGACCACCGCCAAGCCAAGGCCCGTGCCTTTGCTCTTGGTGGTGACATAGGGCTCGAAGGCGCGCTTGAGCACCTTCTCGCTGAATCCGGGGCCATTGTCCGTCACTTTGAGCCGAACGATTCTTGGGCGGCCATCGTCGAAGCGCGCCAGCTCGGTGTTGATCTGCACGCGGGCGTCGTCGCGGCCTGACACCGCGTCCAATCCGTTCTGCACCAGGTTGTGAATCACCTGCCGCAACTGGGTCGGGTCGCCTTGAATCAGCGGCAAAGTGGGCTCGCAGCGGGCCAGCAATTGCCCTTGCTCCTGTTCGTTGTCATAGAGCGCCAGCACCTCGGCCACCAAGGCATTGAGATCGATGGCCGTCAGCCGTGCGGCGGGTAGGCGGGCATAGTCGCGAAACTCATTGACGAGTTGCTTCATGGCCTGCACTTGATTGACGATGGTGGCCACAGAGCGATTGAGCATGGCGGCGTCAGAGGCCTCCAGCTTGTCTTCGAGCTTGTGTTGCAGGCGCTCGGCAGAGAGTTGAATCGGGGTGAGGGGGTTCTTAATCTCATGGGCCAGGCGACGAGCCACTTCACTCCAGGCTGCCGAGCGCTGGGCAGACACGACCTCGGTGATGTCGTCAAACACCATCAGGTGCGCACCACGGGGCAAATCGGCACCCCGCACCAGCAGGGTTAAGACATCATCATCAGCGCCCACCTGCAACTCAAACGCATCTTGCCAATGGTCACGCTCACCGTCCTCGGGGCTGGTTTGGTGGGTATCAAAGCGCTGCCAAACCGCCTGGGCAAAGGCTTCCAGATTGGGCACCTCGCCCAAACCCCGGCCCACATAGGCCGACAAGGGGGCCCGCAAAATGCGGGTGGAACCTGGGTTGACCGTGTCGATATGCTGGTTGCGGTCAAACACAATCACGCCGGCCGTGAGGTTGTCCAGAATGGTCTGCAAGCGGGTGCGCGCGCTCTCCAGTTGCCGCAGCGAGGCCTGCGCCTGTTCACGCGCACTGCCCAACTGGCCGGTCATGTCGGCAAAGCTGCGGGTCAGGCCGCCCAACTCGTCGCGCGAGGCAAACACGGGCTTCACACTCAAGTCACCCGCCGCCACTTGGCGCATGCCCTCGGCAAGCAGCAGCAAAGGTTTGGCCAACTGATTGCCCAGCACCACCGCCAGCAGCACGGCCCCAAACACCGACAGCACGAGTGAGAGCGTGAGCGTGCCGATGTACATGCGACGCAGGCCATCGCGGGCCAAGATGCGTTGCTGATAGTCGCGGTAAGCCGCTTGGACGGTGAGGGCGTCGCGCGCCATGTCCTCGGGCAGCTTGCGCACCGCCATGAGGAAGCGCTCGCCCTCAGGCACCAGGGTCAGGCTGTTGCTGGGCAAAAGGGCCAGCACCCGCACGCGGGCCACCACCTTGGGGCTGCCCCCGGCTTCATCCTCTAGCCCCTCCACCACACTCGCCACCCTGCTGCTGCGGGCCTGCCGCAGCAGCAGGGCCGAGGGGCGTTCAGCGGCGATGTCGGCTTGGGTGCTGACGGTCACCAAAATCTGGCCCGATGCCCCGACCACAGACATCTCCTGCGCCCCCATCTCCTCGCGAAATCGTTCCAGCGCGGCCAAGGTCGGCTCGGAGCTGTTGCGCTCGCTCATGCGCAGGGCCGCGCTGCGCGTCTTCTCGCCCAAGTCCTCAGCCATGGCGTTCAGCGTGCCCTTACCCAGGGCCAAGCCCGCGTCCAGCGCACCCGCTACTCGCACGTCAAACCAGGCCTCGACGCTGCGAGAGACAAACTGGTAGCTCACCGTGTAGATCAAGGCCCCCGGCAGCACGCCGACCAGCGCAAAAATGCCTGCCAGTTTGATGAGCAAACGGCTGCCAAACTTGCCCTGGCGCAGCCGCAACACCAGGCGAAAAGCGGCGGTGAGAATGACCACCAAGAGCAGGGTGGCCACCACTGCATTGACGGCAAACAGCCAGCCGATATGTCGCTCATAGCGCTCCGGCCCTTGGGCCAGCAACGAGAGCAAGGCCGCCAGCACCAGGCCCAGGCCTGACGCCGCCAGCAGCGCAATGCCCCAGCCCCAACGCTTGGAGGAGGCGCTCATTTGGATGCGGCAGACCAGCGGCCCCGCAGCGCCTTCACCCCAAGGGAGACGGATGCCGTGTGCGTGAGCTGTTGATCCAAGGGTGGGGTCATGCGAATACAGCGGCCAGTCGCCGAATCTCGGTCTAGAAGTCGATCTTCAGCTTGCGCTCAACGGCCAGCCGCCAATCGGCCTGAGCCGCCAAGTCCAGTTGCATAGGGCGCGGCAATTGGTTGGCATCCAGCCGGTAGCTGAACTCCACCTCATAGCGTTCACCAGCGTCCAACTGCTCCGCCTCGGCAATCTTCCAGTCGGTGGCCCGCGTGACGATAGACAAGGCCTCATTCAGGCTGGGAAAGCTTTGGCTCAAGGCCCCAAAGCTGACCCGCCAAGAGGAGGTCAGCGGCTGATAAGACAGCCGCCAGGTGCGCGAAGCCCGCGTGATGCGCTCATTGCGCCAATACCAGCGCACGCGGTTGACCTGGGCCTCGGCCACAAAGTAGACCGGCACTCCTCTTTGCAAGGCCTCCTCCACTGCTTTGGAAAGCGTGGGCTTGGCCACAAAGCTCAACACTAGCGCGCCCTCTTGGCGCTCCAGGGTCAGCTTGGGTAAGTCCATGTTTTGGGCCTGCGCCAGCCCCGCCTGCGCCAGGAGAAGCAAGGCCACCATCCAAGCACCCATGGCCGCAGCCAGACCACGCCCAAGGCGGGTCGCCACGGCCAACAGGGTCGCACAGCGGTTCACGTCAGCAGCATCAGGTGGTCAGGCAGGAGGGCGTCGAGCGGCACTTCAAGCCTGGCGTTTGTGCAGCAAGGCGTAGAAAAAACCGTCGGCCAAGGCGACCTTCGCCTCGGCGGCACCATTGTCCGGCAGCGGCAGGCAATGGCCGGGAGAGTCCGGGTCCAGCCAGGCATCATCCGCCGCTTGGCGTTGCAAAAATGCGTCGATCTGCTGCTGACCTTCGGCTTTAAACACCGAACAGGTGGCATAGACCAGGCGGCCACCCGGCTTGAGCAGGGGCCACAGCGCATCCAGCAGCTCGGCCTGGGTTTGCGCCAGGGCTGAGATGTCTTCGGGCCGCCGCAGCCAAGCAATGTCCGGGTGGCGGCGCACAATCCCCGAGGCCGAACAAGGTGCATCCAGCAATATGGCGTCAAAAGGCTGGCCATCCCACCAAGCGGAAACCTGCCGTGCATCAGCGGCTTTCAACTCGGCCTTGGCACCCACCCGATCCAGGGTTTGCTTGACGCGGCTCAAGCGGCCCGCGTCGCTGTCCAGGGCCAGCAGATTCAGGTCGGCCCGCTCCAGCAGATGGGCGGTTTTGCCACCAGGCGCGGCGCAGGCGTCCAGCACTCTTGCGCCAGGGGGCAATCCGCGGCCCAGCAGCAGCCCGGCAGCGCGCTGGGCTGCCAGGTCTTGCACCGATACATCCCCCTGGGCAAAGCCCGGTAGCCGCTCCACAGGCCAACCCCGCTCCAGCAGCACGCCGTCCTCAAAACCGGGCACCTCGCGGCCCGCTATACCTGCCAGAGCCAAGCGGGCCAGATAGCTTTGGGGGTTGCCCCGGCCCGCGTGGACGCGCAAGGCCATGGGCGGATGCTGGTGGGCTTGTTGCAGCAAGGCTTGCCAATGCGTGGGCCAATCTTGGCGCAGGCGCTCTATCCACCACAGCGGGTGGTTCCAGGCGGCCACCGGGTCTTGTTGGACCTTGGCGACCCAGGCGTCTCGCTCGCGCAAAAACCGCCGCAACACCGCGTTCACAAAGCTCGCAGCGGCAGGCATGCGCTTGCGCGCGGCCGTCACGGTTTGGTCCACCAGGGTGTGGTCGGGGTAAGGTGGGTGGTCGTCCGGCCACAACAAGGCCAGTGCCGTGATCAGCAAGGCCTCAACCTGGGGCGGCGGCTGCCGTGGAGCCAAGCCTTGGCGCAAGGCCTGCGCTGCCCCCAAGCGGCGCAAGACTGCAAAACTCAGGGCCTGTACACCGGCGCGGGCCGTGGGGGGCGCTTTGGCCAGCACCTCCGTCAGCGAGCGCCCTTTACGCACCGCCTGCACGGCGTCGCTGGTGAGGCTTAAGAGCTGAGACAGCGGCGGGCTGGCGTGCTCGGGCGCAGAAGAGATCGATCCGTTCATCCGGGGAGTCTACGGGGCTTTCTGTTCTGGCCCACAATCGGCCCTCGATCACGCTCGCCAGGAGCCCCGGCATGGCCGACACCTCTCAATCGCCTTCCCGCCCTTCGGGCCTCATCTTGAATGAGGACGATTTGGCGACCTTACCCGCCTCAGAGCGAATCCGCTATCGCTTGGTAGGGGCAGACCGGCGCTATCACGCCAACGACAATATCTCGGCCTTTATCCGCGAGGGTGAATTGCTTGAAATCAAGGCCGAGGTTCAGGCCAAGATGGCCGAGGTGCTCAAGGCCCTGGTGATCGACACCGACAGCGACCACAACACCCAAGAAACCGCCAAGCGCGTGGCCAAGATGTTTGTGGAAGAGGTGTTCCGTGGGCGCTATCAGCCCATGCCCGATGTCACCGAGTTTCCCAACATCTCGCGCCTCAACGAACTGATGATCGTCGGCCCCATCACCGTGCGCAGTGCCTGCTCGCACCATATGTGCCCCATCATCGGCAAGCTCTGGATCGGCGTGCTGCCCAACGAGCACTCCAACCTGATTGGCCTGTCCAAGTACGCCCGCATTGCCGACTGGATCATGAGCCGCCCGCAGATCCAAGAAGAAGCCGTGATCATGCTGGCCGACACCTTGCAAGAGCGCGTCAAGCCGGATGGTCTGGCCATCGTCATGGAAGCCGATCACTTCTGCATGGCCTGGCGCGGGGTGAAAGACAATGACTCCGCCATGACCAATAGCGTGATGCGCGGTGCCTTCCTCAAAGACGCCAATCTGCGTCGCGAGTTCCTGTCGCTGCTGCCCAAGAAGTCCTGAAGGAGCCTCTCTATGCTGGTGCGATTGATGTATTGCAGCCGGGCGATCTCTGGCCTCGACACCGAAGAGTTGCTTGGCATCTTGCGTCAGTCGCGCACGCAAAACCCCGAGCGCGGCATCACCGGCGTGCTGTGCCTCTCACGCGGCATCTTCATTCAGGTCTTGGAAGGCGGGCGGGCTGCGGTGAATGCGCTCTACAACAAGATCGCCACCGACCCGCGCCACGCCGAAGTCACTTTGCTGGCCTACCAAGAAATTGCCGAGCGCCGCTTTGCCGGTTGGTCCATGGGCCAGGTGCAAACCAACCGACTCAACCCCGCGATGCTGCTCAAATATTCCGAGACCGCCACCCTGGACCCTTACGCGGTTTCGGGGGAAGCCACTGCCGCGCTGTTCGAAGAAATGATGGCCTCGGCGGCCATCATGGGGCAGAGCTGAGCGCCTGGGCCCGGATACCCCGGCTCGCAGCTAGGGCGCAGGCTTGCGCTCGGTCGATCCAGTCTCAATCAATCGCTCCATTCGCTGATCTTTGAGCTGCTGCGCCTCCTCGGCCATGCGAGCGCGGTCTTGCTGCAAGGCCTCAGCGGGTTTGATGGCGGGGCGCGGCGCAGGCGGCATCACCGTCAGTGCGGGCAGCGTCCTCGGTGCCACTCCGCTGGCAGGCGCTTGGTCGCTGTAGAGGACCCGGCCTTTGGCATCGGTGCGCCGATACACCGGTGTGGGCTCACTGCCCGTCCAGCCCCGCCACTGCGTGGCCACCCAGGCTTGGGCTTGGGCAAACTCCGCCGGGGCCCACCACCAAGCTGCGGCCAGCGCCAGTGTGAGTGCAGCGAGAGCTTTCCAGAGGCGGCTGGCTTGCATGGCGTCACAGGGAGGCCGTGGGCCTGAAGCCAAAGGGGCGTTGCAGCAGGCGGGTGGGAAACTCCGCCACCGCCGCGTTATAGGCCGCTGCCGCGTCGTTAAAACCTTGGCGGGCGTAGCTCATGCGCGGCACCAGCTCCACCAATTGGCGAATCAAGGGACGCACGGCCTCGGCACCTTCAAAGTCGCGCCGGTGTTCCAACAGGGCTTGCAAGCGGGCCAGGGGCGAGGCCAGCTCGCTCTCGGCCAACTGCCAGGCCTGCAGGGCGGCGGCCAGGTGCGGTTTGGCCCGTACCGCACGCGCGGCCTGCTGCTGGCGCTCTTGGGCCGCGGCCAAGGCCGACAGCGTAGTCGCTTCATCGGCCAAAGGCTCGCGCACCAACTCCAGCAATGAATCGAGCGCGGCGGCGCGGCGCGCCAGTTGCTCATCGATCTGGCCCCAGGCTGCGCCTATGGCACCCCGCAGGCGTGTGAGGCGGTTGTAGGCCCCCACCATCCAAAACAGCAGCACCGCCAGCAGCGCTAAGCGCAGCAGCCAGGCCCAGCTTGAAAACTCTGCCGCCAAGCTGGTGCTCATAGGCCTGCCTCATCGTGCTGCAACCAAGCTGCATGGCCTGCGGCCCGCAACTGGCAGGCCGGGCATTCGCCACAGCCGTAGCCCCAAGGGTGGCGCGTGCCGCGCTCACCCAAGTAGCAGGTGTGGGTGTGCTCGGCGATCAGGGCATTCAAGGCCTCGCCGCCCAGCTCATGCGCCAAGGCCCAGGTCTGGCCTTTGGTCAGGAACATCAGCGGGGTTTCCAGCGTCATGGGTGTGTCCAGCCCCAGGCTCAGCGCCACTTGCAAGGCCTTGAGCGTGTTGTCGCGGCAGTCGGGGTAGCCGGAGTAATCGGTCTCGCACATGCCGCCCACCAGCACGCTGGCGCCGCGCCGGTAAGCCAAGGTGGCGGCAAAGCTCAAGAACAGAAGGTTGCGGCCAGGCACAAAGGTGTTGGGCAGGCCGTTGGCTTCTAGCTCGATGGCGCGGTGTTCCGTCAGGGCGCAGGCGGAGATTTGGCCCAGCAGGCTCAAGTCCAGCACATGGTCTTCGCCCAGCTTGGCCGCCCACTGCGGAAAATGGCGCGCCAGCTCTTGGCGCACCGTCAGGCGGCAATCCAGCTCAATGCGGTGGCGCTGGCCATAGTCAAAACCCAGGGTCTCGACCCGCGCAAAGCGCTGCAGGGCCCAGGCCAGGCAGACGGTGGAGTCTTGCCCGCCCGAGAACAGCACGAGCGCTGTGCGGTTTTGAGCTGCCATGACAGCCGCGCTCATTGCCGCACCTCGCCTTGGCCCAGCACCACCCACTTCATCGAGGTCAAGCCCTCCAAGCCCACCGGGCCGCGCGCATGGAATTTGTCGGTGGAGATGCCGATCTCGGCGCCCAGGCCATATTCAAAGCCATCGGCAAAGCGGGTCGAGGCGTTCACCATCACGCTGGCGGAGTCGACCTCGCGCAAAAAGCGCATGGCGCTGGGGTGGTGGGTGGTCAAAATGGCATCGGTGTGGTGCGAGCCATAACGATTGATGTGAGCAATGGCTTCATCCAGGCTCTCCACCACCTTGATGCTGATGATGGGGGCCAAGTATTCCTCGCTCCAGTCGCTCTCTTGGGCGTCGGTGAGGTGTGCCCCCGGCACGCTGGCCAGCAGCGCACGCGCGGCGGGGCAGCAGCGCATCTCCACACCCTTGGCCGCCAACACCGCGCCCATGCGCGGCAAAAACGCCGCTGCGCTGGCCGCATGCACCAGCAGCGACTCGGTGGCATTGCAAGGGCTGTACTTCTGGGTCTTGGCGTTCTCAGTCACCACCAAGGCTTGCTCCAGGTCCACTTGCGCGTCGATATAGGTGTGGCAGTTGCCATCCAGGTGCTTGATGACCGGCACGCGCGCCTCCTTGGCAATGCGCTCGATCAAGCCCTTGCCGCCGCGCGGGATGATCACATCCACAAATTCGGGCATGGCAATCAGTTGGCCCACGGCCGCGCGGTCGGTGGTTTGCACCAGTTGCACCGCGGCCTCGGGCAAGCCGGCCTCAAGTAGGGCTCGCTGCACCACCTGCCACAAGGCGACATTGCTGTGAAAGGCCTCGGAGCCGCCGCGCAAGATGCAGGCATTGCCACTCTTGATGGCCAAGGACGCCGCCTCAATCGTCACGTTAGGACGGCTTTCATAAATCATGCCGAACACCCCCAGCGGCACCCGCATCTGCCCCACGCTGATGCCGGTGGGGCGGCGCTTGACGCCGGTGATCTCGCCCACCGGGTCGGGCATGGCGGCCAGTTGCTCGCAGCCCTCGGCCACGGTGGCGATCACACCGGGGCTGAGCTTGAGGCGGTCCACCAGCGGCTCGGCCAAGCCAGCGGCACGGGCCGCGTTCAGGTCTTGGGCATTGGCCTGGGCCAGCTGCGTGCCTGCGTCTCGCAGCAAGCGCGCCAGGTTCAGCAAGGCTTGGTTCTTGGCGCGCGTCGGCGCGGCGGCCATGGTGCGTGACGCCTCCCGGGCAGACGCCCCCAAATGGGCCATGTACGCCGTCAGGTCAGAGACATCCATCGCCATCATGTTCGTCGCGCAAAAAAGTCAATTTGAGGCGCATTGTCCCAAATCGCGCACATCCTTGCGCCCAGCGCGCGCAAGCCCTGGCTAGGCATGCCATGCTGCTTGTCGTCCTTGAGACCCTGGCGGGCGTTATGCCCGCACCTTCTTCACCAAAGAGTGCCCCATGCCCCTTTCTATCCGCCCCCTCACCCTTTCCCTGCTGGTCGCCCTGAGCTTGGGCACCTTGAGCGCTTGCGACCAAGAGCGCGTTGCCAAACTGGAAGAGGGGGTGGCCACCGAGTCTGATGTGCGCCAACAGTTTGGCGAGCCCAAGCGCATCATTGAGCGGGCCGATGGCTCCAAGGTGTTGGAATATCCGCGCCAACCGGAGGGTGTGACCAACTACGTCATCGAGATCGGCCCTGATGGCAAGATGAGCTCACTGCGCCAACTGCTGCACCCGGCCAACTTTGCCAAGGTCCAGCCCGGCATGACGGATCAGGACGTTCGCCAACTCCTGGGCCAGCCCGCCAAAACCCACCGCTTTGACCTCAAGCCCGACGAAACCATTTGGGACTGGCGCTTTCAAGACGGCCAGCAGCGCAAGGTCTTCAGCGTGACCTTTGGTAAAGACAACACCGTGATCGCCACCGGCACTCAAGACGACCCGCGCGAGCTGGACACGGGGCGCTGAGGCTCGCATTCAAGGCTCCAACACCCACAACCACAGCGGCACCGCCGCCACCAAGCCCAAGGTGGAGAGCACGATGGCCGCGGTAGTCTCCGCCTCTTGCGCGCGGTAGCGCTGGGCAAAGAGCAGGGCGTTGGAGCCCACAGGCAAGGCGGCCATCATCACGCACACGTTCAGCGGCAGGCCGCTCAGGCCAAACACATAGCGGCCCGCCAGCCACACCAGCAAGGGCTGGGCGAGCATCTTCAGCAGCGTCAGGCCCACGGCATGGTGCAGCGGGCGGGGCAGGCCCAGATAGGCCAGGCTCATGCCAATCAGCGTCAGGCACAGCGGCACCACGGCCGCACCCAAGAGCTTGAGCACTTCGTCCATGGCCTCGGGGATGGGCCAGCCCGTCACGTTCCAGGCCATGCCCAGCAGCACGGGCAGCACCACCGGATGAATGAGGGTGTTGCGCAGCGTGCCGCGCAACAGGCGCCACACGCTGGCGCGGCCTTGGGTGGCCGAGCCTTCGCGGGCGCGCTCTAGGGCCAGGTCGGCCTCGACCAACAAGGTGAGCATGGACAGCAGCACCAAAGCATGCAGGCTGACCAGGGTCAGGTGCAGCCCCAAACCCGCCTCGCCAAACAAGGCGGCGGCCAAAGGGATGCCGATCTGCACCGAGTTGCCAAAGCTCACGGTGATGGCGCGGGTGGCCGGGGCGGCGACGGGCAGGCCCAGAGACTCGCGCCGCCAGCGCTGCCAGCCCCACACGGCCAGCATGATGGCCACCACCGGGATGAAATAGGCCGCGAGCATGTGCCAGGGCAAGGCCCCCAGGTCAATGCGCGCGGTGGTGCGAAACAGCAGCGCCGGGGCAAAGATGAAGAAGGCCGCATTGGCCAGCACGCGGGCCGGGTCGGCCTGCTCGTCGCCCAGCCAACGCAGCCGCCCCACGGCCCAGCCCAGGCCCACCACGGCCACCATGGCCAGTAGCTTGTAGAACAGCGCCAGCGTCATCGGCCAGCGCCCCTCTTCTTCAGCCCGCCCTCAAGCCTCACGCCTTGGCGGCCTTTTTGGCGGCGGCTTTCTTGGCCGCCACCTTGGTGGCGCGCGGCTCAAACTCAAAGCTGACCTTGCCCTCTTTCTTATCAAAGGCCAGGAAGGCCTTGAACTTGCGGCGGGTCTTGTTGGAGACAAAGTTCTCCAGCAAATCGGTCTTGCCGGTCTCCAGCAACTTGGCCAGTTGGGTGTGGTCCACCGGCTGGGTCAGGATGACCTTGCCGGTCTTGAAGTCGCAGCTCGGGCCGGGGCCCAAGCTCTTTTCGCAGACGTAGTTGCTGCCATGCTCGAACACGCTGTGGCCGCATTTGGGGCAGGCACCCAAGGTGGTTTGGGCCGAGAAATCAACCGCTTCGCCTTCCTCGGCTTGTTTGGCGTCTTCGCCAAAATCAAACTCTAGCTTCCACTGGCTTTCGACCTCGTCATGGGCCAGCTTCAGCTCGGCCGTGAAGGGCCAACCCGCTTTGGAGCGGAAGCCTTCCAGCGGACCGATCTTCTTGTCGACCAAGAACTGCTCCACCTCATGCAGCTCAAAGCTGCGGCCCGCCGGGATCTTGGTGATGGAGAAGCCGCAGCCTTCTTCGGCGCCTACGCTTCCGGTACAGGTGAAGCGGCGGTAGTTCTCTTTGACCACGCCGCCGCAGTTGGGGCACGGTGCCTTGAGCGTGGCGTAGTCGCCGGGAATGGTGTCGCGGTCGTATTCCTTGGCCTTTTTGACGATGCGCTCGGCCAAGCCCGCAATCGCCTTCATGAACTGGTCGCGCGAGAGGCGGCCATGTTCCATCTCGGCCAACTGGTGTTCCCAGTTGCCGGTCAGCTCAGGCTTGGTCAGGTCTTCAATGTCCAGACCGCGCAGCAGCGTCATGAGCTGAAAGGCTTTGGCCGTGGGCACCAGCTCGCGGCCTTCGCGCAGCATGTACTTTTCCAGGATCAGGCCTTCAATGGTGGCGGCGCGGGTGGCTGGCGTACCCAGTCCCTTCTCTTGCATCGCCGCCTTGAAGTCCTCATCGTCGATCAGCTTGCCTGCCCCTTCCATGGCCGACAGCAGCGTGGCTTCGGTGTAGCGCGCGGGCGGCTTGGTGGCCAAGGCGTTCAGGCTCACGCCTTCGTTACTCACGCTCTCACCGGGCTGCACGGCCACCAGGTTGGCGTCTTCGTCTTGCGCCTCTTTGCCATACACCGCCAGCCAGCCGGGGTTGACCAGCACCTTGCCGTTGGTTTGAAAGTGATGCTGGGTGCCACTGGCCGCCACCTTGGTGATGCGGGTGGTGACCATGAACTCGGCCGAGGGGTAGAACACCGCGATGAAGCGCTTGACCACCAGGTCATAGAGCTTGGCCTCGATCTCGTTCAGGGCCTTGGGCGCTTGCAGCGTGGGGATGATGGCAAAGTGGTCCGAGACCTTGGCGTTGTCGAACACCCGTTTGCTGGGCTTCACATAACCGGCCTTGAGCGCCTTGCTGGCATGTTGCGACAGGTCTTTGAGCGGCCCGGGCATGTCCTCGTGCGCCAGCATCTCGAAGGTCTGCTTGACGGTGCCCAGATAGTCCTCGGGCAGAGCGCGCGAGTCGGTTCTCGGGTAGGTCAGCACCTTGTGCTTTTCATACAAGGCCTGGGCCAGGCTCAGCGTGGTCTTGGCCGAGAAGCCAAAGCGTGAGTTGGCCTCGCGCTGCAGCGTGGTCAGGTCATAGAGCAGGGGGCTGGCCTGGGTGCTGGGCTTGGCTTCTTCGGTGACGACACCGGGCTGGCCCTTCACGGCGGCCGCAATGCCCTGGGCCTCGGCTTCGCTCCAGAGCCGGTCGGCACGGCGGTCGGCGTCGTCGTTTTTCTTGAAGCTGGGGTCAAACCACTTGCCTTCGTACTCGCCGGCGGCAGCACCAAAGTCCGCCTTGATTTCCCAGTAGTTGCGGGCAACGTGCTTGCGGATTTTTTCTTCGCGTTCGACCACGATGGACAGCGTGGGGGTCTGGACCCGGCCCACGGTGGTCAAGAAGAAGCCGCCGTCGCGCGAGTTGAAAGCCGTCATGGCGCGCGTGCCATTGATGCCCACCAGCCAGTCCGCCTCCGAGCGGCTGCGCGCCGCATCGGCCAAGCCGCGCATTTGCTCGTCGCTGCGCAGCTTGTCAAAGCCATCGCGGATGGCCTGCGGCGTCATGCTCTTGACCACCGCCGCCAGCCGGGTTTTGGCTTTGTCGATGGGGGCCAGGTCAAAGTGCGGCGGCACCACGGGCAGGTGGGCAAAGCTCCACTTGCTGAGGTTGTCGGCGTATTGCACGATCAAGCGGAAGATCAGCTCCCCTTCGCGGCCCGCGTCGCAGGCGTTGATGAGTTCGGTCACGTCCTTGCGCTTGACCAGCTTGACCACCGCCGCCAGCCGGGTTTTGGCTTTGTCGATGGGGGCCAGGTCAAAGTGCGGCGGCACCACGGGCAGGTGGGCAAAGCTCCACTTGCCGCGCTTCACGTCATATTCCTCGGGTGCCTTGATCTCCACCAGGTGGCCGACGGCCGAGGTGACCACATAACGGTCGTTCTCGAAGTAGTCGGCCGCCTTCTCGAACTTGCCCGCAACCGGGGTCAGCGCGCGCACGATGTCCTGCGCCACGCTGGGCTTCTCGGCAATGATCAGTGACTTGCTCATTCTTGTTCAATCGCTTTTCAGGTTGACCTTCGGGGCACAAACAAAACGCCATGCCTACAATCGCAGCTCTCGCGCGCTTACGCGCACGCGCTCGCAGGTGTGCACGCACACACGCGCGCGCCCATGCTTTCAATGTACCTAATGAAATCGCCCACGCAAGCCAAGCCGCCCAAGGCCCCTGTCGCCAACACCTCCCAGCCTGAACGGGCCCGGGGCGGACGGCGCATTCAGGTGCGCCGCAGCGGCGTGCACGGCCGGGGCGTTTTTGCTCTGACCACGCTGGAGCCGGGCGAGCTGCTGATCGAATACACCGGCCAGCGCATCTCCTGGCAAGAGGCGCTAGACCGCCACCCCCACGACCCCCTGCAGCCCGACCACACCTTCTACTTCCAGATCGAAGGTGGGGAGGTGATTGACGCGCTGTATGGCGGCAATGCCTCGCGCTGGATCAACCACGCCTGCGAGCCCAACTGCTACGCCGAAGAAACCGAAGACGGCCGCGTCTTCATCCACGCCCTGCGGTCCATTGGCCCGGGCGAGGAGTTGTTCTATGACTACGGCCTGGTCATTCAGGAACGCTACACCCCGGCCTTGAAAAAGCGCTATGAATGCCGCTGCGGCTCCCCAGAGTGCCGCCGCACCATGCTGGCCCCCAAGCGTGGGCGGGCGAGCTCCCACAAAGCCTGACGATGGTGCGCGCCACTTCTTCTCGGCTGGCCAAATGGGGGACCCAAGCCCTGTGGGATGTCTTGTCGCCCCACTTACCTGGCCTGAGCATCGAGGTGGTGGAGCGCATGGGCTCGACCAATGGCGAGCTGGTGGAGCGTTTGCGCGTGGTCGCCAGCAGTGGGCGCAGCCGCGAGGTGCGGGCCGATGACCTGAACCCCTGCCTGCTGGTGGCCGAACATCAAACCCAGGGCCGGGGCCGCCTGGGGCGCGCTTGGGAGTCCAGCGCTGGCGCGTCGCTCACCTTCTCTTTGAGCCTGCCTTTGCAGCGGGCTGATTGGTCGGGCCTGTCCTTGGCGGTGGGCTTGTGCGTGGCCGAGGCCTTGGACCCTGAGGGCCAGCATCTGGGCCTGAAGTGGCCCAATGACCTGTGGCTCCGCGACGGCAGCCACCGCAAGCTGGGCGGCATTCTGATTGAGGCGCTCACCGTGGGCCAGGTCCGCGTGGCCGTGATCGGCATTGGCCTGAACATTCAGCCCTTGGGGCCGTCTGTGGCGGCGCTCAGCGAGGTCCACCCCGGTGCCACCGCGCCCTGGGCGCTGGCCAAGCTCATGCCCCGCTTGGTGCAAGGCCTGCAAGCGTTTGACCACACAGGCTTTGGCGGGTTTGTGGAGGCCTATGCCAAACGCGACATTCTGCGTGGCCGCACCCTCACCACCACCGACCCCGGCTGCCTCTTGGGGCTGGCCGAAGGGGTAGATGTCGATGGTGCGCTGTTGCTGCGTGGCGATGCCGGGCCTCATCGCATCGTCAGCGGCGAGGTCAGCGTGCGTCCTGTTCAAGTGGCTTACTGAAGGACAGAGGCATGCTGCGTTGGTTGGTGGTTGCGCTGCTGGTGGCTAACCTGGGTTTTTGGGCTTGGAAGCAGCCCACCATTGCCCAGGCCCTGGGCTTGCCCCAATCTCAAGACCGTGAACCCGAGCGCTTGCTGCGCCAGATCAAACCCGATGCCATCCGCTTGGTGCCGCTGCCCGGCGCTGAGGCCGCGTCCAGCCCCGTGGTTGCCTTGTCTGCCGGCAGTGCGGCCAGCAGCAGCCCTGCAAGCCCACCGGCTTTTGATGGCCAGGCTTGCCTGGAGGCGGGGCCCCTGAACCCTGCCCAACTGCCCACAGCCACCAAGGCTCTGCTGCAGGCCGGGGTGGCTCCGGGGGGCTGGGCAGAGATTCGGCGCGACATCCCGGGCCGCTGGGTGATTGCCATGGGCCGCTTTGAAAACCGCGAACAACTCCAGCGCAAGCTGGGCGAATTGCAGCGACTGCAGCTCAAAACCACCGAGGCCACGGGCGAGCTCGCCCCTGGGCTCATCTTGGGCGAGTTCAGCACGGCCCAGGCTGCACAAGACCGAATGGCGCAACTCAGGCAACGCGGGGTGCGCACAGCCCGCGTGGTGAGCCTTGACGAAGGCCGGGTGGAAGTGCGCCTGCGCGCCGACCAACTCAGCCCCACCGCCCTGGGCAAGCTCAGAGCGTCAGCCCCTGCGGAGGGGCCGCTGCGCTGGCGCGCCTGCGAAGAGTAAGGCCCAGCCCAGCAGCAGCAAGGCAGGCCCCGCGATACCGCCCCCACCGCTAGAAGCGGGTGCGGCGCTGTTGGGGTTGGGTGCTGTACCTGCGGTGGGTTCGCGGTCTGGCCCCAGGGCCACGGCCTGCTCCAGCTCTGGTGTGTCCAATTCCACCCAAGGCCATTGGGGGGCTTGGTAGGCTTGGCCTTGGGCGCGTGCCCGGGCGTAGCTCAAGGCCTGCTCCGTGTCCAAAATACCTGCGCCGCAGGTTTGGGTGGTACACAGGCAGCGGCCTGGGTTGGCAGCACTGCAAGCCCGCATCAGCCGCGAGCCCACATGCGGTCTGGCACTGAGTTGCAGTCCCTCCACCAGCTCCGAGGCGCTCAAGGCCGGGTGCACCGCCAGCATCAAGGCCAGAGTGCCGCTGGCCATGGGGGCCGCAAAACTGGTGCCCACCAAACGGCCGTAGCTGCCGGCTGCTGGGCTTTGCGTACCCTCGTTGTGCAGGGTCAGCAGGCCACCGTCGGCCAACAAACGGCCCCATGTCCCGCCGGTGTCGTCGCCACCCACCGTGGCCAGGCGCACGGCAGGCCCAAAATTGGCATAGCTGGCCTTGAAGCCGTCGCGGTTGAGGGCTGTCACGCCCAGCACCTTGTTGCAATTGGCGGGGCGAGCGGGGTCTGCATGCTGGTTGCCCGCTGCGGCCACCACCACCACGCCGCGCTGCCACAGCTCGTCCACCGCCGCTTGGTACTCGGCATGGCAGGCGGCAGGCCCGCCAAAGCTGATGTTGACCACCCGTGCGGGCGTGGGGTTGAGGGGCAACCAGGCCGCACAACCCGAACCCGGGTCTTGTGGCTGCGCCCAGCGCTGGCACACCGCCAAACCGGCCGCCCAGCGCATGCCATCAATGATGTCGCGCACCGATGCTCCGCACTTGCCCGCCACGCGCACGGGCAGCACGCGCCCCTGCCAGGTCAGCCCCGCCACACCCAGGCTGTTGTGCGTGGCGGCGGCCACCACGCCCACCACACCGGTGCCATGCCAACTGCTGGTGCTCAGTGGGCAACTGCCGTAGCGCGCCGGGTCCAGGGCTTGGTCTTCTGCGCTGACCCAGTCGCCAGGGTCGCTGGGGTCGGCATCGCGGCCGTCACCATCGTTGGCAAAGCCCCGGCTCAGGCGTGTGTCCCAGTCAGAGACAAAGTCATAGCCGGGCAGCAGGCGCTGGCTGGAGAGATCGGGGTGGGCTGTGACCCCCGTGTCCAGCACTGCCACCACATCTTGGTTGCGCCCTGTGGTTTGACGCCAGGCCGATTGCGCCCCCGGCACCCCGCGGCGGCGGTCTGCCAGGGGCAGGCTGTTGCTGCCCGAGACAGCTTGCAGCCACCACTGGCCACTGGCCCCTTCAAACCATGGGTCGTTGGGCACGATGGCCTGTTGCAAGGGTTCGCGCACGTCCTCTTCGACCCAGGCCACCTCCGGCCTGGCCGCCAGCCGCGCCTTCCACTCGGCCGCTTGGGCGGCAGTGAGCGTGGCCGGGGGTCGCAAGAGTTGCGAGGCCGCGCCTACGGGCTCAATCTGCCAATCACTCAAGCCTTGCAAACCTGCCCCCTGCACCAGCGCCTGCCAGCGCTGGCTGTGGCGCTGGCGTCTTGCCGTGTCAGCCGCGCCTTCCACTCGGCCGCTTGGGCGGCATTCGACCACGGCCTCTGAAACCAAAGGCCTGTATGCGCCTCAGGCTTTGCGCCGAGACAGCGCCAAGCACAGCGCCAGCAGGCCCAAGGCCCAGAGATTCAGCGCACCGCCGCCGCCGGATGACGAGGAGCCCGGGTTGGGGTTGGTGGCGGCCGAAATGGTCAGGCTCTGGCTGGTGCTATGGCTGGTTCCCAGGTCGTCGGTTACCGTGAGTTGCACCGTCACCGTGCCTGCAGCCGAGGGGCTGAGCGTGGCTGTTGCGGCATTGGTCGCACCGCTGAAGCTGGCCAGGTTGCTGCCCGAGGTGATGGCCCATTGATAAGCCGTCAGCGTGCGCCCGGTGGCGGCGGTGCTGGCTTGGCCATTGAGCGACACACTCACACCGACCGTGGGGCTGGACGGCGAAACGCTGAAGGCCGCCGTGGGCAGGGCCCCGGCAAAGGTGGCTACCGCTGCTGAGGCGTCCAACAGGCCTGCGCCACAGGTGCTGGTGGTGCAGTAGCACTCGCTCTCTTGTGGAAAGCCTGACGGGGCTTGGCAGGCCGATACTTCCGGCCCGGCCCCGCTGCTGGGGAAGGCACGAGCGCTGGAGCGCAGCGCGGCAATGATTTGCGCTGGCGTTGCGTCTGGCTTCACGGCTTGCATCAGTGACACCGTGGCAGCGACCAAGGGCGCTGCAAAGCTGGTACCTACGGAGGAATTGATGCCATCCGAATAGGTGGACGAAGCGGGGCTGGTGGCCCCCGAGTTCGTGGTGGTGATCAGCGAATACAGGCAAAGGCCGGTTTCTTGGACGCAGTTGCCCGCCGGTGCCGCCACCGTGACTTCAGGCCCCAGGTTGGAAAAGCCCACCTTGGTGCCCGCATGGCGAACGCCCGCCACAGCGACCACCCCGGCGCAGTTGGCCGGTGCGCCGACCGCCAAGCCCTCATTGCCCGCCGCCACGACCACGGTGACGTTGGCCGCAGTGAGCTGGTTGACTGCTTCGGTGTATGCCGCGCCACAGGCCCCCGAACTGCCCAGGCTCATGTTCAGCACCTTGGCAGGGTTGCTGTTGCTAGGGATGCCGGGTACAGAGAGGCCGGCCGCCCACTTCATGCCCGCAATGATCTCGGAGTCATAGCCACCGCACTTGCCCAAAACCCGCACCGGCAGCACCTTGGCATTCCAGCCTGCACCCGCCATGCCGATGCCGTTGTCGGTGGAAGCGGCGATCAAGCCCGCCACCCGCGTGCCGTGCCAAGAGCTGTCGGACACCTGACAACCTGAGAAACGAGCGGAGGCGGCGTCTGCGGCCGAAATCCAATCCCCAGGGTCGGAGGGGTCAGCGTCTGCCAAATTGCCGTCATTGGCGAAGGCGATGGCGTCGGCTGTGCTGTAGCCATCCGACGGAGCGCTGAAACCCACAAAGTCATAGCCCGGCAAGGTCTTGCCGGCCAGGTCTGGGTGATCGGCTCGAATGCCGGTATCCAGCACCGCCACCACCCCACTGCTCTTGCCCTTGGTGCGGTCCCAAGCCGCTTGGGCATTGATGGCTGAGACCAGGTTGGTCGTCGGTGTTCTCAAATACCATTGGCCCACCACGGGCGTGGTGGTGGTCAGGTTGTCGGGGAACAGCGGGTCATTGGGCACAGCGCGCACAAAGCGGCGGCGGTCTTCCACCGCCCATTCCACATCGGGGTGCTTGGAGAGTGCCTGGACCAAGGCACTGCTGCTCAGCCCAGCGGCCATCAAGACCTGGGAGCGCTCGCTCAAAGCTCGTCCATCTTGGAGCTTCAGACCCAAGCGCAGCCCAAGCGCTTGGGCCTGCTGCGGCCCTTGCTTGACCGAATAAGTGCTGGCCCGCAGCGCAGCCGCCCCCTCTCGATATTTGACGATGACGCGGCCCACGGTTTCCGCCGCCAGCTTGGGCGGCGGCAGAGGGCCAGGCTCGGCCGCCCTACCGGGGCCAGCCAGTAGGCCTAAGCCAAGGGCCGTCATGGCCGCCAAGGCCAGCAAAAAACGGCGTTGCGCCCGAGCGGCGTGGGAGCTGGCTGATGCGGTCATCGTGGTCTCGTAAAGAAGTAAAGCAGGGTGGAGTCTATGGCGCGCCCAAGCGTCTCGTCACCGTGCTTCGTGACACATTGCAAAATTCTGCATCGCGCAACTTTTCTTAATCGAAGAAAAAGGGCGGCCCTCTTGCGGGGGCCGCCCTTGCGTGCGGTTTCAAGCCCTCGTTGGCCGAGGGCCGAGGTCATTACTTGGCGATGACGCGGGCCATCTCCAGGCACTTGTTCGAGTAACCCCACTCGTTGTCATACCAAGACACAACCTTCACAAAGGTCTTGTCCAGGGCGATGCCTGCCTCGGCGTCAAACACCGAGGTGCAGCTCTCGCCACGGAAGTCGGTGGCCACCACCTTATCTTCGGTGTAGCCCAGCACGCCCTTCATGGCACCTTCCGAGGCGGCCTTCATGGCCTTGCAGATGTCCTCATAGCTGGCTTCGCTGTTCAGCTCGACCGTCAGGTCCACCACCGACACGTCGGAGGTGGGCACGCGGAAGGCCATGCCGGTCAGCTTCTTGTTCAGCTCAGGGATCACCACGCCCACGGCCTTGGCGGCACCCGTGCTGCTGGGGATGATGTTTTCCAGGATGCCCCGGCCACCGCGCCAGTCCTTGTTGCTCGGACCGTCGACCGTCTTCTGGGTCGCCGTGGCNGCGGCGTGCACGGTGGTCATCAGGCCGCGCTTGATGCCAAAAGTGTCGTTCAGCACCTTGGCCACCGGGGCCAAGCAGTTGGTGGTGCACGAAGCGTTAGAGATGATGGCCTGACCGGCGTAGGTGGCGTGGTTCACGCCATAGACAAACATCGGGGTGTCATCCTTGGAAGGCGCCGACAGGATGACCTTCTTGGCGCCCGCCTTCAGGTGGGCTTCGGCGGTTTCCTTGGTCAGGAACAAGCCGGTGGACTCGATGACGATGTCCGCACCCACGTCGCCCCAGGCCAGCTCGGCCGGGTTCTTCACGGCCGTCAGGCGGATCTTCTTGCCGTTGACGATCAGGTTGCTGCCGTCGACCGAGACTTCACCCTTGAAGCGGCCATGCACGCTGTCGTACTTGAGCATGTAAGCCAGATAGTCTGGCTCCAGCAGGTCGTTGATGCCGACGATTTCCACGTCATTGGCAAAGTTTTGCACCGCAGCGCGGAACACCATGCGGCCGATGCGGCCAAAACCGTTGATACCAATCTTGATGGTCATATTGACTCTCCAAATGAAAAACAAAAGGAACCCGAGACTTGGCGCATCCGCCTGTTCAGGCCGAACCCGAAAGCATCTTGCGGCGCAGCACCAGACCGCCACCGCCTACCAAGGCGACCAGCGCAAAAAACACCAGCATGCCGGTGGAGCCAAAAAACTGGCTGTTGGACTCCGCCTTGGCCACCAAAATTCGTTGCATGTCAGCATAGGCCACCAGCTCAGTGCCGCCAGCATTCAGCACGTAGACCGTGTTGTGATCATCAGCGTCATAGCGGGCGGTGACTCGGCTGCCGATGGTGGGCTCCAGCTTCGACTGTGGGATGGCGTGATCGACGCGCAATTTGAGCAACTCGCCGCCACCGTCTGGCTTCAGGTCTAACTCAAAGTACTTGCTGGTGGTTTTGCCCCCACGGCGGCGCTTGTGCTCAACCGTCACCTCGCGCCCCTCTGTGACTTCTCCGCTCGCAGCGCTCAGCTCGCCCTCTGCGCGTGCTCCACCGCCATGCCCAGCGCTGTAGCTCGAGTAGGCCGCCATGCCTAAGCCACCCAACCCCACCAACAGCGCTACCCAGGCGTAGCCCAAAACCCACAGCACTAACTTTCTCAACATAGGTCCTCCCAAAAATAGTTTTTTAACGCTGAAATTACTTGCCCAAGACCTTGCGCACCGTCAGCGCCAGGTTGTCGACGGTGAAGCCGAACAGCTTGAACAGCACACCAGCCGGGGCGGATTCGCCATAGCGGTCCAGGCCGATGACGGCGGCGCAGCCGTACTTCCACCAGCCGTCGGTCACACCGGCTTCGATGGCGATGCGGGGCAGCGCCTTGGGCAGCACTTCGAGCTTGTAGGCCAGGTCTTGGCGGTCGAACACTGTGGTGCTAGGCATGGAGACCACGCGCACGGCGATCTTGGCCTTGGCCAACTCGGCTTGGGCTTGCAGGGCCAGCTGCACTTCAGAGCCGGTGGCGATGATGACGGCTTGCGCTTTCTTCTTCAGGCCCACGTTGACCGGCTCAGACAGCACATAGCCGCCCTTGGTGATGACGTCCGCGTCTTCCTTGGGCGCGTAGGGCAGGTTCTGGCGCGACAGCAGCAAGGCGGTGGGGCGATGCTTGTTGGCCAGGGCCATGGTCCAGGCGACGGCCGTCTCGGTGGTGTCGGCGGGGCGCCAGACATCGAGGCCAGGGATTAGGCGCAGGCTGGCGGCATGCTCCACCGACTGGTGGGTGGGGCCGTCTTCGCCCAGGCCGATGGAGTCGTGGGTGAAGACATGGATGACCCGGCGCTTCATCAGCGCGGCCATGCGGATGGCGTTGCGGCTGTAGTCGGAGAAGGTCAGGAAGGTGCCGCCGTAGGGGATGAAGCCGCCGTGCAGGGCCACGCCGTTCATGATGGCGGCCATGCCGAATTCGCGCACGCCGTAGTTGATGTGACGGCCTCCCACGCCGGCCTCGTTCTTGACCACATCACCGGCCAAGTCAAAGCGCAGGTTGGGCGTGGACTTGGTGTTGGTGAGGTTGGAGCCGGTCAGGTCGGCCGAGCCGCCCAGCAGCTCGGGCAAGGCCGCAGTGAAGACTTCCAAGGCGATCTGGCTGGCCTTGCGGCTGGCCACGGTCTCGGCCTTGTCGTGGGCGCTGCCCACGGCCTCGACGGCCACTTCGGCAAAGTTGGCGGGCAACTCACCGGCCATGCGGCGGGTGAACTCCGCGGCCAGCTCGGGGTAAGCGGCGGTGTAGGCGGCAAAGCGCGCATCCCACTCGGCTTGGTCAGCCGCGCCTTGGGCGGTGCAGTCCCAGGCGGCGCGGATGTCTTCAGGGATCACAAAGGGCTCGGCCGACCAGCCCAGGGTTTCGCGGGTCAGCTTGATCTCTTCAGCGCCCAAGGGCTCGCCGTGGGCCTTGGCGGTGCCTGCACGGTTGGGCGAGCCCTTGCCGATGCTGGTCTTGCAGACGATGAGCGTGGGCTTTTCGGTGCTGAGCTTGGCTTGGGCGATGGCCGCGTCCACCGCGTCGGCGTTGTGGCCGTCCACTGGGCCGATCACGTTCCAGCCATAGGCTTCAAAACGCTGGGGCGTGTTGTCGATGAACCAAGGCGCCACTTGGCCGTCAATGGAGATGCCGTTGTCGTCGTACAGGGCCACCAACTTGTTCAGCTTCCAAGCGCCGGCCAGGGCGCAGGCTTCGTGGCTGATGCCTTCCATCAGGCAGCCGTCGCCCATGAACACATAAGTGTGGTGGTCAACGATGGTGTGGCCGTCGCGGTTGAACTCGGCCGCCATCAGCTTTTCCGCCAAGGCCATGCCCACGGCATTGGTGATGCCCTGGCCCAGCGGGCCGGTGGTGGTCTCCACGCCCGGGGTCACGTCCACTTCGGGGTGGCCGGGGGTCAGGCTGTGCAGTTGGCGGAAGTTCTTCAGCTCGTCCAGCGAAAGCGCGTAGCCCGTCAGGTTCAGCAGCGCGTAGATCAGCATGGAGCCGTGGCCATTGGACAGCACAAAGCGGTCGCGGTCGGCCCACTGCGGCTGCTGGGGGTTGTGACGCAGGTGGCGCGTCCACAGCGCCTGGGCCATTTCGGCCATGCCCATGGGCGCGCCAGGGTGGCCCGAGTTAGCTTGTTGCACCCCGTCCATGGCCAGGGCACGAATGGCATGGGCCATCAAAGGGGGTTGGTTCTGGGCAGAAGTGGACATGCGGCGTCTCTCAGGCGGGCTGATGGGAGGGAGGGGGAAGAGGAGGGGAAAGACGGGATTTTAGGCGAGGAGCGTCAGGGATGACCCGCACCGATATGATCCGCCCCCTATGCAAGGCCTGCACCTCACCGCTGACCTGCGTGGCTGCCCACCGGGCCTGCCCGCCATGACCGACCCCGCCGCGCTGCGTGCTCTGTGCGTGTCCGCCGTGGCCCACGCGGGTTTGCACGCCGTGGGCGAGCTGTTTCATCGCTTTCAGCCGGCCCCCGGCCAGCCTGAGGACAGCGCCGGTGTGACAGGCGTGGTCTTGCTGGCCGAGTCGCACTTGGCCGTCCACACCTGGCCCGAGCTGGCGGCTGTGACCCTGGATGTCTATGTCTGCAACCTGGGCCAAGACAACAGCGCTCGGGCTGAAGCCCTGATGGCCACCTTGCAACAAGCTTTTGAGGCCACCGAGACAGAAGGCCACCGCTTGCAACGCGGTGGCCTGTGTCTTGCGCCACCGAGTTAACGCAAATTCAAGCGGATGTGGGGCCAAGTGGCCGCCAAGCACTGGTTGACGGCCACCTGAGGCTCAGGGGCACACCACGGTTTTGGGGGCCACACAACCCGCGGGGTCGATCAGCTCATAAGTGTGGTTACCCGCAGCTTGGCCGGGCAGGCGGACTTGGGCCAAATCGCCGTTGATAGGCACGTCTTGGCTGGCACCGTCAATGGCCACCGCCACCGACTGGCCGTCGAAGCTGCTGTCCGTCAGCCGCACATTCACCGTGATGCGGCCCTTGGCACTGCACGCTGCCTTGACCGAGCGAATATTGCTGCACGTAGGCACCGGGGGCGTCGCGCCGCACACCTGGGTGAAGGCTGCTTGCAGCTCAGGGTTGGTGTAGAGGGTGCCCTGATTGCTGCCGGTGCCTGCGGTGGTACACCCACCATGGGTGTGGATGGCCACCACATTGCCACCGCTGACCACCACCGAGCCGCTGTTGCCGCCCTCGGTGTCCGCCTTGTATTGCATCGACGTACCTGTGGTGTTGACGGCCGTGATCGGGCCGTTTGAGACCTGCTGGGTCTGGTTGGCCGTACCACTGTCCACGCCATAGCCGGTGATGACCACGTCCGCCCCCACGGCTGGGACCGCTGTGGCGAAGTTCAGGCTGGAGCCTTGGGCTTGCAGCGCTGTCAGGCCCGTGGTGGCATTGGGGCTGGTGGTGAACACGCCCCAGTCCTTGCCCACACCGCTGTTCTTGAACAAGCGGTTGGTGGTGGGCACGTATTGGTCTTTGGGCGCGGGGTGAACAATGGCCCCCGTGCTGCCGGACAGCGGCACATTGAACTCCACCACATTCACCGAGCCGGGGCTGGCCAGGCAATGCCCTGCAGTCACAAAGCAGCCGTTGCTCATCAGATTCACGGTGCAGCCCACGTTCACCAAGCGGGCGCGGTCTGGGGCGTTAGACGGCACACGGTCGTCCGTGGCGCCGCATTGGCTCTCGGTTTGCACCGGGGCCTGGCCCACCATCACATGCGAGACCGCAAAGCGATTGCCCTTGCTGCCCTTGCCTGCCAGCAACTCCACCCGCACGGCCTCGCCATTGAAGTAGGCCGAGGTGTTGCGCCATTGGTGCAGGCCACGCGCGTCCAGCTCTTGCACCGCGCCGTCTTGCAGCGAGGTGATGCGCAGTTTGGAGCCCGGCAGCAAGCGCACATCTTTGAACTGCAAGCGCAGCCATGGCGCTCCCGCCGCTTGCACGGTATGGCTGGCAATCACCTCGCCACGCCCAGGGGCCACTTGCTCGGGGCTGGCAAAGCTGTAGGCGCGCATTTCATGCGGCAGGGCCGCCGGTGCCGCCCATGCCGCACCCACCACACACAGGGTCGCCGCGGCAGTGACCATCAAACGAGGAAGAGAACGCATATGCACTCCAAAGGGTTTGTGAAGAAAGAGGCCGCCATTGCACGCCAAGCAGGCAGCGGGGACCATCCTGTAAACCCTGAAGTTGGTGTTGTGGCCCCTAGCTTGAAGGCAGTTTGAGCACGGCCATCGGGTGTTGGCCTTCATGGTCCACCACCCACTGCGGCCAGGTCTCGGTACTCCACCAACTCTGGATCACCGCCACTCGCAGAGGGGTGGCCACGCGCGCCAGCAACTTCGCGTAGACGTCTTGAATCTCGGTCTCCTGCACTCCATTCGCCGCGTCGATCTGCACGCAAAGCATGGCTACTTCAAAGCGGCGTCCATCGCTAAGGGTGAGGTCGTAGCTCAACACCGACGCACGCTGCACGGCGGTGTCTGATGCCAATGCTTGGCGCAGCGCTTCTGTGCGCCAAGGGGCCAGCGCGCACACTTGCACGCCACGGGGCCCCGCCTGCAAGGCCATGGCACGTGCGGCATCGCGCCGCGCCAGGGCTCGTTCCCACAAGGTGGTCTGGCGTTGGCGCTCGCCGGCGCTCAAGCCAACGGGTGTTTCAAAAGCCAGGTGCCGACGCATGGGCGCGGCCAAGGCCGGCGCACGTTGCACCGCCGTTTCCGCCCAGGCCAATGCTTGCGGGTGCTGTGCTTGGATCAGTGCTGCCGCCCACCAGAACACAGCCAAAGGCTCGATGGCGTCTTGTCCAGGCAGGGTAGGCTGGGCCTCATCAAAACCCGGCTGATCCAGCGCGAGCAAGCACTCCAGCCGCTCTGCAAACCCCGGGCTGTCCGGCGTGGGCGCGTTCGCCAAGCTCAATGCCGAAAGCCTGGCCTCACACACCGCATGCCAAGCGGCCTGCGCTGACCATGCGCGCAGCCACACCCGCCGCCACGCTTGTTCAGCCTGCGCCAGCACGTCAGGCCAAGCGCCCCCCCACCAGGTGGGGCCTGCCGCCTGATCCGGAGCCACCTCGGCCAGGCTCATGCTTTGCGGCCACGCACCCAACACCGCTTGGATGCGCGCCCGTGTGGGCGGGTGGGTGTGAGACAGGGGGTCTGCCGCCGAATGAGCCGCTGCATCCAGGTCTAAGGCCTGCGCCACCCCATCGGCGGCCAAAGGGACCGCCATGCGCAGGCCTTGATCCCGCAGGGCCTGAGGGGGGCAAGGGCCGTCGCCAAACCTCAGGCGGCGCTCAGGCAATTGCGACGCACTCAAGCGCAGCAGGGCCGAGGCCAAGGCTTGTGGTGCGCACACCCGAGCCGCCAAGGCATCCGCCTCATATTCATTCGCCACTGACTCTGCCACCGTCAAGCGCTGAAACATCGGGGCAAACCAGCGTGCGTAGGCCCCTGCCGCCCGGTACCACACCGACTCGTCTGCATGATCCGCAGACAGCAAGGCCGTCCACCCGGCGCGAGCGCGGTACAGCCAGTGGCCGCCCCAACCAAAGTGGCGCGAGAAGTGCGCCAACTCATGCGCCAAGACCGCCTTCATTTCAGTCGCGGAGAGGCCCTGCAGCAAGGGCACGCCCAGCACCAGCGTTTGCCGATACACCCAAGGCCACCAGCGGTCTTGGTGGTCTACGGCCGCCGCTGTGGCGTCGGTTACCAACACTACGCGCTTTGGCACCTTCACTTGCATGGCCTGGGCCAGCTCATCCAGCATGGCCCACAGGCCCGGTGCTTGGTCGCGTGTCACCTCCAGGCCTTCGGGCTCGTCGCCGCCTTGCATCAACCACCAAGTGCCCACCAACACCAAGCCGCCGCCCCACACAAACAGCGGGTGCGGATACATCCCCGCCACCAGTGCCACGCCCAAGGCCATGGGCAACAAGGCGATGATCTGCACGGTGCTGGCCCCCAACAAGGCCAGCAGCGTCAATCGCCACCGTTGGCGCTGCATGAGCGGCGGAGGCACTTACCAGCTTCCCACGTTAGGCATGCTCATCCAAGGCTCGGTAGGCGCCAGTGCAGGCCCGGCTTGCAGCAGCTCGATGGAGATTAGGTCGGGTGAGCGCACAAAAGCCATGCGACCGTCGCGCGGCGGGCGCACGACCTGCACACCATGTTCCATCAGACGTTGGCAGGTGGCGTAGATGTCGTCCACCGCAAAGGCGATGTGGCCAAAGTTGCGGCCGCCGGTGTAGACCTCGGGGTCCCAGTTGTAGGTCAGCTCAACTTGCGCTTCGGGCTGGCCGGGCGCGGCCAGGTACACCAGCGTGAAGCGGCCGGCCTCGTGCTCAGTGCGGCGCAGTACCTCCAGGCCCAGGGCATCGCGGTAAAAGCGCAAAGAAGCGTCAAGGTCGCTCACGCGGACCATGGTGTGCAGGTATTTCATGGTGTTGGCATCAGGAGTGTGATGCTTTGATTGTGCCCGCCAGCCGGCCTGAAGGCGTGGGATGGCCCTGCGAACTTGCTGCCCCTAAACTGCGGCCACAACAGCCCTTGCCCACCCCCACATGCCGCAGCCCGTATGGGACAGGCCGCGGCGGGGTGCGGCCATTCATACAGACGGACCACGGACATGGAAAAGAACCGGCTCGAAGCCTTCAGCGACGGCGTGATCGCCATCATCATCACCATCATGGTGCTGGAACTTAAAGTGCCCCACGGCGACACCTGGGAGGCGCTGAGCAAGCTCTGGCCCGTGTTCGTCAGCTATGTGCTGAGCTTTCTGTACGTGGGCACCTACTGGAACAACCACCACCATCTGCTCCAGGCGTCTAAGCACGTCAAGGCCAGCACGCTGTGGGCCAATCTGCACCTCTTGTTCTGGTTATCGCTGCTGCCCTTTACCACCGGCTGGATGGGTGAGAACCACTTTGCACGCCTGCCCACCATGCTCTATGGCATCAACCTGCTGCTGTGCGCGATTGCTTATTTCCTGCTGCAGAACAACCTGGCCAAACACCACGGCCCTGGCAACGCCATTGCCCAAGCCTTGGGCCGAGACGTGAAGGGCAAGCTCTCTTTGGTGCTCTATGTGCTGGGCATGCTTGGTCACCGCCTTCCACATCGTGGCCATCTCCCAGGGGCCAGCAAAGTCCAGTTCTTCAACGTCGGGAAAAAGCAAGATGCCGAGGTTCATCGTGTGTTTGTGGGCAACCTAGATGCCCACAGTATGCCGCCTGCCCCTCAGTGCGCTGACGCCTTGGAAAACAAGTTGATCACCACCACCCCCGCTGCAATCAGGCCCATGCCGAGCAGGGCGGGCATGTCCAGCTTTTGGCCAAAGGCCAGCCAGCCCACGAGGGAGATGAGCACGATGCCCACGCCCGACCAGATGGCATAGGCCACGCCGGTGGGGATGGTGTGCAGGGCTTGCGCTAAGCAATAGAAGCTGGCGGCATAGCCCAGCAGGGTGATGAGGCTGGGCACAGGGCGGGTGAAGCCCACCGAGGCTTTGAGAGAGCTGGTGGCGATGACTTCGGTGACGATGGCGACAGCCAAGTAGGTGTAGGCGGTGTTCATGCCGCCCATGCTACGCGGCAGCCTGGCCAGCGGCCCATCCCAAGGTAAACGCCTCTTCAAATACCGAGTAGCCCGCCAGCTCGCTGTGGGCAAAGCGGATGCGGCCGCGCTGCTGGCGCAGGGCGGCCAGTGCCGGGTGGCTGCGGGTGCCGGGGGTGGGAATGCGCATGGCATGGCCGTGGCGGCACAGGGCCATGGCGCTGACCTTGTCGTCTATGTCGGCATGCAGGATGCGCAGGTCGGCCAGCACGCGCTGCGCCCAGGTGGCGGCGGGCTGGCTGTAGAGCGCGGCGCGCTCTGACTCGAGCAGGGCGTGATAGGCGCTGATCACGCCAGGGCCGGTGTGCAGGCCGCGGTCGGGCCGCAGACTTTGGTGTTGGTTGTCTACATAGCCCAGCGCACTGGTGCTGCCTGCAGGGGCATAGGCCACGCTGTCCCAGGCAGGGGGCATGCCGGGACGGTCGATCAGGGCCTCGCTGAGCTGCAAGTGGGTCACCAGCCAGGGCGCATAGTGGGCGCCTTGCACGGCCTTTGTCAGCGCATCCAACGGGTTAGCCAGCACGCGCGCACTGACGAACAGCGGCAGCGCCATCACCACTTGCGGGGTTTGCCAATGTTCTAGCTCCGCCTTGGCTTCGTTCCAAGCCCACACGTCCACACCGTGTTTGCCTTCGTCCACCCGCAGCACGGTGCGTGCGGGGTGCAGGTGGGCGCGCAGCGGTGCGGCCAGTCGCTCTACCAACCAAGCGTTGCCTTCGGGCCAGGTGAACACGCCTTCGCTGCGAGCCTCTGCCTCGCTGAGCGGTGTGCCCGGCGCTTTGAAGCCATGGCGGCTGGCAAAGTAGTGCAGGCCCGCCCAAGCCGAGACAGTGTGCAGGCCCGCGCCATAGTCGTCGCGGCAGGCGTAGTCCAGATAGGCCAGCAGGTGTGGGTCGTTCAGGCCTTGGGCTTGCAGCCAATGGGCAAAGGTTTGGGCGTCCAGGGCGGCATGAGCCGCGCCAAAGGGGGCTCGCTGGCTGGGCATGGCAAAGCCCAGGTGGCTGGCCTGGCTGACGGCCTGGGCAAAGCGCTGGGCCTGGGCGGCCAAAGCGGGGCGGCCTTCGGTGCTGGCCAGCAGGCCATCTTGCCAATGGCCGTCTATCCACAGCCGCTCTTGCGGGGCATGGGCCAGGTGGCGTTCGTCGGGCAGGCTTTTGCCGCGCAACGCATCAAAGCGCATCAGGCCGATCTCGTGCAGCCACTCGCTCACCTCACGTGCGGCCAGGCCAGGCACCGGCAGATAGTGCGCTCCCACCGGGCAAGCCTGGCCCGCCAGCACATGGGCGCGGCTGTTGCCGCCCACGCTGTCTTCCAGCTCTAGCAGGGCGGCGTCTTGCACCCCCGCCGCATGCAGGGTTCTCAAGGCAGACAAACCGGCCACGCCACCCCCCAAAACCAAAGCCCCAGCGCGGCGAGGCGGGCGTGCGCTGGACAGCGGCGGCAGCGGGCTGCGCAGGCGGTGGCCTCGCTCGGGCGAGCTGCCTGCCCAGGTGGCGGGGGGCGGCAGTGAAGCGCCAGAGCGGCATGCAGCAAGGGGCCAGGTAGCGCTTGGCAGACCGGCGGCAAGCAATGTGCGACGCCTCAGACCGCCTGATCCGCCCAGGGCTTCGACAAGCTCAGCCCGAACGGTGTGGGGCGTCACCGCACCTGCCCCCACTCGGTCTCAAAGGTGTGGACCAGGTTTTGGGTGGAGAGGCGGTTGGGCTCAGCAGGCACGCGGGCCATATCAGCCGGGAACTCGAACAAGGTCGGCAAGGTGCCCAGGATCAGGTAACGCAGGCCCTCCGGCAGGGCTTGCGGCATGCGCCAGGGCCTGCGGCTGGCCAGGATAAAGCCCCACTCGCCAAAGCTGGGCACATGGGCGTGATAGGGCGTGGTGGAGAGGCCCACGGCCTCGATGGTGCTGGCCACCGTCCAAAAGCTTTTGCGGGCCATCAGCGGCGAGGTCGTCTGCACCACGGCATAGCCGCTGGCGGCCAAGTGCTGGTCGAGCAGGGCATAAAAGCTGGTGGTGTAGAGCTTGCCCAGGGCAAAGTTGGTGGGGTCGGGGAAGTCGACCACGATGACATCAAAGGTCTCGGTGTGAGACTCCAGCCAAGCAAAGGCATCGGTGTTGATGATGCGCAGCTTGGGGGACAGCAAGGCCCGGCCATTCAAGGCGGTGAGCAGGGGCTCTTGGGCAAAGAGCTGGGTCATGTGGGGGTCCAGCTCCACCAGCGTCACTTGCTCCACCGAGGGGTAACGCAAAACTTCACGCACCGCCATGCCGTCTCCCCCTCCCAGCACCAGCACGCGTTTGGGCGCACCATGGGCCGCCATGGCGGGGTGGACCAGGGCCTCGTGATAGCGGTATTCGTCGCGCGAGTGGAACTGCAAGTTGCCGTTCAAAAAGAGCCGCACGCCCGAGTGCCCTTGGGTCAGCACAATTTTTTGATACGGGCTGGTCGCGCGCATCACGATGTGCTCGCCATAGAAGCGGTCTTCAGCCCAAGTCGAGAGCGCATCCGCCCCCCACCAGGCCACACTCAGGGTGCCAATGACACCGGCGCAGGCTGCGGCGTGCGCTCCCCACTGGCGCAGCTCGGCCCGAAACATCCACAGCGCCCACACCGCCACGGCGGCATTGAGCAGGCCAAAGAACAAGCCGGTGCGCACCAAGCCCAAATGCGGCACCAGCAACAGCGGAAAGGCCACGGCCACCACCAGGGCGCCCAGGTAGTCAAAGGTCAAGACCTGGGAGACCAAGTCTTTGAGCGCATAGGCGCGCGAGAACTGGCGCTTCAAGATGCGCATCACCAGCGGAATCTCTAAGCCCACCAGCACGCCCACCCCCCACACCAGGCCATAGAGCGCCACCCGAAACGGCAGGCCCGAGCCCAAGGTGTGGCCCGCCACCGTGAGGCTGGAATGCGCCACAAACAGCGCCGCAGGCATGAGCCCACCGATCAAGCCGACCAGCAGCTCGATGCGCAAAAAGTGCGCCACCAGTTGCCGCTCAAAAAAGCGCGAGAGCCACGAGCCCACGCCCATGGCGAACAAGTAGGTGCCGATGATGGTGCTGAACTGCAGCACCGAGTCACCCAACAAATAGCTGGCCAGCGCACCTGCCGCCAGCTCATAGACCAGGCCGCAGGCCGCGATCAGAAAGACCGAGGCCAGCAGCAGAACTTCAGCGGGTGAAGCGCGGCTGGGCGCGGGCTCCTCAGGATGCATCACGCTCAAACCGGGGCCTTGTCGCAGCCAACCGCGATCTCAGGTCGTTCGCCCTGAGCCTGTTGAAGGGTGGGGGCTTCGACAGGCTCAGCCCGAACGGTGCGATGCGGGCCACCTCGACCTTTGCACCGCAGCACGATTTCTGTCTCGCGCCCACCTCAACCATGGATCGCCGCTGCGACGATCTGGCCGATGGCGATGAACATGCCGGCCACCACGATGCCCAGCGCCACGTTTTTGTGCTCGACGATCTCTTCCCAGAGCTTGTAGGGTGTGAGTTTGTCGATGATGACAAAGCTGGCCCAGAGCACCACCACGCCAATCACGGCGTAGAGGACGGAGCCGAGCACCACAGCGGGCTTCAACCATTCCAGGTTCATGTTGTTCTCCTATTGACTTTGAGAGGCAGGGCTATTTATGCCCACCGCCGCCACTTGAAAACCCGCCAAACGAGCCGCCGCTGCTGCGGAAGCCGCCAGAGCTTTGGTTGCGCTTGCACTGCTGGTACTCGGCACTCGCCTCGCCATAGGCCTTGCGCGTGCTGTCACAGTCGTCGCTGCTGCACATGGTGAGCATCAACACCATGACCACCATCACCACGATGAGCATGATGGCCCCAGCACTCAGGCCCGAGCCAGCCGAGGCCGAACCCAGCGAAGACCCCAGGCCGGACAGCGGTGAGGCGTCGCGCCGCAAGGCTTGGCGGGCCTTGGCGTCGAGCCGGAAGGCCGTGGCCACTTGCTCCAGCGTCAAGGTCTTGCCATAAGACCACACCACTTCGCTGGCGTCTTGGCCCTTGCTTTCTTCGCGCGAGAGTAACTCGCCCTTGGGGCCGACGTAGTCGGTGACCCAGGCCATTTCTTCGCGCTGCACCCGCCAGTAAAACTCGCCTTGCACCCAGGTGACTTTGGCCTGGTAGCGCTCGCGCTGGCGAAACTGCATGGTGGACCAACTGGCCTTGTCGCCACGCACGGTGGGCGCACCCGTGAGAGGGCGCACAATGCTCCAGCCCTCGTTGGTATCGACCAAAAAGGCAAAGCCCTGCTGCCGGTTGTAGAGCAGGTACTCGCGCCAGAAGACTTGTTCGTCGTCCTCATCGCTGGGCAGCGGCACATTGCAGCGCTCTTGATAGCCCACCACCTGCCAAGACTGCGTGCCCTCGGCCCCGATGTTGAAGCTGCCGACCTTGCCCAGCGGAATCTGGGGCTCCAGGCCGCCGCCCGAGCCCGAGTTGTTTTGCGCGTAGTGGGCCAGGTCTGCCCCCACGCCCTTGGAGATGTCCACCACGGCCTTGCACTGGCCGCAAGTGAGACTTTGGGTGGTGGCCAGCGTGGGTGCCAGGGCCGCGCCGCAACTGGGGCATTCAAAGGCTTTACCTTTGAGGGCTGCCGCCGCTTCGCCCTCTTTGAGGCCACGCATCTCCAGGCTATTGAGCGTGATGGCGCGGCCGGTGGACCACTGCGGCTTGGCAGGGTCGAGGTATTGCAGGGAGCCGACTTCACCGCGTTCGTTGCGCAGCTCGGCCACGGTGAAGGGCTTGTCCAGCAGCGGGGGCTGGGGCAGTTCACCCTGCGCAGCGCTGAGGCGCGCCTGCACCACCGAGGCCACGCTCCAGATTTGCCCATCCACCAAGCGGCGCTCGCCCGCCACCACCTCATCCGGTGCCGGTGCATCGCTGGCCGAGGGCAGGTCAAAGGCCAGCACATAAGCGCCGTTGTCTTCGCTCAGCCAGGCCGATTTGAGGCGTGCCACCTCGCCGGCCGTGGCGTCAAACAACAAATGCCATTCGTTCCAAACGCTGTCCGTGGTGCGGAACTGCAAGCGCCCTACCACGCTAAAGCCCACGCCTTGGTGGCGGCCTGTGGCCCCCAATTGCAAGGGCGAGTGGTCGTCAAAGACTTCGGCACTTTCGCCAATGCGGCGCAGGGCATCGCCCTCGCGCAGCAAGGTGCTGCGGCAAAAGCTGCACACCGCGCTGGCCGACGCGGCCGAGGCAAACTCCACCGGCGCGCCGCAATGCGGGCAGGTGGATTGCCAAGTGCGTTGGGCGCGCGGTGCGGGCGCGTCAGGCGAGGGAGAGGCCAAGGCCTATGAACTTTCTGTCGTGTCGCAGGCGTCCTGCGCGAGCGTTCGGGTCCAGCCCGAACGGCGTGCTGAACCGCAGCAAGCTCAAAGTTTGGCCAGCAGGTCGGCCTTCTTGGCGGCGAACTCGGCCTCCGTCAAGATGCCTTTGGCTTTGAGGTCGCCCAGCTTTTCCAGGGTCGCCATCACCTGTTCTGCCGTCATGGCCGGGGCTGCTGGTGCGGCGGCCACGGGTGCAGCCGCAGCCGCAGAGGCCGCTGAAGCCGCATTGGCCTGCGCCATGGCCGAACCCATTTGCTGGGCCAAGACCTGGCCCATGGCCATGCCTGCGCCCAGGCCCATGGCATCGCCCGCCAGGCCACTGCCGCCGCCTTGGCCCACACCTTGGGCCATGGCCGGAATGGCCTGCGCCGTTTGGTACTGCATGAACTTGCCCATGTCGTTGCCGACCATGCCCATGCCGATTTTTTGGTCGAGGATTTTTTGCAGCTCATCTGGCAGCGAGACGTTTTGCACCGTCACGCTTTCCAGCTTCAAGCCAATGGCTTCAAACGAGGGTGCGGTGGCCGCCTTGAGCTGCTGCGCGAACTCGATTTGGTTGGCGGCCAAGTCCAAGAAAGGCACGCCGCTGGTGGCCACGGCGTCGCTGATGTGCTGCAACATCATGCCGCGCAACTGGCCGTCCAGGTCTTCGGTGGTGTAGCGGTCCCGGGTGCCGGTGATCTCGGTGTGGAAGAGCTTGGGGTCGGTGATGCGATAGGCAAAGTTGCCAAAGGCACGCAAGCGCACCGCACCAAAGTCTTTGTCGCGGATGGTGACCGGCTGGCTGGTGCCCCAGCGCTGGTCGATCTGCTGGCGAGTGCTGAAGAAGTAAACATCGCTCTTGAACGGGCTGGCAAACAGCTTGTCCCAGTTCTTGAGGTAGGTCAGCACCGGCAGGGTTTGGGTGGTGAGCTTGTACATGCCCGGCCCAAACACATCGGCCACCTTGCCTTCGTTGACGAAGACGGCCATTTGGCTCTCGCGCACAGTCAGCGAGCCGCCGTATTGGATTTCGTTATCGGCCATGGGGTAGCGCCAGGCCAAGACGCCGTCGCCGGACTCGGTCCACTCCAGGATGTCAATGAACTGTTTCTTGATGAAATCCATCAGGCCCATGGCTGCTCCTTCGTGCAATGGCCGGCCACCCTTGGCCAGCGCGGGGGATGATACGTGGGATCGAGGGTGATGCAGCGCGCACACCTTCGGCAATCAAGGGGGATTGCACAGCGCGTAGACTTCTGGGCCATGTACCGGAGGAACAAGATGCTTAAACCCCACACACATACCGCTCTGGCACTGGCCTTGAGTGCGGCCCTGTGCGCCGCCTTGGTCCCCAGCGCCCAGGCTGCCGAGGCCAGCTTTGACTTTGGCAGCAGTCATACCTTTTTGGGTTTTGGCACCCAGGTGTGGCTGAACAACAAGAACCCCCGCGTCACCGGGCAGATGCTCAAAGACCTGAACGCCCGCTTTGTGCGGGTCTCGCTCAACCCCAAGGTGCCCCTCAGAGAGCTGCGCGAGGGCATGACGGTGGAAGAGGGCTTGGCGCTCATCAAAAAGCATGACAGCGCCGAGCAGCGCGACCGCCTGACGGAGTTTCGTGACCAGATGCGGAGCTTGGGCATCACGCCGCACCTGATTTTTTGGCGCGTGCCCGAGCCCTGGGTCAAGACCCAGGCCAAGAAAGTGGGCTCCAAATCCAAGGCCAACTATGCGCAACCCGAGTTGATCGACGACTACGCACGCAGCATCGTGGCGCAACTGCTTTACCTCAAGGGCCTGGGCATTGAGCCCGATGGCATTGAATTGGTGAACGAGCCGCATGGGGCCTGGGGCACCAAATTTGTGCCAGCCCACTATGCGCAACTGGCCCTGTCGACCCGCAAAGCCATGAACGAGCATGGCTTGCAGAACATCAAGATTGATGGCCCTGGCACAGGGCTGCGCCAGTTTGACCACTTTATTGGCGGCATGAAGGAAGCCAATGCCGAGAAGGCGCTGGGCTATGTGTCCGCCCATGTCTATGACACCCCGGAGGTCTTGGCGGATCGGCGCGACAGCGGCACGGCCAGCTTCATGGGCCAGGGCAAGTTTGGCCCCATCATGATCACCGAGTTCGGCGTCAAACAGCACTCGGACGAAGACGACTTCTTTGCCGACGACGAGCTGCAAGTCACCTCGCCCGAGTTCGCGGTGCATGCGGCCTCCAGCGCCGTGCTTTTGTTGAGCAAAGGGGCGAGCGGCCTGATCTATTGGCAGATCCAAGACTTTGCTTGGCAGAAGAAGGGCAAGACCCACGGCATGATGTCGGCCAGCGGCGAGCGGCGGCCGGTGGCCCATGCGCTGCAAGCGCTGTTCTCCAAGGTGCCGCCCGGGGCCGCCGTGGCTCAGCGCCCCATCAACCTGCCTACGGGCGTGTATGGGGCCGCCCTGCAAAGCGGCAAGAACAGCTATGTGATGTTGGTCAACAGCACCGACCAGGTGCAAGAGATCAGCGCCAAGCTGCTAGGCGGCAGCAAGGCCTGCATGAGCGTGAGCCAGGTCGAAGCCTGGAGCCCTGCCGGTAGGGGCGATGCCGCCATTCGCCAGGCCAAGGCCGACAACTGCACGCTCAAGGCCACGCTGGGCAAACAGGCCGTGGGCACGGTGATTCTGCAATGAGCGTGCTTGCACCTGTTCGGGCCATCGTGCTGGCCGCAGGCCGGGGTGAACGCATGCGCCCACTGACCGACACCACGCCCAAACCCCTGCTGATGGTGCAAGGCCGCCCGATGATCGAGTGGCACCTGCTGGCCCTGGCCCGCGCGGGCGTGCAAGAGGTGGTGATCAACACCGCCTGGCTGGAAGAGCAGTTCCCCGCCACCTTGGGCGACGGCAGCCGCTTTGGCCTGCGCCTGCATTACAGCCACGAGGGCCGCGACCATGGCGGCGCATTGGAAACGGCTGGCGGCATTGCCAAAGCCCTGCCCTGGCTGGCGCCCAAAGGGGATGAGGTGTTTTGGGTGGTGTCGGGCGACATCTACTGCCCTGACTTTGAGTTCAAGCCTTCTTTGGTCGACGCTTTCCGCACCAGCGATGATGACGCCCAACTGTGGGTCGTCGCCAATCCTGACTTCAACCGTAACGGGGATTTTGACCTGAGCCCCGAAGGGCGTCTGAGGCGAGACACGGCCGCGCGACCTTGGACCTACGCCAACCTAGCGCTGATGCGTCCCCGTATGGTGGGTGCCGTGCGCACTGGCGAACGCGCCGCCCTGGGCCCCCTGCTCTTTGAGAGCGCAGAGCGCCAGCAATTGGGCGGCCTGTTGCTGCAGGGGCCGTGGGAGAACGTGGGCACCCCGGCTCAGTTGGCTCGTCTCAACGCCTTGCCGCAACCTTCGTCGTCAGCGTCACGCTAATCATGCACGAACAGAATCATCCCAATGCCCATCAACCAGCGGTCCGCATGGCCGTGATTGGCGCAGGCCCCGTTGGGCTAGCCTTGGCCCTGCTGACCGCACGCCGCTGGCCCCAGGCTCAGGTCACGGTGTTTGACGCCCGACCTGCTGATAAAGACGTGTCCGGCGACCCGCGCACCTTGGCGCTGTCGCTGGGCTCCATCCAGATGCTGCGGCAATTGCAGGTGTGGCCGGCAGATCAAGCCCAAGCCATCACCGAGGTACATGTGTCACAAGCGCCACCCACCATGGACCTGGGTGGTGTGCAGCCGGAGTCAACAAACGGCCTGGGTCGGCACCGTGACTTTGCGCCCTCCGGAGCACGGCGTCGGCAGCCACCCTGGTATTGCGTTTGAACGCTTCACCCGCCACGGGCCCGTGGCCCTCTTGCCCTTGCCGCCCGGGCCCAAGGCCAGCCCTGGTCTGCGGCAAGCCTCTCTGGTGTGGTGCGTGCCCAGCGACGATGACCCGGTGGCCGAGCTGACCGACGCCCAGCGGCTGGTGGTGCTGCAAAGCCTCATCCCCCCGCAAGCAGGCACGCTGACCGCCATCTCGCCACTCAAACACTTTGCGCTGGGCCTGAACGCCGAACGTAGCCTAGTGAGCGGCCGCACCGTGCGTATTGGCAATGCCGCCCAGACCCTGCATCCGGTGGCTGGCCAAGGCCTGAACCTGGGGCTGCGCGATGCCTATGCCTTGGTGCAAGCCCTGCGCCCAACCAGCGACCTAGACAGCGCCTTGCGCCATGTGGCCTGGAGCCGCAACCCCGACCGCTGGAGCATGATCGCCGCCACCGATTTTTTGGCCCGCAGCTTCACCTGGCGCTGGCCTGGCTTGGCGGCGGCACGCGGCTTAGGGCTGGCCGCACTGCAGGCCTTTCCGCCCGTCAAATCGGCGTTGGCGCGGCAGATGATGTTTGGGCGGCGCTGAGCCAGCGCCAACTGTCTCGGCACATGGCCGCGATGTCACGCTGTGCCTTCCAGCCCAAAAGACGTTCAGCCTGGGTGCAGTCGGCCCAGCTTGCGGCCACATCACCGGCCCGCCTGGGGACAATCCGGTACGGCAAAGTACGACCCGAGGCTTGGGAATAGGCCGCGATCATTTGCAACACACTCACGGCCTCTCCTCGGCCCAGGTTGAGGGTGAAGGACGCGGGGTGGGCCATCAGGTGGGCCAAAGCCACCACATGCCCTTCGGCGATGTCTTGCACATGAAGATAGTCGCGCAGGCCTGTGCCATCGGGCGTGGGGTAGTCCTGTCCATAAACCCAAAGGTGAGGCCGCCGTCCCAAGGCCACTTCACCGAGGCAAGGCATTAAGTTGTCGGCAGGCCCGCGCGGTAGCTCGCCGATCAGACCGCTTTCATGCGCCCCAGCCGGGTTGAAGTAGCGCAAGGTGGCCACGCGCCATTGCGGATACGCCAGCAATTGGTCGGCCAACAGCCTTTCCCCCATCCACTTGCTGCGGGCATAGGGGTTCGCCATCTCCAGCGGCGCATCTTCAGCCAGTGGCGGCGGTGAGGCCCCATAGAGCGCTGCTGTTGAGCTGAAGACCAACCGGTGAACGCCGTGGTCCTGCATGACTTGGGTCAAGGTCAGCAAGCCCCCCACGTTGATGGCCATGTAGTCCAAAGGGCGTTGCAGCGACTCCGACACAGACTTCAGCGCAGCAAAGTGCATCACAGCGTCAACGCGATGTCGGGCAAAAGTGGCGGCCAAGGCCTGCGCATCGCAAACATCAACGCGCTCGAATTCCAGAGGCCCTGGCACCAGCCGGGCCAGGCCCTGAAGCACCGAAGGATGGCTGTTGGCAAAGTTGTCCACGCCCACCACCTGCCAACCTGCTTGCACCAAGGCCACCCAGGCGTGAGAGCCGATGTAGCCGGTGGCACCTGTTTTGCCCTCGTTATCTGTAATGACAAGTCTAAGAAGAATGCCTGAACCGCCTGTCAGCGGACCCAGCACAACGCGAGTCGCTGGGTCCTTGAAGTCAACGCCTTCGATCACGGGGTCGATCGTCAACACTCGTCCATTTTGGGGACCCGCGTTCCAGGTCTTTAAGGAGCCGTCGAGCTCCTTGTCAAGGTTGCCTTGAATCCGTTGCAGCACTACGGGGTCCGCAGGAACCACAGACCTCACTGGCTTGAGGACGATTCGGCCAAATCCAGAAAATGCCTCTGTGGGCGGGGGGTTCTCCATCGTGGTGGCACGAATCTTGGTAGAGCAGGCTGTGACCAACATCAAACTCAACCCGGCAATGCCGAGCCCGGCGATTGACTGCCTTCTGCTGACTCTCGATGAATGCGCTGTCATGCTGTATTCCTTCTTTGTTGGTTGACTAGTTGAGCGGCAATGTAGGCGTCGACGCAGCAGGAGCTTGGGGTGCTTGCGCGGGAGCAGAGGCCGGTTCCTCCACCACGTCTTGGGCGCTGTAGCGTGGGTCCGCCATCCACTTCGCTACGTCTTTTCCTAGCGCTTCAGCGGCACGATTGAGCATTGAACAAGTGCCCACGAACGCTCCTCCAAACCCGCCTCTCGATGATCTGGTAAATGCCGTTTTACGCATTACCGTCCCGTCGGCCGAAAGTTCGACCCGAATGCTCAGACTTTTGGCACCTGTCCAGCCGCCTCCACCGACGGCATCAATGTTCAAAATCTGAACGCGCAACAGGCGACCCGCAGGCGGCGCAGTGTTGGTGAAAGTCACGACATTCTTTTTGGACAAATTTGTTTCCAGAGCCGTCTGCAGATAGCTTTCCACTGAACACTCTGCTTTGACCTTGTCAGGCGGAGCGACACCTTCCACATACGAAATGGGGGTGAGCACGTTCAGGGCATTTTGTGCAAACGCCGAAGTCATCGAGCTCAACACCATCAACATCCAAAGAATCCGTCTCATCTGTTCCTCCTCAGTCAGTGCGCATGGTGGCCGCTCAAGCCCACCGCTTAAAAATCAGCGAGGTATTGATCCCGCCGAAGGCAAAGTTGTTGCTCATCACCAGCTCTGTTTGCAACCCTCGCCCTGGGCCGGTAATGTAGTCCAAGGGTCCGCAGCGAGGGTCTACTTCATTCAGGTTCACGGTCGGGGCAAACCAGCCCTCGCGCATCATTTGAATGCTCATCCACGCTTCGAGTGCGCCGCAAGCACCCAAGGTGTGGCCCATATAGCTTTTGAGCGAACTGATGGGAATGCGCTCGCCAAAGACGGCATGGGTGGCGTTTGTTTCGGCCACGTCACCGTGCTCTGTGGCTGTGCCGTGGGCATTCACATAGCCAATTTCCGCAGGGGCCAGCCCTGCCTCTGCCAAGGCCAAGCGCATGGCTTGGGCCATGGTCTCGGCGTTAGGTTGTGTCACGTGGCGGCCGTCGCTATTGGTGCCGTAGGCCAATACTTCGGCATAGATGTGCGCGCCTCGGGCGCGGGCGTGGTCCAGCTCTTCAAGCACCAGGGTGCAGGCCCCTTCGCCCAGCACCAGGCCGTCGCGAGCTATGTCAAAAGGCCTCGGTGTGGCCTCGGGTTGTTCGTTGTTCACGCTGGTGGCAAACAGGGTGTCGAACACCGCTGCCTCCGTGGCGTCCAGCTCTTCGGCGCCACCGGCCAACATGGCCACTTGGCGACCGGCTTGAATGGTTTCAAAGGCATAGCCTATGCCTTGGCTGCCCGAGGTGCAGGCGCTGGAGGTGGTGATGATGCGACCCGTCATGCCTAAGAACACGCCCATGTTCACTGCAGCCGTGTGCGACATCATCTTGATGTACGTGCCTGCATTAATGCCTTCGGTGGTTTTTTCGGTCAGCATGCGGCCAAAGTCACCCACTGCTTTGGGGGTGCCGGCCGAGGAGCCATAGGAAATACCCATGCGGCCGCTGCTCACCAAGGGGTCGCCCAGCAGGCCTGCATCGGCCAAAGCCATTTCCGAAGCGCGGGTGGCCATCAGGGCCACGCGGCCCATGGTGCGCATCGCCTTGCGGTTGTAGTGCGCAGGTAGCTCAAAGGGCGCGGCAGGCACCCCCAAGCGGGTGTTCAGGCCTTCGTATTGGTCCCACTCAGCCATCACCTTCACCACATTGCGCCCCGCGCGCAGTGCGGCCAACACGCTGGGCCAATCGTGGCCCAGCGGGCTGATGGCCCCAAAGCCTGTCACGACGACGCGTTTCATCCGAACATCCCCCCGTTGACCGAGATCACCTGTCGGGTGATGTAGCTGGCGTCTGGTGACATGAGAAACGCGACCAGTGCGGCCACTTCGGCGGGTTGGCCCATGCGTCGCATGGGGATCATCTTCATCGCTTCGTCCACGATCTCGGGTGGCAGCATGTCAGTGTCGATCAACCCGGGCGCGACGCAGTTGACGGTGATGTTGCGCTTGGCCAGCTCGATGGCCAGCGCTTTGGTGGCCCCGATGATGCCGGCTTTGGCCGCGCTGTAATTGGTTTGCCCACGGTTGCCAACCAAGCCGGACACAGAAGACAGCGTGACGATGCGGCCTGGCTTGCGCCGCTGCACCATGGGCATCACCACCGGGTGCAGCACGTTGTAAAAGCTATCCAGATTGGTGTGGATGACCTCATCCCACTCCTCACCACTCATGGCGGGAAAGGCGTTGTCCCGTGCAATCCCGGCGTTGCATACCACACCGTAGTAGGCCCCATGGGCTTCGATGTCGGCCCGCAGCGCCTGCGCAGCAGCGGCCCGATCGCCCACGTCAAAGGAGAGCAGCCGAGCTTGCCGACCCATGGCTTGAATGTCGTTGCAGACGGCTTGTGCCGCAGCGGATACCGTGCGGCCATGCACCACCACGTGGTAGCCCTCTTTGGCCAGCCGCAATGCGACCTCGCGGCCTATGCCCCGGCTGGAGCCGGTGACCAATACCCAGGCGTCAAACATCAACGCGCTCCTCCCAAAACCTCGCCGGCATCTTCCGGTTCAAATACAGAAACCTTGGCCTGGCACAACAGGCGGCCAGACTCATGTATTTGGCAATCGAACTGCCCTAGGCCATTGTCCGCCATCAGCTCGCACCGCACATGCACTTGCAGCGTACTGCCGTGCGCAAACAGTGGCGTTTTCACCTCAAAGCGCCGAGTTCCCAGCAAAAACCCTAGGCGCGGCTTGCGCCCGGCCCGCTGCGCCCGTGCGCCGGCCCAGGCCGCCACGGCTTGGGCCATGTATTCCAAACCCACCCAGGCGGGCACGCCCTCTGGCTGTGCAAAGAGGCTGTCCGGACGCACGTCGACCTCCGCCAATGCAGTCTCATCGTCAGCGCTTAGCAGGCGATGGATTAGCAGCATGCGGCCGCGGTGCGGCAAACAACTTTGCAAGGGTGGAAGAGGGCTTTCGCTCATGCTTATTCTCGGGCCAGCAACAGCACCGCATTGCTGCCACCAAAGGCGAAGGAGTGGCTCATCACCCAGCGCAGGGGGCGCCCCAGGCTGTCTCCGGCCTGGGCCACGGTGAGCGGCGGCAGAGCGGGGTCGGCATGGCCATCCCACCAGTGCGGTGGCAGACGACCCTGCGGATTGTCCGTCATGGCCAGCATGCACAGGCCGGCTTCCAAGGCACCTGCAGCCGCTAGCGCATGGCCGGTCAGGGGTTTGGTGCCGCTGACGGGCACGCCACAGCCCAGCACCTGTTGCACGGCCAAACTCTCCATGGCGTCGTTTTGCACCGTGGCGGTGGCATGCAGGTTGACGTAGTCCACCACTTGCGGCGCTACCCCGGCCCGTGCCAGCGCTTGCTGCATGGCCTCGATGGCTCCCCGGCCCTCAGGGTGCGGCGCGGACATATGGTGAGCATCAGAGGTCTCGCCCCAACCGGCGAGGCGAATAGGACCGGGCTCGCGCGTCATCAAGAACAAGCCCGCGCCCTCGCCGATATTGATGCCACAGCGGTGAGGGGACAAGGGCTGGCAGGTGTGGTCTGACACCGAGTCGAGGGCTGAAAAACCTGCCACGGTCAGTGCGCACAACGCGTCTGCCCCCCCGGTGACGACGGCGTCCACCACGCCCATGCGCAGCAAGCGGGCCGCGCTGGCCATGGCCTTGGGTGCCGATGAGCAGGCGGTGGACAGAGCGTGGACGGGGCCTTTCAAGCCCCAGTGCTGGGCCACAAATGCCGCGCCGTTGGACATTTCTTGCACGGCATAGTCAAAAGTGCTGGGCCAGGGCAGGCCCTGAGCACGGGCGCGGGCCGCTTGCTCGCCCTCGGCCACGCCAGCGGTGCTGCTGCCCAAAACCACGGCCACCCTGGCAGGGCCAAAGCGCTCGCGTACCGCCAGTACGGCGGGCTCCAGCTCGCCCATGGCCAAGCGCAAGAGCTGGTTGCTACGGCTGCGCCAACGGGCGGGTGTGCCTTCCTCCCAGACGGGCAAGGGGTGGTTGACTACCCCCAAAGGCAATTCGCGGCCGGGCGACCAGGCTGTGGTGCGGCTCAGTGGGGTGGCGCTGTCGGCAAAGAGCCGCTGGCGTACCTCGTCCAAGGTGCTGCCCAGGGCGCAACTGAGGCCAAGGCCATGAAGAAAGACGGCGGCAGACATGGTTTAGGAGCAAGCGGGGCCGCTGGCGGCAGAAGAGCTGGGGGTGCCCTGCGTGCTGTGAGACAGGGTTTGCACAGTGAGGCGATAGCCTTGCTGCGGATTGTCCAGTGTCCAAACCCGGTTGGGGCCATAGTCGACCCGCAGCTTCAACGCTCCCCCTTGGCGCAATTCTCGCCCGCGCTCACTGGCGGTCAGTGTCCACCCCGTAGGCAAGGCGGCTTGCACCACATCCAACGGCCAGCCGGCCAATTGCAGCTCGCTCAGAACTCGTTCTCCCGACAGAGCGGCAGGGGCCCACGGGGCACGCGCCTCGGACAGCGTCTGGCCATCCCAAACCAAGCGGGCCACGGTTTGGCCCAAGGCCACCAGTGCTAAGTTCACGGCCTGGGCATCCACCTCCAGCAAGACCTCAGCGCTCTGCGCCGCACGCCCTGCGACGGCCACCGCCATGCGCTGCTGCGCGCTGAGCACGCAACCCAGGCTGGCTGGCGACAAACGCAGCATTGGCACACCTGCCTCGGGGGGCGGCGCAGGCGCATGGGCGCAGGCCTGCAGCAGCACGGCAGCGCCCAGCAGCAAAGCCTTGATCAGAAAGCTCACGCTTGTGCCTTGGTGAACCGCATCAAGGAGTGGCTGTAGCCAATGCCATCCCGGATGTCTTGCAATTGCAGGCCTGCTGCCTGGGCATGGCGGACGTAGACAGACCCTTCATAGATCTTGCTATTGCCGCTGGCCATGGCCGTAAAGTAGGGCGAGGTGTTGATCAAGCAGTAGGCGGCAATGTCGTAGCGCTGGCGGTCCCAAAAGGTGTCCAAGATCAGCAACTGCCCGCCGGGCCGCAGGGCACGGGCTGCGCGCTGCAAGATGCTGGCAATGACATGCTCGCTGAAGCAGCTCAAAAACTGGCTCAACCACACCAAGTCCATGTCTCCGGGCAATTCAGCGCTCAAGTCCAAGAGGTTGCGGGGGTGCAGGGTGGCTCGCTCCATCAGCCCTGCATCCTTCAAGGTTTGCTCGGCCACGGCCAATTGCTGCGGCAAGTCCACCAAATGCAACTGGGCCTTGTCGTCGTGTTGCAAGGCCACGCGTGCGAACTTGCCAGTGTTGGCACCAATGTCCATCACCCGCTGGGGCTGGGTTTTGAACACGTCCGGCAAGATCGCGGGGAAAGAGGTGTCTGAGTGCAGGTGGTCGAAGGCAAACCAACTGGTCTTGGCCGGTTCTGAGAGGCTCGACAGACCCTCATACAAAGTCGGCCAATCGCCCAGGGCCGACAAGCCTCGGGGGGCTTCGTCGGTCAGAGAGGCGTCCAGCTTCATCAGTCCCTCATAACAAACGTCATGCACAAAATCGATGTGTACCTGGGTCATGGTGTCGGTCAGCACGCAGTAGCCTGTTTTGTCCAGCACGTAGCGGTCCGCTTCAAGAGTGACCACACCGGCGGACAGACAAGACTCCAGCACCACCCGCAAGGCGTAGTCTGTGCCCAGGCCTTGCGCCACCATCTCCGCCACACTCAAGCCTGAAGCGGCGCTGTCTGCAATGGCCTGGAGCCAGCCGCGTTTCCAGGCCAAGCGCACGCAGTGAAAGACGACAGGGCCAAAGGCAATGCGCTGTGCTTCAAAACGGGCTGCAAAGGCTTTTTGGCCAGGGGGTGAAAATCGTTGCGTCGTCATGCAGGGGTCCGAACAGAAGTTGAAGGCGTTGTGGGTGAGGCCCGGCTCAGGCGCAACAGCGGTGCCAGGAGCAGCACCCATGCCAGCCCCATGAGCACCGTCACGCCAAAAGCTCGCAGGGCGGGCAAGTCAGACAGGCCCAAGAGGCCGAACGACAAGGCAGTGCTCAGTGCGCCCAAGATCACGGCCAGCCAAGCGCCGCCGTCATCAGGGTGCTCTAGCAAGAACACACCGTAGTCGATGCCTACGCCTAGCAAGAGCAACAATGCCAGCACATGAAAGAGCTGCAATGCTTGGCCGGCCAGGGCCAGGCCACTCAGCGTCAAGCCTGTGGCCAATACTGTGGGCAACCAAGCCCGCCAGGCAGAGCGGCCGTAGCGCCACAGCAAGACAGCACCCACGACCACATGGCCCAAAACAAGTAACCAACCCATGGTGACGCGATAACGCGCCAGCAGGGCGGAGGTGTCTGCCGTTCTGTCGACCCAGCGCACACCCGGCAGGCCTTGTGCGGCAGCCGCCAGCCTGGGGAGATCAGCGGGGCCGAAAGCCCCACGCAGCATCACCACCGAGGCCTTGCCGCCGGGCAACTCGCCCACATCGCCCAACCACAGGTTGCGCGCCGGGAGCGAGGCTTCGCTGGCCCACCAGGCCTCTAGCGTCAAGGGCGTCGTCGCCATGGCGCTGCGTTCCAGGGTTTCGCCCAGGCGTTTACCCAAGGCCTGCACCACGGCGGTTTCCAGTTGGCCGGTCAAGGCCGCATCGGCCTGTTGGCGGGCCTGCGAGGGCACCCAGTCTGACACCGCTCGCCAGCCTTGGAGGTGGCCTTTGTGGACCAAGGCGGCCAGACGCTGGGTCAAGGCCTCTTCGCGTTCCAAGACCTGTTCTGCTGAAGTGCCTGTGACCAAAAACCACTGTAGTGGGCTGGGCAGGCCCAGCAATTCCGATACCTCGCGCTGCTCATGCATGCGTTGTGGGTCGCCACTTTGAAGTTGGCGCAGATCGTCTTGCGCCTGCAGGCTGAATGCCCCGAAACCCAACACCAACACCATCAGCCCTGAGGCCACCTTGCCGACAGTGTTGGCTTGCCAGCGTGGCCAACGCGGCAGCGAGGCTGCAACCCGCCGGGCCAACAGGGTTCGGGGCGGAGCCTTGGCCCTGTCCAGCCAAGGGAACCAGGCCCAGGCGGTCACAAAAGTGGCCGCCAAGCCGACGGCCGAAAACACCGCCATCTGCCGCAGGCCAGGAAAGGGGGCCAGCCCCAACACCAAATAGCCCAACACGCTGGTGGCTAAGGCCAGCATCAAACCCGGCAGCAGGCGATGCATCAGGGTGGGCGAGGGGGTTTCGGGCTGGGCTTGGCGGGCCGAGAAGTAATGGATGCCGTAGTCCTCGGCCACGCCAATGAGGCTGGAGCCGAAGATCAGGGTGACCAGATGGATCTCGCCAAAGCACACCATGGTCACCGAAGCCGCCACGGCCACCCCCACCAACAAGGACACCGCCGTCAAAGCCAAGGGCTTGAGTGAGCGAAAGGCCAGCGCCATCAGTGCCATCACGGCCATCAAGGAGCCCCAACCAATGGTGTTGATTTCGCTGTGGGCCTGTGCGGCGGCGGCCTCTGCATGCAAGGGCACCCCTGCACGCATGTGCCGGAGCCCCGGAACCTGAGCCTTCGCCGCCGCTATGGCCTGGTCCAAGGCCTGGGCTAAGCGGCGCTCACCGTCCAACTGAGTCGCCGCTCGGTCAGACTCCAGCATCAACACCAGCCACTCCATACCGTTGCGGTGAATATGGGCTTCGCCGTCGCGCTGGCGGGCTTGCACCTCCCCCGCGCGCTCGCCCCACCAGGCTGCCCAGAGGCCCAAGGGGTCAGCCGCCCAGGCGGTCAGGCGGCCGCTGACACCCGGCTGCAGCAGACCCGCCAAGGCGCGATCAGCCCAGGCGGACTCCGGCTGCTGCGCCAGCTCGGTGCGTTGCGCCGGGGTCAGCAAGCGATCTCGCCAAGGTGCATAAAAGGCCACTTGGCGCGCCAGCGTTTGCGGGTCGGTCAAGCGCTGCTCGCGCAGCCCGGCTGAAGCCGGCAAGGCCTGCCGCCAAGCGGCGGCGGCGGCACGGGTAAGTGCCCAGTCGGGGCTGCCCAACACCACCACGACCTGCCGAGACGCCTGCGCACTCCATTGTTGGCTGGCCCGGCTGAGTACGCTGTCCAGTGGGTCTTGGGGCAACAGAGCCATCACGTCCGTGGTGACTTTGGGGTGGCTCCAAAACTGCCACTGGTGCCAGGCCACCGCCACCACCAGACCCAGCCAAACCCAAGCTGCGCTGCGCCAATGGTGAAGGAATCTCGGCGTGATGTGCGCGGGGTCAGCCAAGCCAGGCCTCTTCCTCTTTGGTGGGAGGTGGCCCGGGCTGGTGGGCGCTCATGCGGATGAGGCTGACATCCCCCATCCCGTCCTGCCACTGCACCTGCCGAACTTGGCGGTCGCCGTCAATCTCCACCCGCGTCGCCCACTGTGCCAGCGCTTGATCTTTGGGCAAGAGCGTCATCTGCCAGGCCTCACCGGTCTTGAGCTGTGGGCTTACGACAAAGCGCTGGGACAAGACCGCCAGGTCAGCGCTCAGCACTGCAAACATCAACTCGGTGATGCCCCTTACCGCAGGCTCGCGGGCGGCGTCCATCTGTTGTTGGACCACGCCATCGGCCCCTCGCGTGACGAGCCGATCTCGCGTCAGCACCAAGCTGCTGATCAAGGGGTCCCGAGTGCGCCAAATCACGCCCCGGCCACGTTGCACCAAGAAGTCACCGCGCGACAGCAAGGGCTGCTTGAAGCCTTTAACGGTCTTGCGCTGCTCGAACTGCCCGCGCAACACTGCCGTCGTGGTGATGCGGGTACGAATCTCGCCCAAAGGCTCGCGCTCTTGGGCCCATAGCGGGCTGCTCAGGCCCAGGCCCAGCATCAGAACGCCTCGACGCTTCATGCCAGCACCCCCAACTTTTCCCAAAGGATCTCGGGGCACAAATAGCGCATCTCGCGGCTGGCGATATCCACCGCCACTTGAATGGTGTAAGCCGTGGTCAAGCGCTGCCCGGTGTCGGCGTCGGTGATCAAAAAATCTACCTTGAGGCGGTTCTCCCACTCGACGATGCGGGCCCGCACCTTGAGCCGCTGCCCCAGCACCGCCGAGCGCACATACTTGAGCCTCATGTCCACCACGGGCCAAGCAAACCCAGAGTCACGCATCTCGGCGTAGTTGTAGCCCAGGCGCGTCATCAAGGCGCTACGCGCCACTTCCATGAACTTCACATAGTGGCCGTGCCAGACTACCTCCATCGGGTCGATGTCAAAAAAGGCCGGCGAGACCTCGATCTCATGGGTGAGACGGGCCGACAACTCCGGGCTGACCGGCAATGGCCATCGGCTGGGCGTCATGACGCAGATTCCTCATAGAGATGGGCCCACTGGCCTTGGTGTTGGGCCTGCATGAGGCGCAGCAGGTCGGCGTCCAGAGCGCGGTCTTCGTCGACAAGGGCGAGACGCTCGCAGAGATCGGCATGAAAGCCCTGCAGCGCGGGCGTGAGTTGCAGCCTTGCATCCATGCGTTGGCGCAGGCTCAAACCCTGGCGAGCGGCAATGAGCATGGCGGCCAGGACTTGCTCGGTCAGGGTCAAGACGCGCAGTGCGTCACGCGCGGCGATGGTGCCCATGCTCACCTTGTCTTGGTTGTGGCACTCGGTGGAGCGCGAGAACACCGAGGCCGGTAGCGTGAGCTTCAAGGCCTCGGCCGTCCAGGCCGAGACACTGATTTGCAAGGCTTTGAGGCCATGGTTGATGGCGGCACGTGGGCCTTGAGCGCCCGACAAATTTGACGGCAAGCCGTGGTTGTAGCGGGTGTCCACCAACAGGGAGAGTTGCCTGTCCATCAGGTCGGCCACATTGGCCACGGCGTTCTTCAGGCTGTCCATCGCGAAGGCAATATGGCCACCGTAGAAGTGACCGCCATGCAGCACCTGCTCGCTGTCACCGTCGATGATGGGGTTGTCGTTGGCGCTATTGAGCTCGTTCTCGATCAGTTGCTGAAAGAAGGGCAGGGCATCGGCCAGCACACCGATCACATGCGGCGCACAGCGCAGTGAATAGCGGTCTTGCAGGCGCTGTTCATTGCGGGCAGGCCTTGGGCTGGCCAGGTCTTGGCGAATGCGTTGCGCCACCTGTTGCTGGCCTGCATGGGGTTTGACCGCGAACAAGCGCTCGTCAAAGTGATGGGCATTGCCCGCGCTGGCCACCACATTGCAGGCCGTGAGGCGCGTGGCCAGTGCCGCCACCGCGTGCGCGCGTTGCCACGCCAGGCAGGCCAGCGCCGTCATCACAGCTGTGCCATTCATGATGGCCAGACCCTCTTTGGGGCGCAAACGCAGAGGCGTTAAGCCGACCTCGCGCAAGGCCTGCGAAGCCGCGCAGCGCTGGCCGCGGAACCACACCTCACGTTCGCCACACAGCACCGCAGCGACATAAGACAGGGGTGTCAAGTCACCACTGGCACCGACAGAGCCCTCCGAGGGGATCAGCGGCAAGATGTCGTGTTGCAGCAATTGCTCCAGTTGCGTCAGCAACGCCCAGCTCACGCCCGACACCCCTTGGCACAGCGATGCCAGCCGCACCGCCAATACTGCGCGCGTCTCTTCGGGGCTCAAAAACTGCCCCAGACCGCAGCCGTGGTAGGTGTAGAGGTGATGGGGCAATTCGGGCACCAAATCGGCGGGGATGCTGACGGTGCAAGAGTCACCGTAGCCCGTGGTTACGCCGTAGATCACACCATCCTCACGCAGCAGACGATCCAAAAAATCTGCCCCGCGCTGAATGCGCGCCCGAAACGCCGGGGCCTCAGACAGCCGTGCTTGGGCTTGTTGACGCGACAGGGCCAGCACCTCGCCAATGCCCAGGTGCTGGCCGTCAAAAACAACCGTGGAGGAAGGGGATGCAGCAGCCATCATGACGCGAGTGAGTTGGGGGCGGCCTCAGGGGCAGTGCGCTGCGCCCAAAAGGCAAAAAAATTGAACCATTCAAAGGGCGCACGGATCAGCAGAGCCTCTAGGCGTTGGACATAGCCTTGGGCCAACACGGTGGCGGCTTGGAGGCGGGCTCCGCGTGGCAAATGGACTTGGTCTGCCAGGCGTTCAAACACCAAGGTGTGGTGCCTCCCCTCACGAATGCAGGCCAGCAAATACAGCGGGCATTTGAGCAAAGATGCGAGCACATAAGGGCCAATCGGCAGGGCGGCAGGTCTTCCCAAGAACGACACCTCCACACAGCTTTGCGGGCCCATGTTGACCGGTACCCTGTCGCCGGCAATGGCCACAAACTCACCGCGGCCTACTTTTTCAGCCAGCATCACCGCAGTGGCGGGTGAGATCTCCGTGACTTGCATCAGGTGTACCCCGCTGTGTGGGTTGAGGCGGTGCAGCATGCGGTTAAAGCGCTCAGCGTGGCGGGTGTGTACCAGCACATGAATGCGCAATCCGTCGCATTGGCCGGCCAGCGCTTGGCAGAGTTCGAGGCACCCCATGTGCGCGGTGATGAAAACACCACCCGCACCGCTGCGTACGCGCTCCAGCATGGGCTCTAAGCCTTCGTAGCGAATGCGGTCAAAGCGGTAGCTGCCGCTGGTGGCCAGCGTCTTGTCCAACAAAGTGTCGGCAAACGACAGAAAGTGACGCAGCCCATCTCGCCAAGTCGGCACCCATGCAGGTACGCCGTGCTGAGCATGCATCTGCCGCAGGTAGTCCATGGAGGCCTGGCGCGCCGCGCGGCGGCTTGCCCAGTAATAGAACACCACCGGGTACAAACAGACGAGAAATGGCCCGCGCCCCAACAGTTTGTATATTCCGTAGAGAAACCACATGCCGGCCACAAACGTGCTTTCACCCATCTGCGCCCAATGGGTGGCTGGCCCGGGTGAGCGAGGGGGGGCTGAAGCGCTCACGCCGCCACCTTGCGCCACAGGATTTTGGGCAGGCGCAACAACATGCCGAAAAACAATTGGGTATGCATGCGCGAGATGAGAACGTTGTCCCACCACACCTTGAAGTGGGAGATGCCGTCTTGTGGGTAGGTCACCCGGGTCGGCAGACTGACGATGGAGACGCCACGCCAATGCAGCCTCACCAGCACCTCGCAATCGAAGTCCATGCGTTTGCCCAGGCGTTCGCTGTCGATCACCGCCACCACCGGTGCCAAGGGGTAGACCCGGAAGCCGCACATGGAGTCGCGGATGTCTAGCGACAAGGTGTTGATCCACACCCAAATATGGGTCGCATAGCGCGCGTACAAGCGCCCTTTGGGTACGCTCGCGTCGTAAATCGGGCAGCCCGCAATGACCGCCCCCGGGTGGGCTTGGGCTTGGGTCATGAAGTGGGGGATGTCTTGCACATCGTGCTGGCCATCGGCATCGATCTGCAAGGCATGGGTATAGCCTTGGCGCGCGGCTTCTTTGAGCCCGGCCATCATCGCCCCACCTTTGCCTTGATTCACGGCTAAGACAAGCAGCGTCACCGCGTCAGCCTGCTGCGCCGCCAAATCCTTGAGTACGGCGGCGCAGCCTGGCTCACTGCCGTCGTCGACCAAGATGCAAGGCAGGCCATAGCGCCGAACTCCAGCCACCATCGCTGCAATGGTGGTGGGATGGTTGTAGACCGGAATCACGGCCACCGTCTTAAGCATGGAAAGTCACCTTGCCACCGGAGTGTTTCAGTTCGCCAGAGTGGAATTGGAAGCTCAGTACCGACCGGACGGCGTCCCACTGCAGGTGCAGTTGGATCTGGCGGCCCGGAAAGATCGGCACTTGAAACTTGAGCTGATCCACCTGGCTAAAGGCACCCTTGGGAGAGAAGCATTCGCGCCCGAGGGCGATTGCCCAGTCGAGCTGCGCTACACCTGGCACCAGTGGGTGATCTTGAAAGTGGCCATCGAAAACGGCCAACTCCGGCACGATGTCCAACATCGCCAGGGCCTGCGTGGGTGTGCGATCCAGCCATTGCACAGGGGGCTGCTCAGGCCTGAATAACTGCGTTAAAAGAGATTCAGTCACCTTGCCCTGGGCGTTGACGGGCAGGGCCGCCACCAAGCGCCATCGACGCGGCAAGGCCACGCGCTCAACCACCTGCAGCAAGGCTTTCTTGTACCCATCAGTCAAGGTCTTTTTGCCTTGCAGGGTCAGTGCCTGCCGCCCAGCTTCAGTCAACACCACCACGGCGGCCAAACGCACGCGGTCTGCCTCAGGCAGCGGAAAGACCTTGGCTTCGCCGATGCCCGGCTGCGCCAGCAATGTGCGCTCCAGCGCCGTCAGCGAGACGCGCTTTTCTTCGATCTTGACGATGCGGTCTGCCCGCCCGAGCAGCTCAAAACGACCGTCGGGGTGCAAGCGCACCAAGTCACTGGTGAGCCAGGGGGTGTCGTCGGGCAAGTTGGGCGAAGCCACCTCCAACAATCCCTCTACCTGGCGCAGGCGCACTGCGGCAAACGGGCACCAGGCATCACCGTGCGTGGCGCGCTGCCGCCAGGCAATGCCTCCAGTCTCGGAGCTGCCATAGACCTCAATGGGAGAGAGCCCTGTCAAGCGGTACACCTCGTGCGAGGCCTCTGGCAAGAGCGGGCCACCCGATGAAAAGATAGCTTGGGTACGCCCCTGGGCCTGGGCCCAGGGTAAGGTGTCTGGAAAGCGTTTGAGGTGAGCCGGGCTGGCTACCAGCACATTCGGCCCCTGGGACATGGCCGCCAAGATGGCTTCGGGGTAATCCAGCCGCCCCGCGACAAAAGCCCTGCCACGGCTCAGTGGCCACAGCACCTGGAACAGCAGCCCATAGATGTGCTGGTGCGAAACGGTGGTCAACACCCGCAGCGCTGGGTCGAGCAGACGAGCGCCAAACGCTGCCTCCAGTGTACGCACTTCGGCGTCTAACTGACTGAGTTGCTTGTCGATGTCCAGTGGCTCGCCGCTAGAGCCAGAGGTCTGGACGACCAAGCAATGGCGCTGCAGATCCAAGGGCCGAAACGGCCATGGCGGTGGGCTTGCGCCCTCCTCAGGCCGCAGGCCCTGCGGTAAGTCTGCCGCATTGAAATCTACCGCCTGGGCCAAGCGCTGGACGGTTTGCGCTTGGGCATCACCAGGCAAGACCACGGTTTTGTTTGCCTGCCAGGCCCCCATCAGTGCGGCCGCAAAGGTGTAGGTGTCCTCCGCGTACAGCGCCATGCGCTGTCCAGGCTGGGCTTGGCAGCCCCAAGCCCAGGCGGCCACATCTCGCTCAAACTGCGCCCTCGTGCGGGCCTGGCCACCGTGCCAAGCCACCACATCCGTGGCGGCCTGTTGGCGAGTCATGACCGTGGTCAATCCCTGTTGTTCAACCATGTTTTACGCTCGCCTTGACGCGCTGTCGCACACACCATTCCGCCCCAAAAAGCAGGCCCATCAAGCCGTAAGCCAGCAGCCCGTTGTAGAGCGCCCATGCCTGCTCGCTACAGGCCAGGGCGGTGTAGGCCGCCAAACTGCCATTGAGCACAAAAAAGCCGCACCACACCTGGGTCACGCGGCGGGTATAGGCCACAGCTTGGGGCGGCAGCTCAGGCTCCGTCAGGCGTGCCAGGCGCTCGATCACAGGAGGGCCTTGCCAAAGACTCCCTGCAAACACCAGCAACAACACCACATTGACCCACACGGGGTAGAGCTTAAGCGGCAACCATCCGCCGCCCCAGGCCGTTCCTGCGGCGAGGCCCAAGGCACCGACCGCAGCAACAAGCCACAGGGCTTGCCGGCTGGCCCATGCACGCAGCACAGCCAACACCACCAGGGCCAAAGCCAGCCAGCGGGGGTCCAGATGCTGGTGGCCGAAGAAGACCACAGCCGGGTAGGCCACAGTCAATGCGGCCAGCGCAACAGACACCAAGGGCGTGGGCTTCACGGCAGACAGGCTCAGGCCGCGTTGTGCATCAAACCATGCAGGGCGTCCACCACGTCTTGCACGGTGCGCACGGACTTGAAGGCCTCGGGTTGCAAGCGTCGGCCAACCAAAGGCTTGAGCTGCACGATCAGGTCGACCGCATCAATGCTGTCGATGTCCAGGTCATCGTACAGACGTGCCTCAGGGGTGACGCGAGAGGCTTCGATTTCGAAAGTCTCTTGCAGGGTGTTGACGATGGTCTGGAAGATCTCGTCCTTGGTCATGGTGGCACCTTTGGGGTGGGAGTCGGGTTCAGGCTTTGCGGTGGGCGGCCACAAAGGCGGCCAGCGAGCGCACGCTACGAAAGTGATTGCGGGTCTCTTCGCTATCGGCAGACATGCTGACGCCATAGCGTTTTTGCAGGGCCAAGCCCAACTCCAGGGCGTCAATGGAGTCCAGCCCCAGGCCCTCTACGAAGAGGGGCGCTTCAACGTCGATGTCGTCCGGGGTGATGTCCTCCAATTGCAGGGACTGAATGATGATGTCTTTGATCTCTTGCTCAAGCGCTGACATGACGGGTCTCCATCGAAAAGTAATCGGTCAAATAGTCGGTCAGGTGGCGCGCTGCCAGGGCCTCAGAAGCCGCCTGGCCTTGAAATGGCGTCACGGCAATGTCGGGCTCAACGCGGAACACAAAGTGCGGTTTGCACGGGGGCACTTGATACCACGGCTCACCTTTGCCCAAAGTGGCGGGATGCACGGTGATGCGCACCGGCGTGATGTCTCTGCCGCACCGCACTGCCACATTGGCAGCGCCTCTTTGCAACAACAACTCACCGCTGCGGGGGGTGCGTGTTCCCTCGGGGAAGATGATCAGGTTGCTACCTGCGTCCAGGCTCGACTGGCAATCCTCCAGAAGGCCGGCTCCTGAGTCATTGAATACAAAGCCAGCAGCCGTGACCGGCCCCCAGGTGGCGGGATTGCGCGTCAAGGCGGCCTTGACGATGCAGTCTGCGTTGTCAATCAAGGCCATCAGAAACACCACATCGATCAAGGAAGGGTGATTGGCCAACACCAGCATGCCGCTGCGCCGCAAGCGGTCACGGTGATGGATCTCATAGCTGAGTACGCCGAGGCCACGCATCATGCCGATGAAGCCTCGAAAAGCCATCTGGATGACTTTTCGGGCGGCTGCCACCCGCGCGGTAGGGTGTCGGATCAGTGCGCGCATCAAGGGAAAGATCAATAGTCCCAGCAGCAGGCCGCCCACCCCAAAGGTGAGAAAACACAGGCCGGTGGCCAGCACCCGCCAGGCGCGTGACATCGCTTCAGTCATGGGCTTGCAGGGTCCAGGAAGCGCCGTCTCGCCAGAGGCATTCACGATGCTGAGGGAGGATGGCCGAGCGCAGCAAAGCCAGCCCAAAAGGCAGGGCATGAGCAGTGGGGGCACCCGGTCGACCTTCGGCTTCTGGAGCCGAAGCCTGCCGTCTCAAAGACAAGCCTTTCACTCCCGGCTGAGGCGACAAGGCCATGCGCCAGGCCCAGGCGTAGGAGGCCGGGGCTTCATCGTGAAAGACGGCGTAGTCCTGGGGCAGCGGCGCGTCGTAATGCACCAGCAGCACCTCGGGCGCACCGTCAGTCAGCAGCGAGACGGCCTCCACAATGCCCGCAGCCGCACTGCTGGCACCACCCGCCAAGGCCAGCATATTGGCGCGATCTTCCCGCACCAGGGAGATCATGGCACCAATGGCGTTTTGGACCGATAAGCCAAAAGCCGTGGGCGAGACCGGCTCAGCCCGCACCAAGCCCGCCAGCATGTCCAGCGATCGACCGGCGTCCCCGTAGCGCGAGGCAAACACTGTGGGGAAACCCACGGCGTCAGCGGCCGAGTACGACACTTCAGCCGCCATGCGGCCCAGCGCATTCAGCCTTCGCCGCGACAGGGCGGGCATGGCCTTGACCTCGGCCTGAGCAACTCCCTCAGGCAACCATGGCGCGCGAGCCCAGGCCTGCCAATCCTGTGCAGAAGCCAGACCTGGCGCAAAAGCTGCCCAGGCATTGAGAACGAAATGGACTTCCACGGGGAGGCGGCAAGGTCTGATGGTGTTGTTGGGTTTGCGCCAAGTCGTGGCGCCCCGCCGCACAGGCTTAGCCGTTTGGGGGCGAGCAGGCTCTCCAAGCCTGAAGCTCAAAGACTTTCAGCCATGGAGAAAGGTTTCAGATTGTAGTCGCGCCTCTGCAGGTGGCGCTTGGGGTCTGCCCCCATTTCGGGTCTTCAGGCCAAGTCTGATTTGAGAAACAAATCCCGATCCGGCGCGAAATTGGCATACAGCGGCAGCAGCGCGCCACCCAAGGCGCGGGCATCGGAGCCGATGGTGCCGGGCTGCACCAGGGGCGGCACCACGCCTTCCCAGTTGGTGCGGGCCGAGGCGGCTTGAACCTCGGCCAAGAGCGCAGCCAGCATCTCGCGGCTGAAGCTGCCGTCGATGATGGTGCCTTCGAGGTCGAGCAAGCAGGCCGCGCTATTGATGGCGTGGGCGATGGCGGCGGCGGCCTGGCGCAGCCAGATGTCGGTGTGCTCCCGCCAGGGGGCTTGCAGCGCACGCTCGTCTTGCACGGCTTCGGGGGCCAGGCCGGCTTGGGTATAGAGCGTCTCCAGCGTCAGCAGTGAGGCCACGGCCAGCAGTTGAGGCGGGCTGTGGCGGCCACCGGGGGCGGCCAGGCCCAGGGGCAGTGAGCCCACGGCACCGGCATTGCCATGCAGCCCTGCGTGCAAGTGGCTGTCGATGACCAGGCCGCCGCCGATGAAGGTGTCGACAAACAGGTAGAGATAGCTGCGCACACTACGGCCGCGGCCAGCCACCAGTTCGGCCACACAGGCGGCGGCCGTGTCTTTCATGAAGGTGGCGGGCAGGCCGGTGCGGTGCTCGACCTCGGCGGCCAAATCCACCAAGGCCCATGCTTGGGCGACCTCGGCCGGCAGGCCCAGCAATTGGCGCCAGCCGCCCAGTGAGAGCGGTGCGGCGACGCCGATGCCTTGCAGGCGCTCACGCCCTTGCAGGCCGAGACTGCGGGTGAACAGCCGGGTGCTGTGGGCAATGGCAGCCAGCACAGCAGCGGGTTCGGGGTAGACATAGCTTTGGGTTTGGCGCTCGCGCACTTGGCCGGTGAAGTCCACCAGCAGCACGTCCAAGCTGCGCCGCCCGACCTTGACGCCAATGGAGAACGCGCCCTCGGGGTTGAGCATCAGCGGCACCGAGGGCTGGCCCACTTTGCCGCGCACCGGGGCACCCTTGATCAACAAGCCCTCGTCGATCAGGCGCTTGGTGATGAGCGACACCGTCTGCGCGGTGAGGTGGGTGAGGCGTGCGATCTCGGCCCCAGGCACAGGCCCATGCAAGCGCACGGCTTGCAGCACCACGCGCTCGTTGTACTGGGCCAGGCCGCCTTGGCTGGAGCCCCGTGGCCGCAGGTGCCGCATGTCGGCTGCGGCAGAGAGGTCTGCGAGGGGCTCTGCATCAAGGGACAAGGGCTTCTCCGATCACACCCTTCTTCAGGATGACATTGCCATAGGGCTGCAACTCGCCGGTCAGCACGATGGCAAAGGCGCGGCGGGTGCGCTCATAGAACGCAAAGCGCTCCGTGGCCGCACATTGTGCCGCGCGGGCATGGCCTTCGCGCTCCAGCATGGCGATGACGGCGCGCTGCTGCGCACTTTGCTGGCCCTGGGGCCAGTCGCACACCTGCATATAGGCCACGGGCTGCTCGACGGCAGCATCCAAGGGCATCAGTGCCAGCACGGCTTGGGCGAGCTGTTCCACTGTGGCACCCGGCACCTGCAAAACAGGGCAGCCCGCCGCGCGTGACAGCGAGGCGGCCGTGAAGTTGGCATCGGCCAGCACAATCTCGTCGCCATGGCCCATCTCGGCCAGCACTTTGAGCAGGTCCGGTGTCAACAGGGGCGAAATGCCTTTGAGCATGGGCGTGCCCTCTTAGGCCAGGCACTCAGCGGGAATGTCGGCGGGAGCCATGGCCCCGGTCATCACGGCCACGGTGTCACTCATGGAGATCTTCTTCGGGTTGAGCACCGCGGCTCGTCTGCCCAAACGCGCCACATGGATGCGGTCCGCGATCTCAAAGACATGCGGCATGTTGTGGCTGATGAGGATCACCGGCAAGCCTTTGTCGCGCACGCGGCGGATCAGCTCCAGCACCATATTGCCCTCCTTCACGCCAAGCGCAGCGGTGGGCTCATCCAAGATGACCACATGGCGCGCAAAAGCCGCCGCACGGGCCACGGCCACGCATTGGCGCTGGCCGCCGGAGAGCGTCTCCACCGCCTGCGTCATGGAGCGAATGCCGACTTTCAAGTCTGCCATGCGCTCAATGGCCGTCTCTAGCATCTTTTTCTTGTCGAGCTGGCGCAGCACGGTGCCCGCAAAGCCGGGGCGGCGCAGCTCGCGGCCCAAGAAGAGGTTCTCGGCAATGGTCATGGCCGGGGCCACGGCCAGGTCTTGGTAGCAGCACTCAATGCCTTCACGGCGTGCGTCCATGGGGTTGCGGAATTGCACGCGCTTGCCGTCAAGCAAGATCTCGCCTTCATCCGGCACCGTGGCACCAGAGAGCGCTTTGATGAGCGAGGATTTGCCGGCACCGTTGTCGCCAATCACGGCCAAAATTTCTCCGGCCCGCAGCTCAAAATCGACGCCGTCCAGCGCAGTGACTTGGCCGTAGCGTTTGACCAAGCCCTTGGCTTGCATCACCATCTTGTGGGGGTTGGAAGTGTTCATCGTGCACCTTTGCGGGAGAGTTGATCCACGGCCACCGCCAGAATGACCAAGATGCCGGTGATCAGCACCTGATAGACCGAAGATACGCCCATCAGAGTCAGGCCGTTGCGCAGCACGCCCACCACAATGGCACCCGCCAGCGTGCCCAAGATGACGCCACGCCCGCCGAACAAGCTGGTGCCGCCCAGCACCACGGCGGTGATGGCGTCCAGGTTTTCGGTTTGTCCACCGTTGGGGTCGCCCACGCCGGTGCGGGCCACGGTCAGCAGGGAGGCAATGCCGTAGAACAAGCCCGCCAACACATACACGCTCAGCAGAACACGGTCAGTGGGGATGCCCACTAGGCGCGTCGCCTCGGGGTTGTTGCCCACGGCATAAACATGGCGGCCTGAGGCCGTGTCACGCAGCCAATACCAGGTGACGAGGTAGAGCGCCACCATCAGCACCACGCCATAGGCGATCTCACTGCCCCCCAAGGAAAAGGTGTTGCCCAACCAGGTCATGGTCTCGGGCACGTTGGTCACCGTTTGCGCCGAGGAGTAGAGCTGGGTGATGGCAAAGGCAATATTGAAAGTGCCCAGCGTGACGATAAAGGGTGGCAGCTTGATGCGGGTGACCAAGAGGCCGTTGACAAGGCCAAACAAAGTGGTCACGGCAATGCCGCACAGAATGGCCAGCGAGGGCGGCAAGCCGAAGTCAGCCGCGAACTTGGTCATGATGATGCTGCCCAGCGCCATCACCATGCCGCAAGACAGATCAATGCCTGCGGTGAGGATGATCAAGGTCTGGCCAATGGCGATCACGCCCACCACCATGACCTGTTGCAGGATCAGCGCGAAGTTGGCCGCGCTGAAGAAATTGTCGGTGGTTACACCGAAGACCACGCAGGCCACGGCCAGGGCGATGAAGGGCCCGAGCTGGCTCAAGGGTGGCAGCTTTTCTTTGAGTGACATGAAAGTTCCTTGGACGGGCTCGGGCAGGCGAGGTGCCTTTTGAGAGGGCCGCTTGAATGCTTCAATCCGTTCGGGCTGAGCGTGTCGAAGCCCTTCGACACGCTCAGGGCGAACGGGTCAAGCTGCACCGGGCCGACGCCATCGCACGCCCGCAGGCCAAGCGGTGCCACATGGCCACAGGCCAAGCGGTCTCACAGGCCCGCAAGCCATTGACGCGCCAGGGCAGCGCCCCGGCGAATTCAGGCCTCAGGCCTTACTTGGTTCCCCAGCACAGGTCGGTGCCGGTCTTCACGTCTTTGCTGTCCACGCCGGGCACAGCCTTGCCTGCAATCAGCGTCACACCGGTGTCCACATAGCCACTGGCCTTCTTGCCGCCCTTGGCATATTCCACACCGGCGGCCACGCCCATGGCGGCCATTTTCAACGGGTACTGCTGCGAGGTGGCGGCAATCACGCCCTTGCCCACATCGGCCACACCCGCGCAGCCGCCGTCCACCGAAACGATGATCACGCCCTTTTCCTTGCCTGCCTTCTTCAGTGCGTTATAGGCTCCTGCAGCCGCTGGCTCATTGATGGTGTAGACGACGTTGATGGCGGGGTCTTTTTGCAGGCAGTTCTCCATCGCAGTCTGGCCCTTGGCCTGGTTGCCGTCGGTGTCCGCCGCGCACACCGTTTCAGGCGTGGACGACAGCTCATTGGACTTGGCGTCGTTGGCCTTCAAGCCAAAGCCCGTCATGAAGCCGTTGTGACGCTGCGCACCCACCGGGTGGCCGGGAAAAAGGTCCAGCATGGCGATCTTGGCGGGCTTGTTGCCCAGGGCCACTTTGGCGTACTGGCCGATCAGCACACCGGCCTTGTAGTTGTCGGTGGCGAACAGGGCGTCCGCGCCGTCAAAGGGGCTGTCCAAGGCGATGACCTGCACGCCCTTGGCTTGAGCCTTCTTAACAGCGGGGATGATGGCGTCGCCGCTGGAGGTGATCAGGATGGTCTTGGCCCCGGCGGTGACCATGTTCTCAATGGCGGTGATCTGGGCGGCGGTATCGCCGTCCTTCTTGCCCGAGGCGGTCATCAGCTTGGCCCCCAAACGCTTGGCTTCGGCCTGCGCACCTTCCTTCATTTTCACGAAGAAGGGGTTGGTCTCGGTTTTGGTGATCAGGCCGATGACGGGCTCGCCCGCTGCAAAAGCGGGTGCAGCCAAGGCGGCCGCAGCGGCCAGAGCAAAAGCGGTCAGAGTGCGGTTCATGGGTGTGTCTCCTGAAAGGGCTGGCCGCTGTGGCGCGGCGCAAGCGGGGGGGCTGAGAAGGTGACGCCGTCAGATCCGGTGGGGTTCACACCGCCGTCGTTAGCGCTGGGTGGATTGTGAAACGGGATGATTAAATAAATCAAGTGGATTGATTAATGGTAAACCCCAGTGGGCCAGCGAACGGGTCTTGGGCAGGATGCGAGCCTTCCAAAGCTGTATTCGCAGGGCCACCAGCGCTGCGCTTTGCGCCCCGCTCCCTCCTCTAGATTTCTCTTCCTTGAAAGTAAAGCACCATGTTTGTTGTCTGTGGCGAGGCCTTGTTTGATGTGTTCGCGGCCGGGGACACCCCCACCGGCATGATGCTGGACGCCCGCATCGGTGGCTCGCCCTTCAATGTGGCGGTGGGCCTGTCGCGCCTGGCCCAGCCCGTGGCCTTTTTCGGTGGCGTCTCCAAGGGTTTTCTTGGCGACCGGCTGGGCACCGCCTTGAAGGCCGAAGGCATTGCGCCAGACTGCGTGCAATGGCTGGACGCCCCCACCACGCTGAGCCTGATTGGCGTGGACGCCAGCGGTGTGCCCTCCTACAGCTTTTACGGCGCAGGCTGTGCTGACCGCCTGCTACCCATGAGCGCTCTGGACACCCTGCCCGCAGCCACACAGGCCATCCACTTAGGCTCTTATGCCATGGTGGTGGAGCCGGTGGCCAGCGTGCAGCGCGCGCTGGTGGAGCGCGAGCACCAGCGTCGTGTGATCGCCTATGACCCGAACGTGCGCTTGAATGTGGAGCCCGCGCTGGAGCGTTGGCGTGAAACGCTGGACTGGATGGCCGCGCGTACCCACCTGCTGAAGGTGAGCGATGAAGACCTGGGCCTGCTCTACCCCGGCGTTCCCTTCGCCGACTTGGCCGCCCGCTGGCGTGCCGCAGGCGTGCGCGCCGTGGTGGTGACGCGCGGTGGCGAGGGTGCCCTGGCCTGGACGGCAGCCGGTGCTTTTGAGGTGGCCCCGGTGCGCACCACCGTCATCGACACCGTGGGTGCAGGCGACACCTTCCAAGCCGCCATGCTGACCCGGCTGGCCGAGTTGGGGGTGCTCAGCCCAGAGGGATTGAGCGCGCTGCCACTCCAGGCTTGGCAGGGCGTACTGGCCTTTGCGGCCCAAGCCGCCGCCATCACCTGCGGGCGGCGTGGGGCAGATTTGCCTCGGCGCGCTGAGTTGCCCTGACTGTGACCGCTTGGACGTCTCTTGCCTCCCAAGCAGGGTCTTTGAGTCTTACTTGAGCACCTCAGCCATGGCCTGCGCCGTCCGTTCCACATTGCGGCTGTTCAAGCCGGCCACGCAAATGCGGCCCGAGCGCACCAGATAGACGCCGAACTCCTCGCGCAAGCGGTCCACCTGAGCCGGGGAGAGGCCGGTGTAGCTGAACATGCCGCGCTGCGTCAGGAAGTAGCTGAAATCGCGGCCCGGCACCTTGGCGCTGACGATGGCATGCAACTGCTCGCGCATCTGGCTAATGCGCACGCGCATCGCATCCAACTCCTCGCCCCACTGCTTGAACAAAGCCGGGTCGTTCAGGATGGTGGCCACCAACTGGCCGCCATGCAGCGGCGGGTTCGAATAGTTGCGACGAACGGTGAACTTGAGCTGACCCAGCACCAACTCAGCCTGAGCCTTGTCGGGGCACACCACTGAGAGCGCACCGCAGCGCTCGCCATAGACCGACAAGCTCTTAGAGAACGAGTTGGCGACGAAGAAGGACAAGCCCGCACGGCTAAGTGCGCGGATGGCATAGGCGTCTTGCACCATGCCGTCGCCAAAGCCCTGGTAGGCAATGTCCAAGAAGGCGATCAGGCCGCGCTCGCGCAGCACCGGGATCAGCGCGTCCCACTGGGCCGCCGTCAAGTCCACCCCGGTCGGGTTGTGGCAGCAGGCGTGCAACAGCACCACACTCTTGGCAGGCAAGCCCTGCAAGGTCTGCAGCAGCGCGTCAAAACGCAAGCCACCGGTGGCTGGGTCGTAATACGGATAAGTGTTCACCGTCAGGCCAGAGCCTTCAAACACCGCGCGGTGGTTGTCCCAGGTCGGGTCACTCACCCAGACGGCGCTGCCGGGGAACCAGCGGGCAATGAAGTCCGCCCCCACCTTCAAGCCGCCCGAAGAGCCCACGGTTTGGATGGTGGTCACGCGGCCTGCCTTCAGGGCGGCATGCTCGGTGCCGAACAGCAGGTTTTGCACACCGCTGCGAAAGGCCGCCAAGCCCTCCATCGGCAGATAAGGCTTGGGGCCGACGTTGGCCGCCATGCGCCGCTCGGCCTCTTGCACCACGCCCATCACTGGAATGCGCCCGGCATCGTCAAAGTAAATGCCAATCGACAGATTGATCTTGCCCTCGCGCGGGTCCTTCTGGAAGTTCTCGTTCAGGGTCAGGATGGGGTCGCCGCCATAGGGCTCGATGTGGGCAAACATGGGGTGTCTCAGTGAAGGGTGTGGAGAGAAGCGCCCATTATCGGTGGAGCCCAACCTCTTTCGGTCCGGCTTCGGCGGGCCTGTGCCAAGTGCCTAGGAGTTGGTCCCACAGCGGCAAGCTGGTGCCAAAGTTCAATGCTTCTTCAGGCTCGGTGCTGTGGTGCCAGCGGTGCGCCTGGGCACTGCCGATCACCCAGGCGAGCGGTCCGATGTCGCCTTGAACATTGGCGTGCACGGCGACGCTCTGAAGCAGCATGAACATCGTGGCCCATGCCAGGGCCTCGGGGCTGAAGCCCAGGCCCCACCACAGCAAGCCGCGCGAGGCCACATTCCAGGCCAGATTCAGCGGGTGAACCCGCACGCTGTTGCTGGTATTGACCTGAGTGGGGGCATGATGAATCCGGTGCCAGCGCCAGCCCCACCTGCTGTGGGCCCAGCTGTGCAGCGCATACGGCCCCAATTCCCCCAGCGCCACCGCCGCAGGCACGGCCACCACCAGGGGCCAGGCAGCCGCCCATCCGGGATCGTGATCCAGGCTTGCTAGCCCTTGGGCCAACCACAGGCCCCCGTATTTGAGCAGTCCGTCGACCAAGGCAGCGGCCAGCAGCAGTGCAGCGTCGACCCCCATGGTTTTGGCGAAGGGGTGCCAGTCGGGCCTGTAGGGCCACTTCCGCTCGGCCAGGCCAAAGCCCAACAAGCACAGCATGAGCCATATGGCGGTGGCGCTGCTGGGTGCGAGGTGACTCAAAAGTCCTGCACCCACAGGGAGCCACAAGGCCAGGGCCAGCAGGTGGGGCAGATTCCAGCGCGCGGTGCGTTCACAATCCATGGTCAAGTCCTCTTCTGGTGCAACAAGGCCTCGACTTTGCGCAGGTGACCCACAGTTCGCATTAACCCAAGTTCACGCAAGACATGACGCCTGCCACCGACCCTGTCGCATCGTCCACCTTCAGCTCCTCAGCCTGCGCTGTCTGCGAGCCTCACTGGCTGGAGGACCTGTGGGCTGGAGAAGCCTTACGGGCCTATTGGCAAGCCTTGCCTCGCATCAGCTTGGCTGCTGGCCAAGCGTGGCAGGCGGCACCCGACGTGGCAGCGGCCTGTTGGGTGGAAGAGGGCCTACTGGCCACGGTGTTTGCCGACCCTCAAGGCCGCGAGCGGGTGCATCACTTCCACGCTGCCGCCCATTGGCTGGCGCCGCCGCTGGGCCTTCCTGCAGGGGCCTGGCGCATCGAGGCCCAAGTGCCCAGTTGTCTTCGGGTGTTGAGTCCTCAGCAACTCGACCAGGCCAAGGCCCTGGATGCCCGCGTGGCCGACTGGTTGTTGCAAGCCTTGACGGCCGAACGTCAACGCCTGACGCAGCGTGAGCACCAATGGCTGATGCTCAGCGCTACCGATCGCTATCTACAGGTCTTGCGAGACGCCCCCTCATGGCTGGAGCAGGTCCCCCAACACCGTCTGGCCAGCTACCTGGGCTTGACCGATGTGGCGCTCTCACGCATTCGGCGGCGACTGCGGGATGCGGAAGGTCGTGAGTGAGGGTATGACTGAAAGCTTTGTGCGTTGCCGTCTCGCCCTTTCCTCTGACCTGCCAAATCTTCTGGTTTGCGATGCCTATGCCCAAACGCATGCAGAGCGTGTAGAGGCCTTGAAGCAATGGGTGGCTGATGGGCACTGCCATGTGGCGGTCGGTGCGGAAGGACTTCTGGGGTTTGCGGTGTGGGACCGCAGCTTCTTCGGTCATGCCTTCATCCACCTTGTCTGCGTGGCAGAAGCTCATCAGGGGCAGGGAATCGGGCGCGCACTGCTGGCGCACGTAGAGCAGCAATGCGCTGCGCTCAAACTGTTCACGAGCACCAATGCTTCCAACATCGTGGCGCAGCGTCTGTTTGAAAATGCAGGCTTTGTTCGCAGCGGCCACATCGACAATCTGGACGAGTCTGATGTGGAGTTGGTGTTCTTCAAGCCCGTATGAGACTTTCCCGTCTCACTCTGTGCTCCTGCGCTCCCTAGGCTGTGCAGATGCATAGGGTTTGCGGGGGGTATCGAAGCCCATGAGTGTGCCTATCCTGCGGACTCCATTGCGAGCCCGCTTGACCCCTCGGAGCAGCCATGCTGAACACCACTGCCACCTTCATCGGCATCTTCGCCTTGCTTCACATCCCCTTTACCGTCTTGGTGGGCTACCACCGCGCGCGCACAGGGATTCAATTCTTTGATGGCGGTGACGACGCCTTGCTTCGCAAAATGCGTGCTCACGGAAATTTCACCGAGCAGGTTCCCATGGCGCTCTTGGCCATGGCCGCAGCCGAAGTCACGGGCACAGCGCAGTGGGTGCTGCTGCTGGGCGGTGGCTCACTCTTTGTCGCTTTGCCGGGCTTGCTCTCGGACCTTGCACTGCAAACCTGGGTGCGCCGCAGCTTGGAACACGTGCGCGCCTTGCCGCCCGCGAAACGCAAGGTGCCTAAGGCCGCCAGGCCTCAAGGCTGACCGAGTTGCGGTCATGGCCGCCATCCCACCTCACCCATTGCCCATGCGGGTGGCTGCGCGCCACATAGCGGGCTTGTAGCTCACCTTCAGGCGCTTGCGCGGTGACCCAAAAGGTTTGAGCAAGGGCCTCGTCTCTGCTCACACCTTCCACCGGGGGCAGCGTGGGTGGTGGGCCGAATAAGGTGGTGGAGGTGTGCAGGTCTTCGGCGCTGACCCAGCTGGCGCGGTGGCGGTGCAGCAGGCGTTGCAGGGCGCTGCGGTGCTCGGCCAGTGCCGGGCCGCTGGCGTAGTAAAGCACCCAGGTGTTGAGGATGATGGGCCAGGTGTTCTTGGGCAGGCGCTCCAGCCAGGCTTCCAGCACCTGCAAGCACCCTCGGCCCGCAGGCGCTTGGTGCAAGGCGGCGGGGTGGGCGCGGGTTCACACCCATCCAGGGCAGGCCCAGGTTCAGGCCGGCGCTGCAGCCGAAGTCGAACAAGGCTACGCGCACCGGTGCGGTGCTGCCCAGGGGCCGCCGGGCTTGCGCCAGGTCTTGCAGCAGCAGCCACAGCACGGCGCAGCGCCCCACTTCGTTGGTTTGGGTGCTGCGGGTTCGCACCGTGTGGGCCAGCGTGGCGGCGTGGGTTTGTAGGAAGTTCGCCAAGGCTTCGTTCAGGCCGGGGTCGTCATTCCCAGGCCTAGGCTACGTTGCTTAATAGGCCGTAACGTCTCAGTGCTTCAGGTCATTGCTAAGCGTGCCAGCGGCTGATTGATGCAGACCTTCCGTAGCTCCGCTCTCCAAATTGTCTAGAGATTCCTCGTGGTCCCCACCCGAGGCTCCTGGAGATACTCACTTTCCGATTACGATAGCTTTTTGACCGTTTGCTCCCCAGCCTTGCCCAATGAGTTCACAGTTCTTTGACAAGCCCATCCTGAACTCGCCCTACGCGTATCCGGCCAGGCATTGGGAGTTGGATGAAACCGGGCAGCCCACGCAACGCATCATCGAGGCGCGTCGTCGTGCCGAGTTCATCACCCCCATCCCCAAGCCCAAGAAGCGAAAGGGCGTCAACGCTCAGCAAGAGTTGGACATTGCTGATGGCATCTCCGATGAGGAACTGAAGTACCACTCGTCCATCATCAATGGCGTGCGTGCCGAGGTGGACAAGTGGCGCAGCCTGCCCAACCCCAGCGACTGGGGCGTGACGCCAGAAACCGCTCGCCTGCTGCAGCACTGGCGGCACCACAACTTCAGCGGGGTGAGGCCTTTTTTCTGTCAGGTCGAGGCCGTTGAAACCGCGATCTGGCTGACCGAGGTGGCCCCCGCACGAGGCCGTATGGCCCAGACATTTCTGGACCACTTGGACGCGGCCAACAACGACGCCAATCCCGGCTTGGCACGCTTGGCGCTCAAGCTGGCCACCGGGGCGGGCAAGACCACCGTCATGGCCATGCTGATTGCTTGGCAGACGATCAACGCCGTACGCCACCCCAACAGCAAGCGCTTCACGCGCGGTTTCTTGTTGGTGGCCCCAGGGCTGACCATCAAAGATCGGCTGCGCGTGCTGTTGCCCAACGACGCCGACAGCTACTACAAGACTCGCGAGTTGATCCCGGCCGACATGATGGCCGACCTGGAGCGCTGCAAGATCGTCATCACCAACTACCACGGCTTCAAGCTGCGCGAGCGGCTGGAGGTGGCTAAAGGCACCCGCTTGCTCTTGCAGGGGCGAGGCAACGGTGCGATGAACACCTTGGAAACCGAAGGCCAGATGATCCAGCGTGTCATGCCCGAGCTGATGGGCATGAAGAACGTCATGGTCATCAACGACGAGGCTCACCACTGCTACCAAGAAAAGCCCGTCAAGGTGGACAGTGAAGACCTCAAGGGCGACGACAAGAAAGAAGCCGAAGAGAACAATGAGGCAGCAAGGCTCTGGATCAACGGCATCAAGGCCGTTCAACGCCAGTTAGGCCTCAACCGCGTCATCGACCTGTCCGCCACGCCCTTTTTCCTGCGCGGCTCAGGCTATGCCGAAGGCACCTTGTTCCCCTGGGCCATGAGCGACTTCTCGCTCATGGACGCCATTGAATGCGGCATTGTCAAACTGCCCCGCGTGCCGGTGGCCGACAACATCCCCGGCGCCGAAGTGCCCATCTTCCGCAACCTGTGGGAGAACATCAGCAAAGACATGCCCAAAAAGGGCCGAGGCAAAGCCGAGGGCCTGGACCCACTCAAGCTGCCCACCAAGCTGCAGACCGCGCTGTCGGCCCTGTACGGCCACTACGAAGAGACCTTCCAACTTTGGCAAAACGAAGGCATTCGCGTACCGCCCTGCTTCATCGTGGTGTGCAACAACACCTCCACCTCCAAGCTGGTGTACGACTACATCTCTGGCTTCATGCGGCAGAACGTGGACGGCACCGAGCAACTGGAGTTTGGCCGCCTGCCGCTGTTTCGCAACTTTGACGACAACGGCCAGCCCTTGGCCCGCCCCCGCACCCTGCTGATTGACAGCGAACAACTGGAAAGCGGCGAAGCCCTGGACGACAACTTCCGCAGCATGGCGGGGCCAGAGATTGAACAGTTCCGCCGCGAGATCATCGAGCGCACTGGCGACCGCCAAGCCGCCGAGAAGATCACCGACGCCGAGCTGCTTCGCGAAGTCATGAATACCGTAGGCAAAGCGGGCCGCCTGGGAGAGTCCATTCGTTGCGTGGTGTCGGTGTCCATGCTCACCGAGGGCTGGGACGCCAACACCGTCACCCACGTGCTGGGCGTGCGCGCCTTTGGCACCCAGCTCTTGTGCGAGCAGGTCATCGGCCGCGCACTGCGCCGTCAGTCCTACGAGCTGAATGCCGAAGGCAAGTTCGACGTGGAATACGCCGACGTGCTGGGCATCCCGTTCGACTTCAACGCTGAACCCGCCATTGCCAAGCCCGTCAAGCCGCGCGAGACCGTCACCGTCAAAGCCATCAAGCCCGAGCGTGACGCGCATGAAATCCGCTTTCCCCGCGTGCAAGGCTACCGTGTGGTGCTGGCCGAAGACACCATGTCAGCCGTCTTCAATGCGGACTCGAAATTGGTGCTCACCCCTGACTTGGTAGGCCCCTCCATCACCCGGCAAGAAGGCATCATTGGCCAGGGCGTCAACCTCACCCTAGAGCACACGCGCGACATGCGCACCTCCACGCTGCTGATGCACCTGACCAAGCATCTGCTCTACAGCAAGTTCCGCGACCCTGGCGAAGAGCCCAAGCTCCACCTCTTTGGTCAGCTCAAGCGCATCGTCAAACTGTGGCTCGACGACCACCTGGACTGCAAGGGCGACACCTACCCCGCCCAGCTCTGCTACCTGGAGCTGGCCGACCGCGCTTGCGAGCGCATCAAGCAAGCCATAGACCGCGCCAGCATCGAGAAAGGCCAAAGCCAAATCCAGGCCGTGCTCGACCCTTACAACCCGGTGGGCACCACCGCGCACGTCAACTTCACCACCACCAAAACCACCCGCTGGGAAGCCAGCAGCCAACACTGCCACCTCAACTGGCTGATCATGGACAGCGACTGGGAAGCCGCCTTTTGCTTGGCGGCCGAGTCCCACCCGCGCGTGCGCAGCTACGTCAAAAACCATAACCTGGGCTTCGAGGTGCCTTACCTTGTGGGGGCAGAAACCCACCGTTACCGCCCCGACTTCATCTTGCTGGTTGATGACGGCCATGGCCCAGACGACCTGCTGCGCCTGGTGGTGGAGATCAAAGGCTACCGCGGTGAAGACGCCAAAGACAAAAAGGCCGCCATGGAAACCCGTTGGCTGCCCGGTGTGAACGCGCTGGGCACCCACGGCCGCTGGGCCTTTGCCGAGTTCAGCGATGTCTACGCCATGCAGGCCGACTTTGCCGACAAAGTCTCAGAGGCCTTCAACACCGTGCTGGCCCCACTCACCCAGGGGGAATATCGTGGCTAAACCGCGTGTGTATACTGCGCAGCACATCCGCCCCTTGGAAGTACGCCCTCTCACTGATCCCGAGAGTGTGCAGAAACCCTGGGGCATTCTCATTTCTGGCCCTCAGCGATGCAGGAGCCAACCGTGAGCCTGGGCCAGATTGCCATCCTCATTGATGGGGGCTACTTCCTCAAGCGCGTTCGCAAGGAGCTTGGGCCGGAACACACCAGCACGCCCGAACAGTTGGCCAAAACCGTTCGCCGTTTGTGCTTCAACCATATTGCCCGACTCACCGGTAACCGTGGCAGGTTCTGGCAGCAACACCTGTACCGAGCTTTTTTCTACGACGCCGAGCCCTACACAGGCGTTGCACACCACCCTATCGCCAACCGACAAATCGAGTTCGCAAAGTCAGCGCTGGCGCAAGACAGGCAGGCGCTGTTTGAACAACTTCGCAAAGAACGCAAGCTGGCGCTGCGTTTGGGCAAAGTCAACCGCGATCACGACTGGACGCTGGCTGCACGCTTAACCAAAGCCGCACTCAAGACGCGCCAGCAACTCGCCCCTCTGCAAGGCTTGGCCACCCAACTGCAGCAAGCCGTTGACCCGACCCAGCCCGTGCAGCTGCAACTGAGCACCGAGCAAGCGCAACAACTGCTCGCCGCCCACGACTTCTGGCAAAGCCTGCAAGCCGGTGACGTGGCCCTGGGCCTGCGGCAAAAGGGCGTGGACATGCGCATTGCCATCGACATTGCCAGCCTGACCCTCAAAAAGCAGGTCAGCACCATCGTGCTGGTGGCTGGCGACAGCGACTTTGTGCCCGCCGCCAAACTGGCTCGTCGCGAAGGCATGGAATTCATCCTTGACCCGCTTTGGCAAAAAGTCAACGACGACCTTTTCGAACACATAGACGCTTTGCAGTCGGGCCTCAAACGCCCCGCTCGTGAAGACCATGTTCCCGACGCCGTGAGCGCATCACCCTGCCCGAAGCGGCTGCCTCCACACCCGCAGGCGCCCCCGGCCCGCTGGCGGCAGAGCGCAATGCCCGCAACCGCGACCTAGACCCCCAACTGGTGTGGCGCGGCAAAGACCAAGCCGACTGGAGCGACCTCGTCGTCAACGCGCCGCCGCTCTACATCCAAGAAAAAGTGCACCCCAAGGTGCTGATCGACGACCTCAAGCGCCAAAGCGAAAAGGCCCGCCAAGCCGCTCAGGCCCAGAGCCAGTCCCCCCAGCAGGTGGACCTGTTTGCCGACATGGCCCGCGACTTCAACGGCCTGCCCGACGGCGACGCCAAGACCGAGTTCTACGCCCACGACCAGCACTGGAGCAACCGGCTGATCTTGGGCGACAGCCTGCAAGTCATGGCCAGCCTGGCTGAGCGCGAAGGCCTGCGTGGCAAGGTGCAGTGCATCTATTTCGACCCGCCCTACGGCATCAAATTCAACAGCAACTTCCAGTGGAGCACCACCAGCCGCGATGTGAAAGACGGCAACGTCGAACACATCACCCGCGAGCCCGAAATGGTCAAGGCCTTTCGCGACACCTGGAAGGACGGCATTCACTCCTACCTGGGCTACATCCGCGACCGCCTCACGGTGGCGCGTGACCTGTTGACCGATTCAGGGTCGATCTTTGTCCAAATCGGCGATGAGAACGTGCACCGGGTGCGGGCGGTGATGGACGAGGTGTTTGGGGATGAAAACATCGTTTCTCAGATCGCGTTTCGCACCACTACTGGCCGCGCCAACGACCTGTTGCCAGCGGCATCCAACTACCTTATTTGGGCAACGAAGGATGCCTCAAAGTGCAAATTTCGAACTCCGTACCAAGACAAGAGTGCGGGCAGTTCAATAGATCAGGTCTACTCGTTGCTTCGCGCTCCCGATGGAGCGAGTCGACGAATGACTTCTGCGGAAAAATCAGGAGCACCGCTCGACCCGACGCTCCGTGTATTCACAACATCAGACCTCACAAGTTCTCGCTCCGCTGGCGACAACGATGTAAGGAAGTTTCTCTGCAATGGTCGCACCTTCACTCCCGGCAACGGAACATTCAAATCAGACCTAGTTGGGCTTGAACGGCTTCGGAAATCTGATCGGTTTTGGTTCACCGCACAAGGTTCTATCCGGTATGTTCGTTACTACGACGACTTCCCGGTGATTCCCTTTTCAAATGTCTGGACAGTCGTGTTCATCGGCCCCGAGTTCGGCACCGTCAGCCGCCCTGATCTGGTGAGCGCCGCACGCGAAGCGGCCGAAGCCGGCTTTGACGTGCTCATCGCCTGTGCCTTCAACTACGACGCGCACAGCAGCGAGTTCAACAAGCTGGGCAAGGTGCCGGTGCTCAAAGCCCGCATGAACGCCGACTTGCACATGGCCGAGGACTTGAAGAACACCGGCAAAGGCAACCTCTTCGTGATCTTCGGCGAGCCCGACATCGACCTGCTCGACGCCACCACCGGTCGCAAACTTGCCAAAGGCGAAGCCCCCAGCGGCGACATCCAGGTCAAGGTCAACGGCGTGGATGTGTTCCACCCCAACAGTGGCGAAGTGCGCAGCGACGGCGCCGAAGGCATCGCCTGCTGGTTCATCGATACCGACTACAACGAAGAAAGCTTCTTCGTCCGCCACGCCTATTTCCTAGGCGCCAGCGACCCCTACAAATCCCTCAAAACCACCCTCAAAGCGGAGATCAACGCCGAGGCCTGGGAATCGCTCAACAGCGACACCTCAAGGCCTTTTGGCAAACCGGGGTCGGGGCGGATTGCGGTGAAGGTGATCAATCACCTTGGGGATGAGGTGATGAAGGTTTTCAAGGTTTGAAGGGGATTGCGATGGCAAGGATTGAAACAAATCGGTGGTATGGGCTTCGGCGGCAGAGTTTGGCTGTTTATGCGCGCAATGCAGGGTTCGATCTCAGTATTTTTGAGGATTATTCAAAGTCAGTTCAGGCTGAGCTGCGGAGCAAGACCATTAAGGAGGCGATGCGGGAGATTGAGTGGGCACTTAAAGATCAGCACTTTGATCTGAATTTGGCGAAGAAGGGGGTATATGTTATATCGCTCTCCAATCCGCTTACTATCAAATATCCAAAGAAGCGCTCTCAAGTCCTGTACATTGGGCGTGGTGACATTCGGCAGCGCATTAGCAGTCACTTTGAAAATAAATTATTCGATCTGATGAGAAGTCTTTCGGGTGCGGATTTTGATTTTGATTTTGCTGTTCCTGCACGCCCTGGTACGAGGGATTACTACAAGGATGTGGAGTACCAGATGCTTGAATGGTTTAATTTGAAATTCGGCGATCAATCGAAGAGATGCTTCCCTTTGATGAATAAAATTAAAGGAACGAAGAAAAACAATACCTCCGATAGTGAGTGGTGGACGAAGCCATTGAAAGCAACAGGTGCAAGACCGTTGTGGGAAATAACGCCAATCGCTGCCAATAAGTTCAAGCTGACCTGAATCGTGCAATTCCGCATCTCCGACACCTTCACCGACAGCCTCTCACGCCTGACCGCTGAGGAGCAGAAGCTGGTCAAGACCACGGCGTTTGACCTGCAGGTCAACCCTGCTAACCCTGGTCATCGCTTCCACCGCATCGACAAGTCCAAGGACAAGCACTTCTGGTCGGTGCGGGTGGGCAGTGACCTGCGCTTGATCGTCCACAAAACGGAGAGCAGCTTTTTGTTGTGCTACGTGGACCACCACGACAAGGCCTATCAATGGGCAGAGCGGCGCCGCTTGGAAACGCACCCCAGCACAGGTGCTGCGCAGTGGGTGGAGATTCGCGAGCGGGTGGTGGAGCAGTGGGTGGCTGGCGATGTTGCGCAAGAGCGCACCACGCGGCCGCCCAAGCGCCTGCTGTTTGCCACGCTGGCGGACGAGACGCTCTTGGCCGTTGGTGTGCCGGCCGACTGGCTGGCCGATGTGAAGCAGGCAGACGAAGACAGCCTGCTGGCTTTAGCTGAGCATTTGCCTGCCGAAGCGGCTGAGGCCTTGTTGGAAATGGCCACAGGTGGCAAGCCATTGCCTGTTGCCAACCTGGGCGCGGCCAAGCCCGCCGACCCGTTCAGCCACCCAGACGCTCAGCGCCGCTTCCGCTTGATGAGTGGCGCCGAAGAGTTGGAGCAGGCCTTGGCGGCCCCTTGGGAAAAGTGGTCCATCTTCTTGCACCCTGCGCAGCAGCAATGGGTGCAGCGGGACTTCAGTGGCCCGGCGCGGGTGTCTGGATCAGCAGGCACAGGCAAGACCATCGTTGCCTTGCACCGCGCGGTGACGCTGGCCCGCTTGCACCCTGAGGCGCGGGTGTGGCTCACGACCTTTTCTGAGCCGTTGGCCAATGCCTTGCGGAACAAGATGAACTGCCTGATCAGCCACCAACCTAGGCTGGCCGAGCGGCTGGAAGTGGTGGACGTGCAAAGTATGGGCCTGCGCCTGATGGACCGGCTGCGCGACCGCAACCAACCCAAGCCACGTTTGGCCACGCGGCAAGACGAGCGGGCTGCCGTGGAGGCTGCCTTGGCCGAACAGCGCGCCGCGCAACCCGGCGCTTTGTTGGCGCGTTTCACCCCGAACTTTGTGCTGGGTGAATGGGCGGACGTGGTGGATGCCTGGCAGTTGCAGAGCTGGGAGGACTATCGCGAAGTGAAGCGCTTGGGTCGGAAGACTCGGCTGTCTGAGCCCCAACGGCAAGCGCTCTGGGCGGTGTTTGAGGCGGTGCAAGCGCGGCTGGATGCGCAGGGTTTGACCACGCCTGCTCGGCTGTTCACCACCTTGGCGGCCAAGCTGGTGCAATTGAAGAACCCTCCCTTTGACTTTGTGGTGGTGGATGAGGCGCAAGACTTGAGTGTGGGCCAATTGCGCATGCTCGCGGCCATGGCGGGTGTGGCGCCTAACGGCGAAGGCAGAGTGCGGCCCAATAGCCTGTTCTTTGCGGGCGACTTGGGGCAGCGAATTTTTCAGCAGCCTTTTTCGTGGAAGTCGCTGGGGGTGGACTTGCGCGGGCGGTCGCGCACGCTGCACATCAACTACCGCACCTCACACCAAATTCGCCAGCAGGCCGACCGGCTGCTGGGGCCGGAGGTGGCGGACATGGACGGCAACACCGAGTCTCGCAAAGGCACCGTGTCGGTGTTCAATGGCCCAGCGCCGGTGATGGCCGCCTACGCCACGGAGGCCGAAGAGATCCAGGCGGTGGCCAACTGGCTGGTGGGCTTGCGGCAGCAGGGCTTTGCCCCGCATGAGCTGGCTGTGGTGGTGCGCGACGACCCTCAGTTGCAGCGCGCCCGCGTCGCGCTGCAGGCGGCGGGCCTGCCCCACCGAGTGCTGGACGACTACGTGGAGACCGCGCCCGGCGAGGCCTCACTGTGCACCATGCATTTGGCCAAAGGCTTGGAGTTCAGAGCGGTGGCGGTGATGGCCTGCGATGACCAGGTGCTGCCCTTGCAGTCACGCATTGAAAGCGTGATGGACGAGTCCGACCTTGACGAGGTGTACAACACCGAGCGACACCTGCTGTACGTGGCCTGCACCCGAGCCCGTGATCGACTGCTGGTGACCAGCGTGGAGCCATGCTCGGAGTTTTTGGACGACTTGGTTCGGTGATTGATTGACGCGCTCACGTGCAAGAAATGCTGCCGAGCAGGTGCTCGCGGTGGATCGGCAGATTTCTAATGTCCTAGGTGAGTTTGGCGCAAATGGAGTAGATCGCAGCAATGGCGGGCTTGTCTTCAGAGCCGAGAACTGCGTCCCAACATTCTGCGATTTCACTGAGTACTACTGAGGCAGTGCCGCCATGCTTTGGTATTCTGGACAAAGACTTTACTGGCAGGCCAGTTTGGGGGCGACGCTTACGTTTGTGACTGCCGCCCAAGCCTTCAAGAACCATGCGCTCCAAATAGACTTCATCCGCCGTGGCCGGATAGTCCTTGTCCATAAGGTCCAAAACTCGAATCAATGCTCGGCGCCACGTTATGTACGTCGTGGGGTTCAATTGTTCAGAAATGCTATGCAGACGGGCGGCGATTCCGCGAACATTGCAGTCAATTAATTCCCACGATTCGAGGTCGGCGCGCTTAGATGGGTCGACACAACTTGATGTCTCGCCGGCCCATTCAAAATTCAGAGTTTCCCGAATCAAGTTCCGCTCTTTAGGGGTAAAGGTCTTCAGGGCCAAAAACGGTCGTGACCAACCCTTCTCGGAGACATGGATCGCAACGGTGCGCCACTTTGAATCTGAGGGGTGAAGGTTCTCGGTGGACGAAGACTCGACGAAGGATGCGCGAACCCGCGCTGCGAGCGACGACCAAAGATCATCGGATTGTGAGGACATACGCGCTGTTGCTGTGCTTATTGTTTGAGTGAAAGCACTCGGATTGGAAACTGTGTGGCCGAGGCTGGATACACTTCTCGCACACTATATTCCAAAAGCCTGCCACTCAATTGGTGAGGTAGTCAACCAGTGGCTCACAGATGGCGGAACGCACTCGCACCAGCTTAGCCACCACAATCCGCCCTTGCTCCACCACCTCTCCTTCGGCGTTCGAGACCTCGCGCATGCCTCCTCGTTTTACGACACTTTGCTGTCCCCGCTACGGCCAGCACTACATCGCCGCTTTCGTGATCGACCCGGATGGCTGCCATCGAGGTTGTGATCAACTCCCCGCCTTGACAACGCACGCCGGCCCATAAGCCCGCTCAAACTCTGGCGGCATGCGCTTGGGCGCGCCGCTGCTGATGGCAATGCACACCAATTGCCAGCGGCCGCGCAGCACCGTGGCGCCGTCGCTGCTGCGCTGAAGTTGAAAGCGGCGCTCCATGCGCAGCTTGCCGTCGCCGGGTAGCAGCCAAGTGGCCAAGGTCAGGGCTTCGCCCTCAAATGTGGGCAGCAGGTAGTCGTACTCGCCGCGCTGGATGGCCATGGCGCGGTCCAGGCGGTGGTAGTCGGCCAAGCTGAGCCCCAGGGCGTCAGAGTGGGCCCAGCCAATGCGCTCGCACCATTGCACATAGACGGCGTTATTGGTGTGGCCCAGGCCGTCGATGTCGGCCGGGCCTGGGGTGACGGCCAGGGTGAAGGGGTGAGGGTGGTCCCAAGTCATGCGCGCAGCATAGCGGCTGGCGCGCGGGTGCCCACCGCCCCAGGCTCACTCAGCCCTTTAGCGCCGCCTCAATGTCGGCCGCCATCTTCTCGGGTGCGTCTTGGGGCGCATAGCGCTTCAGCACACGGCCGTCTTTGCCAACCAGAAACTTGGTGAAGTTCCACTTGATGGCTGAAAGGCCCAGCAGGCCCGGCTTCTCGGCCTTGAGCCATTGGTAGAGTGGGTGGGCGGCTTTGCCGTTGACCTCGATTTTGGCCATCATGGGGAAGCTCACGCCGTAGTTCATCTCGCAGAACGACGCGATCTCCTCATTGGCACCGGGGTCCTGGCCGCCAAACTCGTTGCTGGGGAAGCCCAGCACCGTCAAGCCTTTGCCGCCGTATTGCTCGTGCAGGGCTTGCAGGCCCTTGAACTGCGGGGTGAAGCCGCATTGGCTGGCGGTGTTGACGATGAGCAGCACTTGGCCTTGGTAGTCGGCCAGCTTCACCGGCTGGCCGGTGATGGATTGAGCGTCGAAGTCGTAGATCGTGGGCATGGTGATCGATGGGCCCTGTGGGCCTCTTTGCTTAGGGGTTGCCATGCTAGACCCGCCCCGCGTGCCGTGCTGGGCTGCGGCCACTAAACCCGAGAGGGGCTCAGGGGCGGGCGTCGGGGCGTGCTCTCAGGGCCGCAGGGCGGCCAGCGCCGCACTGGCGATGATCAGCGCGCCGCCCAGTGCCAGTTGCGCATCCATGTGGCCGGCACCCAGGGCCAGGGCCGAGCCGGTGGCCCAGAGGATCTCGGTCAGCATGATGATGGAGGTGGCTTGCGCGGGCAGGCGTGAGGCTCCGTATTGCAGCGCCAGGTTGCCCGCCAGCATCACGCCCACCAGGCCCAGCACCCAGGCCATCCAAGCGGGCGAAGGCGGCGGCAGATGAGCATGCTGCAGACTCACCGCCAGCACGCCCGACACAATCGCCCCACCCGCAAACATGGCCAAACCCCGCGCGGCTTCGCTGCGGGCGGATTCGCGCCGCAGCATGATGTTGTTCAGCGCAAAGCTCAGGCCGCCCAGCAGGCCAAGCAGGTCGGTGGCATGCAGGGTCAAGGCGAGGCCGCCTTGGCGCGGCCACAGCACCATCAACGCGCCGCCCAGAGCCAGCACTACACGCGCCATGGCCATGGGGGTGATGCGCTCATGCAGCAGCAGCCGAGCCAGCAGCACGGCCCACAGTGGCATCAGGTAAAACAGCAGCACCACGCGGACCACATCGCCCTGGGTCACGCCCCAGTTGAACGCGGCATTGGTGGTGCCTGCGGCCAGCAAGATCACCCACAGCGAGGGGTGGGTCAGTACCTCGCGCCACGCCGTGGGCTTCCAAAGCGTCAGCAGGCCCACAGCCAGGGTAAAGATGGAGGCGGTGGCCATCAGCGGGTGCAGGCCGGCAGCTTCCAACTGCCGCATGGGCCACCAGGCCAGGCCCCAGACCATGGCATTCACCAACAGGGCACCCACAGCGGGCAGGGGCAGGCGTGCGCTCACAGCGGGAAGGCAGGCGGGTTGGGCCAGATCAGGCACCGTTGCGGGCGGCCTGGCGCTTGCGCCACCACATCACGCCCAGCACCACACCGCCAATGCCCAGCAAGGCAAAAATACCGTACTGGAAGCGGTGCAGGATGGCAAACATCCAGTCAAAGTTGCGAGCACCAAAGTAGCCCAGATACACCCAGATGGGGACGCTGATGAGGGCGGCCACGCCGTCCATCAAAAACCAGGTGCCAAAGCTGACGCGGCGGGTCATGCCTGCGGTAAAGAAAACAGGGGTGCGCAGCCCCGGCAGAAAGCGGGCCACAAACATGACCCAGCGGCCGTATTTTTCAAAGGCACCTTGGGCAGCTTCAAAGCGCTCGGGGGTGATGAGGCGGCGCACCCAGCCCCAGCGCATCACACGCTCGCCTTGATAGCGGCCCACCAAAAACACCATGCCGTCGCCAATCATGACCCCGGCCATGCCCACGGCAAACATGGTGTGCACATCGGCATAGCCCAGGCCGGCAATCACACCGCCAGTGACCAGGGTCACATCCTCAGGCACTGGGACACCAAAACCGCAGACCAGCAGCATGGTGAACACCGCCAAGTAGCCGTATTCGGTGAAGATGGGGAGCAGGACGTTGAATACTTCCATGAATCTCTGTGGTCAGGGCCTGCCGGGGCCACATCGGTTGGCTTTTGAGTGCCACGATCCATCGCGGCCCGCCTTTATAGCAGCATCGGCCCTGGTGGCCTGGCGATAGGCTTAGTGAATTGTTCGGCAAGGCCTCTGGCACACTGGCCCGATTCTGTGTTTTGTGCTGCGAAACCCTATGCCCCGCCCCATAGAAGCCCTGATCCACCCCGAGGCCTTGGCCCACAACCTGGGGCGTGCCAAAGCACTGGCCCCAGACGCCAAAGTCTGGGCCGTGGTCAAGGCCAATGCCTACGGGCATGGCATCGAGCGGGCGTTTGAGGGCCTGCGCGGGGCTGATGGTTTTGCCTTGCTGGACCTGGCCGAAGCCCAGCGCTTGCGAGACCTGGACTGGCGCGGCCCCATCCTGCTGCTCGAAGGCGTGTTTGAGCCACGCGACCTGGAGCTGTGCTCGCGCCTGGGCTTGTGGCATGCCGTGCATTGCACCGAGCAAATCGATTGGTTGGCCGCCCACAAAACCCATGTGCCGCACCGGGTGTTTTTGAAGATGAACACCGGCATGAACCGCCTGGGCTTTAGGCCCCAGGCCTTCAGGGCGGCTTGGGCGCGGCTGAACGCACTGCCCCAGGTGGACGAGATTTCGCTGATGACGCACTTCTCGGATGCCGACGCCGACCGCTTTGGGTGCAACGGCATTGCCCACCAAGTGGCGGCCTTTCACGAGGCCACCCATGACCTGCCCGGCGAGCGCAGCCTGGCCAACAGTGCCGCCACACTGCGCCACTGTGCCGATGCGGGCGTGCGAGCCGACTGGGTGCGGGCCGGCATCATGAGCTATGGCGGCGTGCCCGACTACCCCGAGCACGACGCCGCACACTGGGACCTCAAGCCCGCCATGACCCTGCGCTCACGCCTCATCGCCGTGCAACAGGTGCAAACGGGCGAGAGCGTGGGCTATGGCTCCAGCTTTGTGGCTCAAGAACCCCTGCGCATTGGCGTGGTGGCCTGCGGCTATGCCGACGGCTACCCACGCCACTGCCCCACGGGCACGCCGGTGCTGGTGGAGGGCCAGCGCAGCCGAACCGTGGGCCGCGTGTCCATGGACATGATCACCGTGGACATCACCCACCTGCCCGCCGTCGGGTTGGGCAGTGAGGTCACGCTATGGGGCCACGGCCCCCAGGGTCAAACCCTGGCCATTGATGAAGTGGCGCGCGCTGGCGGCACCATTGGCTATGAGCTGATGTGCGCGCTGGCGCAGCGGGTGCCGGTGCGGGTGGCTGAGGGCTGAGCCGCTCAACGTTGAGCACCGGCAGGACAGGTGACGGTGCCCACCCGAGCCCGTGGCAGCCAATGGCTAAGGTCACCCGGTGCCCCCAGGTCCAGAGCATCGACCAGCACTTGGTGCGCCCCCGAGTTCGCGGCGAAATCCCAGGGGACCATAGGGTGCATTTCGATCACAGGCTTGCCCAGGGTACTTCCCCAGGTACGGGATGAGGTCTCTGTATAAAGAGAGTCGCCAGAGAGTTTGACAAAGCGAGCGACGGTCAGCACGCCTGCTGACGATAGGTGGACCAAGGGTCGGCCTATGGCCTCAGGTGTGGGCTGTGGGGTGGTGTCGCCTTCCGGGCTCCAGCCGAGGGCGGGGTCATAGAGGCTGAACTTGGCACGCTCTTGGATGGTGCGGACCACTCCGCTCCAGACCACGGCGGCGCGGCCGTTGTGGGCTGCCACATCGGGTTGAACGGCATGCCGCTCCGACTGGCTGATCGGCTCAGCGCGTTGCCAGCCCTGTGCCGCGTTGAATCGTGCGGCCCAGATTTTGAGCTTGGCGGATTTGGATTTGCTGCCGCTGTGCGACCAGGTGACGAAGGCATTCCCGGCCTGATCCATGGCGGCCTCAGGCGTGCGCCGAAAGTCCACCCGGCCGATTGCCTTCAAAGTGGCGGGGGCCGTCCAGCCTGCTTGTGGGGTGAAAGTGACGGCTTTGGGGGCTTGTTCGCCCCAGGCCAGCACGGCCTGCCCGGCCTCGTTTTGGGACAAGGACAGATAGGGCGCGTCGCCACCGAAACCAGTATTGGAGGTGGGGAAGCGTTGTGGCTCGCCCCAACCGCTTGCTGGGGTGTGGTGGCGGCTCAGGATGACATCTTGGGCACGCCATGCCACGATGCCCGTCCCGCTGCCGTTAACCTGAGTCACGAGGCCATGAGCCACGCCCACACCCTGCAGCTTCAGGCTGATAGGCATGCCCCATCCGGTATCTGGGGTGTAGGCGGCAACCTCTGGATTTCGACTGTAGCCTCCCACCCAGGCCAGCAGTGCATGGCCACTCGGGCCGACCGCCAAGCTCAGCGTCGTGAAAGACGGCTCCTCACCTTTTCGTTCATACAAAACTTGCGGGGGCTGCCACACCCCATCGGGGGTGCGCATGCGCACCGACAAGACCTCGCGCCGACCTTCGTTCAGCACCATGACATAGGCGACATGAACACGGCCCATATCGTCGACGCCCGCCTTGATGTCGGCGACCTGGCCCGGCGTCGGGTGCAACACCTCAATATTGCCCCACTGCTGGGTACACAGTGGGGCGGCGGGCGCAGTTGGGCTGGCCGCTACGCCGGCAGCGATCAACAGGCCTGCCCAGTGCTTGGCGAGGGAGCGTGCGTGGGTCATGGGCGGCCTTTCGGGTTGGGCTCGTTGCAGGGGGTTCAAACCAGTGTGATGGAAATGGCCGCATCTCGACACCATTCATATTAGGGGCCAAACGGGCGGGGCCTGCCCCCCCCGTGGCGGCAGGCGCTGGGCAGTCGGGTGCCTGAATTTGGTGACGCATTTCACTGCGTCCGTCTGTTGCTGCCGACGCTGGAGGCGACCGTCACACAAATAGGTCTGTTCGCTGAGGCGAATAGGGTGCATTTGAATTACTGTGGCAGCGTCGTTCTTACTCTGGAGGGTGTCGTATGGGTAGCGCTTTGGCCACATTGTTTGTGGGTTTGATCGTTGGGGCGGTGGCTCGACTGCTGATGCCCGGTGATCAAAAGATTGGTTGGATCCTCACCTGTGTGCTGGGGGTGGCGGGGTCCTTCTTGGCCAACACGGCCGGGCAAGCGCTGGGTTGGTACGCCCCAGGGCAGGCGGCGGGCTGGATCGCCTCGATCTTGGGCGCATTGGTATTGCTCTTTGTGGTGGGGCGTTTGACCCGCAGCCAAAGCTGACGCTTGCAGGGGGCTTGACGAGGTTTCTACAATCTCGTGATGAACAAGCCCACCTTGCCCTATACCCGCGCGGCGGCCCTGCCCGCCATCCTGGCGTCCCGTATTGCCATCATCGATGGGGCCATGGGCACCATGATTCAACGCTACAAGCTCGGCGAGGCGGACTTTCGCAATGCCGCGCTGGCGGGCCATGGCAAAGACCTGAAGGGCAATAATGACCTGCTGGTCTTGACCCGCCCCGACGTGATTCGGGAGATTCACGACCAATACTTGGCGGCCGGGGCGGACCTGATCGAGACCAATACCTTTGGCGCCACGGCGATCGCCCAGGAAGACTATGACCTGGCCTCCTGGGCACGTGAGATGAACTTGGCCGCCGCCCGCTTGGCGCGCGCAGCGGCGGACGCCTACAGCACGCCCGACAAGCCGCGCTTTGTGGCCGGGGCCCTAGGCCCCACGCCACGCACGGCCAGCATCAGCCCCGAGGTCAACGACCCCGGCGCGCGCAACATCAGTTTTGACCAACTCAAGGCCGCCTACAAGGAACAAGCCCAAGCCCTGCTGGAGGGCGGCGTGGATGTGTTCTTGGTCGAGACGATTTTTGACACACTCAATGCCAAGGCCGCCATTTTTGCGCTGGACGAGCTGATGGAAGAAACCGGCGAGCGCCTGCCAGTGATCATCTCTGGCACGGTGACCGACGCCTCGGGGCGCATTCTCTCGGGGCAAACCGTGGCGGCGTTTTGGCATTCGGTGCGCCATGCCCGCCCCTTGGCCGTGGGTTTGAACTGTGCCTTGGGGGCCACGGTGATGCGGCCCTATATTGAAGAGTTGAGTCGCGTGGCCGGGGATGCCTTTATCAGTTGCTACCCCAATGCGGGCTTGCCCAACCCCATGAGCGACACCGGCTTTGACGAGACCCCAGACGTGACGGGCCGCTTGATGGGTGAGTTCGCCAAGGCGGGCTTTTTGAACATTGTGGGAGGCTGCTGTGGCACAACGCCTGAGCACATTGCGGCCATTGCTGCCAGCGTCAAAACCTACCGCCCGCGCAGCCGACACGACCCCTTGTTCAGCACCCTGGCTGCCTAAAACCTCGGCGGGCGATCAGTACGGGCCGAAGCTGCCGCCCCGCATGGGCCGGGTCATGGGTTCGTCGTCGCCGGGCGGCGGCGAGGGCGCGTGTGTGCCTGAGCTGGCCGCCTGGGTCCGCGCTGCGGAACCATGGATCACCTGCAGCAGTTTGCGCTCAAGGGCCTCGATTTCATCTTGCATGGCCCGCACCAGTTGGCAGTAAATGCGCTGCTGGCGGCCGCTCTCACGCAGGCGCTCGGCCAAGCGCTGGGAGACGGCGATCAGCAGCTTGGTGGCGACTTCAGGGGCGTCTTCCATCAAACGGCGCAGTGAGCGCCGCGACAGCGCCGCCCCGGTGACAGGCAGGCTGGCCACGCACGATGCGGCCCTGGGTGCGCCGTCCAGCAGGCCCATTTCGCCAATCAAACTGCCGGGGCCCAGCACCGACATCACAATGGGCTCAGTGCGGCTGACCACGGTGGATTCCACGGTCACATCCCCATGCAGAATCAGCAGCATATAGCCGGTTTGCTCTTGGTCACCCTCGCGGAACAGCAAAGCGCCTTCGTCATAGGACACCAGGCGCATATAGCTGACCACGCAGCGCGCCTCCTCGTCCGTCAACTCAGACAGCGCCGTGGGTGTGCGCAGCAAGGCCTCGGCCTGGGCGGCCAAAGTGGGTTCATCGGTGATGGGGCGCGGCACCTGGGGGCCGGGCGCAGAAGAGGTGGCGTCCATGCCGCAACGATAACCGGTTTGGGCGCGGCTAAAATGAGGGCTTCCAAGGAGCGTTGCAGCAGTGAGCCCCTCACTGTCAGGCTTGGGCCATCCGGTAAAGCGGACGATAACCACGCTCACCCCCAGGGTGAGCTGCGTCTTGCGCACGCGGCTGGCCTCGGGGTTTTGCGAGCCACCCGCCTGAACTGCCATGCCCACATCGCCTCTTTCTCCCCCGCCCATGCGCCTCTCTGGCCTGGAGCCCGTCACCCTGGATGAGCGCTCGCTGTTCCTGAACATTGGCGAGCGCACCAATGTCACCGGCTCCAAAGTCTTTGCCCGCATGATTTTGGAGGGCCGCTTTGAAGACGCGCTCTCGGTGGCCCGCCAGCAGGTCGACAACGGCGCTCAGGTCATCGACGTCAACATGGACGAGGCCATGCTGGACAGCCAGGCCGCCATGGTGCGCTTTTTGAACCTTATTGCCTCCGAGCCCGACATCGCCCGCGTGCCGGTGATGATCGACTCCTCCAAGTGGAGCGTCATTGAGGCGGGTTTGAAGTGCATCCAAGGCAAGGGCATCGTCAACAGCATCTCGCTCAAAGAGGGCGAGGCCGAATTCATCCGCCAAGCCACTTTGGTGCGCCGCTATGGCGCCGCTGCCGTGGTGATGGCCTTTGACGAACAGGGCCAGGCCGACACCTTTGCGCGCAAGACAGAGATCTGCGAGCGCGCCTACCGCGTGTTGGTGGACCAGGTCGGCTTCCCGGCTGAAGACATCATCTTCGACCCGAACATCTTTGCCATTGCCACCGGCATTGAAGAGCACAACAACTACGCGGTGGACTTCATCGAGGCCACGCGCTGGATCAAGCAGCACCTGCCCGGTGCTAAGGTCTCGGGCGGCGTGTCTAACGTCAGCTTCAGCTTCCGCGGCAATGAGCCGGTACGCGAGGCCATCCACACCGTGTTCCTCTACCACGCCATTCAGGCGGGCATGGACATGGGCATCGTCAACGCCGGCATGGTGGGCGTGTATGACGAACTCGACGCCGACCTGCGCGAGCGGGTGGAAGACGTGGTGCTGAACCGGCGTGCCGATGCCACCGAGCGCTTGCTGGAAGTGGCCGAGCATGTGAAGGGTGTGGCCAAGGACGACACCGCCCGCCTGGCCTGGCGCGGCGCGCCCGTCAAAGAGCGGCTCTCGCACGCGCTGGTGCATGGCATCACCGAGTTCATCGAGGTGGACACCGAAGAGGTCTGGCTGCAGATCCAAGCAGAGGGCGGCCGCCCTCTGCATGTGATCGAAGGCCCGCTGATGGCCGGCATGAATGTGGTGGGCGATTTATTCGGGGCGGGCAAGATGTTCTTGCCCCAGGTGGTCAAGAGTGCCCGCGTGATGAAGCAGGCCGTGGCCCATTTGCTGCCCTACATCGAGGCTGAAAAGGCCGCGCTGATTGACGCGGGCGGCTCTGCACAAGCCAAGGGCAAGATCGTCATCGCCACCGTCAAGGGCGATGTGCATGACATCGGCAAGAACATCGTCTCGGTGGTTTTGCAGTGCAATAACTTTGACGTGGTGAACATGGGCGTGATGGTCCCGGCCCAGGCCATTTTGGCCAAGGCCAAGGAAGAGGGGGCCGACATCATTGGCCTCTCCGGGCTCATCACCCCCAGCCTCGAAGAAATGCAGCACGTGGCCACCGAGATGGAGCGCGACCCCTACTTCCGTGAGCGGCGCATGCCGCTGCTGATTGGGGGCGCTACCACCAGCCGCGTGCACACGGCGGTCAAGATCTCGCCGCACTACAGCGCGCCGGTGGTCTATGTGCCGGACGCCTCGCGTGCGGTGGGTGTGTGCTCAGATCTGCTCTCGCCCGAGCGCTCGCTCGACTACGTGGCTGAACTCAACGCAGATTATCAGCGGGTCCGTGAGCTGCATGCCAGCCGCAAAGCCACGCCCTTGGTCAGTTGGGCTCAAGCGCGTGCCAATAAGGCGCAGATGGACTGGACCGTGGCACCCGTCAAGCCACGCTTTTTGGGCCGCCGGGTGTTCAAGCAGTACGACCTGGCCGAGCTGGCCGCCTGCATCGACTGGGGCCCCTTCTTCCAGACCTGGGATTTGGCGGGGCCCTACCCCGCGATCTTGCAAGACGCGGTGGTGGGCGATGCGGCGCGTAAGGTGCTGGCCGATGGCCAAGCCTTGCTCAAGAAGATCATCGACGGACGCTGGCTGCAGGCCCACGGCGTGATGGGCTTCTACCCGGCCAACACTGTGGATGACGATGTGATCGAGGTCTATGCCGACGAGACCCGCCAGCAGGTGCTGCTGCGCTGGGCACCGCTGCGCATGCAGACCGAGCGGCCGGTGGTGGACGGCGTGAAGCGCCCGAATCGCTGCTTGGCAGACTTCATCGCCCCCAAGGGCAAGCAGCCCGATTACATCGGCCTGTTTGCCGTGACGGCGGGCGTGGGTGCCGAGGCGCGCGCGGCGGCGTTTGAAGCCGCGCATGACGACTACTCGGCCATCATGCTCAAGGCCCTGGCCGACCGCTTGGCTGAAGCCTTTGCCGAGCGCCTGCACCAGCGCGTGCGCACCGAGCTGTGGGGCTATGCGGCGGATGAACAGCTCAGCAATGAACAGCTTATTGCCGAGCAGTACCAGGGCATTCGGCCGGCACCCGGCTACCCGGCCTGCCCGGACCACGGCGTCAAGGCGGAGATGTTCAGCGTGTTGGCCTGCGATGAGATCGGCATGGGCCTGACTGAAAGCCTAGCCATGACGCCAGCAGCCAGCGTCAGCGGCTTCTACTTGGCCCACCCGCAAGCGGCTTACTTCAATGTGGGGCGGATTGGCGGCGATCAGGCCGAGGCCTGGGCCGCGTCTTTGGGGCTGGATGCGGCCAGCGCGTCGCGCCGCTTGATGACGGTGCTTGACGACAAGCCCGGTGCATCGGCGTAAAAGCTGGCATTGAGCTGAGTTTCGCGGATCACATAGGCCCGGTAGCGCTGGAAGAGATCGGTATCCACAGCGTGGGGCTGGGCCCAGAACTGGTCGAGATGACCCACTTGCACCAAGCCAGGGACGTTGTAGAAGGCATCACCCAAGGTGACCACCGGAGTGCCGTGAAACAGCGCTTGCAAACCCGTGGTGCTGTTGACGGTGATCACTCCTTTGGCGGCCTTCAGCAGCGTGGGCAGGTGTAGGTCGTGCACATAGCGCACGCGCTCGCTGAGGCCATATTTGGCGGCGGCAGCGGCGATCTGGTGCGTGAAGTCGTTATAAGGGCGGTCCATGGGGTGGTGCTTAAAGACCAACCAATCCCCGTGGTCCGCGCGCGCTGCGAATGACTCCAGCACATCGTCCATAAAGGGCAGCATGGAGTCGTAGCGCGAGTGATGCACGATCTGGCTGTCGTTTTGCACTTGCAAAGGCACCAAGAAGAACCGCTTGCGGCGCTCGGGCGCGGTGAGTGCCGCCCAATCACGACGCTCCAGCCAACGGTACTTCCACTTGCGCCAATCGCCTCTCAGCCACAGCAAGCCCTCCGGCATTGGGGACAGACTACGGTGGTGGGTGTAGTGGGGATAGTGCTTTTGGGCACTGTGCATGGCCATGCCGTAGCGGATCGCGCATTGCGCCATGGAGGCAAAGCTTTGCCCTGTGGCTTGGGGTGCATGGGGGGGCTCGATGTCCAACTGGCGGTAGAAGGCCGCGTCGGTGGGCAAGGACGATTCGGCGTTCACGCCGCCGCATTCCAGCGTCACGTAGTCGGGGCGGAAATAGCCCTCTTCAAACACGTAGACGGGTATGCCTATTTCGTTGGCCGCCGCTATCGCTTGGGCATGCAGGTGGCGAGACTGGCCAAACAACACCAGTGCATCGATGTTGAGCTCGGCCAACAACTCGCGGATGCGATGGGGCCATGCGGCCAGCGGGGCCCGAAACTGAATACGGCCAGGGCCCTTGAAGAAGTGGTCGTCCCCGCCGTTGAAGTTAACTTTCCAGACGGTTTGCCCCTGCGCACGCAGCACCGCCGCCAGCCGTTCAAAAAACGGCCCCATCGGGCCTTGCAGCAGCAGGGTGCGCTGGTGGCCCATGAGAAGGTGCAGTGACCGGGGTGTCATGGTGTGTCGGCAGGTTCACAGGAAAGCTGCCGCAAGGCACAGCGTGCATCACCTGGCCGAAGCCGACTGGGACAAACTGCGCCCAGGTCGACGATGTCCCTGTGCTTTGCCTCAGTCTAGCGAGATTGCTCTCAAAACGAGACCCCCAGTTTCGAGGAGGACTTCCCTAATGTTGGCTCGGCGAGCTGTCTCGCCATCGCTTGCCCCAGCGCAACGCCATGCGCCAGGCTTGGCGGGTCAGGGTGGTGGTGCTGGGGCCGTCGGTGTCGCGCCAATGCTGCAATTCGTCCACAGCCCGCTCGGGTGTGCAGAAGTAGCCACTGTCCCGGCTGACATAGCTCGGGTAGAGGATCAAGGTGGCGGCGGTCAGGCTGTCCAGGTCCAAGGGGCGGCGGGGCCGCGCGGTCGGTTGGCGATCGTCCGTCAGGCCCCAACCGGCGTAAAAAGGGCAGCCCCAGACCACGACGGGGGTGCCGCGCAGCAGGGCCTCAAATCCAGCCAGCGAGGTCAGCACATGCACCTGGTCTACCTGGCGCAGCAGCTTGTCCATGGGGGTATCGGTCACGATCTCGTCGCAGAACTGGTGGGCCCGCGATTCCTTGGCCCCCGGCTCACGCAACTGGGCCACCACATCCGGGTGGGGCTTGTAAATCAAGTGGGCGTCGGGCCGCTCGGCGCGCACGGCTTTGAGCAAGGCCAAATTGGTATTCAGCCCGGGAGCCCCCCAGCGCAGCGAGGCGTCATCTTCCACCTGCCCCACCACCAGCACCACGGCGCGGGGCGTGGTTGGGCGCGCCCAAGGGGTATGGCCCATGTTGTACTTGGTCACGCCCAAGGCCAGGATGCGCTCGCGCAGCGCTGCGGCCCTGGCCTTCAGCGCGGGGTCGAAGTTGGTGGTCAGTAGCAGGTGTTCCAGCTCGGAGGGGCGGGTGGCGTCGTAATACAAACCATGTCTGTCCATCACCCAAGACAGCGGGCGCACCAGGTCCGCCCCCAGGCCCACCGAGCGCAAAAAGCCGTCCTCCAGCCGCACGACCTCTGCCGGTGGGTTCAATCCCAGGGCGGCAGGAGGCAATTCACGCTGGCCCCACAAGGCCAAGGTGGCCCCTGGGGCAATAGGCTTTCTGGGGCCTTGGAAGCGCACCTCGCTGCCCGCGAAGAAGTCCTCGACGATGGGTTTCTTCCAGGCGGAGAAGCCGACAGCAACCACGGTGGGGCTGAAGCGCTCTCGGCTGCGCCGCTGCAGGCCCATCCAGTCCAGCAGGTCTTCAGCCTCGCAGGCTTCGCCGGTTTCTGGGCGGATGTAGCGGGCATAGCGCACCAGGGCGGCATGGGCCAGCGCCGCCACGCCGACCTGGGCGGGCTGGCGGCGGGGAGGAGGGCTGAGTTCGTCCCGCGTCAGCCCCCAGCCTGCATAAAAGGGCAGGCCAAAGCAGCGCACGGGCTTGCCCCACAGCAGGGCTTCAAAGCCCATCTGCGAGGTCACGGTGTACACAGCGGCTACCCTGTCCAGCAGGCTGGGCGGGTGGGCGTCGGCGGCCAGCCATTGCAGGCGCTGGCGCGCGGCGGGGCTCAAGGTGTGGTCCAGGGCGCTGAAGTGCCCGCGTTTGCGGCCGGCCACCACGTCAGGGTGGACCTTGAGCAGGATGCGGGCCTGGGGGTGCTCGTCGAGCGCCGCTTGCAGCATGCGCAAAAAGCTCTGAGCATCGGCCTGGCCACCGCTGATGGAGGCGTCGCCAAAGGTTTGGTCCACCACCAACACATCTCCTTCGCGCACCCACTCTGGGTGCTCGCGCGCATGGTTGTACTTCGAGGCGCGCGCCGCCCGCCAAGCCTGGATCAGCGCTTGCCCGCGCGCGGTTTGCGCCGCACTCAAAGGCTGGCTGATCAGTCGCTCCAGGCGCGAGGGGCTGCTGGAGTCGTAGTAAATGCCTTCATCGTCCACCACCATCGATAAGGCTGGGCAATCTGGCCCCAGGCCCACGGAGCGCAGAAAACCGTCCTCCAGCCGCAAGATGGGCAGGCCTTGTTCTTGGGCCCAGGCCTCGGCGCGCTCGGCGCTGGGCTTGCGGCCCCAGGCCAACACCGCTTGGGCGTCACCCACAAACCGTGCACGGGCCGGAATCACCCGCACCGGGGCCAGCAAGGCCGCCAGGGTCTGGTTGACCGCCAGCAGACGCCCGTGCGCCAACACGGCATTCAAGCCGCGCAGCGGGTCTGCGGCATCAAACTCGGGCATCGGGGAGGGCGGGTTGGCGGCTGGCTGTTACCCGCCCACGCTATCAGAGCCCAGAGGCGGCGAAGTGCGGGTTGTCCCAGCCCGGCTTGCCATAAGCCAGCAGAGCCCCCTCCAGCGTGCACACCTTGCCCCCGGCGGCGCGCAGCACGGCGTCACCGGCGGCAATGTCCCACTCCATGGTGCGGCCCAGGCGGGGGTAGAGGTCGGCTTCGCCAGCGGCCACCAAACACAGCTTCAAGGACGAGCCCGCGTTGGTGCGTGAGGCCACGGTGCGGCCATTCAGAAAAGCATCCAAGGCGGTCTCGTCGCCATGCGAACGGCTGGCCACCACGGTCAGGCCCTCGGGCGGCACGGCGCGGCAGGCAATGGCGCGGCGGCCCTGGCGGTCTTCCAGCCAAGCGCCCTGGCCCTCAGCACCACCAAACAGGCGGCCAATGGCGGGGGCGTAAACCAAGCCCAGCACGGGCCGGCCTTGTTGAATCAGGGCGATGTTGACGGTGAACTCACCATTGCGGCTGATGAATTCCTTGGTGCCATCCAGGGGGTCTACCAAAAAGAAGCATTCGCTCACTTCTGGAATATGGCCCGCAGCCACAGCTTCTTCGGCCACCACGGGGATGCCAGGGGCGAGCTTGTCCAGCCCCGCCAAGATCACGGCCTCGGCTTGTTGGTCGGCCACCGTGACGGGGGAGTCATCGCCCTTGCGAGTCACGTCAAAGTCGGTGGCGTAGATGTCCATGATCACCTGCCCGGCGTCCCGGATGAGGGGGGTGAGGCGCTGCAACAGGCCGGGCAAATCAAGGCTGGCGGGGGTGCTCATGGTGGGGGCTTTCAAACAGGGGATGGGGCATTGTGCCGAGCCCGTGACAGAATCACACCCCTAAAACATTTACTGTCCAGGTTGTTCTTGGTGAACGCAAACGCTTCTGCGCTCGATGTCAACGCACTCAATGCCCGCCGCAAGCGGGCGGTGCAGTTGCGCGTGGACGGCCTGAGTTTGACCCGCATCCAAGCCGAAACCGGCTTGTCCGTGCCCACCATCATCAAGGCTTACAAAGCCTTTGCCAGCGGCGGCTGGTCGGCCATTGATGTCGCAGCACGGGGGCGCCCCCGGGGCGAAGGCCGCGTGCTGTCGGCCGATGCCGAGGCCGCCCTGCGGGCCGCCGTGCTGCAAGGCCCACCCGAGGCGGCGGGGGCTCCAGCGGGCTTGTGGAGCACCGCCAGCGTGCAAGCCCTGGCCCTGAGCCGCTGGCAAGTGCGCCTCGAAGCGCGCGCCCTCTCGCGCCTGTTGGCACGTTGGGGCGTGGCGGTGCAGGCTTTGCGCGACTGCACCCTGCACGATGCGGCGGCAAAGGCCTGGGTGCAAGACGTTTGGAGCCCGGCGCAAGACGCTGCCACCCGTGCTCGCGCGGGCCAACGCCTGCTGTGGATGGGGGCGGTGCCGCACCCAGAGTGCCCGCCCCAAGGCGGTTTGCTGGTGGCGCTGTGCCCGCGGGGCAGCTTGCGTTGGTTGCCTGTGCCCCACATTGCCCGTGCGGCGGCCTATCAAGATTTTTTGGCCCGCCTGGGCGTTCCGCCCAAGGGGGCTTGGCAGGTTTTTTTGTGTGGCCCCGACCTGCGGCGCGCGCCCGAGCTGTGGGCGTGGTTGGCCGAGCAGCCGCACTTGGCCCTGCGGGCCTGCCCGGCGCAGCCCCGCCTGCGTCTGGACCTGTACGAGCCTGCGGTGCCCCGCCCCCATGCCGCACCGGCCACCAGCCCACCACCTTCCCCGGTGTCACCGTTGCCCAACGCCGCTGGCGCGCAGCGGCGCGTGATGTCGTCCACCTTTCAGTCCGACCCCCCGTCTGAACATTTGCCCGAAGAAAGGGAGCCCCCCATGAGCTTGACCCATTTGCAGCGCCTGGAAGCCGAGAGCATCCACATCATGCGCGAGGTTGTTGCCGAGGCCGAGAACCCGGTGATGCTGTATTCCATCGGCAAAGATTCAGCGGTGATGCTGCACCTGGCCAAAAAGGCCTTTTTCCCCTCGCCGCCGCCCTTCCCGCTGCTGCATGTGGACACGACCTGGAAGTTCCGGGCCATGTACGACATGCGCGACCGCATGGCCAAAGAGCTGGGCATGGACTTGCTGGTCCACCACAACCCCGAGGCCATGGAGTTGGGCATCAACCCCTTCACGCATGGCTCGCAAATCCACACCGATATGTGGAAGACCCAGGGCCTGAAGCAGGCGCTGGACAAGTACAACTTTGACGCCGCCTTTGGTGGTGCCCGCCGCGACGAAGAAAAGAGCCGCGCCAAAGAGCGCATCTTCTCCTTCCGCTCGGCCCAGCACCGCTGGGACCCCAAGAGCCAGCGCCCTGAGCTCTGGCGGCTCTACAACGGCCGCAAGCAAAAGGGCGAGTCGATCCGCGTGTTTCCCATCTCCAACTGGACTGAGTTGGACATCTGGCAATACATCTATCAAGAAAACGTGCCCATCGTGCCGCTGTACTACGCGGCCAAACGCCCGGTGGTGGAGCGTGACGGCACCTTGATCATGGTGGACGACGAGCGCTTCCCCTTGCGTGAAGGCGAAGTGCCGATGATGAAAAGCGTGCGCTTCCGCACCCTGGGTTGCTACCCGCTCTCGGGTGCGGTGGAGTCTGAGGCGGACACCCTGCCTTCCATCATTCAAGAGATGCTGCTGACCAAGACCTCGGAGCGTCAGGGCCGCATGATCGACCACGACGCCGCCGCTTCGATGGAGAAGAAGAAGCAAGAGGGGTATTTTTGATGCCCCCACGCTCCCTGCCGGTCGCTGCCCCCCGAGGGGGCGCTCGGGTCGGCGAGGGGAACCCTCGCTTCCCGAGTCGAGGATGAACACCATTCGTAGCGTTGCTGGCCTGCGGTTATCGCGGCTGGTGCGTTGTCAAAATTTTTGGTTTAAGGAATCACCATGGCCCACGTTTCGGACCTGATCTCCACCGACATTGAGCAGTACCTCAAGCAGCACGAGAAGAAGAGCTTGCTGCGTTTTATCACTTGCGGGTCGGTGGACGACGGCAAGTCCACCGTCATCGGGCGGCTGTTGTATGAGTCGAAGATGCTCTTCGAGGATCAACTGGCCGCGATTGAAAACGACTCCAAAAAATGGGGCACCCAAGGCGGTGACATCGACTTTGCGCTGCTGGTCGATGGCCTGGCCGCAGAGCGCGAGCAGGGCATCACCATTGACGTGGCCTACCGCTTCTTCAGCACGGACCGCCGCAAGTTCATCGTGGCCGACACCCCGGGCCATGAGCAGTACACCCGCAACATGATCACGGGCGCCTCCACGGCCGATGTGGCGGTCATCTTGATCGACGCGCGCAAGGGCGTGCTGACGCAAACGCGTCGCCACAGCTATCTGGTCAGCCTGATCGGCATTCGCAAAGTCGTGCTGGCCATCAACAAGATGGACTTGGTGGACTACTCGGAAAAGGTCTTCAAGCAGATCAACGAGGAGTACCGCGAGTTTGCCAAGCAGATCGGTTTGGCCGACATCACCTCCATCCCGTTGTCGGGCTTGAAGGGCGACAACATGACCACGCCCAGCGAGAAGACACCCTGGTACCGTGGCCCCACCTTGATGGGCTTTTTGGAGACCTGCGAGATCGACGAGACCCGTTTGCAAAAAGAGGCCTTCCGCCTACCGGTGCAGTGGGTCAACCGCCCCAACCTTGACTTCCGCGGCTTCTGCGGCGTCATCACCGCCGGCCAAATCAAGCCGGGTGATCGCATCCGCGCCCAGCCCTCGGGCCGTGAGAGCACGGTCTCGCGCATCGTCACCCTCAATGGCGACCTGCCTTTGGCGGTGGCCGGCCAAAGCGTGACCATCACGCTGGCCGATGAAATCGACATCTCGCGCGGCGATGTCATCTCCTCGGCAGACGCCCCGGCCGAAGTGGCCGACCAGTTCGAAGCCACCTTGGTGTGGATGCACGATGAGCCCATGCTGCCAGGCCGCCCCTACTTGCTGAAGATCGGCACCCAAACCGTGCCCGCCACGGTGACCGAGCCCAAGTACAAGGTCAACGTCAACACCATGGAGCACTTGGCCGCCAAGCAGTTGGAGATCAATGAGATTGGTGTGGTCAACCTGGCGCTGGACCGCCCGATTGCTTTTGACCCCTACACCGTCAACCGCGACACCGGTGGCTTCATCCTGATCAACCGCCTGACCAACAACACAGTTGGCGCGGGCATGTTGCACTTCGCGCTGCGCCGCTCGCACAACATCCACATGCAGCATGTGGACGTGGACAAAGCCGCCCGCGCCAAGGCCAAGGGTCAGCGCCCCGGCGTGTTGTGGTTCACGGGGCTCTCCGGCTCAGGCAAGTCCACCATTGCCAACCTGGTGGAAAAGAAGCTGCATGCCATGGGCCGCCACACCTATCTGCTGGACGGTGACAACATCCGCCATGGCCTGAACAAGGACCTGGGCTTTACCGAGGCAGACCGCGTGGAGAACATCCGCCGCATCTCCGAGGTGGCCCGCCTGATGGTGGACTCCGGCCTGATCGTGCTGACGGCCTTCATCTCCCCCTTCCGCTCTGAGCGCGCCATGGCACGCGGCCTGATGGGTGAGGGCGAGTTCATCGAAGTGCATGTGGACACGCCGCTGGCCGTGGCCGAAGAGCGCGATGTCAAGGGTCTCTACAAAAAGGCGCGACGCGGCGAGATTGCCAACTTCACCGGCATCTCCAGCCCGTATGAGCCGCCTGAGAACCCCGAGCTGCGCGTCAACACCACCACTCAGTCGGCAGAGCAAGCGGCAGACCAAGTGATCATTCGCCTCAAGGCCTTGGGCCTGATCGACTAAGGCCTTGCGGCCTCCCCAGTAGCGCCCGCCTTTGAGGCGGGCGCTATCGTTTGCACAGAGACTTGTACATGACTGTTGACCAAGGCGTCGTCTTCGCCAGCTTGGCTTGGCTGGTGGTGGAATTGGTACGCGACAAAAAGTCGCCTGGCGTGGTGTTCGCCTGCGTGGCGTTTCTGTATGTGATGCTGGACTACATCAGCATCAAAGACACGCTCAAGCAATTCACCAATAACGGGCTCATCACCGTCGTGGTGTTGCTGCTGCTCTCCATCGTGCTCGATAAGAGCCGCATGCTGGAGCTGATTGCCGACCGCTTGGTGCGCGGTCCTTATCGCTGGGCCTTGGTCAAGCTCTATGGTGCCACCGCGCTCTATTCGGCCTTTTTGAACAACACGGCCGTGGTGGCTTCACTGCTTGGCCCGCTCAAGGCCAACCGCGAACACAGCGCGTCGCGCTTGCTGATGCCCATGTGCTTTGCCGCCTCTCTGGGTGGCATTCTGACTCTGGTGGGCACCAGCACCAACTTGCTGGTCAACAGCTTGTTGGCGGGACGCAAGATGCCTGAGCTGCAGCTCTTTGATTTGCTCCCGGTCGGGGGCTTGATTGTGGTGGCCTGCGGCTTGGTGATGTTTGCCCTGTATCCCAAGCTGCTCAAGGCGCATCCGCCTGCAGAAGAGTCCGCCAGTGACTACTTCCTGGAAGCCGAAGTCTTGCCTGACTGCCCCTTGATCGGCAAGACGATTGAAGAAGCAGGCCTGCGCAACCTGGGCCATTTGTTTCTGACCGAGATCCTGCGCGGCGAGTATGTGATCGCCCCGGTCGAGCCTGACCGCTTTGTGAATGCGGGGGACGTATTGGTGTTCACGGGCGACGTGACGCGGGTGGACTTGTTGGCGCGCTTCCCCGGTTTGCGCACCCATGACCAGGACGAGCACCTGCCGCTGGCCAATTTGGTGGAAGTGGTGGTGGCGGCTGGTTCCATGCTGGCACGCCGCACCATCCGCGAGGTCGACTTCCGCGCCCACTTTGACGCCGCAGTCATTGCCGTGCGGCGTGGCAGCGAACGCCTGGGTGGCTCCATCGGCAATATGCGCTTGGAAGTGGGCGATGCGCTGGTGCTGGTGGTGGGGCAAGATTTCGAGAAGCGCAACAATCTCAGCCGCAACTTTGTCATCGTCTCGCAGCGCGAGGTGCAAAAGTTTGTCGACCCGCGCAAGAGCTGGTTCTCGCTGGTCGGCTTTGTGGCCGTCATTGCTTTGTCTGCCTTCGGTCTCTTCGACTTCCTGAAGGGCATGCTGTTGCTGTTGGCCGTGTTCCTGCTCTTGGGCTTTGCGCGGGTGGACGACCTGCGGCGGAATGTGCCTTGGGAGCTGATCATGATCATCGCGTCTTCGTTGGTGATCTCCGAAGTCATGGTCAACACGGGGGCTGCCAACATCATGGCGTCGGGCCTGCTGGCAGGGGCCCAAGATTCAGGGCCTTATTGGGCGCTGGCCGTGCTCTTGGTAGCGACCTGGATCTTGACCGAGCTGATGAGCAACAACGCAGCGGCTGCACTGGCCTTTCCCATTGCGGTGGGCGTGGCCGAGCAATTGGGCCTGTCTCCCATGCCTTTTGTGATGGCTGTGTTGTATGGCGCGAGTTGCAGCTTCATCACGCCTTATGGCTACCAGACCAATTTGATGATCATGGCCCCTGGCCGCTACACCATGGGCGACTTTGTGCGTACGGGCTTGCCAGTGGCTATCGCCTTTTTGGCGGTCGCATTGATGGCTATTCCGGTGTTTTTCCCCTTCAAGTAAGCAAGCGTTACGGCTTGCTTGAGGGCCCACCCGCCGGGCCGATACCCCTGTCTGATCGACGCTGTATGGATGGCGTCTTCGGAACAAGGTGGTCATCATGGGCAAGTCGTCCGCCGCGCCTCTGGCGCGCTCTGTCATTCCGCGCCGACTGGCGCAGGCCTTCAGTGCGGCCTTCATGCTCTCGCTGGCCGCCTGCGGCGGTGGTGGCGGCGGTGCCAGTGACCCTGCCGCAGGGACGCCCGATGCCCCCCAGGGCCGCGCGCCGACACCGGCACCATCGCCCACGCCGGCCCCTACGCCAGCACCCACACCGGCACCCACGCCAGCCCCTACACCGGCACCTGCGCCAGCGCCAACACAGACTTTGCCGACCCGGGCAGAGGCCTTCCGCCTGGCCACCCAGGCTAGCTTTGGCCCCACCGAGCCCCTGCTGACCACCATTCAGACGGTGGGCGCTCCGGCTTGGTTAGAGGCACAAATGGCTCTGCCCAGCACGGCCACGCACTTGCCACGCTGGCGTGCGGCCACCACCAAAGCCAAGGCGGTGGACGCAAAGGCCGTGGCCTCGCCTAACGAGCTGATCTCGTCCTTTTACGAGCGGGCCCTGTATGCCGACGACCAGTTGCGCCAACGGGCCGCCTTTGCGCTATCCCAAATCTTTGTGGTGTCGCTCTTGGACATGAACGACCAGCGCGCCGAAGCCGTGGCCGACTACCAAGACATGCTGGCTCGCAATGCGTTTGGCAACTTCCGCACTTTGCTGCAAGACGTGGCCATGCACCCCGCCATGGGCATGTACCTCTCGCACATGCGCAACCGCCCGGCAGACCCGCTGACGGGCCGCCAGCCCGACCAAAACTTTGCGCGCGAGGTGATGCAACTCTTCTCCATCGGCCTGTATCAACTGCGTGCCGATGGCAGCGTGGTGCTGGACGGCACGGGCAAGCCCGTGGAGAGCTATACCTCTGACGATATTGTCGGCTTGTCCCGCGTCTTCACCGGCTTTAGCTGGGGCGGGCCTGACCAGTTGAATCAGCGCTTCTGGGGCAGCGTTGGCTATCAAGACCCCAACCGATACGCCATGCCCATGCAAGGCTATCCCCGCTTTCATGAGAATGGGGCCAAGGCCTTCTTGGGCACTGGCGTCGCTGCACAAGGGGTGGCAGACCCGGCGGCCAGCCTCAGGGTCGCTCTGGATGCCTTGTTCAACCATCCCAACGTGGGCCCCTTCATCGGCCGGCAGTTGATCCAGCGGCTGGTCACCAGCCATCCCAGCCCGGCCTATGTGGGCCGCGTGGCCGCCGCCTTCAACAACAACGGCTTGGGGGTGCGGGGTGACATGAAGGCAGTCTTCAAGGCTGTGTTGTTGGACGAGGAAGCGCGCAGCACCTCCGTGGCCCAGCAAGAGCGTTTTGGCAAGCTGCGCGAGCCGGTGCTGCGCTTGACTGCGTACCTGCGCGCTTTCGAGGCCACGTCCGACAGCGGTGTGGTGCTGGCGGGTAGCACCGACGATGTCACCACCCAACTGGCTCAAACTCCGTGGCGCTCCCCCAGCGTGTTTAACTTCTACCGGCCCGGCTATGTGCCGCCCGGCGGTGAAGCAGCAGCTTTGGGCCTGACCCTGCCGGAAATGCAAATCACCTCTGAAGGCAGCACGGCGGGCTATGTGAACTTCATGCTGGCCGCCATCGAGCGAGGTGTGGGCCTCAAAGGGGCCGACGGCAAGGCCACTCGGCCAGACCTGCAGGTCAATTTGACCACCGCGATGAGCTTGGCCGACAGGCCAGACACGCTGTTGGCCCATGTGCAATCGCGCCTTCTGCCTGCTGCGGCCTCCAGCGCGCTGAGCAGCGAGACCTTGGCGGCGATCAACTCCATCACCATTCCGGTACTCAATAGCAACAACGCGGCCGCAGTGGAAAGCGCCAAGCGCTACCGCGTGCTGACGGCCTTGGCGCTGACTTTGGTCAGCCCTGAATTCATTGTCCAGAAGTGAGCCCCATCATGTCGCAACGCTCTGACTTTCTCTCCCGCCGTGAAGTGCTGCGCCGGGCTTCTGCGCTGGGCCTGGTGGCACCGGCTGCCAGTGGCTTGGGCCTGGGTTTGGCTGCCATGGGCCAGGCCGCCGCTGCAGGAGCGACCGGCTACAAGGCTCTGGTCTGCATTTTCATGGCCGGTGGCAACGATGCCATGAGCATGGTGCTGGACACCGGGTCCAGCGCCTGGCAACGGTACGACAGCGTGCGTGGCGGTGTGGGCGAGATAGCCCTTGCCGCGCCAGGCACCCCCAGCAAGCCCACCAGCACCGTATTGCACGAGCGTCTGGGTGGTGCCTTGAGTGTGACTGCCAGCGGCGGAGAGGGCTTGGCCTTCCACCCCGTCATGGGGGGGGTGCGAGACCTCTTCAACGCCAAGCGCTTGGCCGTCACCGCCAATGTCGGCCCGCTGATCGGACCCACCAGCAAAGCCAATTACCTCAGTGGCAGGGCGGCGCTACCGGCCAAGCTGTTCTCTCACAACGACCAGCAATCCACGTGGCAGTCTTTTGGCGTGGAAGGCAGCACAAGCGGCTGGGGCGGGCAGTTTGTCGACCTGCTGATGTCCGGCAACCAGCGCGCCATGTTCAGCGCAGTATCCATTGCAGGGAATGCGGTGTGGCTCAATGGCAGCACGGTGCGGGCCTACCAAATGGGCCCCGCTGGCCCAGTGCGCTTGGGCAGCAGCACGGGCAAGCTGTTTGGCTCCAGCACCGTGCAGCAAAAACTCCAAGCCATTACCCGCACGGCTGCCAACCCGCAGTTGTTGGAGCGTGAACATGCAGCAGTGATGGCTCGCGCCCAAGAGGCTGAGGCCGTGCTGGCCAGCGGCCTGCCCGTGAACGGACCTTGGGCCACCGCAGGGCAAAGCGCCAGCACCGACCCGCTGCTGCAATGCATAGAGCCCGACACCGTCTGGGCATGCGGTGCGCGCTGAAAGTGCAGCCCCCGCAGCACGCCCTTGGCCGAGCGCGAGTGGTTGTCCTGCACAAAGGCGGTGTGGCCGCCCACAGCGTCATCAAAGATCTTCTGGTTGAAGCTCTCCATGAAAAAGCCTCGGGCGTCGCCAAACAGCTTGGGCTCAAAAATCAGGACATCGGCAATGGCGGTTTTGGTGACTTGCATGACGAGCTTGGGCAGAGTGCTGGACAGAGCGTGATTGTCGCCTGAGCTTGCGGCATCATCTGGCCATGGCCTCATCTGTACTGACCCTGGACACCCTGCGCCGCTACGCCGTGGCCCGCAGCCTCTTCACCCCCACCACCTTGCCCAAGGCCCTGAGCCGCTTGGGTTTTGTGCAGGCCGACCCGCTGCGCGCCCCGGCCCGCGCCCAAGACCTGACCCTGCGCCACCGCGTGGCAGACTACCGGGCCGGTGACCTAGAAGCCCGCTACCCCAAGCTGGCCATTGAAGAAGACTTCTTCGTCAACTACGGCTTTGTGGCGCGTGAGCTGCACCACCTGATGCACCCGCGCACGCCGCGCACCGTGTGGCCCGCCGCACGCCTAAAGCAGGCCCAAGAGGTGTTGGCCTTTGTGCGCGAGCGCGGCATTGTGCGGCCCGCCGAGGTAGATGCGCACTTTGACCACGGCAGCGTCACCAACTGGTTTGGCGGCAACAGCAAGGCCAGCACCCAATTGTTGGAAGGCATGCACTACCGTGGCCTTTTGCGTGTGGCGCGGCGCGAAGGCGGCCAGCGCCTTTATGCCGCACGCGAGCATCAACCGACTGACCTCAGCCGCGACGCCATCATGGACGCACTGGTCGATGTCATCGTGGCGAAATACGCCCCCCTGCCCGCCGCCAGCCTAGGCCAGTTGGTCAGCCACCTCTCGGGCGGTGTGCCGCAATGGCGCGAGCATCGCAAAGCCGCTTTGCAACGCGCCCGCACGCGCCTGCCCAGCAGCGTGGTCGACGGCATCACCTGGTTTTGGCCCGAGGGCGAGAACCCCGCCGCCAAAAAATATAGCGCCGATGAGCAAGTCCGCTTGCTGGCCCCCTTCGACCCCGTGGTCTGGGACCGCCGCCGCTTTGAGCTGCTGTGGGGCTGGGCTTACCGCTTCGAGGCCTACACCCCCGCCGCCAAACGCGTGCGCGGCCATTACGCCCTGCCCTTGCTGTGGCGCGACCAGGTCATCGGCTGGGCCAATGTCAGCGCCAAGGGCGGCGTGCTTCAGCCCGATGTGGGCTTTGTGGCTGCTGCGCCTAAAGACAAAGCTTTCAAGCTGGCGCTGGAGGACGAATTGCAGCGGATGACGGTGTTTTTGGGCTTGGGGGACTGAGCGCAACATCCGGCGCAGCACACCTTTCGGGCGGGTCTTGTTTGCCCTGCCATTCAGTACCGTTCGGGTTGAGCTTGTCGGAGCCGTCCGACCTTCTCGCAGTGGCCCAGTTTGAATATGCCTGCTACGGCGCGGTGCATGCTTGGCCGCAGGCCGTGGCCCGGGGCTCATGCATCGGCGGTTGGCTGAAGCCGACGCCCGGAGTCTGTGAAGCATTTCGGCGCGTTCGAGCAGGTGCTCTAGACGGGGTTGATCGAGGCGCAAAGCACAGCCGTAGCCTGGGCTACGGCGAGCATTTGCAACGAAGAGCAGCGTCGTCTAGGGTGCCTGAGCGGGCGTGACGGAATGCTTCGCAGACTCAAAGTGCTCGGTCAAAGGCGTGCGCCGTCAAACTCCCTCCGCTCCAGGGCGTTGCCCGGTCGCTGTGGTCAAACCCTTCCGGCGAGTATGTTCTTGAAGCGCGCGGGTACGCGCGCCACGCCCTTTCCCTGCGCGCCTCGGCGCCTCAGAAATCGCCACGGACCACGGCCTGCGGCCGCGCAGTTCTGTCGTGGTGGGCTGTGGGGCGAGCCGGGTGGCGCAATGCGCGGCGTGTGGGGAAAGCTCGGGTCGGATGCCCGCCCAAAAGGCAGCGAGAGGTGCCGACAGGGCGCTATAGTGCCTAGCCGCCTTGCGCCAAAATGCCGTTTTGTTGATGCCGTTTCCCTTGACCGCTGTACATGGAAATCATCATTTGTGACAAGCGCTTAGAAGGCTCTTTCCAAGCCCTTGGCGGCGGGCGGCAGTCCCCACATAAGAAAAGTTAGCCTGCATGGCCGAGAACCCATCCAATCGTGAGTTCGCAAGCAGCGTCAGTCTGATTGTCACGGGCAACGACCTCAACCCGTCTGACGTAACTGCTGCACTCCGAATTGAGCCCGATAGCAGTTGGCGTCGCGGCGATGCCAAGCGAGTTGGCAACGACCTGCACGAATGGGGCGGCTGGAAGAAGCATTTGTCCGGCCAGGACGAAAATGACCCGTTTACGCCGGAGCTTCAAGTCTGGGTCGATCTCCTTAAACCACGAACCACCGAGATTCGCTCGCTCCAAAAAGTGGGCTGCAACTTCGTGCTGGATTGCTTCATCAGCGTCTCTGGTGCAGCGATGGTGGAGTTGACGCCCAGTTTCCAGCAGGAACTGGCATCACTCGGAGTCGACATTCATATGACTATTTGGGGCGGGCAAAATGCTGGCTAACCCTGCATTGAAGCGGATGGATTCACGGTCCGCTGAATTTGAACGTTAATATTTACAGAAGCATCGAAGTGCCTCACTACTCAGCTCTCATAAATCGAAATACGGGTGGTCGCTGCGACGTCTCCCCGATATTCGAGCACCCTGACGCTTTCTCAGCGCTTGTACGCGACCTACTTGCTCCGATAGTCAATTCCGAAGTGACCGCAGTTGCAGCGATAGATGCCCTTGGCTTTGTCCTGGGTACAGCGCTCGCTCACCAATTGACGGTCCCCCTCGTTCTGATCCGAAAGGGAGGCAAGCTTCCTACGGCGATAGATCGCGAGTCATTCGTGGACTACTCAGGCGCTGAAAAAGTCCTCGAAATCAAAAATGGCTCTATAAGGTCCGGCGCTCGAATACTTGTCGTTGATGAATGGATCGAAACTGGGGCGCAGGCTCAAGCGGCGGCCGCCCTTATCGAACGGCAAGGTGGTCAGGTTATCGGCATCTGCGCAATTAACATCGATGATCGCCCGGCAACACGTGGCCTTGCCTCTCGATACCACTGTTGGTCAGCGGTGAGCAATACGAAGTGATGTCTAACCATTCATTCGAGTTGACATGCACCGGCAGGCTGTCTCGCCCTGTTGGCATTCGCTTCGCTCATTTTGTGCCAGCCGGTCAAGCCAGCCTGTCGGCGCATGAAGCTCAATTCAGACGCTAGCCAGCATGACGGCCCACCGCTCCGTGAATGACCTCCTGGCTCGGCTAGAAGGCCTCGATGACCAGCCGCTTGAGATCGAAGGGATCTTGGAGCTTCATCCCGAGGGGTTCGAATTGCTCCACTATCCGAAGGTTGAACGCGTGATTGGCCCCCAAGATGGCGAGCACAAATACCAAGCCGGCATTTGGGTAGCGTTTGGGAGCGGGAGCCTTCGGCCCAATCGTGAGACTCTCAATCGGTGGGTTGGCAAGCGTGTGCGCATTCACGGCATTCTGAGCTGCTACTTGTCGCTTCCGCCAGTTGGGTCACTTGGGCGCGGCGGCTTCGGTCCGTGGGGTATCTGGCCCGCGAAAATCGAGCCGTATTCAGTTCAACGCGTCACTGCTGAGGAGCGGCGAGAGAATGCTGTTTAACCTTTTGGTCAAACATTCCTGCGCCAGCTTCGCTGGTTGGTCCGCTTATCGCGCACGGCACGACGAATAACCCACCCCTTCAACCCAAACATGCAATCAGACTTCAGCCCCGCTCACCGTCATCTGGCATTCATGTCCCCCCTGTCGGACCTGCGCGCCAACGAACTCGCTCAGTTCGTCGCCACGCATGCGGGTGAAACTGTCGTCGACATCGGGTGTGGCTGGGCATCGTTCCTGGTCCGCATCCTTGAGAAAGCCAGCGCAATCCGTGGTGTCGGTATAGACCTGAAAGACGACGGGTTTGAACATGCAAAGCAGGTCGCTGCGGCCCGTGGCGTCGCCGACCGCCTTCAATTGATTGGCGGCGATGCAAAGGCCCACATGCCCGCTTCAGCTCAGGGCGCGGTTTGCATCGGCGCCACCCAAGTGTGGAGCCAGCATGCCGAAGCCAATCGGCCGTTGGACTATGGTTCGGCGTTAAGGGCCTTGCGCCAGCTCGTCGATACCGGCTCCCCAGTGGTCTATGGCGAGGCCATTTGGAGTGAACCGCCGACTGAGCGGGCTGCAGCCCCACTTGCTGGACGACTCGACGAGTTCATTTTTTTACCTGACCTCATTGAGCTTGCCTGGAGCAGTGGCTTCGCTGTCGTGCAGGTTCACGAGGCAAGCCAAGACGAGTGGGATCACTTTGAATCGGCTTACACCGCCCGATATGCCGAATGGCTGGCGAAAAACCCGCCAAGCCATCCAGACTACGCGGCTGTTCTGGAAAAGATTCGCCGCCAGCAGACGGGGTACTTTCGGGGGTACAGAGGTGTGCTTGGCATGGCATACCTGTGTCTCCTAGCCATCTAGCCGGATGCAGCCTGCACCGGCACGGTCTTCGCGAGGCACGGCTTTGAGGCCGTGGCCTTCAGCGATGGCACCACCAACGAAGGGCGCTGCCCCGACGTGCTCTATGTGCTGCCATGAGCAACAAGGTGGCGTTAGCCCGCGCATCGAATCTGAATGGTGGCACGCACCGGTGTATTCCCCCTTGTCTCTGCGCACATGAGAACTCGGTCGTATCACGTTGACGTCCTTTCCCTCATTGACGCAGCACGCCATGGCACCAAGAATTAGGGGCGGATGCCGCGCATCAAAATGGTTAGCCTTATGGTCTGAGTGAGCCATGCCACTGCTTGGTTCGACCGTGATTAACAGCGATTCAGCGCAAGGAGACGAAGATGCCTCTGCAAAGTGTGAAATGGGTCGTGCTGTCGGCGTACTGGCTGACATCGGCCGTCATGGCCGCGCCCCTGGAGCCCAACTGCCAGGTGATCGACCTGGGTGATCTGCCCGAGGGTGATCACATGAGTCAAGCCACGGCCATCAACGAGCGGGGTCACGTGGTGGGCTTCAGCTCGGGGGCCGAGAGCCGGTATGAAGCGTTTTGGTATGCCCAGCGCAACATGAGCTCCATCTCCAAGTCGGCCCCGGGCGGGTGGTCGGTGGCCTATGCGGTTAATCGCTCTGGACAAGTGGTCGGCGTAGAGGACGGTGTCTATGCCTTTCGGTGGCAAGGGGGGCAGAAAACACGGTTGGAGGACTTGGTGGGTGGCAGCATCTTCTCGGTAGCCTATGGCCTCAACGACGCGGGCGAAGCCGTGGGAGTATGTAATGACGGCGTGGGCATCAACTCCGCCTGCAAGTGGCCTAGTGGAAGCGAGTTGCCTGTGCGGCTGGATGCGGGGATCTACAGCAGCATGGCCAAAGATATCAACAACCTGGGCGATGTGGTGGGCCAAGATCGCATGATCACCCCGTTCCGAGATCGAGCAGTGCTGTGGCCATCGGGAGGGGGTATGGTCGAGTTGGTAGCGGGCAATAGCATCGCCAACGCCATCAATGATGAAGGCGTGGTGGTGGGCAACAGCGAGTTCGGGGCTTTTGTGTGGCGCGCTGGGCAGGTGCAGTTTTTGCCCAGCGGCAGTCAGCCCAGCCACTATAACGACGAAGCCTTGGCGGTTAATCGGCATGGCGTGGTGGCAGGGGCGGCGAATTGGTATGGCAACAAGCATGCCGCACTGTGGGTGAAGGGGAGCTTGATTCGTCTTGCCGACTATGCCTGCGTGCAACAAAGTGGTTGGACCTTGTACAAGGCTACAGGCATCAACGACCGTGGTGATATCGTGGGCAATGGGCTCAATCCGGCAGGCTTCACGGCGGCCTTCAAAATCATTCGCAAGACCCCTCCCAGTCAATCCGAGTAGGGCATGGATTGGTCGGGTCAGCATGAGTGGCCGCCGCGCCACACCGCCACCGCTGCCATCCAGGCCAGCCGATGAATGCATGACCATCCTCCCCGCAGTGCTTGAAGACGCTTCTGCCATCGCAGGCACTTTATTTCTCCACGCGCAGGGGTGCCTTGCCATGCGCCCCGTTGGACCGCACCCAAGGCCACCTGAGCAGCGGGATGCGCGCTGTCTTCAATGCAGGAGCCAGAGCCTTCTACCGGCGGCACGGCTTTGAGGCCATGGCTTTCAGTGATGGCTCCACCAACGAAGAGCGCTGCCCCGACATGCGCCATGCGCTGACATGAGCAAGCAGGTGGCGATAGCCCGCGCCCTGTCCATCCGCGGCCACCCCGGCGTGGTGATGCCTGCTGCCTTGATGGTGATGTCACGCCATGTGGAGTCGGCGGCCAACGCGGCCCTGTTCGTGGCGCTGGGCGTCTCTGCGCTGGTGGTGCTCTACAGCCTGTGGCAAGTGCGGCGTGGCACCTGGGCGCATGTGGATGCGTCGCAGCAGCCCGAACGGCTGCAACTCAATCGTTTTATCGCGGTGGTCTTGCTGGCGAGTGCGGCGCTCGCTTGGATGAAGCACGCGCCTGCCTTGGCCCTGGGCTTGGCCGCCAGCGGCGGCCTGGTGCTGGTGGCCCTGGCCTTGCAGCGCTGGTGCAAGCTGTCGCTGCACGTCGGCTTTGCCTGCTTTGCGGCGGGCCTGATGTGGCCTGACAAACTCGCCTTCAGTTTGGGCCTACTGCTGGCCTGCGGCGTGGCGTGGTCACGCTTGGTGTTGCAGAGGCATGTGCCCAGAGACTTGTGGGTTGGTGGCATGGTGGGCAGCGCGGCCGCGATGCTGGTGCATGGGGTGCTGACCAGGCTGTACTGATCGTTCCGTCAAGCAAGGCGCCGCCCATCCCAAGCACGCATCAAGTGCTTTCGGCAGAGCGCTATAGTGCCCAGACGGCCTGAGCCAAAGCGTCGACTTGTTGATGCCATGCTCAATGGCGCCTGCAGATACATATCATCGTGCCTGACAAGCACATGGAAGCCTTGCTCCCAAACCCGTCGCGGCGGTCTGGATTCTTCGGGTGACAGCGCTAGGTCCCCACATAAGAGAAGTTGGAGATCATGAGAGTCCGCACTGCCATAGTCGAAGCCGTCTGCTTCACGATGCTGTATTTGCCAGCTAGTGCTTCGTCGCCCGTAACTTTGAAGCTGACGGATCTGTACAAGGAAGCGCAGATCGTCGGCGTCTTCGAAATCACCGAGGGTAAGGTCGTATCGCCGGGCGGTCGCTGGTGCGGAGCGCGCTATAAGGGCAGGGTTGTTGACGGAGGGAAGAATGTCACCGTCGGCGCAGTCCTCGAGTTCGGGTATCTTCCGCACCTGAAGATCGGCACGTCGTATTTGCTTGTCCTCGGCGAGCTTGTACCGCCTCCACCAGTATTTCAGTCCGAAGAAGAGTTCTTCAAGCATTGCAAGCCACAGCTTCCTGCCGCGAACATCATGGGGTTGTGGCGCGGCGCAATGGAAATTGATGGCGACACGCGAGATGCATCTAAGCGCGCCACATGGGCAGTTCGCCCTGTCGGCTATGTTGAGTACCCGCTTGGCACTCGAACGACCAGGGACAGTGGAGAGAGGCGCTTTTGGTACTCAGACTTGGTGATGCGACTTGCGGACGCACAATGAGCATTGGCATGCCGTTCAACCTCACTCCGGTCGGTCGCTGGACGCCGCGTCATAGAGCCGCACAGCGCCGTTTAGCTCTTCATTAGGCAATGCATGCGGCACTTGTTCGTGATTTGGTTGTGTATTTTTCCTATAGCTGCTTTTGCTACCGACCGTGCTGGCCTCGTTCTTGAAGTCGTTTGCAGCCACACAGCACCTGCCGACAAGCCTGTCTTGAAGTTGGGTGTTCACAATCAGAGTGACGATTCCATTTTGATTCTTCGGGAGACATTGCCTTGGTCACCCTCACTCCTCAGTTTCCAGTTGACGGCATATAGGCTCGGGCAGAGTCCAACAAAGCTTGAAGGCACCGAGAGACTCTTGCCAAACGATGGTTTAGCCGGGGAGTTTTATATGTCTGAACTATTCCCGACCCTAGTAAGCGAGTCGTACAAAAACGATGTTGAGGTAACTTGGGTATGGCGCGGTGGTGTTGGGGATTCAGCGAGACCAGATGAGTGGCGATCAACCCCCAAATTCAGCGGCAAGGTTTGCATTCGCCATGGACACTGCTGTGCCTAGCGAAGCTGTCAAGAAGCCCAGTTTTCGTGGACCCAATGACCTGAAGCCTTGCGGTTGCACTGGCAGGTCCTAGTCACCACCCCTTGCCATCAGCACAGCGGCAGCCACCTCCGCAAACCCTTGCCCGCGCTCCCCTCGGGTCACGTAGCTCGGCAGATGCTGCAGTAGGGGCACAAAGCGCGCAATATTGGCCACGCCCACGCTCAGGGGCATGTGCTGGAACATGATTTGGTCGTTGCTGGAGTCGCCGACATACAGCCATTCTTTAGGGGCAAACGCCACGCCGCATAGCAGCGGCACGGCCCACTGGGCGGCGGTCCATTTGTTGTGCGCACCGATCCAGCCGTTGATGTGGATGGAGCTGACGGTGGCGGTCAGGCCGTGGGCGCGCATCACTGAAACCACCTGCTCGATCTGCGTGGCGCTCAGGTGGTGATGCTCGCTGTGGTCCACGGCAATGTCGGTCAGGCGCCCGGCGCTGTCGCTGGCCAGGTGGCTGCCGGGCACTTGGCGCAGTACGTCAGCAGCACAGGCTTGCAGCCGCGCAAAGTTGGCTTGGCGGGTGGCCGCGTCTTGGGTGAAGTGGTGCTCAAGGCGGCCCTGTGGTGCCGTCAGCAGCACGGCACCGTTCTCGGCCACGATGCCGCGCACGGGCCAGGTTTGCGCAAAGGCCTCGCTCCAGCCTGCCGGGCGGCCGGTGATGGCGATCACCGGAATGTGTGCCGCAGCCAGTTGCTGCAAAGCGTTCAGGGCAGAGGGCTCAATGGCTCCATTGCGGGTCAGCGTGTCGTCGATATCGGTCAGCACGCCGCGCAGCGGGCGCAGAGCGTGGGCCAGGATCTGGACCCAGTCTTTGGGTGGAACAGCACTCATGGCGCGGGAGTGTCCCACAGGCTGGGTTTAGCCTGTGGGGCGTTCAGCGCGGCGTGTAGTAGGCCCCAAAGTAGCTGAGGCCGGCAGTGGGAGCCACGCCCAGCATATCGGGCGCACTGGGCCTTTTGCCGACCTTGGAAGGCGCTTGGCTCAAGGCCAAACCATGGCCCAGAGGGTTGGCTGGGTTCTTCCAGAGCACGGGCTCTAGCACATTGCCTTTGACACCACTGAGGGTGTTCACCTCGGTCAATGTCTTGGCGAGCTGGGTACCTTTTCGCAGCACCGGGTGTGCATAGGGGTGGGGTGCGTAAAGGTTGGGGCCAAGGGTATTGCTGCCCGTGGCGGCGGCTGTGTCCACACTGAGCGCGGCAACGTTGCTACGCCTTACCGACAACACATTGTTGTAGACCTTGTTGTTGCTCGTGCGGTTGGCCACCGTGCTGGGGGCCTTGCTCAGGGTGATTTCGCCCGTGTTGCTCGCGGCTCGCCCCAGGTCCTGCCCGTTGTCGTAAACGGTATTGCCATAGACCTCGTTGCTGGCGGAGTCCAGCAGCGCAATGCCCGCACCGTCATTGGCCCACACCACGTTGTAGGCAATGATGTTGCGGTCGCACCAGAGGTCGGCCTGAATGCCATTGCCGTCCCAGTGCAAGATGCGGTCGCGATTGGCGTAGCTGAAGTTGTAGCGAATGATGTTGTCGTCACCGCTGTCTTCGCTGGGGCTGGCACTGTAGAGGTGAATGCCCGTGGCTCCGCCGATGCCGCTGCCGTGCTCGCTGACGATGTTGTGCTCAATCACCCAGCGGGAGCTGCGCAGCTCTATGCCATGGTGGCCGTTGCGCCGGATGGTGTTGCCCCCGATGCGCGAGGCTATGGCCGTGGGCGAGGTGAGCTGCCCCACCGAAATGCCGTGGGTGCGATTGTCTTCAATGAGGTTGGCGTCGATGTTCAAGGCCTCACCGGCACCATCGCTCACGTCCACGCCCATATAAGAGCGGCGCAAGGTGTTGCCTTGCACGGTGACATGGTGGCTGCCTCGGCGCAAAACCACCGCACCCCAAGGCGAACCATCAACCACAAAGCCCTTGAGCCGCACATGGGCCGCCCCTTGAAAGTCAAAAGCACTGGTCACCAACGGTGCAGCGCTGGGGTTGGCGGCTTGTATCTCAATCGGTGCGCTGGCCGTGCCCACGCTGGTAATGGTCACCGGCCCCGCATAAGTGCCCGGGGCCACTTGGACCAAGGTGCCCGCGGCCAAACTTCCCCAAGGTACCCCCTGAAGATGGCTGTAAACCTTGGCCCCTGCTGGTGCCCCGCTGGCCGGGCCAACCCACACCAGGGCGGTGGCGGCCGGGGCTACATCAGCCGCCAGTGGCTGAGCGTGTAAGGGGGCGGTAGAGGCGCTTTGGGTGCGGGCTTCGTCGGTGCCACCGCCGCAGGCCAGCAGCAGGGTGCTCAGCGCAACCGTGAACAGCCGAGAAAATAGGGGCGGCCAAGCGGCCGCAGCGGCTCTGTGGGCCGCAAGCGTCAAGGGGCGGTGCAAGAGAATCTCCCAACGATAGGCGCGGCGATTATCCAGCCAGCCACGCGGCCCAGCTAACGGCACATTGGGGGGGTGTTTGCCCCAGCGCCCGGCCTGCTCAGGCGTGGCGGTGAAAGCGCGCCAAAGCCAGGCCAGCCAGAATGAACAGGCTGCCGAAGCAGCGACTCATCCACTGCATCTGCCGTGGAGATTGCAGCCAACCCAAGAGCCGCGCGGCCAAGGCCACGTAGCCGGTCATCACCGCAAACTCCACCGCGCCAAAGGTGGCCGCAATGGTGAGGTATTGCGCCGGTAGTGCAGCCTGGGGGTCTAAAAACTGCGGCATCACCGCCAACAAAAACACCGTGCCCTTGGGGTTGATGGCATTCACCGACCAGCCTCTGAGCAGCAGCTCACCACGGGCCTGCGTACCCGGCTTGCCTTCCAGCAAGGGCTTGGCCGGAGCCCGCCATTGTTGGATGCCCAGCCAGACCAGATAAGCCACGCCCAACCACTTGACCACGGCAAACGCCACCGTGGATGTGGCCAGCAAGGCACCCAGCCCCACACCAACCACCAGCAGTTGCGTCCACACACCCAGCATCAGGCCCAAAGCAATGCGCTGCCCGCGTGCAAAGCCGTGGTTCAGGCCCGCACCCATGGCGGCAATGGCCCCAGGGCCGGGTGAGAGGCTGATCAACACCGTGGCTACAAAGAACGGCCACCACGCATCAAAAGTCATTGAGGTTCCACTGAAGAAGGCTTGCCCTCAGTGTAGAGGAGGGAGCTGGCCAATCTTGAGGCTGGTCTTCAGGGGGCGGTGTAGTAGGCCCCAAAAAAGCTGTACCCCGCCTGCGGGGCGGTGCCCAACAGGTCATTGTCGCTGGGGGTCGTGCCGCTGCGAGAGGGCGGGCGGGTGAGCGCCAAGCCGTGGTTGAGCGGCGCGCTGGGGTCGCTGAAGGACAGCGTCTCCACCGCATTGCCACTGCTGCCCAGCAAGCTGTCCACTTCGCTGGCGCTGCGGGCGGTGGCGTTGCCCTTGCGCACCACGGCGCTGCCTTCAGGGTGTGGGGCCCACAGATTGGGGCCAAATTGGTTGGCGTTGGCGGCGGTGGCGTGGTCTATGGTCAGCCCTGCAGCCCCACTGCGCCGGGCCACAATGAGGTTGTTGTACACCCGATTGTTGGCGTTGCGGTAGGACCCGGCTGCCGAGCTGCTAAGGATCAAGTCACCCGTGGCGCTGGCCGTGCGGCCACTGTCTTGCGCATTGCCTACCAAGGTGTTGTTGTGGGCCACATTGTTGATGGTGTCGAACAGGATCAGCCCCGCGCCGTCATTGCCCCAGGCCACGTTGTAGGCCACCAAATTGCTGTCACACCATTGGTCGACCTGGATGCCGTTGCCATCCCAGTGCAGCAATTGGTCTACGTTGTTGAAGCTGAAGTTGTAGCGAATGATGTTGTGGTCGCCGGAGTTCTCGGCAGCATTGCGGCTGAAGAGGTGAATGCCCGAGGCCCCGCCGATGCCGCGCCCGTTTTCACTCACCACATTGCGCTCAATGACGTAGTACGAGGACTGCACCTCTACGCCATGGTGCCCGTTGCGGCGGATGGTATTGCCCGCCAGGCGCGAAGTGGCGGCTTGGGCGGTGTTTTCCATGGCAATGGCAATGCCGTGGGTCTCGTTGTCTTCAATCAGGTTGTCAATGACCTGGAGGCCCTCGCCCGCACCATCGCTGATGTTCACCCCCATGTATGACTTTTTGAGGGTGTTCCCCTCAATGGTGATGTGGTGGCTGCCACGGCGGATGACCACCGCGCCCCAGGGCGAGCCCGACACCACAAAGCCTTTGAGCTTGACATGGGCCGCACCCTGAAAGTCGATAGAGCTGGTGACCACGGGCGGGTTGCTGGCGTCCGCCGCACGGACCTCAACCGGTTGGGCGGCAGTGCCTTGGCTGCTGATGGTGATGGGGCCGGCTTGCTCCCCTGGGCCAACCAATATGAGTGCGCCTGCGGGCAGTGTGGCCCAGGGCACGGACTGCAAACTGGCACGCACGCTGGCCCCTTGCGGCGCAGTGCTGGCTGGCCCCACCCACACCACGGCGGTGGGCGGCGGGCTGGGCGAGGGCGTGGGGGCTGGTGAGGGGGCCGGAGAAGGCGTGGGTGAAGGGGATGGCGCCGGGGACGGGGAGGGTGATGGGCTGGACGTGGGGGGCGGGCTGCCCGAGATCGGGTCGGCTTGGGCGCCACCTCCCCCACCGCCACAGGCCGACAGACTTAAAAAGCCGACACCCACCATCCACCAAGCGAGCCGAGCACGCTGGGCGGCGAATGAGGCAGTGGCGGGCATGGCGGGAGAAATACGTGGCATGGCTGTGGCGGGGTGGTCTAGCGCGGCGGGAAGGGTGGGATCAAGCTCACCGTCAACTCGCATGCGGAGAATGAGCGCCCACTGTGGCAGAGAACACGCTGCACTGCTGCGAGAATGACGCGGACTTTGCCCGCCTTCTTGCGGGCTTCACACCTGATTACGTTTTTGCCATGTCCCGCGTCAAAACCCTCTACACCTGCAACGAGTGCGGCGGCACCAGCCCCAAATGGCTGGGCCAGTGCCCCCATTGCAAGGCCTGGAACACGCTGGAAGAAGGGGTGGCTGAGCCTGCGGCCGGGCCGTCCAAGAACCGTTTCACCGCGCTGGCCAGCTCGCAGCCGGTGACCACCCTGGCGGCCATCGAAGCCTCGGATGTAGAGCGCACACCCACGGGTTTGGACGAACTGGACCGCGTGCTGGGTGGCGGCATTGTCGAAGGCGGGGTGGTACTGATCGGCGGCGACCCTGGCATTGGCAAATCGACCCTCTTGCTGCAGGCCGTAGAGGCCTTGAGCACCCGCATTCCTGTGCTGTACGTCACGGGTGAAGAGTCCGCTGCGCAAGTAGCGATGCGCGCTCGGCGCATGGACTTGTCCGGCCAGCACGTGCGCGTGGTGGCCGAGATCCACCTCGAAAAGATCCTGGCCACCATCGAGGCCGAGCAGCCGCGCTTTTGCGTCATTGACTCTATTCAAACGCTCTACTCAGACCAGCTCTCCAGCGCGCCCGGCTCTGTGGCCCAGGTGCGCGAATGTGCGGCGCAACTGACGCGGGTGGCCAAGGCCCGGGGTTGCGCCATGGTGTTGGTGGGCCATGTCACCAAAGAAGGCGCGCTGGCCGGGCCGCGTGTGCTGGAGCACATCGTCGACACCGTGCTCTATTTCGAGGGCGACACCCACAGCAGCTTCCGCCTGGTGCGGGCCATCAAAAACCGCTTTGGCGCTGTCAACGAGATCGGCGTGTTCGCGATGACAGAGCGCGGCCTCAAAGGTGTCTCCAACCCCAGCGCCATCTTTTTATCGACCCACGACGAGCCCGTGCCCGGCTCTTGCGTGCTGGTCACACTCGAAGGCACGCGACCCTTGCTGGTGGAGATTCAAGCCCTGGTGGACAGCGGCGGCCCCAGCCCGCGCCGCCTGAGTGTGGGCCTGGACCGCGACCGCCTGGCCATGCTGCTGGCGGTGTTGCACCGCCATGCGGGCGTCTCTTGTGCCGACCAAGACGTGTTCGTCAACGCTGTGGGTGGCGTGCGCATCACCGAGCCTGCAGCTGACTTGGCCGTGCTGCTGGCCATTCAAAGCAGCTTGCGCGGCAAGCCGCTGCCGCGCGGTTTCATCGCCTTTGGCGAGGTGGGCTTGGCGGGCGAGGTGCGGCCCGCGCCGCGCGGCCAAGAGCGGCTCAAAGAAGCCGCCAAGCTGGGCTTCTCTGTCGCTGTGGTGCCGCGTGCCAATGCGCCCAAAAAGGCCATTGAAGGGCTGACCATTCATCCGGTGGACCGGATTGAGCAAGCGATTGACGTGCTCAGAGGGCTGATCTAGGTGACCCTTGCACCTACCCCTGCTTGCTAAGAGCTTGCCTGTTAGGGATTGGATGTCTTTCTGACCGACCTAGGCTGAACCATCTGGGCGGGACATTGCTTGCATGCTGACGTTCGTGTCGGCGAACTTGTGTGGGCTGGGTGAAGTCATCGCTCGCCGTCCACCGCCCGATACGCTTGCCCAGGACTATTTGGTTCCTCCGGCCTAGTCATCGCCAGTCGGCCGTCGCGCATCAGTGGGCGCAGATAGTTCTGCCGTACCACCTCGGGGTTGCGGCGCAGCACCAGGGCCAGTTCGTTCACCGGCCAGTCGCGCAAGGCGCACAAGGCGACGACCAGGTCTTGAACTTCCTGGGGCGGGTGGCGCTGGCCGATGGCACCCAGGCGGGCCGCCAGTGAGCCGGGCAAGGCGTCTAGGAGCGCGGCGCGGGCGGCGTCATGCTCGGTTGCTTGGGGGTTGCTAGATAAGGCGCTGGGGTTGCTAGATAAGCCCTCTGGCTTGCTAGATAAGCCCAGGGGGTTACCAGACAAGGCGCTGTTGGCACCGTCCTCCCCCGGCTTATCTACCAAGCTCATGCGTTCGGCCGGCACATAGTAGGTGGCCGAGCCGCGCCCCTTTTGTTGCAGCAGGCCAGCGTCGCGCAGGCGGCGCAGGGTGGCGCTGGCGGCCAGGGTGTCCACCTTGTTCAGAGCGCGGTAGGCAGCGTTGTCGATGGCACCGGCCTCGCGCACCACGATCAGGGCCTTGGCTTCGTCGGGGCTGAGCAGGGCGTCTTTGAACTGGGCCAGCCAGGTGACGTCGTCAGTGCCCAAAAAGTGGTGGAAGAAGTAGCGGGCCACAAACTGGTCGTTGCCCCGGTCAGATTCGAATAGCGTGGCATTGACCAACGCCTCACGGATGACACGCTGGGGGATTACGGGCTTATCTTGGCGCTGCAGGTCGCCTTCTGGCAGCGCAAAGCCTTTGGGCAGGTCGTCCAGCACAGCGGCCTGGGCGCGGCGGATCAGGCGGAACAGCGGGTCGCGCAGCTCGATGGTGTCAAAGCGGCGGTCGGGCTCGGGCACCCATTCGCGGCCGGGCACGCGGATGTAGTCCACCCGCGTCATGGGGAAACAGCGGCGCAGCAGTTGCGGCGTGCCAAACAGCATGGCACCGGCCACGGTGGGGCACCATGTGCCGCGCTCAACTTGGCCGATGCAGCCCAGGGCGCGCAGCAGCTCTTCGTCGGTCCAGCGCAGTTCTTCGGCGTCGGGATTGGCTTGGGCGCGGGCTTGGCGGTAGTCGGCCAGCGCTTCGGGAGCCAGGTCGTGCAGCGTGGCGTCGGGCACCAGGCTGGCGTCGAAGCTGTCGCGCTGGCGGCCTTGGTAGAACACAGCCAAGTCGTCGTTGGGGTACACCCTCCACCTCGTAGCTGGGAAACAAGGCCAACTCTTCGCGCACCACGCCCAGCAACAACCAGCCACCACCCAGGCCGGGTTCGTTGGCAAAGGCGCACACCGTTTCCAGCAGCGACTTGCCAGCCTCGCTGGCGCGTTTGGCTTCGATGCGCTCGGTTTCGTCGAGCAGGTTCAGGCTTTGCAGCAGCTCCAGCGCGGTCATAGGGTGTGCGCTCTCCCATCGCCTTCTTTTGACAAGGCCGCTTGCTTGCTCAGCACCACTAAGGACAATGTCACTCGCTCGTATTGCGGCTGGCGATGAGGCCCCCGCAAAGGGTCGGCGATGCCACAGATAAAGTTAGAAATGTCGCGGCAATTGCTCATGGCTAAACCCACAAAGTCCCTAGACGGTACAGCGTGAGGGAAAGGCGGCCACTCATTATCGGGGCTGAGCAAGGTTCCAAGGGACAATGAGAGCCTGATCGGTGTAGCCGACGACTTTAGATCCAGGGAGAGATGTTGTGTTTGATCTGAGGGCATTGCCCGCGCCCATCATCCAAGCGCCCATGGCAGGGGTGCAAGACGCCCGCTTGGCCCTCGCGGTGATGGAAGGCGGCGGCCTGGGCTCGCTGCCGGCCGCCATGTTGGCGCCTGACGCGCTTGCTGCGCAAATGCAGGCCTTGGCCGACGGCGCGCGCGGCCGCCCCTGGGCGGTCAACTTTTTCTGCCACACACCACCCGCCCACGAGCCGGCGCGTGAAGCCGCTTGGCTCAACCATTTGGCGCCGCACTATGTGGCCTGGGGCGTGAACGCCCCGGCCCTGCCGCTCAGTGCCGCGCGCCAGCCCTTCAGTGCCGAGTCTGCCGCCTTGGTCGAGGCCTTTCGCCCGCCGGTGGTGAGCTTTCACTTTGGCCTGCCACCAGCCGCGCTGCTGGCCCGCGTCAAGGCCACGGGCGCGGTGGTGATGTCTTCGGCCACCACGGTTGAAGAAGCGCGCTGGCTGCAGGCGCACGGTGCTGATGTCGTCATTGCCCAAGGCTTAGAGGCCGGTGGCCACCGAGGCCACTTTTTGAGCGATGACCTCAGCCTTCAGTGCAACACTTTGGCGCTGCTGCCTCAGGTGCTGGCCGCCGTGGAGGTGCCGGTGGTGGCCGCTGGAGGCATTGCCGATGCCGCAGGGGTAGCGGCAGTGTTGGCCCTGGGGGCGGTGGCGGCGCAGATTGGCACCGCCTATTTGCTGTGCCCAGAAGCCACCACGTCTGCGTTGCATCGCCAGGCCTTGCAAAGCCCGGCGGCCCAGCAGACTGCGCTGACCAACCGCTTCACGGGGCGGCCTGCGCGGGGCATCGTGAACGCCTTCATGCAAGACGAGCCCATGAGCCCGCTGGCTCCGGCCTTCCCTTTGGCGACATCGGCCTTGCCACCCCTGCGGGCTGCGGCAGAGGCGCAAGGGCGCAGCGACTTCACCCCCTTGTGGGCCGGGCAAAATGCTGGGCTTTTGAGCGCGGGCGAGGCCCTTAGCGCCACCACGCTGACTCAGCGGCTCAACCCCCTTTGAACACGATGGCCTACATAGGCTCTGCCGCCGCAGGGCGAAGGATGATTTTTGCGCTTCAATGACTCTTTACTGGTGCGCCACTTGAGCACCTTGGCCCCTCCGGCCACTGCTCCCTGGACACCGAGTACCCGCTCTACCACCAGCGCTACCAAGACGAGCAGCGCCGCATGGAGATGAGCGTGCAGGCCTTGCGCGAGCATGTGCGCCAAGGGCTTCTTGCACAATCCGACCCGCGCTTGGCGCAGTTGGTGGCCATGGACACCATGCTCGGCCAGATGCTGCTGCCGCGCGAGCAGCGCTTGTTGGCGGGCGTGCCGGGGTTCTTAAAAACACGTTATCAGCAACTGCGCGCCCAACATCAGCCTTCGCCAGCCGATGGCCCAGCCCAAGCTCTGGTGCCGGTGAGCCCGCAAGCCGCTTGGCTGGCCCAATTTGTGAACGAATTTGAGCAGACCCTGCTCGCCGAGCTGGACCTGCGCTTGCAGCCCGTGCTTGGCCTACTGGAAGCCCTGGGCCACGAGCCTGCGGCCACACCCGACCCGACCTGATATGCATGCTCCTTCTTCGATGAACCGACACCTTCTTGCCCTGATGTTTGCCGTGGGGCTGCTGGCCATCTTGGGCGTGGCGGTCGCGCTGGCCACGTCCAGCCCCTTGGGCCTGGTGATGACGCTGGTGATTGCTGGCGTGTATGTGCTGGGCGCCTTGGAGGTCAAGCGCTTTGCCCACGCCACTCAGGGCTTGAGCCAGTGCATCTGCAAGCCTTGCCCCAGGTGGCCCAGCAGGTGCAAGCCCTGATGGGCCAAATGGCCGCACGCAGCCAGCAGATGGACGAACAACTGCTGGCGCGCCAGGCGCAGTTCCACCAAGAGGCCACCGCAGCCTACAGCGGCTTGGCGCACAGCGTACAGCACAGCTTGAGCCAAAGCATCGACACGGCCGCCCAGGCCGCCCACCAGAGCCTGCAGGCCACGGCCCAAGCCGCCACCCAAACCTTGCAGCCCATGCTGCAAGAGACCCTGGCCCAGATGGCCAGCGAGTCACAGCGCTTGCATGAGCGGGTCTATGGCGCCGTGCAAACCCAACTGGAAGGCTTGGCTCGGCAGTTCAGCCACAGCACCGCACAAACCAGCCAGGCCTTGGCGCAAACACTCACCCAGCATCAGCAGGGCAGCGCCCAGACGCAGCAGGCCTTGGAGTCTGCCTTGGCCCGTTTTGCCGGCAGCTTTGAAGAGCGTGCCCAGGCCTTGGTGGCCCACCTGCACAGCGCAGCCAGCGAGGCCCACACTGAGCAGGCGCAGGCCCAGTCTCAGCAGCAGCAAGCTTGGGCGGACAGCCTGCAAGCCATGACCCAGGCGCTCAAAGCTGAGTGGCAGCAACTCAGCGCGCACACTCTGGCCCAGCAGCAGCAGGCCAGCGAGGCTGTCGCGCACACGGCGCAGCAGCTCAGCGCGCAGGCGCAAGCGCAATCGCAGCAGTTGTTGGCGCAAGTCACGCAGCTCCTTCAACAGTCTGAAGGCCTGGTGCAGGCGCGCAGCGCGTCTGAGGCCCAGTGGGCCCAGGGACAGCGGCAACAGATGGACGAGCTGGCCACACTGTGGCGCAGCGAGCTGGCGGCACTGCGCGAGCAAGAAGACCAGCGCGGCCAAGCAGCGGTGCAACGGCTGGGCACGCTGCAAACCGAACTGGCGGGCCATGTGTCTACGCAACTGGCCACCCTGGGCGCTGCGCTGGAGGCGCCGATGACGCGCCTGATGCACACCGCCTCCGAAGCCCCCAAGGCCGCCGCCGAGGTGATTGCCCAACTGCGCCAAGAAATGAGCCAACTGGCCGAGCGCGACAACCACACCCTGCAAGAGCGCCACAGCCTGGTGGCGCAGATCAGCGCCCTGCTGACCAGCGTGCAAGACACCACGGCGCAGCAGCGCGACGCCATCGAAACCTTGGTTGGCTCTGCCTCTGCCGTCTTGCAGCAAACCAGCCAGCAGTTCACCCAAACCTTGGGCGCCCAGGCCGAGCGCAGCGAAGCGCTGGCCGCGCAAGTGGGCGCCAGTGCGGCCGAATTGGCGGCGCTGGGCGACGCCTTCCACCAAGGCGTGATGCTGTTCGGCAGCAGCAACGAGCAGCTCATGGCCAGCTTGCAGCGCGTGGAGAGCGCCATTGCGCAATCCATGTCGCGCAGCGACGAGCAACTGGCTTATTACGTGGCCCAGGCGCGCGAGGTCATCGACTTGAGCCTCAGCGCCCAGCAAAGCATTGTGGAAGACCTGCGCCAGCTCCGCCCGCTGAGTTCGAGCGCACGGGGCACCCAAGCCCCGCTGCCCCTGGGGGTTGAAGAATGATGGGCGGCACAGGCCACAGCAGCCCGTTGGACGACACCGACGACGATGTCACCAATGCGCCCATCTGGGCCGTGTTTGGCGACCTGATGTCAGGCCTGGTGGGTGTGTTTGTGCTGGTGCTGGTGGGCGTGATGGTGGTGCAGATGGACCTGGTGTCCAGCCTGCAAGCCGAGGTTCAAAAGCGCGAGCAAGAAGAAGCCCGCCGCATGGCCCTGGAGCAGGCCCTGGCCGGCCCCCTGCAAAGCGGGCGAGTCACCCTCAACGACGGTCGCATCGGCATCAGCGGCGCGGTGCTGTTTGCCCTGGGCTCCGACGAGCTGCGCCCCGAAGGCCGGCAAGTGCTGCAAAGCCTGGTGCCGCCCCTCAAGGTTTACTTGGGCGAGCGCCAAGAGATGCTGATGGTCAGCGGCTTCACCGACGACAAGGGCGTGCAGCAAGGCAATAAGAAGTTTGCCGACAACTGGGAGCTCTCCGCCCAGCGTGCCCTGACGGTGACCCGCGCCTTGATCGAAGAGGGCATGCCGCGCTCGCAAGTCTTCAGTGCGGCCTTTGGCGCTGAGCAGCCCGTGGCCTCGAATGCCGACGCCCAAGGCCGCGCCCAAAACCGCCGTGTGGAGATGGCCCCCGTGCCCCGCGTGGTGCGCCAGCCCGTGGCCGCAGCGGCCAGCGCAGCGTCAGCGCCATGAATGCCTTAGCGTCTTCTGACGAGGCGGACAACCCCGTTGCAATGGCAGCCTCTGTAGAGGCCGCCCTGCAAGCCCTGCGCCAAGCCGGAGCCCCGCGCCGCGAGCCACTGCGCTGGCAGTATGTGGCCTCTCTGGCCGAGCGTTTGCACAGCGCGCCACCGGCTCAGCAAGCCCTGCTACACGCCAAGCTGCAAGCGGGTGTGGCCGACTGCCAAGCGCGGCTGGCACCCAGTGCGCCAGCGGCCCCACACGGCAAGGCCAAACTCAAGCCACCCCCCAGCGCCCTGGCCCAGTTCAACCAAGCCGTGGCGGCCGCCGCTGCCCAAGCCGTCCCCGGCGGCACGGGCGCTGGCCACGCTAGGCCTGAGCTGAAAAGCGCCCAGCGCTTCAGAGAAAGCTGGGCCGTGCTGTGCGCCGAAGAGGTGGTGGAGCAGGCCTCTATCCAAGCCCCACAAAATGCCGGGCCCCTGAACGCCCAGAGGCTGGTGCTGCGCACCCTGGCCCTGCTGCGCGACCTCTCCCCCGATTACCTGCGCCGCTTCTTGACCCACACCGAAACGCTGATGTGGCTGGAGGGGCAGCAGGGGCGGGGGCCTGCCGCAGGCAGCAAGGGCAAGCGGGCGCAGTAAGCGCACTGCCCCTCTGTCTCCACCCCTATTTCCCCTCTGTGCCAGCAGGGGATTCGGCGCTATGCTCCCCCAAGCGACCGAGGAGGGATGTGTGGGCGACAGTCTCAAAGCAGCGATGGAACGCTGCCAGCTTGACGGAGGTTCGGTGGATGCGCTGTACACCAGTTGCTACCCCGAGCTCAAACGCATTGCGCACAGCCGCCTCTACAGCGCCAACTTGCGCGGCCACTACGCGACGGAATCTTTGCTGCACGAAAGCTACCTCAAGCTGGCCCAGGCCATGCCCGAGGGCTTTGCAGACAGAGGGCATTTTTTGGCCTATGCGTCCACCATCATGCGCCACCTCATCGTCGACGAGGTGCGCCACAACCAAGCGCAGCGGCGTGGGGGCGGGCAGATGGAGGTCACCCTCAATACCGGCCTGCAAGACCTGGGCAGTGCGGCCCGAGACGTGGGTGCGGTGGACCAGGCCTTGAAAGACCTTGCCGCCATCGAGCCGACCCTGGCCCGTTTGGTAGAGATGCGGTTTTTTGGTGGGCTGACCGAGCTGGAAGTGGCCGACGCGCTGGGCGTCTCTGAGCGCACTGTGAGGCGCGAGTGGGGCAAAGCCCGCGCGGCCTTGCTGGTGCTGCTGGAGGGCGAACTCTAGTTTTTTTAGGGGGGTGCTGTCCGGTTTTGGCCGGGGATGGCGTGAAACACATTGACCGCTACCACCACACCATGCCAGCCACCAGGCCTCTCGCCACCGTTTGCCATGACAGCCCCCGCCTCACCCGCTGACTGGAGCCAAGCCCTGGCACTGCTGGAGCAGGCCACGGCCGTGCCCGCAGCCGAGCGCTCTGCGTGGCGAGCGGGTTTGGCCGGTGTGGACGACACCGTGCAAGGGCTCTTAGACCGCCTGCTGCTGGCCCATGCCCAGGTTGAGACCTCAGACTTTTTAGACCACTTGCCAGCACTTGAGCTGGAAGCGGAAGAGTCCCCCTTTGGGGCAGGCCAACAGGTGGCCCACTATGTGCTGCTGGCACCGCTGGGCCAGGGCGGCATGGGCAGCGTGTGGCGCGCCCGCTATGCCGACGACCGCCTGCAACGGCAAGTGGCCCTGAAGCTGCCGCATTGGCGGCAAGTGGCCACCCCCGCCAGCGTAGAGCACCTGCACAAACGCATGGCGCGCGAGCGCGACATCTTGGCTGCGCTGGACCATCCTCACATTGCCCGCTTGTTGGACGCGGGCGTGAGCGCTCAGGGCCAGCCCTATTTGGCCTTGGAATGGGTGGACGGGCAAACGCTGGACGCCTATGCCGACGCTCAGCGCCTGAGCATTGCGCAGCGCCTAGGCCTGATGCTGCAAGTGCTGGACGCGGTGGACTATGCCCACCGACATTTGGTGCTGCACCGCGACCTGAAGCCCGCCAACATCCTGGTCAACACTGAAGGCCAGGTCAAGCTGCTGGACTTTGGTGTGGCCAAGCTGCTGCCCGAGGCAGATGCAGCCACCAACAGTCCCAACGGCAGCGCCGAAGACAGCCTGACCCGCGCCCATGCACCGGCCCTGACCCTGGCCTACGCCTCGCCGGAGCAATTGCGGCGCGAGCCCCTGAGCACCGCCAGCGATGTCTATGCCTGCGGCGTGGTGCTTTACCGCCTGCTCACCGGCCACATGCCCCACCAGCCTGCACGCGACAGCGCCGCTGCCCTGGAAGAGGCCATCTTGAGCGGCCACCTGAGGCCCGCGTCACGCAGCCCCTTCAGCGACGCCGAGGCCCAAGCCCGTGGCCAAAGCCCCCAAGCCTTGGCACGCGCCCTGCGGGGCGATCTGGACACCCTGCTGAACATGGCGCTCAAACCAGAGCCCGCACAGCGCTACCACTCGGCCCAGGCCATGGCTCAAGACATACAGCAGTTTTTGAGCCAAAAGCCGCTTCAGGCCCGGGCTGATAGCGCCTGGTATGTGGCCTGGCGTTGGGCGCAACGGCACCGCTGGGGCGTGGCCGTGGGCACAGTGGTGGCGGCAGCGGTGCTCGGCTCGGCCGGTGTGGCCTTGCACCAAGCCCGCCGCGCTGAACTAGAGGCTCAAAGCGCCCAGCAAGCCAGCCAACGCTCGGCGGCGGCACAGCAGTTTTTGAGTGGTATCTTGGCGCGGACGGATCCGGAGAAAAACCGCCAGATCACCGAATACGACCAAGCTCTGCTCGACGATGCCTTCAAAACAGCCACCGCTCAGTTCTCCAGCCAACCCGAAACGCTGGCCGTGATCCTGCAGCAGTTGGGTGATATCTATCGCCGCCAGGGTCAGCCGCAGAGGCATCTGGCGGTGCAGCGTGAACGATGGCGCTTGGTAGGCCAGACCCCAGGGATAGACCCTGGCTTGAAGCTGGACGCACTGGCTGATTTGGGCTGGGCGTTGTCTGATAGCAGCGATGATGCCGAACGTGACAGTGCACTGCAGCGGCTTCAGGAGGCAGTTGCTCTGGCGAGAGATGAGACGCTTCTAGTGCACGCAGCATCCAGGGTTCGAGCGTTGGGATATCTGGCCAGTGAACTGAACCTGCGGAATCAAATCAATGAGGCAACGGCTGTCTTTGTCCCTGCGCGCTTTGGCCAGAGGTGAGAATGAACTGGGTGCCAATGGAGATACCTTGACCCCGGCTCGAATACTGGCGGTTTCCACACTGCTTCGGCAAGGTCAAGTGACACGCGCTATGTCTTTTGCGGAAAAAGCGTTCAGTGCCGATTTGACATCAACTGATACCTTTCGCGCGGGCAGGGCGCATGCATTGATTGGGATGGTCGCTACAGTGGCTGGCCAATTCAGTATTGCAGAGCGTGAATTGGAACTGGCGCATGCCGGACTCCAGGGTGATCCGTATTGGCTCTCGTACTTGCACAGACGATGGGCACATTGGTGGTTATCGAAGGGGACTGGTGCGAGGCAAAGTGCGCAGGCATTGCTTCATGCACAACAGAGTGCCAACTACTATAGACACGAGACCAACCTAAAGGGTGCGGATGCCGGTTTAGCGCTTCAACTATTGGCGGTGGCACAGGCCCGGAACAAGCAGATTGAAGAAGCCACGGCCAGCATGGCTTTGGGCTGCCAGTGGATTGACACCGCCCTGCCTAAGAGTCACCCCCATCATTTGCGATGTGAGGCGTATTCCATTCTTCTTGCACCTGAGGGTGTAGCAGGTCGAGTTGGTATGGCGGACCTTCTCAAGCGAAGCAACGCAGATGCATTGTTGGCGCGAGATTTGGTGACGGCAGCGCAATGGCACCAGCGAAATGCTGCGAAACCAAACTGGCAATCCTTTCCATTTCTTAACTGATCACAGGGAATCACCATGAAAGCCACGGCTACCGCCTTCGCAGCAATGCTTGCCTGCACAACAGCAGCGGTCTTCCTAGCGACAAGCGACCAAGCTTCCGCGCAGTCAATGAAGACGAAAAACATCAGTGGAACGAAAGTTGGGACCTGCGCGCTCACCTTGCTGCCCAGTGGCGACAAACCTGCGCAAGGGGTAACTTTAGTTATCAACGCTAAGGTTTGGTGGGTCGGCAATCCCAACTCCAATCCCAATCCAAAGGTCGAATATCAGATATCGCTAGGCTTGACGAATCCAATTGGCTTTCCTACATGGACGCCACGGGTTGAGTTCAAACTGACGGATGTTCGCCCAGATTGGTACCCCAATGAAACTGCCCCATCGCCGTTGAGCGGCGCTTCTTCTAGCCCACACACCCCTTGGAAGTCGCCTGCTCAAACGATAGTGATGCCGAATCAAGCTATCGCGGCCGGAACCACAGTGATGGCTACCACTAAAGTGTCTCAAGTTGTAGATTGGAAGCATCGACCTCAATGGTGGATCACAGCCAAAGACAGCAAGAGCAACCAATTCTTGGGCAGTTGCGCCCTCGACGAAATGGAAGCGATTGAGAATCCTGTGTTGAGCAGTGGAGCCTCTGTAGACGTTAAAGCGCAGGCCCTTAAGGACCCGGGGCCGGAAGGTGTCTCCTCCGCCCCTGCACGCTCAAGGCCCAGGCCCGATTGGGAGGCGTTGAAGTCTTCACAGTGATTGACGGCTTGCTGAGCCACCTGGTGGTTCAGCAGGACGTTTCGTGCATCATTCCGCAAACCTCTCCGCCAGCGTCTTCACCGCCTCCTCAATCGCTGCGCGCAGCGCCTCATCCACGCTGGCGCGCTGCACTGACTCATATTCCTTGTTGCCGCCCTGCATCACTGCACCGCCTAGGAAGCGCTGGGACAGGGCGTTGGAGATGCTGTCGCCCATGCCGCCCACTTCGGTGGCGCGGCCTTTGATCTGGCGGCGGACCATGATGGCATCGGCCATGACGCCGCTTTCCAGCTCGAGCACCCGCACATCAATGCCTATGCTGTCGAGGGTCTGCGTCGTTTTGCCGCCAGTGCCAGTGGCCGCTCGCGCCTGTTTGCACGCACCAAGGCAATTCATTCAACCCGCAATCCTCTCCGCCAGCGTCTTCACCGTCGCATCAATCGCCGCTTGCAACGCCTCGTCCACACCGGCTCCTTGCACCGCCTTGTATTCTTTGTTCCCGCCCTGCATACCAGTACCGCCTAACAGGCGCTGGGACGTGGCGATGGAGGAAGTGTCACTCGCCCGGCGATGGAGTTCTGCAAACCGTGTGAACAGTTCCTCATGCGTGCCGAGGGCGCATCTGCCAAACGAGACTGCCCAGGGGAATACCCTGGGCAGCTTGCCTGCGCCAATTGATCTATGCAATTTGATCAATGTGGCGGGAACGCTCTGCCCCATTGGGGCAGGCGCATGGTGTCATCAAGGGGCGATGTCAGGGCGTCCGTTCACCGGTGCCTGGACGGCGGACTCCTTGAGTCGCATGTCAGTGGGAGCACGTTGTATCTGAGCGGCGCTTGCAGCTGGGTTCGCGATCCTGGCTGCGACGGCGGTGGGACGCCAAGCATAGGTCCATGTGTTGTCACAGGGACCTACCTTTGAGCATTGCACAGGCCGACCATTTGCGTCCACAGGCACCATAGAGACGCGAGTACGGCGCCAGTTAGGCGACGAGGCCATGTTCATGGTGAAGGTCGCAGGGTTCACCGAGGGTGTCATCGAGACGCTTTGGGTGGCCAATAGCGCACCGTCGGGTAAGGTGGGGTCTGGGGATGCAGGTGCTGCGGCATCGACATTGGTTTCATAGACGTTGACGGTGATGCGAAAGCCCGCCACTGCCGGGCAACCGTCAAACCTCAACCACTGAGCCCATTGGCCCAAGTAGGCGGCCAAGTTGGTTGTATTGATGTTGGAATTGAACGAGTAGGTGTACGGACTGCCTGGGTTGTGTGCGCCTATGGTGAACATGGACGCCAATTGATCTCGTGAGAGGCTCGTGGCGAACAATGGGCAGCAAGTGGCACCGGTGCTGCCGTCTCCGCCACTGCAAAACGCTTGCTGTGAATTGTCGAAAGCTGCAGGCGTCAGAGCCCAAGCAGAGAGGGTTCCCAGCTTCGAGGTGCCGCTGCATTGGCCGGTCTTGCATAACTTGCCTTCCAACGCCCATTGGGCTGTCATTTTGTCCATGGTGTGTTGGCAGTCGTTCTTGCATTTGCCTGCTTGCGGGCCAGGTGGAAACTGCGCCCGGTCCTGTTCGTTCCAGTCCTGAGTCAATGAGGCACCAGTGCTAGATTGGCAAGTCACACTGCAATGGCAGGTGGCGGCCATGGCAGCGTGAATGCCCCCGGGGCTCAAACCGATCCACAGCAAAAGTGAGCCGGTGACCTGCCAGATGATTCGCCGGCAGGCAACGTTGAGAAAAAAGCAAGTCATGATTCGGTCTCCAATTGAAGGGGTGGTATTGCGGCAAGGCCATCACCCTTTCGGTGAAAGACGTTGCCGTACCTGTTTCACGCATTCCCCTTCTAGAACCGGTCATGTCAGGTTCACTCATTTGCAAATCGGTCCGCCAGCGTCTTCACAGCCTCCTCAATCGCCGCGCGCAGCGCCTCGTCCACGCTGGCGCGCTGCACTGACTCATACTCTTTGTTGCCGCCCTGCATCACCGCGCCGCCTAAGAAGCGCTGGGACAGGGCGTTGGAGATGCTGTCGCCCAAGCCGCCCACTATGAACAAGTCGGTCGCGGCACGGGTTGCAATCTCTGCGACGTTGCTGCGAAATTCTCGAATCGTGACGGTGGGGCGTTGGGCGTGGCGGGTGGAGTCACTCTCTCGAGAATTGGGGGGTGATTGCTGCGATGCAGATGGCTGAACCAGCGCGGCAGGAACGCCCTGTCCCGGCATGACCTGCGCCCATAGCGAGGGACTTGAGACCAGTACGGTCAGTGCCATGAGCTTCAACTTGGGAGCGATCTTCAGTGACGACATGATTTTCTCCATTGGTAGGCGACATGGCTGCTTCACGTCATCGAAGACGAATACCGGCCAGGCATGGCCCCCACGTACATGGCCCCTAATTGATGAACGAAGGCCTGTCCGGTTTAGTTGGCGCAAAGCGTTGGAGTGATTACCTCGCTTCGAAAGAAAGGGGGACCCATCTCGCTCCGGGGTAATTCGGATGCGGAAATTCTCAGAGGAAAATCATGTCATCCACCAACAATAGACGGCAGCGCCTTGGATCTACTCCGGCCCACCCATGGCGTCGAGCTCGGGTGTTAGGCGTTGTAGCGCTTTCGATGCTGGCTTCGGTCATTTCGAGCGTCGACGCCCAATCATTACCTGTTCGGAAAGTGGAGTCCCCAGAGGCCCAATTGCGAGTGGCAGCACCTGTCCATCAGCACATTGATGGACAGAGCGAGATCTCTCCGGAATTGATTCGAAAGATACGCGAGGCAAGTGCAGCAAATCGAGCATCTCGACTATTGGCACCCCCGCAACCGATCGCGCAATGCGCGAATGGTGACTTCGAGTCAAATTCCTTTGCCGGATGGTATGGGCGGGATGGTTCAGTAGCGCCCGGAGGTCTGGTGACTTGGGCAAACAACGGCATCAGTTCCGGGGCACTAAATGCCTCTACGGCACACCAGACCCTCGTCGGAAAACTGACCGACAGCTATGCGCCTATTTCAACAACCGCTTCGGCTGGCTCTGCCTATGCTGTGCGCATTGGGAATGGAGTGAACGGCGCTGGCGCTGAATCGCTTACAAAAACTTTTGTGGTCACCCAAGCGACGATGAACTTCTCATATGCCTTGGTGTTGGAAGATCCTGGCCACGATGCAAGCTATCAACCAAAATTTGCAGTCCGCGTACTGAATTCGTCGGGGGTAGATATCACGAAGCAAACAGCCGCATCTGCGCCACGACCCCCGCGGGTTTTCTTGACATCGACAAGCAATGAAGTTGCGTCCGATGCGAGCAATCCCTTCTTCAAGGTCAGTCCGACGACTGGACCCAATGGAGCAAAGGTTGTCTACAAGGATTGGACATGCACATCCATAGACTTGGGTGACTTGATGGGACAGACTGTCACCGTGGAGTTCATCACCGAAGACTGTGCTGCAGGTGGACATGCGGGCTGGGCTTACATTGATGACGTCTGTGGAGCCGCTTGCAATGCTCCGGACGGAACGGTCACGCTCAATCAAGCAGCAAGCTCAAGTTGTGGTCCAGGGAAGCTTTGTTTCGACTTCACAGTTGCAAAGACGGCGCAGGGGTTAGGCACAACCCAACTCTCGTTGCAAACTTATCAGAGTGGTTTGGCTGTTGGCGCACCTACGTCCTCCCCAGTGCTGGGTGCGAATGGCCAATACTGCTTCTCCGTCCCCACGAGTGGCCTCAATCCTGCATTGGGTGGCTTTGATTGGGTGGTGACCAGTGCGAACAAAATTGGAAGCACGATGCTGGCCCCAAAGTTTGTCGGGACCATGCCCAATGGCGTGACGGCGGGTGCCAACAACGACTACTTGTTGAACTGCCCCCAGGCAGGGAATACCTGCTGCCCGCCGCTGAATAACGCTACGATCATGGGGCTCTTTGGTCACAGCGGGAATGCGGCCAACACCTACACCGAACAGTTTGGTGGCGGTTTGCAAGGAGCGGCCTCGGTCGCTGCGTTTTACAGCAACTACAACGCATACTTGGCTATGCTGAAGTGGAGTTGCCCGAATGTAGATAGGCTACAAGTGAAATTCCACCTCTTTCAGACGACCGCTCTTGGGGGGCCTTTCACTTCGCCTCTCGCGACCAATACACTGACATTCAACGGTGGTGCCGTACCTGCCGGAAGCACAGCGTTCTTCAACCAACCACTGAGCAACGGTCAAGTCTATGGCATACAAGCGATCACGACTCCACTGGGTGCCGATGGCAAGCCGGTGAGTTGTGGGTACGACAGGAAGTGTCTTGAAGACGATCGTTTCACCTGGGTTCATTCAGTGGGTGCCAAGATGTCGTCTCAAGCTCCAGTGGTTGGCCCTTGAGCTGATCGCATCAATGCTGAACAGGGTTAGCAAGCAGTCGGTGGGTTTGGTCGTACACGGACTCTTCCACCCGGACGGTCCTGTGGATTGAACGCGATGCGGTGGCGATCACTTCCCACTGACTGTGCATGGTCAAGCGACAATATCGCATGACCATGCAAACCCCCGCCCCCCCCTTACTACGCCGTCATCTTCACCAGCCAGCGCACTGCGGTGGACGAGGGCTATGGCGACACCGCCGAGCGCATGGTTGCGCTGGCCGCAGAGCGGCCGGGTTACTTGGGCGTGCAAAGCGCGCGTGGGGCGGATGGCGTGGGCATCAGAGTGCGAGCCCACTCGATGGCAAGTGCAGGCCCGCTTGGGCGAATAAAGGGCTTCACTTCGCCGCTCGCAGGACCAATGCGGCGGCCACTCTGACGGCATCTTCTTCAGCGCAAGCCACATCGGGCGTCACGCCAACACGCTCCCAATTGTCGGCAGTAATGGGGTTGACGGGCCTGGCCTCAGCAAGCAGAAGGCTGAAGTGTGGTGATGGCCAATGAAACAGACAGCCATGCGCTCCACCGCCAGTGGATTCCCCGACAACAAGGGCGCGCCCCATGGCTTGCAGGTCATAGGCCAGCATTTCTGCGCCAGAGAAAGTGAACTTGGCGACGGCAATGCAGAGAGGCTTCTTGCCACCGAAGCGATGAGGGTAGGGTGTCGGGGCGGCCCAGAAGTGATCTTCGGGCGCTGAGCGCGGCACCATGCTGCTGAGCTGAGTTCGGTGGTCCAGCAAGTGGGCGCATATCAACCCGACGGTGCTCGGGTCTCCCCCCACGCACTTCCGTAGATCGATGGCGAGGGCGGAGGCGTCGGCGACGGATGTCAGCGCGGTCTCAAAGGCCGAGCGAGAGAGCTCGGGTTCAACCAACTCCCGGATGTCTATGACAGCAATGTCATCGTCTAGCCGGTATACCGACGCAATGCCAAATCCCATCTTGCGGCAGTGCTCGGCACGGTCGTTTTGCTCCCGAACCGTATCTCCGGGCGCTTCTGGGACATGCGGCTGTGCAGCGTAGCGCACTCGCAAATGAAGATCACCCGAAACTTGGCGAAGGTCGTCTGTGAGCCGCGTCGCGAGAGCGGTCGCATCGATGGTGTCGTAAGCCCCAGAGTCCATTTGTTGCAGCAGGTGTGATGCGACGCGCTCCGCTGTGTTTGCGAACACGTAGCGCGACCGAATCGTCTCAGCGATGGCTTGAACAATGGTGCGATGTGTCATGTGATCAGGGATAGTCCGCTTCATGCTGGTGCCGAACCGCGAGCACCACCACCAGATCACGCGACGCAATCTCGTACTTCAGGACATAGCCAGAAGCCCCGAAGGGCACGACCAACTCACGGCGCAAGAGACTGCGTGAGCCTGCGTCCCTGCGGTACAAGAACGGTGCCCGAGACAGAGAGGCGATCGCTGCCTCTAAAGCCTGCAGTGCCCGATCTGCGATGTCCAAGTCTTCGACGAACTCAGCGCGTTGAAGCAGGTACTCATACAGCCTCAGCACATCGGCTTGCGCTTCGGCATCGACCAGCACGCGGAATGTCATGCGGAAGCAGGCCGGTGCTTGCCTTGTAGTTCATGCCGACGGGCCTGCAATCGAGCGCGCATCTCGTCCATCACTTCTTGTGCAGGGATGCCATCGCCGGTCTGCTGGAACCGTGCCCAAGCAGCGTCCGCGCGAGCGTCAAACTCAGCCTGCATGCGCCGATGGTCCACCGCTTGGCGCACCGTCGCCACCAAAAAATCCGACAGGGATTCGCCGTCACGCAAAACGGCTTCAAGGTCGGCGCGCAGTTGAGGCTCAACGCGCACCTGCGGGAGGATGGCAGTCTTCATGCGTCAAGTGTGTTGCAAATGAATTGCAAGTGTCAAGTCGCTGCAGATGCTGGGTGGTGAGAGGCTGTGCGCCAAAGGCCTTAGCTTGGGCAAGAATGCGGACTTCGCCGCTGTTGCTTCGCCCCGCCATGCAAACCCCACCCCCACCCTACTACGCCGTGATCTTCACCAGCCAACGCACTGCGGTGGACGAGGGCTATGGCGACACCGCTGAGCGCATGGTGGCCCTGGCCGCCGAGCAGCCGGGTTACTTGGGCGTACAGAGCGCGCGCGGGGCGGATGGCTTGGGCATCACCGTGTCTTACTGGCGCAGCCTGGAAGACATTGCGGCGTGGCGCAAGCATGCCGAGCACACAGACGCCCGCAACGATGGCCGGGCGCGCTGGTACCGGCATTACGAAACCCGCATCACCAAGGTGGAGCGGGCCTATGCCTGGGAGGCGGGGTCTGAGCAGGCGCCGGCCGAGGCGTTTCGCCCGGATTGAGGCGGATGACGCCACACGGCACCCTGCAAAGGCCGCGTGAGAGATCAAGACTAGAGCGCAAGAAAGAAAGATAGAGCAAGCGATGGATAAGCGAGTCGGATGGGCCTTGGCTGTGTTGGCCGTGTTTGTGGGCTGGTGGCAGTGGGGCGGCTACGGCGTGGTGCTGGCGCTGACGGTGGTGGTGTTTTGGCTCTTGCTGCAGTTCTACCGCGCACTGCGGGTGATGCAGGCGGCGGGTGCTGCGCCGGTGGGGCATGTGGCGAATGCGGTGATGCTGCATGCGCGGCTGAATAAGGGCATGACGCTGCTGGAGATCCTGCCGCACACGCGCAGCCTGGGGCAGAAACTCGGAAGCGACGGGCCGCCCCAAGCTTCCGGGACCCCCTCGGGGGGCGGTTCGGCCAAGGGCCGAGCCTGGGGGCCTGTGAATCCCGCCGCTGAGTCTTTTGCGTGGACAGACGCCAATGGCGACCGGGTGGAGGTGACCCTGGACAACGGGCGTCTGACCCAGTGGCAACTCATTCGGGCGGCGGCGCAAGATGCCGTTCAGGACGACGCCTAAAATCGGTGGTTTATGGCTTTGGCCGGTTGATGTTGTCAATCCGTTCGGGCTGAGCTGTTCGAGGCCCTCCGACAAGCTCAGGGCGAACGGTTGGTGCATGCCCTGGCCGAGTCAATTGTTCAAATCTTTTTCTCAAGAGGCAGGCACACCATGGGCATGGACGACCGCGACGGCAAGATCTGGATGGACGGGCAGATGGTGGACTGGCGCGACGCCAAGATCCACGTGCTGAGCCACACGCTGCACTACGGCTGCGGCGCCTTTGAGGGCGTGCGCGCCTACAAAACGCCCAAGGGCACGGCCATCTTCCGCCTGCGCGAGCACACCGAGCGTCTTCCTGAGCCCCCACCTTTTCGAGAGACCCTTATGAGCCAACAAGCTGTTGCCGTTGTTGAAGTCACCGCCGCCGAGTTGCAAGGCCCCGGCGTGATCGCCTGCCCCAACCCCAAAATGGCGCTGTGGAGCACCCACCCGCGCGTCTTTGTGGACCTCTCGCATAACGGCGAAGCTAAGTGCCCGTATTGCGGCACGGTGTATCGCCTGAAGGCAGGCGAGAAGATCGCCCACGGCCATTGACGGAACCCGGAATAGCGCAATTCACCGTTCGGGCTGAGCTTGTCGAAGCCCCGTCCTTCGACAAGCTCAGGACGAACGGTAGCCCCTGCAAAGCTTATTTCTGGGCGATTTGATCATGACCATTCTTTACGGCATTCCCAACTGCGACACCGTCAAGAAGGCCCGCGCCTTTTTGGCCGAGCAGGGCCATGCCCACAGCTTCCATGACTTCAAGAAGTCAGGCGTGCCCGCCGACCGCCTGCCCGCTTGGGTGGCGGCCGTGGGCTGGGAGAAGCTGTTGAACCGCCAGGGCACCACTTTGGCAAAGTCGGTGCGCTGGGCCTCAAAGCCGCCTTCGGGCAGCACCGGGGCGTTCATCCAGCCCCGTGCCATCAGCGGTTGACTTCAAGAAGTCAGGCGTGCCCGCCGACCGCCTGCCCGCTTGGGTGGCGGCCGTGGGCTGGGAGAAGCTGTTGAACCGCCAGGGCACCACTTGGCGCAAGCTTGCGCCCGAGGTCCAGGCCCGGGTGGTCGATGCCAGCTCCGCCATGGCGCTGATGCAAGAGCAGCCCAGCGTCATCAAACGGCCCGTGGTGGAGTGGCCCTCAGGCCAGGTCAGCGTGGGCTTTATGCCCGCTGACTGGGCCGCACGCCTCCAAGGCTGAGCGCCCTGCAGCCGTTCAGCGCCAGTCGCTCAGCGGCTGTGCGTGGTCAGCCGGGCCAGCGGCAAAGAGGCCGAGACGCCCGGCTGCACTGACTTGGGCGGCACGCTGCCCGCACCGTCATAGGTGGGGTTCTCGCCGCTGCGGCGCAGCGCCACGCCCACCGCCAAGATGTCGATGGCCAGCAGTTGCAAGACACGGCTGACCATGGGCAGATGGGTGGAGACATCTTCTTCATGGTCCACCGCCAGCACCACATCAGCCTTCTTGGCCAGGGGGGAGTGGCTGGAGGTGATGGCAATCACCTGCGCGCCGCGCTGGTGTGCCACCTCCACCATGTCCAGCAGGTCTTGCAGCGTGCCGCTGCCCGAGATCGCAATCACCACATCGCCGGGCTCGAGCACGGCAGCACTGAGGCTTTGCACACGCGGGTCGGTGCAGGTGCTGGTGGGCAGGCCTAAGCGCAAGAACTTGAACTGCGCGTCTTGCGCCACCATTGCAAAGTGGCCTTGCGCATGCAGCTCGATGCGGTGTGCGCCGTCCAACAAGGTGATGGCCCGCTCGATGGCTTCGCGGTTGAGCTGTTCGCGCACGCGCAAGATGGCGGCCGCCGTGTTGGAGAGCACCTTCTCGCCCAACTCCACCGTGCTGTCTTGGCCGGTGACCTGCGTATGGGTGATGGGGATGGTGCCCGTGAGCCCTGAGGCCAAGCGCAGTTTGAAGTCCGACAGCCCCTCGCAGCCCAGCGAACGGCAAAAGCGGATCACCGTGGGCTGGCTCACATCGGCGGCGCGTGCAATGTCGGCAATCGGCGCGTTCAAGGCGGCGCGCGGGTGGGCCAGCACATGCGAGGCCACGCGCTTCTCGGCCGGTGAGAGTTTGTCCAGCGAGCGGCGAATTTGCTCCAAGATGGCCCCGCCCACGCGGGTTTCCAGTGTGCGCAGTTGCGCGTCCAAAATGGCCGACACGCCCAAGAAGGTGGCGTTGTTGGCCGTGATCACATAGGTTGGGATGGCACGCACATAGTCGCTGAAGCGGCCGCGTTCTTCAAAGCGGGCCCGAAAGGGCGAGCGCTCGAAGTAATCGCCCAGGCGCGGCACGATGCCGCCGCCGATGTAGACGCCGCCAAAAGCGCCGAGCGTCACCGCCAAGTTAGAGGCCGCCGTGCCCAAAATGCCGCAGAAGGTGTCCACCGTGTCGCGGCACAAAGCATCCACACCGCTGAGGGCGCGCTGGGTGATGTCCGGCGCCGTCAGCGGCGGCAGGCTCTGGCCGCCTTGCTCGGCCAGGGCGCGGTAAATCAGCTCCAAGCCAGGGCCTGAGCACAGGCGCTCAAACGAGACATGGCCGTACTGCTTCCAGGCATGCCGCAAGATGGCGATCTCGCGCTCATCGCGCGGCGAAAAGCTGCCGTGGCCGCCTTCGGTGCCCAGCGCCACCCAGCCGCCTGAGGCCGGAATCAAGCCCGACAGCCCCAAGCCCGTGCCCGCGCCCAGCACGCCCACCACGCTGGGCTCACGCGGCACACCGTGGCCAATGGCGTGGCGCTCATCGGCCCCTAGGCGCGGCACGGCCATGGCCAGCGCGGTGAAGTCATTCACCACCACCAGGGTCTCAAAACCCAGTTGCTCACGCGTTTGCTCAATCGAGAACTGCCAGTGGTAGTTGGTCATGCGCACCAAGTCGCCGTCCACCGGGTTGGCAATCGCAATGCCCGCATGGCGGATGGCCGTGGGCTCCTCCAGCGTGGCCAGATAGGCCTGCACCGTGCTCAAAAAATCCGCGTGCTCGGCACAGCGCAACGACGCCACCTGCTCTAGGTGGCCCGGCGCGGTCTCCAACGCAAAGCGGGCAAACGTGCCGCCAATGTCGGCAATCAGACGGGGGCTGTCATAGGCGCTCATGGGGGGATTGTCGCTGCTGCGGTCGGTGATTTGTGCGGAGGCAGGGGCGGGTTTCCCGCCCCCATCTGCTGGACGAATGGCTCTAATCTGGCTAGACTTGGCTAACTTTGTTCCGGTGCCGGAGGTTTGCCATGCCGTCAGTCAATATGTTGGAGGCCAAGTCCTCACTGTCACGCTTGGTCGAGGCTCTGGAGCAGGGGCAAGAGCGGGAGTTCGTGATCGCCCGCCATGGTCGGCCAGCGGCAAGGCTCGTGCCGCTAGAAGCCCTGGCCGCCGGGACACGCTTGGGCGTGGCCAAAGGGCTCTTTGAAGTGCCCGACGACATCGATGCCCACAATGACGAAGTCGCCAACCTCTTCTTGGCCGGACGCCAGCGGTGAACCTGCTACTCGACACCCATATTGCGCTGTGGGCCATCGTCGATAGCCCCAAGTTGCCCGCCAAGGCTCGCGCCTTGATTGCAGATTCCCGCAATGAGGTTTGGGTCAGCGCGGTCACCATCTGGGAAATTGCTATCAAGCATGGCCTCGGTCGCGGCGACATGCCCATCTCCGGCGGGCAGGCGCTGGCCTATTTTCGGCAGGCAGGCTTTCGCGTCTTGGCCATCGAGCCGGAACATGCCGTCGCCACAGAAGGCTTGTCGCCCCACCATCAAGACCCGTTTGATCGACTGCTGGCCGCCCAAGCACTGAGTGTTCCGCTGCGCCTGCTGACCCACGATGCCACCTTGGCGCTTTACAGCGACAGCATCATTCGAGTCTGACGGTCGTGCCTGAATAGCCCAACGCCATCTCCTCATTCTCTGAAAGGACACCATGCTCAACCACGTCATGCTCGGCTCCAACGACATCGAGCGCTCCAAGCGCTTTTACGACGCCGTCCTCGGCGTTTTGGGCGCCGGCGAAGCTATCCGCAACCAAGCCCCCTCCGGCCACACGCGCCTGTTCTATCGCCACGACGGCAGCACCTTTGGCATCAGCGAGCCCATCAACGGCGAACCCGCCACCTTTGCCAACGGCGGCACCATCGGCTTCAAGTGCCACTCCCCCGAACAAGTTCAAACCTTCCACGACGTGGCCGTGGCCCACGGCGGGCAGTCTATTGAGCAGCCTCCGGGCTTGCGCTCGGGCAGCATGGGCGCGATGCACTTGGCCTATGTGCGTGACCCGGATGGGAACAAGCTGTGTGCGATCTACCGGGTGAAAGTTTGAGCAAGTGTCCGCAGCACTCCGAATGAAGGTGATTTACAAAATCACCTATCCCAACGGAAAAATCTATGTCGGGAAAGATGCAACGGACAGCATCAATTACTTTGGCAGTGCCAATGAAGCACTCATTGCTAAAGACTTCACCCGTGAACAGCGCCGAGACTTCCAAGTTCGAAAGCAGATTCTCTGGGAGTCAGAAGTTGCCACGCTGCAAGAGCTGAACCGCAAAGAGATTGAGTTCATTCTGGCCTTGCGGGCGAACAATCCATCGGTTGGCTACAACCAGTGGCCGAAACCCCAAGAGAGCGGGCTGGATCAAGTCGCTGAGTGACGCCTGCTGCGTCCTTGGGCTGTTGCGGCCCCCTCAATCATCCAAAGAATGCCCCGCCCCAATCAGCGCCGGGTTGTGGGCGGTGATGACCCAGGTGGGGATTTGGCGCAGGTAGTCGGTGAAGCGGCCTTTTTGCTCGAAGCGCTCGCGGAAGGCACTGGCTTCAAAGGCTTGCCCCAAGCGGGGCACGATGCCACCGCCCACGTAGATGCCGCCGCGTGCGCCTAGGGTCAGGGCCAGGTTGCCGGCCACATTGCCCAAGAAACTGCAGAACAGGTGCACGGCCTCCACGCAGGCGGGGTTGGAGCGCAGCAGCGCGGCCTCGGTCACATCCGCCGGGCTCAGACGCAGGGTGGGGGCGCCGTCCAGGGCGCACAGGGCCTCGTACAGATTGACCAGGCCTTGGCCGCAGACGGCACGCTCGGCCGAGGCATGGCCAAAGCGTTGGCGCAGCACGGCCAGCACGGCGGCTTCGCGCTCGTCGGTGGCGGCCAGGGTGACATGGCCGCCTTCACCGGCCACGGGCACATAGTGGCCATCGCGGCCACACACCAACCCGGCCACGCCCAAGCCGGTGCCTGGGCCGAGTACGCCAATCGGCTGGCCCAGCACAGGTTGGCCGCCGCCCACAGCGCGGCGGTCCTCGGGGCCCAGCACGTCCAGACTGGAGGCCAGGGCCGCAAAGTCGTTCAGCACCACCAGGCGCTGCACCCCCAACTCGGCCTGCAAGGCGGTGGTGGAGAAGGCCCAATGGTGGTTGGTCATGCGCACTTCATCGCCGGTCACGGCGGTGGCAATGCCAAAAGACACAGCGGCCGGCGTGGGGTGTTGGTGCTCGGCCAGATAGTGCTGGATCACCGCCGCCATAGACGGATAGTCGGCGCACGGGTAGGTGGCCATATGGCTCAAGGCGGCGCCAGGCGCTGCCTGCCAGGCCCAGCGCGCATTGGTGCCGCCGACATCGCCGACCAGTCGCGGAAAGAGGGGCTCCAGAGCGCCGAGCATGTTCATGAGGTCCAGCTTCGCCGGGCCAACAGTGGCCACGGTCTCGATGTAGTTTAGGTACGCGCGCAATGGTACCAAAGCCCCGGCCCGGTGCTCTATAGGGGAGAGCACTGTCCTAGGAGCCTGTCGGACTTGGGGAGTGTCGGCTGCAAATCGGCCGCAGCGGCCCAATTTTCACCGCCTTCTTGCCCCATAGCGGAGCTATGCGGCTGCGAACTCGGCAAAAACTGGCCCCGCTGGGGCCGATTTTCGCTATCGACACCCCAAGCCCGACAGGCCCCATAGCTGTGCTATGCGGCTGCGAATTCGGCAAGAACTGGTCCCGCTGGGGCCGATTTTCGCTATCGACACCCCAAGCCCGACAGGCTCCTAGGCCCTATGATGCCGCCGCATGAGCATGAATCACTCCCTTCAAACCATCACCCTGGGCGGCGGCTGCTTCTGGTGCCTGGAGGCCGTGTACGAGCAGGTGCGTGGGGTGCAGCGCGTTGAGTCAGGCTATGCCAATGGCCATGTTCACGCGCCCACCTATGAGCAAGTCTGTGAAGGCACGACGGGGCATGTGGAGGTGGTTCAACTTCAGTTCGACCCTGAGCACGTCAGCCTCAGGGACTTGCTGGAGGTGTTCTTTCTCATCCACGACCCCACCACCTTGAACCGCCAGGGCAACGATGTGGGCACGCAATACCGTTCTGGCATTTATCTGGCCGACGAGGCCCAGCGTCCGGTGGCCGAGGCCGTGCTGGCCGAGGTGAATGCCGCGCTGGCGGGCGAAGGGCGTGGGCCTGCGGTCACCGAGCTGTGCCTTGTGCAGCAGTATTGGCCCGCCGAGCCCTACCACCAGCACTATTTCGCCCAGCACCCTCAGCAGGGTTACTGCGCCTATGTGGTGGCCCCCAAGGTCGAGAAGTTTCGGCGCAGCCTTGCCCGGCTCTTGAAGGCGTAAAGATGCTGGCCTGGACCGGTCTGTCAGTGGCCTGGAGTACCCAGACACCGCCCATTCTGTTTGCGGATTTCCAGGCACCCCAAGGCGCGCGCGTGGTGGTGTGCGGCCCCTCAGGCTGTGGCAAATCTACCCTGCTGGCGGTGCTCTCGGGCCTGTTGACGCCGCAAGCAGGCGAGGTGCGCGTGGGTGATACCCAGCCCTTGCGTTTGAGCGCGGCTCAGCGCGACACCTGGCGCGGCCAACACATTGGTTTGGTGCCGCAGCGCTTGCACCTGGCGCAGGCGCTCACGGTGCGGGAAAACTTAGCCCTGCCTTTTGTGGCTGCGGGCCTGCCAGTGGATGAAGCACTGCTCGGCCAACGCTTGCAGCAACTGGGTCTGGCCAGCTTGGCGGCCCGAAAGCCGCATGAGCTGAGCGTGGGCCAGGCGCAGCGCGTGGCGATTGCCCGGGCAGTGATGCGGGCCCCCCGCTTGCTGCTGGCCGACGAGCCCACCGCCCATCTTGACGAAACCCATGCGGACGCGGCCTTGCGCCTGCTGGACGAAGCGGCCGCTGTGGTGGGGGCCACGGTCTTGATGGCCACCCATGACCAGCGACTGCTCAACCGGTGGCCTGCCGCCCAGTGCTTGCGCCTTCCCGCCTTGGCGGGGCTGGAGGTGGCATGACGCTGTGGCAGTTGTCGTGGCGGTTTTTGTGGGCTCGGCCCTTGTTGGCCCTACTCAATATCGCCCTTCTGGCCCTGGGCCTGGCGGCCGTTAGCTTGGTTTCTTTGACCAGCGAGCAAGTAGAACACGGGCTGAGCCGAGACTTGCGGGGCATAGACTTGGTGGTAGGCGCAAAGGGCAGCCCGCTACAAATCATCTTGTCGGGTGTGTTTCATCTTGATGTACCCAACGGCAACATCCCGGCGCGCAGCGTCCACACCTTGGCCCAGCACCCTTTGGTAGAGACCGTGGTGCCCCTATCCCTGGGCGACAGCGTGGCGGGCTATCGCATCGTGGGCACCACGCCGGCTTATGCGGGCTTGTACAAGACACCGCTGGCGCAAGGCCAGTGGTGGCAGAAGCCTTTGCAGGCCGTTTTGGGGGCGGAAGTGGCACGCACCCAGGGCTTGAGCGTGGGCCAGACCTTTGTCGGCGTTCATGGCTTGGNCCTGTCTCTTATACACATCTAGATGTGTATAAGAGACAGCTATAGGGGAGAGCACTGTCCTAGGAGCCTGTCGGACTTGGGGAGTGTCGGCTGCAAATCGGCCGCAGCGGCCCAATTTTCACCGCCTTCTTGCCCCATAGCGGAGCTATGCGGCTGCGAACTCGGCAAAAACTGGCCCCGCTGGGGCCGATTTTCGCTATCGACACCCCAAGCCCGACAGGCTCCTAGGGGTCGGGGTGCGGCACGTATGCTTGTAATCGCGATGTAACTGGACTACGTCCTTACGCGGGCTTTGCTCAGCCCACCCGCCCACTGGTCTTGGCCATCAGGCCCAATACGCGGCCGGGTTCGGGGCCGACCATGTCCCAGGTGAAGCGCCAGGCCCAGTTGGGCGCGCCCATGGTGCCGGGCACGTTCATGCGGTGGCTGCTGGGCAGGCCCAGCACGTCTTGCAGCGGGAAGACGGCCATGGCTGAGACGGAATTGCAGGCGGCGCGCATCATGGCCCAGTGCACGTCGTGGCCGCCGCAGGCCAGGTAGGTGCCGGCAAAGTCGCGCTCGGCGTCGGTGGTGTTGTCCCACCAGCCGCGTGCGGTGTCGTTGTCGTGGGTGCCGGTGTAGACCACGCTGGCCGGGGTGTAGTTGTGCGGCAAAAACTCATGCGTGCCGTCGCCGCCAAAGCCGAACTGCAAAATCTTCATGCCGGGGAAACCGCAGGCGTCGCGCAGCGCAATCACGTCCTCAGTGATAAAGCCCAGGTCTTCGGCCACGATGGGCAGCGGGCCCAGGGCGCGCTCGATGGCTTCAAACAAGGCCTTGCCGGGGCCGGTGCGCCAGGTGCCTACGGTGGCGTCGGGCGAGCTGGCCGGAATGGCGTAGTAGCCGGCAAAGCCCCGGAAGTGGTCGATGCGGAAGACATCGGCCTGCCCCAGCGCGCGGGCCATGCGGGCCGACCACCAGGCATAGTCCTCCTCGGCCATCTTCTCCCAGTTGTAGAGTGGGTTGCCCCAGCGCTGGCCCAGTGGGCCCATGTCATCGGGCGGGCAGCCGGCCACTTCGCGGGGCTGGAAGTGCGCATCCAGCTCGTAGAGATCAGGGCGGGCCCAGCAGTCGGCGCTGTGGTGGGCGATGAAGATGGGCAAGTCGCCCATGATCGCAATGCCCTTGCCATTGGCATAGGCCTTGATGTCGGCCCACTGCCAGTCAAAGCACCACTGCACAAACTGCCAGAACTGGATCTCGGCCGCATGCTCTTTGCGCGCCTTGGCAAGGGCCTTGGCATCGCGGGTGGCGATGGGCTTGGGCCAGGTCCACCAGGGCTGGCCTTGTGCCGCTGTTTCCAAGGCCATGAACAGCGCGTAGTCGTCCAGCCAAGAGGCCTGCTCTTGGCACCACTCGGCATAGCTGGCTTGGTCGGCCTTGCTGGCGCTGGCCACAAAGCCGGCGTGGGCCTGGCGCAGCTGGGCCATGCGCCAGGGCACCACTTTGGCAAAGTCGGTGCGCTGGGCCTCAAAGCCGCCTTCGGGCAGCACCGGGGCGTTCATCCAGCCCCGTGCCATCAGCGGCTCAAAGGCCACCATCAGCGGGCTGCCCGCAAAAGCCGACACGCTTTGGTAAGGGCTGTCGCCTGGGCCGATGGGCGTGGTGGGCAGCAACTGCCAAATGGTTTGCTGGGCGCTGGCCAGCCAATCCACAAAGTGCCGGGCGCTGGGCCCAAAGTCACCCGTGCCATGCGGCCCGGGCAGGGAGGTGATGTGCAGCAGCACACCGGAGCGCCGTGTGGACAGGTTCATGGGCAGGCGGGAGGTAGAGGTCTGAAGTGCAGGCAGGGCTGTGGACGCGGAAGAAGCCTTGGAGGCTGCGGGTGCGGAGGATGCCATAGCAGGGTCTCGCCAAAGGGTGGGTGGGTGTAGGGGTCAGGAGGTGCTGTGCTCGGCCACCCGCAGGCTGCGCGCGGGCAGGTGCAAGGTGCCGCGCACAGCGCTGGGCTGGGGCTCGCCACTGCTGCACAGCGTCACCCGCCACAGGGCGTCGTCAGGCAGGTGCAGGGTGCAGGGCTCGTCATCGGGGTTGAAGGCCAGCAGCAGCGTAGGCTGGCTGTGGCCGGGGGGCGTGTAGACCCCGGCAAATGCGGCGCCGGGGCTGTGGGCCGGGTGGTGCCACTCGTGCAGGTTCAGCTCATGCCCGGCCGGGTGGCGCCAGTGCACACGGCTGGCCGTCTGCGGGGCGGGGTCGGCCGCATGCCAGGGGCGGGGCCAGAGGTCGGTGTGCAGGGCGGGCAGGCGCTGGCGCAGGGCCAGCACATCGGCCACAAACTGCATCAAGCCGTGGTCGGCCTGGGCCCAGTCCAGCCAGGTGGTCGGATTGTCTTGGTTGTAGGCATTGTTGTTGCCGCCTTGGCTGTGGGCCAGCTCGTCACCCGCACACAGCATGGGCGTGCCATGGGCCAGCAGCAGGCTGGCCAGCAGGGCGCGGCGGGTGCGCTCGCGGCGCTGCTGCACGGCAGGGTCGGCGCTCGGGCCTTCGGGGCCAAAGGGTTGGCAGAGCTCACCATCGCGGCCGTCGCGGTTGCCTTCGCCGTTGGCCTCGTTGTGTTTGCCGGCATAGCTCACCACGTCGTGGGTGGTGAAACCGTCGTGCACGGCAATGAAGTTGATGCTGGCAGAGGGCCTGCGCTGGCTGGGCCCAAACACCGTGCTGCTGGCGCAAAAGCGTTGAGCCATCTGGCCCCTGTTGACGGCAGTGTTGAGCCACCAGCCGCGCATGGTGTCGCGTGCACAAAGCGGCTCACCATGGGATGGGCCACATTCAGCGCATTGCCGCAGCCGGTGAGGTTGCGCAGGCGCACGGGTTCATGCGCGGTGGCGGTCGTCTCGTGGGCATACCACTGGCGGTGGTCCAGCCCGCGCCAGCACAAGGTAGCGCCTTGCTCGCTGCCCTCCGGCGTGTGGTTGTAGACCACGTCCAGCACCACCTCCAGCCCAGCCGCATGCAGGCTGGCCACCATGGCGCGAAACTCGCTGGCCGCCGCGCGCGGGTCCTGCGGTGTGGTGGACCAGCGCGGGTCCGCGCTGAAAAACCCCAGCGTGTTGTAGCCCCAGTAATTGGGCAGCCCTAGCGGCTGCAAATGCGGCTCAGACAAACACTGCTGCACCGGCAGCAGCGACAAGGTGGTCACCCCCAGGCGCTGCCAATGCGCAATGGCGGCCGGGTGCGCCATGCCGGCATAAGTGCCGCGCAGGGCGGGTGGGATGTCGGGGTGCTGGGCCGTGAAGCCCTTGACATGCACCTCGGCCAAGACGCGCTGATGCGGCGCACGATGGGGCCGATTCAAGTGGCCCGGCGCATCGGCCGCCGGGGCGGCCACGCGGCTTTTGTGGGCCCAGGCCGCGTTGTCGCGCTCATCACGCTGCTGGGTGCTGTGGGCAGCATGGCCCAGGTGTTCTTCACGCCAAGCAAAGCCCTCGGCAGGGGCGATGATCTCGCGGCCCCAAGGGTCCAACAAAAGCTTGGCGGGGTTGAAGCGGTGGCCGTGGTCGGGTGCCCAGGGGCCGTGGGCTCTGAGGCCATACACCAAGCCCGGTGCGGCCCCCGGTAAAAAGCCATGGAACACTCAGCCCATCCACACCAAACACCTCCAGCCAGTACAGCGCATTGGCACACAAGAAGTTGCGCACCTCGTTGCGGCCAAAGTCATAGATGGCGGTGTTCCAGTCGCGGTGAAAGCCTTCGCGCGGGTCGGCGTATTCAAACAGCGGCGCGCCATCAAACAGCGCCAAGCCGTGGGCGTCGGTGGGGAAGTGGGCGGGCACCCAGTCCAAGATTAGCCCCAAGTCTGCCGCATGGCAGGCCTGCACAAAGCGAGCGAAACCGGCGGCATCGCCAAAGCGTGCGGTGGGCGCAAACAGGCCCAGGCACTGATAGCCCCACGAGGGGTCGTACGGGTGCTCGGCAATCGGCATCAGCTCCACATGCGTGAAGCCCAGGCTGGCGGCATAGCCGGGCAGCTCGGCAGCCAGGCGGTCCCAGTCATAGAACTCGCCGTTATCTCCCCGGCGCCAAGAGCCGACATGCACCTCATAAATGCTGATCGCGGCCTCTGGTGCTTGGGCGCGAGCGCCGGCGGGCCAGCGGGGCGCTGGCGGCGTGAGCGCGGGGGCTACGCGGCTGGCATTGGCCGGGCGCAGGTCGGCTGCGCGGGCAAATGGGTCGGCCTTCAAGGGCAGCAGTTGGCCCTGGGCACTGACGATCTCAAACTTATAGGCTTGGCCCACCTCGGCCTGGGGTACAAAGACCTCCCAGACACCGGCCTCCACACGGCGGCGCATGGGGTGGCGGCGGCCGTCCCAGCCATTGAAGTCGCCCACCACGCTCACCCGCTGGGCGTGCGGCGCCCAGACGGCAAAGCGCACGCCGGCCACGGCCTGCGTGCTGTGCAGCGGGGCCAGGCTCATGGGGTGAGCCCCCAGCACCGTCCAGGGCCGCAGCAGGCGACCCTCGCGCCAGGCAATCAGGTCGGTTTCATGAAGCAAGAGGCCAAAGGCGTAGGGGTCGGGCAGGGTCTGGGTGATCGAGCCGCTGGCGCTGGGCCAGATGATGCGCAACAGATACGCCGGCTTTTGCCCAGAGGCATTCATCTTGGCGCGTGTCTTGGGCAGGCGTGCCTCAAACACACCCTCGGCCTGCACGCTGCTGAGCGCCGCCAGCACCTTGTCCCCAGCTTCGTTCAGCACCTCCACCCCCAGAGCGCCAGGCTGCACGGTGCGCACCCACAAATAGCCCTGCTCGTCCGCATGCATGCCCAACACCGCAAAGGGGTCGGGGTGGCGGGCTTGGATCAGGGCAGTGAGCGCGTCGGGAGTGAGTGCGGGCATGTGTCTGGCTGGCGGTCTTCAGTGAATGGCCATTAGGGTTGCGCAGGCAGGCTCTTGGCTGACCACACCCGCTCGACATATTCCGCCACAGTGCGGTCTGAGGAGAAGCTGCCCATGCCCGCGATGTTCAGCACGGCCTTGCGGCCCCACTCGGCGGGGTTGGCATAGAGTGCATCCACGCGTTCTTGGGCGGCGAGGTAGTCGGCAAAATCGGCCATCAGCAAGTAGGTGTCGCGCTGCAGCAGGCTGTCCACCAGCCAACGATAACGCTCAGCATCGCCCTGCGAGAACGTGCCGTCGCCTATGGCGGCCAGCACGCGCTGCAGGCGGCGGTCTTGCTCCACATACAGGCGCGGGTCGTAGCCCAGGGCTTTGAGCTGCTCCAGGCTTGCCGTGCGCAGGCCGAAGATGAAGAAGTGTTCTTCGCCCACGGCTTCGGCCATCTCAATGTTGGCGCCGTCCCAGGTGCCGATGGTCAGCGCGCCATTGAGGCTGAACTTCATATTGCCGGTGCCCGAGGCCTCGGTGCCTGCGGTGGAGATTTGCTCTGACAAATCAGCCGCCGGCATGATGATCTCGGCCAGGCTCACGCCGTAGTTGGGCAGATAGGCCAGCTTGAGCTTGTCGCCCACGCGCGGGTCGCTGTTGACCACGCGGGCAATGTCATGGGCCAGCGCAATGATGCCCTTGGCGGCTTGGTAGGCCGACGCCGCTTTGCCCGCCAGCACCACGGTGCGCGGCACCCAGGGCGCGTCGGGGTTGGCAATGATGGCCTGGTAGCGGGCCACCACATGCAGCAGGTTCAGCAGTTGGCGCTTGTACTCATGGATGCGCTTGACCTGCACATCAAACAGGCTGTCAGGGCTGACCACCAGCCCCAGGTCGCGGCGGATGCGCTCGGCCAGGCGTTGCTTGTTGGCGCGCTTGGCGGCTTGCACCTCGGCCACCACTTTGGCCTTCTTGGCCAGGGGGGCCAGGGTTTGCAATTGCGACAGGTCTTGGCGCCAGCCGGTGCCCAAATGCTTGTCCAGCACCGCACTCAAGCCGGGGTTGGCCTGGGCCAGCCAGCGGCGCGGCGTCACGCCATTGGTCACGTTATGGAAGCGCTCGGGCGTCAGGCGTGCGTAGTCGGCAAACAAGGTCTGCACCATCAGCTCCGAGTGCAAGGCCGACACGCCATTGACGCGGTGCGAGGCCACCACCGCCAGCGAGGCCATGCGCACACGGCGCTCGCCTTGTTCGTCGATCAGCGAGATGCGCTGCACCATGCCCTCGTCGGCACCGGCTGCGCGGGCGGCTTGCAGATAGCGGTGGTTGATCTCGTAGATCACTTCGAGGTGGCGCGGCAGCAAGGCTTCCATCATGCGCACGGGCCAGGTCTCTAGCGCCTCGGGCATCAGGGTGTGGTTGGTGTAGGAGACCGCATCGCGGGTGATTTTCCAGGCCTCGTCCCAGCCCAGGCCGTGTTCATCCAACAGCACGCGCATCAGCTCGGCCGGGGCCAGCGCGGGGTGGGTGTCGTTGAGGTGGATGGCCTCCGAGCGGCCGAGCTGGGTCAAGCTGCCGTACTGGCGCAGGTGGCGGGCCACCATGTCTTGCACCGAGGCACTGACCAAAAAGGCCTCTTGTTTCAGGCGCAGCAGGCGGCCGGCTTCGGTGCTGTCGTCGGGGTAGAGCACCCAGTTCAGGGTGTCAGCGGCCAGTTGGTGACGGCCGGCTGCGGCATGGTCACCGCGGCAAAAGGCTTGCAGGTCGATGGGCTCGGCGCTGCTGGCTTGCCACAGGCGCAAGGTGGCCACGCGCTGGCTGTGGTGGGCCGGGACGATGAAGTCATGGGCCTCGGCCACCACGCGTTCTGCTGGCACCCAGCGGCGCGAGCCGCCTTCCGTCACCATGCGGCCGCCAAAGCCCACGGTGTAGCGCAGCTCGGGGCGCGGCACATCCCAAGGGTCGGCCAGGCGCAGCCAGTCGTCTGGCACTTCGGCTTGGCGGCCGTCTTGAATGCGCTGGGCAAACATGCCAAAGCGGTAGCGCAGGCCATAGCCAAAGGCTGGCAGGCCTAACTCGGCAAAGCTATCTAAGAAGCAAGCCGCCAGGCGGCCCAGGCCGCCGTTGCCCAGGGCGGCGTCGGGCTCGCGCTCCAGCGCGTCGCCCAGGCTCAAACCTTCTTGGGCCAGGGCGTCGTCGAGGGCTGGCGTCAGGCCCAGGGCGGCCACGGCATTGCCCAGGGCGCGGCCCATCAAAAACTCCATCGACAGGTAATGCACCCGGCGCGAGGTGGTGACGGCGCCGGGCGTGGCGGCTTGGGCGTCTTGCGCCTGGGTGTCGGCCCAGCGCTGCATCAGCACATCGCGGCAAGCCAGCGCTGCGGCCGAGAACGCGGCCGGGGCCGTGGCGCTGCCCTGAGAAGTCTGTTGGGCCAGCACGCGGTGCAAGGCGGCATGGAAGGCGGGCACCAGCGGGTTGGCCGCAGCGGCAACGGGGGCAGACGAGGTCACGGTAGACATGGCAGGGGAGATCTCCTGTTTTGACAGACGGAAGTATCGGTGTCTCGCTCCGCTTTGTGTAGTCCAAATGTAGTTTGACTACATCGGGTATTCCCGGAGTGTCCAATAAGTTATTGATTTGGCGTGGAATGACCTCTTGATCTACTGGGCTGTTTCGTTGTGAAATGCCATCTGTCGCTGTACGTAATCTACATTGGACTGACGCGAAACGGGCATGGCGTCGTTGCTTCGGCTTGCTGTACCCCTGTACTGTCTGCGCCTTCGCGCCTAGCCCTGCCCGCTTTGCGTCAGTCCAAACCATACGCCGCCCAATGGCTGGGGGCTTGAAAGGAAGTTCTGTGGCTGAAGTGTTGCTCTCTGGTGTGCGCAAGGCGTATGGCGATGTGACCATTCTTAAAGGGGTGGACCTGCACATCCGCGATGGCGAGTTCATGGTCTTTGTCGGCCCCTCGGGCTGCGGCAAGTCCACGCTGCTGCGCACCATCGCCGGGCTGGAGGACATCACCAGCGGCGACTTGTCCATTGGCGGGCGCCGCGTCAACGACGTGCCCCCGGCCGAGCGCGGCATCGCCATGGTCTTTCAGTCCTATGCGCTCTACCCGCACATGAACCTGTTCGACAACATGGCCTTTGGCCTGAAGTTGGCGGGCATGAGCCAGCAAGAGATCCACGACGCCGTGCACCGCGCCGCCAAGGTGCTGCACATCGACCATCTCTTGGACCGCAAGCCCAAAGACCTCTCGGGCGGCCAACGGCAGCGCGTGGCCATTGGCCGGGCCATCGTGCGCAAGCCCCAGGTCTTTTTGTTTGACGAGCCGCTGTCCAACCTGGACGCCGCCTTGCGCGTGCGCATGCGCTATGAGTTCGCCAAGCTGCACGACGAGCTCAAGACCACCATGATCTATGTGACCCACGACCAGGTCGAAGCCATGACCCTGGCCGACCGCATCGTGGTGCTGAGCGCGGGCAAGGTGGAGCAGGTGGGTGCCCCCATCGAGCTTTACGAGCACCCTTGCAATCTGTTTGTGGCGGGTTTCATCGGTTCACCCAAGATGAACTTCTTGGCCGGCGAGATTGTGGCGGCCGATGCCGCCGGGGCGCAGGTCAAGCTCAGCACCGGCGAGGTGCTTTACGCCACCGTCAATGCGCAAGGCGCCAAGCCGGGCGACAAGGTGACCCTGGGCATCCGCCCCGAGCACCTGGCGCTGGCAGGGGCCGGTGCCAGCGGCGCGCAAACCCTGACAGCGCCGGTGACCTTTGTGGAGGCCTTGGGCAGCAGCACCCAGGCCTATGTAGACGTGGCGACTTGCGCTGTGGGCACCGACACGCCCGAGCCCTTCTCGGTGCTGCTGGATGGCCGCACCCCCTTGGCCGCCGGCCAAGCCCTGGCCTTTGAGGTGCCGCCCGAGTGGTGTTATGTGTTCAATGCAGAAGGCTTGGCCTACCCGCGCCTGGCCGCCAGCGCCGGGGCCATGCGCCAAGCGCGGGTCGCATGATGTGCAAGCGTTTCACCGCCGCAGCCGCATTGCTGTGCGCGCTGCAGGGGGCCGCTCAGGCTGCCCCGCCCGAATTGCTGGTCTGGATCAACGGCGACAAGGGCTACAACGGCTTGCAAAAAGTGGGCGACGCCTTCACGGCAGTGAGCGGCGTGAAGGTGGTGGTGCAGCACCCTGAAGGCGCACCCGACAAGTTCCAGGCGGCCGCTGGTGCGGGCAAGGGCCCAGACATCATGTGCTGGCCGCACGACCGCACGGGCGAATGGGCCCGCAGCGGCCTGATCGTGCCGCTGCGCCCCTCCAAGGCCGTGCGCGAAGGCATTGACGAGGCCGCTTGGCAAGCCTTCACCTTCAAAGGTCAAGTCTGGGGCTATCCGCTGTCCATCGAGGCCGTGGGCCTGATCGTCAACACCGCCCTGGTGCCCAAAGTGCCCAAGACCTTTGACGAGGTCATCGCGCTGGACAAGCAGTTGAGTGCCCAAGGCAAAAAGGCCATCCTCTGGGACTACAACAAGAGTTTTTTCACTTGGCCGCTGCTGGCTGGGGCGGGCGGCGAGATCTTTGGCCGTAACGCCAAAGGTGAGCTGGACCCTAGCCAAGTGGGCGTGGCCAACGAAGGGGCCGTGAAGGGTGCCACCCTGCTGCGCCGCCTGCTGGACGACGGCGTGATGGCGCGTGGTGCGCGCTATGCCGAAATGGAAGCCAGCTTTGCCAAGGGCCAGGTGGCGATGATGATCTCCGGCCCCTGGGCCTGGGACAACGCCCGCAAGGCCGGCATCAACTTTGCCGTGGCCCCCATTCCAGGCCTCAGTGCCGACAAACCCTCCAGGCCTTTTGTGGGCGTGCTGGGCTGCATGATTGCCGTTGGACGCCGCGCTGGAGGCCATCACCCAAGGCCGCCAAAGCCCGGCTGATGCGCTCAAGGGCGCGGCCGCCCGCATGGAGAAACGCTGATCACCATGCGTACCGCTGCATCTTCAACTTCCTCTGTCACCAAAGCCCTGGGCTGGGCCTTGGCCGTCCTGGGCACCCTGGCCTGGGCCTGGCTGGTGTTTCGCATTCACTTGGCGGGTGAGCCCGTCTGGGCCGTGGCCGCCGGTGTGGGGGGCATGGTCACGGGTTACATCTATCTCTCCCCCAAGACCCTGGCGGCGCGCTACCTCTTCCCCGGCGTGGCCGGCATGCTGCTGTTTGTGGCCTTGCCGCTGGTCTTGACGGTGCGCATTGGCTTTACCAATTACTCGGCCACGCACCTGCTCAGCGAAGAGCGCGCCCGCGCCTACCTGCTGGCCCAAACCCAGGTCGACGAGGCGCACCTGCAGCGCTTCACCCTGCTTGCCGAAGGCGGGCAGCACCGCTTGGTGCTGAGCGGCCCTGACGGCGTGGCCCGCTGGCAAACGCCCGCGCTGAAGCTGGGGCCTGCCCAAACCGTGACGCTGGAGCCCCGCGCTGAAGGCGCGGCGCTACCCAGCGCGCCACTGCCCTTGCGTGAGCAGATCGCCCTGCGCGACGGCCTGATGGCCCTGAGCCTGCAAGCACCCGGCTCGGCTGATGTTTGGCGTTATGCCGGCGTGGGTGAATTTGCGCCGCTGCGCCCGCTGTGGGTGGCGCAGGCCGATGGCAGCCTGACCCGCCAAGCCGATGGCCTGCTGTTCAGCGTCAACCGCGACGAAGGCTTTTTCGAGCATGCCGCCAGCGGCGAGCGCCTCTCGCCCGCCTTCAAGGTGGACGTGGGTTGGGCCAACTACACCCGCATGCTGGGCGACCCGGACTTCCGTGGCCCCTTTGTGCAGATCTTCATTTGGACGGTGGAATTCTCAGCCCTGACGGTGCTGTTTGCCACCGCGCTGGGCATGACCTTGGCCGTGGCGCTGAACTGGGAGGCCCTGGCCCACCGCACGCTCTACCGCACCTTGCTGTTCTTGCCCTATGCGGTGCCGGGCTTCATCTCCATCTTGGTGTTCAAGGGCTTGTTCAACCAAAACTTTGGTGAGATTAACGCCGTGCTCGATGCGCTCTTCGGCATCCGCCCGGCTTGGTTCTCCGACCCCTTCTTGGCCAAGGCGATGCTACTCATCGTCAACACCTGGCTGGGCTATCCCTACATCATGATTCTGTGCACGGGCCTGCTCAAAGCCATCCCGGCCGACTTGTATGAAGCCAGCGCCCTGGCCGGTGTGGGTCCGCTGACCAACTTCTTCAAGATCACGCTGCCCTTGGTCATCAAGCCGCTCACGCCGCTGTTGGTGTCGGCCTTTGCCTTCAACTTCAACAACTTTGTGTTGATTGCCCTGCTGACCAATGGCAGCCCGGACATCCTCAACTCCAAGCTGCCCGCAGGCACGAATGACATTCTGGTCAGCTACACCTACCGCATTGCCTTCACCGACGCTGGCGCCAACTTTGGCCTGGCGGCCGCCATCTCCACCATGATCTTCATCATCGTGGCGGCCATGGCGCTGATCAACCTGCGACTGACGAAGAAATTCTCGTGAAAGCCTCTTCGAGCTATTCGATGCGTGACGGCGTTCATGCTGCGGTCTTGGTCATGGCTGCGCTGATATCTGTCCCCGTCTTTTCTGTCGAGGTGACACCGAAGGCTGAGGATCTTGACTCGACTGGAGTCCGTGTCGCCGAGCGCTTGATTGGAATGAGCGATCAACCCTTTAAGAACAACATTCTTTGGATGATGCAAGGGGGGACTGTCATAGAAGGCGTGCAAAGGAATGCGCTCCTGACGCAATGTCGGGAGTTAAAGGAGATGGACCCTGATGCACTGCTGGCCGATCCTGTTAGACGTGCGGCCATTAAGGATGCCAGCTTCGATTTCATGTCGGGGCAGACCTATCTCACTCATGCCAACAAGAAGGGCATCGCACCTCCTGATGCAGCGACTCTGTCTTCACTCAAGTTACGTGGAGTCAGGCAAGCTCTTGGTGCATTGAGCGCTGAACAGAAGAAGTCGCTGGAAGCCTGGCTAGATTCAGAAGAAGGGCTTCGCGCGATGTCTGTGCATCGTGTTGTTCAATCGCTTAGTTTGGTTTCCAACATGGCCACCGATCTCGGCAGTGGACGGGCGCAGCGGCACCCCTGGCTGGCCTTAAATGCTGAACTTGAGCATCACAGCTTGGGTGCGCCATTCCGCACGGCACTAAAGAGCGTGCTCGGCGATAAGGCGAGGGAACTGTATGAGCAAACAGTCAGCATGCAGGCGCTGGCGTATGGGCAACTTGATGATTTGCGAGATTCAATTGAGATGAAACGCGAGCGGTTGACCTCTGAGTTTCTTCGTCGTATTCCACAAGCACACAGTAAAGCCTACTTAGCGTTCGTGAACAGTCCATGGGGAAAGCAGCTTGTGAGAGGGGTTGAGGATGCGTCGATCGCCATCTGGGTCATGCCAGTCGGGCCCAAGAAATTGGAGCCAAAGCCGATGGACCAACGATTGGAAAAGCAAATCGAAGATCTGTCATTGTTTGCGGCCTCTATGCCTCCAAGCGCGTACTTTGGCTACCGCCCTGAGTTGACCTGTCAGGGTCTCAAATGAAAGAGAGTTGACTGTGGCCATCGTCACTGGTAAACGCCAACGCATTCGCGTCTGGGCCACGCATGTGGCCTTGTGGGTCCTGATTGCGCTGACCCTGATGCCGCTGCTGGCGGTGCTTTCTATCTCGCTGCGGCCGGGCAACTTTGCGACGGGCGACATCATCCCGCGCGACATCACCTTTGAGCATTGGGCGCTGGCGCTGGGCATCCCCTGGACGCGGGCCGATGGCGTGGTGGTGCAGCCGCCGTTTCCGGTGCTGCTATGGCTGTGGAACAGCATCAAGATTGCGACCATCTCCTCACTGTTGATCGTCACCATCTCCACCACGGCGGCCTATGCCTTTGCGAGGCTCAAGTTCCGCTTTAAAGCGGGCTTGCTCAACAGCATGCTGCTGCTGCAGATGTTCCCGGTGGCGGTGGCGCTGATTGCCATCTACGCCATCTTCGACGGCCTGGGCCAGCATGTGCCCTGGTTGGGCGTCGAGACCCACACCGGTTTGATCGTCGCTTACCTGGGCGGCGTGGCCACGCATGTCTGGACCATCAAAGGCTACTTCGACACCATCCCCGTCGAGATTGAAGAGAACGCCAAGGTCGACGGCGCCACACACTGGCAGGCCTTCCGCTTGGTGCTGCTGCCCATGGCCGTGCCCATCCTCATGGTGGTGTTCGTGTTGGCCTTCATCGGCACCATCATCGAGTACCCCATTGCCAGCATCTTGCTGCGCGAAGAGCCCAACCTGACCCTGGCTGTGGGCTCCAAGTACTACCTGTATGAACAGAAGTATTTGTGGGGCGACTTTGCGGCGGCGGCGGTGCTCTCGGGCCTGCCCATCACCGCCGTGTTCTTGTTGGCGCAGCGCTGGATTGTCTCCGGCCTGACGGCGGGCGGCGTCAAAGGATGAGCTTGATGAACTGACTGTGGGCAGGGGAATGCCGCCACAGAGACACAGAGCCACAGAGAAAGACATCACCGTATAGATCTTGCCCCAGCCCAGCCCAGCACGGCCCTCGTTCTCTTGTTCTCCGTGTCTCTGTGACTCTGTGGCGGTCTTCTCTTCTACCAAACCATGAATCGACCTCCACTCGCCAACCGCCATGACCGTGCCGTGCACGGCCGCTATGAAGCCCGCGAGGCCGACTGGCGCAACGGCGCCATCGTCTACCAAGTGCTGGTGGACCGCTTTGCGCCCAGCAGCAACTTGGATGCCAAGCGCCACCTCTACCCCGCGCCCAAGCGCCTGCGCGACTGGAGCGAGCTGCCCACCCAAGGCCAGTACCTGGAGGACGTAAAGGTCTGGAGCCACGAGATCGACTTTTGGGGCGGCGACCTGGCCAGCACCCGCGCCCACCTCGACCATGTGCAAGGCTTGGGTGTGGATGTGCTCTACCTCAACCCCATCTGTAGCGCCTACACCAACCACAAGTACGACGCGCTGGACTACCAGCAGGTGTCGCCCGAATACGGCACGCGCGACGATGTCAAAGCCCTGGCGGCCGACCTGCATGGTCGGGGCATGAAGCTGGTGCTGGACGGCGTGTTCAACCACATGGGCCGCAATGCGCCCATCTTTCAGCAGGCTTTGGCCGATGCCGCCAGCCCGTATCGTGCGTGGTTCGACTTCAACCCCGCCTACCCCGGCGGCGTGCGCTGCTGGTACAACGCCCAGAACCTGCCCGAGCTGGTGATGGAGCACCCGGCCGCCCGCGAGCATTTGTATGCCGGGCCAGACTCTGTAGTGCGCAGCTACTTGCGCGACGGCATTGACGGCTGGCGCCTGGATGTGGGCCATGACATCGGCTTCAATGTGCTGGAAGACCTGACCCAGCACGCCCATGACGAAAAGCCCGGCTCGCTGGTGGTGGGCGAGCTGTGGACCTATCCGCAAGAGTGGTTCCCCAGCGTGGATGGGGTGATGAACTTCAGCACCCGCGAGATCATTCTGCGCATGGTGCAAGGCAAGCTGCCGGTGGCGACTGCCGCCCGCATGTTGAACCGCCTGATCGTCGATGCCGGCGTGGACAACCTGCTCAAGAGCTGGTTGATGCTGGACAACCACGACACCCCGCGCCTAGCCACCACCGTGCCCGACCCTACGCTGCGCCGCCTGACGCAACTGCTGCAGTTCACCCTGCCGGGGGCGCCCAATTTGTATTACGGCTCGGAGCTGGGCATGACCGGCGGTGACGACCCTGGCATGCGCGCCCCCATGCGCTGGGACCTGGTGCACGACGAGCAGCCCGACCTGCAATGGACGCGCCAACTCATTGCCCTGCGCAAAGCCCAGCGCGCGCTGCGCGTGGGCGACTTCCGCCTCATCGAAGCCACCCGCCTGCTGGCCTTTGAGCGCCACACCGACCGCATTGGCGAGTCGGTGTTTGTCATCGCCAACCCCAGCCACGAGACCATCACTGAGGTGCTCTTGCTGCCCAACTCCAAGGTCATGAGCAACGCGCCTCTGCGCGACCTGCTTTCCCCTGGCAGCGCCCAGCGCGCGCTGCGCGTGGGCGACTTCCGCCTCAGGCCGAGCTGCTGGGCACGGAAGTGCCCGCGCTGTGCGACGAGCCCAGCCGCCAAGCGCTGCGCGCCCAACTGGCGCAGTGGGTGCAAGAGGCCTCGGCCTGCCGGGTGGACAGACTTTGAGCTTGCCTGCGCTGAAGCCCGCACACGCTGCACCGCCCCCTACGCCTCGGATCTGGCCCATCGCCTGGCCGCTGTTCACCGAGCTGCTGCTGGGCTTGGGCGTGGGCCTGCTGGGCACGGTGTGGGCGGCGCGGCTGGGGCCCGCCGCTGCCGGGGCCTTCTCATTGGCCATGCAAGTGGTGGCCTTGCTGTTCTTGCTGTTCCGCATCGTCGGGGCTGGCGTGGGCGTGGTGGTGGCCCAGCGCTTGGGCGCCGGCCGGGCGGACGAGGCCGCTCAAGTGGCTCGGGCCTCCATGGGGGCTGCCACCGCGCTGGGTGGCGCGGCGGCGCTGCTGGCCTGGGCCGGTGCGGCTCATTGGCCGCTGTGGCTGAACAGCCCGCCCGAGGTGGCCCAGCACACCACGCCTTTGCTGCAAGCCCTGGCCCCCGCCATGCTGCTGGACGCCTGGGTGGCCTGCGGCGTGGCCGTGCTGCGCGCCCATCTGGCCGCCCGCCGCACCCTGGGCGTGGTGCTGCTGATGCTGGCCCTGCAACTCGGCTTGTCCCTGTGGTGGATGCCTGCGGGCCAATTTGGCCTGGTCGGCTTTGCCGCCGCCTTTGCCGTCAGCCGCATCGCCGCGCTGGTGGCGCTTTGGGTGCTGTGGCGCGGCGTGGGCCTGCACCTGCGCGCCTCTGACCTGTGGCGCCTGCCGCGCGAGCCCCTGCGCGACGTGCTGCGCATTGGCGCCCCGGCGGCCGCCGAGAACATCGCCTACCGCCTGGCCTTCTTGGCCAGCATGGCCGTGGTGGGCCAGTTGGGCACCGGGGCCATGGCCGTGCACGGCTTTGTGTTTCAACTCGGCACCCTGGCCATGCTGGGCGGCTTGGCCGCAGGCCTGGCTGCAGAGGTGGTGGTGGGTCACCTGGTGGGCGCAGGGCACTTGCGCCAGGCCGACCAGCTGCTGCGCCGCGCCTTGGGCCTGGGCCTTATCTTCAGCACCTTGCTGGCCGCCGCCATGGCCGCCACCGGGCCGTGGTGGTTGCATTGGTTCACCCAAGACCCGGCCCTCCCGAGTTCGACAGTTAAACGCGTAAGTTGTTGATCTGTATAGGGGCGTTGGTCAAACGCTCCACTACAAAAGCGTCAACTGGGTGTTCAGTGTGGGTTTCTTGAGTTCGAGTGCAGCCAAGATGGCAGCCTGCTCCTGATTGATCGTTGACAGCCCCGCTATTGGCTGGGCGGCGTTGATACAGACGCGGTGATGTTGAATTCTGCGCAGTGTGCTCAGAGCACGCTCAGGCGAGCAGGTCTGGCTGGCGGAGCGTAGACGGGTCCGCATCACACGATGCAGGATCAGCGCAATGAAGCAGATCGTGGCGTGCGCGCGAATCCGGCCGGGCAGTCGGTGGTGTATCGGCCCGATCTCGATCTCGGACTTCAGCACTCTGAATCCGCGCTCGATGTCGGCCAGAGATTTGTAGCGCGCCACTACCTCGCTGGGCGAGAGATCAGCCGCATTCGTCACCAGCAACAGCTTGCCGTCCATCAGCTTGGCGTGGGCCAGTGCGCGCTCGTCGATGTTGTAGCTGAAAAGTTCGCTCTTGAGGTCCACGCGCACGATGCGTGCCATGTGGGCCTCGCACACCGCGTGATACATGCGCGCCCGGGCACCGCCATCGCTCAACTTGCGGCCACGACTTGGCTTGCCATCATCCTGCGCGTCGAGCTTGCCCACCCATTGCGCGGCCTGCTGCTCCAGCGTGGCGATGAGGGTATCGCGTTGCGCTATTGCGTGTGCAGCCGCACCCGGGTCGTGGGCCACGATCAGGCGCAGGTCATTCCAACGCGATTCGGCCAGAGTCTCGTGCTCGGCCTGCGCAAAGCTGCTGTTGTGCAGCGGTTCGAGCAGCTCGACGAACTCGCTATATCGCCTGCCCGGCACCGCCAGGATGAACTCCAGGCGGCCGCCCCCAGGCAAGGTGATCGTCTTGAGTTCTTCCAAATTATCGACAGACAGCAGGCCTCGGTCAGCCACCGCGATGACGCGCTTGACGGGATAGCGCGCGACGATCTTCTCCAGCGTCGGCTTAAGCGTCTGGACTTCTGCGGTGTTGCCGTCGAAGACCTCGTGGTACAGCGGCAAGCCCTCGGCCGTCTGCACCACGCCCAGCATCACCTGGCGGGCGACGACGCCCTCCTTGGACAGACCAAAGCGGCGTACATCCCCGTCCTGCTGCGACAGACCTGCGGCGCGGATGGTGGTCATGTCGTAGAACACCACCGCTAAGTCCTGGTCAACCAGCGGGCGCAGCAAGCTTGCCAGTACAGCGTCTACCTTGTCCTGGTGCTCGACCAGCGCATCCATGGCGCGCAGCAGATGCTGATGATCGATGGACTCGGCCATCTTGCCCGGCAGCGTCACTGTCTGCACCCAGCGCAACACCCCCAGCTTGGACTCCGGATCACACAGTCGGTTGAGCACCATCACCCGAATCAACGCCTCGACATCAATGGCATGCCGGGTTGGGCGAAACACGCGACGCAGGCCCGCGAAGCCGAGCGAATTCCAAAGTTCGGTCAACGTCCAAACATCCCCGAAATCGCGGGCCGACTCAAAGCTCAAACTCGGCGCACTAGCCGCAGCTGGCGCGCTCTTGCCAGTCACGCGCAGCAAGCCTGAGATGACGGACTCCAACTCCGAACTCAGTTGATCCAAGCGCCCCAAGGTCGCCACCGTGCGTTGCTTGGGCCGCCCGTCGTCGTCGCGATAGGCCTCCCGAGTTCGACACCAATTTCCAGTTTTGAAGAGTGCGTCGCGAGCCAGGCCTATATCAATCAAGCACTTAGCGCCGGGGTGATGCTCGTTTCTTGATTTCTCCGTAGTGCCAATAGTGCAATTAAATGTAGTTTTTCTGTTAGCTCACATACGCTACACTTGAGGCATGTTCCTCAAGGTCTCGTCCTCCGGCGGTCACCGCGATGTACGGCTGGTTGAATCCTTCCGCAACGAGCAGGGCCAACCCCGCCAGCGTACGGTGGCCACGCTTGGTCGGCTGGACGAAGAGGGTGGCCCGCTGGATGCGTTGCTCAACGGTTTGCTGCGAGCCAAGGGGCGTCCGTTGGATGGTGTCGATGCGCCTCAAGTGCGCTTTGAGTCGGCCTTAGCCCTGGGTGATGTTTGGGCCCTGGACGCGCTTTGGCATGAGCTAGGCTTTGATCGGCTCGCTGCGGTGTTTCGGCGGGCTCGCTTTACCACCGCTGTGGAGCAAGCGATCCGCGTGATGGTCTTCAACCGGCTGTGCGATGCGGATTCCAAACTGGGCGCGCTGCGCTGGCTGCAAACCGTCAGCATGCCCGGCATTGATGCGGATGGCTTGAGCCACCAGCACTTGCTGCGCAGCATGGATGCGCTGATGGATCACCACGAGGCCGTCGATGACTGTGTCGCCCAGTTGTTGCACCCGCTCATTGATGAAGACCTCTCGGTGGTCTTTTATGACTTGACCACGATCCGCGCCGAAGGCCTGAGCCAGCAAGTCGGTGATGTGCGCCACTTTGGCATGTCCAAGGAGGGCGTCATTGCGCGCCAGTTCATGCTGGGCGTGGTGCAAACGGCCGACGGCATGCCCATCTTCCACGAGGTCTTTGACGGCAACTCAGCCGAGGCCCCAACGCTGGAGCCCACGCTCAAGAAGGTGCTGGATCGCTTCCCCCACATCCGCCGCTTGGTGGTGGTGGCCGACCGGGGCTTGCTCTCGCTGGACAACATGGAGGCGCTCAGCAAGCTGCGTGTTGCGGGTGATCGACCTCTGGAGTTCATTCTGGCCGTGCCGGGGCGGCGCTATGGTGAGTTTGTCGATCTGCTCGCACCCATGGCTGAGCAGATGACTAAAGCGGATGACGAAGTGGTGCAGGAGCTGGCTTGGCAGGGCCAGCGCTTGGTGGTGGCGCACAACCCTGTCCAGGCCCGCGAGCAAACGCAAGACCGCCTGGCCCGCATCAAAGCGCTGGAGCAGCGCGCACAGGCGCTGACGGGCAAGCTCGATGCTCAGGACGAGGGCCAGGTTCACAAGGGGCGCAAACTCTCCGACTCCGGGGCCAAGGCGCGCTTCTTCCACGAGGTCAGTGAGGCACATCTGGCGCGCATCATCCAGGTGGACTTGAAGGCGGAGCTGTTCAGCTACACACTCAATGAGGAGGCACTAGCGCGGGCACAGCTCATGGACGGCAAGCTGATGCTGGTCACTAATGTCAAAGACATGACCGCGGCTGAGGTGTTGCAGCGATACAAGTCGCTGGCCGACATTGAGCGTGGCTTCAAGGTGCTCAAGTCCGAGATCGAGATTGCGCCGGTCTTCCATCGCCTGCCCCAGCGCATCAAGGCCCATGCCAGCATTTGCTTCATGGCGCTGATCCTGCATCGCGTCATGCGCCAGCGGCTCAAGCTCGCGGGCAGCCCTCTCTCCCCAGAGGCCGCACTGGCCGAGCTGCGCCGTATCCAGCGCCACACGGTGCGCGTTGCAGACGCCGCGCCCGTCCAAGGTGTCTCCACCCTTCAACCTCGCCAAGCGCATGTCTTGGCTGCACTCCAGGTCAACCAGCCCACCCTCAACACCCAACTGCCACTGCTCTAAACCGACCCTGTAGTGCCAGTCTTGCAAAGGCTGCCTATACAGATCAATAACTTACGGCGTTTGGTGTCGAACTCGGGTGAGCGAACAGACCGGCATGACAGTACAGCTTCGCAACAGGTTCAGCGGGGGTTGTCCGGAATTCTGTGTGTGAGGTTAGCGTTTGTCAGCCTCAAGCAACTCACCTCTCAATGCCTCCACCGCATATGACTTTAAGCCAGTTGTCTGTATGACCTGTTCTCTGGTGGCTTGTTGTAGCGCCTCAACCGTGGAGTAACTGCGGAGTACCGCGCTAAGCTCGTCTTCACCTAGGCGATACGAGAGTTTTGCCATACAGGTGCGCGTGAGCGCCCGCCTTTGCCGCTTGGCAAGCAAAGTTGTAATCCCGTCATGGGTCGGGCGCCCGTCTCGCTCAATCAAAGAGCGAATCCTTCCGGCAATGGTGTCCTCTGCGTCTTCGATCGTCCCGTACTGGAGATAGAGTTCCGACTTCAGATCAGCTGGAACGTCGCTCTTCGCGTTTACGTCTCGAAGTGAGAAGATTGGGCGCTCTGAACCGGTTAGTAGAACCGCACCAAGTTCCAACATAACGTTAGGGTTCAAATCCGAAATTTCGGCAACGTACGCATCTGCTCGGGCAATGTGGCTTTTCACATTGCCGATCAATGAATTATGGAACGTGTGATCTCGAGCAAGTACTACCTTGAAATAGTACGGTGGGGCTTCAAACACAGACCGCACCGCCGCCTCCAATTTCCGATAGGTATCCGAAAACGGTGTAATCATGAAGACTGTTATCACTCCATCAGTTTGAGCCGGTCGTTGTTTCTCATGAGGCTTAGATTCGTCTTTTTTCGTTTCTGATGACGTCCTCCTTTCGGAAGTCGCCTTAGACAGGGCGCTCAGATATACTGTCGAAATAGATTCGTATATGGTTTTTCGTTCGGCGTCCTTTAAATTGGGAACGGCGGCCATAAACGAGGTGTTATACAGTGCGAGGCAGATTTGTAGCTGGTCTGCAAAATTCGCTCTTGCAAGTTCTTGAATGAGGGGGTTACTCGAGTTCAAATAGAAGGAAACACCGAAATTTGCGGCATGCTGCCTGCGAAACAGCTTCTCGAGATCCTTCGCGAAATGCTCGTCTCCATGCTTATTGAGTCCTTGCAAGAGTTGGTCTCGACGATCCTGAAACGTTTGATCTTCGATCATTACTGCTGGTAGGTGAGCTGGCGAATAGTCTCTCACCTCAGCTTCGATGTTCCAGTGAGCACAGGCGGCAACAAGCGAAGAAAAGTCCTCCTCCTTCGCCGGCTTCTGAAAGTGTTCCTCAGCCAACTCTCTGAAGGACCTCAGTTCATAGTCCTTATCGGCGCATATTTTCCGGACGAGCATGTCATCCCGAGTTTGGTCAATATCTAAAATTGGAATGCCGGTCGCCTCGCCAACCAAATCTGCTGAATGCTGCTGTTTTTTCTGATCGTAGAAGTAAATCGTATTCTTCTTCTCCGTCTTTCTTTCCAGTGCAGTCAAATACTCCGGTATTGTTAATCGACGATCGCCACATACAAAACGTAACTTGTCCCAGACACAAGCGCGGAACTCATCGTCGTCGGCGGCGGATCCCTTTATCGCTTCGTCGTGCGGTGAGACGACCTTCCAATAATCTCGCTCTGGTTTTGAGCGGAGCTTTTTGAACTCGTCAATTATTCGATCTTTCAGATATTCACGTATGGCTGTCGCATTCTTGTCATTCTGGATGGTATTCCCTGACACTATCCTGCGGAGCTTGTTTCCGTTCAGCATCCCCGAAACAAATCTGGCCCAGGTCGGCACAATGATTTCGTCATCCGCCACAACAAACATTCTCTTAACATATACATCAAGTCTTGGCGTGGTGAAGTAACTTGTGCGTTCCGGTATCCAAAGCACCCCCTGGATATCAAGCTCTCGCGGGGGGCTGTAGATCGGGACAACCAGCATTGGTTCTTCCTTGTGCATTCCTCGAATGGCATCCAGCCACTCTTCTTCTGTTGCAGCGGCAGGGTTGGACCACGCACTGTACTTGCAAGATACTGCTTCCCCATTGTAATTAATGGGTACCGGAAGTAGGCCCGCATACTGAGTCAATGAGGTCCCAACATCCTCTTCTGAAATCCAGTATTGTTCGAAGATTGAATCTTTGAGTTGACACTCTACAACTGTACCGGATCGGATCGGTCGGAGCCTTAGTCGGCTCAGCATCGCTTCAAACTGGGATCTCTCAATATCCGTGACGTGTGCGGTTGCTTTGCCGGCGTTGTACTCCCAAAGCACTGGTGTAGCCCCGTCCCGATGGCTCCACACTCGAAGCTTATCGCTGACCGCCATCGCGGAAAGAAAACCAACCCCGTACTCACCAACAATTCTCATCAAGGCCTGCGCACTGTCGGAACGTGCGCTTGAGTTAAGGTTCTTTTGCAGATCTCGCTTACGAGATTTGGCGAAGTTATTCAAGCTATCGAGAATAGTGACGCGATCCATGCCCTTTCCGTCGTCACAAACCGTAAGTCGTTGCCGCGCGCGATCGAAGTCAACGTCTACACGATACTCTCGAAGCGCCTCTTCAGGGTGTTGACTTGCGGCAGCTATTTCTATAATCGTGTCGTGCGAGTTCTGGACAAGTTCGCGAACAATTGATCCAAAGTCTTTGTATAGAGCATCTCCAAAGATCGCTACAAGCCCGGGGATGTCGGCTACGAGATTGATTTGTTCTTCGGTCACATGTGCTCCTTCTTGGTTGTAAATCGAGCGGCAACTGGTTGGATAATTGAGGCAGATTAGATCGGCGTTCTAAGGCGAATTTTATCTTGTACGTAGCGAGCTTGTCCAAAAACCAAAAATCTACAGCCCCCCCCTCGGAGGGCACCTAAAGATTTGCACAGTTTGGATTCAGGGCTCATCGATGAATTCGGGCCTGTGCGCCGCAGATTCGGCATATGAACGAATCTACTGATCATTGCCTGCCTTACTGAATCCTGGTTTGCCCGAGCCCCGTTCGCTGCAGCTTCTTGATGCTGGCGATCATGTTCTGAGTTGGGAAACGCATGTGCCGCGAACTCGCGCAAATTTTTGCGCACGCACCGACTCAAGTGGGTTAATCCCGGCGTAGATTTCGTAAGTGCACGCCGTCTTTCGGTCGATGTATTAAAGGCAAACAAAGCCGATGCCGAGACAGCGCCTCGACAATTCCGTTGGCCGTAGGCGGATTCAATGTACGCCCGAGGATTTTGACGCGCGCACCGACCCGCTATTTCTGCCAAGTCATCTAGGCTGCCGCCCTGCTTTGTGGAACGCATAGCCTGTTGGGTAAGAAGGAAGGCATCGCTGTCCGTACCGAACACTTGAATGGCTAGAATCTTGAGATCGGCAGTGATCTGTTCGCCAAGGCGCTGATTGTCCATGCCTTCTAAATACTCGATGCTTTGAACTTCCTTCGGGTTCTGCTGCGTCGGACTGGCTATGTACGTTTCCCAGGGCGTACTTGACGAAGCGAATGCCTTGCAAAGGGCCAGCGCGGCAGTGACGAACAGCAGAGTGCGGAGATGCTTCATGAAACGAATAGCGTTTTTCTGCCGCGTCACCAAGGCAGGAGACAGCACAGCCGCCGATCGCTGAAGATACACCGTGTTGAACTGAACCATGTGGTGTCGGCGGCAAGCTGCGTCTTGGTTTGTATTAGGGGGGTGATGCTGCGGCCCCCGCTGATGCGCACCATTATGACCGGCGCTGAGACCTGCTGACTCCGGTTTTGCCACTAGCGTGTGGGGTGGCCTTGCCCCTGGTAGTTCATTGCTGAAGCAGGAAATGCACACTGGAGAGCGAGAGATGAGCAAGAAAGACGGACTGAGGCATCGTGCCAGGTACCCGCTGTTCAGTGGGAGGCGCATGAACTAGGCGCACGCATCGAAACATCCAAGGAGCCATCAACCATGTGGGGACTGAGTCACCGCCCTTTCTGGGTTCGTCTGCTGGTGGAGCTGATCTGCCTAGTGGGCTTGACCGTGCTGCTCGTCATCTGCCTGCTGGGCTTTGCTTTTGCGGGGGGCTCAGCGGTGCTCGGCGCTTGGGTCTATGTGGGCGTGGCAGCGGCAGCCACTGCTTTCACGCTGGCGGTGTTTTCTCAGCGGGCGCGGCGCTGGGCGCTGTGGGTGTCGGCCCTGTGTGCTCTGGCAGCCACGGTCTTGGGGGCGTGGGTGGAGTGGCAGGCGCGGCAAGAGGCAGCTTATCTGCGTATCAGTGCGGCCGAGCCTAGTTTGTTGGCTTACAGCCCGCAGCCCAACAACCCCAAGCTGGCCAAGTTGGACGGCCCGGCCGCGCTGAGGCTTGAGGCCGTACAGTTGCCGCGCATGGACGGCGCAACGGCGCTGTACCCGCTGTATGCGGCGTTCACGGCGGCGGTGTGGCCCACGGTGGCGCCTGAGGTGTTGGCTGAGCGGGTTCAGGTCAACAAGACCTCGGTGGCTTACGAGCGCCTGTTGGCCCGGGAGACGGACATTGCCTTTGTGGCCGGCCCCAGCAAGGCGCAGCGTGCCAGCGCCAAGGATGCAGGGCTGGACTTGCACCTCACCCCGATTGGGCGTGAAGCCTTTGTGTTCTATGTGGCCGCCGACAACCCGGTGCGTCAGTTGAGCAGCGCACAGATCCGTGACATCTATACAGGCAAGATCACGGACTGGGCGCAAGTGGGTGGGCGCGCGGGCAGGATCATTGCCTTTCAGCGCCCGGAGGGCAGCGGCAGCCAATCCATGTTGCAGAAGATCATGGGCGAGACGCCTTTGATGCCTGCGCTGACCCACCATGTGGTGGGTGGCATGGGCGGTGTGGTGCAGCAAACCCGCGACTACACCAACTACCCCGGCGCCATCGGCTATTCCTTCCGCGTGTTTGTCACTCAAATGCTTCAGCCCGGCGGCATTCATCTGCTGTCGGTGGATGGGGTCGCGCCCACACCCGCCAGCATCGGAGATGGCAGCTATCCCTACAGCACCGAGTTCTACGCCGCAACGCTAGGGCCACCGCAAGGAGATACCAAGCGCTTCGTCGATTGGATTCGCTCTGAGCAGGGGCAGACGCTGGTGGAGCGGACGGGGTATGTGAGTTTGCCTGCCAAGTGAGCGGGTGTCTCACGTCACCTCAGCTCGCGCTGGCTGGCTACCCAGCTCAAACCGCAACGGTGTCCCCAGCGCCACGCTGGCGCGGGCCAGGGTGGCCAGGGTCACGCTGGTGTCGCGCTCGTCCAGCAAGCGGTTCACCACCATGCGGCTGGTGTGCATGCGGGCTGCCATTTCGGTCTTGCTGATCTTTTGGTCCTTCATCGCCTGAGCGAACTGCCATGCGATGACGCGCTTCACGGCGGCTGCGGTCACCTCTTCGTGCATGCCTTCCTCTTGAAGGAAGTCGTCAAAATTACTACCGATGTGTTTGGTCATGGGGGCTTCCTACAGCTTCTTCAGCCGGTTCAAGGCCGTCTTTAACTCGTTGTCCGTGAATCGGAGCAGTACCGTGCGTGAACACTATGACTTCAGCAAGGCGAAGCGCGGGGCGGTGGTGCCTTCACCGGGCAAGACGCGCATCACGATCATGTTGGATGACGATGTCATCGAGCACTTTCGTGCTCAGGCCGAACAAGCCGGTGTGGGCTATCAAACCCTGATCAATGCCTTGCTGCGGCAGGCGGTGTTGACCCCCCCTGAAAAACCGCAGGCTGAACCCTTGACCGTTGCGATGCTGCGCCAAGTTTTGCGAGAAGAGTTGCGAGCGGTTTGAGGGAGGAGTGATGGACGCATTAGCGAGTGTGGTGGGCTACTTGCTCGTCGACATTGTGGTGGTCACTGCAGGCCGCCTCGTGCTGGCTGTGCTGACGCTTGGCCGCTGGCGCGGTGAGGCTCTGGACGGCCAAGAGGCTCGCATTCACAGCGCGGCAGGTGCGCTCAGCTTTGTGCGGGACGGGCAGCGGGTCTTGACCCGCAATGGGCTGGCGCTTCTGGGTTTGGCAGCTCTGTTTGCAGGGTTTGCTGTGGTGGTGGCTTGGTGATGGGGATGCGTCGCGACACGCCCAATAGCATGCTGAAAATTGCTGCCGCGCGGCGCTGCTAAGGCAGGGAGCGAATTCCGCTCGCTTACTCTGCTACTGCTAGGAAGTGGCGTCCTATTAAGTTGTTGATTTAAAACGATTCACCGTATAAAGTTAAAAAACATAATTCGTACGGTGATGCTCTACCTCCCCCTGTCTGACAACGCGGCACGCCAAGCCATTGATGCCACGGCCATTTTTCAGGAATGGCGCGTGGCTCAAGGAGCGGCGGCGCGCTTTTCGGGCGGCATGTACTTCAAACGCGAGGGGGACTACGAATACCTGGTGCGCACCCGTCCAGACAATCGGCAGCTACGCTTGGGGCGGCGTGACCCAGCCACCGAAGCCCAGTGGGCCGCATTCACCCAGGGTAAGCAGCGTGCTCAAGAGCGGCTTGCAGCATTGACAGAGGCGCTGCGCGAGGCAGAGCGCATGAACAAGGCACTGAAGGTGGGGCGAGTGCCGACCCTGGTGGTGAACCTGCTCAACGAGCTGGAGCGCTCAGGCTTGGCACCTTTTTTCACCGTGGTGGGCACACACGCCATGTACGCCTATGAGGCTGCCGCATCCGTGCGCTTACAGGCGGCCGCCTTGGCCACCCAAGATGTCGACTTGCTATGGGATGTGCGCAAGCGGGTGCAGTTCTTCAGCACGATGGGCCAGCTCGACACGTCTGTGTTGGGCGTGCTGCAGCGCGTGGATCCCAGCTTCAGGCGGATGGAGGGGCAGTTGGAGTCCGCCATCAACAACCGAGGCTTTGCGGTCGACTTCTTGCGGCGCATGGCGCAGGCGGATGACCCCCACCCGGTGCGCTTTTCAAGTGACGAGGAGGACCTCTGGCCCGTTCAGGCCCAGCAGGCAGAGCAGTTCTTGCAAGCCCCTCGCTATGAAGTGCCGGTGGTGTCTGTCACGGGCCGCATGGCCTTGATGAGTACGGTGAAGCCCAGCATTTTTGTGGCATTCAAACGCTGGTTGTCCGAGCTTGCGGACCGGCCTCCTGCCAAGCGGCGGCGCGACCGTTTGCAGGCGGATACCGTCCAACACATGTTGGATGAGAGTCTGCTGCTGGATGCCGCGCAGCCCTGAGCTGCCAAGAGCACGCCTCAAGAAAAAGCCGCCCCGAGGCGGCTTTGCTCTATCGGGCGTCCAGCTCCATCAACCCACAAACTTGCTGAACACCAGCGTTGCATTCGTGCCGCCAAAGCCAAAGCTGTTGGACATCACGGTGTTGAGTGGGCCGTCATAACGCTCGCGCAAGATGGGCAGGCCTTCAGCGGCTGGGTCCAACTGCTCGATGTGGGCCGAGGCTGCGGCGAAGTTGTTTTGCATCATCAGCAGGCAGTAAATGGCTTCTTGCACGCCGGCGGCACCCAGGGAGTGGCCGGTCAGGGACTTGGTGGAGCTGATGCGCGGTATCTCGTCGCCAAACACGGTTTTAACGGCACCCAGCTCGGCCAGGTCGCCCACAGGGGTGGAGGTGCCGTGGGCGTTGATGTAGTCCACGGGGGACTTCACGGTGGCCATGGCTTGCTGCATGCAGCGCACCGCGCCTTCGCCGCTGGGGGCCACCATGTCGTAGCCGTCAGAGGTGGCACCAAAGCCCACCAACTCGGCCAAGATGGTGGCACCACGAGCTTGGGCGTGCTCCAGGCTTTCCAGCACCAGCATGCCGCCGCCGCCAGCAATGACAAAGCCGTCGCGGGTGGCGTCAAAGGCGCGTGAGGCGGTGCTGGGCGTGTCGTTGTACTTGCTGGACATGGCCCCCATGCCGTCGAACAGAAGGGATTGCTCCCAGCTTTCTTCCTCGCCACCACCGGTAAACATCACGTCTTGCATGCCCCAGGCGATGAGCTGTGCGGCATGGCCGATGCAGTGGGCGCTGGTAGAGCAGGCCGAGGTGATGCTGTAGTTAACGCCTTTGATGGCAAAGGGCGTGGCCAGGCAGGCCGAGACGGTGGAGCCCATGGTCTTGGTGACCATGAAGGGGCCGACGCGCTTGATGCCTTTGTCGCGCAGGGTGTCCGCTGCCAAGACTTGGTTGGCGCTGGAGGCACCACCGGAGCCTGCCACCAAGCCGGTGCGTGGGTTGGAGACTTGCTCGGGCGTCAGGCCGCTGTGGGCAATGGCCTGCTGCATGGCCAAGTAGGCATAGCCTGCGGCCTCGCCCATGAAGCGGTACTGGCGGCGGTCGATGACCTCCTCAAGTTTGAGGTTAGGCCTGGCGCTGACCTGGCAGCGCATGGCCTTCTCGGCATAGGCGGGGTTGAACTGGATGCCCGAGCGGCCTTCGCGCAGGCTGGTGGTGACTTCATCGGCGTTGTTGCCAATGCTAGAAACAATGCCCAAACCGGTGACGACAACGCGACGCATCAGAAGTTATCCGTAGAAGTGAACAGGCCCACCTTGAGGTCGGTGGCGGTGTAGATCTCGCGGCCGTCGGCATACATATGGCCGTCGGCAATGCCCATGACCAGCTTGCGCTCGACCACGCGCTTGAGGTGCAGCTTGTAGGTCACCGTTTTGACGGTAGGCAGCACCTGGCCAAAAAACTTGACCTCGCCAGCGCCCAGGGCGCGGCCACGGCCAGGGTTGCCACGCCAGCCCAGCCAAAAGCCCACCAACTGCCACAACGCATCCAGGCCTAGGCAGCCGGGCATGACGGGGTCGCCCTCGAAATGGCAGCCAAAGAACCAGAGATCGGGGTGGATGTCCAACTCGGCTTCGATATAGCCCTTGCCGTGGTCACCGCCGGTGTCGTCGATGCGGACGATGCGGTCCATCATCAACATATTGGGAAGGGGCAGGCGGGCGTTGCCCGGGCCGAATAACTCGCCACGGCCACAGGCGAGCAGTTCCTCGCGCGAAAACGCATGGCGTTGCTGCTCGCGCAGGGTGGGGGAGAGGGCCACGGGGGCTGCGGCAGCAACAGACTGGGTGGGCTCGGACATGATGATCAATTTAGGGAGGTCTCTCGATTATCCTCCTTCAATGCCCTGTTTGGCCCCCTGCGGCCAGGGGGGCTGTTCAGGCACTCGCGGGGGCGGCTGTCAGCGCCCACTGCCAGGGGCCTAGCTCAGCCTCTTGCTCTTGCAGCCTGTAGTGCTGTGGAGCGGCAGATACATTGACCACCACCTGCACCCAATCGCCATTTTGCTGGCGTTTAAAAGCAAATACCGACGGATTGCCAGCATCCAGCAGCGTGACGGGCGCGCCGTATTGCCCATTGGCCAAGGCCGGGTGGGCCTTTTTGAGGGCGATCAGCTCGCCGTAAAAAGCTTGGCGCGGGAAGCCGTCCCAGGTGATAGCGTCCTTCTCGAAAAACGCCAAGCGGCGGTCGAGCTGGCCTTCTTGGCCGCTATAGATCAAGGGCATGCCGGGCAGCGTGAAGCTCAGCACGGCACAAGCGCCATAGGCCGGGCCATACAACTCGGCGTCGGTGCCGTGCCAGGAGTTGATGTCGTGGTTGCTGGTGAAGCGCATGCGGTAGGCATGGGCCGGAAAGGGCTTGGCGGTGGGCTGCTTCACCCAGGCGCGCAGCGCGTCGGCGCCCGCTTTGCCGCTGCCGATGGTCTTGAACACGTCTTGCAGGTCCCAGCCGTAGGTCATGTCAAAGGCCTGCTCGTGCAGCTCGGGCTCGCTCCACTCGGCCAGCATGAACATGGGCTTGATAGCGTCTAAGCGGCGCCGGGCCTCGTTCCAAAACGCGGTGGGCACCAGGCCCGCCACATCGCAGCGGAAGCCGTCCAGATTGCACTCGCGCACCCAAAAGGCCATCTCGCCGATCATGGCCTCGCGCAGCGCCGCGCTGTCGTAGTTCAGGGCCACCACGTCCGTCCAGTACTCCACCTGCGGCGTGCCTTCATTGAAGGTGACCGGGAAGATCTCGCCCTGCGGGTTGAGCTTGTACCAATCTTTGTGCTGAGTAGCCCAAGGGTGGTCCCAGGCGGTGTGGTTGGCCACCCAATCCAAGATGACCTTCATGCCGCGCGCATGCGCCTCTTGCACCAGCGCCTTCACGTCGCCCAAGCTGCCGAACTCTGGGTTGACGGCGGTGTAGTCGGCAATCGAGTAATAGCTGCCCAGGCTGCCTTTGCGCTCTTTCTTGCCAATGGGCTGAATGGGCATCAACCAGAGGATGTCCACACCCATCTTCTGCAGGCGCGGCAAGTGGGCCTGAAAGGCTTTGAGCGTGCCTTCTGGCGTGTACTGCCGAACATTCACTTCATAGATATTGGCCTGCCGCGTCCAAGGCAGGTGGGGCATGGCGGGGGTTTGGGCGGCAAGAGCAGTCATGGGCTTGGCCAAAGTGGCGCTGGCGGCCGAGGCGGCCAGCAAGGTGTTGAAGGTGCGGCGTTGCATGGTCAAGTTGCTTAGAGTCAGCCCTTGACGCCACCGGCCGCTAGGCCAGAGATCATCCAGCGCTGGGCCAGCAAGAACATTACGGTGATGGGCAGGCCTGAGAGCAAGGCGGCGGCAGCAAAGTCGCCCCAGCGGAAGTTGTGCTCTTGCACAAAGAGCTTGGCGCCTACCGCCAGCGTGAGCTGGTCTTGCTGGCTCAGCAGCACCGAGGCCACGGGGTATTCAATGATGGCGCCGATGAAGGCCAGCAAAAAGACGACGGCCAAGATGGGCAAGGCCATGGGCAGTAGTACGCGCCAGAAGGTCTGCCACACGGTGGCGCCGTCCACGCGCGCGGCTTCTTCCATCTCGGCGGGGATGGTGTCGAAGTAGCCTTTGATCGTCCAGACATGCATGGCAATGCCGCCCGAATAGGCCAGCACCAGCGAGGCATGCGTGTTCAGCCCCGTGGCCGGGAAGGCCTGACCCAGGCGGTCAAAAATGGCGTAGATGGCCACCAAGGCCAGCACGGCCGGGAACATCTGCATCAGCATCAAGCCCGTGAGCAGTTGGCGCCTGCCGGTGAACTTCATGCGCGCCAGCGCATAGGCCGCGGTGGTGGACAGCAGCAGCGTCACCGCGCCTGAAAACAGTGCCACCTTCACCGAGTTCCACAGCCAGCGCAGCACCGGCAGGTCGGGCTCCACCATGCGGCCATCGGGCCCCATGAAAGAAAAGCCCAGCACATAGCGCCAGTGCTCCAGGCTGATGGTGTCTGGGATCAGCGAGCCGCTGGCAAAGTTGCCGGGCCGCAGCGAGACCGACACGACCACCAAAAATGGGAAGACCACCACTGCGCACAGGCTGAGCAAAAACAGGTGGGCCGCCAGCTTGCGCCAGCGCTGTGAGGAGGGTTGAACAATGGCCATGGAAAAGCCTTCAGCGCGCGGGCGCGTCGTTGATCTTGGTGAACTTCATCTGCACCAGCGTGACCGCTGCCACCAGCAAGAAGATGACGGTGGAGATGGCCGAGGCCAGGCCGAACTGTTGGCCCGAGTCTTGAAACGCGATGCGCCAGGTGTAGCTGACCAAGATGTCGGTGGTGCCCGCCGGGGTGGTGGCGTCGAGCTGGTCTGGGCGGCCGTTGGTCAGCAGGCTGATCAGCACAAAGTTGTTGAAGTTGAAGGCAAAGGCGCTGATCAGCAGCGGTGTCAGTGGCTTCAAGATCAAGGGCAGGGTGATGCGGTAAAAGTTCATCCACGGCCCGGCGCCAGCCACGGCCGAGGCCTCGTACAAGTCCGACGGAATGGCTTTGATCAGCCCGGTGCACAGCACCATCATGTACGGAAAGCCCAGCCAGACGTTGACGATGAGCAGCATGATCTTGGCCAGCAGCGGGTCCGAGAACCACGCAGGCTTGACGCCAAACAGCGCGTTCAAGATCAGGTTGATTTCCCCCAGGTTCTGGTTGAACAAGCCCTTGAAGATCAAGATGGAGATGAAGCCCGGCACCGCGTAGGGCAGGAACAGCACCACGCGGTAAAGGCCCTTGGCCTCTAGCGGCTCCCAGTTCAGCAGCACGGCCAAGAACAGGCCCAGGGCTGTGGCAAACACAACGGTCAGGCCTGAGAACACCACCGTCCAGACAAATACGCTGAAGAAGGGCTCCCGAAAGCGTTCGTCTTGCACCAGGCGCGCGTAGTGGGCCCAACCCACATTCACGCGGTAGCCAGGTTGCAGGCGCTCGCCCTCGGCACTGGTGAAGAAGCCTGTCTCGGCATTGGGTGCATAGCGGGTGCCGGTGAGTGTGTCCTTCAAGCTACCGTCGGGCTCGGCCTGGTAGAGCGACTTGGTTTGGGCAAACTCGCGCAGCTTGATCAGCCTTAACGTTTGGCCTGAGGGGGTGTTCAGGCTCAGTGGGCGCAGGGTGTCCAGGTGCAGGGCCACCTCGCTCAGCGGCAGGGCGGCTGTGGGTGCGCTGGCGGGGGCGGGGCTCAGGCTGACGGCGCGGGGGGCGTCATCCGCCAGGTCCAGGGGCGGGCTTTGCAGCGCGGGCTCGGTGCCGGTGGCGGCCAGGTGGATCTGCACTTGGCTACCCACTGGGTGCAGGCTGAAGCTGCGCTCGGTGTCGGGCAGCACCAGGCGCTCTTCCAGCAGCACCTCGCGGGCGCGCTCAAAGTCCAGCAGGTTGCGCATGCTGTAGTTGGTGAAGCCCAGGCTCAGGGTGTAGACCATGGGGAAGATCACAAACAGCAGCGCCGTGGCAATGCCCGGCAGCACATAGCGCAGCGCGCCGGTGCGCGGTGAGGTGTAGGTCCACAGCGCCAGGGCCGAGCAGGCCAGGAGCACCACGGCCAGCAAGGTTTGGCCTGAGGCATAGACCTGCATCACGCCCCACAGCAGCACCAGGCTGCTCAGGGCACCCAGGGTGGCACGCAGCCAGGGTGATCTCATCTGCGCGTTCATGCGGCGTCCTTGACGCGGCGGGCGGCCGAGCGCAGGGCGTCTTGCGCGTTCTGTCGGCCTTCCGTTAAGTTGAGCAGTGAGGTCTTCATGGACGACCAGAAGCGGCCCATCTCGGGCACGGCCGGAGTGGCCACGCCTTGCAGGGCGGAGTCCATGATGCCGACAATCTTGGGGTCGCTTGCCAACTGCGCATAGAAGGCTTGGCTGGCGGGAGCGCCTAAGGGCTCGGCGTCGTTCAAGTGGCGCAGGCCTTCTGGCGTGAGCAGGTAGTCTTCAATGAAGGCCACGGCCAGTTCGCGCTGGCGGGTGGCGCGGTTGATCATCATGCCCTTCACGCCCACAAAAGGCACAGCCGCCTGGGTGCCCACGCGCGGCAGCGGGGCCACGCCAAAGTTGATGCCTGCACGCTGCAGGTTCACCCAGGACCAGGGGCCGTTGAGCATCATCGCCACGCGGCCTTGGGCCATGGCGGCCTCCATGTCGGGATAAGTGGCCCCAGCCGGCATGCGGCCCTCGCGGATCAGCCGGGCCAGCAGCTCGGCGCCTTGTACCGCGCCGGGGTGGTCTATGCCCACATCGTGCACGTCATAGCTGCCATCGGCGCGGCGCTTGAAGGGGTAGCCGCCATTGGCCGCCAACAGCGGCCAGGTGAAGTAGTTGTTGGTGTAGTCCCAAAGAATGGCGCGCTTGCCTTGCTTGGCCAGTTGATCGTCCAGCGCGATCACCTCGTCAAAACTGGTCGGCGGGCGGCTCACCAAGGCCTTGTTGTAGACCAAGGTGATGGCCTCCAGCGCGATGGGATAGCCCCATTGCCGCCCACGCCAAGTGAAGCCCTGCCAGCCCAGCGGGGCGATGTCTTGCCGAAGGCGCCGCGAGGGGTTGACCTCATGCAGCAGCCCGCCGGCCACCCACTCGCCCACGCGGTCGTGGGCATAGATGTAGATGTCGGGGCCCTTGCCGGCCGACGAGGCCTGTTGAAACTTAGACGGCCCGTCTTGCGGGTCCGGCGTTTCCACCACCACCGGCACACCGGTGTCGCGGGTAAAGGCCTCGGCCACCCGTCGCATGCCCTTGGCGCCTTCGACGGTGAACCAAACGATCAGCGGCTCACGGCGGCCAGCCGCCGCCTTAGCGGGCAGGCTGCCCAGGCCCAAGCCCCAAGCCAGGGCGCTGGCAGACAAGTGGCGGCGATGCGGGTTCATGCGTCATGAAAGTAGTTTGACTACATTTTGGCATCGATTGCATTGCTGTGCCTCATGGATTCCACGCATCAGGGATGTCGATCTGCCTCTGTTGGGTGTGTAGTCGAGTTACTTTGCTGATGGCGTGAGGTGCTTGGCGAGGAACTTTTCGACCCTGCCCCAGAAGTCCACTTGGGTGGCTTCGTCGCCCCAATAGTGGCCCGCCGTGGGATAGACCCACCAGTCCACCGAGGGGTTGTGCGCGCGCAATGCCTCGCGCATGCGCTCGCCGTGCACCAAGGGCACCCGCTCGTCACGGCCGCCATAGACCATGAGCAAAGGCTTCTTCAACTCGGCCGCACGCCGCAGCGGGGAGTGGGCGCGCAGCATGGCGGCGTCAGCTTGCAAGTCGCCCATCATGCGCGGCAGGCCATAAGTTTTGGCGGCGTCGGTGATGTCGCTCCACTGCACCGTGTACATCATCTCTGGGTCCGTCACGCCCACCCAGTTGATGCCGCAGCGGTAGAGATCAGGTTCTTTGATCAGGCCCATCATGGCCGCATAGCCGCCATAGCTGCCGCCGATGATGCAAATGCGCTCTGGGTCCGCCAAACCTTTTTGAATGGCCCAGCGGGTGACGTCGGTGACGTCGTCTTGCATGGCTTGGCCCCACTGTTTCCAGCCGGCCCTGAAGTGTTTCTCGCCGAAGCCTGTGCTGCCTCTGAACTCGGGCTCTAGGACCAAGTAGCCGCGCGTGGCCAAAAACTGCGTGGGCGCGGACCAGTGCCAATGAGTGCCACGCAGCCAGGGGCCGCCATGCACCAAGACCACGGTCGGTAGCTTGGTTTTGTTGGCGCCGGGTGGCAAGGTGACGAAGCTGGGAATGGGCAGCCCGTCGCGGGCGGGGATGCGGTGCAGGTCCATGCTGCCCATGGCCGCAGACTGCAGTTGTGGGTGGCTCTCACCGAACTGGGTCAGCTTGCCAGTCTCGCGCTGGAACATGAAGAAGCGAGGCGGCTTGCGGTCGGAATACACCTCCACCAGCACCCAAGGGCTGCCACTGCGCGCAGGAACGCTGAGGTTGACGACACTTTCGGGAAAGGTCTTGTCCAGCCGATCTTGCAAGGCCTGCATGGCTGCGTCCCGCCAAACCGTCACCACGGCATCCGCAGTGAACCGTGTCCCCAACCAACGCCCATCTTGTTCAATGAACTCGGGGTCGGCAATGTCATAGTCGGCCACAGAGAGCAGAGGTTTGGGGCTCACTTCTCCGCTCTTGGTGTCGAGGCTGTAGAGGCCTGCAAACCCCGTGGATGACGCACGCACAACCAATTGGTCGCCTGCCAGCCAAGCTGCAGGAAAGAAGGACGGACTCAAGGCATCCTGGCCTGGTAAATCTCGCCAAACTTTGTTCTCCTGGATAGAGATCGTCAGCTGCCCCGCTTTCACGCCTGCGGCCGCGCGCAATTGCTGGGCTTGATCGAAGTACCAAGCGGAGGCATGGTTAGGGCTGGCGATGTCGTCGACATGGCCTGTGCGCGTGTTGAGGCGCTTCAGGCGTCTGAAATCAGCGCCTTCCTTCTTGCTGTACGCCTCGGTCGTGCTGACGATCAACTCATCCGTGTCTTGATCTGTCCGCGTGGTGACCACCTGGGTCCAGTAGGTGCGCAGATCCAGCACCGCGAGTTGGGGTGGCTTGCCATTGCGGGCCAGCTTGTAGAGCACGCGGTCGCCAGCGGGTGACAGCACGGGCTCAGAGACCGTGGGCGTCGCAAAAAACTGCTGAGCAGTTTGTGCGTGGCTCATGCCAGGCCCCAGGGTGACCCACAGCAACAGGGTCAAGCAAACGAGTCGGGACATCAAGCGGCACTCCTCTTGCAGCGCATGAACAGGTTAAGGGTCAATCGACCCTGGGTGGGTTGGTCGCACAGCAGATGCGGTGCGGCGATGGCACTGCCATGGAAGACATCACCGCGATAGAGCAGCAAGCGGTTGAAGCGCGGAGCCACAGTGAGCAGATGCTCGAAGTGCTGATTGGCGGCCAGCATGTAGCTGGGTGGCCATTCGGTGTCCACTTCAAAGGCTGTAGCTGTCATCTGCGCCCACCGCGCAATGCGTTCGTTGATCCGCTCGGGCTCGCGCGCTGTGAAGAAGTTGGTTCCTCCCAGCGCTTCTTGCTCAAACAGGTAGAGCACCCCTGCAATGGCCAACTCGCCCGGTTCCGTTTCAAGACGGTCACGGTGGCAGATGCGCTGCACGGGTGCCAACTGATCAGGCTGGGCGGTGACCATGGACAGGCGGCCTTGAATGTCCACCACGCGTCGCACGCCGAAGTGCCGCTTGGCGGTGCTGCTGAACCAATCGCGCCAAGGGGCCAAGGCTGCTGGCGGCAGAGGAAGCTCTAACCCGGGGAAGGCGTTGGTCTGCGCTTGCAAGAAGGCCAGACGATGTTGCTGAGCCAGATCGACAAGGCCCGCAGGGTCCGTCAGTAGGTGGTCATAGATCTCAACACGAGCCCCCGTGCCCAAGGGCTCGGAGCGATGGCTGAACTGTGGATTGAACATCTCACCGACGAGGCTTCATGGGTGGGATGTGGGTTGCGCATTCACTGGCGATGTACTGGGCATGCGTGGGCATTACCTCGACACAGCGACGGATGGTGCTGCGGACGTTGTCCAGAAAGTCGATGATCTTCTGCTCGGGCAAGGCATCTACCAAGGGGTGGTAATGGCGGGGGGTGATGTGTTGGCCCAGCAGGACTTCCACCCAACTGATCTCAGAGAACAGCTCGGCGTTCTCCCGGAACACCCGGCCGTTCGATTTGAAGAGATCGATCTTTCGGGCCAAAGTGTCTGGAATGCTCATGTCACGGCAGTAGCGCCAAAACGCGGTGTCGTCGCGCTCGGTCGCCTTGTAGTGCAGGATGATGAAGTCCCGAATGCGCTCGAACTCGAAGTCGGCTTGCCGGTTGAATTCTGCGACATCAGCCTCATCAATGCCTTGGCTGGGGAACAGGTCTGTCAGCCGAGAAATGGTGGACTGGATCAGGTGGATGCTGGTGGACTCCAGCGGTTCCAAGAACCCACTGGACAGGCCCACGGCGATGCAGTTCTTGTTCCAGATTTTTTTGCGCTTGCCCGTCACAAATTTCAGAAGCCGCGGGTCGGCCAGGACCTCTCCATCTAGCTTGCCCATCAGCACATCAAGGGCGGCTTGCTCGCTGATGTGACTGCTGCAAAACACATGGCCGTTGCCGGTGCGGTGTTGCAGCGGAATGCGCCACTGCCAGCCTGCGCCGTGCGCGGTGGATCGGGTGTAGGGCGTGAGTGGCTCCACGGAGGTGCAAGGCACGGCCCAGGCGCGGTCGCAGGGCAGCCAATGGCTCCAGTCCTCATAGCCGGTCTTCAGGGTCTGCTCGATCAGCAGGCCGCGAAAGCCCGTGCAATCGATGAAGAGGTCGCCTTCGATGCGTTGGCCGTCTTCTAAGGTCAAGGCGTCAATGAAGCCGTCCTGAACACGGGTGCTGACGCTGCGAATCTTGCCCTCAATGCGCCGCACGCCGCGTTTCTCGGCATAGCGCCTGAGGTAAGCCGCATAGAGGCCGGCATCAAAGTGATAGGCGTGGGCGATCTCCGCCATGGGCGAGGGGCTCAGGTCCTTGCGGGCTCTGAGAAACTTGTTCGCGCGGGCCGCTGCAATGTTGACGGAGTAGTCTTCCAGTGAGCTGGCCTTGCCCCGGGCGCGCATCTTCAGCCAGTAATGGTGAAAGCGCGTGATGCCAATGTCAGGGCCCAAGGGGCCGAAGCCATGGACGTAGGAGTCGCCTTGGCGGCCCCAGTTGACGAACTCAATGCCGAGCTTGAAGCTGGCTGAGGTCTCACGCATGAACTCGTTTTCGTCGATCTCCAAGGCTTGGTTGTAGACGTTGATGACGGGGATGGTGGCTTCCCCCACGCCCACCGTGTCGATCTCTTCAGACTCCACCAGCACCACATTCCAGCGCTCGCCCAATACCTTGGAGAAGGCCGCAGCAGCCATCCAGCCGGCGGTGCCGCCACCGGCAATGACAATGTTCTTGATCTCTGGCATGTTCATTCTGCGTCTGACGCTGATGGAGGTGTGAGCCTGATTGTCTCCAAGTGAGGGCCCCCACAAAAGAAAAGCCCCCGGCCGCCATGCAGCGACAGGGGGCAGCCAAGCTGCGAGAGCTTAGAACTTGTAAGTCACACCGAACAGCATGGTGCGGCCGTACGTGTCCAGCTTTGTCACGTTGTCGGTGGCATCAAGCTCGCGATAGGGCTCGTTGGTCACGTTGTTGACTTGCAGCAGGAAATTCAAGCCCTTTGCCGGACCGGACTGAATCTCATACCCCAGTTGCAGGTCAGCCACAGTCTCTGGTGCGGCGTACTTGTACTCGCGGTCTGCGCCAAAGCCTTCGATTTCGGCAATGAATTTTGAGCGGCTACGTGCCGCCACGCGAGCTTGAAATCCATATTTCTCATAGTAGGCGGCCAAGGTCGCAACCTCACGTGAAAGCCCGGGCAGAGGGCGCGTGTCGCCATCGCCAAAAGGCTTGACCTTGCTGTCGGTGCTGGAGAAGCTGAAGATCACGCCGAATCCATCCAACACCGGAGTGAGCAAGTTCAGTGGTACCGAGGTCGCCAACTCTACGCCCGTGATTGAGCCACCCGTTCCGTTGAACGGCCGTGTGAAGCTGCCAATATTGGATGCGGGTGTGCTGCCAGACAGGTTGGGATAGCCTGTGAAGTCAAAAGCCTTGTCGGTCACATCAAAGATATAGGTGTCCAGCTTCTTGTGGAAGGCGGCTGCCGACACATAGCCCTTGGTGCCAAAGTACTTTTCCCAGGACAGATCAATGGCTGTCGCGCGGAACGGATCGAGATTCGGGTTGCCGCCGTTGCCTTCCCACTTACCTTGCTTGACTTCAGCGCGCACAAAGGCGTTGAGTTGATCCATGCGGGCACGGGCCATTTGTTTGCCCAATCCAAAGCGAACAACTTGATCCTTGGCGACATCAAAAATCAAGTTGATGGCGGGCAACACATCGGTGTAGGACTTGTTGATGGTCTTGAACTCATACTGACCAGCAGAAAGGCCTCGACCACCATCGGTAGTGCCGACCTGAGCGCCAGTTGAATCTTGATCAGTCGAAATGATCTGTAAACCGATATTGCCTCGAACTGGAATACCGCCTAAGTTGTAATCTAGGTCGCCCTTCACGAACAAGGTGTTGACCTTTTCGGTCACGGTCCAGCCTTTGCGTAGGATGTCGCCGTTGACGTTGGCTTCGTAGTTGTAGGCTGAATTTGCAATATTAGGGTCGAAGCTGATGGAAGTGAGTCCGGTTCCAGGCAAATTCAAAGCGCTGCTTCCTGCGGGCAACGGGGCACCAAACTGACCGCCAGTTTTTCCAACGAGTTGCAGCTTGCTTTCAGATGCGCCTTTGGTTTTCTCACGCTCCGAGAAGTTGGCTCCGAAACTCACACGAGAAAAGAAACCGTCGAGATCACGCTGTGCCGACAATCGAATCGCTTGAATCTTATCGTCAGTCTTGATGGTTTTGTCATAACCATTCTGACCCCAGGACTCGGGGTCCGTCAGACGCATGGTGCTCAAGTTATTGCGATCGTACTGCAGGTTGGTGATCTGGTTGTAGTTCTCCAGGGTTACCGTTTCGCCCAATGGTCGATTGTTTACGGGGTCGTACTGACCAGCTTCCATTTCGGTGATGCGCTCAGTGCTCTTCGCCGAGGAATAACTCAGGTCAGCAGTGGCCTGCCATTTGTCGGCGAATTTCCATTTGGTGTTCCAGCCCAAGGACTGCAATTCGTCTTTGCGGGGTTCCCAGATGGTGCGTGACAGCGGGTTCACGTTGCCCCACTTACCGCTAATAAGTTTGCCGTCACGGAACGTGGCGTCGGTCAGCGTCGGGTAATAAGGGCTGCCCGAACCTTTCCAACTGTCATTAACCTGGATTTCCAAGCCTCGCTTGGTGATTTCTTTGTCGAACTTTGAATAAAAGACATCGACCACACTGGTCAGTTCTTTGTTGGGACGGAATTCCAGCACGGCCATGGCACCGTCACGGGTTTCCTTCGTGTCGTCCACAAAGTACTTAAAGCCTTGGTTGAAGGTGAATTCCTGGCCTCCATTCACGCCAGGTAAGGTTACTTTATCCGAAGTGCCGTAGGTCTCATTGCGAGTCTTACGCACATCTTGCGACAGGCGCGAATATCCCAAAGCCAAGCCCACGGTACGGTTGGCAAACTGGTCGATGTAGGAAATGTTGAAGCGGTTGCCTGAGCCCGTGAAGGGCGTGCCCTGACCATTTTTCTCGCCTCGAACGTTTACCGAGACTACGCGATCACCAAAATTCAAGGGGCGCACAGTTTGCAAATCGATCGTGCCGGAGAGCCCTTGTCCAATCAAGGAGGCGTCAGGAGTCTTGTAGATGAGCACCGACGACAGCAGTTCAGAAGGGTACTGATCAAACTCAACACTTCGGTTATTACCTGTCGAGGCTTGCTCGCGGCCATTCAGCAAGGTGTTGGCGAAATCGCCCGACAAGCCGCGAATGTTGATTTCAGTGGCGCGGCCGCCGACGCGCTGTGCGGCCAGGCCGGGCAAGCGCGCGATGGACTCAGCGATGGAGGAGTCCGGCAACTTGCCGATGTCTTCGGCAGACACAGCTTCGACAATGCTGTCCGAGTTTTTCTTGACATTGATCGCATCCTCAATGCCCTTACGAATCCCCTTGACCGTCACGGTTTGGGTTTCGGTGGACGCGGCGGATTGGGCATATGCCTGGCTGCTGACGAGGATCAGCACCGAGCATGCGGCGGCGATGGGCGTCAGGGCTGGGGAGATGCGGCCGGCAGCAAGCGGGCTGCGGGGTTGGCGTGAGCGGGTCATTCAAACCTCCTGGGGCGGAAAACAACGAGACGAAGCGCGGCGGCCAAGGGGCTGAGGGCCAGCGCGCGAACCTGGGATCGGCAGCCAGTGTGTACCAAAACTAGATTTTCATGAAGCGGACGCAAACCCTAATTTCCGTCCCGTGAAGCAAGGTTTCCTGGGGTTACATGCGCTTCCACCCCGTAGACTAGGGAAAACACTAGGCGCAATGTGGCGTCAATGCCGCAATTTGAGGGTGGTCGAGGCCTTGGAAATGTAGTCAAAGTACATTCTCGCGCTAGGGATACGCTACGAGCAGGGCAGCGCGGTGGCTAAGATGGCAGCCACAAATTTGGTGGAGTTGCCATGGCGGTCATGGGTGAGCAAAAGGCTGCATTGCGCGGCCAGTGTTTCTGGGCAGCGTGCTTGCGCTGGGGGGCGTGCGGCCTGTTGCTAGGCCTGCTGCACGGCGTACAGGCTGCGCCCACTGCCAAGCCGCCTCACTCGCCGGCTTTGCGCCTGCATGTGCCCTCACCCGATTGGCGCGACCAGATCATCTACTTTGTGATGACCGACCGCTTTGCCGATGGCAACCCAAGCAATAACGACCAAGGCGCAGGTGAGTACAAGCCCGGCAGCTCGGCCCACTTTCAGGGCGGGGACTTGCAAGGCTTGCGCGAGCGCTTAGGCTATGTGCAGGGCCTGGGTGCCACGGCGCTGTGGATCACCCCGCCGGTTCTCAACCAATGGTGGGACGGCAACTACAGCGGCTACCACGGCTATTGGGCGCAGGACTTCAGCAAGGTCGACCCACACCTAGGCAGCTTGCAAGACTACCGTTTGCTGAGCGACGCGCTGCACCGCCGCAACATGTACTTGGTGCAGGACATTGTGGTCAACCACACCGGCAATTACTTCTACATCAAGCCGGGTGCGCAGGCGGGGCAAGAGGCGCAGAGTTGGGTGCCGCATCCCGGTTCGCGGCCCACATCGGCTCCCACGCAAAAGCCTTTTGACATGAATGACGTGCGCCAGCCCGCGCATCGCGTGGCCGGCATCTACCACTGGACGACGGATGTCACCAACTATCAAGACCCCTATCAACTGCTGAACTTCCAGATGGCGGGTCTGGATGACTNCAGCTGCGGTGGGAGATGTGTATAAGAGACAGCTCCTGGAGCCCTGCACTGGGTTTTGACCACGTGATGCTGACCGCCTTCATTGAGTTGCCTGACGAGCCGGGGGGAGCCACCGTCATGCCACTGCAGCGCGGCACGCTGCCTGAGGGCATGCGTTGGCACCGCCGTTTGCGGGTGGGTGGGTGGTCCAACGCCTTGTTTGACCACGAGGGCGCGAGCGCTGCTTCAGAAGGCCGGGCCATCACGCCAGCGGCAGCGCTGAATGTGGATGCCGCCACGCACACCATCCACCTGACCTTGCCGGCCTCGGCGCTGGGGCGGCGCACCTCGCTCAAAGGCGCGCGGGTGCTGATCAACACCTGGGACTGGGACGGCGGCTATCGTGCCCTGTTCAGTGCCCCGCGCAGCCACAGCTTTGGCGATGGTGGAGGCGACGCCCAAGGCCCGCTGTGGATGGACCAAGTCGGCCCACTGAGCTTGCCTTGACCGATTGAAGAGGAAGTGGGGGAGGAGGGCCTCAGGGCAGCCGGAGCTGCAACACCCGCTCGCGCGCCCAAACGGCTTCTTCTTCATGCAGCAAATGCACGGTCCGGGGGTGGCTGTCGGCCCATTCTGTGCTGTAGCTCAGCTCGGCTGTGGTGCCGCGCAGGCGCAGGCGCAGTGCTTTATCGGTCACTTCGCCGCGCGCATGGCACTTGATGACGGCCAGCCGCAAGCACATCACCTGTAAGGCTCGCAAAGGGTCTTCCACCAGAGCCCCGAGCTTGCGCAGGCCGCCGCGTTGGCCGAGGATGAGTTGGCTGAGCTGCAACTGCTGGCTTTGCGAAAAACCAGCCACATCGGCATGCGCCACGATGTAGGCGCTGTGGCGGTGGTGGTCGTGGTGCGAGACGGACATGCCGATCTCATGCAGATGGGCCGCCTGCCCAGGGCTTCGTCCCAGCGGCGTGGGTTGAAGGGGGCCAATGCTTCTTCCAGCTCGGCACCGGCGGCAATTTGGGCGGCTCGAAAAGCTTCGGGTGTGAAGCGGCCGTCGGCAAAGTAGCGCATGGACAGGCTGACACTGCCAATGCCAAAGGACTCTGCGGTACTGGGCGTGCGCCCGGCACCTAAGATCATCTCGGTAGACCGTCCCCCGATATCCACCACCAAGCGGCGTCGGTTCGAGGGCTGCAAAAAGGCCACGCCTGCGTAGATCAACCGGGCCTCTTCGCGCCCTGAAATCACTTCAATGGGATAGCCCAGCGCTTCTTGCGCGCGGGCCAAAAAAGCGTTGCGGTTGCGCGCCTCGCGCAGGGTTTGCGTGGCCACGGCACGCACCCGGGCGGCGGGCAGGCCTTGCAGCGCTTGGGCAAACTGCTGCAAGCAGGCCAGGCCGCGCTGCATGGCGGCTTCGGTCAACTCGCCTTGGGCGTCCAGCCCCGCCCCCAGGCGAACCGTTTCTTTGATGTATTGCAGCCGCCTGTAGCGGCCATCGCGCACCGTGCCGATTTCCAAGCGAAAGCTGTTGGAGCCGATGTCAATGGCGGCCAGGGTGTCGCGGCTGAAGAGGGGGGCACTGGGTAGAGGCATGGGGCCATTGTGCCGCCCCGGCACATGGAGCCGCGATGCCTTCGTACAATCGAGACACCATGCCTCAAACCCCCGCACGCGCGCTCGAATTCATCCTCACCCTGTCCTGCCCCGACACCAAGGGCATTGTTCACAGCGTCTCAGGCCTGCTCTACCAAGCAGGCTGCAACATCATCGACTCGCAGCAGTTTGGCGATGTGCAAGGCGAGGGCTCCACGGGCCTGTTCTTCATGCGGGTCCACTTCGAGGCACCGGCCCATCTGGCCGATGCGGGCACGCTGGCGCAGTTGTTCGGCCATGTGCGCACGCAGTTCAACATGTCGGTGAGCTTCCATGCGGTGAGTGACCGACCCAAAGTGTTGTTGATGGTGAGTCAGCACGGCCACTGCCTCAACGATTTGCTGTTCCGCTGGAAGAGCGGCCAGTTGCCGGTGGACATTCCGGCCATTGTTTCCAACCACACCACTTTTGCCGATTTGGCGGCCAGCTACGGCATTGCCTTCCATCATCTGCCGCTGCCCACCGGCTCGGACGCTGCCACCAAACGCACGCAAGAGCAGCAGGTCGAGCGCCTGATCGACGAGCACAAGGTGGACCTGGTGGTGTTGGCGCGCTATATGCAAATTCTCTCGCCCGAGTTCTGCCAGCACTTGGCCGGGCGAGCCATCAACATCCACCACAGCTTCTTGCCCAGCTTCAAGGGTGCCAAGCCTTATTACCAAGCGCATGCGCGCGGGGTCAAGCTGATTGGCGCGACCGCCCACTATGTGACGCCGGACTTGGACGAAGGCCCCATCATCGAGCAAGACGTGGCGCGGGTCGAGCATTCGCTCTCGGCCGACGACCTGACCGCCGTGGGGCGAGACGTGGAATGTGTGGTGTTGGCCCGGGCTGTGCGCTGGCATGTGGAACGCCGCGTCTTGCTCAATGGGCACCGCACGGTGGTCTTCCGCTGACCGTTGCCAGACGAGCCTGCCATGCCACACCACAAAGCCCAGACCGCTGCCCTGATGGCCTCGCCCGATGATGTGGAGGCGCAGTTCTATGAAGCGCTGCGCGAGGCCGATATCGACAAGCTGATGGCCCTGTGGACGGAAGAGGACGACATCGTCTGCATTCACCCCGGCGGGCCACGCATGGTGGGGCATGCGGCGGTGCGGGCGGCGTTCGAGGCCGTCTTTGCCAATGGAGCCATTCAAGTCCATGCCGAGAATGTGCGCTGCGTGCAGTCACTCAGTTGCTCGGTACACAGCGTGATGGAGCGTATTGACCTGATGACCGCCGAAGGCCCGCGAGTGGGCTGGGTGATGGCCACCAACGTCTACTTCAAAACCACCCAGGGCTGGCGTTTGGCGTCGCACCACGCCAGCCCCGGCACGCCCCATGTGCCTCCCGAGGTGGTTGAGGCTCCCTCGGTGCTGCATTGAGCCTGTTTGTGTTGCAGTACCGTGCGCCCTGGTGGCTGCCCGGCGGCCATGCCCAAACCATTTGGGCGGCCACCTTAGCGGGCCGGGGAGCGAGCGAGCCTTGGGTGTTTCAGCGCGAGCGGTGGGCCACACCCGATGGTGACTTTATTGACGTGGACTTCCGTTTTGCCGAGCGTGCTGCACCCTGGGTGGTGTTGTTCCACGGCTTGGAGGGGTCGTCGCAAAGCGCTTATGCCCAGGCCTTTGCGGCGCAAGCACAGCGGCGCGGCTGGACACTGGCAATTCCTCATTTTCGAGGTTGTTCAGGGGAGTTGAACCTGGCCCCACGCGCTTATCACTCGGGCGACTATGAAGAGATCGGCTGGATCTTGGCGCGGTTGCGCGCACGCTCAAACCAGGCCTTGCAGGTGGCGGGGGTGTCATTGGGCGGCAACGCGCTGCTGCGCTGGGCTCAAGAGGCGGGAGAGGCGGCAAGCCAAACCGCCTCGGCCGTGGCGGCTATCTGCTCGCCCATTGACCTGGCTGCTTGTGGCCAGGCCATTGGGCGAGGCTTTAGCAGGCAGGTCTATACGCGCATGTTCTTGCGATCCATGAAGCCCAAGGCCTTGGCCAAGTGGCAGCAGCATCCAGGCCTGTTCGACCGCGAGCGTTTGCGTGCGGCCCGCGACCTCTACGAGTTCGACAACCTGTTCACCGCTCCCCTGCATGGCTTCAAAAACACCGAGGACTACTGGGCGCGGGCTTCGGCCAAGCCGCATTTAGAACGGCTTCGCCTGCCTGCCCTGGTGCTGAATGCCCGCAACGACCCCTTTGTGCCTGCCGCATGTTTGCCCACCGCCAGTGAGGTGGGCTCCCCCTATGTGCGCCTGTGGCAGCCTGAGTCGGGTGGGCATGTGGGCTTTCCCGCCGGGCCATGGCCCGCACAGGTGGTGGACATGCCCGCCGCCGTGTTGGACTGGCTGGCGCATCCCCAGTAAGCTCAGCAGATGGACGACATCGTCAAAGCTGCATTGGCCAAATGGCCCCATGTGCCCGACTGCGTAGGCTGGCTGGCGCTGGATGCTCGCGGCGACTGGTATATGCGCGACGACCGCACCCAAGCGGCCGGGCCTTTTCCAGAGGTCAAAGGCAGCAAGATCGTGCATGACAAGCTGCGCGAGTTCATCGCCCGCAATTACGAGGCCGATGGCTCGGGTTGCTGGTTTTTCCAGAATGGCCCGCAGCGCGTTTTTGTGGAATTGGAAGCCGCCCCCTGGGTGTGGCGCTTGCATCGTGAGCCCAGTGGCAACCTGTGTTGCAAGAGCCATACCGGCCAGGCCGCCGTGGTGCGGCAGGCGTGCTTGGATGAGCAAGGACGCGTGTTTGCCCAAACCTCGCTGGGCTTCGGCCTGGTACACAGCCAAGATGTGGCGTTGGCGGCCGACGAGATTGAGACAGGCCGCTGGGCCTTGCGAGAGCTGCCGTTTGGCCAAATGCCCGCAGAGTTTGGCTATTGCCTGAGCCCCGAGGCCACGCGGGCAGGCTGAAGCGCAAAAAAACCACCCGAAGGTGGTTTCTTGTGGGGGTCGCTGGCCGACCGCTTCAGGGCTGCTTACTGCGCAGCGCTGGCCGCAGAGGCGGCCGCGGGGGCCTTGGGCTCGTCGAACTTGGCCCCGCCTTGGTTGGCCATATAAACCACGGCGCGGCCGATTTCTACGTCTGAGAAATCACCACCACCTTGAGGCCCCATCGCACCTTTGCCCTTGAGGGCCGAGGTCAGCAGGGCTTCATAGCCGTTCTTCACGCGCGGGCCCCAAGCACCACCATCGCCCACCTTGGGTGCACCAGCGGCACCGGTGGCATGGCAGGCCGCGCACTGGGCTTGGAAGACTTGCTCGCCTGTTTTGAGCACGGCGTTATCGCCACCCAACTTCAGCGTGACGGCCCCGACGGGCTGAATGCGCTGCGCCACCGCTTCTTCGCTGAAGGCCTTGGTGCCCGGGGCGCTTTTGTTGCCACTGGCGACAAAGTTCACCAAGAGGATGATGGCGATGATGGGCACCACAAAAGAGGCCACGACAGACCAGACCAATTGCTTGGGGGTCTTGATGGGCCCTTCGTGCGGCAGATCGTGCTGGGCGTTGTCGTGAGCGTCGCTCATGGAGTCCTCGGTCTCTGGGCTGTCAATGAACCAGCGCTTGCAGCGCTGCATAAGGGGCCTGAGCACAACTCAGGGGCCTGCATGGCCGCCGCAAGGCCAGCCATGAAAGACGCGCGATTATAGCGGCGCTCCGCTCTGGCTGAGGCTTCATCCTGTGTGACGGACGCTGGCGCTGCTAGAATGCCCGCTTCGACTCCCATCGCAGGCGCCCGTAGCTCAGTGGATAGAGTACTGGCCTCCGAAGCCAGGGGCCGCTGGTTCGATCCCAGCCGGGCGCGCCACCCTCCCCCTCGTTGAGCATTGCTCCGAGGCTGTGGACTTTCGGCCCACACCCCTGCGCGTTTTTGCCGCATCTTTCGCTGCGGCCCGAGGTGCTAGCACTTGTGCGCTGTGCATTCGCCCCGAGAGCCGCTATGGTGCCCACCCTATTGCTTATCGAGCCTTGATCGGGCTGTGTCTCATCATGTTGTTGGCAGACTTTCTGCGCGTCGCCCGGTGTGGGTTGGCCGTGTTGTTGATCTTCAGTGTGGCTGCGTGTAGCACGCCGTCCCCGGCACCCGCCAAGGTTGAGAAGCCTGTGGTGGTGTCCAAGCCTGTTCGGGTGGTGCCCATGCCTCGCACCGATGGCCCGCCAGAGTTGCCTGAGCCTGACCCGAGTACCGAACCCTTGGCCGTGCCCAAGGTGGAGCCTATTCGCCAAGGAGGGCCGAACAAGCCCTATGAAGTGCTGGGTGAGGCCTATCGCGCCGCAGTGCGCGGCTTTCATGCCTATGCCAATTGGTTGGTGGGCATTTCCTGGAAGCGCTTTGCCCTGCTCTCTGTATTGCTGATGATTGCGGCATTGGTGTTGCGTGAGATACCGCCCTTCAGTTGGCGCTTTACCGAAACGATTCAACATCCTGCCGAACCCAGCCGCTCGCCCAAGACCAAGGTGGCTCCCGCCGCACCTTCAGTGCCGCAGCCGCCCCACACGCAGGCTTCCACACCGCCCGAATCAAGCGAGACTTCTCACAAAGTGACGCTGGGTGGCGAGCGGGTCGATATCACCATCGATGGAAATGGCGTGCGCATCCAGTCTCGTGACGCCGCTGCGTCCGAGCCTGAGTCCGCTGCCTCAGGTGCCTCAGGTGCTACTAGGCCCCAAGCCAAGGCCTCGGAGGGGAGTTTTGGGGTGGTGGTCAACGACCAGCCAGTGGTGCAGATCGTGGCCGGTGACAAGGAAGTCAGGATCACCCTACCGCCTGGTGCTGACGCTGAGACGCTGAAAGACACGATTGAACAAGCGCGTGAAGACCTGGTAGAGGCCCTTGAGGCGGAGCGTGAGGCGGAAAAAGACTTGGCTCGCGCCGAGGAACGCCGTACCCAGGTGTCTACCCACGAGGTGCGGCTGGGCGATGCATTGCCCGAGTTGGCCTTGCTGTGGATTGTGGCCTCCATCATCCTGAAGGTGACCTACAAGGGGCAGATGCAGGCAGAGGTGAAGGCCGCCCAAGCCACCGAAACGGCAGAAGCTGAGTCTTTGCGGCGGCAAGTCTTGGAGGCCCGCGTGGCGGCCATGCAGGCCCAGGTGGAGCCGCACTTTTTGTTCAACACCTTGGCGTCGATTGATTTTCTGATCGAGACGGACCCCCCACGGGCCAGCCAGATGCAGAAAAACCTGATCGCTTTGCTGCGGGCCAGCATGCCCACCATGCGTGACGCGAACGAAGGTGGCGCGCGAGACTTGGGGCGCGAGCTGGCGGTGGTGCGGCCCTATGTGGAGATATTGAAAGTCCGGATGGAAGAACGCCTGGACGCCAAGATTGAGGTGCCGGACGGCCTGCTGTCTGCGGAGTTTCCGGCCATGATGATCCAGACCTTGGTGGAGAACGCCATCCGCCATGGTTTGGAGCCCAAGGCCGAAGGCGGGGCATTGCGTGTGGCGGCCGAGATCGTCCACGGTAAGTTGTGCGTCACCGTGGCCGACACGGGCGTGGGCTTTGGCAATGCCGCGAAGGCGGGGCATTGCGTGTGGCGGCCGAGATCGTCCACGGTAAGTTGTGCGTCACCGTGGCCGACACGGGCGTGGGCTTTGGCAATGCCGCCACGGCGGGTACCGGCGTGGGCCTGGCCAATATCAGAGAGCGCCTGCAATTGTTGTATGGCACGCAGGCCAACGTCACGGTCATGGCCCATCAGCCCTGCGGGACCAAGGTCACCATCACCGTGCCCTACAAGCCGCTGACCACCGAGGCTTGATCTTCTTTCACCAGCGGAGCCTCACTTGAGACCCTGGTGCCTTGATGCTGTCAGCGCTGGTTGGAGCCACTGCACTACCATGAACACCATGACATCTTCTTCTACCCCTTTCTTGGCCGCCCGCGCGGTGGTGGCGGACGACGAGCGCCTGATGCGCGACCAACTCAAAGCCAGGCTGGCCGAGGTGTGGCCCGAGTTGAGCTTGGTTGGCGAGGCCAAGAATGGCCTGGAAGCCGTGGAATTGGTGCAGCAGCTTCGGCCGGATGTGGTTTTTCTCGATATCCGCATGCCCGGCATGACGGGTGTGCAGGCGGCGCGCGAGATTGCCCAAATGGAGACGGCAGACGATGAGCTGCTGCCCGAGATTGTCTTCATTACTGCCTACGACCAATACGCGGTGGAAGCCTTTGAGCAGGGGGCGGTGGACTACATCTTGAAGCCAGCGGAGGTTGACCGACTGCGGCGCATGGTCGAGCGCTTGCAAGCACGTTTGCAGGCTCGTGCCCACCCGGAATCTGCGCCGCAGGGGTCGGGTGTGCCCTTGCAGCAGCTATTGCATCGTTTGGCGGCGGGGGCGGGCGGGCAGCCGCGCCAATACTTGAAGTGGATTCAGGCCAATGTAGGGGCCTCGATCCAGATGATTCCCATTGAAGACGTGCTGTTCTTCATCAGCGATGAGAAGTACACCCGGGTGCAAACGGCCACGGTCGAGGCCCTGATTCGCAAACCCATCAAAGAACTGGTGGACGAAGTAGACCCCGAGCGCTTTTGGCAGATCCATCGCTCCACCTTGGTGGCCGTGCCCGCTGTGGCCGGCGTGACGCGCGACTACCGAGGCCGCCAGATCGTGGCCGTCAAGGGCCACGCTGAAAAGCTGGAAGTCAGCCGCAGCTATGCCCATCTTTTCAAGGGCATGTGAATGGAAAACGGCGTCCTAAGACGCCGTGAGTGCGAGGCAGTCAGCGAGAATTTCAGCGTGCCAACTCCAAGGTGTAAGCCCCGTTAACGTCGCCGGTGCCACCCGACTTCCAGGTGGCGCGCAGATAGACATCGAGTGCGGCCTTGCCCTTGTTGGCGTAGCTTAAGGTGTCCACCCGGCCCGCCCCCAAGTTACTCCCGGTCACCAGCAGCGTGCCCGCCAGGGTCCGCGCTTCCAGGTCGATGTTGGCGTCTTGTTGAGGAATGAGACGAGCCACCAAAGTTGCACCGACCGGCAGCGTGACTTTGTAAATGTCCAAGTCTTTGAGTGGGCCTACATTGCTCAAGATGCGGGCGGTGGTGGCGGTGACGGCCTGTGCCGTGGCGTGCGTGTTGTTGGGCTCGACCTCGGTCACATTGCTGACGTTGGCATTGGTGCTGACGAAGGCGGCCTTGGTCAGTGCAGTGGCATCCACAATGCCTGTGCCACACGAGGCGCAAGCAGCGGGGAAGGCCCGCACCATGCTGCGGATCAGGGTCTCCGTTTCGTAGGGCAGCAGCGTGGGGCGGCGTGCCAAGAGCAGCGCGGCGGCACCCGCCACGTGAGGTGTGGCCATGGAGGTGCCCTGGTAGTACTGGTAGGAGTCGCTGCCTGCGGTTGTCGTCCCGGTGTTCAGGGTCGAGAGCACGCCGTCTGCGCTGCGTGTATTCATGCTGCCGCCAGGGGCGGCCACATCTACCACGGTGCCGGTGTTGGAGTAGGGGGCCTTGCCACCTGCGCGGGTGGTGGCGGCCACGGTGATGACGCCCCGGCAATTGGCGGGCGAGAAGTTGTTGGCCGACGCATTCGAGTTGCCTGCGGCAACGATGACGACCGCGCCCCGGCTGCGTGCGGTGTCGATGGCGGTTTGCAGCGTGGCAGAGCAGGAACTCATGCCGCCCAGCGACAGGTTGATCACGCGCGCTGGGTTTTGGTTGTTGCTGACACCGGGGACGGCAGCACCGGCGGCCCAGGCAATGCCATCGGCAATGTCTGAGTTGTAGCCGCCACCGCAACCCAGGGCCCGCACGGGGACGATCTTGGCACCCGGGGCCACGCCCACGCCGCCAATGCCGTTGTTGGCCACAGCCGCAATGGTGCCGGCCACATGGGTGCCGTGCCAACTGCTGCGGCTTCCGTTGCAGCCGTCGCCCACGTCGGTGGCGTCCATGTCACGCCCGTCGCCATCTTGGGCGACGGAAGCTGTCGAGATCATGTCGGCACCAGGCAGCAGGTTAGCGACGAGATCCGCGTGAGGGCGAACACCGGTGTCGATGACCGCCACATTGATGCCCGTGCCCACCGACAGGTCCCAAGCCGTTGGCAGACGCAGGCCCCCAGACACTTCGTGGTAGTGCCACTGCAGGTTGTAGTAGGGGTCGCTGGGCGCGGCCTGGCGCTGCAAGATGAAGTCGGGCTCGGCGTAAAGGATGTTGGGGTCGTCGGCCATCAGTTGTGCGGCAGTGGCCTGCAGCGAGGCGAGCGAGCGTCTGCGGTCCAAGGTCAGCACTTGAGCGCCGTTGGCGCTGTGGTGTACGGCCACGGCTTGCAGCCCAGCGCGGAACAAGCTGGCGTGGCTGGCGCTGCTGACCTGTGCGGCCGAATAGGCCTGCGCCCGGGTATTGGCGTTGCGGTAGCGGATTACCAGGCGATCCGTACTGGCGCTGACCGACGAGGCGCGCACCAGGGTGTTGGAGCGAAGCTCAAGGTCCGAGGGCTCGGCCTCTTGATAGCGGATACCGCTCTGCGGGGCAGCCAGCGCAGCCAGGCTACAGAGTGAAAGGGCACTCGCCAGGCCAAAGCGTTGGAGATGGGAGAGAACGGTGTGAGAGGGGTACTGCATGGTGCGCCTTTGCCAGTCATGATTCGGCCCCTCTATCGCCCGCAAAAGGCAAGGCTTAAGTGGTGGCGTGCACTGATGGCACAAAAAATTTGGCATCGCCGCGAGCGCCGCAGGGCGCGCGGGGGGCTGAAAGCCTGCGCTCGTACCTCACTGGAAACCCGCCGGCAGCGATGAGGCGACACAATGCGCGCTTCAACTGGACAAAGGGCCTGCTGCATGACGACGACGCTGTTTGAGCCTACCCCGATCGAGGCTCCGGCCTCTTTATTGGGTGAGTCGCCGTTTTGGCACCCGGATGAAGCGGCCCTGTACTGGTGCGACATCCCGGGCAAGCGGCTGAATCGATATCACCCCGCCTCTGGCGCGCATGCCTTTTGGGCCTTTGACTGCGAACCAGCCTGTTGCGCCCCATTGTTGGGCGGCGATCTGATGCTGGGCATGCGCGACGGCTTGTGGAGATTCAACACCGCGACCGGTGAACGGCGGCTACTGGCGGCCGCCCCTTATGACACAGCGTGCGAACGCTTCAATGACGGCAAGGCTGACCCACAGGGGCGGTTCTGGGTGGGGACGATTTATGAACCCCGAGACCCGGCCATGGCGCATCTGTACTGCTGGGATGGCGAGCGCCTAACGCAGGTGGCTGGCGGGGTGACGGTCAGCAACGGGCTGGCATGGAGCCCAGACGGTGGCACCTTGTACTGGAGCGACACCAAAAGCCATCGAGTCAGGGCCTTTGCCATGGATGTGCGTGACGGGCGGCTCAGCCAAGAGCGAGAGTTCGCGTCCTTTGCGCTCAAGCAGCCAGGGCAAGATCTGTCCACCTATGGCGGGCGTCCGGATGGCGCTGCGGTAGATGTAGAGGGCTGCTACTGGACCGCCATGTTTGAGGGGCAGCGCCTGCTGCGGCTCGCGCCCTCGGGTGAGGTATTGCGCGAAGTCCCCTTGCCCGTACGTTGCGCCACCATGCCTGCATTTGGTGGGCATGACCTGCGCACGCTGTATGTCACCACGGCCCAGGAGGGGCGGCCACAGAGCGAGCTGGCGCAGCAACCCTGGGCAGGCAGAGTGCTTCAAATGCGCGTGGACGTGCCGGGCTTGCCAGTCAACTTTGCGCGTTAGCAAACACGGCCCTGTTTGTCGCTGTAGCGGCTATCGACGCAGGCCATCGCGCGCTTGTCAACAGTACCCCCCAGCTTGTGCGGGATCAAGCTAGGGTGCCAGCGCGGGGTTTGCCCCTATAATCCCGAGGCTTTGCTGCTCTTAGCCCAAGGATTTGCCCCATGTCTCAGCGGCGTGATGAATCATCAGACCCGCGCCCAAACCCTTGGCAAGACCTTGAAGATGAGGGCGCGAAGCCGCCGATCAAGCCCCTGACCCGACAAGAGGCACAGGCTTTATCGGCAAAGAACCCGTCGGTGTCACCGTGGCGGGTCATCGCAGCGCAGGCTGCGGTGGGTGGGGTGATGGCGGCTCTGGTAGCGCTCATCACTCGTGAACAGGGGTTTGTGTGGTCGGTGCTGTACGGCGCTGCCACAGTGGTAGTGCCGGGTGCTTTGATGGCGCGCGGCATGACCAGTCGGCTCAGCAGCCTGGCGCCCGGCGTTTCCGCCGTCAGCTTCATGTTGTGGGAGTTTGCGAAGATCGGCGTTTCGGTGGCCATGCTTGCGCTGGCCCCGAAGCTTGTACCCGGTTTGAGCTGGCCAGCGCTGCTGGTGGCTCTGGTCGTGTGCATCAAAGTTTATTGGGTCGCGCTGTCGTGGCGAGGCCGAGCGAAGATTTAGAGACTGGACGAGGCGAAATCATCATGGCAGCTGAAGGCCGAGCACCGACTGCGGGCGAGTACATCGTCCACCACCTGACGCACTTGCAGAACCACAAACCGTCCGGCCCGTTTGACATGACGGTGCTGAACTACGACTCACTCTTCTATTCCATCTTGTTGGGTGTGTTGGGCTGTTTCCTGTTGTGGAAGGCTGCCCGCAAGGCGACATCCGGCGTCCCCGGTCGCTTCCAGGCCGCAGTAGAAATCCTGGTGGAAATGGTGGATAGCCAAGCCAAGGGTATTGTTCACAATGCCCAGAGCCGCAAGCTGGTGGCTCCGCTGGCCTTGGTGGTGTTTGTTTGGATTTTCCTGATGAACGCCATGGACTTGCTGCCGGTCGATTTGCTGCCCGTCGTGGGCGAGTTGATGGGGGTCCACTATCAACGTGTGGTGCCGACTGCTGACTTGTCGATCACCATGGGCTTGTCTGCGGGGGTCTTGCTGGTTTGCTTGGTCTACAACGTCAAGATTAAGGGTCTGGGCGGTTGGGTGCATGAGCTCTTCTCTGCGCCTTTTGGTGCCCATCCAGCGCTGTGGATTCCTAATTTCGCCATGCAAATGATCGAATTCGTCGCGAAGACCGTCTCTCACGGCATGCGACTGTTCGGCAATATGTACGCTGGCGAATTGATTTTCTTGCTGATCGCCCTGATGGGGGGTGCTTGGGCCTCGGTGGGCGTGGGCACAGGCATCGGCTTGGCCATCGGGCACATCATTGCTGGCTCAGTGTGGGCGATCTTTCACTTGATCATCATCACGCTGCAGGCTTTTGTGTTCATGATGCTGACGCTGGTGTACATCGGCCAAGCCCATGATGCTCACTGACGGCGCATCGCACCGATCTCAGTAGTTCGTTTTCTTTTTTTCTTCACCAACCTCTCGACTAGGAGTCAAAAATGGAAGTTATCAGCTTTGTTGCTCTGGCCGCTGGCCTGATCATTGGTCTGGGCGCTGTGGGCGCTTGTATCGGTATCGGCATCATGGGCAGCAAGTACCTGGAATCCGCCGCACGTCAGCCTGAGCTGATGGGCGAGTTGCAAACCAAGATGTTCCTGTTGGCTGGTCTGATCGACGCGGCTTTCATTATCGGTACCGGTATTGCTCTGTGGTTCGCTACGGCTAACCCCTTCTTGGGCCAGATCGCCCAAGCCATCGCTGCGGGCGCGAAGTAATTCGACGTTGTCGAGAGAGGCTGGTGTGCGCCTAGCGGCGCACACCTCGCTGAAGATTCCTTCACCGTTTGAGGCCATCAAGTGAGCATCACCGCAACCCTCATCGTCCAGATGATCGTCTTTGCGATCCTCGTCTGGTTCACGATGACCTATGTGTGGCCGCCGATCGCCACCGCACTCGATGAGCGTGCGAAAAAGATCGCCGAAGGCCTTTCGGCTGCTGACAAAGCCAAGGCTGCGTTGGTTGAGGCTGATAAAAAGGTCGTCGCTGCGTTGTCATCTGCCAAGGATGATGCCGCCAAGCGTTTGGCTGACGCAGAGCGTCTGGCCCAAAGCCTGGTGGAAGAGGCGAAAGCCCGCGCATCTGAAGAAGGCGCCAAGATTGTGGCTGCTGCCAAGGCAGAAGCCGAGCAAGAAGCCGTCAAGGTCCGCGAGACCCTGCGTGAACAAGTGGCTGTGCTGGCCGTCAAGGGCGCAGAGCAAATCTTGAAGCGCGAAGTCAACGCTGGCGTTCACGCTGATCTGTTGAACCGTCTGAAGACGGAACTCTGATCATGGCTGAGCTTGCAACCATCGCCCGCCCTTATGCCGAGGCCCTGTTTCGGGCCGTCGGTGGCGACAATGCCCAGGCGCTTGCCTCGCAGCTTGAAGCTGTGGGTCAGGTAGCAGGCAACCCGCAACTGCGTCAGTTCGCCGACAGCCCCAAGGTGTCTGCCCAGCAAGTGTTCGATCTGGTGAGCAGCGTGGTTAAAACCACCTTGTCGCCCAAGATCGCCAATCTCTTGTCGGCAGTCATTGAAAACGGTCGTCTGGTCGCGCTGCCTGAAATCGCTGCCCAGTTCCGCGCGTTGGTGAATACCAGCACCGGAGTCTCCGACGCCACCATCTTCAGCGCTTTCGCGCTGGACGCCAGCGCGCTGGCCGAGACGGTTGCCACATTGGAGAAGCGCTTCGGTCGCAAGCTCAATGCCACGGTTGTCATTGATGAGTCCCTCATCGGCGGCATTCGTGTGGTGGTGGGTGACGAAGTGCTGGACACCTCGATCAAGGCCCGCCTGGAGCAAATGAAAGTAGCCCTCACCACCTGAGTGGTGAGTTCGAGCGATCTGACGTTCATCCACCCCACGCGGCACATTCATTCGACGACTGCCTGAAAAGGTCGTCACGCTTTCGGAGAAAGCAATGCAACTCAATCCTGCAGAAATTTCGGAACTCATCAAGAGCCGTATTGAAGGCCTCGGCGCCTCGACGGACATCCGCAACCAAGGCACCGTTGTTTCGGTGACCGACGGCATCGTCCGCGTGCACGGCCTGTCCGACGCGATGCAGGGCGAAATGCTGGAATTCCCAGCCGGTAAGGATGGTCAACCTTCCTTCGGCTTGGCCCTGAACCTCGAGCGCGACTCTGTCGGCGCCGTGATTTTGGGTGAATACGAGCACATCTCTGAAGGCGACACCGTGAAGTGCACGGGCCGCATTTTGGAAGTGCCGGTGGGCCCCGAGCTGATTGGCCGCGTGGTCAACGCCCTGGGTCAGCCTATCGACGGCAAAGGCCCCATCAACGCCAAGATGACGGACGTGATCGAAAAGGTCGCCCCTGGCGTGATCGCCCGTAAGTCGGTGGACCAGCCTGTGCAAACCGGCCTGAAGTCGATTGACTCCATGGTGCCCGTCGGCCGTGGTCAGCGCGAGCTGATCATTGGTGACCGCCAAACGGGTAAGACGGCTGTCGCGATTGACGCCATCATCAACCAGAAGGGTCAGAACATGACCTGCGTTTACGTCGCGATTGGCCAAAAGGCCTCGTCGATCAAGAACGTGGTGCGCGCTCTGGAACAAGCTGGCGCGATGGAGTACACCATCGTCGTGGCAGCTTCCGCTTCTGAATCTGCAGCCATGCAGTACGTGTCGGCCTACTCGGGCTGCACCATGGGCGAATACTTCCGCGACCGCGGCCAAGACGCTCTGATCGTTTATGACGATCTGTCCAAGCAAGCTGTGGCTTACCGCCAAGTATCGCTGCTGCTGCGCCGTCCTCCGGGCCGTGAAGCCTTCCCTGGCGACGTGTTCTATCTCCACAGCCGTCTGTTGGAGCGTGCCGCTCGCGTTAACGCCGACTACGTCGAAGCCTTCACCAAGGGTGAAGTCAAGGGCAAGACCGGCTCGCTGACCGCATTGCCCGTCATTGAGACGCAAGCAGGCGACGTGTCTGCCTTCGTGCCGACCAACGTGATCTCGATCACTGACGGTCAGATCTTCTTGGAAACCAGCCTGTTCAACGCCGGTATCCGCCCTGCGATCAACGCCGGTATATCGGTGTCCCGCGTCGGTGGTGCTGCACAGACCAAGCTGATCAAGTCGCTGTCCGGCGGTATCCGTACCGACTTGGCCCAGTACCGTGAATTGGCTGCGTTCGCGCAGTTCGCCTCGGACCTGGACGAAGCCACCCGCAAGCAGTTGGACCGTGGTGCCCGCGTGACCGAGTTGCTCAAGCAAGCTCAGTACTCGCCGCTGTCCATCAGCTTGATGGCTGCGACTCTGTACGCTGTGAACAAGGGCTACATGGACAGCATCGACACCAAGAAGGTCTTGGCGTTCGAATCTGGCCTGCACCAGTTCCTGAAGTCCAGCCACGCTGCATTGCTGGCCAAGCTGGAAGCCGACAAGGCCATGGACAAGGCTGCTGAAGAAGAACTGAACGGCGCCATCGCCGCTTTCAAGAAATCTTTCGCCTAATGCCATTGACCGGTGGGACGAGGCTGAACGCTTTTTCCTAAGCACCTAGCCCGCCCCACCCCCAACAGGAGAACAGTCAAATGGCAGTCGGAAAGGAAATCCGCGGCAAGATCAAATCGGTGGAGAACACCAAGAAGATCACCAAAGCCATGGAAATGGTGGCCGCGTCCAAGATGCGTAAGGCGCAAGAGCGCATGCGCAACGCCCGCCCCTACAGCGACAAGATACGCAACATCACGGCCAATCTGTCGCAAGCCAATCCGGAGTACCGCAGCGCCTATATGCGCACCGACGGCAAGTCGGGCGTGACGGGCTTTGTGGTGGTCACCACGGACAAGGGCTTGTGCGGCGGTTTGAACACCAACATCTTGCGTGCTGTCACGAACAAGATGAAGGACGTGCAAACGGCCGGCGGCAAGGTTGAGGCGGTCGCTATCGGTACCAAGGGCTACGGCTTCTTGAACCGCATTGGCGCCAAGGTCGTCTCGCAAGCCACGGGCTTGGGTGATGCGCCTCAACTCGAAGCGCTGATCGGCCCGCTCAAGGTCATGCTCGACGCTTTTGTGGCGGGCAAGGTGGACGCTGTGTACCTGTGCTACACCAAGTTCATCAACACCATGAAGCAAGAGCCGGTGGTGGAGCAGTTGCTGCCCCTGTCGGCGGACGCGCTGAAGCAGTCTGAAGCTGAGAAGTCGGCTTACGGCTGGGATTACATCTACGAGCCGGATGCGGCCACGGTCATTGACGAGTTGTTGACTCGTTATGTCGAGGCGCTGATCTACCAGGCGGTGGCTGAGAACATGGCCTCTGAGCAATCTGCTCGGATGGTGGCCATGAAGGCTGCGACCGACAACGCCGGCACGCTGATTGGTGAGCTCAAGCTCATCTACAACAAGACCCGCCAGGCAGCGATCACGAAGGAACTCTCCGAGATCGTCAGCGGCGCCGCCGCGATCAGTGGTTGATCAGGGCGATCAAGCCTGCAACCCGCTACAGACATCGAATTTAGATTGAAGGACCTGAAAATGACTCAAGCCCAAGGCAAGATCGTTCAGTGCATCGGCGCCGTCGTGGACGTGGAATTTCCGCGCGACCAGATGCCCCGCGTCTATGACGCTTTGAAGATGGAAGGCTCCGCGCTGACCCTCGAAGTGCAGCAGCAGCTGGGTGACGGCATCGTCCGTACCATTGCGCTGGGCTCTTCGGACGGCCTGCGTCGTGGCGTGATGGTGACCAACACCGGTAACCCCATCACCGTGCCCGTGGGCAAGGCCACACTGGGCCGCATCATGGACGTGCTGGGCACGCCCATCGACGAGCGTGGTCCTGTCTCGCAAGAGCTGACCGCCTCCATCCACCGCAAGGCCCCCACCTATGACGAACTCAGCCCCTCGCAAGAGTTGCTCGAGACCGGCATCAAGGTGATTGACTTGATCTGCCCGTTCGCTAAGGGCGGTAAGGTTGGTCTGTTCGGTGGTGCCGGTGTGGGCAAGACCGTGAACATGATGGAACTCATCAACAACATCGCCAAGGCTCACTCGGGCTTGTCGGTGTTTGCGGGTGTGGGCGAGCGTACTCGTGAGGGTAACGACTTCTATCACGAGATGGCCGACTCCGGCGTGGTGAACCTGGAGAACCTGGGCGAGTCCAAGGTGTCCATGGTTTACGGCCAGATGAACGAGCCGCCCGGCAACCGTCTGCGCGTGGCCCTGACCGGTCTGACCATCGCCGAGTCCTTCCGTGACGAAGGCCGTGACGTGCTGTTCTTCGTGGACAACATCTACCGCTACACCCTGGCCGGTACCGAAGTGTCCGCGCTGCTGGGTCGTATGCCTTCCGCCGTGGGCTACCAGCCGACACTGGCAGAAGAAATGGGCCGTTTGCAAGAGCGGATCACCTCGACCAAGGTCGGTTCGATCACCTCCATCCAGGCCGTTTACGTCCCTGCGGATGACTTGACCGACCCGTCGCCTGCGACCACCTTCGCTCACTTGGACGCCACCGTCGTGTTGTCTCGTGACATCGCTGCGCTGGGTATCTACCCCGCTGTGGACCCGCTGGACTCGACCTCGCGCCAAGTGGACCCGAACGTGGTCGGCCAAGAGCACTACGAAACCACCCGTGCCGTGCAGTCCACCCTGCAGCGCTACAAGGAACTGCGCGACATCATCGCGATTCTGGGTATGGACGAGCTGTCTCCTGAAGACAAGCTGGCTGTGGCCCGCGCTCGTAAGATCCAGCGTTTCCTGTCGCAGCCCTTCCACGTCGCTGAAGTGTTCACCGGCTCGCCTGGTAAGTACGTGCCCCTGAAGGAAACCATCCGCGGCTTCAAGATGATTGTGGCTGGCGAGTGCGATCACCTGCCGGAGCAGGCCTTCTACATGGTTGGCACCATCGACGAAGCCTTCGAAAAAGCCAAGAAGATGCAGTAAGACTTCGCATACGGGCGCCTGGCGTCGTTGGCCTCCTCGCCGTACAGGGAGTACGGCTGTGGGGGCCGCCTAGCCAAACGCCCGTCTGCTCGCTTACTGAATCTTCTTACGCATTGAGGAAACCATCATGGCAACCATTCACGTCGACGTGGTCAGCGCTGAAGAAAGCATCTTCAGCGGTGAGGCCAAATTCGTCGCGCTGCCGGGTGAGAACGGTGAGTTGGGCATTCTGCCCAAGCACACACCGCTGATCACCCGTATCAAGGCGGGCGCCGTGCGCATTCAGCGTGCTGACAATGGCGAAGAAGAGTTTGTGTTCGTCGCGGGCGGCATTCTCGAAGTGCAACCCAACAGCGTGACCGTCTTGGCCGACACCGCCATTCGCGGCAAGGACTTGGACGAAGCCAAGGCCAACGAAGCCAAGAAATTGGCCGAAGAGGCCATGAAGAACGCTAAGAGCGACATCGACCTGGCCGCTGCGCAAGGCGAATTCGCTGCGATGGCCGCTCAATTGGCAGCCATCCAGAAATTGCGCAAGCAACGCTGAACACGTCACAAAGAGCTCGGTACAGCCGAACGCTCTTGTCACGCCAACCCGCACGCCAGCACTCTGGCCTGCGGGTTTTTTCATGCGCCCGCGGCAGCCACAATGGCCAAGTAGCCGACCCAGACGCCAACTTCTCCTTGAGCTTGGACTCAGCGCTCACATCACCACGGGGGCATTGGGCAATTCGTTGGGGTTGGCTGTCAGCGCGTCAACAGGAAAATGATCTGCCAACATGGTGTCGACCGCCACCACCGCGGCACTGAGTCCGGCCTCAAACTGCCCGCGCTGAAAGTCTGAACGCATTTGGGCAACCAATCGCTCCCACGTTTGGGGGTCGACTTTGGCGCTGAGGCCGCGGTCGGCCACCAACTCGATGGCATGGTCTGCCAACAAGAGGTAAATCAACACGCCGTTATTGGCCTCGGTGTCCCACACCCGAAGTTGGGCGAACAGGTCCACCGCGCGTTCTCGTGGAGAGGCAGCCCGCCACAGATAATCTTGAGGGAGGCTGGCCTCCACGCAAACGCGGATCTCTCCGCTGTGCCGCTTTTCGCTGCGGGCCACTTGGGATTCCACGCGGGACAAGCAGCCCTGCCCAAGGAGGCGGTCTACATCTTTGGCCTCCAGCCAGAGATGACGCCACCAACGGGACCATGATGATGGAGCCATTTCACCAGTCTCCTGAAGCGCCGCCGCCGCCAAAATCTCCACCACCGCCAGAGGAGAAGCCGCCACCGCCTCCGCCCCCCCAGCCGCCGCCACCGCCGCCCCAGATCACCGGCATGCCGCCGCCACGGCGTCCGCCGCCGACGCCGAGCACCGCCACCAACACGAGGGCCACAAAGCCGGCCACGGCCCCCAACAGCAAACTAGTGCTGACCATCCAAGCCAGGGTGCCCGCTCCAAGGCCCGTCGCCAGGGTGCCCAACTTACGACCCAGCATGCTGCTGAGCACACTGCCCGCCACCGGCACACCGATGAAGAGCAACATGGCCACTTCCTGCCAACCGAGCGAGGAGGCCTGGCGCTTAAGCTTGCGCTCGGTGGGGGCTGGCAAATGCTCGCCTTTGACCCGCGCCATCAACTGATCGACCGCCTGGTGCAGGCCTCCTGCATAGTCGCCCTGCCTGAAAGCGGGTTTAATGGCTTGGTCAATGACCTGCCGGGCGGCCAAATCCGGCACCGCACCTTCTAGGGCTTTCGCCACCTCGATGCGAACTCGCCGGTCGTCCTTGGCCACCACAATGAGCAGGCCATCGCCGACCTCGCGTCGGCCGATCTTCCAGGCATCCGCCACACGGTAGGCATAAGAGGCCAAGTCCTCTGGCTGAGAGCTGCCAATCATCAGCACCACCATCTGTGGGCCAGACTCGGCCTCAAAGCGGGCCAGCTTGCCCTCTAAGGCTTGGCGCTGGGCGTCCGTCAGGGTGCCGGTTTGATCCAATACCCGTGCACTGAGCGCTGGGATGGGTTGGAGGTCTTGCGCGCTTGCGCCGGCCATGCCCAAGCAGGCCAACACAAGCAGCAGCAGACCTTGCCAGGCCCAGGCTTGCGGTAGCCTGAGCCACCCGCGTGGCAGCGCAGACCCCATGACGCGCTTACTTGGCCGGTTTGTCAAAGCTGACGGACGGCGGTGCCGAGATGGCTTTCTCGTTCTCAACCGTGAAGCTGGGCTTCACCTGATAGCTGAACACCATGGCCGTGAGGTTGCTGGGGAAGCTCCGCGCCAGCACGTTGTAGTCCTGCACCGCCTTGATGTACTTGCCTCGGGCCACCGTGATGCGGTTCTCGGTGCCTTCCAACTGCACCCGTAAATCTTGAAAGCCTTGATTGGCTTTGAGGTTGGGGTAGTTCTCGCTCACCATCATCAGGCGGCTCAGCGCGCCCGTCAGCTCGCCTTGAGCGGCTTGGAACTTCTGAAACGCCTCGGGGTTGTTCACCAACTCGGGGGTGGCCTGGATCGAGGTGGCACGGGCGCGTGCCTCCACCACCTTGGTCAGGGTCTCTTGCTCAAAACTGGCCTCGCCTTTCACGGTGGCCACGATATTTGGGATCAGGTCTGCCCGGCGCTGGTATTGGTTCAGCACCTCGGACCATTGGCTCTTCACCTGCTCATCCAGCCGTTGGAAGTCGTTGTAGCCGCAGCCGCTGAGGCTCAGCGCGCTGGCCGCTACCGTCAATGCCAAGGCGCTGCGACGAAAAGAAGACAGGGTCATGAGTGGGCTCCTTTGGGTGACCGGATAGTGTGCGCGAAATCGAACCGCATCATCAGATAAGGGCGGTATGGCGCAATTCAAGAGCTGTGAGGTCCGTTGGTCGCTAACGCCCCCCCATCCTCTGCGCCCCACGCCGTGGCACCGCTTGCATCTCCCTGACTGTCAAGTCCCTCGGGTGCGGACATAATCGCCAGATGTTTGCACCGCTCACCAACGACACCTTTCTGCGCGCTTGCCTGCGCCAGCCCACCAGCCATACACCGCTCTGGCTGATGCGCCAGGCTGGCCGATATTTGCCAGAGTATCAAGAGACCCGGGCCAAGGCGGGCAGCTTCATGGGTTTGGCTACGAATGTTGACTACGCCACCGAAGTGACCCTGCAGCCGCTGGAGCGCTACCCCCTGGATGCGGCAATTCTGTTCTCCGACATCCTGACCGTGCCCGACGCCATGGGCTTGGGACTCAGCTTCCAAAACGGCGAGGGTCCGAAGTTTGAGCATGTGGTGCGGGATGAAGCGGCCGTGGCCGCCCTGCGGGTGCCGGACATGGGCAAGCTGAGGTATGTTTTTGACGCGGTCACGTCTATTCGCAAGGCACTCCATGGCCGTGTGCCCTTGATCGGCTTCTCGGGCAGCCCTTGGACGCTGGCCTGCTATATGGTCGAAGGCGGCGGCTCGGACGACTATCGCTTGGTGAAGTCCATGCTCTACAGCCGGCCTGACTTGATGCACAAGATGCTGACCGTCAATGCCCAGTCGGTGGCGGCCTATCTGAATGCCCAAATCGACGCGGGCGCTCAGGCCGTCATGGTGTTTGACAGTTGGGGTGGCGTGTTGGCCGATGGGGCCTTCCAGGCCTTCTCGCTGGCCTATACCCAGCAAGTGGTGGCGGGCCTCCAGCGCGAAAAAGAGGGTCAGCGCATCCCGGTGATCGTATTCACCAAGGGTGGTGGCCCTTGGTTAGAGCAAATCGCCCAGATTGGCGCTGATGTGGTGGGGCTGGACTGGACGGTGAACCTCACCCAAGCCCGGGCCGCCGTAGGCCACCAAGTGGCCTTGCAGGGCAATCTCGATCCCAATGTCTTGTTTGCGCCACCCGAGGCCATTCGGCGCGAGGCGATCAAGGTTTTGGATAGTTTTGGTCGGCCCCAGCGCGCCGATGGCACCTGGGACGGTCACATCTTCAACCTGGGGCATGGCATCAGCCAACACACCCCGCCTGAGCATGTCTCAGCCTTGGTGGAGGCGGTTCACCAGCACTCTCGACGGCTCAGAGCCTGAGCCCAGGGCTGGGCAGCGATTGCTGCGGCCACCACGCAGCACGCTAACGCAAGCGTTGGGCGGTGAGTGAGTGCTCAGGCCTTGACTTATCCCCACAATTCCTGCAGCGAAGCAAGTACCTTGTCAAGACCCGATGGATGCCCCCGAAAGCCCAGTGTTCTCGTACTAAGTGGTTGATTAAAAAAGAAAAATTGAAACTGCCGCAAAACTGAGCAACTTAGGCGGAATGCCCGTGGATCAAGGATTTAGCGCAGGTCAAGGCTGGTTTCCCACAAAGTTATCCACAGAAAACGTGGGTAACTGAGAAAGGGCTTCACAATCATGAACTTAGCTCCGAACGCTCAGGTGAATTCACCAAAAACCGGTGAAGGGCTGCGGTTTTGAGTCTCGCCTGGCGTGGCCGACTTCAGGTGGCTGTGGAGACGCCGCAACATGCGGGCCTCGCCCCAGCGCTGGACTACGCCCACCCTGACCCCTTAGCCACCGGTACGCTGGTGAGGGTGCCCCTGGGGCGCAGAGAAGTCCCGGGCCTGGTGTGGCCCAGCGCTGTGACGCAAGCGCCGCTGGAGGGCACTGAGCGCCCATTGGCCACCCTCAAGCCCGTCAAGGAGGTGTTGCAAGCGCTGCCGCCTTTGCCAGCCACCTGGTGCCAGTTGGTGGACTTTACGGCGCGCTACTACCAACGTGCGGTTGGCGAGGTAGCGCTTTCGGTGCTGCCCCCAGAGCTGCGCAAGCTGGACAACACTGGTTTGGCCAAACGCCTGCGCCTGCTGGCCCAGCGATCCGCCTGGCCGCAGGCGGAGGCCGCCCCTGCGCCTGCCCGCCGCACCCGCGCCAAGGCGAAGCCGACGCAGGAAGAGGCCCCTGCAGCACCCGCACCCGCACCGGTGCCAGTGCCAGTGCCAGTGCCAGTGCCAGTGCTCCCTACCTTGCAGCCAGAGCAGCGCCAGGTGCTGGCCATCCTCACGCAGGGGTTTGAGCAGGCCCAACCACCCTGCCATTTGCTGCATGGCGTCACGGGCAGCGGCAAGACTGAGGTGTATTTGCGTGCGGCCCAACATGCGCTAGACCTGGGCCGCCAAGCGCTGGTGTTGGTGCCGGAAATCAATTTGACGCCGCAACTCGAAGCGCGCTTTGCCGAGCGCTTTCCGGGGCGGCGATTGGTCTCTTTGCACAGTGGCTTGACTCCGGCACAAAGGCTCTCGAACTGGCTGACCGCCCACCTGGGCCATGCAGACCTGGTGCTGGGGACACGCTTGGCCATTTTTTGCCCACTGCCCCGCTTGGGCCTCATCGTGGTGGATGAGGAGCATGACCCCAGCTACAAGCAGCAAGATGGTGCGCGCTATTCAGCACGAGACTTGGCGGTGTACCGCGGGCATCTGGAGAAAGTGCCGGTCATTTTGGGCTCCGCCACGCCATCCCTGGAGAGTTGGCAACATGCTCAGAATGGGCGTTACACCTTGTTGAGCATGTCCCAGCGCGTCGGCCAGGGGGCTCTGCCCAAGGTTCGCATGGTGGACATGAACCAGCAGGAGCAGGCCACCAAGGGCCAGCAGCCCCCCGCATTGAGCGAACCCCTGTTGGCGGCCTTGCGCACGCGCATTGAGCGTGGCGAGCAAAGCCTGCTGTTCCTGAACCGGCGAGGCTTTGCGCCCGTGCTCAGTTGCACAGCCTGCGGTTGGAAGAGCGGCTGCCCCCATTGCAGTGCCTGGCGGGTGTTCCACAAACGCGACCGCACCCTGCGCTGCCACCATTGCAGCTTCACCGAGCGTGTGCCCAAGGCCTGCCCGGATTGCGGGAACCTGGATATTCAGCCGGTGGGCCGTGGCACGGAGCGCTTGGAGGAGCAGGCCAGCGAACTCCTGCAAGGCCTGCTGCGCCCCGATGGCAGCCCGGTGCGGGTGGCACGCATTGACGCGGACACGACCCGACTCAAAGGCGCGCTGGAACAACAACTGGCCGCCGTTCACGACGGCAGTGTGGATGTATTGATCGGGACCCAAATGGTCACCAAGGGCCACGACTTTCGGCGAGTCACGCTGGTGGCCGCCGTCAACCCCGACAGCGCCTTGTTCACGGCCGACTTCAGGGCACCCGAACGCCTGTTTTCAACCCTGATGCAAGCCGCAGGCCGCGCCGGCCGCGATGCCCAGGCAGCGGACGCCAGCGAGATGTGGATTCAGACCTGGAGCCCCTCACACCCGCTGTTCGCCGCCTTGCGCCAACACGACTTTGCCCGTTTTGCCGCCAGCCAATTGGCCGAGCGCAAGATGGCCGCGCTACCGCCCTTTTCGCACCTGGCCCTGCTGCGCTGTGAAGCGCGCGACGGCGAGGTGGCGGAGGCCTTTTTGCGACAGGCCCGACACCTGGCGCAAGGCCTGTTGGCGGAGCAGCCCGCCGAATGGGCCGTGAGCTTTTATGCTCCCGTGCCTCCGCATGTGGCCAAGATTGCAGGCCTGGAGCGGCGGCAAATGCTCATTGAGGCCGCTAGTCGCCCGGGCTTGCAGCGCTTGCTGGCGGCCCTCATGCCCCAACTGCCGGCACTGCGCCACCAACACAAGGGGCTGGCGCGGTGGGCGATGGATGTGGACCCGATCAGTATTTGAGGCGTTCAAGCGGGGTTCACGCCAAAGGCCCAGGCCATCAGCGTGAAGCTGCCCACGGCCAGGACGGTAGACCCCAGAATGATCCGCGCGATGCGTCCTGCGTCTGCACCGTGCCGTTCTACTAGCAGCGACACATTGCTGGCGCTGGGCAGAGCGGCGGCCAGCGTCAGCACCATCAGTTGTTCGGCGGTCAGGGGCGCGCCCAGGCCTCGGGCCGAGGCTCCCAGCAGCAAGATCAGCAAAGGGTGCAGCAGCAGCTTGATGGCGACGACCGTCAACACATGGCCTGCACAAAAGGCCGTCCAGGTCTCGCGCCAGCGGGTGGGCGAGGGTTTGCGGCGCTTGGGTTCAGTCAGCAAGCGGCTCAGTGAATCGGGGGAGGTCGGGGCCAGGCCGCCCGCGTCGGAGAGCGGCCAGACCGATGGTTGGGTGATGGCGTCCGGGTCCACCCAAACGGATTCTCCTCGGGTGGCCCGGCGGGCCATGGCGATGGCGCGCTCGCGATGGTCGAGAGGCGCTGTTTTGGCCGGGCTGTTGGCCGCCCCAGACCGCCAGAGTACCGCACCGATGGTGAACAGGGCCACGGGGCTGGCGGCATTGGCCAGCATGTGAACCACGGCCAGCACGGGGCTGGGGACCTCCAGGCCGAACACCCCCAAGGTCGCCCCTGCGGCGATGGACCACGGCAAGGGGTTGGAGACGGCTGCCTTCAGCGATTGCAGCAAGGCCTTGGTGGGGCTCTGGCCGCTGCGTCGCCCCGTTTGAGCCAGGGCCAAGCAGACCGAGCTGGTGATGATCATGTCCGCCAGAATGGTGCAGATCACCGGCCCCGCGGCCATCGGCCCCAGCAGCGCCACGAGCAGGGGCACCCCCATGAAACCTGTGTTGGGGAAGGCGGCCACCAGGGCGCCAAAGGCAGCGTCCTTCATGCCCACCTTGCGCGACAGCGTCATGGCAATGGTGAAGAACACCACCAGGGCCGCGGCGGACAAATACACCGCCAACACGCTGGGGTTGAGCAGCTCCAGCACCGGCGTGTTCATGCCGAACTTGAACAGCAAGCAGGGCAGCGCAAAGAACAGCACAAAGGCGTTCAGCCCACCAATGGCCGATTCAGGCAGGATGCGCCGGTGCGCGGCCAAATAGCCGCACAGCACCAGCGCAAAAAAGGGCAGGGTGGTGAGGAGGATGGACTGCATGCGAGCCGCGAGTATCGCAGCCCGAAGCGCAGGTCCTAGATCACTGCATCAGTGCATCCGCGTCGGCCACGGCCAAGCGGTGGTCAGGCAGGTGCCCTTCCAGCCATGCCAGGTCAATTTGCAGCAAGTTGACCAGCCCGGCCTGGGCTTGCATCAGGGCATCGGCGGCAGGCACGCCTGCTTCACGCGCATCGGCAATCACACTGGCCAAACGCAGAGCCGCACCCAGGCGGCAAAAGGGCTTGACCTCCATGGGGTCGGCCGCCGCATTGAAGGCCTGAACCAAGGTGGTGGGGAAGCGCCAATGGCGAGCCAGCTCAGCGCTGACCAGGGGGTGGGAGACGCCCATACGCGCTTGCTCTTGCCCGATGCGGCTGTCCAGCTCAGTACAGTGGGTAGCGACTTCGGCCATGCGCTGCGGCTCGACCAAGAGCATCAGCAACTGGCCCGTGCGCAGCATCAAGCCGCCGAGGTAGGCCGTGTCTTCGTCGGCGTCCAGGTAGCGCGCCAGCGGCTGGGCATAGGCGGCCACGGCCATGGTGCCTCGCCAAAAGGCCTTGCGGTCAAAGCCCGGGATGTCCGGGAACGCGCCCGCCATGCAGGCCGAGAGGGTGAGGTCTCTGAGGGTTCGCATACCCAAGGCGGCAGCGGCGTCGGGCAGGGAGGCGACACTGCGGGCAGGGCTATAGCGGGCGGAGTTGGCAAGGCGCAAGACCTTGGCCGAGAGGGCCTGATCTCGCCCCACCAGAGCGGCCAGCTCGGTGAGGGAGACATCGTCACGGTCAAAAGATTGCAGCAGCTTGTGCGCGACCTCGGGCATGGCTGGCATGGCGGTAGCGCGTTCAACAAAGGGAGCGATGGCAGGCATAGGCGCGGGTCCTCAGAAAGCGTTGTGTGGTGTGCTCAACTTCGACCTGCTAGACCGCGCCCTTAAGCGAGAGATACGCCCTGTAACTGCTCAATCCTTCACGATGGCCGGGCGTCCTGCTTCCACCACAAATCGGGCGGCCACCCGCACAGGGCTCTCAGGGTTCAGGGCATCGTCCACCGCCATGAGGCGTGCCTCCAGCCGCTGCTCACTCAAGGTGAAGCCCATGTAGCCGCGCGCGTCACCCCGGGCATAGTGGACATGCGGGTTGAACTTGGCGGCAGCCTCAATGCGGGCCTGAGGCAGCGAGAGGCTGCTGATGGAGGTGCCGCAGAACTCGGTGGCCACCACGGGGCTGCGCAGGTCTTGCGGCTGGCGATGCAGCTCGGTCACGTAGTGGGTGTGGACATCCCCACCCAGCACCACCGCACCAGGCAGCTTGAGCTCGGCCACGCGGTCCAACAGGCGCTGGCGGGCGGGGGCATAGCCATCCCAGCCATCGGTCCAGACCAGCCCGCCTTCGGTGCCCGCCGGGTCGCTCCAGGCGAAAGGGGCCATCAGCGTTTGTTGGGCCAACAGGTTCCAGGGGCGCTGGGTGTCCCAGGCTTGCTCCAGCCAACGTTCTTGCGTGGGGCCTAACAGGCTGCGCTGGGGGGCCGCCAGCTCTGGGCAACTCTGCCTTGCCACTGTGTTGGAGCCGCCGCGACCGGGTTTGGGGCAGGCCTGAGGGTCACGGTATTGCCGGTCGTCGAGCAACAGAATGCGGGCCAGGCGGCCCCAGTTCAGCGCACCGTAGATGCGGGCCTCGCTGCCGCTAGGGCGCATGGCTTTGGGCAGGGGCAGGTGCTCCCAGCAGGCTTGGTAGGCGGCGGCACGCTGCGGCGCGAATTGTGTTTGCAGGCTCTGCCCCTGCAGCCCAGCATAGTCGTTGTCGACCTCATGGTCGTCCCAGACAAACAACCAGGGGCAGGCGGCATGGGCGGCTTGCAGCAAGGGGTCACTCTTGTACTGCTGGTAGCGCTGGCGGTATTGCTCTAGGCTGCTGACGCTGCCGCCGTCATGGCGGCGCAGGGCATCAGGACGGGAGCCGTACTCATAAATGTAGTCACCCAGAAAGATCACCAGATCGGGCTCGTCCTGCACCACCTGACGCCAAGCCGCATAGTGCCCCATGTCATAGCGTTGACAACTCGCCGTTGCAAACTTGAGCACTGCATTGGCGGCCGGTGCCGGAGCGGTGCGGGTGCGCCCTGCAGGGCTTTGATCGCCCAGCGCTTGGAAGCGGTACCAGAACCAGCGCTCAGGCGGCAGGCCCGTAGGCTCGGCATGTACGCTCCAACCCCAGCTTGCTTCAGCCACTTCGACGCCACGGGCGACCACGTTCTTGAACTGCGCATCCGTGGCCACTTCCCAGCGCACGTCCACGCGGTCAGGCAGGGCGGGCCCGGAGAGCTGGGTCCACAGCACCATGCCGTCTGCCTGTGGGAAGCCGCTGGCCACACCCCACGCAAAGCGCGAGACATCGGCCGCGCGGACCCATGGCAGATAGCAGGTGGCCAGTGCACCCAGGCCGAGGCTGAGGCAGTCACGTCGTGATGAGGGGTGGGCAGTGTGCATGGGCAGGCAAAGGGAGGAGGCTAGCGCTTGATCTGGCACAAGGCCGAACAGTTTGGCGTCAGGGTTTGAGGCTCACAATGACCGCATGCCCTCGTGGGCGCTGCTCACCAACCGCCTTAACGTGCCCAACGCCTTCAATTTCTCCGCTTCGCCCTTTGATGGGCTGTCCACGGACGAGCGCCAATTGGTGCGCGACAACGTTGACATTGCCTACTTCCGCGAGGCTGAGATCATTCTAGAACCGGGGGTTCAACCGACGCACCTGTTGGTGGTGATCAAAGGTGTGGTGCACCAAATGGACGGCGAAGAGGTGGTGGCCAGCTTTGGCCCGGATGATACTTTTGACGGCCGCTCCTTGGTGGCTGGCAAAGTCAGCAGCCGCTTCGTGGCCAAGGAAGAGGTGCTGGCTTATCAGTTGGCACGGGACGCCGTGACCGAGTTGATCTCACGCAATGCCACGTTTGGGGCCTTGCTGTTTGCCGATCTCTCTAACAAGCTGAGTGCTTTGTCCAAGCGGTCCAGTCAGCACGAGATGCACTCGCTGGCCATGGCGCGTGTGCAAGAGGCGGCGGTGCGGCCCATCACTGAGGTGGATGCGGACTTGGATATCGTGGCCGTAGCCAAGGTGTTCAACGATGAGCGCACGGATCGCGTGCTGGTACGAGACCGTGCCAGCGAGCTCCCTCGCTTGGGCATATTTACCACCACGGGCTTGCAGCGTGCCATCTTGCACGGCCGCCCACTGCACCAACTACCGGTGCGAGAGCTGGCCACCTTTAACTTGGTCACCGTACGCCCGGACGCCTACCTCTTTGACGCCCAGGCCATGATGATTCGGCATCAAGTGCGGCGAGTGGTGGTGGCCGAGGCCGCACCGGGCGGTGGCGAGCGCATCTTGGGTACCCTGGATCAGTTGGACCTGCTGAGCTTTCTGTCCAACCATTCCTATTTGATCACCCGCCAAATCCTCGAAGCCAAGGACTTGGCGGCGCTCAAACCAGCGGCAGCACAACTGACACGGCTGATCTCTCTGCTGTATCGCGGGGGCACGCCAGTACGCTTGATTGCCCGTTTGGTGCGGGAGCTCAATGCCCAACTGTTTGACCGGGCTTGGCAATTGATCGCCCCGCCGGACTTGGTGGCGAACTCTTGCTTGTTTGTGATGGGCAGTGAGGGCCGGGGGGAGCAATTGCTCAAGACCGACCAGGACAATGCCTTGGTGTTGCGCGATGGCTATGAACCCTCAGCGGACTTGGCCACCACTTGCAATCGCTTCTCCGCAGCCCTGGCGGATTTCGGCTATCCGGAATGCCCTGGACGCATCATGGTGAATAACCCGGCCTGGCGCATGCCGGAGGCGGCTTTTTCGCAGCGGGTGAGGCGCTGGCTGATGACGCCGGATGCCGAAGGTTTGATGGCCCTGGCCATTTTCTTTGATGCCCATGCGGTTTGCGGCGATGCAGGCTTGCTAGAGCGGGTGCGCGGCGAGGTCTTCCGCTTGGTGCTGGACAACGATGTGCTGATGGCACGCTTTGCGGCTGCCATCCACTCGTTCGACCACGCGCAAGGCTGGTGGAACCGCTTGCGCTTGCTGGGTGAGGAAGAGGCCCTGTTCGACATCAAGAAGGCGGGCCTGTTTCCCTTGGTGCACGGCGTGCGCAGCCTTGCACTGGCCCATCGTGTCACCGTGACGGGCACCGAGGCGCGGATTGAAGCCCTGGCGGCCGAGCACCGCTTGCCGCCCGATTTGGCCACCTCGATGGTGGACAGCCTGCACCTGTTCATGCGTTTGCGTTTGGACGCGGGCTTGCAAGCGCTGGAGCGTGGGCATGACTATCGCGGCATCGCGCTGGAGCAGCTCAGCAGCTTGGACCGAGATCTGCTCAAGGATGCGTTGGCAGTGGTCAAGCGTTTCAAGAATCTGCTGTCTCAGCGCTTCCGCTTGGACATGCTGTGAGTGGGGTGTGGCCATGAGCCCCGTCTCCAAGGCCTTGCCGCAACCCACGGTGTGGTGGCAGCGCCCCTGGCTGCGCCTGCAGCGCGAGTGGATGCTCTACCACCTGGGGGACCAGCGCATGCGCTACCTCTACGACGAGCCACCGCCGGACGAATGGGTGTCGGTGGACTGCGAGACCACCGGCCTGAACCCCAACCGCGATGAGATCATCGCTATCGGCGCTGTGCGCATCGTGGGCAATCGGGTGATGACCAGCGAGCGCTTGGAACTGTTGGTCAAGCCGTCAAAGGCGATTTCCGCTGAGGCCACCAAGATTCATGGCCTGCGCCAAAGTGATGTTCAAGACGGCCTGGAGCCGGACGAGGCCATGCGGCAACTGCTGGCTTTCATCGGCGCGCGTCCCTTGGTGGGCTATTACCTGGAGTTTGATGTGGCCTTGATCAACCGGGCCATCTTTCCCATGCTGGGTGTGCGCTTGCCGCAGGCCAAGGTGGAGATTTCTTCGCTGTACTACGACTGGAAGCAGCGCCAGCTACCACCCTGGCAACATGGTGCGAGCATTGACCTGCGCCTCGCCACCTTGATGCGAGACTTGGACCTGCCCACAAGGCGGGCCCACGATGCCTTGAACGACGCCATCATGGCGGCGCTGGCCTTTGTCAAGCTGCGTGCCTTGTTGACCTAGCGCTCGCATGGCTCAGCGCTGCCTATGAGTGCCCCCGTCTTAGGGGGCTTGGAAGAGGAAGACTGACCATGGGGGCCACTTATACTGATTCTTTTGCCGCCTCACCTTGATCGTCTTGCCGCATGTCGAAGACAAACACGTCGGCCCGTGCGCTGCGTTTGCCCTCAGCGGATGGTGTGCTCAGCGCCTATTGCCGCTTCGGCCTGGGACTATTGTTGGCTGATCGGGGCCTGGGGGCTGCGCATCTGTGGGGCCTTGATCGCGGATCTTCAAGAAGCGACTTTTACCGGCCCCTCGCTCACTCGCTTTTTCAGGAGACCCCATGACGACGTTGCACGATATTCGCCGCTGGTCGACGACTGCACGTCCGGTTTTTATTTGTGGGCTTGAGCGTTCTGGAACATCCATTCTGCAAGTGTCGCTGAGTCGGCATCCCGAGCTGTTTGCCGTCAAGGATGTGTACGAGACCTTCATCTTCCTCAAGCCGCGCTCTGCACTACAAAATCCGGCACCGCAGATGACCCAAGCCTATCTTCAAGGCGAGGCGCAGTGCAGCCGCTTCAGGCACTTTGCTGCTGGATTGTGTGGTGACAAGGGGGAGCTTTCAGAGGCGGACTTGATCCGAGCGTTTTTCTACTTCGCTGCTCACCATGTGTACCCGGGGCAGCAGCCGCTAGAGAAAACCCCGGCGCACGTGCGCAAGTTGGGCCGAATGCTGGAGCTCTTCCCCCTGGCGCGGGTGGTGGTGTGTACGCGCGACCCGGTCAGCATCGTCGCCAGCTACCGCAAGCGTTTGGCCACCGAGAAAGCGCTGGGCAAGGGCATCGAAGAGTGGGGTTGGCTAGACCGAACGGCCGAGCAACTGATTGGCCATTTCCAGCAAATCACCGAAAGCGTTCTGGATGCGCGCCAGCGCTGGCCCCAACAAGTGTTTGTGGCACCTTATGACTGGCTGACCCGAACCCCAGAGGCCGCCTTGCGAGCGATTTGCGCGTTTGCGGGCCTTGCCTTTGTGGCCGAGGTCTTGAAACCCAAAGAGGTGCCGGGCCGACAAGTTGATGAAATGCTGTCCAAGCCCATCACCCATCGCGAGCCAGACATCGACACCTATGTTGACACGCAGACCGAACGCATGATCTTGGAAAAAACACAGGCCATGCGTGCAGTGTGGGATCGACCGGGCGTTCTCGCTGAGTCAGACTTCTGACCGCCCGGCTTCTCTCCCCATTTCTTCATCGAGAGTTCGATCATGATCATTTCCCCCAACCTTCGCTTTGTCTTTGTGCATGTTCACAAATGTGCGGGCACCAGCATCGAGACGGCGCTGGCCACTCAGTTGGGCGTCAATGATGTCGTCATCGGCTCCACGAACGAAGGCGAGAAGCAGAAGGCATTCTTTGCTGACCTGCTCCAGTTGCGCAAACACTCCACCGCCAGAGACGCTAAAGCATTGTTGGGTGAGGTGCGCTGGAAGAGTTTTTTCACCTTCGGCTTTGTGCGTCAGCCGGTTGATCGCTTGCGTTCTCTGTACGCCTATGCCCGAGGCTTGGCTGAGCGCAACCCGTTGAACGCTGAAGAGAAGGCCACCTTGGCTGCCACTGGAGAATTCCCCGCCAGAGCGCCGTTCAAGTTCAAGGCCGTTCAATCGGCGCTGATGTCTGAGACCTTCGATGCGTTTGTACGCAACCCGCGCACTTGGCAAGACGCAGGGGCCAAACCGCAGTGGCACAGCCTGTGCGATGAGGACGGTGTGGTGCTGGTAGACATGGTTGGCAAAGTTGAGAAGATCGCCGACGACTGGGCGCGGGTGCAAAAGCGCTTGAAGTTCAACACGCCCTTGGGATTGCAAAACAAGAGCCCAGAAGTGGTGGCCGACGAGCTCAGCCCTGAAGCATGGCAGATGCTCCGCAAGCATTACCTGCGCGATTTCAAGATTTTTGGCTATACCCTGCCTGCCGCCATGGTGCAAGCAGGCCCCAAGGGAGGGGCCAAGCATCAGGCCGCCAAAGTCGGTGCGATGGCAGGTAAGGGGCTGGGCTCAGGGGCTGCGGTCGCCTGATAGGGCGAGGTCCGCGGCTAGCGCGGGCGGTCTGTTAATTGATTGATGGTTGAGGATGCGATGGCGGTTTTCTGCGAACGTCTGCGGTATTTGTTTTTTGTCAATCCTCTGACGGGCTCACAAGCCATCACGAGAACGCTCATGGAGCAGTTGCACGGTGAGTTGATGCCGCCCGAGGATGTGGTGCGGCGAGGCAAGGTGCTGGCTCGGCGGCAAAACACCACACCCAAGATGCTGTTGATGGCTGAGTTGTTGGCGAAGAGTGAATTTGACGACCTGCTCAAATTTACCGTTGTTCGCAACCCGTTTGATCTGCTGGTGGCACGCTTTCTCAAGCAAGGCGGGGTTCGCCCTGGGGATGATGCCCCGGAGGAGGGCAGCGGCAAAGCGGCGGGCCTAAGTTTCTCGACCTGGCTGAACAAGACGCATGAGGCCATGCTCTCCGAGCAGCGCGAGTCGCGGGCGCAGTTGCAGTATGCCGATCAGGTGGACATGGTGATTCGCTTTGAGGCCCAGCAGGCAGGCTTCGACGAGGTGCTGAAGCGCCTGGGCGTGAAAGAGCCACTACGGCTCTACCCCGACCCAGAAAAGCCGGGGCCCAAGACCTTGGACTACCGCCGCTTCTATGGCGATGAGGACGTGGCTTTGGTGGCTCGCCTCTATGCCAAAACCCTGAGCCGATTTGGCTACAGCTTTGATTCGGAGAAGACGGCATGATCATCAATCACACGGGCAGTTTTGTGTTTGTCCACGTGCCCAAGGCCGCCGGTACTTCCATCTCTAGGCTATTCACCCGATTCAGCACCTATCGAGACCTGGAGGTTGGTGGCACACCATTGGGCGAGGCCGTACAGCCGTTTTTCAAACGCCGCTTTGGCTTGGCCAAACACTCGACCGCACAAGAGATTGAGTCGGTGATGGGAGCGCAGCGCTTTGGCAAGTACTTCACTTTTGCCTTTGTACGCAACCCGTACACCCGAGCCTTCAGTATTTTCAACTACCTGCATCGCCAGCAAGACCGCAAGACTCTCAAGACAGTAGCGGCCGTGAGTTCGTTGACCGAGTTCGGGGCGTTTGTGCGCTCGGAGTATTTTGCTGGTGACGGCATGGACCGCATTCTTCGGCCGCAGACGTTTTGGACGGATTTGGCGGCAGGGCAGGCCTTGGACTTTGTGGGCTCGGTGGAGGCCATTGATGCCGATGTAGCCTATGTCCTAAGACATACGGTGCAGTCCGGCTCAAAAGCCGCCCATGCTGATGAATACAGCGAGGTTCAAGCCCGCAATCGCAGCACCGACAACCCGAACGCGCTGTGGGAGCTTTTGCGTCAAGACCCAGAAGCCGAGCAATTGATTTTCGACCGCTACCAGAGTGATTTTGAGCGCTTTGGCTATGAGCGCCTGAACATGACCGCGACGGTGGCCTATGACGAGCGGCGGCTGCGTGACCGGGGAGATCAGCCTCATCTGAAGGTGATTGACATCAAGCCTGCCTTAAGCCCTGAAGAAGATGCCGCTGCGGGGCCTTTGATCCAGCAGAAGCCAGGTGGCAAAAAAGGTGGGGGCCAGAAGCACGGTGGCAAGAAAGGCCCTGGCGCGAAACGCGGCAAGTGGGTGGCCTGAGCTTAGATGCGGCTGTTCAGCCACCGTTTGAAGCGCTCCACCTGCCCGAGGTATTCCGCCTCAAAGGCTTGTTGAGACGCTTGCGCTTGAGCAATCAAGGTCTGAACCAAGTCGGGGTTGGGCGCACTGAAGTGCTCCAGCAGATAGCTCACCATGGCGTTGGGGTCGGCCACGATAGGCAACTGCCAGAGGTGGCTCAGTCCCTGAGCCCCTGAGGGCGTGGTCAAGACGGGTTTGCCATAGCTCAGGGGCTCTACTGTTTTGATCTTCAGGCCAGTGCCGCCCACCATGGGGTTGAGGGCAAGGTCGATGGCGTCGTAGAAGGTGTGCAGCTCTTTGACAAAGCCCAATTTGATCAGGCCTGGGGTGTCAGGCACATGCTTGCAGATGCCACCGGCCATGACCACGGGTTGTGAAAATCGACTGCCCACTTGCCTGAGCTTGGCCGTAAAGGCCTGAATGCTGCGGACGTTCCAGTCATTGCCACTCCCCAAATAACCAAAGGTTAAGGGGCGTTGCACTGCGCTCGGCTTGAAGGGCCGCACACTGGGCTCGATATACGGCAGTGACAGAATATTTCGATGCCCGCGCGCGGCCAGTTCTGCCGCTTCTTCCTTCTGAATGGCCAGCGCGACATCGGCACGCTGTATCGCACCGTCCTCTTGGGCCACCGTGGTACTGAACCAATGGGGCTCTAAGCCCGCTTGGCGGTATTTTTGTGCCCGCTCTCCAAAGATGTCATGGGTGTCCAGGACCTTAGCGACCTCGGGTCCAAACTGCTTGAAGAGAGGGGTGTACCAGATGTAGTTGACGTGGACGACCTGGTAGGCCCGCAAGGCATGCATTTCGCGGCCCACGGCGTCGAGCTGCGGGTCGTACCAATCGGCGATGTGGCAGAGATGTTCCGGCTGGTAAACACGTTTGGAGACTTTGGGTGGGACCACGCGCACCATGCCGAAGATCTGCGACAAGGTATGCGAGAGAGCCGGGTCAAACCCTTCATCGCAGTGGTAGAGAAGGTCGACCTCCAGTCCCAATGACTTGTACAGACGTGCCAATTGCATAGCACGCCTGGCATTGCCTTGATCAGCCGGGCTGAGGCGACTGAAGTTCACAAAGAGGACGCGTGCACTCATGCCAGATCCGTCACGAACTCGGCAGCGCCGATATCACAAAAACCGTCAGCGGGTACGGCCGGCCGAGGCAGCGCGAGGTGCAATAAAGCATCGCGCCCAAGGCCAATCATGGGCGGCCGCAGCGAAAGAATGGCACCCTTTTCGGTGTACTGCAAATCGGATGGCTTGAGCGCATGGTCGGCCACACACATCTCGCTGTCATCCACCCGAGCGCGCACATTGCGCAAGAGTAGCCTTGCGGAATCGCAACCTTCCCACGGAATGAATAGGCTGCCCAGACCGCGCGCGTTGATCAGTGCGCGGCGCTCGGCGATCACATGGTGCTGCAGAGTGTCGCCGGTGCAGGCAATGACTTGCACCGGGTTCAGGCGCAGCCGAAGCCGAGGCAGGCCCGAGGCCGTGCCCAGGTCGAGGCGAACCGGTACCGAGGAGGCCAGCTTTTGGCACAGGTGTTCCGCCAGGGCTGGGCCCAGCCGCCTGCCGCTTGTTGGCCATACGGCTTGGAGGGAGTCGCTCGCAAAGAGCTTTAGCCGAGGCGATGTTGTGACCTCGTGCAGGGACTGTTGGCGCAACCACGTTTCGAAGGTGCTCCAGCCGCCGGTCTCACGCTCGCCGTACACCAACCAGGCTCCGGAGCCTTGTGGGCAGGCTTCCACAATCCGCAGCAAGGTAGCCGCATCGCGCGGTTGCTGGGGAATGCACAAGATGCGCAGCGCGGCCCGCTTCAGCATGTCAGTGGCCGCCTCTGCGCCATGGCTCGCATCCAAACGCAGGCGTCGGCTGGGATGCGCATCACCATGAGGCGTAAAGTCTTGAAACGGTCGCAACTGCGCCTGGACCCAGGCGACTGGGCGACAAAATTCGATGAGCGGGAAGACGCGGTGAGCTTCGTGCAGAACCACCACGGGGCCTGCCGGAAGCAAAGGGCTGGCGGCTGCGGCCAACAGGTCGATCCAAGCTTCGGCGTGACTCATTGCAGGGCCCACACATCATCTAGCCATTGACGCAAACGAGGGTAGAGCGCTTGGGGGCTCAAAGCTTGGGCTCGGCGGGCCTCCTCGGTTTGGCGAACTCGTCTTGTTTCGGGGGTGGTGCGTGTGGCATGGCTGCGCAACAGCGCCTCGGTCAGAGCCGCCACAGCATCCGCGCCGACGGGAATGGTGCAAACAGCCGCCGACTGGAACTCCGGGTAGGCACCGATGTTGACCGTGATGACATCGCCGCCGCCCATGGCCGCGCGCGGCAGAATGCCTGATGACTCACCGTAGGTGGGAAAGCGCAAGACCACCGAGAGATCAGCGCGGCCTAACAGAATGTCCAGATCTTGCGCACTGAGATAGCCTGTCACGAGGGGGCCATCACCCGCAGGCCACAGGGCCTTGATGCGCTCTGAGAGCCGGTACTCTTGCTCCCGCTCTTGCCCCGCAAACAAGAGTTTGATGTCTTGAAGTCCTCGCGCTGAAGCCTCTCGAAAGGCCATCAAGATCTCATAGAGCATCTTGTTGCCGCTCAAAAATCCGGGTACCAGAATGAGAAAGTCGTCTGGCTTGATGTGAAAGCGGCTCAGCACTTCGGCGAGCAGGGCTTCGCTTGGCACCGCAGGAGGCGGAAGAACGAAGTGCGGCATACGCAGCAGGGGCCGACCGCGGGTATGACCCAAAGGCACGCCGCTGGCACCACCACGCAAGCGCTTCTCCGCATAAGCGGTATGCACCATCACACCCTTGGCAGATTCGCTGATGCGTTTCACCATCAAGCATTCTTGATACACCATGCCGGGTGTTTTGGCCAAGCTGCCGTCCCCATGCAGAAAGTCGGCGGGCATCTCGTACCCTTCGGCTGCGAGCCAGGGCCCCATGATGGCGTTGCTGCGAGCTTGTTGCGCTGCAACTTGGTGCAGATAAAACAAGGACACATCGTGAATGATGACGGCACCTGGGAATTGGTGAACGTGGTCCAGCATGTAGGCGCAGTCACCGTTATTGCCCACGTTGTAGAGCACCTGGGCACGGGCGTCGGCCTGACGGGCCAAGAAGTGAGCCTCACTTAGCACCTCGACATGAGGCATTTGCTCCATGGCTAGGCGTGTCTCTGCGGTGTGCCCGCTTTCGGACACCACACTGAGTTCAAAGTCTTGCGCCAGCAAGGGCAGGTACTCGAGGATGTAGTCAGCGAGCCCATTGCGCTGCGGAGGCAAGGGCGAAAATACAAACAGACGTCGGCGAGCGACGCCTTCGCGAAAGGATGGTGCAGTGTCTGGCACGTTGATCGGCTAGCGGTGTGGGCTTATCGACTTGCTGCGCGGGTGGCGCTGGTCGGCAACGTGCTGGATGAAGTGGCGGCTGATTCGCGCTCCAGATTGACTCTCTGCAGGCTCAGCATATCGGAGCAGATGGCGATGATCTCGCTTTTCATGAAGGCCAGCCGCGCTGGCAAAGCTTCATTGTTCTGGTTCAGCACCATGTGCTTGAGGAAAGCGACCTCGGCCTCCAGGCTGGCGATGCGGCGGTCTGCTTCGCCAATCACCTGATTGCCTATGTGTACCGGATAGCTGGCCATGGGCTGCCCGGTCGCACTGACCACATGCAAGTGATTGAGCCCCTCTTTGAGTCGATCCGCCTTCAGAGGGACCGAAAAGAAATGAACGCGACCGTCGGCAGATTGCTCGTAAATCGGCAGTGGGTCTGGTGCATGCTCATTGAGTTTGACTTGAAGGCTGGGTCGCACGCCCGTACCGAGTTTGTCTTTGACGACGCCATGCACATACCCCGCACTGAGGTGCTTGAACTGCACGTCAAAAAGCAAATCGGCGGGCGTTCCCAAGGTCAAGCGCATCAATTCATGAGGACCTTGCAGCACGTGCTTGAAAAAGCTCACACCGCGGGAGGTGCGAACTTCAAGCTGTAGTGGGGCTGTGCCTAGGTGTGACGGAAGCAGACACTCTTGAGGAATGCGTAGCTCGAACGCCGAATTCTCACGCGCAGGAAGTCTCAAACCGGAGAGGTCTTTCGCCAACTCAAAGACCGACAAATTAGCCACGGCGGTATTCACGCATTGGCCGTCGAGCAAGAGCTGCACCACGTCGAAAGCGCCCTCTACAGGCGTGGGAAGCGAGAAGCCGATGATGCGACCGTGGCTCCAGTCAATGCGAGCTTCGGCATGTGCGGCAGTAGCCGATGATGTGGAGTCCGGGGATTCTTTGACGGTCATGTGATGTGCAGCCTAGAAATGTCCAGCAACTTTCCGAAGAGGGGGAGGCTAATGGCAAGCCTCAGAGCTCATCCTCAAAAACGCCCTCAAGCTGCTGCTGCTTGACGGGCTCAGGCTGGATGTCCAGCGTAAGCGTCAGGCGTCGAATCTCGACGCTGCCCCGGGCCGGCGGGTTGAACATCAAATGCAAGTCCAGTGATTCGGTGGACTCTGGATTGATGTAATCCAGATCGGCTTGGGCCACGCAGACTTGGTTGGGGCGGGTATCAATGAGCACCTCGCGGGACACCTCCGCCGCTTGCCAAGTGACTTTGCTGGCCATTTCTACCTGAGCACTGCCGATGGCCTCAATCATCAAGCCCAAGCGAGCTTTGCCCGCAGGCAAGCCATTGAGCAACTTCTTGCTATCTAGCACCAACGACATCCAGTTGCCATCGAAGCTTGCAAAGTTGATGATGTAGCTGTAGCGGGTATCTGCATGCCGAGGCAAGGGCTGCTGAACCAGTTGCACCAAGCCTTTGTCGTAGTCACTGAAAAAGACCACACCCTCCGCGACCTTGGCACCGGAACTTGGGCTGCGGAGATATGTTTCTGATGCGGGTGTCGTCAGAAAACTGGGGGTCAATCGGGCCTCGCCACGGTTGCCGTGGGGCCTCGGATTGCGTTCCAACAAAGCCTCTACCGATGCCCCACCGATCAACTCGCACAGCAGATCGACGGTTTCATTCATGCGGTTCTGTAAAGCCCTCAATTCTGCGGTTAGCAGATGGGCTTTGGCGAGTCGTGGGTGGCTGTCCTGTTGGCTCATGGCGGTACGGAATGGTTGGGCACCTTCGCGCTCGGATAGTAGGGCGGGTGCAGCGCAATGCTAAGGGGCGGTGTACGGGTGGCACCATCCCCTATATGCCATTGATCTAGGCAGAAGGCTCTTCTGCCACTGGAAGTGAGGGGGCTTGGTAGCCGAATTTTTCAATGATGAAGCGCTCTCTTTCCTGCACGAGACGAATGGTTTTTGCGTCGTAGTAAGCGTTTGTCGGCAGTGGGCGCTCTGATACGTTTCGCTTACGCGCTGAGCGCACATTGGAGATTTGCTCGTCAGTCAGGGTGACGCCAGAGGCTGTGAGGGCCTTGATGAAATCGTCTTCCAGCCGCTCACTCTGAATAAAGTGGTTGACCCAGCATCGCTCTTCATCAAGGCGCTTGGCCATCTCCAGCGTCTTGTACTCTGGACCCAACTGATCGGCATCACGCACAAACAATTTGAAGTATCGGTAGCTCATCAAACCGCAACATTTGCTGAGCGGATGCCGACGATATCCAGCTTCCACGACCTGACGTGCCGCCGGGGATAGTACAACGCCGAGCCATTCGCGAAATGCTTCGACATTGCCGGGGTCAGCGTACCAATAGTTGGCTGCGCGCTCGGCTGAGGCCGTAGCGGGCAAGGCCTTCTTCATTCCCTTTTTCGCACCTTGGGCAGGCTTGGTCTGAGGGGCATCTTCATCGGCATCATCGTCTGCGTCGGCGGAACTGGAGGGGGAATTTTTGGCCTGCCAGCGCGCTGGATCGATCAAGCGTTGATAGAGCAGACCCTTCTTCTGGCAGCCATAAGTCCACAGAGAGACATACCAGCTCCATGGGTTACGCACTGTGCCCAATATAGGTAAGCCGCGTGCCAATATTTCGGGCGTGGGCGCATTGTGCTTGCCCTGAAGAGACCCACCAAGGAGTTTGACGAGCAAGTGCCTGACATGGGTAGAGCCCGTTTTATGCAGCTCCAAGAAGATCAATTTATCGGATACAAACACAAAGAGGCTCCAGGTAAAGAAGAGGGCGAATCACTGCGTTAACACCAGGCAGGCATTGGAGCCACCAAAGGCGAAATTGTTCGACATGGCGGCGCGCAATGGGGGCCCTTGGCGCGCCTGAAGAGGCACGAAGTCCAGATCAAACTCGGGGTCTGGGTCGTAGAGGTTGGCGGTCGGCGCAATCAGCCCATCGTTGAGTGCAACGATCACGGCTAACAATTCGGCGGCACCCGTGGCACCTAGCATATGGCCGTGAAGCGCTTTGGTGGAACTCACCGCAAGGCTCTGTGCGTGGTGTCCAAAGGCCAGACGAATTGCTTGGACTTCGGTACTGTCCCCCAACGTCGACGCAGCGCCATGGGCGTTAAGGTACTGGATATCTTGCGGCGTCAAGCCCGCGTCACGCAGCGCGTTGGCCATAGCGCGCGCTTGACCTTGGGCGTCTGGTTGAAGCAGGTGCGTGCCATCTGAGGAGGCACCGTAGCCTGCCAGCCGAGCCCAAATGCGTGCACCACGCGCTTTGGCATGCCGCTCAGACTCCAGCATATAAACCACGGCACCTTCGCCTAAGACCAGGCCACTTCGGTCCTTGGCGAATGGCCTGCAAGTGCGCGCCGCCCCTTCTGAATGCAGCGGGGCCAGCATGCGCATGGCTTCCCATCCCCGGTAGGCATGCTCCAAATAGGTGGCGTCACTGCCGCCTGCCAAAGCGCCATCGAGCTCCCCTGACCGAATTAAGCGGCAGGCATTGCCAATCGCCGCGTTGGACGAAGCACAGGCCAAGACAATGGCTTGCGCCTCCCCCTTAAGCCCCAGGCGAATCGAGATGTGGTTGGCCACGCCGTTGGCCAAGCCCCTGGCAATGGTGAAGGTCTTAATGGTGTCCTTCTCTTGCAAAGCAATGCTGGCCCCCGTCACGGTGTGCGTAGTGCCTTGGCCAGTACCCACAAAGACACCGATGCGATGCTTATCAGCACAGGCCAGGTCGAGCTGAGCGTCTTGGACAGCAGCTTCTGCGGCCAAGATCGAGAGCTGCGCCACCGGGTCTATGAGGCTGCGGTCTAGGCGCGAAAAATGACTGCTGTAATCCTCGGTAATCCGCGCGACTGCCCTCAGATGGCCGTCAGGCGCCGCGCATGTGGAGATGACGGACTCGCCAGCAGCAAAGACGGCACGGGCCTCTTGCAGCGAATTCCCCATGGGAGTTCGCAGGCCGATCCCCGTGATCACGACCTCATTGCGCATGCTGGGTGGCGACGAGTTGATCGACCAAAGCCAAAAACTCTGGCAAGGTGATGGCGAGCTTGGGCAACTCGACAAACTCGATATTCAACTCGTCCTCAATCTCGTCCAGAAGGCTGACCACAGCCACAGAGTCCAACTCCAAATCTTGGAAGCCTTGGGCCTTGCGCACGTCCTCCAGCGTTTTGCCGCGGGTGTATTCCAGAATCAGATCGGCCACTTTTTGATGAACGGGGGTCATAAGGGCATGCAGCGCTGTGCAGAGGTGGGAATGGATGCCTGGAGCAAAGCGCCCCGCGCAAAGGCGGGGCGGTCATGCACATCGCGGCGGGTCACAGTCGCCGCTCCTTGTGCTTACTTGCCGGAGTCGAAGTACTCCAAAGAACGACGCCAAATCGGGCCGGAGAAATTCTTGGACTCGAAACCGTGACCACCTTCCCAGTCGTCATACAGCAAGCCCATCACGGTGCCGTCGGTCGATACACCCCCGGCAGATGGGTTGATGGACATGAACTTGCACATTTTGGAAAAGTGCTTGTTGTACATCGGTGGGTCTTGCAGGTTTTGGGCGCACACGATGCGCACATCGTTGCCTTGCTCGGCTGCGCGCTTGATGGCGGACATGGGGTGAGTCCGCCACGGCGTCTCATTGGCCATGCGAACCCAATCGTCAGTGGTGCCTCCCATGGCCTCCATGGCGGCAGCAATGATCTTGCGGAACTTCTCCGTGAAGAACGGAGCGCAGATGGCGACAGCGCGGGCCACTTTGCGTTGGGTGGCGATGAGCATGGCAGCCGTGCCGCCAGCGGAGGCACCCATCACGATCACACGATCAGGGTTGATGCCCAGCTCTTTGCAGACCTTGTCGATCATGGCGTTCAGCTCAGGCACCAGGTCATGATTGGCGCTGCCCAGATACAAGCCAGCGCGAGGGACCTCTCCGCCCCAATAAGTTTCTGTTGCCGGGTCAGATACGGCCAAAATGGGCATCTTGTAGAGTGCGTCCCAGTCGCGGCGCAGGAACTGCATGCGCTTGACGTCGGTGTCTTTGCCTGCGCCGCGCGCACCACTCAAAATCACCAAGAGCCTATCCGCCTTCTGGCGCGTGTTCAAGGATGAGGTCACCGTGAAGTGGCCGGTTTTGACACGCAGGACGCGCATGTCCTCGCTGTTTGCCAGACCCCAGTCCTCCTCCATGGTCAAGACGGTGGCGGGCTCCTGCACCCAATCTCGTTTGGTGCCGAGGGCGCTTACGGCTTCATCAGGAGCTTCCGGTTTGATCTGATACATGGGCTGGTCTCGTTGAAAAAAAGTGACTTTCGATGGTAGCTGGCGAGTGGAATTCCGGGCATCCCTATTCTGAAAATGACTGCTTATCTCCGCCGGATAAATCAACCTTCCGTCGGAGTGGGGGACGTTTTGTAGCGGTAGCGCTTCAAGCCAAGTTGGCAGATGATTTCCAAGCGACTCAGGTCATCGGGGGACAGGAGTGCTTCCTCTGCGTGATCGGAATTCCTGATGCTCAGCCCCGCAAATGTGGTGGGGTCAAATGGTTCACCCAAAAAGTTCAGAATGGACTCGACATGCACCAAAGGCTCTGCCACAAAGTCCTCATAGCGCAACTCATGCACCCGCTCTGGAAAAGCTCGCTTCAAGCCCTTGATGATTTGAACGGATTCATGCCAATAATTTGCTGAGCCCACAATGCTCTCGACCTTCACGACCTTGCCCAGCCTCAGGCTTGCCGCAACATTGCGAGGGTCTCTCACTATATGGATGAACTTGGCCTTGGGCATGGTGGTTGCAATCAGCAGCGCACCATAGATATTTTGGGGCGTTTTATCAAACCAACGCGTCGCAGAGGGCTTGTTTTTGGCAATGTAGAGCCGCATATAGCGTTGGTACAAGTCTCCGCGGTTATTGCTCTCTGCCAGAATCTTCTTGAACTCTTCCTCGCTCACACCGTCAATTTCACGGTGCTTCTTGAGCACGGCGTTATTGGTCAGCGCGCGGTTCAGCGCGTCAGTACCAAACGGATCACCCCAGCGGAAAAAGTGCGTCTCCTCTGGGCAGGCAAGGTTTGGATGTCGCCTCAGCACATCTCTGAGCATTGTTGTCCCGGAGCGAACACATCCGACAATGAAAAATGGAGCAGGGCGGGCTTGGGTAGACATAAATCTTTGACGGTCAGAGGAGGAGGGTGACCCGGGAAAGGTGCGACGATTGGCTGTGGCCTGGGTTCAAGACAAGATTCGGCTTTTCCTCGGGCAATATAGGCTGCCGTCGAGTATTGGGGTGGGCGCAAGTCAGTGAATGTTAGCGCCTTGGTGGCGGCGATCTTCCAAGGCAGTTGCCCGGCGATAGTCGGAGGAGTGCGTGAACTTCAGGGACTCAGGCGTCCAAAGGGTCTGGCTGCCCTCGGCAATGATGGCTGTGTAGCGCTGATATTCTTCGGCATCATTGAAGTGCTGCTTTCTGGCGACCTCTGTCCTGACCTTCATTTCAAAACCGGCATGGTATTTGAAGTGAGCAAAATAGGCCGTTTGTTGAGAGAGGCGCACATTCGACGCGTAGTGAAGGCCCTCTGACAATCGAATCCAAGGTTGGTATTTGAGAACGGCAATCTTTTGCGAGGTATAGAAGTTAGGTGCCGAGTCTTCGATGAGGCGATGCCGCAGCCCGCTCAACCAAGTTCGACTGTTCGAGAAGCAACCCGATCCCAGTTTCCAAGCAATCAAGGGGGACCGATCAAAATACGGTGCGCACTCGAATGGTGCCTGCTGTTGGAAGTCGGCCTCCGACAAGCTGCCTTTGGGATACATATCCACCATCAGCGTGCTGACGGCATTGACCCGCTCCTGGTCCAACTCTGCGGTCCATTGCGCGAGGGAACGGTCCTCACAGGCATCAAACACCAAGAATTCATCGATGTCAGCCAACACAACCCACTTGCCCAAGGCATGAGCACTCAGCACGGCCTGTTGCCAGGCCACGCCATAGTGCGATTGGCGGTACTCAGTATCTGCGCTGTAGAGCACCACGTCGGGCTGTGATACCAAGTAGTCGCGGCTGCCGTCATCTGAGAGGTTGTCGACGAAGATGAAGTGCGGCGCACCGAGTTTTCGGTAATGCGCTAGGAAGTGCGGCAGCAGTAGCCGCTCGTTGCGCAGGACGGCCACGACAATGACCGTGGCTGCCTGAAGGGCCTCGATGGCAGGGAGGGGGCTCAACAACTCCAACTGATTGCTGCCTTGCTCGACGAGCTTAGGGGCCTCGTAACTCGGCCAAATTTTGGCCGGTCTGAGCATGGACAGGGCGGCCTGGCTATCGACCGAGTCAAGTGCGGTGGCGTCGTCAAGGTGCGTCACCATGGTCGGGCTGGCCAAGCTCGGGTAAAAAGTATTGCGGTATGCGTTGACACAAAGTGGGTCGACCCCGATGCGGCGGCGAACCAAGGTTTCATACCCGTCTTCGCAGACGGCGATGCCCTTGAGAGATAAGAGATCTCCAACCAGCTTATCTTCCATGTAGGCGCTGCGCGTCAGACGCGCCCCGGCTGTGTCAAGAAGGCTATTAAGCAAGCTGCTCATGGCAAAGCGCGACAAGCAATAGCCCGAGCCGCCGTCCGCATACGCCGAAGGCTCCGGTGACTTATCAATGGCTTGCCGTGCGAGGGGTGAGGACGACTTGGACTGATGCCAGACGCGATCCGTACCGCCGATACTTCTGGCCAGCTTTCTGCCTAGATAGTGGTGCGCCAGATGGGGTGACTGGTCGAAAAATTGATCGACCGCCAGATGGCAGTCATCGTCAATCTTCAAGAGGTGGGTGAAGTCGGTGTGGTCATGCACCCAGCGAATCAAGGCCAGCGTCTTCAGTGGCAGGGACTCATAGTCGTCCGGCACCGCTAGCTGCAACAAGTGCCGATCAAGTTGGCCGTCACCGTCACCCACCACCACAAGCCATGGAATACCTCGGGCCTCCAGCCGTTTACCCCAGGACGCCTTGATCTGTTCAACACGGCTCGCAAGATTTTTGCGGCAAGAATAGATGGCTACCAGCGTGGTGCGCAAGGCATCGGGGGCTGTCAGCGCCCCCCGCGGAGGCGGCGGAGGCGCGAGCAGCGATGACAAATCAATGCCATATCTAGCGTGCATGAGGCGCTTGCACTCGGCCGTGAGTCGTTGTAGTTGACGAGACCCCGGCTGGCTCGCTTGCCAGCGCACCAACAACGCAGTGACATGGAGTAAGGCGGCGGGCGGCACCGCATGATTGGCGGTGTCATGAAACACCTGAGTCCAGCGAACGGACAAGTCGGCCAAGCTGCGCTCTGCGGTCGACTCTCCACCTGGCGAGGGAGCCATCATCAGAACAAGGGAGGACAGAACGACCCCGACACCACTATGGTCGATGGAGCTGAGTACGGTCAGGTCAACCGCGACCTCGGCGCTGTCTATGGGCTTGGAGTTCCAAAGCGCGCGCATCACATGAGCGCGGCATGTGCGAAGCGCTGCGGCACTGGGTGAGGTTTCACCCTGGATGACTTGTGCCAGCGCAGATGGCCGGGTCAGCCAGGCAGGACGAGCTTGAGGATGCGCGGCCAAACGCAGCATCTCCCTGGGGCCCAAGGGGCTCAACAGGTTGGGCAATGGCAATAGCAATAGGCCTTCACCGTGATCAGCAGGCGTCACCGCTACAGCGTGCAACGCCAGGTCTCGGAGTGCAAGTGCGGCGTCAAAACATTCCTGAGTGGCACTGCTACCCAGCGCCTGCATCCATCGGTTGGCGGAGAAGTCTCCTGCCCAGACCGCCGACTCAAAATCGACGAAGCGACTGTAGGCCCATTGCAATTCCGATGGCCACTCTGCGTCGGCCGGCCACTGTTGCTTCAGGGCGCTCCAAAACCCAGGATGAAAGGCCTGAAGGCGCAAGACGCACGACAGCACGGTGCGCGCCAGATCTCCAGGGAGGCACTTTGTGTAGACCATCAGATCGACAGCGGCTTGCGTCAAATGAAGATCGTGGGAGCGGCCCCAGTAGTCAGATGCCTGCACCTCCAGCAGCGTCAGGACTGCACGCACCCACCCGACTGCATGGCTTTGGTCAGTGCCAGACCGAGGCCAATGCTCAAGCGAGCGGTGTACAGCGCATGCCACGCACTCTGTGTTGAGCCATCCTCGGGGCGATGAGGCCAAACGCAACATTACTCGCCGAGCCAGGCCATAGCGCTCGGTCCACACCAGTTCCGGCAGTAGCAGCGAGAGTCCCCAGGCTGTATGGTCGGAGGCGAGTGCCTTGAGATGCCGTCCTGGAAGCCAAGGACGCAAGTCATCGTAGCGCCCCAAACCGCAAAAATAAGGGATCAGCGCACATACTAATCGGCATTGAGCCTCGTCTGCTCGCTCCCGAGCGCACATCTGAGACAGCACATCCAAGGCATTGTGTCCGTCATCCTCCACCATTTCATTGAAGCGGCGTAGCAAGTCCCACAACTCAATGGTGGCGAGATCGTGCTGAGGGCCTCTGACGGGTGACAAATCGGATGGGCGTGATTGAGCAGGTAGTCGATCAACCAGGCCAAATCGATGCGCTTGCGCCAGCAGCCACTCTCTTGCGAGGTGGGGTAAGTCCACCTGTTCATGAACCGCCAGCCAGTGCTCCAAACCCACCAAAATCCCATACTGATGCTCAGCGAGGGCAGCGCGCTGCATCTGCACTTCCGGCTTTGCGTGCGAAATTTCATGCAACCGGATCAGGGTTTGACGGAGGTGTTCAACCGTCCATTCCACGCCTTGCGGACAAAGGTTTAAAGTCCCCACCCAAAGCTCCAACCTGATGGGGGCATCAGGCTGAGCATGCTGCCAAATGCAGCTCGGCAGTTCGAGTTCAAAACCCAACTGTCGCCGTGCTGCCTTCATGGTGGCGGCGACATCAGCGCGATCCGTGCGAATGACCTGTGCTGGCACCAAATGCCCGTTGGCATAAAGTCTGAAGGACTCCGCCGACTCGCTACTTCCTAGGCCCCAACCGCGCCATACCAGCCCACTGTTGTCTTCGAGATAGCCCTGGCAGGCCCCGCCGGGCGCAGACGGCCATTCTGACCATCCAATGCGCTGGGCCAAACGCTGGCAGCTTGCCAAAACATGAGATCCCAGCCGACTCGGTGGCGAGTCTTGCCCCAGCTGTCGCATCATCTGCTGGACGACCGGAATCCACTCGGCATGGTGCTGTTGCTGCTCCAATGCCTGGAGAACCTCAGACATCGAACACGGAACCTCGATGCGGGTGTGTTGCCCAGCTGCCAGTATCTCGATGTCTCCGGGGATCAAGTTGCCAGACTCATCCCACAGCGAAACGGGTAGGCACAGGCTAAAGCCCAAAGGAAGCTCATGGGAGACGCCCAGCGCCTCACTGACGTCGATGCGGGGGAAGGTGCGAACCTCAGCGGCAGTGGCTTGCCTCGCAAGCTGCAACACAATGTTGGCGGCAGGTTCCAACGCTGAGGTACAGGCCCAGCCAAACACCGTTGTGCCCAGAACGCAATCGATATGCAGGCGACCCATAGATGCCTGGTGCGTGGGACCCTCTACACGAGCGCGGTGAAAAAATGAGGAAAGCTTGTTCACAATTGTCAGGCTGCTTTGGGCATGCCTGTAGGCGTGAGGTGCAAAGGCAAAGTCGTTGAACCCTGCAGGAGCCGAATCGCCAGCTCATCGGGTGTTTCTGACAACCAGAGGGGGAGAACCAAGTGCTCTTGATGGTGGGCGCGGACACGCTCTGCCTGCGCACCTAAATCAAACACAGCGACTCGTCGGCCGCTCCTGAGTGCCGCAGACAACACATAGCAGTAGGTTTCCGGCCAAACCGATGGAACGAAGATCAGATGTGGTGCGTAGTCGCGGATGCGCTCGGGGAGTTCTTGGTCAAAGTACCGCCCAAGGAGTCGCACCCCCACACTGCTGAGCAAGGAATCATCCATGGAGTAACCCAACAAAGCCAACTCCATGGGGAGTTGCCGATCTTGGATGGTGGTGCCCAGTCTGTGAAGGACATCAAAGCCTTTGATCTTGCTGATGGCACCGATCGCCAAGACACGCAAAGGCTCACCCGCGCTTGGGGCGGGAAAGTCTATCTCGGCTGCGGCCTCCATCTCTTCATGGGGCTCGATCTGAAGCTGCAAGTGAGGGGCCATTTGTTGGAGGCGTTGCTTCACATCCTGTGAGGGCACCACGATGTGGTCGGCGGCCTCCAAAAGCCGCAGCGCGCCGGCCCGCCACTGTTCGATCTGACCGCTGGTTTGGATCAGGCCGTCTTTGCTGAGGCAAGCGTTACAGGCTTGGGCTGGAGGTTGGGCGCAATACTGTCCTTCGACGTTGACCAAGTTCACCCTGGGGCAGAGGGCAAAGTAGTCGTGGACAACCATTCGCAAGCTCAGGCCCAAACGCTGAGCCGTCGCTTGCAGCAAGTCTCCCATGCCCACCGGGAAGTCGATCAAGTGGTGGATATGAATCTCGCTGATGGCCAATTGCGTCAACACCTCGTCGAACAGCACAGACGGTAGCGGAGGCAGGGCTGCAAGATTGTGGAGCCTGTACAGCGCCGGGGTCACGATCGCGACACAACCCGGTTGGTGTGAAGGGCGCAACTCAAACACGCCAAAGCCTTGATCTTGCAAAGCCTTGCTTTGCTCCACGATGTGCCGCTCTGTGCCGCCACCGCGGTTATGGCACACCAGCAGCACATTCTTGCTCTGGGAGACACGCCTTAAGCGCGCTAGGTCAATGCGCGCACGGTGTACCCATGCAGGGTCCGCAGCAATGTGACGTTGCACATCGCCTTCGTAGCTTGGGTAGAGTTTGTTGAGTGTTTTGAGTGCCGCGGCAGTTCTGAGAGTGGCCTCTCCCTTAAAGCTGACAGAGCCCACGTGACGCACATACACGTCACAGGCAATGCCGTGTCGCCAACCTTGCCGCAACATGCGTTGGCAGAGGTCATTCTCTTCACCATAGCCGCGTCCGAAGCGTCGCTCATCCAGCAGGCCGACCTCATTCAGGGCTTGACGACGGATGTACATGCAAAAGCCCACCCCCGTGGGTGCATAGGTCACTTGCCCTGCATTGACCTCAGCCGCCAATCCATCGATTTCCGCATGAGCAATCTCTAGCGGGCTGCGGTTATCGGCTTGCGGTTCGGGATAGCTGCAAATGGTCCCGTTGTTCGAGAGCGGTGTGAGGGTGCCGAGCTCGGGGAGATTGACGGCGTGCTTGACCAAGCGATCTAACCAATTGCCATACACCTCGGTGTCGCTGTTGAGGATCACCACATCACGATCGCGTTGCATCCGCAAACCGTGGTTCACGGTCTTGACGAAACCCAAATTGGTTTTGTTCTGCTCTAGAGTGAACAAGTCTCGTGCCGCGAGATTGCGAAGCTGGGCGTTGAGGTCGGGGTCCGGGCCGGCATCATTGATCACCAGCACCCGATGCGGTGTGAGCACCGGTGCTGTGAGCACAGACCACAGGCAGCGCAAGGTTTCAGTGGCACCGCTGTGGACCGGAATGATCACGTCCACGCAGGGGGGGCTGGGCCAGACCCTTGGTTGGAGGTCCACCCAAAACGTCGGGTCCAATAAGTCTTGGTTGCCTTCTTCAGGTTCCGCTATGGCCGTGAGGGGGGCGTGTACAGGCCGCGTGTTGGCAGACAGCAGGGCCTCATCATGAAGCAAATGGGCCAGGGCACCGCTGGCCAACAAGGCCAAAGGGTTGTTTTTGGCCACGCGTAACTGCGGCTGGCTGTTCATCAGCCGTCGCAGGTCTAGCCCGGGCAGGGGGTTGCGGCCCTCGCGCCAACCCCAGTTCTGAAAATGCTCCAGAGGGTCACGCCCTGACTTCATCACATCGGGGTTGGCTTGCAGGTAGTACTCACCGTCAAACCACGCGGTGGGATAAATGCCTTGGTGTCGCAAAACCAGACCGTAATGCAGGAGGCGGTTGATGCCGTGGCGCTCACCACAGTGCGCATCGTAGTGCTTCAAGTCGAACAGCGGGCTGGGGGTCAGGCCTGCTGCGTCCCCAAACAGAACGTAGTGCCGCAAGGCTGACAGGCCTTTGAGGTCGGCTGTATTGACCTGAGCCAGATAGTGTTTGCGATCAAACAAACCTAAGCTGCGGGTGAGTTTGACCTCGAAGTTGACCAAGGTCTTTCGACGGCCCAAGAGCTTGCCCGCAGACCGCAAGGCCAGCAGGCTTTGCAGCATGATCTGCGCGTGGGAGCGCCGACGAGGGACCTCAATGACGATGACGCCCATAACCGCCTGTCACTGCCTTAGGCGAGCTCTCCATCTGACCCTACCTGGCACTGACGCTGCCGTTCAAGACGCCTGCGGAGATGGCCAATTGATACAGCACCGAGGTAATGCCGCGTGCCACCTCAACCCACTTGGTTTCTACCTTCGGGAACACCATGATCTCATCGCCAGGGCCGGGCGTACCGCCATTGGTATCAATCGTGCCATTCGTCTTCAGGATCAGGAGTTTGCTGCGATCGGCGCGTTGGGTGAACCCGCCCACCAGCTCCACATAATCTGCTGCGGCTGCGTTGGGCGTATAGACCATGGTGTTGGGAAACAAAACCTCACCCGAGATCGAAACCACATTGCTGCGCTCGGGCAGGCGCACCACATCACCGTCTTCCATCAGCGTCTCGGCGGCAGCCTCCTTGGAGCTCAGCACCACCTGGCCTTTGGGCACGATGGTCTTGGCGCGCTCAATGAACTGCATGATCATCTCAGACTCACTCTTGCGCAGCGTCGCCTCCTCGTTCGTCGCCGAGCGTCCCGTCAGAGCCGCCGCCTCCAAGCCTCTCAAGGTGGCGTCTAGGTTTTCTTTTTGGCGTTGAGCCACGGACCGGCGATAGAGCTGCAAGGCATCCATATTGGCCTGCGGTGCGGGATTGATCCGCTCAATCACGTCTTTGAGCCGCGCGCCGTAGGGCAAGATGAAAGTGCGCTCGCCCTGGTGGGCTCCGTCGATGCGAACTTGAATGGTGGAGGGGAACTTGTCGGCCGTTAACAGCACTTCGTCACCGGCCTCCACCATGACCTCGCCAGCGCTAGCCAGCGGGTGGTATTCACTGCGCTTTTCTGGGCCGATGGAACGCACAATATTGATGTGCGTCGCGTTAGGCGTGGGGGCGGCCATGGCCAGCAGGTCGGCCGCCTTGATACGCGGCCCCGGCAATTCAAACCGGTAGGCATTCTGGGCCTCACCGAGGACAGTGACCGTGTGTTTGCGTGCGGCCACCACCACGGTATCGCCGTCATGCAACTGCATCTGCTCGATCTGCCCCTTGAGCAAGAAGTTGTAGAGATTCAAGCGCGCACGCAGCTTGCCAGAGCGCATCACGTCCACGCTCAAATAGCTGCCGCGTTCGGTATCGATGCCTCCCGCCTTGTCCAGGTAATAGAGGACGGAGTCCGAGGACAAGCCGCCATATAAGCCCGGGGCCCGCACAAAGCCTGTGACATAGACCTTGACGGGTTGTGCGGCCTCCAAGGTGGCATAGACCCCCACATTGGCGCGGAACACGCGCTTGATGGTGGTTTCCACTGCCTGGTTTAACTCCCCGTTGCGCACGCCAGCGACCTTTACCGGGCCCACATTGGGGATGAAGATATTGCCTTGCGGATCGACCAATTGAGTGGATTCATGCGCCACGGCTCCCCACAGCCGCACCAGCACGCGGTCACCGGTGGCCAGGGTGTAGTCAGGGTTAAAGCCGGTAAAGGTGACTGATCCAAAGCGGCCACTGAACATTTGGGAGCCAAACATCACGGCTTGGCCTGCCCCTGCGGCGGGCTGGGCGGGCAGCGGGCCGGGTGTCATGCCACCGCTGTTCGTCGGTACCGGTGTGGGGGCTACGGAGGCGGGCAGTTGAGGTGTGGCCGCTGTGCTGGTGCTGCTATTGGCAGGCTGCGCCGGGGGCGTTTGGGCTTGCAAGGCGGTGCCGAGGCCAGCGCCCAAAACCAGGGCAATGATGAGGCGATTCTTCATGGCAGTCATGGCTTCAGTCCTGATGTTCACGAATTGCGGCAACCATCAGTCGCACAACGGTGTAGACAATGATGCAGAGCACCAAAATAGTGAAGAGGTTGTAGAGCTTGGCGGGATACTCCGCCGTTTCTGCCTTCGCGGGCGCGGACACCACGATTAGGCTCTTGAGCTTCTTGCTGGCTTCAATGCGTGCCGCCTCAAGCCCGGTATTGGCAGAGCGGTAAGCGTCTTCCGCAAATGCGGCCTGTAGCTGGAGGTTCTGAAACTCCACGCTCAACGCACCAATCTTGTCGCCCGCTTGGGCCGAGGTGGTGCGCGCCTTCTCCGACTCCAATTGAGCACGGTTCGCGGCAATCTGGTCGCGCACCGCCTGTACCGCTGGGGCATCGTTTTGCATGAAGGCCTGCTTGTTCTTCAAGTCGGCTTCCAGGCGAGCAATGGTGGCTTGCAGCTCTGCTGTCAGGGCATTGGCGGCAGTTTGTTGGGCCAGCGGGTCCAGAATCTTGTGCGTGCTTTGAAATTGCACCACTTTGTCCTTAGCGGCTTGTAGGCGCGCGGATGCGCTACTGAGCTCGGCTTCTGAGAACTTCATCTGCTCCCGCCCAATGCGGCGCGAGAACTCGTTGACAAAGCGCTCGCACATCTCTAGCAAGGCGAGGTTGATGGCCTCAGCGGTGGCAGGGTCGAACCCTTGGGTGCGAATCTTCAGCAAGCCATTCAGGTCGTTGAATTCCAGCTCGACACGCGACTTCCAATAGCGCTGAAACCATTCCTGGCTGGCGCCAGGCCACAGCCGGAACAGCAGATCGGCCCGAGGGGCAGAGTAGTGATCTCGCAGCTTGAGCTTGGCATCGAGGTCTCGCAGAACAGCTTGCGACTGGATGTAGTCGATGAGGTACAGCGTATCGATATAGGCGGCTAGGCTGGTACCCGTGGCCACAGAGAGTGGGGATGAGCCCGTCGCCACCGAAGCGGACCCGACCGCCACAATCGATTCGCTGACATAGCGGTCGGAGGCAATCACGGTGTAATAGATCGTGGCCAAGACCATGGGCAGGGCAATCAGAGCCAACTGCAAACGCTTGGGGGTGAAAGACGCGGCCTTCATGGTTCGGATTCCTCCATCATTTCCTTGAAGGCGGCAAGGCCCTCATCAACATCGTCATAGGCCATGGCTTGCCCGTTATGCACCATGATGACTGAGCTGCACAGATCTTTGATCTCCTTGTGGTTGTGGCTGACCAAGATCACACCGGCTCGCTCCAGCTTTTCTTTGAAGATCCTGGAGGCCTTCTGCCGGAAGATAGGGTCTCCCACGGCCAGCACCTCGTCGATCAGGTAGTAATCAAAATCGAACGCCATGCTGGTGCCAAACGTCACGCGCGAGCGCATGCCGGGCGAATAGGTGCTCATCGGTAGATCAAACCAATCACCAATCTCAGCAAAGCGCTCCACATAGGCCAGCTTTTCTTTCATGTCCGGGCCCGTGGCCCCCATGATTCGGCACACAAAGCGCACGTTGTCGCGCGCACTCAAAGAGCCCTGAAAGCCACCCCCCAGAGCCACGGGCCATGAAATGCTTTGATCGGTGATCACTTGACCACTGTCTGGGGCATCTATGCCGCCGAGCAATCGCAGCAAGGTGGATTTGCCCGCGCCGTTGCGGCCGATCAAACCAATACCCGAACCCGTAGGCAAGGTAAAGCTCAAATTCCTGAAGACGTAGCGACGCCCCGCCCGCGTAGGGTAAGACTTGGTCAGGTTGCGGAGTTCAATCATGGCCTAGGCGTCATCACGTGGTCTTTGAAAGCAGCCGGACCCGGTTGACGTGGTAGAGCACCGCTCCCACAAACAACAAGCCCAGCCCCAAGCACAGGGGGTATTGCACATTGATTCCACGGTGCGCAATGTAAGTGGCGAAGTAATGGACTCGGCAAAGCTCAACCAGGTGCAAAAAGGGGTTCCACAACAGGTACTCGTACATGAAATGCGGGAAACTGGACAGTGGAATCAACACCCCTGACATCAGGTACAAAGGCATCGAGGCAGCTCGAATAAAAAACTTGATCCCTGGGCGGCGATGGCCAACGACCGCAGAGATCAGTGAGAGTGCGCAACCCCACAGCATGAACAGTGACCAAATCCCCAGGTACTCCAGTGGCTTGTGGGGGAAGTAGCGGTAGCCCCACCACGCAAACCCTAGCGACAACAGCAAGAAGATGAAGGCGTACAAAATGGCCTCCATTCCCCAGCGGGAGACCATGGCATCCAAGGGTTTGACTTGGCGATAAGCCAAGAGTCCACCATTGGCTTCAACGGCTGACATCCCTTGTAGCCACATATTGCGGCACGCAAAAAATGGGATCATCGCTACCACCAGATAGACGGCGGGTTCGATCATCACGCCGACATAGCGGTCTCGAAGTGCAACCCGTATGCCCAACATCACGGCAATGTGAAACAAGGGCTCCAGCAGCACCCAGAACAAGCCAATCAAGCGGCCACCAAACCGTGTCTTGAGCTCTCTGAGGATGAGCGCAAGCCAGACGGCTTTTTGGATCTGAAAGGGTGTTCTTTTCATTCTTGCTGGACAACTGGGCCCTGACCTTGGTGCGGAAGTATGGCCTGACGGTGGTGCGTGATGACGGCCTCAAGGTGGGCAATGCTCAATGCAGAATGCTGCCAACACATGGCACCATGCCTCCCATTCAAGCACCGAGCGCATTGTCGCGGAGTCATGGAGAGCATGGCCCCGATAAATAGGGGATGGACACCCCCAGGGCCGAATTGCGCGGGTAAACACCGAGTGTTGCGGGGCTGACAATTCAATCATGCGCAACATCTTGTTCATCCACCAGAATTTCCCGGGGCAATTTAGGCATTTGGCACCTGCTTTGGCGCAGGCCGGTCATCGGGTGGTAGCGCTGGGCTTGAACGCGCGGCCTGGGCTCAAAGGGGTGGATCAAAGAACCTACGCTGTGCAACGCAGGCCGCTGGCCGAGCAACACCTCTTGCTGCGGGAGTCAGAAGCCAAGGTTTTGAGAGGTGAGGCCTGCGCAGCGGCCATGCTGGCCTTAGCCGAAGAGGGTTTTGTGCCCGACCTGGTGATCTGCAACCCCGCTTGGGGTGAGGCGCTGTATGTCAAAGACGTGTTCCCGAACGCCGCCCTGGTGTGTTTGATGGAGTTCTTTTACGGCACGCCAGATGCCGATGTCGGCTTTGACCCAGAGTTCCCCGTGGGCGGTGTGGAGTCCCGCATGCGGCAGCGCATGAAGAATATGGCGCTGACCGAAGCCTTGATGGCCATGGACCACGGCGTGGCCCCCACCGCCTGGCAGGCCTCGCGGCTACCCGCCGCCTTCCGGCCCCGTGTGGAGGTGATTTTCGACGGAATCGATACCCAAGCCTTGCGGCCTGACCCTTTGGCCCGCTTCGACATGCCCGCCCGAGGTTTGTCCTTTGGGGTCGGCGCTTCGGTGATCACGTTCGTGAACCGTAATCTTGAGCCCTACCGTGGCTATCACCGCTTTATGCGGGCGTTGCCCTCGGTGCTGGCCCGCTGTCCAGATGCCCAGGTGGTCCTGGTGGGGGGGGATGCTGTGAGCTACGGTGCCCCAGCGCCCAAGGGGCAAACCTGGAAGCAGATTTTTCTGGATGAGGTGGCGGGGCAGATCGACCCCCGCCGCGTGCATTTTGTGGGTCAACTGCCCTATGCCGACTACCTGCGCTTGCTCCAGGTGTCCGCCGCCCATGTCTATCTGACCTACCCCTTTGTGCTGTCTTGGAGCTGCCTGGAGGCCATGAGCCTGGGCTGTCATGTCATTGGCAGTCGCACCGCTCCGGTGCAGGACTACATCGAAGACGGCGTCAACGGGCATTTGGTCGACTTCTTTGACACCCGCGCCTTGGCCGACGCCATGGTCCAGGCCCTAGAGCAGCGTGGTCAAGACGCTGCCCTGCGCCAGGCCGCACGCGCCACCGCCGTGGCCCGCTGTGACCTTCACACACAGTGCTTGCCCCAGTGGCGCTCCTTGCTGAGCCGTTTGATGGGAAGCCCGGTATGACCGTGCGGCGACTTCTAGGGCGGTTCAGGGCCTCCACCATGGTGGCAGCGAGCAGCGACCTACAAGCCGCCCAGCGCGTGGTGGTGCTGGAAGAAGGCAAGAGCCCCAGCGGGGACTACCTGCTCTACCCCTTCTTAGCGCAGCAGACGGTGGCAGTGCTGCGTTGCGACTCGCGCCAAGCGCCTCCGCCGGGCCTCCTGCGCGCAGGTGATTTTGTGGTGATCCTGCGTTACTTGCCCGCACCTTGGCACAAGCTGCTGGCGCGCATGCGACCCCAGTTGGCGGGCTTGGCCTGGTTCATGGACGATGACCTGTGGGACCCAGCGGTCCTGCGCGACCTGCCCAAAACCTATGCCCGCAAAATCAGCAGCCATGCCCTGCAGCACCGCGACTGGTGCATGGCGGCAGGCGCGCAATTGTGGGTATCGACCCCCGCGCTGGCTGCCAAGTACGCCCAGAATCAGCCCAGGGTCCTGCCCTTGGCCCCCTTGCCCGATATGGTGCGCCCGCCAGCGGCCAGCATCCGTGTGGCCTACCATGGCACGGCCTCCCACCAGGCCGAGTTGGCATGGTTGCACCCTGTTTTGGCAGCCGTGCTGTCCCGCAGCAGCACGGTGCATATAGAGGTGTTTGGCGACCTGGCGGTGAACCGCCAGTTTCGCGACCTGCCCCGCGTGACCGTCTTGCACCCCATGGCCTGGGAGCGCTACCGGGACTACACCACCAGCCATACCCTGGACATTGGCCTCGCCCCGCTGCTGCCCACCGCCTTTAACCAAGCGCGAGGTGCGGTCAAGTTTTTTGACTATGCACGCATGGGTGCGTTTGGGCTCTACGCCGATGTGCCCCCTTACCAAGGCTTTGTGCAACACGGCCAAGACGGCTTGCTGCTGCCCATGAACCCTGGCATTTGGGTCGAAACCCTGCTGAGGCTGAGCACGGAGGAGGCTGAGCGCCGACGCCTTGCCGAGGGCGTGCAGGCCAGGGTGCGAGCGTTGGCGGGTGGCTAGCCGCCCGGCAGCGCTCGGCGGTATTGAATCGCCTCGGCGATATGGGCGGTTTCTACCTCAGCACACCCTGCCAAGTCGGCAATGGTGCGCGCGAGCCGAATGACCCGGTGCAAGCTGCGGCCCGACCAAGCCAAACGCATGGCCGCAGCCTCCAACACCGCCTGCGCACTGGCCTGTAGGTGGCCGTGCTGGGCCAGTTCGGCAGGGGCGAGATGGCTGTTGATGCAGCCCTGACGCTGCGCCTGCCGCTCACGGGCTTGAATGACGCGCGCCAGGACGGCACTGCTGGCTTCGCCAGCGGGTGCGGTCAGCATGTCTTTGGCGGGCACGGTGGGCACTTCAATCTGCATATCGATGCGGTCTAGCAAGGGCCCGGAGAGCCGCCCTTGGTAACGCGCCACCACATCAGGGCTACAGCGGCAGGCTTTGGCCGCATGGGGGCCAGCACCCAGCCAGCCGCATGGGCAGGGGTTCATCGCGGCAATCAACTGAAAGCGTGCGGGGAAGTGCGCCTGCCGCGCTGCGCGGGAGATGGTGACTTGGCCCGTTTCCAGAGGTTCACGCAGGGCTTCCAGCGCTTGGCGGGGGAACTCTGGTAACTCGTCTAAAAACAGCACGCCGCCATGGGCCAGGGAGATTTCACCGGGCCGGGGCGGTGAGCCGCCACCCACCAGGGCCACGGCGCTGGCGCTGTGGTGCGGGCTTCTGAACGGCCTCTTCCCGAACTGAGCGGCGTCAAAACCACCCGTGGACACACTGGCCAGGGCGGCACTGGCCAGTGCCGCATCGTCGTCCATGCTGGGCAACAGACCCACCAAACGCTGCGCCAACATGGACTTGCCCGAGCCCGGGGGGCCGACCAAGAGCAGGCTGTGCCCACCGGCCGCAGCAATCTCGAGAGCGCGCTTGGCCTGGGTCTGGCCCCGAACGTCGGCCAAGTCCAAGGAGCGTGAAGTGTTGAGGCTCGGCGGGGGCACCGCGCGAGAAAGATTGAGTCCGGCCGGTGGGGCCGACGGCGTGTGGGGCGGGGCTTGCGGTAACAGCGCCTCAACAACCTCGGTCAAATGCCGCGCGCCGCGCACGTCCACCCCGTCAACCCGGGCCGCTTCTTGAGCGCTGATGGCGGGCAACACCAAGATGCGCTCTGCGCCTTCTCGCCGGGCGGCCAGCGCCAGCGGCAAGGCCCCGCGAATGGGGCGCAACTCACCGGCCAGAGACAGCTCGCCCGCAAACTCACAGCGCGCCAAAAGCCCGCTGTCCAGCAGGTCTTGAGCGGCCAAAATGCCCAGCGCAATGGGCAAATCGAAGCGGCCAGACTCTTTGGGCAGGTCGGCCGGGGCCAGATTCACAGTGATCCGACGATTGTGCGGAAAGGCAAAGCCACTTTCAGACAGGGCAGCTCGAACGCGCTCTCGGGCCTCTTTGACTTCGGTGTCGGCCAATCCCACCAGCGTAAAGCTGGGTAGGCCATTGGCCAGGTGCACCTCCACTTGCACCTCAGGTGCAGACAACCCATCGAGTGCCCTGCTCCTGACCACCGCCAGCGACATCGCTGCCTCCTCCCGGCCTGGGCGCATGCCCGGCTCCCTGTTCTGAAGAGGCTGTGCCTTCCCGCACGTTTCCCTCAACGACGTTGCTTATTCTGCGAGGGATGCCCCGGCGATGGCCTCCCCCCAATTGGGGAAAGTTGGGCGAGAGGGTATTCCTGGGGTGCACCAGCTCGGTGCCTGTGCTGCGGTGGTTCGTGGCGTTCGGGCGGCCTGTGCACGAGATTGGGGCTGAAATGCCGCGCCATGCCTCTATCTCGGTGCGGCAAGGGTTGGCACGCAAGCTGCTTTACTCCGGGCAAGCCCTGTTTTCACTTTGTCCCGGAGTCCACGATGTTCCCCAAGCACGCCTTGCCCACGCCAGATGATCTGACCTTGCTGAAGACCTCGCCGGTCTTGCCTAGCAAGTCCACCGTCTGACCCCACCACACCCGGAGACATCCCATGAAAATGGTTACCGCCATCGTCAAGCCCTTCAAGCTCGATGAAGTTCGCGAGGCCCTCAGCGCCATCGGCGTGCAGGGCATTACCGTCACCGAAGTCAAAGGCTTTGGGCGTCAAAAAGGCCATACCGAGCTGTACCGTGGTGCCGAGTACGTGGTCGACTTTTTGCCCAAGGTCAAGGTCGAGGCCGCTGTTGACGACGACGTGGTTGATCAGGTCATCGAGGCCATTGAAGGCGCAGCCCGCACCGGCAAGATCGGGGACGGCAAGATCTTCGTCGCCCCCTTAGAGCAAGTGTTGCGCATCCGTACCGGCGAGACCGGCAAAGACGCACTCTGATCGACCGAACCACGCATTGAGAGACTTGCCATGAGAACTCTGATCGCCCACATCGCACTGGGGCTGGCGGCCCTGGGTTTTGCGATGGCCTCTTCGGCGCAAGACGCCGCTGCTTCGGCCGCTGCGCCTGTGGTGGCCGCCGTCGCGGAAGCTGCCTCTGCTGTGTCCACGGCCGCTTCTGCGCCCGTGGTTGAAGCGGCTGCTACGGGGGCCGCTGCCGCCCCGGCACCCACGCCCAACAAAGGGGACACCGCTTGGATGATGGTCTCCACCTTGTTGGTCATCTTGATGACCGTGCCCGGCCTGGCCCTGTTCTACGGCGGCCTGGTGCGCAGCAAGAACATGCTGTCCGTGCTGATGCAGGTGCTGGTGACCTTCTCCATGATCGTCGTGCTCTGGGCCATTTACGGCTACAGCCTGGCCTTCACCGAGCACAACGCCTTCATCGGGGGTTTTGACCGCCTGTTCCTGAAGGGCACGTGGGACAACACCGCAGGCACCTTTGCCAATGCTGCCACCTTCAGCAAGGGCGTGGTCATTCCGGAGATCCTGTTCGTGGCCTTCCAAGCCACCTTTGCAGGCATCACCTGCGCCCTGATCGTCGGTGCGTTTGCCGAGCGCATCAAGTTCTCGGCGGTGCTGCTGTTCACTGCGCTGTGGTTCACCTTCAGCTACTTGCCCGTCGCCCACATGGTCTGGTTCTGGATGGGCCCTGACGCCTACACCGGTGCAGACGTGGTGGAAGCGATGAACGCCAAGGCCGGCTATATCTGGCAGATGGGGGCGCTGGACTTTGCCGGTGGCACGGTGGTGCACATCAATGCCGCTGTGGCGGGCTTGGTGGGTGCTTACATGGTGGGCAAGCGCGTGGGCTATGGCAGAGAGGCCATGGCACCGCACAGCCTGACCTTGACCATGGTGGGGGCTTCGCTGCTGTGGGTGGGCTGGTTTGGCTTCAATGCCGGTTCTGCTCTGGAAGCCAACGGCTTCGCCGCCCTGGCCTTCGTCAACACCTTCATCGCCACCGCCGCTGCCGTGCTGACCTGGTCCATCGGTGAAGCGCTGCACAAGGGCAAGGCCTCGATGTTGGGTGCGGCTTCTGGTGCTGTCGCAGGCTTGGTGGCCATCACTCCGGCCGCTGGCAATGTGGGTGTGGGTGGAGCCTTGATCATCGGTGCCATCGCAGGCTTCGCCGGCCTGTGGGGTGTCTCCGGTCTCAAGCGCATCTTGAAGGCGGACGACTCCCTGGATGTCTTCGGTGTGCATGGCGTGTGCGGCATCATCGGCGCCTTGCTGACCGGTGTATTCAATAGCCCGAACTTGGGTGGCCCCAGCGCTGTGGCCGACTGGACGACCGTCACCATGATCGCCCCCGACGCCTACACCATCGCCGGCCAAGTCTGGGTGCAGGCCAAGGCGGTGCTGATCACCGTGGTGTGGTCGGCGGTGGTCTCGGTCATTGCCTACAAGCTGGTCGATATGACCCTGGGTCTGCGTGTCTCTGAAGAAGAAGAGCGCGAAGGTCTGGACATCAGCTCGCACGGCGAAACGGCCTACGGCAGATAGCCGTCACCGATCAAGGTCCGAATCCAAAAGGGGGAGTGCCCGCAAGGGCCTCCCCCGATTTTTTGCGCGGGCGACTTGAAACCTGGGCTTCCCGAACCGATCTGCAAGAATCGCCCTTCTGTGCCCACCTACTTCGGTTTGCCATCATGGTTCCTCATCTCGTCACCGCCCTCACTGGTCCCATCAACGAGCTGGAGCAGCGCATTCTGGAGTCCATGCCCGCCATCGAGCGCTGGTTCCGGCTGGAATGGATGGAGCACACACCACCCTTCTACAGCTCGGTGGACATTCGCAACGCGGGCTATCGCCTGGCACCGGTGGACACCAACCTGTTCCCGGGCGGCTTTAACAACCTGACCCCCGAGATGCTGCCGCTGGCCGTGCAAGCGGCCATGGCGGCCATTGAAAAAATCTGCCCCGAGGCCAAGAACCTCTTGCTCATCCCCGAGCGCCACACCCGCAATATGTTCTATCTGATGAACCTGCAGCGGCTGATGCAGCTCTTCGGCCAGGCGGGTTTGAATGTGCGCTTGGGCACCTTGGATGAGTCCATCACCGAGCCCATGGCGCTGGTGCTGCCCGATGGCTCTAGCCTGACGCTGGAGCCGCTGGTGCGCAGCAAGCGCCGCCTGGGGCTCAAGCACTTTGACCCTTGCACGATTCTGCTCAACAACGACCTCTCCGCCGGTGTGCCCAAGGTTTTGGAGAACTTGCACGAGCAATACCTGCTGCCGCCGCTGCATGCCGGTTGGGCCACGCGCCGCAAAACCAACCACTTCCGCAGCTATGAAGAAGTGGCCAAAAAATTCGCCAAGCTCTTGGGCATGGATCCGTGGTTGATCAACCCCATGTTTGCCCATTGCGGCGAGGTCAATTGGGAAGAGGGCACTGGCCTGGAATGCGTGCAAACCCAGGTCGATGCCCTGCTCACCAAGATCCGCCGCAAGCACAAAGAGTACGGCATTGCCGACAAACCCTTTGTGGTGGTCAAGGCCAACAATGGCACTTATGGCATGGGCATCATGACGGTGCGCGACGCCAAAGAGCTGGATGAAGTCAGCCGCCGCACCCGCAACAAAATGGGCGTGGTGAAAGACGGCCAAACCGTGACCGAGGTCATCATCCAAGAAGGGGTGCCGACCTATGAGCGCGTCAACGATGCCGTGGCGGAGCCCGTGGTCTACATGATCGACCGCTATGTGGTGGGTGGCTTCTACCGGGTGCATGCGGACCGGGGTATTGACGAAAACCTCAACGCCCCCGGTGCCAGCTTTGTGCCCTTGGCCTTTGCCAACAGCCACCAATTGCCCAAGCCGGGTGAGCGGCCAGGGGCGAGTGCCCCCAACCGCTTCTACATGTACGGTGTCATCGGCCGCTTGGCCATGTTGGCGGCGGCCTATGAGTTGGAAGCCACCGACCCCAATGCCGAGGTCTACGACTGAGTCCCGTATGCAACACACTGAGATCGACCATCTGGTCATTGCTGCTGACAGCCTGGCCCAAGGTGCAGCTTGGTGCGAGGCCACCTTGGGGGTGGCCAGCTTGCCGGGTGGAGAGCATGCGCTGATGGGCACGCACAACCGCTTGCTCAACCTCAGCAGTGCCTCTGCACCGCAGTGCTACCTCGAGATCATTGCCATCAACCCGGCCGCGCCCGATCCGGGCAGGGCGCGTTGGTTTGGTTTGGAACAGCCAGCGCTGCAGGCGCGGCTACGCGATCAAGGGCCTGAGTTGGTGGGCTATGTGGCGCGTTCCGCCATGGTGGACATGCACCGCTGGGGCTTGATCAACTGCCGTTTTCAGCCTGGCCCCACGCTGCGGGCCAGCCGCCAAACGGCGCAGGGCTTGCTGGAGTGGCAAATTGTGGTGGCCGACGACGGCTTGCCGCTGGCCGGTGGCGCCGTGCCCACGCTCATCCAGTGGAGCGGCCCACACCCCACTGCCGCCATGCCCGACAGCGGCATCAGCCTGAAGCAACTGACCGTGCGTGGCATGCCAGACCAAGCCGCCCAAGTCTTGCGCTTGCGGCCTGCCGTACAGCGCGAAGCTTTGCCCGGCGCAGCGCTCAGCGTCACGCTGAACACGCCGCGTGGCGAGGTCGCGCTGTCAAGCTTTGGCTGAGCTTTCGGCCGCAATTTGCCGCAAAGCCTGTTCAAACACTTCCGGTGGCTGCCCGCCAGAGATCAGGTGCTTGCGGTTGATGATGAAGGCCGGCACCGAGCGAATGCCGGCTTGCTGCCAAAACGCTTCGGCCTCGCGCACCTCGGTGGCATAGCGGTCGCTGTTCAAAATAGCTTCTGCGGTGCCGCCGTCCAGCCCTACCTCGCCGCACAGGCGCAGCAGCACCTCGTGGCTGCCGGGGTTCAGCCCTTCGGTGAAGTAGGCGCTGAACAAGGCTTCTTTCAAGGCGCGCTGCTTGCTGGGGTTTACCTCGTGCGCCCAGTGCAGCAGGCGGTGGGTATCAAAGGTGTTCCAGGTGCGGCTGCGTTTGTCCATGCGGAAGTCAAAGCCCACCGCTGCCGCACGCTCGCGAATGTTCAATTGGTTGGTTTTCACTTGCTCGGCGTTCAGGCCGTATTTGCGCGCCAAGTGCTCGGTGATGTCCTCGCCTTCGGGTGGCATTTGAGGGTTCAGCTCAAAGGGCTGAAAGCTCAGCTCAACAGGTTCAAAGCTCGGGCCCAAGCGTTGTAGGGCGATGTCCAAAGACTTCAAGCCCACCACACACCAGGGGCAGACCACATCGGAGACGAGATCGATTTTCATGGACGCCATTGTCGGGCCACCAACCCGCTTGCGCAGCCCGCAGGGGCATTCACTCCCAGGCACGCGGGTCGCGGCTGCCGGTCAAGTTCCACAGCGTGTGCAGCTTGTTCAGGCGTGCGCCACCGTCGCGGATCAGAGGCTGCCAAGCCAGGTTCATGGTCTGGGTGGACCAGGCGGACAAAAAGGTGTCAAAGGGAATCGACACATACACCGCTTTGTCGAAACTGCCTTCGCCAAAGGCGGCTGAGGACACATTGGTCTTGGTCACCCAAGCCCCGATGCGGGTGCCGTTGGCAAACCGGCGCGACACCTCGACGGTGGCACCACGGTCACCAGCCAGGTATTGGCCCACCGACACTTTGGCCTCCAGGCCCTGCCAGCCCGTGTTCCAGTAGGCCGTGGCGTGGCCGGTGCTGACGCGGTAGTTGCGCAAGCCGGTGCCCTGCCCGAAGTCGCGCTGGGCCACGCGGTTGACATCGACGCCCAGCGCCCAGTGGCCGCCCTGAGGACGCCATAAGAGCTCACCGCCCGCGCCCGCGAACATGGGCTCCAAGGCCCCCACATAGGCCATGCCAAACAGGTCTTCACCCCAGCGGTGAATTTGAGTCAGTTGGGCATAGGGCACGGTCACCCGGCTGTCGGTCAGGTATTCCCGCACCAGGGTTCTGACTCGCGGCAGCTCACTGGGGGCGGTGTAGCGGTAGCGGTCGTAGTTGTCCAGCAAACGCAACTGAACCGTGCCCTGAGCCCATGCGCCCGGCCACAACGGCCACTGCCCTTGCGCCCGTGCGCTCAGCGCGTAGAGGTAGCCATCCGGCCCGCCCACATGCTGTTGGTAGCCCAGGCTCACGCCGCCTTGGGGTTGGGGCTTCAAAGCCGCAGGCACGGCTGGCGCTGCTGGGGTTTGCAGCGGCTGGACGCTGGCCTGCCACTGGGGCGCTTGCCCCTGCCAGGACCAGCGTGCCTGCGCCCAGGCCACACGGTCGACCTGGCGGCTGCTCACAGCCACGCCTTGTTGCAGCAGCACAAAGCGCACCCTGGCAATGTGCTCGGGGGCACGGTCATGCACAACGGCCATGGCGCGCTCCAGGCGCTCGGGCAGCGAGTGGCCCTGGCTGTTGTCAAACTCCACCACCCAGGCCTCGCCCTCCTGCCAAGCCCGGCGCAGCGGCCACCCAGCCTGGGCCGCCAGGGCGTCGAGCGTATCGGCAGAGGGGCCGTCAGCGTCGGCAGTGGGTGAGGAGGGCGGGTTGGTGTTGGCGCTGGGTGCCGGGCGCAACAGGGGCCAAGGTGCCGGTTCGTTGCGCTTGGCGCGGCTGAGCTGCGCCACCTGGGTGTGCAGGCTCAGCCCCAACATCCAGCGCTGTCCTCTCTCCAAGCCTGCGCTGAGCGTGAGAGGCCCGCGCTGCCAACTGAAGCCCACATTGATCGGGCTGCGTATCGGCCCGAGGTCATTCGACAAAGGCTCCTGTTGGTAGTGATTGCCATCTAACTCTGCCTTCAGCACCAAGCCCTCCCAGGGCGTGTGCCATTGCACGCCGCCCAGCAGCGCCGTGCGGCCGGTGAACAGGCTGCCGAGGTGGGCTGTGCCGCCGCTGCCCGTGTCAGCCTGAACGCGCTGGCTAAAGCGTTGACCCAGAATGCTCAAGGGGTTGGGCAGGTTGCCGCGAGCCCCGAGATAGCCCCAACCCAGGCCCAAGCTCATGTCAAACCGGCCCCAGCGTTTGGACGCCACCAGGTATTCGCCTGCAAACAGGCCTGTGCCGCCTGGGTCCCGCAGGCCCAGGGCCACGGCCGGTCGCCAAGGGCCTTCTTCCCACAGGCGCAGCTTGATCTCTGAGGATTTGTCCTTATAGCCCTGGTCCCCAGCAATCGAAGGGCCATAGAGCTTGTTGCTCACATGGGTGTAGCGCACGCCCACTTCCAGCCCGTCAAAGGGGCTGAGCGTGGCTGTCGTTTGGGTGTAGGGCCAGGTCCGGCTGACGCTGAGCGCCACCTGCCCCGCAGGGCTGAAGCGGGCCGTGGGGGTTTGCAACAGGCCCGTCATGCCCCAGTCATTGTTGCTCTGTGGCAGGTCGGTGGGCAAAGGGCTGGGGCGGTCGCCCAGGGGTAAGGGGGGCTGCGGCCCGTCTGCCACACCCTGCTCTGCTAACACCTGGGCGATGCGGGCATTGAAGGACTCGGGCCAGTCGGGCATGTTGGGCGGAACCCAGATCCAAGCGCCGGGGCCGGGGGCCGCTTGCGCTTGGGCGTTCCAGGCCGCCAAGCCAAGGGCTTGCACCGCACCGTCGGGCTGGATCAACCATGCAGCATCGGCCTGCTGGCCACAGGCACGCAGGTAATCCAGGGCCGGGGTTTGGGCCTGCGCCTGGACATCGCAGGCTTGCGCGCTGGCTCCCAGCACCCGCACCCGGTTGGGGCGTGACGGTAGAACAACTTTGTCACCCGCCTCGGTCAGTGGCTCCAGGCCGTTGGCTGTTTGCATGCGCCAGAGGTCGCTGCTGGCCAGCGGTAGGCGGCCGGTCACTGGCAAGGTACGCAACAACTGCCGCAACGGGGTGGCCTGCGCTTGGCGGGCGGCGCTCACCACTGCCCAGTTGGCAAGGTCTTGCAGCAAGGCGTCTCGGGCCTGGGCTTGGCGGAGGCGGGCCTGGGCACTCTGCCAAGCAATGCCGGGCTCAAAGGCCTGGGCTGCGGCTTGTGGATGCTGCTGGGTCAGCCAAGCCCCTAAGCGCTGGCCAGCAGGCGGCTCCAGCACCACGCTGCTTGCCCGCTCTTGGGCGTGTAATGAGGAGGCAAGGGCCCAGGCCAGCAGGGTGGGTGTTAAACGGAGCCTGCAAGAGGCACGGAGCCTAGCGGGCTGGCGCTGTGAAGCTAAACGTTTCATCGCTGCCCCGGGCGGTCAAGAGGCCAGGGCTGCCAACTCAGGCACCACTCGGGGGTCAGGCAGCGCTCGCCATACACCACCTGGCCTTGGGCATTGCGGGCTAGCAGGCCAACCTGAAGGGACGACCGCGCGGACACGGACATCACGTTCTCTTCTTCCCACTGCAACCCTGTGACCGGGCCGTGAAAAGCCAGGGTGCTGGGCTCGCTCAGGGGCGTAGGCAGAGGCATGCGCACCACGGTCTGCTGCAAGCCAAGCCGGTAGCCCGGTTGGAGGTCAACAGTTTGTTGTTCACCCTGCGGCAGGCCGGGCACGGGCGCTTGGGCCACCACCCGCCAACTGCGGGTGGGCTCAGAGACCCCCACCATGCGGCCCTGGTGGGTGCGCAGCACCACCCCATCCGCCCCCACCCACACACGGGTCGGACCCAGAGGCCCCGGCTCATCACCCGACCACACCATCAAGGCCTCGCGGCCTTGGTGGGTGACCAGCAGATAGACCAGGCGATGGTCCAAGGGCGCATCACGCACGCTGCTGGCCTGGGGCCAAGCCCCCTGCAGGGTTTGCAGCCCTGCCCGCATGGTCGGGCTGCATGCGGCCAAAACCAGGCCTGCCGCCACAGCGGCCAGTGCACTGCTTCTCACTGGCGGCCTCTCAGAACAGGGCGATCAGTTGGTCGTGCCGGTGGTGCCGGTGGTGCCCGTGGTGCCCGTGTCGCCATCGCTGTTCAACAGCACAGCACCGACGCCAATCACCGCCGCCGCGCCCAAGACCTCAGTCCAGCCAACGCCGCCCTTGGCCGCCACCACCGCAGCTTTCACTGGAGCAGGAGCGACTGGGGCTGGTGTCACCACAGGTGCCTTCACCACAGGCGGCGGCGGTGCTTGCACCACTGGGGCAGGGGCTGGAGCCGGCACAGGGGCAGGTGCGGGGGCCGGCTTGGCCACAGGCACCGGCGCGGGGATGGGGCGCGGCAGGCGAGCACCGAACCAGTTGTCGCACTGCTTCATCGAGGCGCGCACCGGCACGCCTTGCTTGTCGTAATACACATTGACCATCATGTCGGGGCTGTAGGGCACGTACTTGCCTTGCAGCTCTTTGGCCACGCCATCACGGCCACCTGAGCGGCCCGCACCAATGTCACAAGCCCCGCGCGCATAGTCCTTGCCGGTGTAGTTCAATGCACTGGCTGCATCGCTAGGCAAGAGCAAGTCTTTCAGGGGCATGGCCTTCACGCTGACCTCGCCCGCGCGCTTCAGCGGCGGCTTGTGGGTGAAGGAGGTATAGAACTTGGCTGTGCCAGACGCCACGGCGGCGTCACATTCGGCAGCAGTGTCATAGCCCACGTTGCCGTGGCTGTCGGTCACCATGCCAGCCAGGGCGGTGGTGCTTGCGAAGAGCGAGGCGCAGACCGCGCCAAGAGTCAGGTGTAGGGGTGTCATAGTAGGTTTCAGAATGAGGGAGTGCGGCGTCAACACCGTCAGGGCCCGCAGCATATCCAGCCCCCGTCGAGTTACAGCGTGAAGCAATGTTTCCTAGGCGATGACGCGACTAAAGTGGCCTGGCACCGCTTCATTGATGCGTTAGAAACACAGCACTGCCAACTCTTCCCAGTTCATGGTGTGGCCTCATACGGCCGGGATGATGGGCCGCCACCCAGCCCAGCCCGCGATCAGGCCGGTGGCAGTGCGCCCGCCGTCTTGGCGGCCAGTTCGGCGCGTATGCGCTTGAGCCGGTCCTTGGGGTCTTCTTTGCTGCCGACCTCGTCCAGCTTCATCTCCTTGATGAAGCGGCTGGGAATGCCCGGCACCATCTCCCGGCCCTTTTTACGCCTGCGCAAGGTGCTGACCACCAAGGTGCGCTGAGCCCGGGTGATGCCCACATACATCAGCCGCCGCTCTTCTTCCAAGCGCTCGGGCGTCATCTCCTCGGTGTCGCTCTTAAAGGGCAAGACGCCCTCGTTCACACCGGCCAGCACCACATGCGGCCACTCCAGCCCTTTGGAGGCATGCAAAGTGGTCAGCGTGACCATGTCTTGCTCGGCGTCGCCGCGCTCGGCCAGGCTCAAGATGACGCTGATGGTTTGCGCCACCTCCAGCAGGCTCTTCTTGTCGCTCTCTTGGGTGATGCCGCCTTCTTCGCTCAGCTCGCCGTCGCAGCGCTTGGCCACCCAGTCCACAAAGTCCATCACATTGCCCCAACGCGAGGCGGCCAGCTTTTCGCTGTCTTCGCTGTCGTAAAGGTGCTTTTCGTAGTCGATCTCGGTGAGCCAGGTGGTGAGCACGGCGCGGGCGTCTTCAGAGCCCACCGTGTGGCGGGCTTTGTATTCCAGGTCGTTCACATAGCGGCCAAATTCATGCAGCGAGTCAATCGCTTTTTTGCTCAGTGTGGTGGACAGGCTCTGCGAAAACAGCGCCTCAAACATGCTCACTTTCCACTTGGCTGAAAACTCGCCCAAGGCCCCCAAAGTTTGGTGGCCAATACCGCGCTTAGGCGTGGTGACAGCGCGCAAGAACGCGGGATCGTCGTCTTGGTTCACCAACAGGCGCAGCCAAGAGCAGAGGTCTTTGATCTCTGCGCGGTCAAAAAAACTCTGGCCGCCTGAGACCTTGTAGGGGATTTGTGCCGCACGCAGTTTGTTCTCAAACGTCCGCGCCTGGAAATTGGTGCGATAGAGGATGGCGAAGTCACTGAACTTGATGCGGCCATCGTTGCCACGCAGGCCTTGGATGAAGGACACCGCGCGCTCCGCCTCGTGCTCTTCGGTGTCGCACTCTGAGACCCGCACCGGCTCGCCGTCGCCCAGGTCGCTCCATAGTTTTTTCTCAAACAGCTTGGGGTTGCCGGCAATCACCGCATTGGCTGCCCGCAAAATCGAGCTGGTGGAGCGATAGTTTTGCTCCAAGGGGATGACCTTCAGCGCCGGGAAGTCCTCGGGCAGCCTCTTCAGGTTCTCGATGGTGGCACCACGCCAGCCGTAAATACTTTGGTCGTCGTCACCCACGGCCGTAAAGCGGCCGCGCCGGTCTTCATCCGGGTGGTCCACCAAGGCCTTGAGCAGTTCGTACTGCACGACGTTGGTGTCCTGGTATTCATCCACCAGCACATGGGCGAACAGGTCTTGCCATTTGCGGCGGGCCTCTTCGTGGTTGCGTAGCAGCTTGAGCGGCAGGCTGATCAGGTCGTCAAAGTCCACCGCCTGGTAGGCCACCAAGCGCTCCTCATACAAGGCCATCACCCTGGCGGCCAACTCTTCATCGGCATTCTGGGCAGCAGCCATGGCCGTGCTGCTGTTCAAGCCCTGGTTCTTCCAGAGGCTGATGGTCCACTGCCATTGCCGAGCCAAGGCGTTGTCGGTGCAGGAGCCAGCATCACGCAGCACGCCCAGCACATCGTCCGAGTCCAAGATCGAATACTTGGGCTTCAATCCCAGCTTTTCGCCGTCCTCCCGCAGCATGCGCACACCCAGAGAATGGAAGGTGCTGATGGCCAAGTCTTTGGCGGCCTTGGGGCCAACCAAGGACTTGGCGCGCTCCCGCATCTCCAGCGCCGCTTTGTTGGTGAAAGTAATGGCGGCGATGCGTTTGGGGTGCAGCCCAGTCTGCAAGAGCCGGGCAATCTTGTGGGTGATCACCCGTGTTTTGCCGGAGCCCGCCCCCGCCAAAACCAAGCAAGGGCCGCCCAGGTAATGCACGGCTTCCATTTGGGCGGGGTTCAGGGTGGCGGCAGACATCAGGAAAAAGCAAGATCAACAGCGAAAGGTGGCGGATGATAGGCCCTCCATAGACACCGCCTGAAAAACACGAGCAGGGCCCTAGCGCCATGGTGGCGGGCTGCCCTGATGGAGGGCAGGCATTGCCTGCAGTTGACGCACTGCGGTCGGACACCCTATCGACGGGCGACCGTGAAGCTGCTTTCAATTGCTTATTGCCGGCGTTATGTGGAGCCAGAAGACGAAAAGACGCCCGCAGTCTCTAACGCGACAGTGTGGCGTCAGTTTGTTAGTGCAGTGCATCAAACAACTCGCCTTTCCTAGGTGAAAACACTGCTGCAATGCACCATGGCTGGTCAGCCGCGGGTCAGCCGCCGCTCAGACACTTTCCGTCAAGGTCCACACCTCTTTCGGTGTGTGTACGGTCCCAGGACATCCCGAGACCTCTGATCTTTGACATGGAGAGAGACTCATGACTGATCCCGTGGTGGCACGCATCCGTGCCAATCCCAAGTACCAGTTGCTGAAGTCCAAGCGCAATGCGTTTGGGTGGTGGCTGGCCGCGCTGATGATGGTCGTTTATTACGGCTACATCGCCCTCATTGCGTTCAACAAAGAATTCCTGGCTCAGCCTCTGGGCGCAGGCGTCACCACCATCGGCGTGCCGATCGGTATGGGCGTGATTGTCTTCACCATCGTGATCACGGGCATCTATGTGCGCCGCGCGAATGGCGAGTACGACCAGTTGACCAAAGAGATTCTTGAGGACGCCTCCAAATGAACCGACTTCTTAAAACGTTGTTGGCCGTGGTGGGCTTGGCGGGTCTGACCGCCGGTGCCTTTGCGGCTGGCGCAGATGTGGGCCAAGCGGCTAAGCAAGCCACCAACTGGACAGCCATTGGCATGTTCGGCGCTTTCGTGGCCGGTACCCTCTGGATCACCAAGTGGGCGGCTGCCAAGACCCGTTCTGCGGCTGACTTCTATACAGCCGGTGGCGGCATCACCGGCTTCCAAAATGGCCTGGCCATTGCGGGTGACTACATGTCGGCGGCGTCTTTCCTGGGCATCTCCGCAGCGGTGATGGCCTCGGGCTACGACGGCCTGATCTACTCCATCGGCTTCTTGGTCGGCTGGCCCGTCATCACCTTCCTGATGGCAGAGCGCCTGCGCAACCTCGGCAAGTTCACTTTTGCTGATGTGGCCGGTTACCGATTCAAGCAAACCCCGATCCGCGCCTTTGCGGCCTCGGGCACGCTGGTCGTGGTGGCTTTCTACCTGATCGCTCAAATGGTTGGTGCCGGTCAGTTGATCAAGCTGTTGTTCGGCTTGGAATACTGGATGGCCGTGGTCATCGTCGGCGCGCTGATGATGGTCTACGTGCTGTTTGGCGGCATGACCGCCACCACCTGGGTGCAGATCATCAAGGCCGTGCTGCTTTTGTGCGGTGTGACCTTCATGGCCTTTATGGTGATGGCGCAGTTCGGGTTCTCGCCAGAAGCGCTGTTCGCCAAGGGTGTGGCCGTTAAGGCCGCGATTGCAGCCACTGGCAAGGAGGCGGCAATTGCAGCGGCAGCAGCCTCTGCGGCAGCGGCCGCAACGCCTGAAGCGGCCTCTGCGGCCTCTGCTGCGATGGCCAAGGCCATGGCGGTGAACCCCGACAAGGTCGGTCTGGCATTGATGGGCCCTGGCGGCTTCATCAAGGACCCCATCTCTGCCATCAGCTTCGGCATGGCTTTGATGTTCGGTACCGCCGGTCTGCCCCACATCCTGATGCGCTTCTTCACGGTGCCTGACGCCAAGGAAGCTCGCAAGTCGGTGTTCTGGGCCACGACCTGGATCGGCTACTTCTACGTGCTGATCTTCATCATCGGTTTCGGTGCCATCACCCTGGTCCTGACCAATCCTGAGTTTGCCGATACCGCCAAGGGCGTGATCAAGGGCGGCGCAGGTACGGCCAATATGGCTGCGGTGCTGGTGGCAAAGGCCGTGGGCGGCGACGTGTTCTACGGCTTCATCTCGGCGGTGGCCTTCGCGACCATCCTTGCCGTGGTGGCAGGCTTGACCTTGTCCGGTGCCTCGGCCGTGTCTCACGACCTGTATGCTACGGTGATCAAGGGCGGCAAGGCGGACAGCGCTTCCGAGCTGCGTGTTTCGCGCATCACCACCCTGGCACTCGGCGTGCTGGCTGTGACCCTGGGCATTGCCTTCGAGAAGCAGAACATCGCCTTCATGGTGTCGCTGGCTTTCGCGATTGCAGCGTCGGCCAACTTCCCAGTGCTCTTCATGAGCGTGCTGTGGAAGGATTGCACCACCAAGGGTGCGGTGATCGGCGGCTTCTTGGGCCTGATCTCCTCCGTCGGTTTGACGGTGGTGTCGCCCTCGGTGTGGGAAGCCACGCTGGGCAACCCCAAGGGCTCGGCTTGGTTCCCCTACACCTCGCCCGCACTGTTCTCCATGACCATCGGCTTCATCGGCATCTGGCTGTTCTCCATCCTGGACAAGAGCCCGCAAGCTGCCAAGGAACGTGCTGACTTCGAAGCGCAGCAAGTGCGCTCTGAAACTGGCCTGGGTGCATCGGGCGCCAGCGGCCACTGATCGCCTCATTCAGCGGGCTTGAGTGCCCGCCCCCTTACACTCGCACGCACTTCACGGTCCGTGCGAGTTTTCCATTCAGGGCCTCGCGAACTTTGCTGATCGTCGCCGCCAGGCGATCCCGCTCTGTGGGTGTCCTGATCAACGCGCTAGGGTCTGTTGACCTATGAATCCTACCGGCGTGAGCCCGACAGGCCATGCCAATCTAGGCACACTGCGCCGCCCGCACCGATGTGCGGGCAAGCGGCGCATCAAAGGATGGCGTGGCCTGTAGGACTCACTCAGAGGGCAGGATTTATAGGTCAACAGACCCTAGGTCCCCCTTGCCCGCCAGATCTTCAGAGCAAGGGTGCGAGGCACTCGGTGCCTCGCGTCGGGTGGTAGTTGCGCCAGCATTGGAGCGCGCAGCCTGAATGGGGTTCATCGCGACATGCTTCATTTCGAACGAGATGCATGCCTCTATGACGATGATCTGGTGGGCGGCGGCAGGCGAAGAAGGTTCTCAATGAGCCGCCACCGACTGTGAGGCACCGGCTAGATTGAGCGGACTTCGCCTTGCAAAAAATCTTGGTAAACGGAGGCTATTCCTTGTGCCAAAGGCACTGTGGGTGCCCAGCCCAAAGAGCGCAAGCGGCTGCTGTCTAGCAATTTGCGGGGTGAGCCGTCAGGCTGTTGCCGGTCAAATTGCAGCCGGCCCTCAAAGCCCACCGTGGAGGCCACCAGTGCGGCCAAGTCTGCGATGCTGAGTTCTTCGCCGCTGCCCACATTCAGGTGTGAACGCGTGAGGGGGGCTTGGGCATCCCAAGCTTCGCGTGGGCTGTCCAGAGCGAACACGCAAGCCTGAGCCAAGTCGTCTACATGCAAGAACTCTCGCTGCGGGCGGCCTGAGCCCCAAACAACGACCTCTTTCGCCCCCGAGATCTTGGCTTCATGAAAGCGACGCAACAGGCTTGGTATGACATGGCTGTGCTCCGGGTGGTAGTTGTCCCCGGGTCCATACAAATTGGTGGGCATCAGACTGCGGAAGTCTGAGTTGTACTGGCGTCGATAGCTCTCGCACAACTTGATGCCAGCGATCTTAGCGATGGCGTAAGGTTCGTTGGTGGGTTCCAGCAAACCGGTGAGCAAGGCTTCTTCTCGCAGCGGTTGCTCTGCCAATCTAGGATAGATGCAACTGGATCCCAAAAAAACAAGGCGACTGACACCGGCGCGCCAAGCCTCATGAATCACCGTGCTGGCGACTACGAGGTTGCTATAGATGAACTCAGCCGGGTAGGTATTGTTGGCGTGAATGCCCCCCACCTTGGCAGCCGCCAACACGACTTGGTCTGGCCGCTCCTGCTGAAAGAAAGCCTCGACCTGATCTTGGCGAGTCAGGTCCAACTCATCACGGCTGCGAAGCAGCAAGTCGGCCCGGCCCTGCAAGGCGCGTACGACGGCCGAGCCCACCATGCCGCGATGACCGGCCACAAAAACACGGGGCAGAGGTGGGCTCATGGTGGCTTCAAAACACTTGTTCTTTGAGGACCTTCAGCAGGTACTGGCCGTAGCCGCTTTTGGCCAGTGGCGTGGCCAGGGCTTCGAGCTGGGCGTCATTGATCCAGCCTTTACGCCAACAGATTTCCTCGGGGCAGCAGGCCTTCAGGCCCTGGCGTTTTTCCAGGGTCTGCACAAAGGCGCTGGCTTCGAGCAGGCTGTCGTGGGTGCCGGTGTCCAGCCAGGCATCACCACGGCCGAAGATCTGCACATCCAGTTGCCCGGCTTCCAGGTAGCGGCGGTTCAGGTCGGTAATCTCTAGCTCGCCGCGTGGGCTGGGTTTCAAAGCCTTGGCGTGGTCCACCACCTGCTCGTCATAAAAGTACAGGCCTGTCACGGCATAGCGGCTCTTGGGAGCGCTAGGCTTCTCTTCCAGGCTGATGGCTTGCCCCTGGGTATTGAACTCCACCACGCCGTAACGCTCAGGGTCGGTCACGGGGTAGGCGAAGACCGTGGCACCACTTGGGCGCGCGGCAGCAGCCTCTAGGCGGCGGCCCAGGTCATGGCCATAAAAAATGTTGTCGCCCAACACCAGGGCGCTGGGGGCACCGTTCAAAAACCGCTCGCCAATCAAAAAGGCTTGGGCCAGGCCGTCGGGGCTGGGCTGAACGGCATAGCTGAGGTGCACACCCCAGCGCGAGCCATCGCCCAGCAGTTGTTCAAAGCGAGGTGTGTCTTGCGGGGTGCTGATCACCAGAATCTCACGCACACCGGCCAATAGCAAGGCGGCCAGCGGGTAGTAAATCATGGGCTTGTCGTACACCGGGATCAGTTGTTTGCTGATCGCCAAAGTGGCTGGGTGCAGGCGCGTACCGCTGCCGCCCGCCAAGATGATGCCCTTGCGTGTTGTCGTGGTCATGGAGTCCTCTGGGGGATAGGGGAGTCCCGCCATTGTCGCCCGACGGAATGCGGCCCCACGCAGAAAAGTCAATCCCCCGGCGAGCTGCGGGCCGCAGCCGCCGCTGGATTGCGAAATCCGTCGCGCTCAGGGCATCATGCGTTTGTGTCATCTTTCTTGCCATGATTCACCCCACCGCCGTCATTTCCCCCCAAGCCCAGATCGACCCCACGGCTGAGATAGGGCCTTGGTGTGTGATCGACGGGCCGGTGCGTATCGGGCCTCGCACCGTGCTGATGAACGGCGTGGCCGCCTATGGCGATGTGCGCATTGGTGCGGACAACCATATTGCGGCACACACCGCGATTGGTGGCCGCCCCCAAGACCCGGCCTACCAGAACGAGCCCACACGCGTCGAGATCGGCGATCGCAATCAAATTTTTGAATACGTCTCCATCCATCGTGGCACGGTGCGTGGTGACGGTTGCACGCGTTTGGGCAACGACAATATGGTCATGGCCTACAGCCACTTGGCGCACGACGTGCAAGTGGGCCATGGCAGCCGCATCACGGCCTATTGCGGCATCTCAGGCCACTGCCATATTGGTGACCACGCGGTGATCTCCGGCATGGTGGGCATGCAGCAGTTTGTGAGAGTGGGGGCCTATGCGTTTGTTTCAGGGCACGCCGCTATCACGCAAGATGTGTTGCCCTATTCCGTGGCGTTTGGCACCGCCTGCCCTGCCTATTTGCATGGCGTCAACCTCATTGGGCTGGAGCGCCACGGCCTCTCCAGGGCCGACCTGCGCCTGCTGCGCCAGGTCATGCACCTGTGGCGCGACCATACGCGCACGGCGCAATCCGTGCTGGACCACCTGGCCCAGAGGTGGGGCGAGCATGCGCGGGTGCGAGAAATCATGGCCTTCGCACAAGCCTCCACGCGGGGAGTGCTGCGTTGACTGGCATGGCGGCAGGCTTCCGGTTTGAAGCCTATTCGGCCGCTCACCGTGAGCGATGGAATGCCTTGGTGGCCCGCAGTCCCAACGCCACGTTTCTGTTTGATCGTGGTTTCATGGATTACCACGCAAATCGCTTCATCGATGCATCACTCTTGGTGTGGCGGGGCGAGCAGTTGCTGGCACTGCTGCCCGCACATGCCGACGGCGATCAGCGCATCAGCCATGGGGGCCTCAGCTATGGCGGTTTGGTGTTGGCACAGCCCTTGGGGGCCGCCACCATGCTGGCGCTGATGCAGGCCTTGCAAGCCGATTTGGCAGAGCAAGGGGTCCGCCGCTTGCTTTACAAGACCGTCCCTTCGATCTACCACCAATGGCCCTGCGAGGAAGACCGCTATGCACTCTTCCGCTGCCACGCTGAGTTGGTGCGACGCGAGGTTTTGAGCGTGATAGGCCCCAGCCCCGCCCACTGGCCGATGGCCCGCCGCCGCGCCATCTCCACGGCACTGCGGCGCCGTGGGGGCTTGCGCTTGAGCGTGGTCCAGGGGGGTGAATCGCCAGACGCTTTGGCGGCGTTCTGGGCTTTGCTGTCGGCAGAGTTGGCGAGCCGCCACCGCAGCACACCCGTACACAGCGTGCAGGAGATGGCTTTGCTGGCGGGCCGCTTCCCCAGGCAGATCCAACTGCGTCTAGCTTGGCAGGGTGACGCCATCGTCGCGGGCATGGTGGTCTTTCAGACGGCCACCGTCTTGCATGTGCAGTACATGGCGGCCAACGCTGAGGCACGACGCTGTGCGGCGCTGGACCAGTTGGTCGAGCAGGCCATTGAGCAGGCCCAGGCCCAAGGCCTTTGGTTCGACTTTGGTCACTCCAATGAAAGCGCGGGGCAAGTGCTCAATGAGGGCCTGTGTTTTTACAAAGAGAGTTTTGGGGCCAGCACGGTCGTTCATGACCATTACGTTCTGAACTGTTGAATGAGGGAGTGCGCACATGGCCCATGTGAATGATTGCAAGAGCGTTGAGCTGAGAACCATTTACGACCACCGAGGATCGATCTCCTTTGTGGAGTCGGGGGTGGATTTTGAGTTTCCCGTCAAGAGAGCCTATTGGACCTATGACGTGCCGTCGCGGGCCAGCCGGGCAGGGCATTCTCACCGCCGCCTGCGCCAGTTGTACGTGGCCATTTCCGGCTCGTTCGATGTCCACCTGGACGACGGCGAACACCAGCGCATCGTGTCCTTGCGCCATCCCAACTTCCGTGGGTGAAAGGCTTGAACAAATAGCCCTCAAAGGCGACTTCCACTAGCCCCAGCGCTCGCGCCATCTCGCGCAAGTCTTGCGGGCGAAAGACCCGGGCTTGGCCCAGCAGGCGGTTGCGCTGAGACAAGTCTTCGGGGGCCTCTGCCAAGCCCATCTCCACCGCCAGCAAGCGATGAAAGGAATGCGCATTCGGGACACTGATCAAGGCCAGCCCGCCGGGCTTGAGCGGGGCGAGGGCGGCTTGCAGCAGAGTCTCGGGTTCAGCCGTCTCGTGGATGACGCCTGACACCACCACCATATCCGCCCAGGGGTCGCTGCCGCAGGCCTTGGCCAGTGCGGCCTGCGCTTGTTCAATGTAGTCGTGGATCACCGTCAACCCAGGCCAGCTTTGTGCCGCCGCCTCAGCGCCCTGGGCCCAGCGGCTGGCGGGCTCGACCGTCACCCAGCGCTGCACGCCGGTATTGGCGGCACGAGCGGCCGTGCTCAACAACACCGGCCCACAGCCCACTTCCAGCACGCTGGCCGGGCGATTGCGTTGCAGCCAACGCAAATTGTGCTGATGCCGGGCCAGCAGGCAGACGGACTCGAAGTCTGCATGCGCGTCATGACGCGCCGCGTAATCCTCTGCACTCAGGGCTTTGCCAGGGGGGGGCAGACTCATGGGTGGGCCTCAAAAAAATGGCGCACCGCCTCGCATACCAGCATGACCTGGGACTCACTCAGGTGGGGGCCCATGGGCAGGCTCAAGACCTGCTCGCAGATCGCGTCGCTGCGGGTGCGCGGGGTGGGCCGGTAGGCAGCGAACGGCGCAAAACCGTAGACCGGCTGAGGGTAGTGCACCAGGGTCTCGATGCCCTGCGCTTGCAAATACTGCTGCAAGGCCTGGCGCTTGTCGGTTTGCACCACGTACAAATGCCAGGCGGGCTGGCTGCCGGGGGCGGTGCGGGGCAGGTGCAGGCCAGGAATGCCTGCTAGATGTTGGGCGTACAGCGCTGCCACTCGGGCGCGCCTTGCATTGTGTGCGTCCAGCTTGGCCAGGCGCACCGTCAGCCAAGCGGCCTGAACTTCATCAAGCCGGCTGTTGGTGCCCAGGCTGTCGTGGGCGTAGCGCTGGCTGCTGCCGTAATTGCGCTGTAGGCGCAGCGCGTGGGCCAGTGCATCGTCGTCAGTCAACACGGCCCCCGCATCGCCAAATGCGCCCAGGTTTTTGCCAGGGTAAAAGCTAAAGGCACTCAGCGCCCCGAAGCTGCCAACGCGGCGCTCACCCCAACCGGCCCCCTGCGCCTGGGCCGCATCTTCAATCAGCACCAACCCTTGGCTGGCACACAGCGCCTCAAGGGCAGGGCCGTCCGCGCAGTGGCCGTAGAGGTGCACCGGAATAACGGCCCGCGTGCGGGGGCTCAGTGCGGCGCGCACGCCCTCGGCGCTGATGTTGAAGTAGCCCTCTTCGGGCTCCACCGGGACGGGCGTGGCACCACACTGCTGCACCGCCAACCAGGTGGCAATAAAGGTATGGGCTGGCACGATGACCTCATCTCCCGGGCCAATGCCTGCGACCAACAAGGCCAGGCGCAAGGCCTCCAGGCCATTGCCCACGCCCACGGCATGGCGGCGGCCGCAGTAGCGGGCAAAAGCCGCTTCAAAGCCGCTGAGTTCCGGCCCCAAAATCCACCGCCCGCTGTCCATCACGCGGCGATAGGCCGCGTCGTAGGCGGTGGCGTCCTCGCGGTAGAGGGCTTGCAAGTCCAAAAACGGTACGCGCACAGGGGCTCCTCAGGTGGCTGCCCAGCGCAGCTCGCGCTCGGCCAGCGCCAGGTCGATGGCATAGGGCGAGGTCACCACCGAGGTGTGCTCAAAGCCCGGCAGGCTTTGGCCCTGCAACCATCGGTGTTGTTGGCCTCGAATGAACGACAGGTCCAAGAAAGTTGGGCCGTTGATGTCTTCTTTGAACAGGGTCAGCACCTTGGTGCTGGCCTGCGCCCACATCAGGTTGGTAAAGGCAGCGCCCGGTGGCCCTGCGATGGCGCGCGCCTCGGCAAAGAGGCGCACCTGCGCCAACACGCTCAAAGTTTCAGGGGCCACACACTCAAAGCCAAGTTGAGTGGCCAGCGCCGCCACCGCCGCTTCTTGGGCAAAGGGGCGACGGACTTCGCCTTGGCGCGTCAGGTACAGCAGGCGCTGCGCGGGCGGCGGGGCGGTGGGGTCCAGCCCGGCAGCTCGCCAGAGTGTTTGCCGCAGCGCCTCAATTTGGGTCGCACTGGCCCACTCTTGGGGCGAGAGCAGCAAGGCGTCGGCCAGTTCCAAGGTTTGGTCTTGCCGATAAAGGTAGAGCGCCTCCTGGGGCAGGCCGATGTCGTGCAGGCTCTGGAACATCCAGCCCGACAACTCGGCGGGCAGCAGCAAGCGTCGGCCATCCAGCAGCCCCTGTGCCATGGCCCAGTGGATGCGCGGCAGGGTCAGCACCATCCAGTGGTAGTAGTTGCGGTGAAAGGTGGCGTCCATATTCGCCACAACCAGCAAGGCTTCGTCCACCCGATCCACCTGGCTGGGCTTGCGCAGCGTGGCCCCGCGCAGGCCGCGGCTGAGCAGGCCCGGGTGCGGGAAGGGAAAGGCCCCCATTTGCCGGTGCCAGGCATGGGGCAGCAAATAGCGACCGTCCGCCGACACCAACAAGTGGCTATGTCGGACCTGCACATGGCGAACCGCTACGCTGCTGAGCTGGCAAGGCAGGGTGGCAAACGCCGCCTCACGGACTCGGCCATCCGGGCTGGCAATTTGCCAGGTGCCAGGGAGGGCAGGGTCGCTGCACAGCAGCCGCTGATGCGCTGCTTGTTCGCCCAGCCAATCGTCCCACTCCAGCGCGGTGTGGGTTTCGCTCTCGGCAACCAAGGGCAGTTGTTGCCGGGCGTTGCGCGCGCTGGCCTCATCGCCTGCTTCCAGCGCACAGCGTTCCAACAAGGCCCACCACGCCCAGTCGCCCCATGGCGCAAGCTGGGCCTGCAGCCGGGCAATGTCGGCCAAGGCCTCGGGGGCCTGCCCCAAAGCCCAGCGGGCTTCACACAGCCAGCGGGCGATTTGCAAGACCTCTTGAATCTGCCCGGTTAGGCCTCGCAACTGATGTTGGCACAGACTCAACAGATGTGTAAGAACGGCGTCGCACAACGCACTGGCGCGCAGCGGGTCAATGCACCCGAGGTCAGGCCCAAAGTCGAAGGGGAACACGCCTTGCCAGTGGCGCAACTCCAGGGGGCCTGCGTTGGCCAAGGCCCACAAGGTGTTGGCCGCTTCTTCTGCTTGGGCCCAGCTCAACGCCGCCTGCGCCGCCAAGGTGTGCTCGAAATGAGCCAGGGCTTCTGCGCTGCGGGCGCGCAGCGCAGCGGCACTGTAGGGGCTGCTGTGCAAGGGGGCGATGGCGAGCAAGTCAGCCAAGGGGGTCAAGGCCTCTTGCACAGCGGCGAGCGCGCTCAGGTCGAGGGGGCTGGCGTCTGCCACCGGCCCTCCGCCTTGCTTGACGCTGAGGTGCTGCCACTGGGCGGCATTGGCGGGCGGCAAAGGCCCCAGGGTCGCCAGTGCTTGCAAGGTCTCCTGTGCGACCTTGGCCTGCCCCGATTCAAACGCCCAGGTGGCCACCCCACTTAAGAATGCCTCTGCGCTGGGGTGAGAGAGATCGACCCCTTGGCACAAGGGTGCCATGTCAGCCATGCTGGCCCCACAGTCGGCCATGGCTTGCAGCAAGACCAAGCGCAGGCCAGGGTGGCGGGGGTGAAGGGCGACGGCCTGCTGCGCCCCATCGCGCACTGTTGCGCCGCCCAAGTGTTGCACCAGGGCGGTCAGCCCGCGAGCCGTTTGGTCAGGGTCCAGCGCTTGGAGATGGTGGTTGAGCAGAGCCGCCAAGCCGCTCAATACGCCGGTTTTGAGCAAGGCATTGGCCAGCGTTTGTGCGCTGGCGTTGGGCAGGCCTTGCAGCCAAGCGGCCGAGTCGGGCATCGCTAACCAAGCACTGAGCAGGCGGGCTACTCTGCGTTGGTTGGAGCCATCCGGACACTCGCGCGCCACCCAAGCCAAGCCGGCTAGCGCGGTTTGCAGCCAAGCATCGTCGGGCTCTGGGCGGCAATACCCTTGCTCCAGCATTTGCAGCAAGGCGTCGTGTTGCTGAGTCTGGCGCAGCACGCGCATGTAGGCGGGCATGAGCCCACTCTCCAAGCGCTCGGTGTCGCTCAAACCCTGCCAGGCCAAGGTGATGGCCTCGCCCACCAGGCCGGGCAAGCCAGGCGGGGGTTCGGTGGTTTCGCGCAGCCAAGCCACCATGGCTTTGGCCAAGCGTCGGCGCGGTGCGGCGGCATGGGGAGCCCTCAGCAGCTTGAGCGCCAAGTCCTCACCACCTGGGAATGCGCGGCCAGTCTGCTGCGCCAGCGTGCTCACACGGTGGATGAATGACTGCATCATCAATGGCCGCAAGCCCAGCGCAGCGCGTCATGGGCTTGGGCGATGTTCACGGTATAGGGGGCGTTCACCAGACTGGCACGCTCGAAGCCCGGCACCGGTTTGCCCAAGAGCCAGCGGTGTTTTTGCTCACGAATCACGGAGATGTCCACAAAGGTGGGCAGGTGTACATCGGGCTTGTAAAGGGCGACCACCCTGGTCCCTGCTTGAGCCCATGCCAGATTGGTGAAGGCCGCACCAGGAGGCCCGGCCACAGCGCTGGCACTTGCAAAGAGGCGCACCTGATCCAGCAGGGGGAGGGTCTCGGGGGCGACCACTTCAAAACCCAGTGATTCAGCATGGGCCATCACCGCCGTTTCGTTCATGAGCGGGCGGCGGTTTTCGCTGCGGCGCGAGATGAAGACGCGCTTGTCCGCGCGCGGCGGGCGGTCAATATCCAGGCCCGCTGCCTGCCACAGGCGGGTGCGCAGCAGATGCAGCAAGGTCGGGCTGGCAAACTCCAGCGGCGAGATCACCAGCGCATCGTGCAGGTGCAGGGTTTCATCGCGGGTGTAGGTACACCATTGCGCTGGGGTGAAACCCAGGTCGGTGAGGCTGCTGAACATCCAGCTCGGCAGCTCGGCGGGCAGTAACAGTTGACGCCCCTGCAGCCAGCCTGCATCTTGCGCCACCAAAATCCTGGGCAAGATCAGCATCATCCAGTGGTAATAGTTGCGGTGCTCCAAGGCGTCCATATTGGCCAACACCAACACAGGGAAGTCCACCGCGCGCGTGGCCGAGGGGCGGCGCAGGCTGGTGCCCCGAGCGCTGGTGCTGAGCACATCGGTGTGGGCATAGGGAAACTCACCCATGGTGCGGTGCCAAGCGTGGGGCCTCAGCAGGCCCGCTTGATCGTGGATCAAGCCGTAGGAGAGGCGAACTTTCAAATCGGGCAGGCGCACTGCTTCCAGGCGCACGGGGGCGGTGTGGTGGACGTGCTCGGTCAGCACGCCATCGGCGGTGACGGTCTCGAAGCGGCCGCTTGCCACCTGATCTTGCCAAGCGGAGTCGCCGTGATGCGTCTGCCCGGGCAACTCCCCTAAAGCGGCACCGACCCACTCATCCCATTCCCGCAGCGGCAACAGCACCGCGTCAGCCTCTTGGGCCATGGTCAGCCTCAAGGCCTGGGCTTCTGGCAGCAGGCCTTGCGCCAACAGGCAACGTTCTTCCAGGGCGATGAGCACGCTGCGCCCCATGCTAGGCCCCAAGACATCCTGCGCTTGGCGAACCCAGGCCAAGGCCTCTTCGGCCTGCTCTAGACCCAGCAGCGCCTGCACGCCCCATCGCAACAGTTCCAACCAGACTCGCAAACCGGCTTGGCGCGTCAAGCCGCTGCCTGTTTGAGTAGCCAGTTGGGCCATCAAGGCCACATGGTGCAGAGCCGCTTGATGGAGGCTGGCACCCAGCGCGGGGTCGAGTTCGCCATAGGCGGCACCGCGATGGTAAGGAAAGGCGGCCTCAATCTCGGCCAAGTGACCATAGCGCTGCTCGCTGATTTGCTGCAAGAGCCGAGCCAGTTGCAGCACCAAGTCCACCGGCACGGTCTCTTGATTCGGCCATTGCGTGCGGCAATGGGCCAGGGAGCGCTCGGCCAAGCCTTCTAGTGCAGCACGTGCGGCGCTGTTGCGTACCGGCTCGGCCCCCAGCCAACTGCCCACCAAGGCCAGGGCCTCGCTCAGCACGCCGGTGTCTACGCCTTGCCAACCACTGTCACTGCTGACCTCGGCCCCTGGTGCATCCAGGGCGTCTTGGGCTGAGGTGCTTTGGCGCATTTGCAAATGCGCCATCCGTGCTTGCTCAGACCCGGTCAAGCTGCGCACCTGGCCTGCGCGCTGGTAGTAGCGTTCTGCGTCCTGCGCCTGCCCGGCGAAGAACAAGCTGTCAGCCATCCACAGCATGGCCCGGCGATAGCCTGAATGGCCAGGCGCAATCGCGTCCACCAAGGCCATCACCTCGCTGGGTGCTTCGCCCTTGCGCTGGCTCCAGCGCGCACGCTCCAGCAGCACCGGGGCGGAGCCGACGAACCACTCACTGGCCTGTGCCAGCCAACCTGCAACTTGAGCATCCGGCTCAAATTGGGCCAAGCAACTCAAGGCCGAGGTCAGGGCAGGCTCCAGAGCAGCAGGTGGGTGATGCGGCGATATCGCCTCCAAAAAGCGACGCAGTGCGGGTAAATCCACAGTGCGTACGCCCAAGGTCAGCACCGCACTGTGTAGCACCACGCGCTCTGGGTCATGGGCGCTACGCACGGCCAGCGGCAGCAAGCGATGCAGCCAGCGTGCCGTCAGGCCCAATTCGTGCAGGTGTGGGCTGTGCTGGGCCAGTGTGGCCAGTGCCCCGGCCAGCTCGCCAGTCCAGGGTTTGCCCGGTGCCCAAAAGCCGTCCAGAGAATTCAGCAGCGGTGGGGCCAATTGCCAGTGCTGGCCGCGCCGAATTGGGTGTCTCTGCCCAGCCCCGCTCCAAGGCCTCCAAAAAGCAGTGAACGGCTTCGGCAGGCGGTGCCGAGCGGTTCTTGAGGGTGGCGCTGTGCAAGGCCTGGGCCACGGCCAGCCAATGGGCAGCCACGGCATCGTCTGCCCGCAACTTGTTCAGCAAGACCCGGGCCTTGTTCAAGGCGGGCGAGGCGGGATGCGGGGCCGCCAACAGCACCTCAAAACGTTCAATCAAGGTCTGGGCGTTGGCACGGCCGGTGGGGGAGGGCATCAAAGGGGACAAGCAAAAAGAAGGAGTGTGAAGGGTCGGATGCAGTCTGCCACTAAGTTGATGGATAGGCTCCTAGGGGCTGTGGCGGTGGCGGCTTCCTTGCTACCATTTCTGAAAGTTCCCACTATGTGTCATGTTTCGCGCCGCGCAAGCAAGCGGCCGCGCATCCAGGGGTATTCCCTGAATTCCTTTCTCGCCACCCCAGCCCAGGGGAATCAATAGATCGAGCCACGGACCTTTCCACATGGACAGCAAAGCGCAAAAAATTCAAGCAATGACTCGTGAGATCCGTGAGCAACTCGGTGATCAAAACGTGCTGGAAGCGCTGGCGACCGAACTGGCCACCCAGCGTGTGGAGGCCGATGAGTTGCGTGAGCGTTTAGGGCAACTGAGCCGCGAGCTCGAAGTCATCCGCACGGTTCAGCGCGCAAGAGATATTTTGTTGCCCGCTGCCAAGTCGGACTACCAACTCAGACACAGCGTCACCATAGACGCCACGGCCCCCATGCCGCCGACGGCAGGCCTGCATCTTGTTGAAAAAGATGGCAAAGGCACGGCCTTCCGCTGGAGTGGCCCGGCCGCCAATTTCCAATTTGAGCTGCACCTTGACCGCAGCCGAGACGCCATATTCACCTTGCACATTCCCCTGTGGGGACGTGAGCGCGCAGCGCATCTGCGTTGCACCAGTGAAGAACAGGAGATCAAACTCGTCACCGAACAAGGGCAGCGCGTCCTGATGTTGTCGGGCGTTTTACCGGCTCGCGAAACCGTGGGCGTGACCAGCCTGTGCTTCACCGTGGCCGCTTTGCATACCCCCCCGGTGCCAGAGGGCAAAACGCCACGCCAATTGGGGGTCGACATCCTCGTGCTCTCGCCCACGCCCACGCATCCACCGGACCAAGGCAACCGCAAACGCATTTATGCGATCTGCAAAGAGCTACAGGCGCGAGGCGCTCGGGTTCACTTCGTGTATTACCCACAGGAGTGGTGGTTCGAGTTCTTGCCCAACGACTTGGTGCGGGACATGACGGCCGCTTGGGACAGCTTTCATGTGGCCCCCACCTCGCGCCACACCTACAACCCACCGGCGGGCCAGGACTACACCATTGATGAATGGTGGGACGACAGCATTGCCACCACCCTGAAGTGGTTGTTCAAGCGGCAGCACTTTGATGCCTTCATCGTCAACTACGCCTTCATGAGCAAGGCCTTGGAGTTGGCTCCGCCGAATGTGCTGCGCATTCTGGACACCCATGACTTGTTCACCGGGCGACGCCAGTTGTTGGAGCAACATGGGCTCAAGCCTGAGTTTTTCTACACCACCCGCGAGCAAGAGAGCATAGCGGTGGCTCGCGCGCAACTTGTTTGGGCCATCAAAGACGAAGAGGCAGTGATCTACCGCAGCATGGGCAACGTGCCCTGCATCACTATGCCCCATGCGGAGCCCAGCGCCCCAGTGGCACGCATTCGCCGGTTTGACGACGAAGGCGTCCTGGTGATTGGCATGCTCGGGTCGGGCAATGTCATTAACGTTCAGAATGCGCGAGCCTTTGTGGATGTAGCGCTCCCCATCTTCAAGGCCCAAGGGGTCAAGGTTTTGATCCGCTATGTGGGCTCGATGTGCTCCCGGCTAGGCGACTTGGCCCAGGTGGAAGGGGTGGACTTGGCCGGCCCCGTGGCGAGTGTTGAGGCGTTTTACCGCGATGTCGATGTGGTGGTCATCCCCTTGGCCTTCAGCACGGGCTTGAAGATCAAAGCCGTGGAGGCCTTTGCGGCGGGGGTGCCCATTGTCGCCATGGGGCATGCGTTGGAGGGCATCCCGACGGAGCATGCTTGGCACCGATGCCAAACCATGGCAGAAGTGGCCGAGGTGTGCTGCCAAATTGCCCGGCAGCCAGAGGTGCTCACCGATTTAACGGCGGCAACGCACGCCACCCACGCGCGCATGCAACACCAGGTCCAAGCTGCCTTGGACGCCACGATTTCGCGCATCCATCGCCGACCCACGGCGGTGGTGACCATGGACCATGCTTTTTTCGACCCCGAGTCGGCGTATCGCGAGCAAATCTACCAAACCATCAACTTGCTGATGCAGCAAGCGCAGGTGGTCTTGTATGTCGACCAATGGTTGCCCACCCACCAGGCGACGCTGTTCGAGGCCTTTAACGGCTTGGCGGTGGACTGCAAGTTGGCGGTCGCGCCCCATGTCAGCCCGCCGCCGGGGCGGTCCTTGGGCTTAAACCATATGGTGGTCTCTCTGCCCGAGCTCTTGGCACGCAGCGCCCGGCCCATCTTGTGGGTGATGCGCTTTTGCCCTGAACTGGCCAACCTAGACGGGGAAGCCCTGCGCGCGCCGCTGTTCCTGCGCATGGATGTGTTGCGGCAGTTGGGGTCCCCACCCTCGGCCCCAGTGATCAAGGCCCTCACCGATCAATGCCTTGAGACCACCTGGATCGAATCCCACCCTCATGCTCCGTTGCCCGCTGTTTTGGGCCCCCATGTTCATCACATGCTGGTGCCGACCTGGCGTTGGAAGCCCAACCGCTTGCACATGGGGGCTGAGGCACCTGTGGTGCATTTTTTGGCGAGGGACGATCAATGCGCGCTGGCGCAAGAGCTGCTGTCCCGCCTGCCAACGCTGCAACAGGTTTTGCATATTGGAGACTCATTGATCATGACCGACAAGAACAACAGCGGATTGGCTCGCCTGACTGAAGAACAACTCTCTCGTATTGTTTTCTTCATCGGCGGCGTGCGCTCTGGCACCACCGTCTTTCGGCGCATGATGGCGTCGCACGCCCTGATTCGCGACCGCGGCGAGATTTTTAACTCCAACAACCCCTTGGGCTATTTCAAGTTTTTGCGCGAGCAAGTGGCGCGGGACCCCGACTTGATCTTTCCCGAGCGAAGCGCTGAAGTCTTCCAAGCTTATCTGGTGTCACTGCTCCCTAAGGAGCCTCAGGCCATTGCCTTGCTGGACATCAAATACGAGCACCTGACCCTGCTGCCAGAGGCGTGGCAGATGCCGTTCACCAATCCGCCGCTGCTGCGCACCATCAAACGCAGCCGGGTGAAGGTGATTCATTTGCGGCGTCAGCATTTCTACTCAGTGGTCTCCAACTTGGTGGCGGTCAGTACAGGCCGCTATCACCACCGAGTGGGGCAAGACAATGCCTTGCCTGAAAAGCGGCAAGTCACGATTGACAAGGCGCAACTCCTGAGCGCGATGAAAAAACGCCGTCGCTCCACAGATCTCATCGACTCGGGCTTGGATGAGCAACAACGCCTGTCCGTGGACTACGAAAGCGTGTTCGACGAGTCTGGCCACTTCCGCGCTGAGGTGTGCGAGTCGGTTGCGCGCTTTTTGGGCTTGGAGGCCTCGTTTGACCGCGAGCCCGAACTCCGCAAGGTGATAGACGAGCCCTTGTCGTCTTTGATTGCCAATTACAGTGAGATCGCCGACCTGGAGCACCTTGCGGGCTGACCGCGCCGTGCCAGCCCTGTTCTTCGGGGGAGTAGCGTACTCATCTGCCCTTCAAACCCGTGTGCTTCACAGCAAGCTGCTGCGCTCAGCTCACATTGTTTCTTCAATTTCTCATTCGGAGTCTGTTCATGGCAGTCTATTCTGAACGTTACAAATATGTGTTCTTCGCGGTGCCCAATACGGCAAGCAAGGCGGTGGCCAAAACCCTGCGCGAAAAGCTCGATGGCGTCACCTTGCCAGACAGAAAGCTCGTGGCTGAAGGCGAGCGGAGACACCATGCAACGCCGTCACAGCTTGTCCGCAACGGTTGCTTGACGCAAGAGCAGCTCAAGGGCCTGCTGAAGTTCACCACCATCAGAAACCCCTTTGATGCGATGGTCAGCAAATACGTCAAGCATTGCGAGCTAATCCCTGCAGAAGGACTTTGAGGATGTTCAGCGCCGCTTGGGGCTCTCAGAGGTGATTGCGGTGGAATCTTTTAATCAGACCCCAGGCCGTCAAACAGGGGGGGCTGCGAAGGTGCCGTATCAGCGTTTTTACAATGAGAAAAGCGTAGACATCGTGCGTCGCATGTACGAGCCCATACTCCAACGTTTTGGCTACCAATTTGACGCTGGTTGAAGGCGGCTTTTGCTGGGCCCTTCATCAATATGAGCGGCGCGCCAGGCTAGGCGGCCATCAGTAACCCTTCGGACTCTCTATGCGTACAACTTCTGCGCCCATCGCGATCACGCCCGTCATCATGGCGGGAGGCAGTGGCACCCGTTTGTGGCCGCTGTCGCGGGCAGGTTTCCCTAAACAATTCTTGGCACTTTCGGGCGAGGCCACGCTGTTTCAGCAAGCCGTGGAGCGGCTCATGGCCCTGGCCGACGACGACATTGCAGTCTCCCAGCCCGTGATTGTGGGCAATGCCGAGCACCGCTTCATGGTGCGCGAGCAGTTGTTGGAGATTGATGTTGACCCCTTGATCATGCTGGAGCCTGCGGCCCGCAACACCGCACCCGCCATGACGCTGGCCGCCTTGCAAGCCTCCACAGGGCAAGAGGACCCCGTGCTGGTGGTGTCACCGTCTGACCAGACCATTGGCGATGCCGATGCCTTTACCGCGGCGCTCCAGTTGGCAGTGCGCACGGCAGCGACCGGCGCTTTTGTTATTTTGGGCGTCATGCCAGACCGCCCCGAGACAGGCTATGGCTACATCCGCTCGACGGCGAGTGCTGGCGGCGTTGCCAGCGTTGCCCAGTTTGTTGAGAAGCCCGATGCCGCCACGGCAGCGGCCTACTTGGCAGAAGGCCACTACACCTGGAACAGCGGCATGTTTGTGGTCAAGGCCTCGGTGTGGCTGGCCGCCCTCGAAGCCTTTAGGCCAGACATTCTCAAGGCCACCCGCGCCTCGTGGGAGGCCCGCAAAGAAAACGAGCGCTTCATCCGGCCATCTCGCGCTGAGTTTGAGCATGTGCCCGCAGAGTCGGTGGACTACGCCGTCCTAGAGCGCTGCCCCGGCAGCTCGTTTGACATCCGCATGGTGCCGCTGGCCGCCGCCTGGAACGATCTCGGCGCTTGGGATGCCGTGTGGATGGCTGCCGACCGTGACGCCCGCGGTAACGCCTCTCATGGCGATGTCATGGTGGTCGACTCCGACAACACCTTGATCCATGCCACCAGCCGCTTGGTGGGTGCGGTGGGCCTGAAAGACGTGATCGTGGTGGAGACGCCTGATGCCGTGCTGGTCACGGACCGCAGCCGCAGCCAAGATGTCAAGAAAATCGTGGCCAAGTTGGGAGAGAGGGGCCGGATTGAGCAGGCGCTGCACCGCAAGGTCCACCGCCCTTGGGGCTGGTACGACAGCATCGACATGGGGCCGCGCTTTCAGGTCAAGCGCATCATGGTGCGGCCGGGTGCCTCACTCAGCTTGCAAATGCACCACCACCGGGCTGAGCACTGGATTGTGGTGACCGGCACCGCAGAAGTCACCTGTGGTGAGAAAAAAATCTTGTTGGGCGAAAACCAAAGCACCTACATCCCCTTGGGCGAGGTCCATCGCTTGGCCAACCCCGGGCGGGTGGATCTAGAGATCATCGAAGTGCAGTCCGGCAGCTACCTGGGTGAAGACGACATTGTTCGTTTTGAAGACACCTACGGGCGGGCCGGCAACTGACGCTCGAGCCTCAACAAATTGTTGAGGCTCGATAACAGAATTCTCCGCACAATTCGGTAACAAATTCCAACATCGGCCTCGGGATTGAGGCGGTGTTGGCACTCGTTCACCTTTGGAACCGACTTATGCGCACTTCATTCAAGACAATTACTGCCGCTGCTGTGTTGGGCTTTGCCACGGTCGGTCAGGCATTTGCCGCCACCGAACTGGTGAACAACGGCAGCTTCGAAGCCCAGGTCGTGGCTGATGATGACGCCCTGTCGATCACTCCAAGTGGCTGGGCCGTGACAGGTGGTTCGCGTCTGATCAACCCTCTGGCTGGTTCCACCCAACCGGCACCGCCGGTCATTGATGGCGACAACTATTTGCGTTTGATGGAGTCGTCCTCGTTGTCTCAATCGCTCAGCTCGACGGCCAACCAGCAATACACTTTGAGTTTCAACTACTCCCTGAAGACCAATCACGCGGCCCAGGTGTCGGTGAATGGACAGACCTTCAGCTTGGATGCCAACAAGAGCAGCTTTAGTTACACGTTCTCGGCCGCCGCCGCCTCGACGCAGCTGAGCTTTAGCACCCTGACCGGTCGCCTTCAGTTGGACGGCGTGTCGGTAACGGCTGTGCCTGAACCCGCTGCTGCGGCCATGCTCTTGGCCGGCCTGGGCCTGTTGGCCGCGCGTCGTCGCCAGCGCGGGCAGGCTCAAGCCTAAGTCATCAGCCCCAGGTGGGCCTCGCTAGCCGGGCAGCTTCAATCAACGACATCCTCCGGGATGTCGTTTTTTTTCGTCTACGTGCATTGCGGCGCAATAAGGCTGCGCTTGGCGAGCCGGTAAGGGTGCGCCTCCGACAAAATGGCGAATTGATTGAACGCTCGCCGCCTGCCCTCAACGGGTGCAAGGCGAGCCATGCACTGACCCATGATCGAAGACCGTGACGTTCGCAAGCAGTTTCTGAGCGCCCCTCCTTCCATCGCGTCCGCCGTGGCCGCTGTGATGGAGCCGCTGATTGCGGTGCTGTGCCTCGCCGTTTTGCACCGGCTATGCGCTCAGGAGGTCAGCGGTGTTGCCATGGCCATCATGCTGCTGACCTTGGTGCTGCTCTTTCCTGGGGTCAATCGCTTCAACCACAGAGGTGTGGGGGTGCTCATCGACATCACCCTCAACTGGGCGCGTTGCGTGCTGATCCTGGGGGTGGTGGGCTATGTGACGGGGGGCTTGGCCATGATGGACAGGCACTTGTTACTCTATTGGGCCCTGGCTACACCGCTTTTGCAGGCTACTGCCGTGTGGATAGGCCACCTCCTGGTGGTCTGGCACAGCGGCTTGCCCCAGGCCCGCAGGCCGGTGGTCATTGTGGGGGCCGGGCCTATCGCTCAGCGCTTGGTGCGTGCATTAAGGGACCGCCCAGACCTGAGCTATGACCTGCGCAGTGTTTTTGACGACCGTGCCCCCGCCCGCCTTGCGCTACCGCAAGACGTAGAGCTGCGCGGCCCCCTGAAAGACCTGCCCGCCTACATCGACCAGCATGGCATCAAAGACGTGTTTGTCACCTTGCCCCTGACCTCCCAGCCCCGCATCCTCAACCTGATGCAGATGCTGCAAAACACCACCGCCTCGCTTTATTACGTGCCTGATGTGTTCGGTGTGACGGTGATTCAAGGCCGTCTAGAAGACATGGGGGGCCTGCCCGTGGTGGGCCTCCACTTGACGCCCTTTAGCGGCATCAATGGCCTGCTCAAGCGGGCCAGCGACATTGTGCTGGCCGCTTTGATACTCATCCTGATTTCGCCGGTTTTGCTGCTGGTGGCCCTCGGGGTGAAACTCAGCTCTCCGGGGCCCGTGCTATTCAAGCAGCGCAGAACCGGCCTCGATGGTGAGGTGATACAGGTCTACAAGTTTCGCTCCATGCGCAGCATGGACAACGGCGAAGTCGTCAAGCAGGCCACCCGCAGCGACCCTCGTATCACGCCTTTTGGGGCTTTTATTCGCCGCACCTCGCTGGACGAGTTGCCCCAATTTGTGAACGTGCTGCAAGGCCGAATGAGCATTGTGGGGCCGCGCCCTCACGCGGTGGCGCATAACGAGCAATACCGAAAAATCGTGCGGGCCTATATGGCGCGCCACAAGGTTAAGCCCGGCATCACTGGCTGGGCACAGGTTAACGGCTTGCGGGGCGAAACAGACACCGTTGACAAGATGGCGCGCCGGGTTGAATTCGACCTGGAGTACCTGCGCAACTGGTCGCTGGGCTTAGACCTGTTGATCATTGCCCGCACCGCCCGGCTGATGTTTTTTGACCGCAGCGCTTACTGACGCATTGTGACGAGCCCAACAAAGCGCCCCAGTGCTTAGCGCAGGGTGTGCAAGGGCCCTGCTTTCAAGGCCGTCATGATGGGGGGCAGCACCGCTACCCGCTTCACCAAGTCCACCATGCTGGTGCAGTGCGCCTTGGCCTTGAGGTTATGCACATGGGTGCGCACCGTGCTCTCGCTCACTCGCAACTGGCGTGCAATCTCGGCAGGCTTCATGCCGGCGCAAAGGCAGCCGAGCACTTCCTCTTCACGGCCCGAGAGGTTGTGAGCCCGAGCAAAAGTACCGTCTGCCACCAGCATCAAGCCGTAATCCACTTCGTCCAGCACGGCTGCCAGCAAAAGCCACAAGCCATTGCCTCGGGTGCGGCGTTCCGGGCCCACATAGCTCACAGTTTCGTTGGCTGACTCAAACAACGGCGTTACTACTGACTGCATGTTTGGCCCACTGGGATTGACAACTCTGTACCGACAACATAACGGCACATCGCGAAATGTATCTTAATGCAACCAAACCTGTTGCAGTCGCTGACCTCTCAGTGGTATCGGCACAGGGCAGCTTTAACTTGACTCTCCAATAGCTATAACCAATGGAGGCCATTCGATCAATCAATCCTAGATATACGCTCCGGCCACTAACATAGCGTCCATTGCATCTCCCGATGCATGCCCTGCGATCAACCGTTAGACCTCAACCAAGGAAGCACTCTCATGTCTTTGATCAACACCCCCGTTCAGCCGTTCAAGGCCCAAGCCTTTCACAATGGCAAGTTCATTGAAGTCAGCGACGCCAGCCTCAAGGGCAAGTGGTCCGTGCTGATCTTCATGCCCGCCGCCTTCACCTTCAACTGCCCCACCGAGATCGAAGACGCTGCTGACAACTACGCCGCCTTCCAAGCCGCTGGCGCTGAGGTGTACATCGTCACCACCGACACCCACTTCTCGCACAAGGTCTGGCACGAGACCAGCCCGGCCGTGGGCAAGGCAAAGTTCCCGCTGGTGGGCGACCCCACTCACGCCCTGACCAACGCCTTCGGCGTGCACATCCCTGAAGAAGGCCTGGCCCTGCGTGGCACCTTCGTCGTCAACCCCGACGGCGTGATCAAGACCATGGAAGTGCACTCCAACGAAATCGCCCGCGACGTGTCGGAAACCCTGCGCAAGCTCAAGGCTGCTCAGTACACCGCCGCCAACCCCGGCCAAGTTTGCCCCGCCAAGTGGAAGGAAGGCGCCAAGACCTTGGCTCCTTCGATCGACCTGGTCGGCAAGATCTAATTGCACGACCTGTGTTGTTAGAGCAAGAAGCGGCCCACAAGGCTGCTTCTTTCCCCCGGCCCGATCACCCGATCAGGCCTCGTTGAAAGCGCCCACTGGCTTTCCTGCCACAACTGCCCAGACGTGGTGCAGGCGCTCAACCTGATGGCCGTGCTCAACCCGCGCATCAGCCATGTGGCCATCGACGGCGGCCTGTTCCAAGCCGAGGTCGAAGAGCGCCAGATCATGGCCGTGCCGGCGGTGTTTATGAACGACGCCACCTTTGGCTCGGGCCGCATGGAGCTGAGCGACATCCTGGCCAAGGTGGACACTGGCGCGGCCGCGCGTGATGCCGCCCGCCTGGCCGACAAAGCCCCTTACGACGTGCTCATCGTGGGCAGTGGCCCCGCAGGTGCTGCCGCTGCCGTGTATGCGGCGCGCAAAGGCATCCGCACCGGCGTGGTGGCCGAGCGCATTGGCGGCCAGACCCTGGACACCCTGGGCATCGAGAACTTCATCTCCGTCAAAGAGACCGAAGGCCCCAAGTTCGCCGCAGCGCTGGAAGCCCATATGCGCGCCTACGACGTGGACTTAATGGGCGGCCAAAAGGTGGAGGCCCTGCTGCCCGCCGCTGAAGCGGGTGGCCTAGCGACCGTCAAGCTGGCCAATGGCGCGGAGCTGAAGAGCAAGACGGTCATCCTGACCACCGGCGCGCGCTGGCGCAATGTCAATGTGCCCGGCGAGCAGGAGTACAAAACCAAGGGCGTGGCCTACTGCCCGCACTGCGATGGCCCGCTGTTCAAGGGCAAGAAAGTGGCCGTTATTGGCGGTGGTAACTCCGGTATTGAGGCGGCCATTGACCTGGCTGGCGTGGTGCAGCACGTTACCGTCATCGAGTTTGCCGAGCAGCTCAAGGCCGATGCCGTGCTGGTCAACAAGCTCAAGAGCCTGCCCAATGTAGAGATCCACACCAACGCGCAAACCACCGAAATCACCGGCGACGGCCAAAAGGTCAACGGCCTGCGCTACAAAGACCGTGCGACGAACGAAGAGCACCACATCGAGCTGGCCGGCGTGTTTGTGCAAATTGGCCTGGTGCCCAACACCGAGTTCTTGAAGGGCGTCGTCGAGCTGAGCCGCTTTGGCGAGATCGTCATCGACGCCAAGTGCCACACCAATGTGCCGGGCATTTTTGCGGCGGGCGACGTAACCACCGTGCCCTACAAACAGATCATCATCGCCAGCGGCGAGGGTGCCAAGGCCGCGCTCAGCGCCTTTGACCACCTGATCCGGATACCCTCGTAATCAGCCTCTACGGCGGCTGGCTGCCACACCCAGTGCAGCCAAGCCCGCCAACATCATCACAAAAACCTTGGGCTCGGGGCTGGGCAGCGCGGCAGAGGCCTCGCCCAGGCTAGGCGCACTGGCCGCCTCTTGCACCGTGGCAACGCGCTTGGCCTCTGCCCGGCCCGTGCCTTCGGCCGGTTTGGCCGCAGGTGCCGCGGCAGTGGCATTGGCCAGCGGCGCAGCGGTGGCCGTGGGCGCTGCACCAGCACCTGCTGAAGCGGCCAGAGCCGAGATCGCCAAAGTAAGGGTTAACAAGTAACGCATGCAGTCAGTGTAGGCCTGCGAAATGACAAGGCCATGTCTTAGGGGCGCACGACCTCAAGGCGCATGTTACTTTTGTCACAAATGGCGCAAGCAGGCAGGCGGCAAGGCCCGGGCCCTGGGCACCGCAGACCATGCCAAACCCAGCGACTGGGTACATTAACGCCTCAGTTGGCGCGCTTTGACCGCGTGGTCAGGGCTTGCCGCCCACTGCCGCCGCTCCACAGGCTACTTCAAACCCATGAAAACTATTGCCATCGTCGGTACCGGCTACGTCGGACTCTCCAATGCCATCTTGCTGGCAAGCCACCACCGAGTTGTGGCGCTTGACATCGACGCTGACCGCATCGAGCTGCTGAAGAGTGGGCGCAGCCCCATTGCTGACCCGGGCATAGAAGCTGCCTTGCGCGAGCCCAGCAAGCAACCCCAATTCACCATTCAGCCAGAGGTGGCCTATGCCAATGCCGACTACGTCGTCATAGCGACCCCCACCGACTACGACCCCGAAACAAACGCCTTCNATCCGGATTCGACTGCCGAACCACGCTCAGCGCTTCCTTCAACAGCTGGTTCCAACGATCCGCACTCAGCTTGCCACTTGGCTCGTTCAACAATTCGAAGATCAGGCGGTTGGAACGGCCTCGGTACCGTTGCGCCAGTTGGTGCCAGATGTTGAGAAAGCGCTCCTCCAGCACCTCGGGCGCGACTTCCGTCTCGCCCCGCAACAAGGTGCCGCCCATCAGTTGGCTGTAGTGGTGCATGTTGACGATCACATACCCACCATGGCTCAGCAGCTTGTCGATCACATCATCCACACGTTTGGCAAAGACCTCATCCAGTCGCGCCAGAGCGTCCGTTTTGGCATGGTTGCTCCAGCGCACCGGCAAGCGCACTGTCCGGAACTGGCCGACCGCCAGCTCCAGAAACTCCGGCTGCATGCGATGGCCCCAGTCCCCTTCATTCGGGGCGTCAAAAATGTCTCCTAAGTTGATCCCACGCCCCAGCCGTCGGGCGATCTGGCACGCAGGCTCACTCACGCTGCTGCAGCCCAGGCCTGTCTCAATAGTCTGGGCATTGGCGGCGGGCATGGCACCCGTGACAAGAACCGCCACTATCCCCCCAATCAGGGTGCGTTGTAGAAACTGCTGAACACTGCGTCGCATGCGTGCGCCTTTGTGGCTGAATAGTCGACAAGGGTCCGATCCTACCGCCATCGATTTCAGGGCTGTATTCTCGGCTGAGCGCTCAATGCCCCATTCCTGCGTACAATTGAGATACAAAATGTCACGGCTCCGGTGGCAAATGCCGCCGCAGTTGCGCCGCTGTGTGCATTGTTGCGGGTTTTGCCGGCCCAGGTTTCTGGGCCGCGCGCTCAGGCACCTCCAGCACCTAGCATGGAGCCTGGACCCTGCGGTGCAGCCACTCTCCCCACTCCACGATCATGTCGCTCAAGGCCCTGGTCATCTCGGCGGGCTATAACTTCCGTCTCAATGAAATGTCGCATGTGTGGCAGGCCCTGTCACGCGATCACGGGATTCAGGTGCTGGTCGTGGCACCACAGACCGATGCGCTCAAGGCCCAGCGAGCCTCTGAGGCCCAGGGTCTGGAAGATGGCGTGACGGTTCATTGGGTGGCACAGCGCTTCCCCCTGAAATTTGACGCACAGATGGCTCAGTTGTTTGCGTGCTGTCGCCTGGCGACGGCATGGGCTGGGGCCAGATCGGTGACGCCTGGCGCGCGGGGACGCCGGTGATTGCCTACCGCCAGCACTACGAACTGCGACCAGGGGACAACTGCCTGCTGGCGCCCACCGTTTCGGCCTACATCGAGGCCCTGAGCTCGCTGCGCCAGCAGCCCGCCCTGCGCGAAACGCTGGCGGCCAATGGGCGTCGGGATGTGCTCCAGCACCGTGTCAGCGCGGTCGCACAGGTGCTGGCGGGGCACCTCCGCAGTGCGGTGTCACGTGGCACGACGAGTGGCGGCAGACCATGAGGTGGCTGTGGACGATCTGATCACGGCCCTCTCGGGGGGGCTTGCCGGCCTGGCCGGTGCCTTGCTGTTGTGCGCGGCCACCTTGCTGGCGGTGGGCCTGTCGGGACGCCTGCTGTCCCAGGGTCTGCTGCCCTGGCTGTTTCCAACTCAAATCATTGCGGGGGCCATCAACATGTTGGTGGCGGGGCGAGACTTTGATCGGTTGGCGGCGGACGCGCAATTGACCTTGAGTTCGCCGATAGCAGAGTGGACCATACGCCTAGCCTCTGTCATTGCCCTTTTGGGGGCCGCCGATGCCTTGGTCCGCTTCGTCCGCCGACGTGAATCCCTGATGAGTGCGCGCGGCATGGCAATGGCTCTGTTCACGCTGCTATGGTTGACCCAGATTGCATCGCCTGCATTTCTGGGGGACAACCCCAGCTTTCAATCGTTTTGGCTCTACACCTTGCCCATCGGCCTGGCACTGCTGAGCCTGGACCAAAAGGCGGCCCTCCAGACGGTCCACTGGTTCCGTGACGGGCAATTGCTGTTCTGTTTGGCGAGCCTGCTGGCGGCCGTGCTTCTGCCGCACATCGCCTTGCAGCGCAGCTATGACCAAGGGTTCATTCCGGGTCTTCCGCGTCTTGCCGGGCTGGCACCCCACGCCATCTCGCTGGCAGGTGTGGCGGCCACGGCCTGGNTGGTTTGTGGCGCGGTTGGGGCGAGCCCAGTTTGTGCTGCTCTGCCATAACGCGATGACCTTGCCTGGGACTTCCCGCATCTACCGGCGCTCTAATTCCTTTTTGTGCCGGCATGCCGATTGGGTCATCGCGCACGGCCCCTATGTCAAGCAGGAGGCCCGGGCGCTGCGCGGACACTGTCTCTTATACACATCTAGATGTGTATAAGAGAGACCTCCAGCACCCCGCCTACCTCCAGGTCTTGCGACGCCTGATCGCAGCCCGCCCTACGGCCCGCTTGGTGGCCACCGGGTCTGCCAATGTCTCAGAGGGGCAGGCCTTTGAGCAGGCGGCCCCTGATGCTATCGAGGCGGCCTTGGAAGCAGGGGCTGTCCCCTGCGAGCCAATCGACGACCTGCCTCGCCGTTGGACCGAAGGCCCCTGTTTCAATGCCAGCTCCGTCGCAGTCCAGCGTGAACTGTTGGTCTCCATGCAACCCTGCTTTGTGGTGGGAGAGTCCCATGGTGAGGACCTCGACCTCTGGTTCCGGGTGGCGGAGCAGACTGAATTGGCGTTCTGCCCTTGGCCCTTGATTGGGCGCCTGGTGGACCCCTCCGGCCTGTCAAGCCAAGCCGCAGCACGCGAGGAGCCGCCCTTTGCGGCCCGCATGGAAGCCCGCGTTCATGACGGGCGATGCCCAGAGCGGCTGCGGGCCTCGTCCTTGCGCTATGTCACCTTATATCGCATTTTTCTGGCGCGTACGGCGGTGGTGTGTGGGCGTCGTGGCCTAGGCTTGGCACTGCTGTGGCGCGCGCGGCGGGCGGTATTCAGCCCGCGTTGGTTGCTGACGCTGGTGTTGGCGGCCTTGCCGCGCCCCCTGGCGCATCGCATTCATCGTTGGCGTGTTGATGGAAAGGTGCTTGCATGACCGCCCCCCGCTGGAGCTTCTTCGACGACCTATCCGTCGCCCGAGAGGGGCTGCTGTCCTTGGGGTTTTGGGCCCTGCAGGTCTACCGCTTTGGGCACCTGAGGTACCGATTCCAATCCAGCTTGATCCGTTGGCCATTGGCCGTGTTGCATGTGGTGTTGTCCAAGATCGCTGAGATGCTTACGGGAATCACCATTGGGGTGCAGGCCGAGATCGGGCGGCGACTCACCATTGAGCACTCCGGCACGATCGTGATCCACGGCAAGGCCGTGCTGGGGGACGACTGCATCATTCGCCAGGGTGTGACCTTGGGCAATCGCTATCTTGACGACCCACTGGGAGCGCCCCGGCTCGGGCACCGCGTCAATGTGGGAGCCGGTGCCAAATTGTTGGGCTTGGGCATGCTCTGCGCTGTGTTGGCGACCCTGTTGCTGCTGCTGATGGGGCAGGGCATGGTGTCGATGGCGGCGGTACCGGTTATCATCGCTGCCCTATGGGCGGCACTTTGGTGGAAGAAGCGTCAGGCAGCCAAGGCCACCTACGCGATGGTGTCTCTGCTCATGCACGTCGCTGGCCTAGTGGGGGGGCTTTACCACTATCGGACGCCGGGAACACCCAGGGTTTCTGGCCGTGTGCTCGTGCCCGGCCCCCCCGCATTGACCCACAGCGCCCCCGTCAACCCCGGGCCATCATGCCCTGCCTGATTGCACGCTCAAATGGACCAGCAGTTTCGGACCCTCTATCTCAAGAGCGGGCATGCCGTGGAGGAGACGCAGGCCTTGCTGCCGCGGCGGGGTGAACTGCCGGACGGTGGCCCCGACAAGTTCCTGCTGGCGGCGCTGGCGCTGTCCACCCACGCCGTGCTGCGGGTCGTCTCCGTGGGGCAGGCGACATCGGCATGGGGTCGCGGTGATGTCTCCGCCCGGGTCTTTGGTGCGCGAGCCCCTGGGGCCACCGCCGTGGGCAAGGCGTTGCGATTTGCCGCTGCTTTGCTGGCGTTCACCCTGGATGGCCTGAGCTTTCGGCCACGGCGTGTGCTGTGTGGCGAGGGCGGGGTGTTTGCGCTGGCGGCCTGGTTTGTGGCGCGGTTGGGGCGAGCCCAGTTTGTGCTGCTCTGCCATAACGCGATGACCTTGCCTGGGACTTCCCGCATCTACCGGCGCTCTAATTCCTTTTTGTGCCGGCATGCCGATTGGGTCATCGCGCACGGCCCCTATGTCAAGCAGGAGGCCCGGGCGCTGCGCGGACACGATCACCAGCTCCTGGAGTTCAACAACGCATTGGATGAGTCGCAAGTCCAGCACCTCCAGAATGTCCAAGCGCCCCCGCAGTCCACGCTGGACGCACCCAAAGTCGTGTTTTTGGGCCGGGTCGAGACCGACAAAGGCGTCTTTGATTTGCTGGACGCCTGTCGCCGAGTCCGCCAGTCCGGCCTGGCCTTGCAACTCGTCTACGTGGGCGGCGGCGCGGCCCTGGCACCACTGCGAGCCGCTGTCGAGGCCCAGGCCGCCGACGGTTGGGTTCAGGTGCTTGGGGCGGTCCCGTTTGACGCGGTGTTCGACCAACTGAGCATGGGCACCGTCGCCGTGACGCCCTCCCGGTCCCGTTTCCCTGAGGGCTTTTGCAAGTCTGCCATGGAGGCGCTCTACGTGGGTGTTCCAGTGGTGGCCCCGGACTACGGTCCCTTTCCCTTCCTGATCCAGCACGAAGAAAACGGACTTCTATACCGCGCCGATGATGTTGAAGCCTTGGCTCAAGCGCTGAGTCGACTGCTTTCAGATGAGCCGCTTCGGCGCCAACTCGCTGAGGGTGCCCGTTGCTCGGGTCTGGCCTTGATGCGCCCATCCACCACCTTTTACAAAGCGTTGAGCCAGGTGTTCCACGCTGACCAGCCCACCCTATGACAAGCGCTCTTCCTGCCCACCCGCCTACGGGTCAACGCTACTTGGTCACTGGCGTGGCGGGCTTCATCGGCATGCACACGGCGGCCGCCTTGCTGGCACAAGGCCACGAGGTTCTGGGCTTGGATTCGCTCAACGACTACTACCAGGTGTCCTTGAAGCAGGACCGGCTCAAGACCCTGCTGGGCCAAGCCCGGTTTGAGTTTCAAGCCACGGACATTGCCGAGACCGGGGCCCTGCTGAGCGAGTTCAAGCGCTACCAGCCGACCCACGTGATCCACCTGGCGGCCCAACCCGGTGTGCGCTATTCATTGGAGAACCCAGACGCCTACGTCCGCGCCAATCTGCAGGGCTTCATGAACGTCCTGGAGGCCTGTCGCCACCTTCCAGTTGAGCACCTGGTTTATGCCAGCTCATCCAGTGTGTATGGCGGCAACATGAAGACCCCCTTCTGCGAGACGGATGCGGTGGACCACCCCGTCAGCCTGTATGCCGCGACCAAGAAGTCCAATGAGCTGATGGCGCATGCCTACAGCCATCTCTACAACATCCCCACCACGGGGCTGCGCTTCTTCACGGTCTACGGGCCCTGGGGGCGCCCCGACATGGCACCGTGGTTGTTCACCAGTGCCATCCTCGAAGGGCGTGAGATCAAGGTCTTCAACCACGGGCAAATGCTGCGTGACTTCACCTTTGTGGGGGACATTGTCGAGTCCGTCGTGCGCGTGGCGGCCAAGCCGGCCCAGCCCTTGCCCGGCTACGACCCCATGCAGCCCTCGGCACCAGAGAGCCACGCCCCGTACCGGGTCTTCAACATTGGCAACCGCCAGCCCGTGCCCCTGATGACCTTTATTTCGACCCTGGCAGACGCCATTGGCACGGCGCCCAAGATGGTGATGTTGCCCATGCAGCCCGGCGACGTGCTGGTGACCTCCGCCAACACCGACCGCCTGGAGTCCTGGGTCGGGTTTCAGCCGCATACGCCGCTGCGCGAGGGCTTGAAATCCTTTGTTCAGTGGTATCGCCACTACCACGGAGTTTGACGACGGCCATGGACACTGTGCGCCAATCCACGGCCACCCGCAGCAATAGAGGCGTCCTGCACATCGTCAATGGTGAGGTGTTTGCGGGCGCAGAACGTGTGCAGGACCTGTTGGCGCAGAGCCTGCCGCAGCACGGCTGGGATGTCAGCTTTGCCTGCCTGAAGCAGGGGCAGTTTCCCTTTCGGCGAAGCTCCTCAACGCCGCTGGAGGTGTTTGCCATGTCCTCCAAGCTGAACTTCAAAGTGGCCGGCCGGATCTCCCACTGGGCCCGGGCTGCGGGCATTGAACTGCTCCATAGCCATACCCCCCGCAGCGGTCTGGTGGCCAGGCTCGTCGCACGCCAGCTGCGCTTGCCCTGGGTGCACCACGTGCACAGCCCGACGGCGCGAGACACCGAGTCCCCCGTCCGCAACCTAGTGAACGTGGCCATGGAGCGCTACGGCATCCTGGGAGCGGCGGACCGGCTGATTTGCGTAGCCGACTCCTTGGCACCGGAACTCCAGGTGCAGGGGGTTCCCCCGTCCAAAATCCGAACGGTCCACAACGGCGTGGCCATTGCGACGGCGGAGGTCTATGCCGAACTGTAATTGATACTCTGGAATGGCTGAGTCATCGCTAGGGGCTTGGACGAACTTTCGATAGCTGAATTTTGATCCGGTTTCGTCGTGAAGTTATTTTGTAAATCTAAATAATTGGTATCTGGGACGTGAGCGCAATTTTAACGTTGAAGTCGATAATATTCTCCGCTCGAGCGCTAATTGATGCTGCCGTGGCCAAGTTCAATAGGCAGGGGACGGTATGGTTCTCATTAAGTGGCGGAGGAAAAGGTTCGGCATGCGATCTTCGTGCGGTTGCTGTTGCTGGAGTTCTGAGGTCTCACGGATGGGGTGCTGTTGCGCTACATCCCAGAGTCGGTGCGATATGGCGACGAATTCTCCTTAAATTTTTCCCGCCAGACGTAGTTGTGCTTCAACAAACCCGGCATCTGCTAAATCACCCTAGAAATTATGCGCCCGTACCCTGTATTCTGGATGTAGATGATGCCGATATCATTGATCCAGCTGAGAGTGCGCGAATTGGTGACGTGGCACGCAATTGTCGGGGTGTCATCGTTGGATCAAGACATCTTGGAAATCTATTCCGTCCTTATAATGCGTCGCTGCAGGTTGTTTGGACCGGCACCTATCTTAATGAATTGAGGCCGCAGCGTCCAAACAGTGAGCGCCACTCTGTGATAGCTTGGGCTCCCAGTGACCCTTTTGGGTATCTGGCAGAATTGCGTTTTGTCACCGAAATAGCGAGACGTTTGACCGTAAAGGGAGTTGAATTGCGTATCTATGGGGTGAAGCCAGAAAGGTATGCTGAAATGATGATGTATTGGGATAACCTTCTCCCACGCAATGTGTCACTCAAATTAATGCCTTTTATGGGCTACGTTGACTTTGTTCGATCGCTAGGGGAGGTTGCCGTGGGCTTGCAACCAGTTTGTGATGAAAATGCATACAGTCTGGGGAAGTCTTTTGGCAAGGTACTTTCGTACTTGGCGGCTGATGTCTGTGTGGTCGCCTCTAATAATATTGACCATCCTCTGTTTTTCAAACATGGCTCCAATGCACAGTTACTAGAAAATGATCCCAATAAATGGGGTGCTGCGTGTGACGATCTGTTGATGTCTCCGCAATTGCGGCAGCGGCTTGTCGATGCAGGACGGATCGACATGAATTCCAGACTGACTACGGCACGGAGTGCGGAATTGATTGAGCCGTTGCTTCGTCTCACTAAAGAAGGAAATCCATGGCCTCATGGCATCGCCTCGAAGCATTAGGTGTTTGGAAGCCAGATCCTCTTACAGCGAGTTGATCGGGATGACAAGTCCGTGGCTTTTGATACCTATCAAGATTGCGTAGCCGACTCCTTGGCACAGGAATTCCAGGTGCAGGGGGTTCCCCCGTCCAAAATCCGAACGGTCCACAACGGCGTGGCCATTCAAGCCGCCCCCAAGGCTTGGACCTGGCCCGAAGGGTGCGACGGCGGAGGTCTATGCCGAACTTTGAATTGATCTTGTGGGCCCGATGACGTGCAGATCTTGGCGCTACAGATACTGCGTGCAATTGCTGCCGGTCTGGGGGTGTTAGTGCATGCCATCGACACCTACCGAGACAAGATCGACGGTGTCACATCGGTTGGCATGGTGCCGGGCCTCGGGACGCTTGGGGTCAAGCTCTTCTTTTGCATCAGTGGATACGCTCTCTTTTCGTCGGCAACCCAAGTAGAGCCGGGATGAAGGTCGGTCACAGACTTTTGGCGTCGCCAACTGATTCGAATCCTTCCTTTATATCGGGCGGCTGCTCTCAGCTACGCTCATTTACGCTGCCAAGCTTGCATGGCAGAGCCAGCCGCCTTCGCTTACGCACCTCATAGCTTCGCTGACGTTCTGGCCTTACTTCGTCGACCGCGGGGTTTTGATGCGCCTGGTTCTTGGTGTTGGTTGAACACTGAATTTCGAGATGTTCTTCTATGTCGTCCTGGGGCTGACCATCGTGCTAGCACCGGCCAGGAGGATCTGGGCGGTGTCAGTGCTCTCACCTGCTGTGCTGGCTGGTGATGGGTTCTACAGTACCTATTTGTTCCACGGTTCTGTCATGGGCCTCGCTACCCGCCAGGTTGCCGCGAGCAACCTGGCGATGGGCGTGATGCCCTTCGCATTCGCGGCCGTTGTGGTGTGCTCAATGGGCGGAGTGTTGATCTATCGCCATTTTGAGCGCCCGGTGACAAGCAGGCTCAACCGAAGGTGGACGATGGGCCAAGGCTGGGCTTGAAGGCGGTGCCGCATCAACATCCGCCCCGAATGAACCTTGACTATTGCGCGAAGCGGTTCTTGAGTGATAGAAACCACGACTCATAGTACCTATAGCTGATCGTTGCGATGAGACAGCTCAGAACTAACGTTGCCAACGGTGTAATAAGACTGTCAACTGAAATATCTAGGCGAGACAATATTTTTATTGAGGCAGACTTGCATAGCATGTGGTACATGTACAGGCCATAGCTTATCGAGCCTAAATATACAGCTGGTCTGGTGGTGAGGGCGGGCGCCAGTACATTTTTCTCGTTGATGGCGCAGGTTGCCACGAGGAGGCAGGCGCAAATGTGAAAACTGAGGCCGGCATTGTAGTCAAAGTATATTAGAGTCAAGGGTAATAAAATAATCGGTATTGGCAACCAAACCCTTGATGCTACTCGACTTGCCCACGCAAATATGCTTGGTTGATGAAGCGCTACCGCTGCCAAGGCGCCGCCAAGAATTGATATCGGTAGGTGTTTGAGATGCCCGCTCCCCACAGCGATGTCGGCTATACATGCGCAGATAATTAATCCAAGAAAAACTATACCTCTTCTTGATGTCGGACCGATAAGTAGCAGCGTAACGGGCCAAATTAGATAGAACTGTTCCTCGGTTGCAAGAGACCAAGAAAAGTAAAATATCACCCTTCCGTCCAGGGGTACGAAAATATTCGATGTATAGGTTGCGAAGTACGGCAAATTGTTGAAAAACTGGGTGCCTGCAGGCGTCCCATTTTCAATAAATCGAACAGAGACAATGTAGATTGCCAGTACAAAATAGTACAGTGGGAAAATCCGTAGCGCACGTCGAATGTAAAATTTCTTCAGATCAACCCCGCCGCGTTCACTGTGCTCTCTAATCAAAAGAGACGTAATCAGGAACCCACTGATTGCAAAGAAGAGAGTGACACCTTGTCCTCCGGTGTGAGCCCATTGTTGAGGTATCCACGAAGGCGCGGTATGTTGCCATATGACCGCACAAAATACTCAGTGCCCGCAGTCCGTCAAACAATTCAAATCGCTTGCGGGAGGTGAATTCGGAATGGGCCAAGAAATGCTGGCTTATGAGGGTTTGCATAGATCTCTCGCTATGGCATTCAAGAGGTTTTCTTTGTCTTACTCGCAATGATCTGAAAGATGAATTTCAGAGTCTCTTCGCCATATACCCATCGCGCCAAATGCCAAACGGTGAAGTGAAGGGACAAGACACTCACCACGGGTGTTGCCAATTGAATCAATCCGCCGGATCCAGCCGCCCGACCCAGCATTTGGCCCAACAGCGCAGCTGCGCCGGTGAGGGCGGCGATGCCCGCACTGCGGGCCAGTAGGGGTGCCAGTGGCCGGACGTCCAGGGCCAGGGTTCGTCCAAAGGTCCACAGCAAGGGGGTGCTCACGCCCTGCGCCAGGTAGGCCGGCACCGTCAGGAACAGGACGGCCAAGATGGGGCCGGCGTCCGTCCATTTGTTGCCGTACAGCAGGGGCAGCAAATCGGGGGCCATGACGGCCAAGGTCACAAAGGCGGGCAGCAGCAGGACTCCGACCAGCGATAACGACTGGAGGTAAGCCGCTTGAACCCGAGGCAGATCGTCTTTGGCCTGACCATACAGCGCTGTCAATGTAGGCTGCAGGGTACCGAGCAGCATGGTGCTGGGCATCAGGGCCAGGTTGAACGACACGTTGTAGAGGCCCACGCTGTGGGCGCTCATCAAGCGGCCCACCAGCACCTTGTCGATGTTGCCGAGCAACCAGTTCACCACATTGGTGAACATGAGGTTGCGACCTTCAGCGGCCGCAGCCCGGTTTCCCTCGTAGTGGAACAGGGGCTGCATGGGGTGGGGCTGCAGCCACACCAGGGCTAGGGTGGACGTGCAGGCCTGCACCAGCCAGGCGGCCACCAGGGCCGAGATGGTGTGCCCCATCAGGGCCATGGGCACGCCCACGCCCAGGTAGCCCAGCGCATAGCTGCCCACCTGGATCAGGCCGTTCTGTCTGAACTTGAGTGCCCGTTGGGCCAGGGCCCCGGCCACGGTGCCGGCCGACGAGATCAGGCAGGTCAGGCCCAGCCAGCGCACCACGTCGATGGCGCGCGGTTCGTGGAAGAAGTCGGCCACCCAGGGGGCGGCCAGCCACAGGCACAGGCTGGCCGATGCGCCGGCCAGCATCTGCCAACTGAAGGCAAAGCGGATGTCGCGGTCGCTGATGTTCTCGCGGTAGAGCAGGCTGGCGCCCAGGCCCAGGTTGGACACGAAGGTGGCAAAGGTCAGCACGACCATGCCCAGGCCGAACACGCCGTAGACCTCGGGGCCTAGCAGGCGGGCCAGCACCACCTGGGCCAAGAGTTGCAGCGCAAAGCGCGCCACGGTGGTGAGGGTGCTCCACTTGACGGCCTTGAGGCCGGTCTTTGCCAGACCGCTCATCGCAGCATCAACCTAAGGCTCCGCCACAGAAATGCGGGATTGCCGATCACATAGCGTTTGAACAGACGCTTGGGTTCACGTTGCAGCCGGAACAACCACTCAAGGCCGCAGCGTCGCATCCACATCGGTGCGCGTTCAAAGCGGTCGCCCATGAAGTCGATGATGGCACCACCGCAGACGATCAGGCAAGGGTGTTGAAGTTCGCGGCGCAGCTCGGCAGCCAAGGCCTCCTGCTTGGGCATGCCCATGCCCAGCACGATGAGGTCTGGCTGGTCCCGCTGAGCCTGCTCGATATAGTCCACCGTTGAACCAAAGCCGTGGCAGAGGAACATCTGAGCGCCGTGCGCCAAGTCACGCTGTACATAGCATGCCGCTTTGGACAGATAGGGTTCTACGGTGCCATACAAAGCCACGCGGCGGCCTTCATAGCGCTCCAACAACTTGGGAATCAGGTCGGTGCCGTTGAGGTTCACGCCAGGGTGGCGGCCCATCATCAGCAAGAGCAGTCGCATGCCCGCACCATCGCGCACCAGCAGGTCAGCGCCCGCTAAGGCTTCACCGAAATGCTGGTGGCCCACCACACTGTTCATCGCGTGAGCGTTCACAAAAGCCAGCACGGTCGGGCGCGTCAGGTGACGCAGGGGCTCGAAAAACTGCGCTTCCATATCGCTGGGGTGGCGCACCACCAGCAGCGACTGCAGTAATTGTTGCCAGCAGCCCTTCCAGGTGCTGGTGGCGAGTGACTCTGAGGACATTGGGTCTGGGGTCATGGCTGGCGTGCGTTGGCCTGTCCCATCAGGCGTGCACGGTCGGCCGCAGGCAGGGCCGCAAACAGGCTCTCCGCGAAGCGTTGATGAATGGCATAACCCTCAGCGGGGTTGACCTCGATGGACGAGACCCGGAACAACAACCCGTCAGGGATCACGCCGCGCAAGCCATAGCGCATCTCGGTCAATTTCTTGGCGATGCCTCCGCTGAAGGGTTGGTCGCCTACCAGGGTCCAATAAGTCACGGACTCTCGACGGCTGGTCCCCAACTGGGTGGACAGTCGCTTGATGGGCAAGCTCACATCGCCCAACTGCAGCATGCTCTTTTCTTGGGCCAATAGCCTGAAGCCTTGGGCCGGGTAGCAGACCTCGGGGTAATGCAGTTGCTTGCCATCACGCTGGTCTTCGCCATAGGCCAGCGACACCATCACCCGCTGGCCTTGGCTGTTGATGTAGACGCGGCTCAGGGTCTGGCTGTAGATGCGGCTCAATTGCTCGGCCTGCTGCGGGTTGATCACCGTGGTCTGGTTCATGGCCAACTCGGTCCAGTCGCCAAATGCCTTGGGCATCATCTGCTCCAGATGCATGCGGCCCTGCACGTCCACCAGCATGCGGCGTGGCGTCAGGCTCCACGCCAGCAGCCCACACAGCAGCATCAGCAGCGCCGCCAGCATGGCCTGACGCAGCGGATTGAAGGCGCTTGTAGTTTTGCTCATGCCGCCGCCTCTCGACGCCGGTTCAAGCGCTTGTCCAGCCATTGCACCGCGCCGTCCACGGTCAAGATCAGCAGCAGCGCACTCATGAATAGCACCATGCCTGCAAAGCCATGCAAAAAGCCTTGGCCCGCTTCATCACCAAAGTGATAGGTGATTAGCACCAGCACCATGACCCGAATCACGTTGGCCGTGAAGCTGATGGGGATGATCAATATCGCCAGCGTCATGTTGCGAAAGAGCGAGGCTGACTGCACCAGGTTCAAATAAAACAGGCCCAGCGCCTCTAGGGTGAACAAGGTGTGCAGGCCCGCGCAGGCGTCGGCCACCAGCATTTGATACGGCCCGACCTGCAAGATCACGCCGGTGCGCGCGATGGGGTAGCCCACCGCATACAGGATGTGCTCGGCCACATAGGACACGGCCATCTTCATGGGGGCGGTCATGGCGTCTACCAGCAAGGCGGGCAGCGGGATCATGAACAGCATGAAAAATAGCGGAAACCAAATCACCCGGGCCTGCTGGGGGCCGCGCAAAAGCAGCACACAGCCCAACAACATGCTGATCAGCGAGCCCACCTCAAACAGCAAAATGCCTTGCGAGCGACCTACGGCATACAGCAGCCCGGACAGTACCAGCAATGGCCAGGCAATCAGCGGCTTGGGGCCTGCGCCGCACACGGCATCGACCTGGGCCCAACGCTTGTAGATCAGCCAGCAAGCTAGTGCCAAGATGACGGGGCCGTGCCCTTGCGTGTCGTCGGCCCATACGCCACCAAACAGGCTAGCCAGCGTGGGCACATACAGCGCGCACAGCCCCGCCAGCAGGACCAGCCAGGAGGCATTGTCCTTCCAACGCAACGTCGAGGAGGCGGTCACAGCAAGGGGCTAATCAGTACTCGTTCATTACCACGCCGGCCACTTTGGCGGTGCTGGCGCTGAGCGCCTGCACCAGGGCCTTGAGGTCGTCCACCCGAACGGAGTTCTGGCGCGCCACGATCAGCGCCACGCCGCAGCGGGCGGCAGCTACCAAACCGTCGGCACCGAAGTCCGCCGCTGGGGTGTCCACCACCACATGGTCGAACTTATTCAGCAACTCATGCAGCAGCAAGCCAAAGGCGGCACCCTCGATCAGCTCCAGCGGGTTGGGTGGCTGAATGCCCACGGGCAGCACAAACAGGTTATTGATGCCCTTAACCGACTTGATCACGCTGTCGCCTCGGCGCCCTGACAGCAAACCGGACAGGCCCGAGTTGTTGTCCACTCCAAAGACCTCGTGCAGACGTGGGCCGCGCAGTTGGCTGAAGGGTTGGTTCAGCACCACCAACTCCGGATGGGCGGCAGTTTGCTCGCCGTCCGCCACCGCATAGTTGAACTGCTCGGCCAAAGCATGCAGCACGTCGTCCGGCGAGGCATAGCCCAGCGCAATGGCGGCTTCGCCAAATTTCAGGCCATGTAAGCGCTGGTGTTGCAGGATCTCCGCCACCTGTGCCGCGCTCAGCGCCCGCGTGTCCCGAATGATGTCGCCAATCGAGCGGATGTCATCGCTGCTGGGCAGCGAGCCGAAGGTGGAGTGGGTGGGGCCAGAAGCCTTTTCTTGCTCAGTCATGACTCAAGCCTTTGCTGAGCGGCTAGAGGCCAAGCGGCCCGAGATCACCCGCTGTGCCATCAGCGAGGGGCGGCCGCGCGCCAAGATCGGTTTGGGCACCACGCCCAACACTGGCACGCCCAAGGTGTCGATCAAGTCGGTGGTCGAGCGCACGCGGCGGTCTAGTAGCTCACGCACTAGGGCCAAGCCCACGGCCAAGAGCGTGCCCACAAAGGCTGCCAGCGCCATGTTCAGCAGCAGCTTGGGCGACGAAGGCTTGAGCGGCACCGTGGCCGGGCTCAACACATTGATATTGCTTTGCTGGGTTTGGCTTTCCAACTGAGTTTGATTCAGACGGCTAACGATGGTGTCGTAGCTGCGCTGAGCGTTTTCCACATCGCGCTGCAGCACCGCCATCGCGTCGCGTTGCTCCTTGAGCTTGAGCACCTTGGCGCGCTGCGCTTCCAATTGGCTGCGCGTCTGCGCCTCGCGCGACGTGTTGATGGACGCCGTGACCCCCACACTGCTGGTCGAGCGCTGTAGCTCGGCATTCAGGCGGCTGCGCATCTCGGCCACACTGGCCCGCGCTTGTTCCACCTGCGGGTGCTTGTCACCCAAGCGCGTGTTCAGCTCTTGCAGTTGCGCTTCAGCCCGGTTCAGCTCGAACTTCAGGTTGGTCACCACCGGGTTCATCATGGCTTCGCTCAAGCGGTCGCCTTTGCCACCGGCCGCTTGGGCTTGGCGGCTGCGGCTTTCTGATGAAATGGCTTGCATCATCACCAATTGGCTGGAGAGATCATTCAGGCGTGCCGTCTCCACATCTAGGCGTTCATCTGAGCCCACGATGCCGTTGTCGCGCTGAAACACGCTCAGGCGGCTTGAGGCCGCTTCCAGCGCGTCGCGGGCTTCTTTGGCGCGTTGGTCAAAAAAGCCGCTGTACTGCTTGGCCGGATCCACGCGCAGCTCCACGGCGGTGTCGATATATGCCTGCACAAAAGCGTTCGCCAGTGCCGCTGCAAAAGTGGGGTCAGGCGCTTGGAAGCCAATGCTGATTACATTGCTTTCGCGCGAGGGCCGCACTTCCAATTGCGTCAAGAAATTGCGGGCAAGCCAGTCGTTGATATCGCCCACACCGCCCGTGGCCTCTTGCCACTGCTCTCGCACCAGGGGGTTGTTGTTGAGCTTGAGGTTGCGCGCCACCCGCGTGGCCACCCGGCTGCTCTGAATGATGTCCACCTGCGTGGCCATGATGGAGGGGTTGAGCATCTGCCCCAACACAATGCCAGTGATCGGGTCGGGCTTCACGTCCACCACCACGCTGGCGCTGGCTGTGTAGCGCTTGGGGCTCAACAGGCTGAAGGCTGCTGTGGCCAGAACGATCAGGGCCAGCAACAAGGCTGACAGCTTCCAACGCGCGCGCAGGATGGCCACAAATTGCGAGAAGTTCATACCCTTAACCTCAGAACAAACTCTCTCGAACAAAGATCACATCGCCAGCACGCATGACCTCTGTCATGCTGGGTTGAATTTCTTCGACCTCACCGGCTTCGTTGCGGCGGTGAATACGAATCCCTCGCTCCGTACCCCGCTGGGTGAGGCCACCGCCTGCGGCCAGGCCTTGCAGCAGGGTCATGCCGCGCTCCAGGCGCAATTGGCCGGGGCGTTGGACCTCGCCGTAGATGTAGACCACCGGGGCGCGCTCCACGTAGACCACATCGCCACCTTGCAGCACGATGTCGTCGTAGCGCTGGCGGCCGTCCAGCACTTCGGGCAGGTTGATGACCTTGCGGAAGGCTTGGCCGTCGCGGGTGCCCACCACCACCACGTCGTCGCTGGCTTGGTTCAGCAGCACGCCTCCGGCCAGTGCCAAGACATCAGACAGCTTGGTGCCGCCGTTTTCCAGGGCAAAGCGGCCCGGCTTGTTCACCTGGCCCAGTACGCTCACTTGGCTGCCACGGGCTTGCATGAGCACCACATTGACCTGTGGGTTCTTCAAAAACTCGCCTTTCTTGAGGGCGGAGGCGATGACTTGCTCGGCCTCAGCCACGGTGCGGCCCCCCAGCATCAACGCGCCAACCAAGGGGAAGGAGATGACACCGGTTTCGGACAGGCGTGTCTCTAGGCTGAGGTCTTGGCTTTGGTAGACGGAGATGCGAATCACATCACCGCCACCCAAGCGGTATTCGGCCTGGGAGGCCTCGGAGGTGGGTGTGAGCGCTTGGGCGGGGTGAGGCAGGGTGCCAACCAGCAGCGAGGCCAGCAGCAGCGATGTCGAAAGCTTGTTCATGGTGATTGTTTTTTGCAGGGGCGTTTACTTAAGGCCTAAGCCCTTCTTCACGGCGGCGTCGTCCAAGCCTTGGCTGGCGGCAGCCGGGGCGGGTGCCGGCGCTGGCGCTGGCGCGGTGGCAGCGGCCGAGGCAGGGGCCGCTGGGCCAGAGGCGGCACTGGCAGCACCCTCGGCAAACTTGCCTTGGTATTCAATCTTGGCGGCGCTGCGGGCGGCTTTGAGGGCGGCGTCCACCGCTTGCCGCTTGCGCTCGTTGCCGAGGAACTGCTCAATGACAGGGCTGGCTTGCTCCAGGGTCACAGAGCCTGCTTGGGCAGCGGCAATGTGCAGCACCTTGATGGGCTTGCCCCCTTGGGTCAGCACCATGCTTTGGCCCACCGCCATGGCACCAATTTTGTCCACCAGCGACATTGGCAGCGACTCCGCAGCCTGCGTGCTTTGAGAGACCTCAAAGGTCACGCCCATGCCGGTGAGGGTGGCTGCTACGTCGGCGCTGCTGCGGGCGGCCAAAATTTTGGCGTCCAGAACGGCCAAGTCTATGGTGCCTGCCTTGAGGTCGAACTCCTGCAAGGTGTAGACACGGCGCTTGGCAAACAGGGCGGGATTGCTGTCGAAATAGGCTTGGATCTCTTGCGCTGTGGGCTTGGCTGCGGCGTCGCCAACTTGCTCGGCATAGGCCCGCGCAATGATCTCGCGCTTGGCGGCTTCAATGGCGGCCACCACCTTGGGTTGGCGGTCGATTTTTTGTTCAACGGCTTTTTGCACCGCCAGTTCTTGGTCGATCAAGCGCTCCAGCACTTGGCGGCTGGCTTCGGCCACTTGTTCTTGCTTAAGGCCTGCCTGCTGTTGCAGGGCCTGGTTGATCTGGTGGACGGTGATTTCTCCGTCATTCACCCGCGCTGCCGCCTGTGTGGCGCTCTTGGGCTTGTCACCGCAGGCGACCAAGAGCGCGGCGGTCAAGACGGTGACCAACAAGTGGGAACCTGGGAATTGCATGAGACAAGCCTTGAAAAACAAACGGGCACGCAGCTTGGCCGCAGCCCATATGGGGCTCGGTACAAGCTGTTACGTTCCTCATTCTAAACGCCGCGCCCTTTAGAGCGCGTGTCGATGTGCCCGGATGCGAGCCCTGGTCGCCGTTGGCATCGGGGAGTTGTTCACACTGTAATCGGTACAGCCGAGTTACGAGGAACATGACAGAGCGTCTGGTGAGCATTCTTTGCCCGTTTGAGAGGGTGGTGCCATTTACACTTGGCAGATGATGATGCGCCCAGCCCATGTTTGAAGAACAAAGTGCCAAAAAGCGGTTTCTGAGCGCGCCCCCATCAGTTCCCACGGTGGTTGCTGCCGTGTTGGAGCCGGTGATCTCTGCCTTGTGCCTGCTGGTCTGTTTGCACCTGTGGAAGCAACCCGTTGAGGGGCTGAGCATGGGCCTGATCACCATCGTGGCTGTGCTCACCTTTCCAGGGCTCAATCGCTTTGGGCGCAACCCGGTGGCCACGGGCATTGACATTCTCATTTCCTGGTACGGCGTGCTGTTTGTGCTGTGGTTGCTGGGTTTTGCCGTGGGCAAGCTTGATGCGCTCAACCACCACATGCTGCTGGCTTGGGCCATTTCTACGCCTTTGTGCTTGTGGCTGTGTACCCAAGTGGGCACGGTGTGGCTGCGCCACCAAGCCAGCAAGCCCGAGGCACGACGCCGTGCTGTGATTGCCGGGGCCAATGCGCTAGGCCTGCGGGTGGCGGAGGTGCTGAGCAAGCATGCGGTGCCGCCGCACGAGTGCCTGGGCTTTTTTGATGACCGCGAGCCTGCCCGTTTGCCACCCGAGGCGCAATTGCTGGGGCGGCTGGAAACCATGCCCGAGTTCATAGACCGCCATGGCGTCAAAGAGGTGTTTGTGGCTTTGCCGCTGACCTCTCAGCCACGCATCATGAACTTGATGGCCTCGCTGCAAAACACGACCGCCTCTCTGCACTTTGTGCCCGATGTGTTTGGCGTCAACATCATCCAAGGGCGCTTGCAAGACATTGGCGGCATCCCGGTGGTGGGCCTCACGGTCACGCCTTTCACAGGGGTCAATGGCCTGATCAAGCGGCTCAGCGATATCGTGCTCGCCAGCTTGATCTTGCTGCTGATATCGCCCATCTTGGCGCTGATAGCCATTGGCGTGCGGCTGAGCTCACCAGGCCCCATCATCTTTAGGCAGCACCGCACGGGCTTGGACGGCGAGATCATCAAGGTCTATAAATTTCGCTCCATGCGCACCATGGACAACGGGCCTGTCGTCAAACAAGCCACCAAGGGCGACCCGCGCGTGACCAAGTTTGGGGCTTTTTTGCGCCGCACTTCGCTCGACGAGTTGCCCCAGTTCGTCAATGTGTTGCAAGGCCGCATGAGCATCGTAGGCCCCCGGCCCCATGCCGTGGCGCATAACGAGCACTATGCCAAGGTGGTGAAGGCCTATATGGCTCGGCACAAAGTGCGGCCTGGCATTACGGGCTGGGCGCAGGTTAATGGGCTGCGCGGCGAAACCGATACGCTCGATAAGATGGCGCGTCGCGTAGAGTTCGACCTCGAATACCTGCGCAACTGGTCATTGGGCTTGGACCTGCTGATTATTGTGCGCACGGTCAAACTCATGCTCTTCGACCGAGGCGCTTATTGAGCCTCCCTGGCCTCTCTTGTTGAGTCTCTCTTCGCGTCTGCTTGCCATGCCCACTTGTTTTCCACGCGCCCCGCTTGCCCGGTGCGCCAAGCGCCACCCCCCCTTGCTGCCCTTGGCACTGGCCATGGCCGCTACCTCGCCTGCCTGGGCGCAAGAAAGCGGCCTGTCGGTGGGGGTGTCGCAGCAGGTGCTCCATGACTCCAATGTGCTGCGCTCCCCAGAGGGCAGCGAGCAAGGGGCATGGGTGTCTTACTCCGGCATGCGCCTGAGCCTGGATACCCCCGTAGGCCGTGGCAGCTTCAAAGCCAACGCCAGCGCCGAGGCCGTGCGGTATCGCCACCTCAGCCAGCTCAACCACACCGGCCTGAAGCTGGACGCCACCTTGGCCGTAGACGCTGCCGAGCGCATCTCTGGTGAAGTGGGGGCCTCCACCGAGCAAAGCCTCTTCCGCTATGACCAACTGGGCTTGGTGCAAACCGAGCGCAGCCTGCGGCGTAGCAAGCGCGCCTTTGTGGCCGCCCGGGTGGGCGTGGTCACGCGTTGGACGGCCGAAGCCAGCGTATCGCTGCAAGACACGCAGTTCACGGATGTGCCCTTGACCGTGCGTGACCAGCGCTGGTTGACCGCCGAAGCAGGCCTGCGCTACCAACCCAGCCCGGACTTTTATGTGCGGGGGGCAGTGCGTGGCGTGGATGGGGCCTATACCCGCGAGGGCTTGGCGGACGACGACTTCCGGCGCGAAGAGCTGCAAGGCGTGGTGGGCTGGCAGGCCAGCGGGGCCAGCAATCTGCAGGCCTCGGCCGTGCTGTCGCGTGAGACCCATACCCTTGCGTCTGTGCGGGACAGCAATAAGTGGCTAGGCTCGGTGGCGTGGCGCTGGCAGCCCACCGGCAAATTGCAATTCAATACCCGTTTGGCTCGCGACAGCTACGCGGGCAGCACCGAGACTGACATCAGCAGCGCCGACACCGTGCTGCGTACCTCGGCCAGCGTGGGGGCCACTTGGCGGCTGAGTGCCAAGGTGCAACTCGACGCGCAAGGCATGCGAGCCCAGCGCACCTTGGACAACGTCTTCAGCAGTACGGTTCGCCAAACCCGCCAGGGCCGCGACACCACCGACACCCTGGGCTTGACCCTGAGCTACCAGCCGCTGCGCTCGGTGGGCTTGTCCTGCTCAGCCAACTGGACACGCCGCACGGTGGACGGTGACTTGACCGGCCTGAGTTACCCCTTTGCCGCCACGGACTACGGCTGCGCCGGGCAGTTCTGGCTGCGCTAGGGTGTGAACCGTTCGTCCTGCGGAAGGGCTTAACCAGGCCCGAAGGGCATTCAGGGCTCACCCGGCCACTCAAAGCTTCTAAGCAGACTCTACGCAAGCGGCACACGCCGAGACGAGACACACCATGAAAATTCTTCTTTTGGGCAAGGGCGGCCAAGTGGGCTGGGAGTTGCAACGTGCGCTGGCCCCCTTGGGCGAATTGGTGGCGTTGGACCACGACAGCACCGAGTTGCATGGCAACTTTGCGCAACCCGAGGCCTTGGCCCAGACCGTTCGCACGGTGCAGCCCCAGTTGATCGTCAATGCAGCCGCCCATACCGCCGTGGACAAAGCCGAGAGCGAGCCCGACCTGGCCCGCGCCATCAACGCCACCGCCCCGGGTGTGTTGGCCAGAGAGGCGGCGGCACTGGGAGCGACCTTGGTTCACTACAGCACCGACTATGTGTTCGACGGGTCAGGCACTCACGCCCGGGATGAGCAAGCGCCCACCGGCCCACTCAGCGTGTATGGCAGCACCAAGTTGGAGGGTGAGCGGCTGGTGCAGGCCAGTGCTTGCCGTCATTTGATTTTCCGCACGAGCTGGGTGTACGCGGCGCGGGGCGGCAACTTTGCCAAAACCATGCTGCGCTTGGCGGCCGAGCGCGACACGCTGAACGTGATTGACGACCAGATCGGTGCGCCCACCGGGGCCGAGCTGCTGGCGGATGTTACGGTGCATGCTGTGCGAACCTTGGCCCACAGGCCCGAGCTGGCGGGGCTCTATCACCTGGTGGCAGGGGGCGAGACGAGTTGGCATGCCTATGCCCGGCATGTCATTGAATGGGCGCGCGCGAATGGCCGCCCCATCAAAGTTGCGCCAGAGGCGATTCAAGCCATTCCCACTACGGCTTATCCCACGCCAGCGGCCCGCCCCCTGAACAGCCGGCTCAGCACGGCCAAGCTGCAACAGGCGTTTGGCTTGCGCCTACCAGCTTGGCAGCAGGGTGTGGAGCGCATGCTGCAAGAATTGGCTTGAGACAGCTAGCGCCGCCTATGAGCGGCATGGGGCCATAGGGCTATTGGGCCGCACCGGAGGCCCTCTCTGCGGCCTCAAAGTGGGGCGTGGTTATGCCCTGTTTTCGCATGAAGACGCAAGCCCCTGTATGCCCGTTGTTGCATAGGTCTTGCCCTAGTCTGAGCTAGCTTCTAGCCTCGATATAGTCCGCCAACCGGCCCAAGATGCCGGGCTAAATCGTTGTTGGGAGCCGTTCATGACAGGCTTAAGAGGAGGCGCAGCCCACAAAGCTGCGCTGATGTTGGCGGCTGCGGCCGCCGCACCCTGCGGCTGGGGCCAACAAACCGGCACCGGCGAAACGCAGACCGTTGAAGTGCGAGGGGATGCACTGCAAGCGCAGCGGGCCGACTTGGCCGGCAAGCGTGTGGTGCTGCGCGAGGAATTGCTGCGCCATGGCGACACGCGCTTGCTGGAGGCGCTGAGGCGGGTGCCAGGCATCACGGTGAGGGGCTCGGCCGGCCAGGCTGAGCTGACCCTCAGTGGTTTGGGCGGGGGCTACACCCAGATTTTGCTCAACGGCGAGCCCGCGCCCAAGGGCTTTGCGCTGGAGCACTTGTCGCCCGAGCAGGTCGAGCGTGTAGAGATTCTGCGCGGCGCCAGCGCCGAGTGGAGCGCTCAGGGCGTGGCGGGCACCATCAATGTGGTCACCCGCCGTGTGCCGCGCCGGGCTCAGCATGAGTTAAAGCTGGGCTCAGGGGCTTACGACGGCCGAGCCAGGGCCTCGGCGGACCTGAGCCTGGGCGACAAGGAGGGCGACCTGAGTTGGGGCCTGGACCTGGGCATGGCACACGAACCGCTGCGCTGGCCGGTGGCCATGGAGGTGCAGCGCCGCGATGCGCAAGGGCAGCTCACGCAATCGGTGCTGACCGACAAGCAGGAGCATGGCCGCGACCAAAGCCTTACCGTATCGCCGCGTTTGGCGTGGTCACTGGGCGAAGGGCAGCAGCTCAGCACCGACCACATGCTGCGCGTGTTCCAGACCCCTGGTGGGGCGGTCGACCAGCGGGTGGCTGCCGTGGGGGCAGCGCCCCAACTGGCGCACAACGAACTGCGCCTGGACCCGCGCACCGTGATGCTGCGCAGCCGCCTGAATTGGCAGCTTAAGCAGGCCGATGGCAGCCAATGGGACAGCGCCTTGATCTACACCCGAGTGCGCCGCGAGCAAGTGGCCGACTTTGTAGGGGACAACGCCTTGGGCGCGCGGGTGCGCGAAACCCATGTGGACTCTTTGGCCCTGGACCAGTCTTGGAACGCCACGGCCAAATGGCGTCAACCCGTGGGCGAGGAGCACACCTTGGCGCTGGGCGTCAACCTCGAAAGCGCACAGCGCCAAGAAGACCGCATCCAGCGGGAGCAGGCCCTGCCCGGCGGCTGGGTGCCCGAGAACCTCGACGAGGTCTATGACGCCCGGGTGCAGCGCTTGGCCCTTTTCGCTCAGGACGACTGGACTTTTCACCCGGCCTGGACGGCCTCGTTAGGGCTGCGCTGGGAAGGCCTGCGTACCGTGAGCCAAAGCCAGCAGCGCAACCTGGGCCTAGAGGACGAGGTGCAGGCTGAAGTGCGCCAAACCCACTCCATGTGGAGCCCGGTGCTGCGGGCCGTGTGGGCCGTGCCCGACAGCAAAGACCAACTCAAGCTCAGCCTGAGCCGCAGCTACCGCCTGCCCAATGCCCGTGAGCTGACGCCGCGCCGCTATGTGGCCAATGAGAACACTGCCGTCACGCCCACCAACCAAGGCAACCCGGCACTGCGGCCTGAACTGGCTTGGAGCTTGGATGGGGCCTGGGAGCACCCGCTGGGGCCGGGTGCGCAAGTCACGCTCAATGCCGGGGCCAAGCGCATCGACAACGTGGTGCTCGACGAGCTGTTCTCCGAGCCCTCCACCACGCTGCCTGGTGCCACCACTTGGGTGCTGCGGCGCGCCAATTTTGGCCGGGCCGAGGTGCTCAGTCTGGGCCTGGAGTTCAACGGCCCCGTGCCAACGCAATGGGCGGACGGGCTGGGGCTGGGGCTGCGGGGAGGGTTGACGTTCAACCACTCACGCCTGCTGGATGCAGGCTTTGCCGATGGCCGCCTGCCTGGGCAGCCGCCCTGGGCCATGAACCTGGGGCTGGACTATCGCCCCAAAGCCTCCAGCGTCTCGGGTGGGCTACAGATGCTGGCCCAAGGCAGCAGTTGGGTGAACCAGCCGAGCGGCCGACGCCTGGGCTTTGGTGCCCAACGCTCTGTGGACCTGTTTGCCAGTTGGCGTCAAAGCGAGGCCTCTCAGTGGCGTTTGTCCCTCTCCCAATGGTTGGCCCTTGATGAGAGAGAACGCATCAACGTCACCCAGGCCGATGGCAGCATCAGCCTGGACCAGCGCACCCGCACGCAGCCCTCTTGGCGGCTGAGCTGGGAGGGCAAGATTTAAGGTCGAAGCACAGCGCAAATCGCACGGGCTCCAAGCGTGAGGTGATACCGCTTGCGCTGCGCTGCTGGGGTCTGCTCGGATGGTGACGGCGGCCTCGCCGACGTACAGTGGGCTGACACCACAGACACAGGAGCAGAGGTTCAGCATGCCGGCGTTTCAAGCCTTCGTCGATTCCGCTTGGAGCGAGCACACCGTTGACCCCGAGGGCGTGGCCCAGCGCTTGGCAAAGCGGGCAGCCAGTTTGGCGCGCATGCCCGCCGATGTGCTGGCCTTGATGCGCCTGACCGGCCACTTGTGGGGCGAGCACCTGGGCCGCTGGAGCGAAGGGGTGGCGCAATTGCGAGCCTGGGCCGAGCTGCCCGCCTGGGACGGTGGCCCCAGCTTGCAAGACGCCCTGGCCTGCCATGTGGCCGCCCTGCAGTGGTGCGAGGGCAGGCCAGACGCCTTGAGAGGCTTGTCTGGTGCCCAAGTGGTCACGGCCCTGGCCTATGCGTGCGCGGCCATGACCGGGCGCAAAGAGCGTGCCCGGGCCATTGCAGCCTATCGCAGTGCGCTGGACGAACTGGCCGACGAAGACGGCTCCCGGCACTGGCCGAATGAGGCCCCGGTTTGGCGCGCTTTGGCGGTCGCAGGCAACAACCTCGCGGCCGAACTGGAAGAGTTGCCGCAACGCAGCGAAGCAGAAACCCAGGCCATGGTGCAGGCCGCCGAAGGGGGCCTGATGGCCTGGCGCTTGGCGGGCACTTGGCTGCAAGAAGAGCGTGCCGAATATCGCCTCTCTTGCAGCCTGCTCAAGGCCGGACGCCCCCATGAGGCACGGGTGGCCGCCCAGCGCTGCGCAGCACTGTGCCAAGCCAACGATGCGCCCCCTTTCGAGCACTTCTTTGCCTTTGCCGCCCAGGCCCAGGCCTGCCGCGCGGCGGGCGACTTGGCCGCCTATGCCTTGAATCGCAAGACCGCGCTGCACTGGTACGCCCAAGTACCGGCAGACGAGCAGCAGTGGTGTGAGGCAGACAGGTTGGCGCTGGGCTGAGCCGCTCAATGAGGCAGGGGCCCCAGATAGCGCGACTGAACGGACATACGTTGGCCCACGCCGCGCTGCTCCAGAGCTTGAGCTAAGTTGCCGACCGTGCGACTGATGTGGCACAGGTTGAGGCCTCCGTCTCGGGGCGCTTTGAGGGCCCTACGAAGCGCCACTACACCCCAGTCGATGGAGGGGTTGAGCGGGAACTCCCCGCGCATCTGCTGAGCCCAGTCGGCCGCCGGTGAACCCGCTGCTGTGGCCAGCATCAGAAGCCCAGAACCGCGGGGGTCGCCTGAAGCGAAGTAGCCGTGGTTGAAGCCGGGCAGGGTGTCACCCCGAGAGCGTCGGGACGCAGCCACGGCGGCCGCATTGCCATTGGCCTGTACCTCATCAAACAAAGCTTCGACCGCTTCAAACTCTCCGCCGCTGAATCGAGCAAAGCCAAAGCTGATGGACGCCAGCACACAGGCCCCCAATGAGCCTTGGATGCTTGCCAACATGCGCGCCGACAAAGACATCAAGTTGGTCACGTTGTCGGCCATCAGCACCAATGCCTGACGCAGTTTGTCGTGGTGCGCCTTGGGTACTTTCCAGGTCTGTGCCACTTGCAGATGAATGGGTGCAGAAGACGGTGCTTGGCCCAAAAAGCAGGCCACCGCCATGCGCAGGTGCTCGCCCAAGGCCTTGGCCAAGGCCTCGCCTTGCAGCCAATGACCTCCCTCCAACTGCGGCATGGCCAAACTCCACAGCGTGGCCGCGCGGTGCTGAGCCGGGCTGTCGCGCAGTTGCTGGGCCAGGCTTAGCCATTCAGCGCTGGCGACTGGCGCGGGCGGGCCGAAGGCCGCCGCTTGATCCACCTGCCAGAGCAACGCGGCGGTGTCCTCCAAGCTGGCGTGCTGCGCCCACTGCAGCAGCTCCTGCCCGCGCATCACCATGCGACCGTCGACGATGCCGGTGAGTTGGGTGTCGATCAAGGGCCAGCCGTCCAGCAGCGCGGCCTGCGGCTCGGGCGGCGGGCGCCTGCGCTCGGTGCGCTGGCGCAGCATCACCTCGATCTCATAGGCAGGGTAGCGGCTTTGCTTGGGGTGGTTGGCGTCAGGCAGGGCCGTCAGCAGCCCCCGGCTGACATAGGCGTACAGCGTGGCCTTGCGCACGCCCAACAAGGCACAGGCCTCATCGGCTGTGTAGACGCGTCCGGTGAGGCGCGGTGGTGGCGGTGGAGCCATAGGTTGATTGGGTTGATCAAGATTGACAGCGATCGACAGTGTGGATGAAATGGCCAGCCACGTCGAGGAGAAATCATGAGAACAACGCAAGGCCCGGTGCCGAACCAGGGCGCAGGCCAGAGGCGCGCCCGCCATTGGTCACGGGCTTGGGGCTGGGTGCTGCTCAGCCCAGGCTGGGCGGTGTGGGCGCAGGCCCCCACGGTGCCAGCGGTAGAGCGCGTGGAAGTGCGCTCCAGCCCCGAGGCCCAGCGCCGCGATGATGTGGCGGGCCGACAGGTGGTGGGGCGCACCGAACTGCTGAGCCACGGCCAAAGCAGCTTGGCGGATGCTCTGCGCAGGGTGCCTGGCCTGACGGTGGATGGCCGGGGCACGGGCGTGGAGGTCAAACTGGGTGGGCTGGGCCAGGGCTATACCCAACTCATGCTCAATGGCGACCCCTTGCCCCGAGGTTTTGCCTTGGAGAGCATTCCCTTGGACAGTATTGAGCGCATCGAGATTGTGCGGGGCGGCTCGGTGCAGAGCTCACAGGCGATAGCGGGCAGCGTCAACATCGTGACGCGCCGCCCACCCGCGCTGGCCACGCGCGACCTCAAGCTCAATGCAGGCAGTCAAAGCGGGCATCCGCTGCTGTCCACCGGACTGAACTTGGGTGACCGCTGGGGCCAAGCCCAGTGGGGCTTGGGCCTGGTGTTGAGCCACGATGACTGGCACTGGCCCGCCACCTATGTGCAAGAGCGCTCAGAAGGTGAGCAAGGCGTGGTGCAGCGGGTGCTGACCCACAAGCTTGAAACCTCGCTGGACCGAGCGGTGTCGCTCAACCCGCGCTGGAGTTGGAAGCACGAGGCGGCCGACGGCAGCCAGTGGCAACTCAGCACCGACCACAGCCTGCGCCACGCCTGGACCGACGACTTGGTGCACGACGAGCGCGAGGCATTGCTGGGGGCTCCCCCCGCGCAAGCCCTGAGCGACTTGGCCATGCACTTCAAGACCACGGTGTGGCGCGGCAAGCTGCAAGCCAAGCGGCGTGAGGCCGATGGCGCCAGCACCGAGGCACGGCTGACGACGACCTGGTCAAGGCGCTTGCAGCATGCGCAATTGCTGGGCTTGGCAGCCGACCAGCGCTTGGTGCAAGACCAGGTGGTGGACGGGCAGGCGGATGATCAGTCCCTCATCGTCGCGTTGAACCATCAACGCGATTTGGGCGCAGCGCATCGGCTGGATGTGGGGGCCGAGCTGGAGCAGGCGCGCCGCCGCGAGAGCCGGGTGCAAGATGGGCGTGAGCTGCCGCTGGCCCCGCCGCCGCAAGACCTGGACGAGCGTTATGACGCCGTGGTGCAGCGCCGTGCGCTCTACCTGCAAGATGACTGGACCGTATCGCCTGGCTCGGCCGCGCAGTGGGGCTTGCGGGTGGAGCAACTGAACACCGACAGCAGCGGCAATGTCTTTGAGACGGTGCGCCAGACCCACCGCTTGGTGGGGCCGCTGGCCCGCGTGTCGATCAAGCCCGAGGGCGGCTGGGGGGTCTTCAAGCTGGGGCTCACCCGGGGCTTCAAGCTGCCTGAGCCGCGCGAGGTCATGCCCCGGCGCTTCACACCGATTGAGGTGTCGGCCACCGCACCGGCCATGACGGGCAACCCGATGCTGCGGCCCGAGCGCGCATGGAGCCTGGATGCCTCTTGGCAAGGCGGCGACGCCGCGAGCAACTGGGTGCTGGCCGGGGCGCTGCGGCGGATCGACGATGTGATTCTGGATCAACTCAGCTACCGCCCTAACGACCCCAACTACACCTGGTTGCTGGAGCGCTTCAATGGCGGGCGGGCGTGGTCGGCCAACCTAGAGCTGGAGTGGAGCGGCCAGCGCAAGCAAGGCTTGGTTGAGGGTCAGCCCCTGCGCTGGAAGACCAGCGTGGCGCTGTTTGAGTCGCGCCTGGACGCGCTGGCTGATAAGCCGAACCCCACCATCGCTGGCCAAGCGCCGTGGCAGATCAAGCTCAATGCCACGCAGTCGCTCACGCCCACGCTGTCGACCACCTGGGCCTTACAGGCACGAGGCACCGCCCTGGCCGACCAGCCCAACGAGCGCAGCCTGGCGCTGAGTGCCCGCTATGGCCTGGACCTGAGCTTGGCTTGGCAGCCCCGGCCTCGCCAGAGCTGGACCTTGTCGGTGAGCCGCTTGGGCGCACCCGACGACGAGGCGATCAAGACAACGCGCGTGGCCTCAGCCACTGGCCCTATCGACTATCGCGCCCAAGAAACCTGGCACCAGGCGCCGCGCTGGCGCCTGGGTTTTGAGTCGGACTTCTGAGCCCCCCAAGGGCCGGGCCTGGCCCGTTGCGGCCCCCGAGGGGGGCGCAAGAAAACTTGGAGCGGCCCGGCGGCTTCTTGAGTCAGCCCCCCGCATTCCCCTCGGCCACCCGCTTGCTCAGGTGGGCCAGGGCTTCTTCCACCTGATCGACCAGCACCAAGCACAGGTCACCCGCTTTGAGGCGAGAGAGTGCGGTGTCAATGGCGATGAACTCGCCGTTGATTTCTTGCACGTGGCGGGTGCGGGCCGCGCCTTCCAGGCCTTGGCGCAGCAGGGCGATGACCTCGCCATCTTCACGGCCGCGCTGGCAAGCGTCTTGGTAAAGGATGACCTCGTCAAAAGCCTGGCCCAAGATTTGGGTTTGCTCGCGGATGTCTTCGTCGCGTCTGTCGCCTGCGCCGCTGATCACCACGCTGCGGGTGTTGCCCGGCAAGGCCTGCACGGCGGCCACCAGGGCGCGCATGGCGTCCGGGTTGTGGCCGTAGTCGGCAATCACGGTGGCACCCTTGTAGTCCATCAGGTTGAAGCGGCCCGGCGCATTGCTGGTGTCGGCTTGGAAGCTGGCGAGGCCCGCGCGAATGCAGTCCCAAGACATGCCGATGCCCCACGCTGCGGCCATGGCGGCCATGGCGTTCTCCACTTGGAAGCCGATGGCACCGTTGCGGGTGAGGGGCACGTCGCGCAGCGGCACGCTCTCGCGCCAGGTGCCTTCCGCAGCCACGAGTTGGCCCTCGTCGACAAACACGCAGCGCAGGCCTTGGGCGCGGTGGGTGGCCAAGACGGGGTGGTGTTTGTCTTGCGCAAAGTAGATGACGCCACCAAGGCACTTAGCGGCCATGGCCACGCAATGCGGGTCGGTGGCATTGAGCACGGCATAGCCGGTCTCGGCCACGTTCATCACGATCACGCGCTTGAGCACCGCCAAGTCTTCAACCGTGGTGATGTAGTTCAGGCCCAGGTGGTCGCCCGCACCAATATTGGTGACGACGGCCACTTGGCAGCGGTCAAAGCCTAAGCCTTCGCGCAGAATGCCGCCCCGCGCGGTTTCAAACACTGCCGCGTCGACTTCGGGGTTCATCAACACATTGCGCGCGCTCTTGGGGCCTGAGCAGTCGCCAGAGTCGATCTGGCGGCCATTGACATGCACGCCGTCGGTGTTGGTCATGCCCACGCGCAGGCCGCAGGCGGCAAACAAGTGCGCGATCATGCGGGCGGTGGTGGTTTTGCCATTGGTGCCGGTGACGGCCACCACCGGGATGCGGCCGTCGTCGCCGGGCGCATAGAGGTGGTTGATGATGGCCTCGCCCACGGCGCGGCCCTTGCCAAAGCTGGGGCTCAGGTGCATGCGCAGGCCGGGGGCGGCATTGACCTCGACCACACCGCCACTTTGCTCTTCCATGGGGCGGATGACGTTCTCGCACACCACGTCCACACCGCAAATATCGAGGCCGATCATGCGGGCCGCCGCCACCGCGCGGGCGGCCACATCGGGGTGCACGTCGTCCGTTACATCGGTGGCGGTGCCACCGGTGGAGAGGTTGGCGTTGTTGCGCAAGATGACGCGCTGGCCTTTCTCGGGCACCGACTCAGGCGTCAGGCCCTGCTGGGAGAGGCGCTCGACAGCAATGTCGTCAAAGCGGATTTTGGTGAGCGAGGTGGCATGGCCGTCACCACGGCGTGGGTCGGCATTGACTTGGTCGACCAGTTGCTTCACGGTGTGCACGCCGTCGCCAATCACCAAGGGCGGGTCGCGGCGAGCGGCAGCAATGAGCTTGTCGCCTACCACCAGCAGGCGGTAGTCGCTACCGGGTAGGAACTTTTCGACCATGGGTTGGCCGATGACCTCGGCCGCCTTATAGGCCAGGTCAAGCTGCTCGCGCGTGCTGATGTTGACGGTGACACCCTTGCCTTGGTTGCCGTCTTGCGGCTTGCAGACCACGGGCAGGCCAATCTCTTGTGCGGCCTCCCAAGCGTCGTCCGGGCTCTCGACGGGGCGGCCCAGCGGCACGGGTACACCGGCAGCGCGCAACAGGTTTTTGCAGAGGTCTTTGTCTTGGGCAATCGACTCGGAGACTGCACTGGTCGAATCCACCTCAGCAGCCCAGATGCGCCGCTGTTTGGAGCCCCAACCAAACTGCACTAGGGAGCCGCTGGTCAAGCGCCGAAACGGAATACCACGGGCAAGCGCCGCATTGACGATGGAGCCGGTGGAGGGGCCTAAGCGGATGTCTTCGTCCAGCTCGCGCAGCTCGGCCAGCACGGCGTCGGCGTCAAAGGCCGGGGCATCGAGCTCCCCCAGGGCCGCGCGGATCAGTGCCTCAGCAGCCCGCAGGGCTTTGCGGCCCACGTCCTCTTCGCTGTACTCGACCACCACCTGGAAGGTGCCGCGATCCACCGTCTCGGTGCTGCGTGAAAAACTCACCGGGCAGCCCGCCTGGGCTTGCAAGGCCAGGGTTGCAGCTTCCAGCACATGGGCCAGCGAGGCTTGGTCAGGTTGGCGGCGCAGCGGCCCCATGCCGGGGAAGAGGGCGCGCAGGCGGTTCTCAAACTCGGGCAGGTTGGCCAGCGAGCGCTCTTGCTCGGTGCAGGCCACGATGGCCTCGACAGAGGTGTGGCGGCTCCAGAGATTGGGGCCACGAAGCGCGCGAATGCGGGAGATGTCCATGAGGGTGTCCGTTGCTCAGGGCGGGGTAATGCTGAAGGTGGGCGTGCTCAGGCAGGGGCGCGCAGGGGGAAGGTTTCAATGCCGGCGGCAATCAGCTCGGGCGAGATGCCAAAGCCCCAGGCGCTGGCCACGGCGGCCAGCAGGGCGTGGGTCAGGGCCGTGTCGCCCTGCGCCCCATGGCGCGCCAGCAGGCCCGCAATGTCCAGCGTGGCCACGGTGCTGGCACCTTGCTGCAAGCGCACCGTGCCTTGGCGCAGCACGGCGGCGCGGCCCCCTTGGGCCAAGTGGTCGACGAGGGCTTGCGGCAGTTGGCCGTCAAGTTCGTGGCCGTAGAACAGCACTTCGCCATCGCACAGCTCGGCCAAGGCGGCCACACGGGGGTCGTTGGCGTTCAGCACACCGGCACCGTCGCTGAACACCACGTCGATTTGAGTGCGCAGCACTTTGTGCAAGTGGTCGGCCTCACGCACATCGTGGTGGGCCAAGCCTTGCCAGCCGTCAAAGTCGGTCACCACGCCAACGTGGCAGCGGTCATAGGGCAGGCCGTCGTCCAAGATCAGGCGAGCGGGGTTTTCAAAAACGGCGGCGCGGGCGTCGCGGTTCATCAGCAGGCGGTGGCTCTGGTCCCAGAACTGCTTGCCCGCGCGCTCGATGCGGCGGCTGCCAATGAACAGCCCATCTTGGCAGGCCAGGGCGGTGGGGCGGCCCGACAACTGCACCAGCCAGGCGACGGCCCGGGCAATGGTGGCGGTGCTTTGGGTACCCGCCACACCGACGATGGGGATGCGGCCGGGGCGGTCGCCGTCGCCTTCTTGCTCGGAGGGGAAGAGGTGCTCGACGATGGCCTGGCCCACGGGCCGAGGCTGGCCTTCGGCGGGTTTGAGGTGCATGAGCAGGCCGGGGCCAGCGTTGACCTCCACAATCGCGCCGCCTTGGGCTTGCAGGGGGCGGCGAATGTCTTCGCAAACCAAATCAATGCCGGCAATGTCCAGGCCCACGGCCTTGGCGGCCAGGCAGACGCTGTGGGCCACCTCGGGGTGTACGTCGTCGGTGCAGTCAATGGCCACATTGCCGTTGCGCTGCACCAGCAGGCGCTTGCCTACTGGGGGCACCTCGTCCAGGCCAAAGCCTTGGCGTTGCAGGTCCAGCATGATGACGGGGTCTTCTCGCGGGTCCAGGCGGTTCAGCGGGTGGTCTTCGGTGGTGCCGCGGCGCGGGTCGGAGTTGATCTGGCTGTCGATCAACTGCATCACGGTCTGGTGGCCGTCGGCCGTGATCCAGGCCTCGTCGCCCCGGGCTGCCGCCACCAATTGGCCGCCCACCACCAACATGCGGTGCTCATTGCCGCGGATGAAGGTCTCGACGATGACCTCGGAGCCTTCGGCATCGGCCACCTTGAAGGCGGCTTCGATGTCTTCACGCTTGGAGAGGTCGAGGGTGACGCCCCGGCCATGGTTGGCGTCGGTGGGTTTGACCACCACGGGCAGGCCGATGTCTTGGGCTGCGTCCCAGGCTTCTTCGGGGCTGGCCACCACCACGCCTTCGGGCACGGGCACGCCGCAGGCCTTGAGCAAGGTTTTGGTCAGGTCTTTGTCGCCCGCAATGTTTTCAGCAATGGCGCCGGTCAGGTCGGTCTCGGCTGTCCAGATGCGGCGCTGGGCGGCACCGTAGCCCAACTGCACCAAATTGCCGTCGTTCAGGCGGATGTGCGGGATGCGGCGGTCGGTGGCGGCCCCCACGATGCAGGCGGTGGAGGGGCCCAAGTAGCAATCGTCAATGGCTTCGCGCACCACATCGACAGCGGCTTTGACATCAAAGGGCTGATCGTTGATGGCGGCCATCAGCAAGGCGTGGCCTTGCATCAGGGCGGCGCGGCCGACTTGCTCATTGCGGGCCCGGAAGACCATGCGGTAGACGCCAGGCTGCGAGGTGGAGCGGGTCTGGCCAAAGCCGGTGGGCATGCCCGCCAGGTTCAGCAACTCGATGACGCAGTGCTCCAGGATGTGGCCGGCCCAGGTGCCCTCACGCAGGCGCTGGATGAAGCCGCCGCGCTCGCCCACGCCGCAGTGGTGCTCCTCCAGGGCGGGCAGCAGGGCCAGCAGGCGGTCGGTGAAGCCGGGCAGGGCATTGGAGGGGGCTTGCTCCAAGGCTCCCAGATCCAGCCAGACCTCCATCACGGGGCGGTAGGTCCAGATATTGGGGCCGCGCAGATATGTGATGCGTTGCAATTGGAGGTCGAAGGGGGCTGCGGTCATGGGCAAGAGATTGGATTACGAGAATGGGCCGATGTGGGAGGCATTTTGCGCCGGGATTGAGCGCTTTTGCGGAAGGGTCAACGCGCTGTGAGCGTTGGCGTTGTGAAGGGTCGGCTTTGACCGAGAATCCTCCCACCATGCATGAACACCCACACTCTCCCTCGTTGAACCTGATGTCAGCGGGATCCTCCGCTGCCATCGAGGCGGCACTGGGCAGCACGATGCCGCCGCTCCATGCGGCGGAGAACGTGCTGGCTCATCTGCCGGTTGACTTGAATGAGGGTTTGAACTTTGGTGCGGGCCATTTGCTGCTGACCACCCAGCGCCTGTGGGCACGCATGCCCAGCGACACCGACTGGACGGCCTATGCCCTCAGCCCCGAGCTCAGCCTGCAACACCATGACCATGCGGGCGTGGGGACCTTGGCACTGCATTCGGCCAGCGCGCGTTTGGCGCGTTGGCGCTTCACCCTGGGCCTCAACGTGCAAGCCCTGCGCTTTGTCAAGCGCTTTGAGCAGGCCGTGGCGGCCTTGCGCACCGGCCATGCGGCCCAAGGCGAAGACCCGACGCGCTGCCCTTCGTGCCAAGCGCGCCTGCCCGACGACAGCGATGATTGCGCCCTGTGCAGCCGCGAGTTGACCGAGGCCCCATCCACCTGGGTGCTGCTGCGCCTGGGCCGCTTTGCCAAACCCTACAAGTGGCAACTGATTGTTGGCTTTGCACTGACCCTGGCCTCGACGGCCGCCACGCTGGTGCCGCCCTACCTGACCATCCCGCTGATGGACGAGGTGTTGATTCCGTTTCAAAACGGGCAGAAGATCGACGCCAGCTATGTGATGCTGCTGCTCTCGGGCTTGTTGGGCTCGGGGTTGTTGGCTTGGGGCTTGGGCTGGGCTCGCACTTGGCTTTTAGCCCTGGTGTCTGAGCGCATTGCGGCGGACTTGCGGACCACCGCCTTTGAGCATTTGCTGGATTTGTCCTTGGACTACTTCGGGGCCAAGCGCACGGGCGACCTGATGGCCCGCATTGGCTCAGAGACCGACCGCATCTCGGTCTTCCTCTCCTTGCATGCGCTGGACTTTGCGACCGACGTGCTGATGCTGGGCATGACCTCGGTGATCCTGTTCTCCATCAACCCCTGGCTGGCGCTGGTGACCTTGCTGCCGCTGCCCTTTATTGCCTGGATGATCCATTTGGTGCGCGACCGTCTGCGCACCGGCTTCGAAAAGATCGACCGCGTCTGGGGCGAAGTCACCAATGTGCTGGCCGACACCATCCCAGGTATTCGGGTGGTCAAGGCTTTTGCGCAAGAGGGCCGCGAGGCCGGGCGCTTCCGCGAGGCCAATAAGCAGAATTTGGCGGTGAACGACAAACTCAACAAGACCTGGAGCTTGTTCACGCCCACGGTGTCTTTGCTCACCGACATCGGCTTGCTGGTGGTATGGGCCTTTGGCATTTGGCAGGTCAGCAAGGGCGACATCACGGTGGGCGTGCTCACCGCCTTCATCGCCTACATCGGGCGCTTTTATGGCCGGCTCGACTCCATGAGCCGCATTGTCTCGGTCACCCAAAAGGCAGCGGCTGGGGCCAAGCGCATTTTTGACATCCTCGACCATGTCTCCAATGTGCCCGAGCCCACCGACCCGGTGAAAGACCCGCAGGTGCTGGGCGGCGTGACCATGGAGAACATTGCGTTTCGCTATGGCAACCGCTCGGTGATCCGTGGCTTGAATTTGGACATTCGCCCCGGCGAGATGATTGGCCTGGTGGGCCACAGCGGCTCGGGCAAGAGCACGCTGGTCAATTTGATTTGCCGCTTCTATGACGTGACGGACGGCCGCATCTTGATTGACGGCACCGACATCCGCCGCTTCAAGGTGGCCGATTACCGCAAGCACATTGGCCTGGTGCTGCAAGAGCCCTTCCTCTTCTTTGGCACCATTGCCGAGAACATTGCCTACGGCAAGCCCGGTGCCACGCGCGAAGAGGTGATGGCCGCCGCCCGCGCAGCCCATGCGCACGACTTCATCTTGCGCCTGCCGCAGGGCTATGACTCGCTGGTGGGCGAGCGCGGCCAAGGCCTCTCGGGCGGTGAGCGCCAGCGCATCAGTATTGCGCGGGCCTTGCTGATCGACCCGCGCCTGCTGATCTTGGACGAGGCCACGTCGGCCGTCGACACCGAAACCGAAAAAGAGATTCAAAAGGCGCTGGACAACCTGGTGCAGGGCCGCACCACCATTGCCATTGCCCACCGCCTCTCCACCCTGCGCAAGGCCGACCGGCTGGTGGTGATGGACCGGGGCGAGGTGGTGGAAGTGGGGCCGCATGATGAGCTGATGGCGAGACAAGGCCACTACTGGCGGCTCTATGAGGCCCAGGCCCGCAAGGCCGAGGCTGAGGAGGACGGTGAGTCCGACCATGACGCCGTGCTGCTGGCCCAGCAGTTGCCCCAGCCTTCGGCCCACTCGGCTGCTTAACGCAGATTGCCATGAGCTTACCCACTGCCCCCATGACCGACGGACTGAGCCTCACGCGCGACCCGCATGGACGCCTGGTCTGCACCACGCCCGATGGCCACACCCACGCAGGCGTGATGCCGGTGAGGGCCTTTCCCATCAGCGCGCCGCGCGAGCACATCTCGCTGGTCAGTGCCGAAGGCAAGGAGCTGGCCTTTATCGCTCGGGTAGATGCCCTGCCCGAGGCCAGCCGCCAGCATTTGCTGGAGGAGTTGGCCGCGCGCGAATTCATGCCGGTGATCGAGCGCATTCGCAGCGTCTCCACCTTCTCCACACCCAGCACCTGGGAGGTGGACACCGACCGCGGCCCCACCAGTTTGGTGCTCAAGGTGGAGGAGGACATCCGCCGCTTGCCCGAGCGCGGGCGCTTGCTGATCACCAGCGGGCACGGCATTGTGTTTGAGGTGCGGGACCTCACCCAGCTCGACCGCCACTCCAAGCGTCTGCTGGAGCGCTTTTTGTGAGCTGAACAGGCTGGCGCAAGGCGCTGGCGCTGATGCTGCGGCGGGCACCCTTCCCAGGGGCCCGCCTGTGAGCAGGTTTAGACGCGCTCGAAGATGGCGGCAATGCCTTGGCCGCCGCCAATGCACATGGTCACCAAGGCATAGCGGCCACCCACGCGTTGCAGCTCATACAGCGCCTTGGTGGTGATGATGGCTCCGGTGGCCCCGACGGGGTGGCCCAGCGAGATGCCGGAGCCATTGGGGTTGACCTTGGCCGGGTCCAGCCCCAGTTCTTTGACGACAGCGCAGGCCTGGGCGGCAAAGGCCTCGTTGGACTCGATCACATCCAGGTCGTTCACGCTCAGGCCGGCGCGCTCCAGGGCGATGCGGGTGGCGGGCACCGGGCCAATGCCCATGATGGTAGGCTCGACACCGGCGTGGGCGTAGGTCACCAAGCGGGCCAGGGGGCGCAGATTGCCGCTCTTGACAGCGTCGCCACTGGCCAGCACCACGGCTGCGGCACCGTCGTTCAGGCCCGAGGCATTACCGGCGGTGACGCTGCCGTCCTTTTTGAAGGCGGCACGCATCTTGGCCAGCGCTTCCATCGTTGTGCCGGGCTTCACATGCTCGTCGGTGTCAAACACCACGGTGCCTTTGCGGCTGGCGATCTCGACGCCCACGATCTGGTCTTTGAAACGGCCAGCCTCGATGGCGGCGGCGGCGCGGCGCTGGCTTTCTACGGCCAATGCGTCCATTTGCTCACGGCTGATGCCGAACTGCTCGGCCACGTTTTCAGCGGTGATGCCCATGTGGATCTTGTGGAAGGGGTCATGCAAGGCCCCCACCATCATGTCCAGAATCTGGGTGTCGCCCATGCGTGCGCCCCAACGGGCATTGGGCATCATGTATGCCCCACGGCTCATGGACTCGGCACCCGCACCGATGGCCATGTCGCAGTCGCCCAGCATGATGGCCTGCGAGGCCGAGATGATGGCCTGGAGGCCCGAGCCGCACAGGCGGTTGACGTTGAAGGCGGGTGTCTCTTTGGGCAGCCCGGCTTGCACCGCCGCCACGCGCGAGAGGTAGGCATCGCGGGGCTCGGTGGGGATGACTGTGCCCATGGCCAGGTGGCCAATGCGCCCGGCCTCTGCGCCGCTGCGGGCAATGGCGGTTTTGACCACCAAGGTGGCCAGGTCAGCGGGCGGGCTGTCCTTCAAAGTGCCCCCAAAGGTGCCAATGGCGGTGCGCGCGGCACCGACGACGAATACGTCTCGGGAATTGCTCAAGTCGGTCTCCTAAGTCGATGGAATTGGTGCTGGGCCCGAACGCCCTTGCCGAAGCACAGCCTACGCCTGCCGGATTGCGGTGGGCTGACAGCACTGGGGCAAGTTGCATGTCACGGGGCTGTCGTTGTGGTGCATCATCGCAGCCACGCGGGTGTGATTTATAGGGGCAGACCCTCAATCCCTTCACTCAGGCGGTGACAAGTTGTCACCGGCGCTGGGCACACTCGCGCCGTTTTCTAAACCCCTTGACCGGAGGAGTCCGATCCATGGATACCGCATCTTTGCAGAATTTTCTGAGCACCACCGTGACCGAGCTGGCCATCAAAGTGCTGGCATCGTTGGCGTTTTGGATCATTGGCCGCTGGCTGATAGGCCGGGTGGTGGGCCTGATCCAGGCGGCCATGGGCCGCAACAATGTGGACCCCACGCTGACCAAGTACCTGGGCAGCATCGTGGCCGTGGCCTTGAACATCGCCCTGGTCATGGGCATTCTGGGCTACTTCGGCATCCAGACCACCTCGTTTGCAGCGCTGCTGGCCGGTGCCGGTGTGGCCATTGGTGCCGCCTGGAGCGGCATGCTGGGCAACTTTGCCGCCGGGGCGTTCATGCTGGTGTTGCGTCCCTTCAAGGTGGGTGACTTTGTCAGCGTGGGTGGTGTGGTGGGCACGGTGCGTGAGTTGGGCTTGTTCGCCACCACCATCGTCACCCCGGACAATGTGCTGACCATGGTGGGCAACGGCAAGATCTTTGGCGACACCATGCAGAACTTCTCGGTACTGCCCGCGCGCCGGGTCGACCGTACTGCCCAGTTGGCAGGCAGCGTGGACCCGATCGAGGCGATCAGCCGCCTGCGTGAGGCCGTGTCCAAGATTCCCAATGTGGTGGCTGACCCTGGCGTGGAAGTGGCCCTGCTGGACATGAACCTGAACGGCCCAGTGATTGCGGTGCGCCCCTATACCAACAACCAGCACTACTGGCAGGTCTACTTCGACACCAACGAAGCGATTGTGCGCGTGTGCAAGGAAGCTGGCTGGCCTGCGCCTACGCCGACGCAAATTCACAAGATTCAGCAACTCTAAACTTTTGGCGGAATCGTCCGCCCATGCATCTGCCCGGCCTTGTGCCGGGCTTTTTTTCGACCGAGTCGGCAGGCCTTGGGCGACAAATGTCACGTCCTATGGGTTCCTAGCAGAACAGTGACCAAGGTGTAAGCGATATCTGGGGCGAAAGCGGCCTTGCTCCATCGATTCGAAATCGGTGGTCTGCCTAACATCCTTCGCATGATCTCCATGCAAGGTGTGCCGTCGGTTCTTATCGCTAGGAACCAATCCTGGGTCCGCAAACAGGCTCAGGCGCTGGTGCGCCATTTGCCTGCCAACGTTGAGCGCGCGGACCTGATTCAAGTGGGCCTGATCGCCGTAGCGCAGGCTGCGGTCAGCTTCGAGTGGGAAGGTGACCGCGAGACTGAGGAGGCGCAAGAAGCCTTTGTGCGCTATGCCCGAATGCGGGTCAAGGGCGCCATGCTGGATGAATTGCGCCACATGGACTACTTGACGCGCGGTGAGCGCCGCAAGATCAAGGTCTTGCAGATCGCCCGTGAGCGCTACCGCTCTGAGCACGGCCGTGACCCCAGCCCCAATCAGTTGGCAGGGTTGACGGGCATGCCCTCTGAAGAAATCAGCTCGCTGTTGCAGGCGGACCAGTTGGGCCGCTACCAGCAAAGCGTGGACGACGAAGAGGATGAGCACGCCCACCGCTTCCACCCGGCCACGCCGCAAGAAGAGGTGGAGGCCCGTGTGGATACGGCCATTGTGATGCGGCGACTGGAAGCTTTTTTTGCCGAACTGCCGGAACGCGAGCGCATGGTCATCGACGCCTACCTGGGCGTGGGCCTGAGCCCGGTGGAAGTGGCACGCTCGCTGAACGTGACGCCCTCGCGCGTCTCGCAGATCTACCACTCGGTGGTCAAACGAGTGGCCGCCCATTTTGGCAACGGCGCAGCCGTCCAACCCGGCCGCGCCACCGACCGCCTGCGCGGGGTTGAGCTGAGTGATTTGATGCGTGCGCGTGAAGACGAGCTCAAGCGCACCGGCCAAGGTGCCTGGGGCGAGATGATGGAGCAGGTGCTGCGCAGCACCCGCCGCCAGCACAATGACCCCGACCACCTAGAAGTCACCGACACCACAAGGTGGGGCTGAGGCCGGACGTGAGTCTCTGCCTGCGCAGAGACGAACGCCTGCCGAAGCGGACCGGCATGCAAAGCCGGGCCGTGGGAGGCTTGTTGGCACAATCCGCCCATGCACACACCATCTTTGCTCTGGGCGGCTCTGGCCGCCATCGGTCTCCTCAGCAGCCCGGCACTGCGCGCCCAAAGCGCGGACGACTTCCAGGCCTGTCTCAAAACTTTGAAAGACGATGCCCGCCGAGCGGGTGTCTCGGCGGGGGGCTATGACAAGCTCACCGAAGGCCTGCAGGCTGACCTCTCAGTGGTCAAGCTGCTGGACGACCAGCCCGAGTTCAAAACCCCGATCTGGGACTACCTTGCTGCCTTGGTGGATGAACAGCGCGTGGCCGATGGCCGGGCTCTGCTGACGCAACACAAAGAAGTGCTGGACAAAGTGGCCCTGCGCTTTGGCGTGGACGCCGCCACCGTGGTGGCCGTGTGGGGCGTGGAGAGCGACTATGGCCGCTCCTTTGGCAAGCGCCCCTTGCTGCAATCGCTGGGCACGCTGAGCTGCTTTGGGCGGCGTCAGGCCTACTTCCGGGGTGAATGGTTTGCGCTGATGAAGCTGGTCGATCAAGGCGACTTGCGCATCGACGGCCCCCAAGGCGCGGCCGGTTTGGTGGGCTCATGGGCCGGGGCCTTTGGCCACACCCAGTTCATGCCCAGCACCTACCAACGCTTGGCCGTGGACTTTGACGCCGACGGCCGCCGCGATTTGGTGGCCAGCATCCCGGATGCCTTGGCCTCTACCGCCAACTTCTTGGACAAGGCCGGTTGGCGCACCGGCGAGCCTTGGGGTTTTGAGGTCAAGCTGCCCGAGGGCCTGGACACCAAAGGCCAGGGCCGCAGAGTCAAGAAGCCCTTGGCGGAGTGGGCGCAGGCCGGTGTCAAGCGGGTGGATGGCAAGCCCTTGGGCGAGGGTGGTGCGGCGGGGCTGCTGCTGCCTGCAGGTGCCAAGGGACCGGCCTTTTTGGTGTTCCGTAACTTCGATGCGATTTATGGCTACAACGCTGCCGAGAGCTATGCCTTGGCCATTGCCCACTTGGCGGACCGCCTGCGCGGCGGCAGCGTGTTTGCCACACCGTGGCCCACGGATGATGCCGGCCTGAGCCGGGCCGAGCGGCGTGAGCTGCAAACCCTGCTGGCCGCCAAAGGCCATGCCATTGGCGAGATCGACGGCATGTTGGGCGCAGCCTCGCGCCAAGCCATCAAGGCCGAGCAGCAGCGCTTGGGGCTGGCGGCCGATGGCCGCGCTGGCCAAAAGCTGCTCAAGGCTTTGCGCTGAGGTAGGTCTCGGTCAGGTCCATGCTGCTGCGGTGGCCCACATCCTGAGCATGGTGGGCCAGCCAGGTGCTTGCTGCTTGGCGGCCCAGTTCAAACAGGCTTTGCAGCAAGCGCGGGTCGGTGTTGAGCTTGCTGGAGGCGTCTAGGGGCGCGAGCCCGGCCTCGTCGGCAATGCGATGCATGCGCAAGCTCTTGTAGTGGGTAGGGTCCACTCGCCGCTCTTTGAGCAGCTTTTGCACAAAGGCAATGGCTCGCATCTCGGCCACCAAAGAAGCATTGAAGGTGATCTCGTTCACCCGGTCTGCGATGTCAGCAGCGGTACGGGGAATGCCTTCGCGCACACGCGGGTTGATCTGCACCAAGAGCACATCATCAGACGGCGTGCCATAGATCAGCGGCCACAGCGCCGGGTTGCCCGAGAAGCCGCCGTCCCAGTAGGGCTCGCCGTCGATCTCCACGGTTTGGGCAATCTGCGGCAGGCAGGCTGAGGCCAGCAAGGACTCAATGGACAGGTCATGCCGCTCAAACACCCGAGGCTGGCCGGTGCGCACCGAGGTAGCAGTGATAAACACCTTGAGCGGCCCCTGGCGTATGGCAGCAATGTCCACATGGGCCTGCACCAAGCTGCGCAGCGGGTCCAGGTTCAAGGGGTTGAGCTGGTACGGGCTCCAGAGTTGCATCCAACTGTTGAACAGCGCCATGCCCGGCCATTGGTCACGGTTGAAGGCCCAGGCCGACAGTGGGCCGACCGGCACTTGAGGCCCGCCCCAACAGCCCGCGCTGCCGCCCACCGCATGCCAAAAGTCGTGCAGGGCTCGTCGTGCGCCGTCACGCCCGCCTTGGGCCCAGCCCGAGGCCAGCACCGCCACGTTCATGGCACCCGCGCTGGTGCCCGACAGGCCGTCGGGCGTCAAGCGCCCGTCTTCCAGCAGCGCGTCCAACACGCCCCAGGTAAAAGCCCCATGCGAGCCGCCACCTTGCAAGGCCAAGTCGATGGTGCCGCTGCCGCGCGCGGTGCGGCGACGGGCTTGGGGGCGAGGTGAGGCTTTGGTCATGGTCCGTGGGGGGGTGAGTAGCTGTTGAAGTAAGGATCGTAGGCGCATTGCGTGGCTCAGGCCTGGAATGCGAGATGTGTGGCAAGTGGCGTCTCATTTGCGCCGCAATCTTGTGATGGCCTCGTGCGCAAGGGCTCCGTCGATCTAGGTGCGCCAGCGGGCGCTCACAGAATGAGCAGCAACCTTCCCGTGGGCAGGCTGTTTGTTATCAACCTCTGTGGAGATTTTGTCCATGTCTTCGATCCGTCTGTCTTCCGTTGCCGCCGCTGCGGTTTTGTTGGTCTCGGCCGCAGCCTCTGCGCAATCCGTCAATGACGGCAATTGGCATGGCAGCATCAGCGCCGGTGGTGCCTTTGCCTCTGGCAACACCACCTCCCGTGTGATGACGGCTGGTGCCGACGCGACCCGCGCCACGGCTGCCGACAAGATCAGCCTCTACGCGGCGGCCAACTATGCCCGCGCAGGCAACACCACCACAGCCAATTTGGGCCGTTTGGGTGGCCGCTATGACTACAACTTGAGCCAGTCTTTGTTCGCCTTTGGTGGCGGTGAGTATGAGACCAACAAGGCCGGTGGCTTGAAGTCGCGTTATGGAGTTAACGCTGGTCTGGGCTACCGCTGGGTGCGCAGCGCCACGGCGCAAGTCGATGTGTTCGGTGGCGTGGGCTACTCTGACAGCACTTACACCAACAACACCAGCGCCGACGGTGCCGAGCTGATCTTGGGCGAAGAAGGCAGCTACAAGCTCAGCGCCTCCACCACCATCAAGCAGCGCTTGGTGTTCTACCCTGGCCTCGGCGACCTAGGCAACCGCGCCACCTTCGACGCCGGCGTCGCCACCGCCATCTCCGGCGGCTGGACCCTGAACACCGGCCTGGCCTGGCGCTACAACAGCGAACCCGCTGCTGGCATGAAGAAGACCGACACTCTTCTGACGGTGGGCTTCGGGTACAAATACTGATGCGGGGCCAGCCTGCCCTTCGTGGGGTGGGCTGGTGCCTTGCGAGCCCCGGCGCGGGGCAGTCCCCAGGGCTCATGCGAGAGGCGGTCGGCTAAAGCCGACTGCCTTGCGGTGCTCGGGCAAGCGCGTGCGCCGTCAAACTCCCTCCGCTCGCCTTTGGCTCGCTGTGGTCAAACAATGACGGCGAGTATGTTCTTGAAGCGCGCGAGTACGCGCGCCACGCCCTTCCCCTGCGCTCCTCAGCGCCTCTCAAATCGCCCTGGGGACTACCCCGCGCCAGGGCGTGTGGAGGGGTGGCACGGCTGGGCTTTCCCAGGGCCAAGCTTCGCGACTCCCCATTTGGAATCCGGCGCCTCTCACTTCCATCAAGCCCGCAACTTTTGCAGAACCTCTGGATGCGTCATGGCCACGCGCAGCAGCGTCTTGGCTGCACCTGTGGGCGATCTGCGGCCTTGCTCCCAGTCTTGCAGCGTTCTGGCGGATACACCCAGCAGCAGCGCAAACGCTTGCTGGGACAGGCCCAATTTGACCCGGGCCTCTGCGGCCTCCGGTAACTTGACCGTCGTCGTGCGCGCGGCATCGCCACGCTTCATTTGCTTGACGGACTCCAGCAAGTCGCTTTGGAATTTTTCGAGGTCAGAGGGCATCTTCGATTCCTTGTTTCAATGCCGCCAAAAAGGAGGTGGGGAGATTGTCAAACTGGGCTTTCTTGTAAACGATCAAGAGCCAAATGGTGTCGGTGCTGGCGTTGAAGTAAATGCCCCGTGCTCCACCGCGTTTACCTTGCCCAGTCGATGCCCAGCGAACCTTTCGGCAGCCGCCGCTGCCTCGGATCAGGTCACCAGCCTCTGGATTGGCGGCGATCCAATTGATGAACTCAATCCGCTCGGCATCCAGCCATACTTCACTGGCATAGCGCTGGAAGATCGCCGTTTCAGCCACTGTCTTCATCGGTGCATGATACGGCATTGCCGTATTTTCCTCAAACCTCGTTGCCGACCCCGTCATCAATGGGCCACCGCCCGGAAGTCGCCATGTGCAGACTCAGTGTGTTTTTGGCGTGAGGGGCGACGATGCTGTGCGAGCCCTGTCGCGGGGTAGTCCCCAGGGCTCATGGAGAGGCGGTCGGCTAAAGCCGACTGCCTTCCGGTGCTCGGGCTGGCCTGGGCGCTGCAGAACTCGCTTCACTCACTGCGCTCGTTACGCTCAATCATCTGCTCCGAGTCAGATATTGATGCGCGCTGCGCGCGCCCCAGCCCATCCCTGCGCTCCTCAGCGCCTCTCAAATCGCCCTGGGGCTCACCCCGCGCCAGGGCGGGTGGTGTCGTCGCACGGGTGGGCCTGCGAATGCAGGGGCTCTATTGCTCTCGGTGCTCGACGCGAAATCCTCTATCCCCGAATTGCAGTGCTAGATCTCGGCGAGGGCTATAAATTCGAGATAGGGTCCCCGTCTACTAGAAGGCGTCATTCGTCGGCTGCCTCGATTGCCTGCCCGAGGCGAACCAGATATTTCTTGGCAGCTTCGGTTTCGCCTCGGGACAGCCATTTCATGCAGTTGAAGAGTTCCCATGGCAGCCACTCTTGCCCATGACGGTAAGGGACTAGATCATCTCGTGTTGGCGCTGTTTTGTCAGAAAGTCTGGACTCAAGGTATCCATCGCGGTTCACCAGCTCAATGTACGGACGCTTTACTGTGAACTTGGTTTTGGGAGCGATGGCGTGAATTTCTATCGACGTGAAGTTGTACAGGATCAGCTCGACGAATGGACTTCCTACTCCGTGGGATCCGTAGAACTCGCTGAATACTTCTTCGATCGGGATCATGTTTCGGACTGAGGCAAGTACGTCTTGCCCTGTGTCCTCATCGCAGAAGAGCACCAAGTCTAGGTCTGAGACGCGATCTGCCTGTCCTTTTGCGAAGGAACCCACGAGTACTGCCCCGAAGCATGTCGATGTTGCCCGTAGGACGGACGCGATTCGTTGCAGCAGGGTCAATTGGAGCTTGGTATTGGGATCCGCAGCGTAATGGTGCAGAAACTCTTCGAGTTGCATGAGCGAAGGTAGGGCTTTCTGACCCTAGCCGTGATTTGGGGTGGCAGAACAGTTGAGTAACAACAATGCTCGACTGAGAAATGCAGAGGTGCGGGTGATCAAGGAATTTACAGTGGAAAAATTTGCACCTTGTCTGCTGTACTTTCACTCAGCGTATTCGACGGGAAAGGCGGTACTTCCTATTGGCCACATTTTCGGTGCGGTGCCAGATCCACTGCAAGCCTCGTTTGTACAAACTGTTCACCGACATACACGGCCTCTTTGGCTGCCTTGCCCGAGGCATTTGAGCGCTTCCCGCCGCAGGCCGATGTCGCTGGAACTGCGCTGACGAAGGCCATAGCCCGGGGCGATTTCTGAGGCGCCGAGGCGCGCAGGGAAAGAGCGTGGCGCGTGTACTCACGCGCTTCAAGAACTGACTCGCCGTCATTGTTTGACCATAGCGAGCCGAAGGTGAGCGGAGGGAGTTTGACGGCGCACGCGCTTGACCGAGTACCGAGGGTAGTCGGCTTTAGCCGACCGCCGATGCATGAGCCCTGGGTTATGGCCTGCGTCAGCGCAAGCGCAACCGTTGCAAGCCCAGCAACCGCAGCATGCCAAGCATCCACTGCAAGCCAAGCAACTGCCGATCAAGCGCCAAGCTCAACGCACGCAGGCACCAAAACCAACAAACTCAAGCCCGCGAAGCAACACCCAACATCGCCGCCCCCAGCGCCTCGGCCACTTCAATGCCATCCACGCCCGCCGACATGATGCCGCCCGCATAGCCCGCGCCTTCGCCGGCGGGGTACAGGCCCACAGTGTTGAGGCTTTGATAGTCGCGGCCGCGGTTGATGCGCAGGGGGGACGAGGTGCGGGTCTCGACGCCGGTCAGCACCGCGTCGGCCATGTCAAAGCCGCGGATTTGGCGACCGAAGGCGGGTAGGGCTTCGCGGATGGTTTGCAGGACGTAGGGCGGCAGGCTTTCGCGGCCGGGTTCTGAAAGGTCGGTCAGATGCACGCCGGGCTTGTACGACGGCATCACGCTGCCAAAGGCTTGGCCGGAGCGGGGGCCGCGTTGGTTCTTGAGGAAGTCGCCCACCAACTGGCCGGGGGCGACATAGCCGCCGCCGCCCAGTTCATAAGCGCGGGACTCCCAAATGCGCTGAAAGGCCATGCCGTCCAGCGGGTTCACCGGGCCGCTGCCGCCGGGGTCGCGGCGGTAGTCTTCGGGCGAGATGCCCACCACGATGCCGGCGTTGGCGTTGCGCTCATTGCGCGAGTACTGGCTCATGCCATTGGTGACCACGCGCTCGGGCTCAGACGTGGCCGCCACCACCGTGCCGCCCGGGCACATGCAAAAGCTGTAGGCCGCGCGGCCGGTGCTGGCGTGGTGCACCAGCTTGTAGTCGGCCGCCCCCAAAATCGGGTGGCCGGCGTTGGGGCCGAAGCGGGCCTTGTCGATCACGCTTTGCGGGTGCTCAATGCGATAGCCGATGGAAAAAGGCTTGGCCTCCATCTGCACGCCGCGCTCATGCAGCATGGTGAAGGTGTCGCGCGCGCTGTGGCCCAGGGCCAGCACCACATGGTCGGTCCGAATCTCTTCGCCACTGGCCAGCGTCACGCCGCGCACATGGCGCTGGCCCGATCGACTTTGCTCGATGCGCACATCCACCACCTGCTGGCCAAAGCGGATCTCGCCGCCCAGGGCTTCGATGTCGGCGCGCATCTTTTCGACCATGCTCACCAGGCGGAAGGTGCCGATGTGTGGCTTGCTGACGAAGAGAATCTCTTCAGGCGCGCCGGCCTTCACAAACTCCGTTAAGACCTTGCGCGTCAGGTGGCGCGGGTCGGAGATCTGGCTCCAGAGCTTGCCATCAGAGAAAGTGCCCGCACCGCCTTCGCCAAACTGCACATTGGAGCCCGCGTCCAGCACGCCCCGGCGCCACAGGCCCCAGGTGTCTTTGGTGCGCTCACGCACGGCCTTGCCGCGTTCCAGCACGATGGGCTTCAAGCCCATCTGCGCCAGGATCAGGGCCGCAAAAATGCCGCAGGGGCCAAAGCCGATGACCACGGGCCGCAGGCGTTCGCCCGGGGTGTAGAAATCTGCGGGCGCATGGCCGACGAATTGGTAGCGGGTGTCGGGGCTGGGGCGGATGTGGGCATCACCCTGGTGGCGCGCCAACACAGCGGCCTCGTTGGTCAGCTCGCAGTCCACGGTGTAGATCAGCACCATAGCGGTCTTTTTGCGGGCGTCATAGGCGCGCTTGAAGACCGTGAAACCCAGCAAATCTGCCTCGCGGGCCAAGCCGAGCCGGGCCATCACGGCGGGCCGCAAGGCGTCCTCGGGGTGGTTCAGCGGCAGGCGCAGTTCGGTGATGCGAAGCATGATGAAGAGCAGCAGCAGGGTGAGCGTGCGCGAAAGACAGTGGCCCGAAAACGGCAAAGCGGCCTTGTCGGTGGCGCTACCTCGTCAGGTGGCTTCACACGGCAGGGCCGCTGGCGGGTTGGGCTGGATGGATGCCAGCCCTGAGGCGCTGGGTGAGCAGCGCCCGGGGGGATTAACCGCCCTTCTTGGCCCGCTTGCCAGGGTTCTTCTTGCTGCGGGTGTGCGAACCACGCTCCAGGCTCACCTTTTGGCCGTGGCCAGCAGTGAAAGCGACGCCAGTGGGGGCAGCAGGACGGGGAGTGGCTTTGCGGTCAGCTTCGGTAACGATCTTGTTGCCCATGAATGGCTCCATTGAACGAGGGAAAGTCAGAGATTGTCGCCGCCTCAGCAGCGTCATCCAGAACCCTCCATTAGGCCACAAAATTGACACCGAGGCCTCAAACCGCTACTTCAACTGGTAGCGGGCCTCGCAGTCTGTGTCGTTTTCAATCACCATCGGCCCGTCGCTGAAGATCACCCGGGTTTGGCCGGCCATCACAAAGTGGTCGTCGGCATCGCCAGGCTCGGTCAGCCACAGTCGGCCTTGCAGCACGGTGATCTGGCGGCCCGCACAGCCGCTCAGTCGCCGCAAGGCGCCTGGGGCCAATGCTTGCACCGGCGTGCCGGGCTGAGAGGCCTTGGGCACGGCGTTGGGCGCTGTGGTTGCGGTGGCCTGAGAAGCCGCAAGTGGGGTGAGGGCGGTGTTCATGGCCCTGACGATAGGCAGGCGCTGTGCGCTCAGACAGCCACAGTAGCCGGCCAAGTGGGCCCTTACAGCGTTCGGTTAGCCCCTCCTGTATGGGTCGATTTACCTGTTATCTGTGTTGGTCTGCCTTGCTGTAGACCATACAGAATCAGGCCATGGCCTCGCACGACCCGCTTTACTTGCAAATTGCCGAATCGATTGCCGACTCCATCCGCGCCGGGGCCTTGGTGCGCGGCGAGCGCTTACACTCGGTGCGCGACGTGGCCCGTACGCGCGGGGTGTCCATGGCCACGGCGGTACAGGCCTATCGCAGCTTGGAAGATGTGCGGCTGATCGAGGCTCGGCCCCGCTCCGGCTACTTTGTGGTGGGCCGACCCGCCGCATTGCCTGAGCCCGAAACCTCGCGCCCCCCAGCCAAGTCGCAGCGCGTGGATGTGGGCGCGCTGGCCGCCACCGTGATGCGCATGGCGCGAGAGCCGGGGGTGGTGTCCTTTGGGGCGGCCTGCCCCGAGTCGGCCTTGTTTGATGTGGAGCGCGTGCGCCGCGCCATGAACCGCGCGGTCACGCGCCACCGCACCACGCTGTGCCAGTACCCGCACGGCCCCGGCGACGAACAACTGCGCCGCGCCATTGCACGCCATGCCCTCACGCTGGGCTGCGCTTTGGACCCCAGCGACGTGCTGATCACCAGCAGTTGCCTGGAGGCCATCACCCTGTGCCTGCGCGCCGTGTGTGAGCCGGGCGATGTGGTGGCCTTGGAATCGCCCTGCTATTTCGGCTTTCTGGAGATTTTGGAGAACCTTCACCTGCGCGCGCTGGAGATCCCCACGCATCCGCGCACCGGCATCTCTTTGGATGCGCTGCAACTGGCCTTTGACACCCAGCCCGTGAAGGCCGTGTTGACGGTGCCCACGCTCTCCAACCCAGTGGGCGCGTGCATGCCCTTGGCCGACCGCCAGCGCCTGGCGCACATGGTGGCCGAGCGCGGCGTGCCGCTGATCGAGGATGTGATCTACAACGGCCTGGCAGAACAGGAGGAGCGACGTCGCGCTGTGCGCTCTTATGACAGCAGCGGCTTGGTGATGATGTGCGGCTCCTTCAGCAAGACCATCGCACCAGGCCTGTGCCTGGGCTGGCTGGACGCCGGGCGCTGGCGCGACAAGCTAGAGCGCCTCAAGGCCGCCACCACGGGCGGGCAGGCCACCTTTATGGAACGCGCCATGGCCGACCTGTTGAACCAAACCGGCAACGAGGCCAGCTTGCGCCGCCTGCGCAACACTATTGCCGCGCGCATCGACGAGGCGCGTGGCTTGATCGCGCAAAGCTTTCCGGCGGGCACAAGGGTGACCGACCCGCCCGGTGGCTTCATCCTGTGGCTGGAGTTGCCCAAGGAGCTGGACTCTGTGGCGCTGTACGAGGCCTGCTTGGCCGAGGGCATTTGCATTGCGCCGGGCACCATGTTCAGTGCCACCGATCGCTTTCGGCATTGTGTGCGATTGGGCTTAGGCGGCCTGTGGGACGACGCTCACCGCAAAGGCCTGCGCCGCATCGGCCAGTTGGCGTGCACCATGTTGGCGGCAAAAAAAGGCAAAGCCGGGACGGTGGTGACACCGATGCCTGTGACGGGCTGACACAATCGCAGCCCATGAGGGCTCTGTGTTAACCGTGATGACCAAAAACCTGAGCAACATCGGCCTGATGTTGACCGCGCTCTTGGCTGCCTCGGCCGTGCAGGCCCAAGTCTTCAAAGACCCGGCGCTGGAGGCCCTGCTGTTGGCCGAAAACTTTGCCGAGCTGGGCCGCGTGGGCACCGCACGTGCGGCCGCCGATGCGAGCGACGAGCAAGCGGTGTTGGCCCAGGCCTTGGCGGCCTTGCGCAGCAATGTGCCGGCACAGCGGCAAGCCGCCTTGGCACGCGCCCAGCAGTGCGTCGAGCGTGTGCCCAAATCAGCAGCCTGCCATTACGCCTGGGGCGCGGTGCTGGGGGTGCAGGCCATGTCTGAAGGGCTGATGAAGATGGCGGGCAGCGTCGGCCGTATCAAAGACGAATTGCGAACCGCCTCGTCCCTGGAGCCTGCGTGGTTCCCGGCACGTGGGGCGGTGGTGGAGTTTTATCTGCAAGCCCCGGCCTTGGTGGGCGGCAGCGTCAGCACTGCCAAAGAGGTGGCGCTGGCGGCTCCCAAACCAGAGCAGGTCACGGCCTTGCAGGGCCGGCTCGCCTTGCATGACAAGCAGTTTGACCAGGCCCTCAAGCTGCTGGGCAGCCAGCAGTGGGACCCGAACACCAGCCTGGGCCGAGACGTGCGCCAGTGGCAGTTGTCCGCCGCCATGTCTTTGCTGAACGAGGGCCAGACCGAGCGGGTGCGGCCCACGCTAGAGCGCCTGGTGCGCGAGCGTGCCGATGCCCTGGGCCTGTGGGGCATGGCGCGGTTGCATGCCGCCAACGGCGCGCATGAGCAAGCCTTGCAATTGCTTGATAAGTTGGCACCTTTGCCCGGTGCAGACCGCCTGCCGGTGGACTACCGCCGGGGTGTCTCGCAGCAAGCGCTGGGCCAGTTGGACGCGGCCAAGTTGGCCTTCCAGCGCTTTGTGACCAGTCGCTCCTCGGCCAAGAGTTTGGTGGATGACGCCCGGCAGAGGCTGGAGAGCTTGCGCTAAGCGCCCAAGACAAAGCCGCCCCGAAGGGCGGCTGCCGGCAGCAAATCAAGCCGCTTACTTGAACTGGTAGGCCGCCGTGGCGTACCAGAAGCGCCCCCGTGGGTCGGCGAAGGAGCCAGCAAAGCCTGCGGCATGGGAGCCATAGCTGGACGAGGCCACAAAGGGCGGTTCAGTGTCCAGCAAGTTGCGCACCCCCACGGTCAGCTTCAGGTTCTTGAAGCCGTTGTAGCCCACGGCCAGGTTCCAGCGGCTGGTGTCTTTGACGTTGTAGGGCTCATTCACACCCAAGTTGGAGTCCACCACGGCGGCGGATTCGGTCCAACCACTGGTGAAGACATTTTCCAGCGAGGTGTTCCAAGACCCCCAAGACCAATCAAAGCCCAAAGTGTGCTGCCAGCGTGGCACCGGCGCATTCACGCCTGTGGATTGACCAACATAGTCTTCGTAGGGCTGGTCTTTGCCATTTTGTTGCGCCCATTTGAGGACATAAGTGCCATTCAGGCTGGCACCCAGCTTGCCCATGTCGCCCAGGCCGAAGCCGGTGCGCACATCGAGGTCCAGCCCCGATGTTTTCAAACCGCCCAGGTTTTCAACGGGTGTCTCAATGTAGGAGATGAAGCCCTCGCTGGTGCGCTTGACCCGGCTTTTGTACTTGGCATAGAGGGCCGCGTTCGACATGATGGCGTCGCCAGTCACCACGCCAATTTGGTCTTTCTTCTGGATGTTCCAGTAGTCCAGGGCCAGGCTGACGCTGCGCACCGGCTCCAGCACCATGCCAACGGCGAACTGGCGGCTGGTCTCGGGTTTCAAGTTCTTGTCGCTAGAGAAGCGCACATTGAACTGGGTTTCGCAAAGCGGGCTGGCTGATTGACCCGCGGGGCAATCGGGGTCTTTTCGGGCGTCTGCGGTGTTGGAGTTGGAGACGGGGCTGTTCACGTCCCATAGCGTGGGTGCGCGAAAGCCTGTGCCCACACTGGCCCGCAACAGCAAGTCTTTGTTGGGCTGTAAACGCAGGGCTAGGCGGGGGTTGAAGCTGCCGCCGAAGTCGCTGTATTTGTCGTAACGCGCGGCTGCTGTCAGCTCCACGCCTTTGGCGAAGGGCATGGCCAGCTCGGAGTACACCGCATAGATGTTGCGGCTGGCGGTGGTGGCGGGAACTGAACCCTCGCCGCCAATGTGCGAGCCCTTGGAGTATTCGGCATTGGTGGGGCGGTCGTTGGCTTTTTCTTGCCGCAGGTCGGTGCCAATGGCCAGGGCCATGGCTCCGCCGCCCAGCTTGGTCAGCTCACGGCTGGCTTTGGCGTCAAGAGCCAGCGTTGTGCCAGTAGATTTGCGTACCGTACCAGTCAGTGCAGCACCCGCCAGCAAGTCTTTGCCAGCTTGATCATTGGGGCCAAAGGGGTTGACGTTGCCGGTTTTCAACGCGGCCAGATACGGCTCTTCGAGCAGGTAGCCGCTGTACACCAGGGTGCCGCGCGACTGCGCATAGTTCAGGCCGATGTCGTAGTCCCAGCCCGACAGCAGGCCCGTGGCCCCCACCACCACACGGTACTGCTCATTGGTGTTGTCGCTGATGCGGTTGCCCACGTCCAGCGAGCGCGTGGCAATCTCAGCATAGCCATCACCATCCGGGTCCCAGTCTGGCCAACCTGATGTGAACAACCATTCTGACGCTGGGGGGCTCGGCTGACCTCGGTTTCAACCCTAGGGGCGAGGGGCACCGCTTGCGCGCAGGGGGACGGACCAGGGCGAGGTCAATGGGCTCGTCACACGCCTATTGCGGTGACATTGCGGTGACTTTGGCCACACCCCGGCGCGCCGCAGCGCCTGCCAGAGGCTCAAGCGCCGTCTTAGGCTGGCCGATAACAGGAAGGCCCCATACCGGCCAAGACGGCCGCTGGTGTGCGCTCGACCGCCCATCTTTCATGCCCACCTACGTCTCCCCCCTGCTCTCTGGCCTCGGTGCCCCTCGCATTTTGCGGTGGGTGTGGGCAGGCTCGCGTGTGGACGACACCGCCACCCAGCGGCGCAAGCTGATGCAGGTCAATGTGGCGGCCGGCATGATGATTTTTATCATCCTGGTCTTCAATCTTGTCTATACAGCCATTGGTAACACGGGTTTGATGCAATCGGGCTGGGCTCAATTGCCCTTTGCAGCGCTGACCCCCTTGATCTGGCACCTGAATGCCAAAGGGCGTCGAGAGTGGGCGCGTTGGCTCTTGTTTGTCCTTGCCATGGCGGGCTGCTTGGCGGTGATCGCGGGTGGCCAAGGCACCCATGGCTTGGCCCACACCTATTTTTTGCTCTACGCGGTGATGGCGGCCTGCTTTTTCCCCACCAAGTCTTGGCGCTCGGTATTGACCTTGTCCACCGTCAATTTCCTGATTTTCTTGGCCTTGCAGCTTTACGGCTGGCCGGCCCACTACACGGTCTACAACCTGGAGCCTCAGGTCTTGGCGGTGTTGCGCGTGGTGCTGCAAAGCGGTTGCGTGCTGGTGGTGCTGGGCGTGGTGGTGCTCAGCGAAACTGTGGCCGAGCGCAACGAGTTTCAGCTTCGAGAGTTGGCCATGACGGACCTGCTGACCTCATTGCCCAACCGCCGCGCATTCAGCCAAGCCCTGGTCAATGAAGTGGCCCGCAGCCTGCGCCACGGCAGACCCTTGTCACTGGCGGTGATGGACTTGGATCACTTCAAGCGCATCAATGACAACTACGGGCACTCTGCAGGCGACGAGGCCTTGAGGCATACCGCCAAGGTGTTGCGCACCCACGCTCGGTGCGAAGACCTGGTGGCCCGTATCGGCGGGGAGGAATTTGCCCTGCTGATGCCCGAAACGGGGGCCGACCAGGCCATGGAAGTGGCCGAGCGCATGCGCAGCGCGGTCATGGCCCAAGCGCTCAGTGAACGCGCTGGCGGGGAGTCCATCACCATCAGCCTGGGCTTGGCCACCGTGCCACCCGGCATGGACGGCGAGCAGGCCCTCCACACCGCAGACCGCGCGCTCTATGAGGCCAAGCGTGGCGGGCGCAACCGGGTGGTGGCAGCGGCGATGTAGAGCCTATTGCCGACTCACATACTCCGCCGATACTGCCCACCCACCTCAAACAGCGCCGAGGTGATCTGGCCCATGGAGCAGACGCGCACGGCGTCGACCAGCACTTCAAAGACGTTTTGGTTGGCGATCACGGCTTGCTTCAGGCGCTCCAGCATGGCGGGGGCTTGTGCCGCGTGGCGGCTGTGGAAGTCGGCCAGGCGCTTGAGTTGGGATTGCTTTTCGTCTTCGGTCGAGCGGGCCAGCTCGATGGGGCCTTGGGCGGCGTCGCCCTTGGGGTTGCGGAAGGTGTTGACACCGATGATGGGGTACTCGCCGGTGTGCTTGAGCATCTCGTAGTGCATGCTCTCTTCTTGGATCTTGCTGCGCTGGTAGCCAGTCTCCATCGCGCCCAGCACACCACCGCGCTCGGCGATCTTTTCAAACTCGGCCAGCACCGCTTCTTCGACCAGTTCGGTCAGCTCGTCGATGATGAAGGCGCCCTGGTTGGGGTTTTCGTTTTTGGCCAAACCCCACTCGCGGTTGATGATCAGCTGAATGGCCATGGCACGGCGCACGCTGTCTTCGGTGGGCGTGGTGATGGCTTCGTCAAAGGCGTTGGTGTGCAGGCTGTTGCAGTTGTCGTAGATGGCGATCAGGGCCTGCAAGGTGGTGCGGATGTCGTTGAACTGGATCTCTTGCGCGTGCAGGCTGCGGCCACTGGTTTGGATGTGGTATTTCAGCTTTTGGCTTCGCTCATTCGCACCGTATTTTTCCTTCATGGCCACAGCCCAGATTCGGCGAGCCACGCGGCCCATCACGGTGTACTCCGGGTCCATGCCGTTGCTGAAGAAGTAGCTCAGGTTGGGCGCAAAGTCGTCGATGTGCATACCGCGCGCCAAGTAGGCTTCGACAAAGGTAAAGCCATTGCTGAGCGTGAAGGCCAATTGGCTGATGGGGTTGGCGCCGGCTTCGGCAATGTGATAGCCCGAGATGGACACCGAGTAGAAGTTGCGCACGTCATGGTGCACAAAGTACTCGGCGATGTCGCCCATCACCTTCAGTGAAAACTCGGTCGAGAAGATGCAAGTGTTTTGGCCCTGGTCTTCTTTGAGGATGTCGGCCTGAATCGTGCCGCGCACATTAGCCAGCACCCATTCTTTGATCTTGGCGGCCTCGGTATCGGTGGGCTCGCGGCCGTTGTCCGTCTTGAACTTGTCGAGCTGCTGGTCGATGGCCACGTTCATGAACATGGCCAGCATGGTGGGTGCGGGGCCATTGATGGTCATGGAGACCGAGGTGGTCGGGTTGCACAAGTCGAAGCCCGAGTACAGCACCTTGAGGTCGTCCAGTGTGGCGATGCTCACGCCCGAGTTGCCCACCTTGCCGTAGATGTCCGGGCGCGGGTCCGGGTCGTTGCCGTAGAGGGTGACCGAGTCAAAAGCGGTGGAGAGGCGCTTGGCCGGCATGCCCTCGGACACCAGCTTGAAGCGGCGGTTGGTGCGGAAGGCGTCGCCTTCGCCTGCGAACATGCGGGTCGGGTCTTCGCCCTCGCGCTTGAAGGCAAAGGTGCCGGCGGTGTAGGGGTAGCTGCCGGGCACGTTGTCCAGCATCAGCCATTTGAGGATCTCGCCGTGGTCTTCGTACTGCGGCAGGGCCACTTTGCGGATGGTGTTGCCGCTGAGCGTGGTGTGGGTCAGCTTGGTGCGAATTTCCTTGTCGCGGATCTTCACCACATACTCATCTCCGGCGTAGGCCTGCTGCATTTGTGGCCACATGGCCAGGAGCTTTTTGGCGTCGGCATCCAGGCGGGCTTCGCGCTGGGCGGCCAGGTCGGCCACGGCCTCGGCGGCACGGTGGCGCTCGGGCTTGTCGACCTGCAGCATTTTTTCGGTGGCACGCAATTGCTGCACTTCGCGCGCCAGGCGTGCCTGGGCACGGGCGCGGGCTTTGTAGCCGCGCACGGTGTCGGCAATCTCAGCCAGGTAGCGCACGCGGGCCGGGGGCACGATGGGCGTTTGGTGGGTGCTGTGGCGGGTGTTGACGCGGGGCAGCTTGCCTTCGGTCATCTGGAGACCCAGCTCCATCAGGCGGGCTTTGAGCGCTTGGTAGAGCGCGGTCACGCCGTCATCGTTGAAGCGGCTGGCCATGGTGCCGAACACGGGCATGGCATCGGGCATCACGGTGAAGGCTTCGCGGTTGCGCTGCACCTGCTTGGACACGTCACGCAGTGCGTCGGCCGCGCCCTTGCGGTCGAACTTGTTGATGGCCACAAACTCGGCAAAGTCCAGCATGTCGATTTTTTCAAGCTGGCTGGCGGCGCCGAACTCGGGCGTCATCACATACATGGGGATGTTCACCAGCGGCACGATGGCCGCATCGCCTTGGCCAATGCCCGAGGTCTCGACGATGATCAGGTCGAACCCGGCGGCCTTGGTGGCGGCCAGCACGTCGGGCAGGGCGGCCGAAATCTCGCTGCCGGTGTCGCGGGTGGCCAGAGAGCGCATGAAGACACGCGCACCGTTTTGCCAGGGTCCCGTCGCATTCATGCGGATGCGGTCACCCAAGAGCGCACCACCGCTCTTGCGGCGGCTGGGGTCGATGCTGATGACGGCAATGCGCAGCGCGTCGTCTTGGTCCAGGCGGATGCGGCGGATCAACTCATCGGTGAGGCTGGACTTGCCCGCACCGCCCGTGCCGGTGATGCCAATGACCGGCGTGCTGCTGCTGGCCGCTGCGGCTTGCACTTGCGCCACCAGCGCTGTGTCGGCCTTGCCGTTCTCTAGCGCCGTGATCAGTTGGGCCAAGGCGCGCCAAGCCTCTGGCGTTTGGCCTTGGATGGCCTCGACCGTCTTGGGGGCGTAAGGCGACAGGTCTTTGTCGGCCCGCATCACCATCTCGCCGATCATGCCGGCCAGGCCCATGCGCTGGCCGTCTTCAGGGCTGTAGATGCGCACACCGTGGCCGGCCAGCATGCTGATCTCTTCAGGCACGATGACGCCGCCGCCGCCGCCAAAGACCTGAATGTGCTCACCGCCACGGGCCTTGAGCAACTCCACCATATAGGTGAAGTATTCGTTGTGGCCGCCTTGGTAGCTGCTGACCGCAATGCCCTGCACGTCTTCTTGCAGGGCGGCGGTGACGACTTCATCCACCGAGCGGTTGTGGCCCAGGTGGATCACCTCCGCGCCCATGCCTTGCAGGATGCGCCGCATGATGTTGATGGCGGCGTCATGGCCGTCAAACAGGCTGGCGGCGGTGACAAAGCGCACCTTGTTGGTGGGGCGGTAGTTGGCCAGGGCTTTGAATTCGGCGGAGAGATCGGTCATGGCGCGGGTCTCACAAAAGCAGAGAAGCGAAGGGCGTGTGAATGCCGGATATCGGTTGACGTTAACGTAAACGTCAATTCGGAATGATGCCACCAAGCGCTTCGCCGTGCCTAACGCCGCAGCGCCCGGCGCGTGGGTGTTTTCCCCTAAGGCCTCAGAAAGGCCGTTTGCGCTGGTAGGCTGTGCGCCCAAGACCCTTGTGGCACCGCTGCCCGCGCCACCAAGGACAAGTGCCGCGTTGGGGCGTGCCAAGCCTGTTGAAGGTGAACGTTTGAGTTTTCTGGCCATTGACATTGGGAACACCCGCCTGAAATGGGCGCTGTATGACTCGCCCCGCCCGGGCGCGGTGATTCAGGCGCAGGGGGCCGTCTTCCTGGAAACCATTGACGAGCTGGCTGAAAAGGCCTGGAGGCACCTGCCTGCGCCCACCAGCATGCTGGGTTGCGTGGTGGCGGGTGAGGCCGTGCGCCGCCGGGTGGAAGAGCAGTTGGAGCTGTGGGATTTGCAGCCGCGCTGGGTGGTTCCCGCCGCGCAGGAGGCAGGTGTGAGCAATGGCTACGACCACCCCATGCGCTTGGGCGCAGACCGCTGGGTGGCCTTGATCGGCGCGCGCGGCCATGTGCTGGCCGGTGGCCCGCCACGCCCGGCCTTGGTGGTGATGATCGGCACGGCCGTGACGGTGGACGCGCTGGACCGCGATGGCAAGTTTGTGGGCGGCTTGATCCTGCCCGGCCACGGCATCATGCTGCGCGCCCTGGAGAGCGGCACGGCTGGCCTGCGTGTGCCCACGGGCGAGGTGGTGCGCTTTCCTGCCAACACCTCAGACGCGCTGACCAGCGGCGGCACCTACGCCATCACCGGGGCCATTGAACGCATGGGCCGGCACCTGGCCGAGCTGAGCGGAGGGGAAGTGCCTCGGCTCATCATGACCGGCGGGGCTGGCTGGAAGGTGGCCCCCTACCTGGACATGCCACACGAGTTGATCGAGTCGTTGATCTTTGACGGGCTGATTCACATTCAGGCACATCGACAGGGTGCATGAATTTGATGGGGCACGGAGTTGGCCCTTACTCACGTGACATTTGGTGGCGAACTCACCGCTTGTTCGGTGCAGTCAAGCGGGCCGGTCAGCGTATGCTGCGGCGTGGATGTCTAAATACGCATGAGGTCATTTTCCCAACGCACCGCACAAATCACCGCCCGATGGCGGGGTTTGTCCTTTGGCGTTCGCGCGGAAGACACAGCCACCCAAGTACGCAAGACCGTGCAGGTCAATGCGGGTGTCTGGATCATGATCGGCACCGTGCTCATCTTCAATGGCTTGTTTGCGCTCATTGGCAATGAGGCGCTGATCCTGTCTGGGCTTTGGCAATGGCCGGTCCTGCTTGTGGCACCGCTGGTGTGGTGGCTGAATGCCCAGCGGTATACCCGCGCTGCCCGTTGGGCCTTGATCTTGCTGGCCATGGTGGACTGCCTCTTGGCCGTGGCGGGCGGGCAGGGCACGGCCTCGATGGTGCATGTCTATTTTTTGCTGTTTGCGGTGCTCACACCCATCTTGTTTGCCGTCGAAGAATGGCCCGCCACCCTGATTTTGGTGACCACCAACTTGGCCATATTCCTGGGGCTAGAGTTGTTGCAATGGCCGCCCCATCCGGCCATGGCCTTGTTGGATCCGTTCACCAAGAAGCTGTTGATTCAGTCCATGGTGGTGTCCAGTGTGCTGGTATTGATCATGATGAGCTTGCTCACCGAGATTGCCGCTGCCGACAACGAGAACCGCCTGATCCGCTTGGCCGACACCGACCCGCTGACTGGCCTGCCCAACCGGCGGCAGTTTCGGCAGGCCCTGGAAGCAGAGATGAGCCGCATGACCCGTGAGGGCGGCAGTTTGGTGCTGGGCGTGTTTGACCTGGATCACTTCAAGCGCGTGAACGATGAATGGGGGCACGATGCGGGGGACCAAGCCTTGGTTCACATCGCCAAGGTGGTGCAGCACCAGTTGCGGGCCTATGACTTGGTGGCCCGCACCGGTGGCGAGGAATTTGTGTTGCTCTTGCCCCAAACTGATCTTGCGGAGGCCCAGGCCGTGGTGGAGCGGATTCGACACGCGGTGATGAGCGCGCCGTTTTCTTACGGCGAGCAGTCTCGCGTGATCACGGTCAGCGTGGGCCTGGCCTTGGTGACGGACGCCGCCCTCATGGACCAACGCCTGCGCCAGGCCGACGAGGCCATGTACCAAGCCAAGCACGAGGGGCGCAACCGCGTGTGCTGCGCACCCTGAGTGCGCTCAGAGGATGTAGCGCGAGAGGTCTTCGTTGCGGGCCAGCTCACCCAGGCGCTGGCTTACAGCCGCCGCATCCAGGGTGATGGTTTGGCCCGAGTATTTGGGGGCGTCAAAGCTGATCTCTTCGAGCAAGCGCTCCATCACGGTGGCGAGGCGTCGTGCGCCGATGTTCTCGGTGCGTTCGTTCACCTCACAAGCGATCTCCGCCAAGCGGCGGATGGCGTCAGGCGCAATCACCAGCGTCACGCCTTCGGTGGCCAGCAGCGCTTGGTACTGGCGGATCAGGTTGGCATGGGTGCTGCTGAGGATGGCTTCAAAATCATCCACGCTCAGCGCTTGCAGCTCCACCCGAATCGGGAAGCGGCCCTGCAACTCAGGGATCAGGTCGCTGGGTTTGGCCAGGTGGAAGGCTCCTGAGGCAATGAACAGCACATGGTCGGTGCGCACCATGCCGTACTTGGTTTGCACGGTGGTGCCCTCCACCAGCGGCAGCAGATCGCGCTGCACGCCCTGGCGCGACACCTCGGCGCTTTGGCTGTTGCTGCGGGCCGCCACCTTGTCGATCTCGTCGATGAAGACAATGCCGTTTTGCTCGGCATTGTGCACCGCGCGGCTTTTGATCTCGTCTTCGTTGACCAACTTGGCCGCCTCTTCATCGGCCAGTTGGCGCAGGGCTTGGTCGATGCGCAGCTTGCGGGTGGTGGTCTTGCCAGAGCCCATCTGGCTGAACAAGCCCTTGAGCTGCTCGGCCATTTCTTCCATGCCGGGCGGCGTCATGATGTCAACATTGGCCCGGGGCTCGGCCAGCTCCAGCTCGATCTCACGGTCATTCAGGCTGCCCTCGCGCAGCCGCTTGCGCATGACCTGGCGGGCGGTGTTATCGGCCTCGGCCGCGCCGTGGCGGGGCGGGGGCACCAAGATGTCCAGCACGCGGTCTTCGGCCGCGTCTTCGGCCTTGAGCCGGGCGCGCTTCAGCGCCGCTTCGCGCTCTTGCTTGACCGAGACTTCGATCAGGTCGCGCACGATGGTGTCCACGTCCTTGCCCACATAGCCCACCTCGGTGAACTTGGTGGCCTCCACCTTAATGAAAGGCGCATCAGCCAGCTTGGCCAAGCGGCGCGCGATCTCGGTCTTGCCCACGCCGGTGGGGCCAATCATCAAGATGTTCTTGGGCGTGATCTCGGGGCGCAGCTTCTCGTCCACCTGCTGGCGACGCCAGCGGTTGCGCAAGGCAATGGCCACCGCACGCTTGGCGGCCTTCTGGCCCACGATGTGGCTGTCCAGCTCAGAGACGATCTCTTGCGGTGTCATGCTCATGATTCCAACACCTCGATCGTGTGGGTCTGGTTGGTGTAGATGCACAGCTCGCCCGCAATTTCCAGCGAGCGCTTGACGATGTCCTGGGCGGGCATCTCGGTGTGGGCCAGCAAGGCGCGGGCAGCGGCCTGCGCATAAGCACCGCCAGAGCCAATCGCCACCAGGCCATGCTCGGGCTCCAGCACGTCGCCATTGCCGGTGATGACCAGCGAGTTCTCCAGGTCGGCCACGGCCAGCATGGCTTCGAGGTTGCGCAAGACCTTGTCGGTGCGCCAGTCGCGGGTCAGCTCAATGGCGGCACGCACCAAATGGCCTTGGTGCTTGTCGAGCTTGGCTTCAAAGCGCTCAAACAAGGTGAAGGCATCGGCCGTGGCTCCGGCAAACCCGGCCAGCACCTTGTCGTGGTGCAGACGGCGGACCTTGCGGGCGCTGGCCTTGATGACGATGTGGCCCAGCGTGACCTGGCCGTCGCCTCCCAGGGCGACTTGCCAGCCGGTGGGGGTGCGACGCCGAACGCTGAGAATGGTGGTGCCGTGATAGGGTTCCATGACGGATCCATCTGAGGCCAAACGGCCGGGGTTCAAGAGGAAAAGCGAGCCGGGCGACGGGCTCTTTGGGCTTAAGCGTGGCGCAATTGCACCTGGGCATGTTCGCCCACGCCCATGGCGCTGAACATCAGCGCTACCAAGCGGTGTACGTCGATAAAGCTGACTTGGCGGCCCTCGGCACGCTTGGCCACCACCCAGTTCAGCAAGTCACCGGCGGCCACAAAATCAACCCGAATCAACAATGCGCAGGAGATGCGCACAAACTCCGCCGCACCCAGCTTGGCATTCAAACTCTCCAGCGTGGGGTTGATGTCTCCGGAGAGCTGGCCTACTAACTCCAAGGTGGTGACGGGTTGCGAGCGCCCCCCAGAGTTTTCGTCCAGCAAAGTGGTGACGGGCTCGCCCACCAGGGACATGGAGGCCGAGCGGGTGCTGACAGCACCGGTGGCGCTGCCGCTGAGCCGGGCCACGCATTCCGCAGGTTCCCAACTGGGGGGCGAGACCTCGTAAGTCACGCAGTAGTCGATGGCGACATCGTCAAACTGGTCGGGCCGGTTGACCAAGCGCATGGCTTCCAAGCGGGCCAACCAGATGGCGGGGTCGGCGTCTCGCACGCCCACGGGGGCCGAGTCTTGCAGGATCGCAAACAGGTGGTCCCCACCAATCCAGCGCATCTCTACATCCATGCTGGCCCATTGGCGGAACAGAGCGCGCAAGCGCGAGGCACCGTCAGCGTCAATGACTTGCAGCACCGACCAATCCAACACCCAAGGCTTAGGCAGTTGCATGGTTTGCGAGCTGAGTTGCACCACAGCCTCGGCATCCAAGGTGTTGGGGCACACCCAACCAACCGCTACCGGGCCACCGTCGCGTTGCCGTGAGGCGGTGGAGGTGGTGGTGTCGGCCACCAAGCGCGGCAGGGAGAACCACTGGGGTGCCGAGCGTTGGAAATGCTGTGCGAAATCCAATGCCAGATTGTCAAAGGGGTTGTGCTGGCCGGTGGCGCGGAACAGGTCGAACACCGTCAACCAAGTGTCCAAATGAGTGCGACGGCTGCCCTTGTGGCTGATGAGGTTCAGCAGCAGCTTTTCGGCATGGGCAAAGTCGGCGTTGGCAAAGGCGATGACGGCTTCATCCAACTCGGGGTCATGCGCAATGTCGCTGACCTCTAGGTCATGCAGTGCCCGCTGGGCCAGCGCCAGGCCACCCGCCGGGGCCTGCGCCGTTTTGGCCGCAGCAACCAAAGGGGGTGAGGCGGCGAGAGGGTTGGCTGCAACGGGGTTGGGTGCAGCAATGGCCGCAGGCGGTGCCGAGCCCAAGGTCATGGGCTCGGTAGGGGTGTCAAAGCCGGAGGCCACCAGCCCCATGGGCACGGTTGGCTCCGCGTCGATCTGGGCGGTCAGCGTGGGCAGATTGCTGATGGGAGGGCGCACGCCAGGCCGAGGTGCCACCGCCCCTCGGGTTAAAGACGATGCACTGCCCACCATCTGCTTTTCGATGGCGTCGATTTTGTCTTTGACAGCCGTGCTGCCCGGCGGTTGGGTCAGCCTGACTTCCGACTCATCCAGGCGCGAGGTTGCGTCCAGGGCAGACGCCTGCTCCGGCGACAGGCCCTCTCTGCGAATGCGGCGCAGCATGTCGAGTTCGCGCTTGCGCACAAAGTCGTTACGCCGCTTGCGCTCGATCATGGCCTTGAGTTCGGCCTTTTCGGCCTCAGCCGACGCATTGCGCGCTGAGGAATCGCCGCTGAATTTCATCTTGTCTCGCGCAGATAGGGTATCGCCTGTTTCTCTTGCCCTGCATCACCGCTGCGCAGGGGCAAGCGCCCAGGTCTTGAAAGAGGCACAAGGCCTCTTTGTGGTCCCTGAGGTCAGTCCCCAAACATTTTTTGCTTCATCTCGCGGCGCTGCTGGGCTTCCAGAGACAGCGTGGCCGTTGGCCGGGCCAGCAAGCGGCGCAGGCCAATGGGCTCGCCGGTTTCGTCGCAATAGCCGTAATCGCCAGAGTCAATGCTGGCAATGGCCTGGGAGATCTTCTTCAGCAGCTTGCGTTCGCGGTCGCGGGTGCGCAGCTCCAGCGCATGCTCTTCTTCAATCGTGGCCCGGTCAGCCGGGTCGGGGACGATGGAGGTGTCTTCCCGCAGATGTTCTGTGGTTTCACCGGCATTGGAGAGCAGGGCATCCTTCTGAGACTGAAGAATGGTGCGGAAGTACTCCAACTGCTTGTCGTTCATGTACTCCGACTCAGGCATGGCCAGCAGCTCATCCTGGGTCAGGTCTTTGCCAGCCTTGGTCTTCCAGGCGTTGGCGAGTTTGGGGTCCACCTTGGCGGCGGGCTTAACAGCAGTCATGGGTTCCGGATAGGTCTTGGTCTGAGGCTTGGCGGGCGAGAATCTGTCATTGAAACTCGACGTCGAGCCAGTGGGCGCTGCTGCACGCGCAGGCGCGGCAGCCACAGGGGAAGGCTTAGGCGCAGCCTTGGGCGCGGCCGCAGGTTTGGTTTTGGCTGCCGCAGCAGCCGGGGCCTTGGCCGCAGCAGGTGCTGCAGCCGATGTCTTGCTGGCTGCAGGGGCAGCTTTTTTGGCGGGCGTCTTCGCCGCAGCGGCAGGCTTTTTCTCAGCACCCTTTGCCGTGGCGTCAGCTTTTGCCGGAGTCTTGCTCACAGTCCGTCTCCTCACCCAGGTCGCACGCGAAGCGGTGGTTATACCCCCGCACCCCCGCGTGACTGTGGTACAGACACCACGATGGGCGCGCGGATTGTAGCCACCAGGCTGGCACCGTGGGCACTCATTTGCCCCGCCGCTACCCGCCGGGAGCGGATATTCTGCGCACAGACCCCGGCATTTGTCATGCCAAACAGCCCTCCAGGCCCTGCAAAAGAATGTCTTTGGGCAGATCGATGCCAATAAACACCATCTTGCTGACCTTGGCCTCGCCGGGTGCCCACTTGGGCCCCAAATCGCTGCCCATCAGTTGGTGCACGCCCTGGAAGATGACCTTGCGCTCCGAGCCTTTGAGCCACAACACGCCCTTGTAGCGCAGCATCTTGGGGCCATAGACCTGTTTTTGATGGCCAAAGACTTGTTGAAGTTGCAGCGCGCGCCTGAGCTGAACCTGCGCACGCTGCTGCGCCCGGCCGTCTTTGTGCCCGAGTCCAAGGGTTTGAACGAGTTGCTGCGCGACTTCCGCTCCAACCGCAACCACCTGGCCATTGTCATTGATGAGTTCGGCACCACCGCCGGGCTGATCACCATTGAAGACGTGCTGGAAGAAATCGTCGGGGAGATTGAAGACGAGTTTGACGACGCCGACGCGGAGAGCGGCATCTACACCCTGGCCGATGGCAGCCACCGCGTGGCGGGGGATGCTCATATCGAGGTGGTGGCCTCCACCTTTGGCTTGGACTTTGCCAGCGAAGACTTTGACACCATTGGTGGCCTGATCGCGCACCAAGTGGGCCATGTGCCGCGGCGCGGTGAGACGGTGGAGTGTGGTGGCCTAGCCTTCACGGTGATGTTGACCCGTGGCGGCGCTGTGCGCTGGTTCCGCGTGCGCCGCCTGGAAGCCGACTCAACCACCGCTCCATGACGGCCTTGCCTGCCTCGCGCGCCGCCTTTTGGGGCGGCACGGCAGCCATGCTGTGTGCCGGGGCAGCGCATAACCTGGCCTTTGCTCCCTGGGGGTGGTGGGCCTTGCAGTGGCCACTGCTGGCGCTGTTGGCCAGCCTGGTGTTCAGCGCCACACCAAAGCGCGCAGCCTGGTGGGGCTGGTGTTTTGGCGTGGGCTGGTTGTCGGCGGGGCTATGGTGGCTGCACATCAGCATGCATGAGTTTGGTGGCATGCCCTCGGCGCTGTCGGTTGCGGCTGTGTTGCTGCTCGCGGCATCGCTGTCGCTTTATTTGGCGCTGGCCATGGCCGCAGTGGCGCGCTGGCGCAGCAGCTCGCCGGTGGCGGACGCCTTGCTCTTTGCCGGTGCCTGGCTGGCGGCCGAATTGGCCCGGGCCCAGTGGTTCACCGGCTTTCCCTGGATCGCCTCCGGCTATGTGCACACCGACGGCCCGCTGGCGGGCTGGGCCCCCTGGGTCGGGGTCTATGCCATGGGGGCGCTGGCGGCGCTCAGTGCCGCCTGTTTGGCGCAACTGAGGCACCACCGCACCGCCTGGGTGCTGCTGGGCTTGCTGGGGCCTCTGCTGTGGCCCTGGTTGCCACGCTGGGCGGGCGTCTCGGAGTTCACCACCTCCAGCGGGGTCATGAGCGTCAGCCTCTTGCAGCCCAATGTGCCGCAGAACCTCAAGTTTGACCCCGCGCGACTGATGGAAAATTTGCAAGCGCTTTCCGACCAGGTGCGCGCCGCCAAGGGCCAGTTGGTGGTGACACCGGAATCCGTCTTGCCAGTGGCCCGTGACCAACTCGACCCCAGCTACTGGGCCGAGTTGACGGCGCCTATTCGTCACTCAGAAGGTCGTGGCGCATTGCTGGGGACATTCTTGGGCAGCGACGAGCAAGGCTGGGTCAATTCCATGGTGGGCATCACCCCCGGCTCGGCCGAAGACTACGCCTATGGCAAGCGCCACCTGCTGCCCTTTGGTGAATTCGTGCCGCTCGGTTTTCGCTGGTTTGTCGACCTGATGCGCATCCCCTTGGGGGACCAAGCCAGCGGCCAACAAGAAGAGGCGTTTGCCATCGCCGGCCAGCGCGTTCGCCCCTTGATTTGCTACGAAGACTTGTTTGGCGAAGACTTTGCCGCCAGCGTGCTGGGGCCAGATGCTGCCACCATGTTTGCCAACGCCACCAACTTAGCCTGGTTTGGCCGCCATATGGTGCAAGAGCAGCACCAGCAGTTCTCCCGCATGCGGGCCTTGGAGTTTCAGCGCCCGTTCATCCGCGCCACCAATACGGGTGCCACAGGGGTCATCAACCACCGGGGGCAGGTCACGGCCAGCCTGCCTGCATGGACCACCGGCATCCTGGAGGCACAGGTGGAGGGGCGTTTGGGAGAGACACCTTATGCCCGCTGGGTGGCCCACGCAGGGCTGTGGCCGCTGTGGGTGCTGGCGCTGCTGTGCATGCTGCCCGCATGGCGGCGCTCTCGGCAGGCCCGCTGAGTAGAATCAAAGCTCTCTGCAACAAGGGCGTGATCGCCCTTGTCGACCGCCCCCACAACACCCTGGCCGCACGATGCTCACCTTCCAGCAAATCATTCTGAAGCTCCAAGCCTATTGGGACGCCCAGGGTTGCGCCCTGCTGCAGCCCTATGACATGGAGGTGGGTGCGGGCACCAGCCACACCGCCACCTTCTTGCGCGCCTTGGGCCCGGAGCCCTGGAAGGCCGCTTATGTGCAGCCCAGCCGCCGCCCCAAAGACGGCCGTTACGGCCAAAACCCCAACCGCTTGCAGCACTACTACCAATACCAGGTGGTGCTCAAGCCCGCGCCGGCCAATATCCTGGAGCTGTACCTGGGCTCGCTGGAAGCCCTGGGTTTTGACCTCAAGAAGAACGATGTGCGCTTCGTCGAGGACGACTGGGAGAACCCCACGCTGGGCGCCTGGGGCCTGGGTTGGGAGGTTTGGCTCAATGGCATGGAGGTGACCCAGTTCACCTACTTCCAGCAGGTCGGCGGCATCGACTGTAAGCCCATCACTGGCGAGATCACCTATGGCCTGGAGCGTCTGGCCATGTATCTGCAAGGCGTGGAAAACGTCTACGACTTGGTTTATGCGCCCGGTATCAGCTATGGCGATGTGTTCCTGCAGAACGAGGTCGAGCAATCGACCTACAACTTCGAGCACAGCAATGTGGAGTTTCTGCTGCAGGCCTTTGGCGCGCATGAGGGCAATGCCCAGCACCTGATGGCCCAGCAACTGGCACTGCCCGCCTATGAGCAAGTGCTGAAGGCAGCCCACACTTTCAACCTGCTGGACGCACGCGGTGCCATCAGCGTGACCGAGCGCGCTGCCTACATCGGCCGCATCCGCAACCTGGCCCGCGCCGTGGCCCAAAACTACCTCGACAGCCGTGCCCGGCTGGGCTTCCCCATGGCGCCCAAGGCCTGGGGTGAAGAAGTCATCGCCCAACTCGCCGCCAAGGCTGAGAAGGCCGCCCAAAAAGACAGCACCAAAGCGCAGGCCTGAGACCCATCATGAGCACGCAAAACCTCCTCCTTGAACTGTTTGTCGAAGAACTGCCCCCTAAGGCCCTCAAAAAGCTGGGCGAGTCCTTTGCGGCCACGCTGGCGGCCAGCCTGAAGGCCCAAGGCCTGGCGGCTGCGGACGCTGCCGTGACCTCATTTGCTTCACCGCGCCGCCTGGGCGTGCATGTGGCGGCGGTGGCACCCAAGGCCGCCGACAAAGCCCAGCAAATCAAGCTCATGCCTGTGGCCGTGGCCTTGACGGCAGACGGCCAAGCCACCCCAGCCCTGCTGAAGAAGCTGGCCTCGGTGGGCGCCGATGCGGCTGTGGTTCCTCAACTCAAGCGTTTGCCCGATGGCAAGGCTGAGGCCTTGTTCTTGGACAGCGTGGTGCCCGGCGCCAGCTTGGCCGAGGGCTTGCAAAAGGCCCTGGATGAGGCGCTGGCTAAGCTGCCTATCCCGAAGGTCATGACCTACCAATTGGCCGATGGCTGGAGCGACGTGAAGTTTGTGCGCCCCGCCCACAAGTTGCTGGCCCTGCATGGGGCCGATGTGGTGCCGCTGCAAACCCTGGGTCTTAAGGCCGGCCGCAGCACGCTGGGCCATCGCTTTGAAGCTGCGCAAGCCGCGGTCGATATCACTCACGCAGACCACTACGCGCAGCAACTGCGTGAACAAGGCGCGGTCATTGCCAGCTTTGATGAGCGCCGCGCCGAGATCGTGCGCCAGTTGACCGCCGCCGCCGCCAAAGAGGGTCTCACGCCCATTGATGACGAGGCCTTGCTGGACGAGGTCACCGCCTTGGTGGAGCGCCCCAATGTGCTGACCTGTCAGTTTGAGAAGGAATTCTTGGGCGTGCCCCAGGAGTGCCTGATCCTGACCATGAAGGCCAACCAGAAGTACTTCCCGCTGCTGGACGCCCAAGGCAAGCTGACGAACAAATTCCTCATCGTCAGCAACATCGCCCCGGCTGACCCGAATGCGGTGATCCAAGGCAATGAGCGCGTGGTGCGCCCGCGCTTGGCCGATGCCAAGTTCTTTTTCGACCAAGACCGCAAGAAGACGCTGGAGAGTCGCATTCCGGGTCTGGCCAAGGTGGTGTACCACGGCAAGCTGGGCACGCAGGGCGACCGCGCTGAGCGCGTGCGCGCCATTGCGCATGAGATCGTCAAGCAGTTGCGCATGGCCACCGTGCCTTACACGGCCGAGGCCAAAGACGAATTCGATGTGCTGGACAGCAAGGTGCAGCAAGCGGCCCTGCTGGCCAAGACCGACCTGCTGACCGATATGGTGGGCGAGTTCCCTGAGCTGCAAGGCATCATGGGCGGCTACTACGCACGGCATGAGGGCCTGCGCGACGGCGTGGCCATCGCCATTGAAGACCACTACAAACCGCGCTTTGCCGGCGACGCCCTGCCGCGCAACCACACCGGCACCGTGTTGGCGCTGGCCGATAAGCTCGAAACCCTGGTCGGCCTGTTTGGCATTGGCCAGCTGCCCACCGGCGACAAAGACCCCTTCGCGCTGCGCCGCCATGCGCTGGGCGTGATCCGCATCTTGGTCGAGAAGAACCTGCCGCTGAACCTGCCCGAGTTGTTGGCCGGTGCGGTGCCCGCCTTTGGCGAGCTGATCAGCAACCCCAGCGAGGCCTTAACCAGTTTCATGAGCGACCGCCTGGCCGTCTCCCTGCGCGACCAGGGCTACACCGCGCAAGAGGTCGAGGCGGTGCTGGCGCTCAAACCGGCGCGCCTGGGCGATGTGCCCAAGCGCTTGGCGGCGGTGCGCAGCTTCGCGGCGCTGCCTGAAGCCGCCTCACTGGCGGCCGCTAACAAACGTGTGGGCAACATCCTGAAGAAGGTTGAAGGCGTGCTGCCGACGACGGTGTCGACTGAGCTGCTGAAGGAGCCTGCCGAAGCCGCTCTGCAGGCTGCCCTGGTTCAGGTTGGCCCGGCGGCAGACCGCTTGTTTGAGCAGCACGACTATGCGGGATCACTCAAGGCACTCGCTGTCCTCAAGGCCCCGGTCGATGCCTTCTTTGATGATGTGATGGTCAATGCCGAAGACGCGGCGCTGCGCGCCAACCGCCAGGCCTTGCTCAACCAGTTGCACCAGGCCATGAACCGCGTGGCCGACTTGGCTGCGTTGGCGAGCTGATACGCCGCGCCCGAGCCCCTGCCACCATGCAAGCCCCCAAGCTCATCATCATCGGCCGCGACGGCATCCTCAACCGCTTTCGGGAGGACCATGTCAAAGAGCCTTCTGAGTGGGAGCCGCTGCCGGGGGCGCTAGAGGCCGTGGCCAAGCTCAACCACGCCGGGTGGCATTTGGTGATCGCCACCAACCAGGGCGGTATTGGGCGTGGCTTGGTGGACATGAGTGCGCTGAATGCGGTGCATGTGCACATGATGAAGCTCTTGGCGGCCAAAGGGGGGCGGATTGACGCCGTGTTCTTTTGCCCCCACCCGGCAGAAGAGCATTGCGAGTGTCGCAAGCCGGCACCTGGGCTGATGCAGGACATCGCCAACCGCTACGGGGTTGACCTGAAGAACGTGCCCATGGTGGGGGACACCCCTCGCGACCTGCAGGCTGCCGTGGCGGCGGGCTGCCCACCGCACTTGGTGCGCACGGGGCGGGCGGGGCAGGTCAACCCACTTGAAGTAGCGCAATGGTTGGCGGCAGCACCAGGGGCCATGGTCCACGATGATTTGATGGCCTTTGCCCATCACCTGTTGGGAGGTGACGCGGCACCGCGCACCGAATACTGAGTAAAGACCATGCAACGACTGCTTTCGGCGCTGCGTTCAGCGCTCTATATCGGTTTTTTGACCGCGACCGTCATTCCATGGGCCACCGTGGTGGTTCTGGCCTCTGTGGCCCTCAGCTCCTCTCGCATCTACCGGATGTGCGCCGCCTGGCTCAAGCTGTCGATTTTGGGGGCGCGTGTCATTTGCGGCGTGAACTACCGCATCCATGGCATGGAGAATGTGCCCGACGCAGCCCATGCCCGCGATGCGGTGATCCTGGCATCCAAGCACCAAAGCACCTGGGAGACCTTTGCCTTTCCGGCGCTGATGCCGCACCCGCTGTGCTATGTGTTCAAGCGCGAGCTGTTGTGGATTCCGTTTTTTGGCTGGGCCATGGCCCGCTTGGACATGATCCACATCGACCGCAGCAAACGGGCCGAAGCCTGGAGCAAAGTGGCCGAGCAAGGCATGCGCTATATGGCCAAGGGCCACTGGGTCATCATGTTCCCAGAAGGCACCCGCACGGCTCGGGGTGAGCAAGGGGCTTATAAATCGGGCGCAGCACGCTTGGCTGTTGCAGCAGGCAAGCCCATCGTGCCCATTGCTGTGACCTCGGCGGTGTGCTGGCCGCGCAAGAGCTTTCTGCTCTCGCCGGGCACCATCGATGTCTCTATCGGACGCCCCATTGCCTCTGCTGGCCGCCAGCCAGACGAGCTGATGCGTGAGGTTGAAACCTGGATCGAGGCGGAAATGCGCCGCCTGGACCCAGAGGCCTATCGCGGCTAGTCTTCTGGGCATTGTTCCTCAGTCCTGCTTTACTAGGGGCATGCTGCGCGCCAGCTGCGTGCTAGCATCCCCAGTGATGGCTTGCGCCAGTCGTCGTCATAAGAACGGTGCCCTCGCGCACCGCTGATGCACCCCAGGGGTCGGCCACACTTGCTGTTGGAGACGTGTCGGGCCGGGGTGAAGGAGTTGACCCCATGAGATCACTGCCCGATGCGGCCCTGTTGCGGGCGCGGCTGAACGCGCCGCGCCAAACCAATCGCCTCTTGCGATTGAAATTCCCGCACGACGATGGCCCGACTGAGGCCCTGTTGGTGGCCAACCGGCTGGACGCCAAAGAGTCTTTGTCACGCGACTTCGAATTCCACGTTGAGGTGTTGTCAGACGACCCGGACGTGCCCCTCAAGTCCATGATGGGCAAGATGGTCACCATCGAGCTGGTGCGCGACGACGGCAGCCTGCGCTACTTCAACGGCCATGTCTTTGACTTCCGCTTCGTCAAGAACGACGCCGGTTTTGCCTACTACCAAATGCTGCTGCTGCCCTGGATGGCCTTTCTGCGCCGCCGCCGGGACAACTACCTCTTCCATCGCAAAACCGTCCGCGAGCAAACCGAGCTGACCTTTGCCGACTACGACATGGCGGACTGGACGCCCCGCAACCTGGGGCCAGACCCGCAGATGACGGACGCCTGCCAGTTCAACGAAACCGACCACAACTACCTGCACCGCCGCTGGGAGGCCCTGGGCTGGCACTACTGGTACGAACACCGTGCCGACGGCCATACCCTGGTACTGTGCGGTGACAGCACCCAAGCCGAGGCCTGCGACGGCGATGGCACCATGAGCTGGGAAGGCACCACCGGCGTGCGGCGCTGCGGCCTGTGGACCTTTGGTGGGGCGCGCAGCGTGGCGTCTACGGTCTACGCCGCCTCGACATTCGACTTCAAACAGCCTCGGCCCATGCATGCCAGTGCGCCCTCCATGAACCAACAAGGGCAGCTCACCCGCATGGAGGTGTACGACTACGCCGGGGCCTACGGCTTTGCCAACCAAGGTGCGGGCGACGACCTCGTGCTGCGCCGCATGGAAGAGATCGAAGCGGCGGCCAAACACTTTGAGGCCACAGGCGACGACGACCACGGCCAATGCGGCCGCAGCTTTGTGCTGCAAGGCCACCTGGACCTGCTCAAACGCATGGACGAGCCCGAGGATGCCGAGTTCCTGATCACCGACATCCACCACGAAGCCTGCAACAACTACGAGGCCCAACAAACCACCGAAGCCGACTATCGCTGCCGCTTCACCAGCCTGCGCAAGAAAATCCCTTGGCGGCCTGGCCGCGGCCACCACAGCACCGAGCCCAAGATCTATGGCCTGCAAACCGCCATCGTGGTCGGGCCACCCGGTGAGGAGATCCACACCGACGAGTACGGCCGCGTGCGCGTGCAGTTCCACTGGGACCGCGAAGGCCAGTACGACGAAAAATCCAGCGCCTGGGTGCGCGTGGCCAGCACCTGGGCTGGTAGCAACTTCGGCTTTATGGCCGTGCCACGCATCGGCCAAGAAGTGATCGTGCAATGGCTGGACGGCAACCCCGACCGGCCCCTGATCACCGGCCGGGTCTACAACCAAGACAATATGCCGCCATGGGAGTTGCCCGCCAACAAAACCCAAACCGGCATGCTCAGCCGCTCCACCACCGGCGGCGGCTACGAGAACGCCAACGCGCTGCGCTTTGAAGACAAAAAGGGCCAAGAAGAAGTCTGGCTGCACGCCGAGAAAGATCAGCGCATCGAGGTGGAGAACTGCGAGAGCCACAGCGTGGGCGTGGACCGCAGCAAGACCATTGGCAACAACGAGACGGTGAATGTCGGCAACAACCGCACCGAGACGGTAGGCACCAACGAAACCATCAGCATTGGGGCCGACCGCAAAGAAGATGTGGGAGCGAACGAGACCATCAGCATTGGCATCAACCGCACGGAGACGGTGGGGGCCAATGAGACGATTACGGTGGGGGCGAACCGCACCAAGACCGTTGCGAAGAACGAGAAAGACAAGATAGGCAAGAACTGGTCTATCAATGTCGGCAAGTTCAAAACCGAGACGATTGCGCTGGCTTCGATGCAGAACGTTGGCCTCGGAAAGATGGTGAATATTGGAGCAGCCTACAACCTTAATGTTGGACTTATGGCCTTCGAGAACGTTGGTGTCAGCAAGACCATCAACGTCATGCAAGACTTCAGTTCAAGCGCAGGCAAAGCATTCAACGTGACCGCTGCTGGTGAGAGTACCTTGGTCATGAATGCAGAGAGCATCACCTTGCAAGTCGGTGAGTCGTCTATTTCCCTCTCTAAGTCGGGAGAAATCACGATCGCCGGAAAGTCCATACAAATTGCCGGAAGCGAATCAATTCAATTGACCAGCCCTGACATTCACAACAATTGATCCAATGCGAATATGAGAACCAATGCCTTACAGCGTGTCGCCCTAAACTTGGAAGGGCACTTCACGGCGCGGGTTGTTGCTGAATTGACGGATGGAGTCCATCTTGTCGTACTAGATTCCGGTGCCCAATGCCGAGTTTCGCTTGCAACGCATCTCACCTCTATTCGAGTAGATCAAAAGGTGTTGGTGTGGCTCGATGGTGTTGGTGATGGGCTAGTCTTGGCGGCTTGGCCGGCACCTGGAAAGGCTCAAGCGATCACCTTTGATTCGGCCACAGAAACGCTTCGAATCGAAGCGTCGAGTTTGCAGCTTTGTGGTGTATCTAAAGTTGAATTGACCTGCGGAGATGCTCATATATCTCTGAGCCTTGACGGGCGTGTTCACCTGGACGGTCAAGAAGTTTTGTCTTCTGCGGTTGGGCGAAACCGCATCGAAGGGGGCACCATTGACCTCAACTGAGTCCAGCACCGCAGGGATGCTCAGCACACTTCGCCTGCCACCGATTCCAGGTGTATTGACTGATCTGATCTCGGAGGGCGTTCGAGCCAGGCAGCGCCGCACGCTAATGGCCTTGAAGCAGGACACTAATTTGGTGGCCTTGTCCGCCCCAGATGCCACCATTTCCCGCTGTGTGCAAGCAGCGGCGATTCAGGGTGACGACGTCTTGGGCGAATTGAGACAAATGATTCAGTCCGAGAAATCGGCTGAACGACGCTCGGCTCTCAACTTTTTATTTGTGGCCGTGTGTGTGCAAGTAGGGGGAGACAGGTGGTTGGAAAACATCTGCTCCGAAGGTCTATCAGACCCTGAAGCCACAGCCGAAGCGCTGCTCTCGTTTCCTGTCCCAAAGGACGCTTGGGGTGAATCCACTTCACACATCTACGCCTTGTGGCACGCAAGCCTGGCCGGGAAGGTTGATTCTTTCTGGGCAAGCTATCTCTTAGGAGCTGCAGGTTGTCGCGACGCGCTGCCCGAACTGCGGAGTCGCCTCTCTGACGGAGACGTGACATCCGCCGAAATGTATGCTTTGGCTGCGTTGGGAGATCAAAGTCCCCGACTGAAAGAGAGACTTCAGAATTCCTTGCAGAAAGCGGGTGTCGACGCCAGTTGGGGGTGGAAGGCGCTGCATGTTAGCCCTGGTCTTTTGGCTCCTGAGGAGTTGCGGCGGATATGCCCTGATTCTGAGCAATGGCCGCAAGAAGTTTGGCCTTGGTTAGCTGTGCGGGCTCCTGAGACTATTTTGCTGAGCGACGATCTTAAGGAAAAGATTCACTCTGATAGTCGCCTGAGACTATTTGCGTTGATGGGGCATATTTCCGCGCTATTCGCGGTTTGTTCTGCCTTGAGTGAGAGCGGGCTCGCCGTCACAGCTGAGCAGCAAGACGTGTTGCTGTTGGTGGCAGGAGAGTGTCCCAGCGAGTTGTCTATACCTGGCACCCCTGAAGTTCAGCGACAAAAGGTACTCAGAACACTTTTTCTGCGAGTTTGCAGACAGTCTCATATTGCTGTGCCGAACGATGCAGATGAGTGTCCTTGGCTCTTGGATCGAATCTTGGCTATGCCGCTCGCGACGACACCCGCACTGCGCTTCGGGTATCGGATGGCAGCGATCCCAGTGTGGGATGCTCGCTTGGCCGAGTTGAGCCATGTCATGAGGCAGTGGCTCTACATGGAAAGGGCCGCCAGGGCAGGTCATGCGCTGCCTTTGAGTGCTACATCAGTGAGTCGGCGTCAATGGCAGGCGCTCGACATTTCGAATTTTGTTGATGACCTGCGTTCTTGATAACCGAACAGCTTGCCCGGCTGTTTGGCATCTCATGCCGGATGCCGACGGTGGGGAGGCGGGATTGCTTGTGGTCAAGGCGAGCTTTTGCTTGAGTACGGGGCGTCTTGCCGCCGCCGAGTCGCAATGCCAAGTCAAGATGTTGCCTAAGCATGTGCCTATCGCGGATCTTCCCTTGAGTGATGCGCAGTTTCGTCTTTTAGGTGATCGTGCCAAGCAGACCATTCTTTGGGAGGATCACGACCTCTCGCCACCTAAACCAAACTTCAATCTGTTGGTGCAAGCGACTGTGACCGTGCCGCCAGGTGGCGCGGGAGACTATGTCACCGCTGGGCTCAAAGTCGGCAACAAAACGGTCGGAGTCAAGGTGTTTGGCCCACGCTACAGGCTGCAGGGCTTGCTTGGTAAAGAGTTGAAGCGTTTGGATGGGGCTGCAGCTGAAGTCCCACTGAACTACGCCTTTTCAGGCGGAGAAGGGTCGTTGCTCGAAACTCCAGACAACAAAGAGCAGGAGCTCAGTCTACTTCCATGGTTTGAACCCATTGTTCAACCGGGCGCAGAAGTCTTACTGCATGAATACTTTGGCTTGAGTCACTGCCCTGTTGGGGCTGCACATCGGCGGAAATTCGCAGGGACCTACGACGAACAGTGGAAGAGTGAAAGGGCACCACTCCTTCCGGAAGACTTTGATAGGCGCTTTTGGAACGATGCATCGCCGACTTTGCAGTGGCCAGACCCGCTCGTTGCCGGAACGTCGATCCGCATGGCGAATTTGTCCCGCGTCCCCTTAGTCGTTGGGACCGTGCCGTCTATGACTTGGCGGGTGAAGGGGTACGACGATGTCGGCAAGCTGCAATGCGATGTACGACTTCGCAACGATACCTTGCTGCTGGAGCCGGATGCAGATCGGATGACCTTCACCTGGCGGGCCTTGTTCTCGAAAGGCCCGGCAGGTGGCCTGCCCAAACGCCTTCTGATTGAGGCTTTAGCTTGATTACCCAAGAACTCATGCGGAACTCCTCTGCTTCTTCGTTAGTTTGGTCAGTTCGAGGCTCGGGGTTAGTAACCTGCCTCGGACATAGCGTGCCGCAAACCATGCTGTCGTGGCATTTGCAGCGCAAGAACTTTCGCCGACAGGCCCTGCCAGAGCTGAGCGCTCCGGTGACCATTGCGCCATGCCAATTCATTCATGACGGTGCCGGCAGCGAAGCGCGGCTGATCAAAATGCTAGGGTCTGCGCTGGCAGAAGCACTGGAATGTCTTGATGGTGAAAGTGAACCGCTGAATGGCCTCACGGTCATGTTGCTCCTGCCCAAGCACATGACGGAGCTTGCCCGCCAAACCATCGCCCAGCAGATGCAGTCGTGGTTGGGTGCCTCGGTGACCTGTAAAATATTGGTGGGAGCGAGCGGTTTGGCATGGCAGGCCTTGGCTGAAGCGTATGCGATGTTGGAGGGGGCTGGTCGACCAAAGCGCTTAGTGCTGGCTACGGTTGATAGCTACTGCCTGCCAGAGTACTTGCTCAGCGAGGCGACTCTAGGGCGACTTCACGCTGCAGGAAACGGCGAAGGTTATGTCGCAGGGGAGGGCGCAGCATGCTTGGTTCTTGAGCCCGCCAGCAGCGTTGGCTCACTGCCTGCGGGCAGGTTCGCATTGCACCGCCCGGATATCCGCAGAGTACAGCGTATTGATCAGCAGATGTTGGAGCCCAATGCGGCAGACTTGGTGGGCGCGTGCTCCCAGGCTTTGGCCTTGTGTGGCATGCAGCCTGAGCACATCGGCAATTTGGTGAGCGACTCTGATGGTTCTGCCTGGCGCTCACGTTGGGAAGTGAGCCTACAGCTGCGTTTGACTCTGGGCCGCACCCAGCATTTGAGACCCCCAGAATTGCTGGGCCAGACCGGGACATGTACGGGTCTATCGTCATGGGCCATGACGCTGGCACTTGATCAGCTAGGACTATCGAGAGTCAACACAGCGCTGACTTGGTCTTTGGGCCCAGAAGGGCTCATTGCGGCCAATGTCATCGAGCGATCTCCGCATTGAGGCCCAAATGGCGACCAACGTTCACACAGACAACAAGCAACTTGTTTCGCAGTATGCGGCTGCACGTTCACTGCAGCCGGTTGACCCCGTCTATTTCAAGCCCAAAGGTGACCCGGGCGTTGCACCACATTTCAACACCAGCGCGGTGATCAACAATGCTGCGGGCACTGTGTTTGACCACGGTACGAAGGTTGCACACCGCGAGAGTTTTTTGGGTGCAGGCCGCCATCCACCAGGGTTGGTGTTGGCGGGCCAAAAATCTGGGCAAGTCGACGGCGACACTGGTTTTTTATCCTGGGCCAAGAGCCTCTATATTGAAGGTAGGCAGTCCGTACAACATGCCGTGGATGCTGGCGTCAACGCGGTGTGGAGCCTGCTTCCTGCCGCGGTCAAGAACGTGGTGGAGAACGGCAATAAGGTCGTCGGTGGTTTAAATGCCTCTCACTTTGGCAATGCAGCGGCAGCCGACGGGCAGGCCATGTTGGATGCGCTCAAATCTACAGACACACTTATTGCGTTAGCTCAGACTGCCGCACTCATGGGTGTTAGCGCCATTCCTGTCGTAGGTCAGCTTGCGGGTGGTGCAGCGGTTGCCATGCGGGTTAAGGGCGTTATCGAAGCCTCTGCAGGCGCAGCAGCTGAGTTCAAAGCAATGATGGAGCGTTGGACTCAACCGATGAGCCCGGCGCAGTTGGAGGTTGAACGGAATCGACTGGCCTCATTCATCTTGAGGGCTGGGGTGGCTGCGATTTTGGCCGCCTTGGGCAAAGTCTTGCCCAAGCTCTCTAAAGGATCCTCAAAGACGCCGAATTCGAATGGTCCAGGGCAGGTTCAAACCGGCACTGGTCGCTCTACCTCAGGTCGTACTTCGTGTGCCTGTGCGATAGGTCGTCCTGTCATTATTGCTACTGGCGAAAAGCAACTCATACAGTCCGACTTCGATGTCCAGGGGTTGATTCCGTTGTCGATAACAAGGCATTACCGATCTGGGCAGGTTCATGACGGATGGTTTGGGCTTGGTTGGAGTTGCGAATGGGATGTTCAGCTAGAGCTCCGAGCTGAGGGGCTCATCTATAGAAATGAAGTCGGGCGACAACTGAACTGGCCGTGGATTGAGCCTGGTAGCGAGCACTTCGATGCGTATGAGCAGCTCACCCTTTTCCGACCCGAGCACAACGTTTGGGTTTTGCGAGACAAGTCAGGGCGCACGTTTCAATTCATTCGTCCCAGAGAAGACTGGTTTCGCTTGCCATTGAAGCAGGTCTCTGATCGCAACGGCAACCTCCTCTCGTTCGAGTTTCCTCCAGTACCAGAGCAGCCCTTCAATGCCTGGCGGCCATCAGCGCTGGAGTGCAGTACGCGCCGCATTTTGTTTGCGTGGGACGCCTTCGGCCACCTGACGAGTGTGGACCTAAGGGTGCAAGGGCAAGTAGCTGCGCACACGTTGGCTCAGTATCGATACAACAGCGAGGGTCAGCTCGTCGAGCAGGCCGATGCTCTTGACCAGCGACGCCAATTCGCTTGGAACCAACAAGTCCTATCCGCCTACGTTGAACGTAACGGGGCGGAGTATCGAGCCGACTATGACCACCCGACTTCACAGGGGCGCGTTCTAAGGTCTTGGGCAGTTGCAGACGACAGTGGGCTCCGGTTTGAGTATCTCGACCGACAAAAAGCAACCCGCGTGACGGATGAATTGGGGCGCAGCACGCTCTATGAGTTCGACGATCGTCGGGATATTGTGGCCACGACGGGGCCTGACGGTGTGAGAGTCGCCACCCCCTTTGATAGCAACGGGCACCCCCGCGGTTCGACCGATGCGCTCGGGAGAGAGACTCGATTTCAGTTTGACCAACGGGGCAATTTGACAGCCGTTGTGGACGCCTCTGGCAGCCAAACACGCATTCGCTACAACGACGCTGACCAACCCATTGAACTGACCGATGCGATGGGCGGGCGTTGGGGCCGCACTTACGATGAACGCGGCAACCTGACGGCCTCCACTGACCCTTTGGATCAAACCACCCGCTACGAGCTGGATCAGCTAGGCCAGGTCATCGCGGTGCAAGATGCTCGCGGCGGAACCAAGCGGCTGGAGTGGACCGATGCGGGCTTGCTCAAGCGCTTCACAGATTGCAGCCAGCGTAGTACCGAGTATGGGTATGATCCTCTGGGTCGCTTGGCCTGGCAAACCGATGCATTGCATCAGCAGACCCAGTACGAGTGGGACGCAATCGGGCGGCTCATTCAAGTTCGCGAGCCTGGTGGTGCCTCACATCGCTATGAGTGGGACGCCAACGGCAGACTTCTCGGCTATGTTGACCCCGAGCAGCGTCGCACACAGTGGCACTACAGTCTCAAGGGCGATGTGCTGTGGCGAAAAGACGCGGCGGGGCGAGTGCTTCAGTATGGCTATGATCTGGCCGGTCGCCTGACAGAACTACGCAACGAAAACGGCGAAACCACGCGATTCACGTATGACATCCTGGATCGGCTGACCGACGAGGTGGGCTTTGACGGTCGGCATCAGCGCTATGTGTACAACGCTGCCGGAGAATTGACCCATTTAGTTGAGCGCGGAGGCAGCGACCTGGGACCAGGTAAGGTCACCCGCTATGAACGGGATGCCCTCGGGCGGCTCCTGAGCAAGCACCACGAGGGTGTATCGAAAGAGGACCAGGCCCATGCCCGCTATGCGTACGACAAGCTTGGGCGATTGATTGGCGCACACAACGCCGCCGCCCAGTTGGCCTTCGCCTATGACCCTGCTGGGCGCTTGCTCTCGGAGACACAGACCCTTTCAGGGAATGGTCCACGTACGCTGAACCATGAGTACGATGCCTTGGGCAACCGCATCCGCACCCAGTTGCCTGACGGCCGGAGCCTGAACTGGCTGTTCTACGGTTCAGGGCATTTGCACCAGATCAACCTGGAGCAAGACGGAGAGCAACAGGTCATCTGTGACATGGAGCGCGACGAACTGCACCGGGAAACCTCGCGCAGCCAGGGCGTACTCCGCAGCCAGTACGCCTACGACCCCATGGGGCGCCTCAGCAGCCACAGAGCATCTGCACACCAGTCGCGCAGTTCACAAGCGGTGGTGGAGCGCGCCTATCAATACGACCTGGCCGGCAACCTTGTCTCACGACAGGATTCCCTGCGTGGTCTGACCGAGTTCCAGTACGACCCCACCGGACGCATCCTGGCGGCCCGCGGGCGCATCGAAGAGTTCTTTGCCTTCGACCCTGCCGGCAACATACAGGAACCCAGCGCCAGCGGCCCTGCACCCATAGCGGGCAACCGGTTGCGCGTGTACCAGGACCTGCGTTTTGAGTACGACGAACACGGCAACGTTACCCAGCGCAAGAAGGGCGCGCATGAAGAAGCGCACTTCGAGTGGGGTCCGAACCATCAGATGGCACAAGCCACTGTGACCCGACATAGGGTCACACAGACCACCCGTTATGAGTACGATGCGCTGGGACGTAGAAGCCGCAAGGCTGACGCGTTCGGTGCGACCGAATTCTTGTGGGACGGTGACCTGATGATCGAGTCCCGGCGTGGCAACAAGGAGGCCTTGTTCCTGTTTGAGCCCGACAGTTTCGTGCCTTTGGCCACCGTGCAGGACGGCTGCACCTACTGGTACCAATGTGATCAAATTGGAACGCCGCAGGAACTCACGGATGACATCGGAAACGTCGTTTGGGCAGGTGATTACAAAGCATGGGGTAAAGCACGATTGGTCGCCAATGAAACTGATCCAGTTAAATTTTCTGCCACATCCGAGAAATACCAAGTCGATCAACCAATTCGCCAACAAGGACAGCATTTTGATGAAGAAACCGGGCTTCACTACAATCGCCATAGGTATTACGATCCAACGATAGGTCGATTTTCAAGTCAAGATCCTATTGGGGTTTCTGGTGGGTTTAATTTAAGCTTTTTTGGGCCAAATGTCTTTCGATGGATTGACCCACTTGGACTTGCTGGTTTTACTATCGACGGGACTGGGAAGTCTATTCCGATTGGTGATCTCGGAATACCAGATAGAAATTCATTTGATCCGAAACCAGGAGTATCGAAATATAGTCGAAGTTCTGCCTGTGGTCCAACAGCTCAGCAAACTCACCATGTACAAGGGAAGCCCTGTGCAGTTTGTGGTCACACGGATCAAGCCATGATTGCTGACCACAAAGATGCACTAGTCGTGGAACACTATCGAACAGGAACCAACGACGTTTCCTCACAAACGAGTCTTGCAGCAGTTCAACCTCATTGCCCCTCCTGTTCTAGAAAGCAGGGCGGTCAGGCGTCTGCTTTCTCCAAATGTATGGCTGGAAAGTTAGGTCTATAAATGAATATTAACGAAATTCAAGCAAATATCTGTCTAAAATTCGGGTCTGATCTTTGTGAAATAGATCCAAATGGAAAAATTGGAATAGCATTGGCATCGCTAAATTTATCGCCTATATATGGCGTTAGGGTGAAGCCGGAAAACGGAACGGAGGGATGGTACATTTGGGCGGGGGAGCGGTCGGATGAGCACGATTTTTTCCAACCTGTGCATGCGGCCCATATAATTGATCTTCTTCCAGAGGCTGCGCCATACCTGGCTCTTGAGCCAGGATATAAGTTTATTATCGATAGAGATGGCTATGAGGATGTTTGGCGTGACGAGGAGGGAGGTGTCTTAAGCAATAATAAAGACCTTAATTGAAAGGCGATAAATTGAGCTGACGTCCGAGATGTATGATTATATTTTGAAAACTCGCATGTTATTTATAAAAACATTGAGTAGCCACAGGATTCAAAGGACTTTTCAAAGATTGTGTAAAGTGGTGACTTAATTAAGCTCTGTGGCATTTGACCGATTGGGGTTTTGTGCAGCGCTTCCTTAGAGCAAAGCATTCCTGCGCCGTCTTGTCGGTGTCAGCTCATCTAAGCTCGCCACGAGAGGCCACCGTCTTACCGATTGGCAGTGACTAAAATCGACCAATGTCCCTGCTGCGGCCACCCCTACAACTCTCTTTGTTTGATCTCTCGCCGACTGTTGCGCCAAGTGTTCAGCGGCCGCCGCATGAGGTCTGTTGGACGACATCCAGGTGACGCTGGCTGAGATTGAACAGCACGAATCACGGTGCCGCAGTTTGCTGGCCAAGCGCCCCAAAGCCTGACCCCCAACCATGACGACTCAACTGACAGAACTGTTCGACAGCAACCGCCGCTGGGCCCAACGCACAGAGGCCAGGGAGCCTGGCTTCTTCAGCAAGCTGCTGGAGCAGCAAACCCCCCAGTACCTGTGGATTGGCTGCGCCGACAGCCGCGTCCCCGCCAACGAACTGGTAGGCCTGCTGCCCGGCGAGCTGTTCGTTCACCGCAATGTGGCCAATGTGGTGGCGCATTCCGACCTGAATGCCTTGTCGGTGATCCAGTTCGCGGTAGACGGGCTCAAGGTGCAGCACATCATCGTCGTGGGGCATTCCAACTGTGGCGGCGTCAAGGCCGCCCTCAACGACACCCGCCTGGGTTTGGTCGACAACTGGCTGCGCCATGTCAAAGACGTGCGGCACCAGCACCAAGCCCTGCTGGCCAGCATTGCGCCTGAGCGCCGGGTGGACGCACTGTGCGAGCTGAACGTACTGGAGCAAGCCCGCATGCCCTTGCCGCCTGCCGCTGAGCCCCAACAAATCCGCGATGTCGTTCAAAGCTGGTTGCAACGCCAGGCCCGGCGAGTGTTTGAAGAGCGCTGCCAGCACTTTGCGCAGGCGCTGGGCGTCACGATGAAGCGGCTTAGCCTCAGCTCCGCCCAAACCCGCTGGGGCAGTGCCACGGCGGATGGCTCTATCCGCTTGAATTGGCGCTTGATCCACTTTGGCCTGCCGGTCATCGACTATGTGGTGGCGCACGAGCTGGCCCACCTGCGGGAAATGAACCACAGCCCGGCATTTTGGGAGGTGGTTCGCTCGGTGGTGCCGGACTTTGCCCGGGCGCGGGAGCGCTTGGTCACAGAAGTGTTACCACCTATGTCTTGAGTTGTCTTATCGCCAGATTTGGCCCCTTCTGCTGCCAAATTTCCCGCAAAAATCACCCTCGCTCTGGCCTTCTCCCCCCAAAGGGGGATGGTGGATTGCTACCCCCCTGGGCACACTGTCTTCACCGCTGTCACGCAAGGCTGGTTGAAGGTCCAGGGAGGACTGAAACGCTTCGCGGCATTAAGAAGGGAGGAAGCCGGTCAACGCCTGTTGATCGGCTTTCTTATTTCTGGGCTCAAAATTGCCGTCCTGGCGGCTCTCGTCTGAGGGTCTCCCTGTGCAGTGCGGTGGGGTCAGATGGCGTAGACTGACGTTTACGTCAACGNGCGTGCCCGGAGATGCCGTGAATGAAGTGCTGATGGGCAACTGCCTGATGGCGGGCCAGGGCCAGGCTCCAGCGCGCCAGGCGGTGCTGAAGGCGGGCCTGCCTCAATCGGCCGGTGCGGTGACGCTCAGCAAGATGTGCGGCTCGGGCATGCGCGCCATGATGTTTGCCCATGACATGCTGGCCGCAGGCAGCGTGGACGTGATGGTGGCCGGTGGCATGGAAAGCATGACCAACGCCCCGCACCTGATGTTTGCGCGCAAGGGCGTGAAGTACGGCGCGGCGCAGATGTTCGACCACATGGCCATGGACGGCTTGGAAGACGCCTATGAGCGCGGCAAGGCCATGGGCGTGTTTGCCGAACAATGCGTGGCCAAGTACGGCTTCACCCGCGAAGCCCAAGACGCCTTCGCCATTGCGTCGACCACCCGCGCCAAACAAGCCAACGAAGACGGCAGCTTCGACTGGGAAATCGCCCCGGTGACGCTGGCCGGTCGCAGCGGCGAGGTGCTGGTCAAGCACGACGAGCAACCCTTCAAGGCCAAGCTCGACAAGATTGCAGGCCTCAAACCCGCCTTCAAGAAAGACGGCACCATTACCGCGGCCAATGCCTCCAGCATCTCCGACGGTGCCGCCGCCCTGGTGCTGATGCGGGCTTCCACCGCCGCGCGCATGGGCTTGTCGCCCGTGGCACGCATCGTCTCGCACGCCGTGCATGCCCAAGCCCCCGAGTGGTTCTCTACCGCCCCGGCGGGCGCCATCCAAAAGGCGCTGGCCAAGGCGGGTTGGACGGCCGAGCAGGTCGACCTGTGGGAAGTCAACGAGGCCTTCGCCGCTGTCACCATGGCCGCGATGCACGAGTTCAAGCTGCCTCACGATATCGTGAACGTGCACGGCGGTGCTTGCGCCCTGGGCCACCCCATCGGCGCCTCAGGCGCGCGCATTGTCGTCACGCTGCTGGGCGCGCTCAAGAAGCAAGGCAAGAAGCGCGGCATGGCTTCGCTGTGCATTGGCGGTGGGGAAGCCACGGCCCTGGCCGTCGAGATGCTTTAAAGCGCCATGGCCAGCCCTCAATCCGTGTTGGTGATCGGTGCCTCCCGCGGCATTGGGCTGGCTCTGGTGCGCCAGTACCGCGCAGCGGGTGCCCAAGTGGTGGCCACGGCACGCGACGAGGCAGGCTTGGCCCGCCTGCGTGAGCTGGGGGCCAAGCCCTTGAGCTTGGATGTGGCCGATGCCGTCAGCGCGTCGGGCCTGGCCTGGCAGATTGATGGCGAGGCCTTTGAGGTGGTGGTCATCAATGCCGGTGTTTATGGCCCGCGCCAAGACGCCATGAGCACGCCCACACAGGCCGACTTTGACCAGGTCATGCACACCAATGTGCTGGGCCCCATGCGGGTGCTGCCCCAGGTGGCTGAGGCGCTGGCGCCCGATGCCCGCTTGGCCATCATCTCCTCACGCATGGGCTCCATGGGCGTGCGCAGCAATGCCTCGGGTTGGCTCTACCGGGCTTCTAAGGCGGCGGTGAACTCGGTGCTCAAAGATGCGTCTCTGGTGTTGCAGGGCAAGGCCTTGTGCGTGGCCCTGCACCCCGGCTGGGTGCGCACCGACATGGGTGGGGCGGGCGCCGACATCAGCCCCGAAGAGAGCGCTACGCAGTTACGGGCCAATATCGCGGGCTTGCGGGCGGAGCACCACGGCTGCCTGATGGACATTGATGGGCAAGTCTTGCCCTGGTAAAACAAGGAAAACCCCATGAGTTTGCAAGAGGTGCAACACTTTTTCGAACGTTACGAGGCGGCATTCAATGCCTTAGATGGCGATGCAGTGGCCGATTTGTGGCATTCGCCCAGTGGCATTGCCCATGACCACGACGGAGTGGGTGCCGTAACGTGGTGGGCGGACGAGGCCCCCATGCGTGCGAACCATCTCGCCCTGTGCGATATCTACCGCAAAGCAGGGTTCCATCGCACCGTCGGCAGGCTTGTTGACCACCACGACCTGGGGCTTAACCAAAGCACGGCGCTGATGGATTGGACGATAGAGCGCCAAGACGGCAGCACGCTGCAGCGCTTTCACACCCACTATCACTTGATGCGCGGTGCGGCAGGCCCCAAGGTGCTCATGTGCGCGGCGTATGAAGAGAACATTGCGGAGATGAAGAACCATGCTGCTGAGTGATGACCACCGCGCCGTGCAAGATGCCGTGCGCTCTTATGTGCAAGACCAGATCGCCCCGCACGCGGCGCGCTGGGACAAGGAACACCACTTCCCCGCGCTTGAACTCAAAGGCCTGGCGGCCCTGGGTTGCTACGGCGTGGCCGTCCCCACTGAGTACGACGGTGCCGGGCTCGACTACTTGGCCTTGGCTTTGATCTTGGAAGAGATTGCTGCCGGTGATGGCGGCACCTCCACCGTGGTCAGCGTCAACAACTGCCCGGTCTGCTCCATCCTGATGGCCTTTGGCAATGAAGACCAGAAGCAGCGCTTCTTAAAGCCCCTGGCGCGCGGCGACATGCTGGGCGCCTTTTGCTTGACCGAGCCGCATGTGGGTTCCGAGGCGGGCGGCCTGCGCACCACGGCCCAGCGTGAGGGCGACGAGTACGTGCTCAACGGCGTCAAACAGTTCATCACCAGCGGCCAAAATGGCGATGTGGCCATCGTCATGGCCGTCACCGACAAGGCCGCGGGCAAGAAGGGCATCAGCGCCTTTTTGGTGCCCACGGCCACACCCGGCTATACCGTAGCCCGCATCGAAGACAAGATGGGCCAGCACAGCTCGGACACCGCACAGATTCTGTTCGAGAACTGCCGCATCCCCGCCGCCAACCGCCTGGGTGACGAAGGCCAAGGCCTGAAGATTGCGCTCTCGGGCCTGGAGGGCGGGCGCATCGGCATTGCCAGCCAGAGCGTGGGCATGGCTCGCGCCGCCTTTGAAGCTGCGCTCAAGTACGCCAAAGAGCGCGTGGCCTTTGGTGAGCCCATCTTTGAACACCAGGCCGTTCAGCACAAGCTGGCCGACATGGCCACTCAGATCGAAGCTGCGCGCCAACTCATCTGGCATGCCGCCAGCCTGAAGGACGCCGGCCTGCCCTGCCTCAAAGAGGCGGCCATGGCCAAGCTCTTTGCCAGCGAGATGGCCGAGAAGGTCTGCTCCGCCGCTATCCAAGTGCATGGCGGCTACGGCTATGTCAGCGACTTCCCCGTCGAGCGCATCTACCGCGATGTGCGCGTTTGCCAAATCTATGAAGGCACCTCTGAAGTGCAGAAGATCTTGATCGGCCGGGCCCTCGCCAACGCATGAAGCCGGCGGACGCCGCGGTCCTGCGCGGCCTGAAGCGGCGGCTCGATAGGCCTGCTGCAGATGCCCTGGTGCATCTGCAAGGCGCGCGGCCGGTGTCGCCCCACTTGGCCGCTTGGCTGGCGGCACGCGGCTCGCTCTCGGCCCGGCTCCATCGCGCAAAGGGCCCCTTGGCGGTGGCCCGTTTGGCACAAGGCCTACAGCCTGCCTGGGGTGATGAGCATCTGCTGCTGGGCCTGCCTGCCCACACGCCCCTGCATGCCCGCGAAGTGATGTTGTATGGCGCGGGCCAGCCCTGGGTCTATGCCCGCTCGGTTACCTCACAGCTCGCCTCTCGTGGGCCTTGGCGGGCTATTCGCGGCTTGGGCCAGCGGCCCTTGGCCGAGCTGCTGTTCATGCGGCGGGACATCACGCGCAGTGAGCTATGTGCCCGGCGCGTCCACGGCCCAGAGGCGAGGCAAGTGCGCCAAGCTTGGGAAACGGCGGTCGGCTCACCGTCCAGTGGTCCCTGGTGGCGGCGTCACTCGGTGTTTCATTTCCACGGTGCGCCACTGCTGGTCTGCGAGTACTTTCCTGCCCACGCCCAACACTGGCCCAGGCCCTAAGACACCGATGGCAGGGTTCAGTTGGGCACCACGTCCGTCGGGTACTTCCAGAACTCCTTGAGCAAGTAGTTCATCGGCAGATTCAAGGCCGTGTTCTTGGGCGGAATGGGTTTCATGAACCAGCGCTCGTAGAGGGCCTGAGCTTCACCGCTGCGAATCAGGCGCTTGAGCTCATCATCGACCAAGCGCTTGAAGACGGGGTCGTCCTTAGGCAGCATGATGGCCAGCGGCTCAATCGTCAGTAACTTGCCCACTATTTTGAGGCTCTCTGGCTGGGGGCTGGCGGTGCGCAAGCCGAACAACAACACATCGTCCATTGCAAAGCCATCGGCCTCGCCGTTACGCACCATCTCCACCGCCTTGGCATGGTCCGGTGCCTCTAGGATCTGAATCTTCAGCAGCCGGTCTTTGTTGGCACGCTCAATGGCTTTGAGCGGTGTGGTGCCCTTGGTGGAGACCAAGCGCTTGCCATCAAAGTCAGCCAGGTCTTTGATGGGACTGTCGGCCCGCACCAAGTAGCGGGCCCCGGTGACGTAGTGAGGCACAGTGAACGCGACCTTGGCGCGCCGTTCGGCATTGTTGGTGGTGGAGCCGCACTCCAACTCCGCCTGATGTGACTCGATGACCTGGATGCGGTCAGCACCACTGACCTGCCGCCAAGTGATGGGCAAGTCCTTCAAGGCCAATTGTTTCTTCACCACCTCGGCCACCTTTAGGCAGATGTCCACGGCATAGCCCACGGGCTTTTTGTCGGCGTCCAAAAAAGAGAAAGGCACTGAGGACTCGCGATGGGCGATGGTCAGGTGGCCTTTTTTTCGCACCTGCTCCAGCACGGTGCCCCCACGGTCCTGCGCTGTCACGGGGCTGGCCAAGGCCAAGGTCAAGGTCAGGCCAAAGAACAGGCGAAGGGGCTGGTGCATGATGCTCACTCGGGTACTGCAAAGGGGCGAGATACTGCCACGCGAGGCAGGGCTTTGCCAAGCAGGGCATGGCCCAATATTGGCCCAAGAGGCTGGCGGCGCAAGGCCAACGCCAGGGTCGCAAGCACGATGTCCAGGGCCATGGCGCGCATGCTCAGGCGCGCTGCCGGAGGGCGCATGACGCATCGCAAATGTCGCCCCGTATGATCAGGGGCTATGAACATCATCATCTTGGGCGCGGGGCGCGTGGGCGAGAGCGTGGCGGAAAGCCTGGTCTCTGAAAAGAATGACATCACCGTGATCGACCCGGACCCCGCGCGGCTGCGGCCGCTGCAAGACCGCTTGGACCTGCGTGGCGTGGTGGGCAATGGCATTCAGCCCTCTGTGCTGGAGCAAGCCGGCATTGCCGACGCCGACATGCTGATTGCTTGCGCCTCGTCCGACGAGACGAATTTGGTGGCGTGCAAAGTGGCGCATGACCTGTTCAATGTGCCCACCACCATTGCGCGTTTGCGCTCCACCGAGTTCGAACCCGGTTCGGCCTTGATGGCCAAGAGCGGTTTTGCGGTGGACGAGGTGATCTGTCCTGAGGCGTCGGTCACCGCCACCATTCGCAAGCTGATTGCCTACCCCGAAGCCCTGCAGGTGATGGAGTTTGCCCAAGGCTTGGTGAGCCTGATGGTGGTGCGCGCCGTGCCCGGCGGCGTGCTGGTGGGCCACCGTTTGAGCGAGGTTCAGGCCTTGGTGCCAGGCTTGGACATGCGCGTGGTGGCCATCTATCGCCAAGACCGTGTGATGCCTTCTTTGGATGGGCAGACGGCCATCGAGCCGGGTGATGAGGTTTTTGTGTTGGCGGCCACGGAGCACATCGCTGCGGTGTTGGCCGCCTTGCGTCAAACGGCCGAGGCCCCCGTTAAACGGTTGATGTTGGCCGGTGGCGGCAAGGTTGGTTTGCGGCTGGCGCGAGAGGCCTGTGCCGACTACCAGGTCAAACTCATTGAGCAAGATCGCAGCCGTTGCGACTATTTGGCAACCCAGCTCGGCTCTCGCGTGTTGGTGCTGCGTGGTGACTGTACCGATGAAGACCTGCTGGATGAGGAGAACGTCCGCGACATGGACCTGTTCGCCGCGCTCACCAACGACGACGAAGACAACATCATGGCTTGCCTGTTGGCCAAGCGCATGGGGGCCAAGCGGGTGTTGGCGCTGATCAATCGCAAGGCCTATGCCGACTTGGTGCAAGGCACCCAGATTGACATTGCGCTCTCTCCCGCCAATGCCGTGATTGGCGAGTTGCTGGCCCATGTGCGGCGCGGCGACGTAGAGGCTGTGCACAGCTTGCGCCGAGGGGCCGCCGAAGCCTTGGAGGTCGTGCGGGAGTCGGTTGTGCGACGAATGACGATGTTGGGGCGTTCCCCTTTGGCGTTTGGGGCTGAGCAGGGGCGGCCGACCCCCGACTCGGGAGGCGCTTACTTTGCGCCGGTGTTCACGGTACTGGGCGGGGTACTGATGCTGTTCTCCCTGGCCATGGCAGTCCCCACAGCTTTTGCCTGGTGGGGGGATGACGCGGCCCTCTACAGCTTTGTGGTCTCCATGGGCATCACCTTTGCAGCGGGGTTTATCTTGCTCGTGGCCACTCGTCGGCACCGCCGCGAGTTGCAGGCCCGTGATGGCTTTTTGTTGGTGACCTTGGTGTGGACGGTGCTGCCTTTGTTTGGGGCCTTGCCTATTTGGCTACAGCTTCCGGGGGTCTCGCTGACCGACGCTTACTTTGAGGCCATGTCTGGGCTCACCACGACCGGGGCCACGGTGCTGACGGGGCTGGAAGCCCTGCCCACCTCCGTCAATGTGTGGCGCTGCTTCATGGTCCTGGTGGGCGGCATGGGCATCTTGGTGCTGGCCGTGGCCATCTTGCCCATGCTCGGGGTGGGTGGCAGCCAAATCTTCAAGGCAGAAACCCCAGGGCCCATGAAGGATGAAAAGCTCACCCCTCGCATTGCAGAAACGGCGCGCGGCCTGTGGGGCGTTTACTTCTTGGTGGCGCTGAGCTGCTTCTCGGCCTATGGCTGGGCCGGCATGAGCTGGACCGATGCCTTTATGCACATGTGCTCCACCTTGGGGCTGGGCGGGTTTGCCGCTTATGACGCCAGTTTTGCGGCGTTCAATTCCTGGAAGATAGAGCTGGTAGCGATTTTCTTCATGCTCATGGCCGGGGTGAACTTTGCGCTGTACTTTGTGGCCATCAAACGGTGCAGCCTCTCTGTGCTGTGGCGAGATCTAGAGGCCCGGGTTTTTTGGTGTTTGATGCTGGGCAGTGTGCTGCTGATCACCACGGTACTGTGGCTTCAGGGGGTGTATTCCGACCCATTAGTGACCTTGCGCCATGCGGCTTTCAACGTCATCTCCGTGGCAACCACCACAGGTTTTGCCACGGTGGACTACGCTCAGTGGCCGATTTTTGCGCCCATCTGGATGCTCTTTCTCTGCGGCTTTGCCACCTGCGCAGGGTCGACCGGCGGCGGCATCAAGTTGGTTCGAAGCTTGCTGCTGCTCAAACAAGCGCGGCGCGAACTCACCCGCATCCTGCACCCGCGCGCCGTACAGCCCGTGACCCTGGGCAGCGCTGTGGTGGGCCATGAGGTCATGTTTGCTGTGCTGGCCTTTATGCTGATCTACGGCGCCGTCACCATTGGTGCCACCATGCTCTTGCTGCTCACGGGTTTAGACGCCATCTCAGCGTTCACTGCCGTGGTGGCATGCATCAACAACACCGGGCCGGGCCTTGGGCAGGTGGGGCCAGCGGGCAATTACCAGGGGCTGAGCGATGTTCAAACCTGGATCTGCACCATCACCATGCTCTTGGGGCGCTTGGAGTTGTTCTCAGTCTTGGTGTTGTTCACCCCGCAGTTTTGGCGCAAGTAGCGCTGTAGGGCCAGGGGCCACAGGGCAAGCCCGCTGCCCTTTGGCCCGCGCTCGGTTTATCGTTGCACCATGAAATCCCCCATTGAGTTCTATTTCGACTTTTCGTCCCCCTACGCTTATGTGGCGCATGAGTGGATAGACGCGCTGGCGGCCCGCCACGGCCGGACTGTTCGTCGCCATGCCATCTTGCTGGGGGTGACTTTTGCGGCGGCAGAGTTAAAGAGCCCGGTGGCCTACCCCCTGAAGCGGGAATACTCGCTGCGAGATTTCGCCCGTTCGGCGCGCTATGAGCGTGTGCCCTATGTGCAGCCCGAGCCCTTCCCCATTGCCACCCACCATGCGGCGCGTGTCTTTTGGTGGCTGCATGACACCCAGGGAGAGCCCGCCGCTGCCCAGTGGGCGCGCAGCGCATTCAGAGCCTACTTCACACGCGGCGTGGCCTTGAACGAGCTTGCCGCGCTCAAGGCCTTGGTGCAGGAGTCGGGCCTTGACCCTCAGGCGGCTGAGGCCGCTTGGAACGACCCCACGTGGAAAGAGCGACTGCGCCAAGTCAACGAACAGGCCATACGCAACGGGGTTTTCGGTGCGCCGTTTTTCATCGTTGACGGCGAGCCTTTCTGGGGCAATGACCGTAAGGCGCAAATTGAACGCTGTTTGGCCGAGGGGCCCTTCTGAGCGCCGCTCGCCCCTTGCTCCCCTGGCAAGTCATCACCGGTGGCATTTGCGGCCTGGTGCTGACCATCGGCTTGGCCCGCTTTGCCTACACCCCGCTGCTGCCTGTGCTGCAAGCGCAGACAGGGCTGAGTGACGCGGCGGCGGGTGGGCTGGCGGCGGTCAACTACGCAGGCTATATGAGTGGCGCGCTGGCCGCAGCGTGGATTGACGACGCCCGCTGGCGTCACCGCCTCTACAGCACTCGCCTGGGTGTGGCGGCCGCCCGTGCCACCGGCAGTGGCACCCGCACAGGGGCAAGTGGCTGCGCCCCTGGTTTCGGGCCGTTGGATGCTGACCATGGCCGCCGCCTACTTTGCGGCAGGCTGGGGCTTTGTCATCAGCGCCACTTTCACCGTGGCCATTGTCGAGCGCGAGCCTGCCTTGGCGGGGCAGGGGCCGCTGGCCTGGGCTCTGGTGGGTTTGGCGGCCATGCCGGCCGTGTTTGTGTGGGACAGGGTGGCGCGGCGGCTGGGGGATATGCGCGCGCTGTTGCTGGCCTTCGGTTTGCAAACGGCGGCCATTGTTTTGCCTGCGCTCTCGGGCTCGCTTTGGGCGGCGCTCATGGGGGCACTGGGCTATGGGGCGACCTTCATTGGCATCGTCAGCCTGACCCTGGCCTTGGTGGGGCGGCGCTCGCCCGCCAACCCAGGCAAAGCCATGGCTCGGCTGACCTTGAGCTACGGTGCCGCGCAGATCATTGCGCCTGCTGTGGCGGGGGCCATGGCCCAAGCCAGTGGCAGCTTTCGAGGGACTCTCTGGCTCACGGCGGCGGTGATGGCGGCAGGCATGGCAGTCTTGGCCACCCTGCCTGTAGAGCCGGTGCCGGACGCAGCCTGACGCAAATCTGCGCACGGCTCTTGGTGAATAATTAAGTATTTATTGAATTGACGAGTCAAAAAAGCTGACTTCACCTTATCCATCTGCCCTCCTAGGATGCCGTCCAACGCATCCCAAACTGGAGACAACAGATGGACCAATCGAACCGCTATGCCGACCTGAGCCTGAGCGAAAAGGCCTTGATCGACGGCGGCCGCCACATCCTGGTGGCCTACAAAATGAAGCCCAAGGCCGGGCACGGTTTTCTGGAGGCGGCCGCCCACTTTGCGGCCGAGTCGTCCACAGGCACGAACGTGGAGGTCAGCACCACCGACGAGTTCACCAAAGGCGTGGACGCCTTGGTCTACTACATCGACGAAGCCAGCGAGGACATGCGCATTGCCTATCCGCTGGACCTGTTCGACCGCAACATCACTGACGGCCGGATGATGATCGTCAGCTTCCTGACCCTGGCCATCGGCAACAACCAAGGCATGGGCGACATCCAGCATGCCAAGATGGTCGACTTCTTCATGCCACCCCGCGCCATCCAGTTGTTCGACGGCCCGGCCAAAGACATCTCCGACCTCTGGCGCATCTTGGGCCGCCCCGTCAAAGACGGTGGCTACATTGCCGGCACCATCATCAAGCCCAAGCTGGGCCTGCGCCCAGAGCCCTTTGCCAAAGCGGCCTATGAGTTCTGGCTGGGGGGCGACTTCATCAAGAACGATGAACCCCAAGGCAACCAAGTCTTCGCCCCCATGAAGAAGACCATCCCGCTGGTGGTGGACGCCATGCGCCGTGCCATGGACGAAACCGGCCAGGCCAAGCTCTTCTCGGCCAACATCACGGCGGATGACCACTATGAAATGGTGGCTCGCGGCGAGTACATCTTGCAGGCCTTTGGCCCCGATGCCGACAAAGTGGCCTTCTTGGTCGATGGCTATGTCGGTGGCCCCGGCATGGTCACCACCGCACGCCGCACTTTCCCCCACCAATACCTGCACTACCACCGTGCCGGCCACGGCGCCGTCACCAGCCCCAGCGCCAAGCGCGGCTACAGCGCCTATGTGCTGGCCAAGATGTCGCGCCTGCAAGGCGCCAGCGGCATTCACGTGGGCACCATGGGCTTTGGCAAGATGGAAGGCGAGATGGACGACCGCGCCATTGCCTACATCATCGAGCGCGACAGCTACCAAGGCCCCATCTACCCGCAAGAGTGGTTCGGCATGAAGCCGACCACCCCCATCATCTCCGGCGGCATGAATGCGCTGCGCCTGCCGGGCTTCTTCGAGAACCTGGGCCACGGCAACGTCATCAACACAGCGGGTGGTGGCAGCTACGGCCACATCGACAGCCCGGCGGCCGGTGCCACCAGCCTGCGCCAAGCCTATGAGTGCTGGAAGGCCAAAGCCGACCCGATTGAATGGGCCAAAGAGCACCGCGAATTTGCCCGCGCCTTCGACAGCTTCCCTAAGGATGCCGATGCCTTGTACCCAGGCTGGCGCGACAAGCTCTCCGGCATCCACCGCTGACCTGAGGCTAGCCCATGGACCCGCTGCAGGATTGGCGCATCGCGCGCGAGCCCCACTATCAAGCCCAAGCCGATGAAGTGGCCTTGTTCGAAGCCGCTTATGCCGCACGCCTGCCCGTGATGGTCAAAGGCCCCACCGGCTGCGGCAAGAGCCGCTTTGTGGAACACATGGCCTGGCGGCTGCAGCGGCCCTTGGTCACCGTGGCCTGCAATGAGGACATGACGGCAGCGGATCTCGTCGGGCGCTTCTTGCTGGAGCCCATTGGCACCCGCTGGCAAGACGGCCCGCTGGCCCTGGCCGCCCGCCACGGTGGCATCTGCTACCTGGACGAAGTGGTGGAGGCGAGGCAGGACACGACGGTGGTCATTCATGCGCTCACGGACCACCGGCGGCAACTGCCCTTGGACAAAAAGGGCGAGTTGATCCACGCCCACCCCGACTTTCAGTTGGTTGTCTCTTACAACCCGGGTTACCAAAGCCTGATGAAGGACTTGAAGCCCTCGACCCGCCAGCGCTTCACGGCCTTCGATTTCGACTACCCGCCTGCAGTGGTGGAGGCGGAGATCCTGTGCATCGAGACGGGTATCTGCGTGGCGCAGGCCCATCAACTGATCGCGGTGGCCCACGCGGCCCGGCGGCTGAAGGGCCATGGCCTAGTCGAGGGCATGTCGACACGCTTGCTGGTCAATGCCGCACGCCTGATTCAAGGCGGCGTCAGTGTGCACGCGGCCTGCCAGATGGCCATGGTCCGCCCTTTGACAGACGATGCCGATTTGCGCGATGCCTTGGAGCACGCGGTCTTGGCCATGCTCTGAGCATGTAGCGGCTGTGGACTCGACCGCACAGGACCCTCGCTTAGAAGCTTGGCGGCAGCGCCTGGGCTCCGGCTTTGCAGAGGTCCACGCCGTTTTTGAAGACCATGTGCAGCAGGCGCTGCACTGCTTGCCAGAGCGCGACATCGAGGCTTGGCTGGACTTCTGTGCCGGGCTGGGCCGCTTGGGGCGCGGCCCGGAGCCTTTGCTGGCGGGCCTAGAGATCTTGCCGCCATTGATGCAGCGGCACGGCTCGGGCCTCTTGTCCACGGTGGCCGACACCGTCGCCGTCTTGCAAAAGTCGCCCAACGGCCGGGCGATTGCTCCTTATCTGCAGAGTTTGCCGGGGGTGGCGCGAAGAGGGTCTGGCCTCGCTGCCTTGCAGGTCTATGGGCAATGGGTGCAGCGCATGGTGCAGGCCACCAGTGTGTCCATCCATGGCCGCCATGCCACCGAACCCAGCCCCAGCTTGATCGACTTTTTGGAGCACGCTCCGCGTTTGCTGAGCCAAGTGCCTTTGGCGGGATTGGGGCGCTGGATGGAGGTCGGCATCCGTCTGCATGGCCGCCACCCGCAGCGACAGCGCGCTTACTTCAGCCTGCAGTCCGAGGACAGCCGTGCCGTGCTGCAGCGCGAGCGCCGGGGCCTGCTGCTGAAGGATGTACAAGCCCGCCTGACCTTGAGCCTGCGCGCGCTGTGGTCGCTAGAGGCTCAACTCGTGCCCATGCCGGTGCCGCTGCAAGATGGGGCGGCAGAGGGAGAAGGCACGCTCGCCGCAGCGCCGCTGCAGCCCTATATGGCACAAGAGGGGGACTTGCTGGGCCTGCGTCTGCCCGAGGTGCTGGAGGACCAAGCGGGCGTGCCTGCCCTCCTGGTTTACCGCCTGATGTTGGCGCACCTGGCCCAGCACCGGCGGGCGTCCAGCCCCTTGGTCGCCGACAACTGGAGCCCCCTGCAGCGCTTGGCGGTGGAGTGCTTTGAAGATGCGCGCATGGATGCCTTGGTCATGCGACAAGCCCCAGGGCTGCAAGAGCCCATGCGCCGCCTGCACCCGTGGCCCAGCCTGGACGGTGTAGAGGCCCAAGGCCAAAGCGCCGTGCGGGTGCGCCTGACGCGCTTGTCTCGCGCGCTGCTGTGGGGCGACTTGGCGGCGGATGCCGAGCAAGCCGGTTTCGTCACCCGCTTTCAAGCGGCACTGGCACAAGGGAGCAGTTCCACCCGAGAGATGGCTGAGCTGGCCCTGGCTTGGGCAGCGCGCACCCGCCAGCAAAGCGATCAGCGTGCCGCCGTGTCCTTTGCCGACACCCACGTGCCTTGGCGCGATGACAACCGCCATCTCTGGACCTTCATCGAAGACGGCGATGAAGAGGACCAGCCCCAACGCACACGGCCCCAGGCACCACCGCAGCAAGAGGGGCTGCCACCGCGCCATTACCCCGAGTGGGACCCGAGCAGCCAACAGATGCGCCCCGATTGGGCCTGCGTGTTCGATGGCCTGCAGCCCGAGGGGGATGCGACCCAGATCGACCGCTTGCTGGCCGAGCACAGCGCCACCCGCCAACACCTGCAGCGCCTGCTCGATGCCCTCAAACCGCAAGATCGCCAGCGCCTACGCCAGCAAGCGCAGGGCACGGAGTTGGATGTGGACGCAGCGCTGCGAGCGCTCATCAACGCCCGCGCTAGCGGCCGAACGGTGGACGAGCGGGTCTACACCAGCCACCACACCCGAGGTCGGGACATGGCCGTGCTCTTGTTGTTGGACCTGTCGGCCTCGGTCAACGATGCGGTGCCCGGTACCGAGGGGCAGACCGTGTTGTCACTCACACGCGCCGCCGTGGCGCTCTTGGCCCAAGCCATCCAAACCCTGGGCGATCAGTTGGCCATTGCGGGCTTTCACTCCAACACCCGCCATGAGGTGCGGTACTGGCACATCAAGGGCTTTGGCGAGCATTGGGAGCGTGACGCTCTGCCCAAGGCCCGCTTGGCCGGCGTGCAGGCGGCCTATTCCACCCGCATGGGCGCGGCGCTGCGCCATGCCGGGCATTTGCTCAGTGGCCGCCAGGCCGACAAACGCCTGCTGTTGATACTGACCGACGGCCAGCCTGCGGACCTGGACAGCGACCAACCCATGGCCCTGATCGACGATGCCGCCCAGGCCGTGCGAGCCCTGCGCGACGAATCTGGCATCTACACCCACTGCGTCAGCGTGGACGCCAAGGCCGACGGCTACGTACAGCGCATATTCGGTGCGCGCTATTCCGTGATCGACCGAGTCGCGCAACTGCCCCAGCGGCTGCCGGAAATCTTTGTGGCTTTGACGCGCTGAAGCGCGGTGCGAATAGCACCATGGTTTACAACAACCATGGCCCAGGTCGCTGGGCTGCCCCTGTCTTAACGGCTGCTTTGAGGGCCTTTGCACCAGGCCTCGCTGCGGGCCCACAGGGCCTGGGCCAAAGCCACATCTTGGGCCAGAGCACTGGGCGGCTTCAAACGCTCGCGGTCGTAATAGCCGCCGGGCTGTAGCTCGGTGCTGGGAGCCGTGGCGCACTTCAAGGTGCTGCGGGCGCCTTCTTCTGGGGTGATCATGCCCCACATCAGGCGCAGCAAGGGCCGCACTAGTTTGGGCACATGCCGCCAGACCTCGGTGGCCACCACGCCAGGGTGCACCACATAGCTCTCCACGCCGCTGCCCGCCAAGCGGCGGGCCAACTCGGTGGCGAACAGCACGTTGGCCAGCTTAGAGACGTTGTATTCGGGCACGCCAGTCAGGCTGGCCGTGGGGCGCTGCAGCGCCGCCCAATCCAGGCCGGAGGCGCGGAAGTGCATTTTGCTGGCCACGGTGACGACCCGCGCCGGGGCCGAGGCCTGCAAGCAGGGCAGCAGGGCTTGGGTGAGCGCAAAGTGGCCCAGGTGATTGACGCCAAACGCCATCTCAAAGCCCGAGGCGCTGAGGCCTCGCTGGCCCGCCAAGCCAGCGTTCAAGATCAAGGTGTGCAGCGGCCAGCCCAGGGCTAAAAAAGCCTGGGCGCAGGCGGCGACCGAGGCCAGGTCGCCCAATTCCAGCTCCAGCCAGCGGGCATGGGGAGCACCGGGCAGGGCGGCAATCTCGTCCAGCACCGGCTGGTGTTTGTCGGCGCTGCGGCCGGCCAGCACCACCCGGTGCCCTTGGCGGGCCAGCTCGACGGCGGTTACGCGGCCAATGCCGCTGGAGGCACCCGTGATCAGGGTAACGGGGTTGGCAAGAGTGTTCATGCCGCCATCATGACAGGTGTTGGGCCGCATGGCGCTGCACGCAGGCGCTGAGGGCGTCCAATGCAGGCACGTCCAAAGTGACCACCTGCCAATACAGCGGCACATCCAGCGGCTTGTCGGGTATCAGCTCCGCCAGTGCGCCGCTGGCCAGCAAAGGGGCCACCAAGGGCAGGGGGTTCATGCCCCAGCCCATGTCGGCCAGGGCGGCGCGCACAAAGGCGTCTGAGGACGGCAGGCGGTGGGCGGGCAAGGGCAGGGGGCGGCGCAGCAGGCGCTTGACCCAGCGCTCTTGCAAGCGGTCATCTTGATTGAACACCAGCGAAGGTGCCACGCTCAGCGCCTCGGCACTGACCCCGCGCGCGAACCAGCGCGCCATGAAGCGCGGGCTGGCCGTGGCCACATAGCGCAGCGCACCCAAGCGGCGGCTGCGGCAGCCCGGCACGGCCTGGGCTTGCGAGGTGACGGCCGCCAGCACCTGCCCGCGCCGCAGGCCCTCGGCGGTTTGGTCTTGGTCGGCCACGGTCACATCCAGCCAGGCGCTGCCCGCCTGGGCCAACTCGGCCAGTGCGGGCAAGAACCAAGTCGCTAGGCTGTCGGCATTGACAGCGATGCGCAAGCTGCTGCGGGCCGTGCTGGCACTGGCGGTGGCGGGCATTTGCCGCCGCAGCTCATCTTCCAGCAGGCCCACGATGTCGGCATGGCGGCACAGTTGGGCACCGGCCTCGGTGGCGCTGCAGGGCTGGCCGCGCAACACCAGGGCCGTGCCCAGGCGGTCTTCCAGCAAGCGCACGCGCTGCGACACGGCCGACGGGGTGATGTGCAGGCGCTGCGCGGCACGCTCGAAGCTGCCCTCGCGCACCACGGTGGCCACGGTCAAAAGCAGGTGGGTGTCAATCATAGTCAGATGAAATTGGCTTCATCAACATTAGCAGATTTCATTCGAGTCCAGCACGTTCGCGGCGACACTGAGGCCATGTTGATGTTGAACGACTCCACCTGGCCCGTGCTGCTCACGGGCTTCACCCTCAGCGCTTCGCTCATCGTGGCGATTGGTGCGCAGAACACCTTGGTGCTGCAGCAGGGCATCAAGCGCGAGCATGTGGGCGCGGTGGTGGCTACCTGTGCGGCGCTGGATGTGGTGTTGATGACCCTGGGCGTCAGCGGCCTGGCGGCCAGCTTGGGCCAGCACCCGGCGGCCTTGCAAGCGCTGGCGCTGGGCGGCGCGCTGCTGCTGGCCTGGTATGCACTGTCGGCCTTTCGCCGCATGAGCCAAGCCGAGGCGCTGCGGGCTGATGCCAGCACGGCCACTCGCCCGGTGGCCGCCGTGCTGGCCCAGACCTTGACGTTGAGCCTCCTGAACCCCCATGTCTACCTGGACACCGTGGTGCTGGTGGGGGCGGTGGGGGCACGCCAGCCTGCGGGCACGCAGGCCGCCTTCTTGCTGGGCGCCGGTGGGGCCAGTGTGCTGTGGTTTGTGCTCTTGGGCTATGGTGCGCGGGCCTTGGCGCCGCTGTTTGCCAAGCCGCTGGCCTGGCGGGTGCTGGACGGCGTGGTGGGCCTGACGATGAGCGTGCTGGCTGTGAGCTTGGCGCGCCAAGCCTTTCAATGAACACGGGCGCAGCGATGTACACCACCACCTTCACCTTTCTGCCCGGCGAGTACGACGCGGCCTTCCACGCCCTGGATGAACGCATTGCCCAAGCGGCCCGTGCGCTGCCCGGCTACATCGGCGAAGAGAGCTGGACCTCCACCACCACGGGCCAAATCTGCAACGTCTATTACTGGCGCGACGAGGCCGCCATCCAGGCCTTGATGGCTCTGCCCGAACACCGCGAGGCCAAGGCCTTGCAGGCGCGCTGGCTCAAGGGCTACCAGGTGGTGATTGCTAAGGTGCTGCGCCACCACGGGGATGGGCGCATGCCGCATCCCCTGCAGGGCATGTGAGTGGCGACGGGGCCACCCGTCCTCAGCGGTTTCGAGCGAAGGCCACCTGCGCCTGGGAGCGCTTCAAGCAGCCGCTTCTCCGCTTGCTTTCAACCATGGCGCATCATGCGCCGCCAAGTACTTTTCGCCCTCTTCAAGGATGAAGTAGCGAAAGGCCTCGGCGGCGGGCGAGAGCACCCGGCTTTGTAGGTGCACCACGTTCCAGAGGCGCATCACTGGCGTGTCTTCAACGTTGACGATCTCCAGCTCACGCGTTTTCAGCTCCAGCCCCAGGGTGTGCAGGCTCAGAAAGCTCAGGCCCATACCGGCCATCACGGCTTGCTTGATGGTCTCGTTGCTGGGCATCTCCATGGCAATGCGCGGCTCGACCCGGTGGTCTTGAAAGAAGCGGTCCATCAGGGCGCGGGTGCCTGAGGCCGCCTCGCGCACGATCAGCGGAAAGCCGGCCAAGGCCGACACGGGCGGGTGACCACTGCGGAAGATAGGGTGGCCGGGTGGGGCCACAAACACATGCGGGTTGGCGGCAAAGGGCTCGGCGCGGGCGGCCAACTCACGTGGGGGGCGGCCCATGATGGCCAAGTCCACCTCGCCATTGACCATATGGGTCACCAATTGCTCGCGGTTGGCACTGACGGTGAGCTTGACCTCCACGCCCGGATGCTCTTGGCGGAAGTTGACCAGGAGGCGTGGCACAAAGTACTTGGCCGTGCTGACCAGGCCCACCGTCAACAGCCCGGTCTCCAGCTTGCGAAAACGCGCCATCGCGTCGTCGGCGTCTTTGAGCGTGGCCAGCAAGCGCTTGGCATAGACCAAGAAGTACTCGCCAGCGGTGGTCAGCGCCACTTTGCGGCCTTGGCGGTCAAACAGCGGCAGCTCAATGGCTCCTTCCAACTCCTTGACCTGCATGGTCACGGCGGGGGGCGTGAGGTGCAGGCTCTCGGCCGCGCGCACAAAGCTCAGGTGGCGCGCCACCTCCGTGAAGACCCTGAGTTGGCGGAAGGTGACGGTCTTCATTAAGTTTCTCTGAATCAAAAGCCAAAGATGAATGAATTTACCTTAAATGAACCGGTCTCTACATTGTGTCACCTGCCCTGTGTGCCTTCGATTGACTGAGCAAGACCATGACCCACCGCATCGCTCCCAGCATCCTGTCCGCCGACTTCGCCCGCCTCGGGGAGGAGGTCCGGGCGGTGGCCGCTGCCGGGGCTGATTGGATTCACTTTGATGTGATGGACAACCACTATGTGCCCAATCTCACCATGGGCCCGGCCGTGGCCCAGGCGATCAAGCCGCATTGCGTGCGGCCCGATGGCACGGCGCTGCCGCTGGATGTGCACTTGATGGTGCAGCCGGTGGATGACTTGGCCCTGGCCTTTGCCAAGGCCGGTGCTGACCTGATCAGCTTTCACCCCGACGCCTCGACCCATGTGGATCGCACCTTGCAATTGATCCAAGGTGCGGGCTGCAAGGCGGGCCTGGTGTTCAACCCCGCTACCCCCTTGGACGTGCTGGACTGGGTGATCGACAAAGTGGACTTGGTGCTGATCATGAGCGTGAACCCGGGCTTCGGGGGGCAGAGCTTCATCGACAGCGCCTTGCGCAAAACAGAGGCCGCACGGCGGCGCATTGAGGCCAGTGGCCGCGACATTCGCTTGGAGGTGGACGGCGGCATCAATGCGGACAACATCCGTCGCGTGGCCGACGCCGGTGCGGACACCTTTGTGGCGGGCAGCGCCATCTTTGGCCGCCCCGACTATGCCGCCGTCATCGCCGCCATGCGTGCTGAGTTGGCGCGCTGAGCACAGACCCGAATTTCATGTCTTGAGGAGACCTTCATGCCTTTGTCTAACCGGTCCACGCTGACCCAATATTTGATCGAGCAGCGACGCCGCTTTCCCGGTGCCAGTGGCGAGCTCAATGCGCTGCTGCTGGATGTCTCACTGGCCTGCAAAGCCATTGCACGCGCGGTGGCCTTGGGCGAGTTGGGCGGCAGCAGCGGCGATGTGGAGCTGGCGGGCGGTGCCATCAATGTGCAGGGCGAAGTGCAGAAGAAGCTGGATGTGCTGTCCAACGAGGTGTTCATCCGTCGCAACGAGTGGTCCGGCCACTTGGCCGGTCTGGCGTCTGAAGAGATGGCCGAGCCCTATCAGATCCCCGCCAACTATCCGCGCGGCAAGTACCTGCTGGTGTTTGACCCGCTGGATGGCTCGTCCAACATTGACGTGAATGTCTCGGTGGGCAGCATCTTCTCCATCTTGCGGGCGCCTGATGAAGTGATCCAGACAGGGCGCGATGTCAAAGAGGCCGACTTCATGCAGCCAGGCAGCACGCAAGTCGCAGCCGGTTATGCGCTCTACGGGCCGACCACCATGCTGATGTTGAGCGTGGGCAACGGTGTGGCGGGCTTCACCCTGTCCTGCGCCGCATGCCCGACTACGTGAACTACATCTGCCCGCAGTTTGCCCACACGCATGTCAACTTCCAGCGCGTGCCTGTGGTGGACACCTCCAACCCCTTCATCGCCCGCGACATCCCCAGTGCCGACGAGAGCCTGTGCGTGATCCGCTTTGCCAACCCCAAGGGCATCGACTTCCCCTATCTGCTGAACATGATCAACGACAGCTTCATGTCCCGGGCCAACACCGTGGTGGTGCCCGGCGGCAAGATGGAGCTCGCCATGCAACTCATTTTCACGCCCTTCATCTGGCGAATGATGGAGCGCAAGAAACGCATCTTGGGCGCTCTTTAAACCGAGGCAGAAGCAAATGGCATCAACATCTTCAGACCGGGTCATTCGCCCGGATAACGGTCAACGTCACCCCCTGGCCAACGCCCTGCGCGCCTTGGCGATGGATGCGGTTCAACAAGCCAACTCGGGCCACCCCGGCGCACCCATGGGCATGGCCGAGATGGCCGAGGCGCTGTGGACGCGCCACCTCAAGCACAACCCGGCCAACCTGCAGTGGTGGGACCGCGACCGCTTTGTGCTGAGCAACGGCCATGCGTCCATGCTCTTGTATGCCTTGCTGCACCTCACGGGCTACGACTTGCCCATGGCTGAGCTGAAGAACTTCCGCCAGCGCGGCAGCCGGACGCCGGGCCACCCGGAAGTCGGCCACACCCCCGGGGTTGAAACCACCACCGGTCCGCTGGGGCAGGGCCTGACCAATGCCGTCGGTATGGCGCTGGCCGAGAAGCTCTTGGCCGACGAGTTCAACCGCCCCGGCCACACAGTGGTGGACCACCGCACCTGGGTCTTCATGGGCGACGGCTGCCTGATGGAAGGCATCAGCCAAGAAGCCATTTCGCTGGCTGGGGCCTGGAAATTGGGCAAGCTCTGCGTGCTGTATGACGACAATGGCATCAGCATTGATGGCGCGGTCACGCCCTGGTTTGCAGACGACACGGCGGCTCGCTTTACGGCATGCGGCTGGCGGGTCATTGGCCCGGTGGATGGGCATGATGTAGCCGCGCTGGATGTGGCTTTGCAGCAGGCCCGCGCGCACACCGCTCAGCCCACGCTGGTGATCTGCCGCACCACCATTGGCAAGGGTGGCGCTATATCAACTACGGCGTGCGCGAATTTGGCATGGCCGCCATCATGAATGGCGTGGCCCTGCACGGGGGCTTGATCCCTTTCGGCGGCACCTTCCTGACCTTCAGCGACTACAGCCGCAATGCCATTCGGATGGCGGCGCTGATGCACCAGCGGGTCATCCATGTTTTCACGCACGACAGCATTGGTCTGGGTGAGGATGGCCCCACCCACCAGCCCGTCGAACATGCGGCGTCCTTGCGATTGATCCCACATCTGGATGTTTGGCGCCCAGGCGATGAGTGCGAGACCTTTGCCGCCTGGGGCATGGCCTTGACGCAAACCGACCGTCCGTCCGCGCTGCTCCTGTCGCGCCAGAACCTGGCGGCCCAGCCGCGCACGCCTGAGCAGGTCCTGGCCATTCGGCGGGGGGGCTATGTCTTGAGCGACAGGCCCAATGCGCGTGCAGTGATCATCGCCACAGGCTCTGAGCTGGCGCTGGCCATGACCGCACAAGTGCAGTTGGATGCGCGCGGTCTGCCCGTGCGAGTGGTTTCCATGCCGTCCACGTCGGTGTTTGATCGCCAGCCTGCGGACTATCAGCGCAGTGTGCTGATGAGTGAGCGGCCCCGCGTGGCCGCTGGAGCGGGTGTCACCCGCGTGGCTGTTGAAGCGGGTGTCACCCGCCTGTGGGCCGCCTATGGCTGCAGCGCGGTGGTGGGCCTGGATCAATTTGGTGAGTCTGCCCCGGGGCCGGCCCTGATGCAGGCTTATGGCTTCACCCCAGAACATCTGTGCCAAGTGCTTGTCGATGAGGTGGAACGGGCCGAAGGGCATTTGCTGCAATCTTCCAACTGAAGGCTTGAGGACACGTCACCATGCGCTATCTACAGCTGCACGGCGGGCCTGGACCCTCGGCCCTATCCCGGCTGCGCTGAGAGTTTGCAACGCCTGCGTGCCGCAGGTGTGCGCGTGGCCTGCTTGACCAATAAGGAGCACCGCTTTGCCGTGAAGGTCTTGCAAGCGGCGGGGCTGGCCACCTTGCTGGAGTACGTGATTGGGGGCGACTCTCTGCCGCAGCGCAAGCCCGACCCTCAACCCGTGTTCCACATCCTCAATGTGTTGGGTGGTGAAGTGCACCGGTCTGCTCATGTGGGCGACTCGCGCACCGACGTGCAAACCGCCAAGGCCGCGGGCGTAGCCGCTTGGGCGGTGCCTTGGGGCTACAACGCCGGTGAGCCCATCGAAGCGACCCAGCCCGAGCGCATCTTCAGCAGCTTGGCAGAGATTGTCGAGCATGTACTGGCCGCCAATCGCGCTCACGACCCTCATTCACTTTCCCAGCACGGAGCTTGACATGGCCTTGATTGCCCTGCGACAACTCTTGGACCACGCCGCCGAACACGGCTATGGCGTGCCTGCTTTCAATGTGAACAACCTGGAGCAAATTCAGGCCATCATGCAGGCCGCGCAGGCCACCGACAGCCCGGTGATCTTGCAGGCCAGCGCGGGGGCGCGCAAATACGCTGGCGAGGCCTATCTGCGGCATATGGTGCTGGCCGCCATCGAGACCCACCCCGACATTCCGGTCTGCTTGCACCAAGACCATGGTGCCTCGCCTGCGGTGTGTATTCAAGCCATTCGCTCGGGCTTCTCCAGCGTGATGATGGACGGCTCGCTGATGGAGGACGCCAAGACGCCGGCCAGCTATGACTACAACCTGGCGGTCACGGCCAAGGTCTGCGAGATGGCCCATGCGGTGGGCGTGAGCGTGGAGGGCGAGCTGGGCTGCTTGGGTTCGCTGGAGACGGGTGATGCGGGCGAAGAAGACGGTGTCGGTGCGGTAGGCAAACTCAGCCATGACCAGATGCTGACCGACCCGACCGAAGCCAAAGACTTTGTCGCGCGCACAGGTGTGGATGCCTTGGCCATTGCGATTGGCGCCAGCCACGGTGCCTACAAGTTCACCCGCCCACCCACCGGCGAAGTGCTGGCCATTGACCGCATCGCGCAAATCCATGCCGCCATTCCCAACACCCACTTGGTGATGCATGGCAGCTCCAGCGTGCCGCAAGAATGGCTGGCCATCATTCGCCAGTACGGCGGCGACATCAAAGAGACCTATGGCGTGCCGGTGGAGGAAATTGCGCGTGGCATTGCCAACGGCGTGCGCAAGGTCAACATCGACACCGATATTCGTCTCGCCATGACCGGCGCGATGCGGCAGTTGTTCGCACAGCAAACGGCTGAGTTTGACCCCCGCAAAGCCCTGGCAGCCGCCACCAAGGCCGCCCAGGGCATTTGCCAGCAGCGCTTTGAGGCCTTTGGCTGCGCCGGGCAAGCCAGCAAGATCAAGCCGGTGTCGCTGGACGCCATGATCAAGCGCTATGTCTGAGTGGCAGTGCTTGTTGTGGGATGTCGATGGCACCATCGCTGAGACAGAACGTGATGGGCACCGGGTGGCATTCAATCTGGCCTTTGCGCAAGCGGGCCTGAATTGGGGTTGGGACGAGCGGCGCTACGGTGAGCTCTTGCACATCACAGGCGGAAGGGAGCGCATTCTGGCCGACATGGCTCAGCGTGACGATGTCCCCCGTGACCCGGTGGCGCGTGAGGAGCTAGCGCTGCGCTTGCATCGCTTGAAGAACCAGCGCTATGCAGCTTTGGTCAACGACGGTCACATTCAAGCTCGTCCGGGCGTGTTGGGCCTGATGCGAGAAGCGCGCTCGGCGGGCGTTCGCCAGGGCATTGCCACCACCACCAGCCGCAGCAATGTACAGGCGCTGCTGGAACGCATGCTAGGGGCTCAGTGGCAGTCTTGGTTCGAGGTGGTGGTGTGCGGGGAGGATACCCAACGCAAAAAGCCCGATCCTGAAGTCTATGTGCTGGCCCTGAAAAAGTTGAGCTTAGAGCCGCATCAGGCCTTGGCCATTGAAGACTCAACACCGGGCGTGTTGGCGGCCCGGGCGGCCGGGCTCGCGGTGTGGTGGCGGCCCAGTATGTACTTTGCTGACCTGCCTGAAGATCTGAAGGCCTCGCCTGGCGTCTTGCACTGGGCGGACCAGGTTCCAGGGCGTTGCCTCGACGGCCGGGTGTGGCCCCACGCCCCCACCAGGCTTGTGTGAAATCCTGCTCCCCAAGACTTTAAATTCCATATATCATCATCGAGAGATATAAGGAGGCTTCCGATGAAACAGCTTCGCTCCTTGGTGGTGAGTGTGTGGATGGTCTGCGGCACCGTGGCCAGTGCCTGGGCGGTGGACGCCGCCTCGCTGCCAGAGGCCAAGCGGACCAAGGCAGGCCACTACCTGGACGCCAAAGAAGTGCCCGCTGCCATGGCCTCTGCTGGGGGGAATTCGAAAGTCCTGTTCCTGGACCTGCGTACCCGTGCCGAGGCGATGTATGTGGGCATGCCAGAAGGTGTGGATGCGCTGGTGCCTTTTGTTGAGCATCAGGAATTGATGACCGACTGGGACGACAAGCGCAGCACGTACAAGCTGGAGCCGCTGCAAGATTTCGTGCCGGAAGTCATGCGACGCTTGCAGGCCAAGGGTTTGAGCAAGGACAGTACCGTCATCTTGCTCTGCCGCTCGGGTGATCGGTCCAGCAAGGGCGCTGATCGCTTGGCGACCGAGGGCTTCACCAAGGTGTACTCGGTGGTAGACGGCTTTGAAGGCGATATGTCTAAAGACGGCCGCCGCAGCATGAATGGCTGGAAGAATGCAGGCCTGCCCTGGAGCTACAAGCTCGACAAATCCAAAATGTACTTTCCCCGCTGATGCCTTGAGTGAATGAATGCTCAAGGGTTGTTGATCCTTAGGAGACTTGAACATGATGAAGACAAAACATGCCCTGGCTGTGCTGGCCATGAGCTTGGTGGCCACCCCTGCGGCCTGGGCCAATTTGGACCTGGCCAAGAAGAACGCATGCATGGCCTGCCATGCAGTGGACAAAAAGCTGGTGGGCCCTGGCTACCAAGACGTTGCCAAGAAGTATGCCGGTGACAAAGAAGCCGTGGCCAAACTGACCGAGAGCATCAAGAAGGGCGGCAGCGGCAAGTGGGGCCCGGTGCCCATGCCTGCCCAAGCGCAGTTGTCGGATGCTGACGCAAAAGCCCTGGCAACTTGGGTAGCGGGCGGCGCCAAGTGAAGCCGAGGCTCACCGCGCTGTGCCTGGCGCTGGCGGCCACCGCCGCTGCGGCAGCCGACTTCACGCCGCAAGACCTGGAGTGGCTCAAGCTGGACTCCCGCCACGCCGCCCACCACACCACCCGCCACACCGCCGATGCCGCTTTGCGAGCCTTCGACCTTGACGGGGCGGGTCGACAAGACCACGCCGTCTTGCACGGTGGACATGCGCTGAGCGTCTTCGCGCTTGATGACATCGGGGCTGGTGGTGGAGCAAGCGGCCAAGCTGGCCAGCACCATCAGGCTAAGGGCTATCTTCTTCATGGCAATTCCTTGGATCAAAGCAGATCAAGGTCAGTCTAACGAGTACGGGTACCGCAGCCGTTGACCGACGATGGCCGCATTTTGGCCTGAGCTTGGTAAAGAAGAATGTCGCGCCTGCGGATGGGCTCAAGGTTTAGCGGTGAATCGGTAGAAATCACGGTTCAGTACAGCGGCCACGGCGGTCACTTCTTCAGGGAAGAGTTGGAGATTGAGTTGATTGGCGCACATGTCGACCATGCCGCGCAGGGCGCTCGGGCTGTTGATCTTGCCCTTGGGGTTGTAGATATCGTCCGCCGGGCCATTCATGTGGCGGCCATGACAGCCTGCGCAGTTGTGGCTGCGGATCAGGGACTCTCCGAGCTTCAGGTCGGCCCCCTCAAACAGCGGCACGGTTTGCGCTTGGGCGTTTGAAAACAAACCCCAGCCTGCCATTGCGGTGGCGGCGACAACGAGCCAAGACTTCATTGCTGATCTCCTGTTGAGGCCCAGCGGGCCAGGCCTAAGATGTCTTCCTCGGTCATCTCGCCGGGAATCCGTTCATTGAACTTGCCATCTCTAGCAATGACGGCGGTGAAGGGGATGACCCTTCGCGGGGTGACTTGTTCCCTCAGGGCATGAGCCCCGGCAGCGATCGGGAAGGCCAAGCCTTGGCTGTCGCGGTAGTGGCGCAGCGCGCCTGTATCGGTGTCAGATGCCGCGCCAAGTACGCGCAGCCGCCCGCTGTTTTGCAGGGCGAGCTTGTTGAGGCGTTGATTGTGACGGCGGCAGTAAGGGCAGGCTATGCTAAAGAACACCAGCACCGTGGGCATGGTTTGGAAGCTCTGCGCGCCCATTGGCGGCATGTCCAACAGCTCCAAGCGCTGGGGCCACACCATGTGAGAGGGCGGGGCACTGGCTGCCGCCCAGCTCGGCTGAAGGCTGGCAGTGCCACAAGCCCAGGCTGCGCAGGCTTGCGCCCACACCCTGCGGCTGAGTAGGGTTTCTGAAGAGGCCCGAAAAAATGTTGGCATGGCTTTGGCAAAGGAAGTGAAAGACTGTGGCACACCTAGGGATAACACTGCATCAGCATTCAATGATATTTAGCCACACTGGAGCTTGCCGATGCAAGTCGGCTGCCAAATAGCCTTATCGCGAAAGACCCGGATGATGCATAACCCTCAGTCCCCTCGCTCAAGCCACCGGGTTTGGGCTCCCGCAGTGGCCCTGGCCCTATCTGTTCTTGCTGGCCAAGCACTGGCGGTTGACGCCAACAGCTTGCGCACCCGTGCCCTGGCCGCCACTTGTGCCCAGTGCCATGGCACTGAAGGCGCGGCCGTTGCAGGCGAGGCCATGGTTCGTCTCGCTGGACTGCCTGAAGACTACATCCTCAGCCAGTTGATGGCGTTTCGTAATGGCCAGCGCCAAGCGACCATCATGCACCAGATCACCAAGGGCTACTCCCAGGAGCAATTGGAAACCCTGGCCAAGTACTTTGGCAGCAAGAAGTAAGGACCGACCATGATGCAACGCAGAACACTCTTGGCCGGTTTGGCCGCTGGCGGTGCTTTGGGCCTGTCGGGCTGTGCGTCGATGGCGGGGGCCGACAACAGCCGCGCCAAAGTCTTGGTGGTGGGCGGCGGCTATGGCGGTGCCACGGTGGCCAAGTACATCCGCCTGCTGTCGGACTACAGCATCGACGTCATGATGGTGGAGCCCAACCGCAGCTTTGTCTCCTGCCCCGTCTCCAACCTGGTGATCGCCGGTATGAAGACCATGCAGGACATCACCACGCCCTACGATGGCCTCAGCAGCAAGCATGGCGTGCGCATCGTGCATGACATGGTGACGCGCATCGACCCGGTCAAGAAAGTGGCGGTGCTGGCCAGCGGCGGCGAGGTGCGCTATGACAAGCTGGTGATGTCACCCGGCATCGACTTCATGTGGGACCAGACCGAAGGCCTGAAGGCCGCGCATGATGCCGGGCAAATCCTGCATGCCTGGAAGGCCGGGCCCGAGACCATGGCCTTGCAAAAGCAATTGCAAGACATGCGCGATGGTGGCGTCTACGCCATCACCATCCCAGAAGCACCTTATCGCTGCCCGCCCGGCCCATACGAGCGGGCCTGTGTGGTGGCCGCCTATTTCAAGAAGCACAAACCCAAGTCCAAGGTCCTGATCTTGGACGGCAACCAGGACGTGACCTCCAAGGGCCCCTTGTTCAAAAAGGCCTGGAAGGAGTTGTACGGCGATATGGTGGAGTACCGCCCGCAGCACAAGGCGATGGCCGTCGACGGCAAGACCCGCACCGTCAAGTTCGAGGTGCAAGACGATGTCAAGGCCGATGTCTTGAACGTGCTGCCCGTGATGCGCGCCGGTGCCATCGCCGTGAACACGGGCCTGGCCAATGCCAACGGCCGTTGGTGCCACACCCACTTCCTGAACTTTGAGTCGACAGCGGCCAAAGACATCCACGTGCTGGGGGACGCCATTCAGGTGGCCCAGGGCATGCCCAAGTCTGGCCACATGGCCAACTCGCACGGCAAGGTCGCAGCGGCGGCCATCGTGGCGGAGCTGAAGGGCTGGGAGGTCAACCCCCACCCCATGCTCACCAATGTGTGCATGAGCTATGTGGATGCCACCCATGTGATCCATGTGGCCAGCGTGCATGAGTACCAAGCCCCCAAGAAGAGCTTCTTCACCATTGGCGGCTCGGGCGGTGTGTCCGACGCGCGCTCCGACCTGGAAGGCCGTTACGCCGAGGCCTGGGCGGCCAACATCTGGGCGGACACCCTGAAGTAAGTCCGTCCCGCTGCATCAGGCAGGGTGGCGCGTGCTACCGGCCTGATGTAGGTCAAGACCCGATCGGGGCCGCAGTGACACCATTCGTCCATACGAATGGAAAGAAAGAACCATAGCCATGGGACTCGAATCACTGATGAGCCGTTGGGGGGAGATGTGGACCATCACCCTCACGGGCGGCCTGATCGGGCTGCTGTTTGGCTTTTTTGCGCATCGCTCGCGCTTCTGCCTGCGCTCTGCGGCCATTGAGTTTGCGCGTGGTACCAGGGAGGGCAAGCTCACCGTCTGGTTGTTTGCCTTTGCAACGGCCGTCTTGCTCACCCAGGTCTTCATTCTGAGTGGCTGGCTGGATGTCCGCGAGGCTCGTCAGCTCTCTGCGCGAGGCAGTCTCTCGGGGGCCGTGGTCGGTGGGGCCATGTTCGGCATGGGCATGATCCTGGCACGCGGCTGCTCCAGCCGTTTGCTGGTGCTGGCGGCGCAGGGCAATTTGCGTGCCTTGCTATCCGGCTTGGTGTTTGCGGTCACGGCTCAGGCGGCGCTGACCGGCATGCTGTCCCCGCTGCGTCAAGCCATTGCAGGGTGGTGGACCGTGGAAGGCGGCGCGGCGCGGGACCTGATTGCGATGACGGGCATGGGCCACGTCGGCGGGGCACTCTTTGGCGCGGTCTGGCTGGCAGCGGCCTTATGGTGGGCAGGCCGGCAAGGCGTGCGATTTTGGGGTTGGTTTGGCGCGGTGGGGGTGGGCGCGATGGTGGCCTTGGCCTGGCTGCTGACCTATTTGCAAAGTCGCCTCGCCTTTGACACCATCATCCCCATCCAAGCCCTTTCCTTCACCGGCCCTTCCGCCGATGTGCTGATGCTGGTTTTGTCGCCGCCCGGTCAGCCACTCAAGTTTGACCTCGGCCTGGTACCCGGCGTGTTCCTCGGCTCTTTTCTTTCTGCCTTGCTATGGCGTGAACTGAAGCTCGAAGGCTTTCAGGGTGGCCAGGCCATGCGCCGCTACATCGCTGGCGCCATGCTGATGGGCTTTGGCGGCATGCTGGCCGGTGGCTGCGCGGTGGGCGCTGGTGTCTCCGGGGCCGCCGTCTTCACCTTGACCTCCTGGGTCACCTTGGCGGCCATATGGGCGGCCGCCGCCATCACCGACTATCTGGTGGACCGCCGTGCAGAAGAGGCCAAACCGACCAGCAAGACCTTTATGGAGCCGGGTTACGTCAGCCCTTAGGCCGCGATACCCGGATTGCCCTGCACGCCCATCAGTGTGGGTGTGTTGATGGTGCGAGGCGCGACGCGTCCGTTTTGCGACTTGAACCAGGTCTCCATCACGTCCCAGATCGGCTTCACACCTGGCATGGTCTTGGCTTCTTCGGCCACCGGGGCCCAGCCAGCCACCTTGTATTTCTTGTCGGCTTCCAGCACTTTGCCTTTGAGGCGCATGTCGGAGATGCGGCTGCCCATTTTCTCGCCTGGCGTGCAGGTGTAGGCCAGGCCGCCAACCCGCACCATGTCGCCCCCCTGCTGGTAGTAAGGGTCAGGGTTGAAGAGGTTGTCGCCCACGTCCTCCAGAATGGTTTTGATCTGTGCGCCGGTCATCTCGGTCAGTGTGGCGTAGGGGTAGGTGATGGCGATCTGGTCCATCATCAGCTCGCGGGTGATCACATCGCCCGGCAGCAGGGTGGTGCCCCAGCGGAAGCCGGGCGAGAAGGCGATGTCAGCGCCTTGCACGTCCATCAGTGCGTCGCAGATGAGCTGATCCCAGCTGCCATTGAAATTGCCTCGGCGATAGAGCAGGCCATCCGTCACAGCCAGCTTCTCAGCCAGCTTGGCTTCATAAGGCTTTCGCACCTTGGTGATCACCGCTTCCATCTCGGGGTCGGCTTTGAGCTGGTTGGCAAACACAGGCAAGAGCTTGTAGCGGAAGTCCACCACCTTGCCGTCTTTGACTTCAAAGTCCATCACACCCAAGAACTTGCCGTTAGAGCCAGCATTGGTGACCAGTGTCTTGCCGCCTGGGTTGCTGACAGGAATGGCGATGGGCACGCCATCATGGGTGTGGCCGCCAAAGATGGCGTCAATACCGCGCACGCGGCTGGCCATCTTCAGGTCCACGTCCATGCCGTTGTGCGAGATCACGACGACAACCTTCGCGCCTTTGCCGCGCGCTTCGTCGACCATCTTCTGCATGTTCTCGTCTTGGATGCCAAAGCCCCAGTCCGCCACCATGTAGCGCGGGTTGGCAATCGGCGTGTAGGGAAAGGCCTGGCCGATGATGGCGCAGGAGACGCCGTTGATTTCGCGGATCACATAAGGTGCAAAAACCTGGTCCCCAAAGTCATTGGTCTTGACGTTCTGCGCCACAAAGTCCAACTTGCCCTTGAAGTCCTTCTCCACAATTTCCTTGACGCGCTCCATGCCATAGGTGAACTCCCAGTGGCCGGTCATCACGTCCACGGTCAGTGCCTTGCAGGCGTCCACCATGTCTTGGGCATCGCTCCACAATGCTGTCGCCGAACCTTGCCAGGTATCGCCACCGTCCAGCAGCAAGGCGCCGGGGCGGCTGGCCTTCATCATCTTGACCAGTGTGGCCAAGTGGGCAAAGCCACCCACCTTGCCGTAGCGGCGCGCTGCCTTCTCAAAGTCCATGTAGGTGAAGGCATGGGCCAGGTCGGTGCCGGGACGCGCGCCCATCACCTTGAGCAAATGCTCACCCACCAAGTGCGGCAGATTGCCCTGCATGCTGCCCAGCCCCAAGTTGACGCTGGGCTCGCGGAAGTAAATGGGCTTGAGCTGCGCATGGCAGTCCGTCATGTGCAAGAAGGACACATTGCCAAAGCGGGGCAGGTCGTACAGGCCTTTTTGAGCCGTTGCAGCGTCAGCGTCTGCCCATCGGCCCAAGCCCATGCCAGCCACGGAGGCGGCACTGAGAACCTGCATAAATTCGCGTTTACTGATATTCATGGCGGACTTTCTGGAACAGCAATGATGCGAGCGCCGTGTTTGAACTCGGCCCCACTTGTGGCGGGGCTCCTCACGGCGCTCGGTAAGCGGTTAAGGGCTCAAGCGCAATGCGCTTATTGATTGACCGGTGAGGCCGGGTCCAACAACAGGGCCATGATGTGCTTCATCTGGCTCTCGTCCAGCAAGCCCTTGTGGCCAAAGCGCGGCATGTTGGAGCAGGCGTTGTAGGCCCAGCCGTTGTAGAGCTTGCCCCAGGTGTAGTCCACGATGGCTTTGGAGCCTGGGTCGTTGGGGTTGCTCACGCCGCGCAGCTTGCCGTAGTTGTAGAGGCTGGGGCCGATGGTGCCAAAGGAAATTTCAGCCTTGTTGATCTGGTGGCAGTTGTAGCAATTGCCACCGTTGGCGGACGCTGCAGCGCTCTTATCGGTCCAAGTCATGCCTCGCCCGTTTTGCGCCAGCTTTTCGCCTTCTTTCCAGTCGCCGAGATACTTGCCGTCACTGGGTGGTTTGATGCTCGCCAATGCAGCCGTTTCGATCTTCTTGCTGGTTGCTTCGTCAGGCGCTGTGCCGGTGGAGCAGGCCGCTTGCGAAGGCTCCTGCTGCAAGCGGTCCACTTTGGCAATGCCCTCATCGCGGAAAGACGAGTTCATCATTTGCGAGAACTGGGCGGCCAGGTCCGACTCGGACGGCATAGAGGCGCAACCCGCCAGGGCCGCCGCTGCCACTGCGCCCAGAGCAATGCGATGTGCGTTGAAAAACTTCTTCATGGTGACTCCTGGCAGATCAGCGCTTGATGGCGGGGGTGATGCTCTCGGCACCCTTGGCGTTCACGCCCATGTACACACTCAGTGCCACGGTGACATCCGAGGCAAAGCCGGGGTAGGGGAAGCGCTGCTGGCGGTAGCAGTCGTTCAAGCGGCGCTGCATGCTCCACATCTCGCCGCTCGACACGCGGTAGGCCGGCCAGGCGGCAAAGCCGACGCCATCACCGGGGTTGCTGCGCAGGTCGGGCAGGTCTTGTAGGCGGATGCGCTTACCGGCTTCGCCGTGGCAAGTGGCGCAAGCAAAGTCCATGGGCCCACCCCGGAAGAAGAAGGCGCGCTTGCCCATCTCGTACATCTGCTTCTCAGCGGGGTGACTCTGTGGCAAGGCCATCCGCAGGCCTTTGGACTCGCCGGAGATCCACGCCGCCAAGGCCTCCATGGTCTTTTGCTCGTCTTTGCCAAAAGGCGTGGCGGCAATCTTCTTGGCATCAAAGCCTTGCAGCGTCTCCATGCAGGTCAGCAGGCGAGACTCCAGGTCTTGCACGCGCTGGGTGTCGGCAAAGTAGCGCGGCAACTCCACCCATGCGCCTTTGACCACACCCGGGCCCTTGCCCAGGTCGCACTTTTCCAGAGAGGCGGCCTTGGGGCCACGCTTTTGCTTCCAGAGGTCTTCGCCCTTGGCTTCGAACAGCTCGGCGGGGTTGCCGTCGGCCAGCATGGCGCGGTACTCAGCAATGCCGTCAGCGGCAGACTTTTGGGCTGTGGCGGGCAGTGCAAAGGCGCTTGCCAGCAGGCCCATGGCCATGGGCCAAAGGCGGCGGACGTGTGTGCTGCGCTGGGTGAGCTTGGACATAGACTGCTTGTCTCCGTTATGCGTGTTTGGAAGGCCTATCTCATGCGCGAACACCCGCCGAGGCGGGTGTGTTCGTGCGAAGGGGTCGGTCAGCTCACAGTGGCTTCGTCAGTACGCTTGTCGCCCTTGTTGTCGGTCCAGGTCACGGCCACTTTATCGCCCGCCTTGGCACCTTTGATGGTGAACTGCAGGAACGGGTTCTTGGACACAGAGGGGCCGAACTGAGAGGTCATCACCACCTTACCGTTCAGGCTGGCGGACAGCTCTTGAATGAACCAGGCAGGAATGGCCTTGCCGGCAGCGTCTTTACGCAGGCCGGTTTCCATTTCGTGGCTCATGAGAACGCGGACAGTGGTTTTGTCGCCGGAAGCTTGGGCGCGGATGCGCATGGGATCAGCCATGAGGGGCTCCTAAAAATTGAGTGCTAACAAATGAGGATGTTGGTTGGCCACGGCCAAGGGCGCAGGCTTAACCGCCGCACCCACCCAAGGTGACCTTGACTTCCTTCTTGGCAAACAGCACCTTGCCGTCGTTCATCATCGCCACGGCGTAGACATCGGAGGACTGGCCCATCTTGACGCGGGTGGCCACATTGGCCTCAATGGCGTCGGTCACATCAAAAGAGGCGGCCAGCATGGAGGGGTTTTTCTCGATCAAGATCAACAGACGCTTGACGCCCGGCAGGCTGGTCGAGGCACCCACGGGCACCACAGCACCGTTCTCGGCGATGTCGGGGCCGGTGACGGTGACATCTTTGCTCTCGGCGGGCGCATTGCCTCCCAGGGCCTTCATCAGGTCGGCCATGTTTTTGGCTTCGAAGGCACCGCCATTCCAGGCAGCCATGGCAGAGGCAGGCAACAGGCCTGCGGCGGCCATCAGGCCAGCGACGGTCGCGCTGTGCGCGAGCATTTGACGACGGGTTTGCATTTCACAACTCCTAGGGTGGGCGGTAATCAGTTTGACTCTATCGCAATACACGAATAGAGGCGAGGGTGGTTTTACTTCTTGGAGCCGTCGACGATCCACTGCGCGATGGCGCGGGCGTCGGCGTCGGGCAGGGTTTGCGCAGGCATGGGGATTTGGCCCCACACGCCCACACCACCTGCCTTGATCTTGGCCGTCAGATAGTCCACAGCATCCGCTTTGCCAGCTACTTTTTTGCTGACCTCGCGGAAGCCCGGGCCGACCAACTTGCTCTCCACACCGTGGCAAGCCACGCAAGTGTGTTTGTTGATCAAGGCCAGCGCGGCGGCGGCACCTGCGTCGGCCTTAGGGGCAGCGGCTGGCGCGGCCTTGGCCGGTGCGCTGCCTTCGGGCTGGGTGGTGTCCGCACCGCGCTGCGGGCCGACCAAGCGGTTTTGCTCCGCCAGGTTGCCGTGGTTGTTGCGCGCAAAGGCGGGCAAGAAGGAGCTGACCTTGGCTTCGGGCGCACAGTCGGTCATGCAGGCCTTGGCTTGCACGTCGGGCTTGTTATGCCCGATGCCCTTGCCTGGCCACATGGCATGGTCGGTGGTCATGCCGTTGCGGTTGGGCATGCGGGCCTGGGCTTCGGCGATGGTCTTGTCGGACAGCACGAAGTTGTCCGGCACGATGCCGCCCATGTTCAGCAGATAGGCGGTGACGCCATAGACCTCTTCCGTGCTCAGAGACTTCGGTGCCGTCCAGGGCATGGCGCGGTTGATGTAGTCCCAGATCGTTGAAACGCTGGAGACTTTCATCAAGGTGGTGCGGCCAGGGAAAGTCGGGTCCAGCAGCTTGGCCACACGGCCCGTTTTCACGTCATCGGCGGTGGTGCCGCCCACCAATGGTGAGAACACTTCGTTGGCCTCACCAAACACGCCGTGGCAAGACGCGCACTTGGCCTCCCACACATCTTGGCCCTTGGCCACCGAGCCAGAGCCCTTGGGCAGGCCTTTGAAATCGGGGCGAACATCGATGTCCCAGGCGGCCACTTCTTTGGGTGTGGCCGGGCGGCCTACGCCGGGGTAGGCGGTGGACTGCGCCAGCGACGCGGTGCTCAGGGTGGCCAAGGCGAGGGCCAGAGTCAGGCGTGTGCGCATGGTGGGTGATTTAGGAGAGCTGGACATTCTTCACCTCGCCGCTTTCCTGGACCAGCCAGGACTGGATGGAGTTGTTGTGATAGATCGAGCGTGTGCCACGCACGGCGCGGCTTTGCTGGTAGCTGGGCTGCACATAGCCGGTCTCGTCCATGGCGCGGCTTTGGATGATGGCGGGCTTGCCATCCCAGCTCCAGTCGATGTTGAAGCGGGTCAGCGACTTGCTCATCACCGGCCCTTCTAAGCGAGCGCTGCGCCAGTTGCGGCCGCTGTCCACCGAGACATCCACGCGCTTGATCTTGCCCTTGCCCGACCAAGCCAAGCCCGAGATGTTGTAGAAGCCTTTGTCCAACAGCACTTGGCCGCCAGAGGGCGTGGTCACCACGCTCTTGCACTCCTGAGTGCTGGTGTACTGGCGATGTGTACCGTCCTTCATCAGGTCGATGTAGTGCACTGCTTCGTCTTTGGCACCATAGGGCTTGTCGCCCACTTCAATGCGGCGCAGGTACTTGACCCAGCTCACGCCCTGCACGCCAGGCACCACCAGGCGCAGCGGGTAGCCGTTCTCGGGGCGCAGCATCTCTCCGTTTTGGCCATAGGCCACAAAGGCCTCGCCCGACTCAATCAACTCCATGGGCACGGTGCGGGTCATGGAGGAGCCATCCGCGCCTTCGCCCAGCACAAAGCGGGCACGCTTGTAATCGACGCCGCACATGTCCAGCAAGATCTTCAACGGCACGCCGGTGAACTCGCTGCAACTGATCATGCCGTGGGTGTACTGCACCGTGGGCACCGCCACATTGCCCCACTCCATGCCGGTGTTGGCACCACACTCAATGAAGTGGAAGCGCGAGACAGAGGGCAGGCGCATCAGCTCGTCCATGGTGAAGACCTTGGGTGTCTTCAACAGGCTGTCGTCTGAGCCATTGATCATCAAGCGGTGCTTGGAGGGGTCGATGTCCCACCAACCTTGGTGGTGGCGTTCGAAGTGCAGGCCCGAGGGCGTGACGATGCCGAACAGCGACTGCAAGGGCGCAAACGACACCGAGGCCTGCGCGGTATCGGCAGTGGCTTATAAATATAAGCATACACCGATTAATAGGCTGGGCCACTCCGCGCCAACCCGCCATACCCCCCGTAAAGAGCGCCCGCCTCAGCCGTGCAAGCGGCTGCCTCGGGGCACGCTGGCCAGCAAAAATTCCATTTGGTCCGACAAAATTCGCCGTCCCCGCAAGATCATGTCTTCATGCAGGCTGGGCACATAGGGCAGGTACATCAGGCTCATGCGCGCCTCTTCGGGCAGGCGGTTGCCCTTGTGGCCGTTGCAGCCCCGGCAGGCGGTGATGCAGTTCATCCAACTGTCCTCCCCGCCCCGGGATACCGGGCTGATGTGCTCGCGGGTCAGGTCGTCCAGCGCAAAGTGGTGGCCGCAATAGGCACAGAGCTGGCGGTCCCGCGCAAACAATTTGGGGTTGGTCAGTGCCGGGTTGACCCGCCAAGCCCGGGCCGGCATGGCCCCCTTCACTGCAATGATGGCGTGGACCTCGATGCGCGAGCTTAGGCCTTCCTTGCTGGATAGCGCAGCCTTGGCAGACCAAGGCAAAAATCTATAAATAAGCAAAAACAGATATTAAGGCCAAGAGGCTGACGCGAAGCTGGTGAAAACACTGATTAACCAAGCTAGGGCTCGCCCGGCGCGCGGTTTGTGGCACCCGCGCCATGCGCCAGATCAAACCGCCGGGCTTGACAAGGCTCATTCAGGCCGCAGGCCCACAAAACGGGTCACCCAACCCAGGCCTTGGTGGCCAGGGCCTTCATCCAACCTCACTTCACCTTCCCAACCCAGCACCTCATCGAGCTCGCCCGCAAAGTCTGCGCGCAGGTCGTCCAGGGTGTAGAGCATGTCCACGTCTTGCGGGCCACCGCTGGGGCGGCCCTTTTGCGTGGGGTGAAAGGCCTCCAGCACCAGCACGCCACCCGCTTTGAGGCTGCGAGCCAGGTGCCGGTGAGCGGGGCGGCGCAGGGCAGACGCCAGGTGGCAATAAATCAGCACCACGGCCTCGGTGCTTTGGGGGGCGGGTTGCCAGGCCGCTAAGTCTGCGCACAGCGTGGCATAGCGGCCGGGCGGCACGCTGCGTTGCTGGGCCAGTGCCAGGGCTTTGTCCAGCCCGGTTTGGGCGTAATCCACGGCCAGCACCTGGTGCCCTTGCTCGGCCAGCCACACGCCGTTGCGCCCCTCGCCATCGCCCACGGCCAACACGGCTCGCGGGGCTGGCCAAGCGGCGGCTTGTTCCACCAAGAAGGCATTCGGTGCTGTGCCGTACTTATAGCCCGGTGCGGCGAAGCGTTCGTTCCAAAAGCTCTGCATCAGAAAGCCTCCTTCTCGGCTTCCAAATAGGCCAGGCTGATGTACTTGCCGATATTGCTGTCCCAGCCCTGGGTGTGCGGGGCATGCTTTTTCACACGCGGGTCGGCCAGCACGCGGGCCTTGGCGGCGGCTTCGTCTTGGCCTGCTTTAACGGCCTGCTCGCAGGGGCGGTAAATGCCCTCAAACAGCTCGCTTTGCTCGGCCAGCAGGGTGGGGGAGGCATCGCCATGGCCGGGCACCCAGAGTGTGGCTTGGGTGGCGCGCGCCAACTCGCTCATGGTCTTGAGGCTGCCTAAATAGCTGCCGTCATCCATATTGGCAATGCGGCGGTTCATGGCCACATCGCCCACCATCACCACTTTGTCGTTAACCACCTCCACGCAAATGTCGCCGGGCGTGTGGGCCACGCCATAGTGGTGGCAGCGCAGCAGCGTATCGCCAAAGCGCAGCTCTTGGCCGTGCACGGCGTCATGGGTCGGCACCACCAGCTCGGTGCCAGCGGATGCGCCGTTGGTCCAGCGCTCCATCATGCTGCGCCACATGCTCCCGGCCGCGCCCGAAATGTGTTGGCGGCTGAAGGGGTGGGCATAAATGGGCAAGGCTTGGCCGAAGGCCTCCACAAAGGCTTGGTTGCCCAAGAAGTGGTCACCGTGATAGTGGGTGTTGATCAGCTCCGTCGGCGGATGTGAATCCGTATGCGCAAGCATCCACACGCCCAAGCGCAACCATCCCCATGGGCGACCAATCGGGAGTGAATGAACTCGACAGCTTGGTCAATGGCAATGCAAATTCATCGGGTGACATCAACCAGCTTCCTGCCTACGCACGAACCTTTGGCACTGCGGTAGGCGTTGGCAAGTCGGTGGTGGTCGGTACCGTAGAAGTTGCCAAACTGGCAGTCAGCGCGGAGGTCACCCTGGGGACGGGCATCATCAAGGGGGCGCAGTGGTTGACGGGCAGCACGCTGGGTTTTGACGACCAGCACGAGGCCATTCAAGAGCACACCGTCAAGGTGGGCGCAGCCATGGAGGCCATTGGCAAATTCGTCACCCGCGTGGTCACGGAGCCTGTGGCCTTGACCACCGATTTGATAGAGGCAGGCGCAAACCGGCTGGCGAAGGCAGACAAGCTGGAGGCCCAAGGCCTGTACTTCGAAGCCTCGGTCGAAAGGGGTGAGTTGGGGGCAGATGTAGGCGGTGCTGTCTGGGGCGGGGCAAGCGCCCTCAAAGCCGTAGCCAAGGCGGGTGCGAAGGGCCTAACCAAGTTGGGCGTGCCAGACTTGGAGGTGAAGGCAGACTTGCTGAGCGCCTTGCGCAACAGCGATACCGCAGCGCCGACCACGCTGGTGCGCACACCGACGCCAGAGGTCTCGTCGCCAGCGTTGTTGCCCGAAAAGGTCGACGTGCCGATGGGCAGAGCGACCCCAGTTGGTGACGAAGCGTTCCAGCAAGTCTACAAACTTGCACCGGCAGCCAAGCTGGAGGTGGATGAGCTGGCCAGTGCGATAGCCAAGAAATACGACGCAGACCTAGCAACAGCGCCCGTCAAATCTGCCGAGCGGGCATGGCAGAAGGTCGTCAACGACTATGACGGCAATGCCTCACGCATCAATGACTTGGCTCGTAACACCATCATCGCGGGAGAAGCCGACATCCCCCGCATCGTCGATGACCTTGCGGCGGCTGGCGCCAAGGTCAAGGTGATCAATGCAGCCGACGATGCGCTCGGTTACAGCGGCATCAACGCCAGCATCAAGACAAAGGCGGGCATCCACGCAGAGATTCAGGTCAACACACCGGCCATGATCTTTGCGAAGGAGTCACCAGAGATCGCAGGGCGGCTCTTGGGGGCGACCCGCTATGCGGAGATTGCCAAGCAAGCGGATGTGCCGGGTGGCTTAGGGCACAAGCTGTATGAGCAGCATCGGGTGCTGGACAAGGGCAGCGATGTTGCGCGAGCCATTGCGAGCCAGAGTCGGCAGTACTACGATTCGGTGCGGGGGCGCGTAGGCAGTGTTGCACCCGAAGCCGGTGTGGCAGAAAGCGCAGCAAAGATGCTTCCGCCACCCAAGAAGGGTTTTTTACAAAAGGCAGTTGATGCGGTTGTTCGCGGGGATGGGGACTATGTTCATGGATATTGGGGTGATCTCAATAAAAATGAATATAATGCGGTAAGAAAATATATTGAGAGAACTGAAGCCGGAAGGAAGGTGGTCCAAGCATTGGATAACCGAAAAATATTCATGAAATATACTAATGAGCTACCTGAGGAGGCTGGGCTTGTTGGTGTAAATAGGGGAGGTTCAGCAAAAGTATTTCTCAGAATGACTGAGGGCGGTAGAGAGTACGCTCTCCTTGGAGCAAAGTTGGATGCCCTTGAATACTCGGCAAATATTAGTTTGCATGAGGGACTTCACGGGCTAGGCGTAAGAGGTTCAAAAAGAGCTGAAGCTCTTGTACGTCTTGAGGAGTTGCGTAGTTCGGGGATTTCAGTGGATCAACGGGCTATGCGGCAGGTGTTGAAAGATATGGGTACCAATTACAATCACTTGCGCTGGCGCTCAGGCGGCAGTTCTGCGGCATTTCCTGGCTTGGAATTCTAATCATGAGAAATATCTGGAAGCGTTCTGAAGTTGATCCAGCAGCTAGCTACTGTTTTGTGTTATACCAATCTGAATCTGGTGTCCGAGATTATGGTATTTGCAAGAGCGAGCAAATGGACACTATTCAAAAGGAGAATGATTTTTCGGCTATAACGGGAGTTGTGCCGATCGATTTTATTTTGAGAGGTGACGTGTTCTCTATCGCTGACGAAGTGCCGCTTTCTGATGGGGCCCGATTTTTTTTGGATTCAGATGCTGTCTGGTATATGCAAGATGAATGGGATGATTTACTTCATGAGCGAAAGAATATCCGGTGGACAGGTGGAATACCTCCAAAACGTAAGCCACGCTATGCTTGATTAGATCGACGGAGAGTCATGCTTTTGACTGACTCCTGGGTGTGGGTTCAGTATGATTCAACACATCAATCAACCACGAGCGCTGACTTCATCGTTGAATCTGGCCCGTTTACTGGTGCTCGAATGGACTTGAAGCTCACGCCAGACACATTTGCCGCCGCCAATAAGCTCAACACCTAATTTGACAAGACCTTCCTGAAATTTTCGGAATCCTTCGCTGCTAAACTCACCAAGCCCGATGGTGTTGATCTGATGTCATTTGACACTATATTCTTGAACTCAACTAACTCTCAGAGGCTATTTTGTTTTGTCGACACACTGACTGTGAGTTCTCAGCGGAAAGTTATTTACTTGGTGCAATAAGATGGCTGGAACGGTAATTGTTGCTAAGGGCAGGTCGCTGGATGTGCGGTCCATTGATTTTGAGCGAATTGCCGATGCTTTTCGTCGTCGTGCGAAAGATTCAACCATTTCAGTGAAACTGCTTCAGTCGCTAGATGATTTTGGCATGGACATGATTTGTGCCGATGAACTGAATTCGAAGGAGTTTATGGATTTTTTTGAATTACTTGATGATGTTCGTGCCGATATCTCGGATTCAGCCGGGTTGATCGGGTTTATTGACCAAGTAAAGGCGGTTGCGCAGGCGGATGAGAGATTCCCTCGCTAGCGCTGTTGAGGAAAGCCTGCCCTCATCTGGTTTCCCTCAAGTTAACAATACTGAAGTATCCGTTTTGACTGACCGTAGACAAGTCATTAGCCCAGATGTCCACGGCATTGAATTCGGATTCGCGCCTGTGTGCGTCGGTACTGTGAAGAGCGTTCAGTGATTTGTGCAACTACACCCGATCTGATTACACGTCTCTGAACTCGAGCGGCCTTTAATCGAATGACTGAAGCACCATGAAAAATCCTCACGACGCCTTCAATGCTGGACGCGATGTCTACATTGACTATCCCTATGAGTCCGTGATGTTCCGTTGGGAGCATCTGACCCAGCGGGTTTATAAAAAGTTCTACGGCCAAGTTGAGTCGGCCAATCCGGTGCCCCATGACAACAGGCTCTATAACGACGCGATTCTCTGTGGCGACGAGATTGATGCCGCAGCGTATCTGCAAGGTAAGGAAGAAGAGTGATGACAGCAGCCACCGACCTCCTCGCCCAATCCCTACAAGCCAGCACCCAAGGCCAAGACGCCCTGGCCCTGGCCCTGCTGCACCAAGCCGCCACCCAGCCCGACGCCACCGCCGAGGTGCTGTTTGCGCTGGGCAGTGAACATGTCGAGCGGGGCGACGAAGCCCAAGGCCAAGCCTGCTTTGAACGCGCCTTGGCGCTGAACCCAGGCTTGCCCATTGCGCGCTTTCAGCTCGGGTTTTTGCATGCGCTCTCTGGCCGTGCCGCCCAGGCCGAGGCCGTGTGGGCGGGGTTTGACACCCAAGCGCCCAGCCACCCTCAAGCCGGCTACCTGGCCCTGCTGGCCCAAGGCCTGCGGGCTTGGCAGCGTGGCGACATGGCCCAAGCCGCCCAGGGCCTGCGCCAAGGCATGGCCGCCAACTTTGACAACGCACCGCTCAACGCCAATATGCAAAAGCTGCTGGACCGCTTGCTGGGTGTGGATGCAGCCCCGGGGGCAGAGGCCAGCGCAGGTGTAGGTGCGGGCACAAGCCCCGCCTCCGCCGCCAGCGCAGCGGCATCCGTTGCTGCCGCCGTATACCCCACCGTAGCTCCGGCAGCAGCCCCCACCCCGGATGAGCAAGAAGCCGCCAACGTCTTCCTGAACGCCTATACCGCCACTCCTGGGCAAAAGCCCCACTGACCTTCCCAGAGACCGATGTATGGCGACAACTGACCTGCCCCACAACCCCGCCGCCTTAGGTGCTGCCGCTGCTGGCCAGCCTGCTGCTGCCGCCGAGGCCCACTGGCAACGCCTGCTGGGCTATGCCCAAGCTGACCCGCACAAAGCCAGCCTGCTGGCCGAGCTGGTGGACGTGGCCCTGCAACAAGGCCGCGCCGCCGAAGCCCTGGCCTGGGCTCAGCGCGAGTGCGCGCTGCCTGATGCCCCCGAGCCGGCAAAGACAGCAGCCCACTACCGCCAGGCCGTGGCCCTGCTGTTCAACGGCCAAGCCCAAGCCAGCGCGGCGGCCTTGCGCGCCCTGCTGGCCCAAGGGCTAGAAGGGGTGGGGCCGCGCCGCAGCCTGGCCCAGGCCTGCTCGCACCTGCACGACTGAGCAGGGGTGGTGGACGCCTTGCTGCCGCTCTACCAGCCCCCGGCCCAGCCCGAGCCGGGCTTGGCCAGCACGGACTTGAGCCTGGTGCGTGCCCTGCACCACCTGGGCCGCCTGGACGAAGCCACACAGTGGGCCGAGCACATCTTGCAGCAGCGCCCCAGCGAAGCCTTGGCCGATGCCCTGGGCACGCTCTACCTGGATACCCACCGCCTGGACGAGGCCACTGCCCTTTATGGTGCGCGCCTGCGCCAAGGCCGGGCCACGGCCGAGCTGGACTTGCTGGGCGGCTATGTGACCCTGGCCGAAGGCCACCTACCCGAAGCGCGCGAGCATGCCCGAGCCGGCCTGAAGCTCGACCCCGCCAGCCTGAACTCAGGCCTGGCCATGATGCAAGTGCGCACCGGCCAGCGCCTGGACTTCAGCCGCCCGGAGTTTGCCCAGCAGGGCATGCAGGTGTTTGTGCAGCAGTTCCTGGCCAAAGACCCCCAGCGCGCGCAGGTGATGGTGCGGATGATGGAGGCGGCGGGGCGGGTTCACGCCAAGGGGCCGGGCTTGGCCGTTTGAGGCCAGGGTCAGGCGGCCTTCACCTCTTGCAGCAAATCGGGGTGACGGTCCAGCAGCTTGAATAACTTGACCAAGGCCAGCGGTGGCTTGGTTTTGCCGTTCTCGTAGCGCGAGAACGCATTGACGCCTCCGCCAAAAATCTCGGCCGCCTCGCGCTGACCAAGATTGAGCTTTTTGCGCACGCTGACAATGAAGCTGGGGTCGACGATGGCCGCATTGACCTGCTTGTTAAAGGCTTGCATTTCGTGCATGACACGGGCTGTCTCCTGCATGTCGGTAATGGACTCATCGCAGGCAGGGCAAAACTCCGCCACCACGGCAGGAATGACCGTGGTTTCGCCCTTGTAGGTGTAGGGGAGGTCACGGGTGTCGTGGATCAGTTCGGCCGCGCCGCAGACTGGACATTTCATGGTCATAGCTCCTTGAAAGACACGATCAGCACGTCCTCAATGACCGTCAACTTGATGTAGAGGTCGCCTGCTGGCGTGCTAGGGCGGTAAACGTCTTGCCAAATCGTGTGATCGGCGTGGGTGGTCATGCTTTTGTAGAAGTCGGCAGGCCCCAGGTCCATCACCACCGCCAACATATCGGCCAGCTCAAACCCCAAGGCCGCTGCCCCCATCCTGGCCGAATGGGTTGCACGGACCTTGCCTGCCGCCACCAAGGCTTTGACCACGGCCAGCTTGCAGTGTGGACTCGATTTCTCCATAGATGGAATTTAACCCACTTGGTTATATGTAGCAAGTAGGTTACAGGTAAGGCGTGCGGATTTACGGCTTGGCGGAACATCCCCTCCATCCAGCAAGGCGACTACGGCCGGACCTTCCAGGCCATAAACAACAAGGTCAGCCCGGGCAGCAGCTACAGCGTCACTGTCGGCCAAGGCGACACCACGCCCTACCTGCCCGCGCCGCCGCAAAACGACGGCTGCGGCGTGCTGGGCATCATCATGATCATCGTGGCGGTGGTGACCTATGGCGCGCTTGCCGGATAGATGGGTGCCTTGGTGACGGCGGGCATTGGGGCGGGCCTCGAAGCCCTGGCGGGCACAGACTCTGCCCTGGCCAGCGTTGCCCAGGCTTACACCACCGCCTCACCTGTGGTGCAAGCCACCATCCGCTCGGCCATGGCCACCGCCGTCATCGGCGCAGCCAAGGGCGAGTTCTCTTGGCGTGCGGTGGTGGCGGCTGGTGTCACCTCCTATGCAGGCCAGTCGCTGGGCAATGCTCTGGGCGGTTCACTGGGCAATGCATGGAGCACGGGGGCCAGCACCGAGTCAGGCGGCATCGACTGGGGCCAGCAAGCAGGCTCCATCTTGGGCCAGACCCTGGGCAAGACCGCAGGCAGCCTGCTGGGCAGCATGGTGGCCAACAACAGCAGCCACCTCAACTCCGCCCAAGTGCGGGGTGTCCTGGCTCAGTCCTTTGGCAGCAGCCTGGGCGACGCGATCACCGGCGAGATGGCGGGGCGCAAGAACTTTGAGCGGGAGATCGAGCAGCAAGATGCCATCGACAAGCTGGTGGCTTCTGGCCAAGCCTTCAAAGTCGATGGCCAAGGCAAACTGATTCCCTTGGGGTACAGCACGCAGCAGGCTGGGCAGAGCCAGGCAGGCTTTGACCCGCAGGCCCAGCAAGCCGCGCTGGCGGCCATGGCGGCAGAAGACGAAGGCTGGGTGCAGCAAAACCAGCTCAGTGCAGCTCGGCAGGCCGAACAAGAAGCGGGCCTCAACGAGATGGACCGCCAGTCTGACGCCTTCGTCAAAGCCCGTGGCGCAGGGCAAAGCAGCACGCGCACCCAGACCGAAGTGTTGGCTGGTGAAAGGGGCTTGGTCGACGTGGCCAAGCGTCTGTACGGCGAGCAATGGAGGGCAGGACTGGCGCTGTTGATCCAAGAGAACAAGCTCAAGGCCAACCAATGGGGCAGCCCGCTGATTCGAGAAGGGCAAGCTCTGCAAGCCCCTGAGCTGAACGTCAGCGATGAGACCCTGGCCAAGCTGGACCGCCTGGGTGGCCAAGTCATTGCCAACAACAGCAAGGGCTTGGCGGCACGGGCCGAGCTTCAGCGGATGCAAGCCGAGCAGCAACGCCAGCAAGCCGAGCGCGCCGCAGCCGCCCAATGGGACGGCGGCGCGGGTGGTGGCCGAGGCTTTGTGCACCCGTCGGCGGATGTGAATCCGTATGCGAAATCTGGGGCAACAAGCTCGAGTGGCCGCTACGAAACCAGAGCCGTCTATGACCAACTTCTCTGACCTTCGTCGATGGGGTGGTCCAACTGGGGGTGAACGAGACCGTTAACGGCTTGTTGGCACGCCCGGCCAGTTCGCTGATGGCAGGGCCTGCGCTGTTCATGCCCGGCTACGGCTTGGATGGCTACGTCAAGATCCAAGCCGATCTGCAAAAACAGATGAGCCTGGAGAGCAACAACCCGGGTGCACAGCAGGTCAAGGCGGGCTTGGCTCCTGTTGGCCGTGCCATTGCAGAGGGCTTGCAAGCTGCCCGCGATTACAGCACCGAGCACATTGGCGATGGTGCTACCACCGCCGCGGCCGTTGTCTTGCAGTCCGCTGCGGAGGTTCTTGGTTTTGTAAGTGCCGTCAAGGTGGTTCCTGCCGGTGCAGCAGCCGTGGACAACCTGCTGCTGCGCGCAGAAAGCACCGCCGCGAGCGTGGTCCAAAAGGCGGTAGACGCAGACTGGGGCGGGGGCAGCCCCCGCCCAGCTTGGGACCGCGTGCTGGCAGAGGCCGCAGACGCCGGTGCCGATGCCAGATATGGCGCGAGCCGCACTGTAGAGCTGGGGGCCGGCATCGCCCCACGGGCAACTACTTTGCGGAGCTGGGCACCCCGGCAGAGGCACTGGGCATCAACCCCGCAGGGCGCGTGGCCAATGTGCATGTGGCCCCGCGTGACGTGGTGCTGCGCAGCGCCGCCGCCCCCATCGTGGACACTTGGACCGTCCCGGGCCAAGCCTATGCGGCCAAGGGCGGTGGCGTGCAATACTTCACTGCGAGGCCGGGGGATTATGGGAGGGTTGCGGCGGTAACAGGTGATTTGCAACACTTCAAGACGCTCGATGATCTCAATGCCCTCCGGGGTACCGGTAGTGGCGTGGGAGATTTGAGTCAGATTTCTGGGACATCGGTCCAGGATATTGTGAAGAACATTCCCCCCAATGCCTCAGTACGGCGACTCACTCCAGCCGTCGGCGGTAGCCAAGTAGGCTTGGAGTACAAATGGGTTGATGGAAATGGTGTTACGAACCGCCTCAGAATGCACGACCCTGACCCTTCGGCTGGCGTGGGATCTAACTCGGCGGAAGGTTGGACTGCTCGTTGGCAAGTTGGGAAAGGGTATTACGACCCTATCAATGGTGATGTGCGACATCCAAATGTTCACAATTCCGCTAGCCCCTTCTATGACCCGGCTGCTGCGAATAACACACACATACCAATCAGGACTCCTGAAGATTGGCTTCTCGATTTAATGAAATTCACCTCTCCTTGATGCTTAAGAGATGTTATGGCAAAGCACCTTATAGATAAAGTGGCCGACAAGGCTGTAACTGACCGAGATTTGTTGGTAGACGAGTTGGCAGATATGATTGAGGGAGGGAGTTTGCTCGCATCTGACATCGTTGAGGTGGTAAATCGACTTGTGAACATCCTGGGGAGTGAGGATGATCCTGCGGTGATGGAAAGTATTTTTAATCTCCTTGGAAGCGCCTTTGATAGAATTGGTATGCAGGAGGACGCCTTGCTCATGATAGTTTCGTTGCTAGATAGGCTTCAAAGCGGCTGCTTGGTACACGCCATTCCTTTAGTGGGGCGCTCAAATTTTCAGAACAGGAGGCAACTTATCGCACCGTTCTTGAATTCTCCAAATATCGCCGTTCGCCAGGTTGCTGAGATTTATTCAGGGTCAAATAACGACGAATCTTGAGTGTTCGACGGATATTCAACTCGCGCGTCATTCCATCCTGAATTCTGAAACTTGGATTGAATGCGCCCTAAAACGTCAGATGCAAATGAAATGACCCATCCCTCCCCCATCCCCCAAGCCCTCACCCGCTGCCTTGAGCTGCTGCAAACCCATCCCCACTCGCAGCCGTTGCAAAGCTGCAAAGCCCAGTTGGAATACCTGCAAGAGCTGGTGGACGGGCGGCGTCAGGATGCCCAGCGGCTGAACGAGATCATCTTGGGCGTCTATGCCGCGCGGGAGTTCGAAGCGCTGGACATGGGCTTTGCCGAGATGCTCTACGCCGTGGAAGATGTGGTGAAGACCCTCAAGGCCTAGCGCCTGCGTACCCCGGATGAGCAAGAAGCCGCCAACGTCTTCCTGAACGCCTACCCCGCCACCCCTGGGCAAAAGCCCCACTGACCCAGAAATAGACCGATGTATGGCGACGACTGACCTGCCCCACAACCCCGCCGCCTTAGGTGCTGCCACTGCTGTCCAATCTGCCGCCCACGCTCCTGGGGCGCTGTGCGGCGCGGCTTAAGCAGGGGGCGGCACTAGGGCTGTGATGGCCCGTCGAACACGTTAGCGAGATCGCGGCCAGCGTAGATGACGCGCTCAATGCGCACGGCACTTGCGGTGATGCGGAACAGGATCGCGTAGTTGCCCACACTGGCCATTCGGGCGTCCACGCCGATGTCTGTCCGCAATTGATAGATCAACGGTTCGCGTTGAATTGCGCGGAACTTTGCGCGAATGTCGCGAATGAAGGTGACCGCCCGGTTGGGGTTGTCCTCTGCGATGAAGCTGGCAATGGCATCAAGATCGGCCTCGATGAAGGCCGACAGCTCCAAGGGCATCATGTCGCCGAGCCGGTGGCGTCGACCATGGCTTGGTACTTTCGCTCAAGGCGATCGAGAACATCGTCAGCGGACATCCCCGGCCTCTTGTCCTGCAGCGCCTCGCACCAGACCTGGCGTAACTCGGCGATGCCCTGCTGGCGCAAGCTGCGCTTGTAGGTCCAGTCACGCAGCGCATCGCGCACCACTTCGCTGCTGGAGGCGTACTCGCCGGTGGCCACGGCGCTGCGGAGGGCGGCCACCACTTCTGGCGGCAATGCGATGCTGATTTTCTCGGCGATGGCCATGGGGCACTCCAGACGGTAGGAAAGATTCCCACCAAATTAGCAAACGGATCGTCTGAATGCAAGTGAAATTGCGCAGCATGCCAGCGCACATCTCCGCTGCCGATAGTCCTCAGTGAAAACCCTTGGCTTGGTCGCTTTAGGCCCAGAACCCTAGAAATAAACAGGGTTGAGGGCTCGCCAAATGCTGGGAGTTCTGCAAAATAGCACGACCGTTCGTTTCAGAGTGGCCCTGAATGGCCGACAACACGCCTGTGAGCACCGCCACCCCATCCCGTCGCACCTCTTCTCGCACCTTGCATAAAGGCCAGCAGACCCGCGCCGCCATTTTGGAGGCTGCCTTAGGCTTAGCCTCGCACATGGGTTTGGAAGGCTTGTCCATCGGGGCGCTGGCCGAGGTCACCGGCATGAGCAAGTCGGGTGTGTTTGCCCACTTTGGCTCGCGCGAGGAGCTGCAAATCTCGGTGATCCGGGAGTACCACAGCAAGTTTGAAGAAGAAGTCTTTTTCCCCGCCATCCGCGAAAAGCGCGGCCTGCCGCGCGTGACCGCCTTGTTTGAAAACTGGGTCAAGCGCGTGTCCGTGGAAATCGACTCCGGCTGCATCTACATCAGCGGCGCCGTCGAGTTTGACGACCGCCCTGGCCCGGTGCGGGATGCCTTGGCCAGCATGGTCAAGGCCTGGCAAGCCGCCTTGGCCAAAGCCATTTTGCAGGCCATTGACACGGGCGATTTGCAGCCCGATACCGACCCCGACCAGCTTTTGTTCGAGCTGCATGGCCTGATCTTGGCCCTGCACCACGACGCACGCTTTTTGCGCAACCCCGGTGCTGTTGAGCGCGCGCGTTGCGCCTTTGCCCGAACCATTCGCGATTACGCCGAACCCGCACCCACTGCCACGGTGGTGCGGCCTTTTACCCGTCCCACCCCTTGAGCCGGCAGCGGCGCTGACCTTTTCTTTTCGACAGGAGCACACCATGGCCCAGTACACCCCACAGTTGCGCGACCTTCAATTCGTGCTGCACGAGCTGCTGGATGTGAGCAGCGAATTCAAGCAAATGCCGGCCCACGCCGACATTGACGCCGACACCATCAATGCGGTGCTGGAAGAGGGCGGCAAGTTCGCCGCCGAAGTGCTGTTCCCCATCAATCTCAGCGGGGATGCCGAAGGCTGCAAGCTCGACAAAGCCAGCCACGAAGTGACGCCGCCCACGGGCTTCAAAGAGGCTTATGCCAAGTATGTGGAAGGCGGCTGGCCCGCGCTGAGCTGCGACCCGGAGTACGGGGGCCAAGGCCTGCCGCACACGGTCAACCAGTGCTTCTATGAAATGCTCAACAGCGCCAATCAGGCCTGGACCATGTACCCCGGCCTCTCGCACGGCGCCTACGAGTGCCTGCACGCCCACGGTACCGAAGAGCAAAAGCGCCTCTACCTGACCAAGCTGGTCAGCGGTGAGTGGACGGGCACCATGTGCCTGACCGAGCCGCATTGCGGCACCGACCTTGGCATGCTGCGCACCAAGGCCGAGCCCCAGGCCGACGGCACCTACAAGATCACCGGCCAAAAAATCTTCATCAGCGCCGGTGAGCACAACCTGGCCGAGAACATCGTCCACCTGGTGCTGGCCCGCCTGCCCGATGCCCCTGCGGGTTCCAAGGGTATCTCGCTGTTCATTGTGCCCAAGTTCCACATCAAGGCTGACGGCAGCCTCGGTGAGCGCAACGCCATCCACTGCGGTGCGCTGGAGCACAAAATGGGCATCCATGGCAATGCCACTTGCCAGATGATCTTGGATGGCGCGGTGGGCACCCTGGTGGGCGAGCCGCACAAGGGCTTGGCCGCCATGTTCGTGATGATGAACGCCGCCCGCTTGGGCGTGGGCAACCAGTCGATAGGCCTGACCGAAGTGGCCTACCAAAACGCCGTGGCCTATGCCAAAGACCGCATCCAGATGCGCTCACTCAGCGGCCCCAAGTCGCCTGACAAGCCTGCTGACTCCATCATCGTGCACCCCGATGTGCGCAAGATGCTGCTGACCGCCCGTGCCTTTGCCGAAGGCGGCCGCGCGCTGGCCGTCTACACCGTGGTGCAGCTCGACAAGGAGTTGAGCCACCCCGACGAAGACGTGCGCAAGGAGGCTGCTGACGAAGTGGCCCTGCTGACCCCCATCATCAAGGCCTTCCTCACCGACAACGGTTGGTTAGCCACCTCGCATTGCATGCAGGTCTTTGGCGGCCACGGCTACATCCACGAGTGGGGCATGGAGCAGTATGTGCGTGATGCCCGCATCAACATGATTTACGAGGGCACCAACACCGTGCAATCGCTGGACCTGCTGGGCCGCAAGATCCTGGGCGACAACGGCAAAAAGCTGAAGGCCTTTGGCAAGAAGATCGCCGAGTTCGTGGAAGAAGAAGGTGTGCGCGAAGACATGCAGGAGTTCATCAACCCGCTGGCCGACCTGGGCGACAAAGTCACCAAGCTGACCACCGAGCTGGGCATGAAGGCCTTTGGTAATGCCGACGAGGTGGGCGGCGCGTCGGTGGACTATCTGCGCGTGGTGGGCCACCTGACCTTTGCCTACCTGTTTGCCCGCATGGCCAAGATCGCGCTGGAGAAGCAGAACTCGGGCGACCCCTTCTACACCGCGAAATTGCATACCATCCGCTTCTACTTCGCCAAGCTCTTGCCAGAGACGGCCAGCCTCATCCGCACCGCGCGTGCAGGTGTGGCCCCGCTGATGGCCATGGACGAGGCCTTGTTCTGACGCCATCCCTCTCACCCCTTTGCAACCTGACCAGGAGACTCCCATGAAAAACGTGTTCACCGCACTGGCCCTGTCTGTTCTGAGCGCCGCCGCCATGGCCCAAGCCACCCCGACCGGCCTGTGGCGCACCATTGACGATGAGTCCAAGCAAGAGAAGTCCCTGGTTCGCATCAGCGACGCGGGCGGCGTGCTCAGCGGTAAGGTCGAGAAGATCGCCGACCCGGCCAAGGCCAACGCCGTGTGCGAGGCCTGCACCGACGACCGCAAGGGCAAGCCGGTGGTGGGCATGACCATCATCCGCAATGCCAAGCAGGGTGATGACAAAGAAGTGTGGGAGGGCGGTGAGATCCTCGACCCCAACAACGGCAAGACCTACAAGCTGCGCCTCAAGCCCATTGAGGGCGGCAAGAAGCTGGAAGTGCGCGGCTATATCGGCCCCTTCTACCGCAACCAAACCTGGATTCGGGTTGAGTGAGTAGGCATCGGTCGCACGCCTGCATTTGATTGATTCACTGGAATACACATGAGCAAATTCAACCCTCGCAAGGTGGCCGTGCTTGGCGCCGGCGTCATGGGCGCGCAGATCGCGGCCCATTTGGTCAACGTCAAAGTCCCGGTCGTGCTCTTCGACCTTCCTGCCAAGGAGGGTCCGAAAAGCGGCATTGCGCTGAAGGCCATCGAGAACCTGAAGAAGCTCAAACCCGCACCGCTGGGCGTGGCCGACCATGCGGCCCGCATCCAGCCTGCCAACTACGAAGAGCACCTGGAGCTGCTGAAAGACTGCGACCTGATCATCGAGGCCATTGCCGAGCGCATGGACTGGAAGCTGGACCTCTACAGCAAGATCGCTCCCTTTGTGGCACCCGGTGCCATCGTGGCCTCCAACACTTCGGGCTTGTCCATCAGCAAGCTGGCTGAGGCCCTGCCCGAGAGCCTGAAGCCGCGCTTCTGCGGCATTCACTTCTTCAACCCACCGCGCTATATGTACCTGGTGGAGTTGATCCCCACCCCCACCACCGAGGCGGTGGTGCTCGACCAGCTCGAAGCCTTTGTCACCACCACCGTGGGCAAGGGTGTGGTGCGCGCCAAAGACACGCCCAACTTCATCGCCAACCGCGTGGGCATCGCCGGCATGCTGGCCACCATCCATGAGGCCGAGAAGTTTGGCCTGAGCGTGGACGTGGTGGACGACCTGACGGGCAAGAAGATGGGCCGCGCCAGCTCGGGCACCTTCCGCACCGCCGATGTGGTGGGCCTGGACACCATGGCCCATGTCATCAAGACCCTGCAAGACAACCTGCAGGCCGACCCCTTCTACCCGAGCTATGCCACGCCGGCCGTGCTCTCGGGCTTGATCGCCAAGGGTGCCTTGGGCCAAAAGGTGGGCGCTGGCTTTTACAAGAAGGAAGGCAAGAACATCCTGCGCCTGGATGCGGCCACGGCCACCTATGTGCCTTCGGGCGGCAAGGCCGACACCATCGTCGAGCGCATCCTGAAAAAGCCTGCGGCCGAGCGCCTGAAGCTGCTGCGTGAGTCATCCAACCCGCAAGCGCAGTTCGTGTGGGCCATCCTGCGCGACAGCTTCCACTATGTAGCCGTGCACCTGGCCGACATTGCCGACTCCGCCCGCGAGGTGGACTTTGCGATGCGCTGGGGCTTTGGCATGAAGCAAGGCCCCTTCGAGCTGTGGCAAGAAGCCGGTTGGCAGCAAGTGGCCACCTGGGTCAAGGAAGACATTGACGCGGGCAAGGCCCTGTGCAATGCGCCGCTGCCTGCTTGGGTGTTTGACGGGCGCACCGGTGTGCACACGCCGGAGGGCTCTTGGTCGGCCGCGCAAGGCCAATACCTGCCTCGCTCCAGCCTGCCGGTCTACGGTCGTCAGCACTTCCCCGAAAGCGTGGGCGGCAGCGGCGCGGTGGACCCACTGAAGTCGGGCACCGAGTTGTTCAAGAACGAAGAAGTGCGGGTCTGGACGCTGGACGGCGAGGTCGTCATCGCCAGCATCACCGCCAAGCTGCACTTGATCAGCCCCACCGTCACCGACGGCCTGCTCAAGGCGCTGGAGATTGCTGAAGCCGGCTACCAAGGTCTGGTGGTCTGGAGCCCGGACGACGTGTTCTCGGCCGGTGCCAACCTTGAATCTCTGATGCCCGTCTTCATGAAGCTGGGTGCCAAGGGCATTGCGCCCGAAGAGAAGAAGCTGCAAGACATGATGCTATGGTGGCTTCATCAGCCAGCACGACTTCCACATTGCCAGCCTGATCGCCGATGTGGTGTGCGGTGGCGACATGGACGCCGGCACCCTGGTGACCGAGGAATACCTGATGGCGCTGGAGCGCAAGCACTTCTGCGGCCTGCTGGAGCACCCCAAGACGCAAGAGCGGATCATGGGCATGCTTTCGACAGGTAAACCTGTCCGCAACTGATCAAGGAACACATCATGAGCAAACAAGTGCAAGAAGCCTACATCGTTGCGGCCAGCCGGACGCCTATTGGCCGCTCAGGCCGGGGTTACTTCAAGAACACGCGCTCGGACGATCTGCTGATCACCGCGTTGCGCAGCGCCATGGGTCAAGTGCCCACGCTGGACCCCAAGGCCATTGAAGACGCCATCATCGGCTGCTCCTTCCCTGAAGGCGAGCAGGGCATGAACATGGCCCGCGTGGCCGTGGCCTTGGCGGGCCTGCCGCACTCGGTGGGTGGTGTCACCATCAACCGCTTTTGCGCCTCGGGCCTGACGGCCATTCAGATGGCCGCAGACCGCATCCGCGTGGGCGAAGCCGACGTGATGATTGCCGGTGGTGCTGAGTCCATGAGCCTGGTGCCCATGGGCGGCAACAAGCCTTCGTTCAACCCCGCTGTCTTTGCGGACGACGACAACGTGGGCATTGCCTACGGCATGGGCTTGACGGCTGAGAAGGTGGCCGAGCAGTGGAACGTGACCCGCGCCGACCAGGACGCGTTTGCCTTGGCCTCGCACCAGCGCGCCATCGCCGCCCAAGCGGCCGGCTACTTTGCCGACGAGATCTGCCCGGTGGATGTGATCACCCGCACGCCCAACCTAGAGACCGGCGAGATCAGCACCTCCACCCGCACCGTCAACCTGGACGAAGGCCCCCGCCCCGACACCTCGCTCGAAGGCCTGGCCAAGCTGCGCCCGGTGTTTGCCGCCAAGGGCTCCGTCACGGCGGGCAACAGCTCGCAAACCAGTGACGGCGCAGGTGCCTTGATCTTGGCCAGCGAAAAGGCCGTGAAGACTTTTGGCTTGACTCCGCTGGCTCGCTTTGTGAGCTTTGCCAGCCGTGGCGTGCGCCCCGAGATCATGGGCATTGGCCCCATCGAGGCCATCCCCGCTGCGCTGGGCTATGCCGGCCTGACGCAAGAAGACCTGGGCTGGATCGAGCTGAACGAAGCCTTTGCCGCGCAGTCGCTGGCCGTCATCCGCACCCTGGGCCTGAACCCCGATGTGGTGAACCCCCTGGGCGGCGCCATCGCTTTGGGTCACCCGCTGGGTGCCACGGGTGCCATCCGTGCCGCCACCACCATCCACGGCCTGCGCCGCACCAAGCAAAAGTACGGCATGGTCACCATGTGCGTGGGCACTGGCCAAGGCGCCGCAGGTATCTTCGAAGCATTGTGAACAACACCCTGACCTAAGAGCGAGCAGCGGGCGGCCCCCACCAGGGTCGCCCGTTTGCCGTTTAGATTGACGAACGGCCAGTCCTCAGTGTCTCTGTGCCTCTGTGGCGGTTTTCATCAACTTCACTTCCAAGGAATCCAGCCCATGTCCATCAAAACCGCCGTCCACAACGGTGTGGCCCTCATCGAGATCGCCCGCCCGGAAAAGAAGAATGCGTTGACCCAGGCCATGTACACCGCCATGGCCGAAGCCCTGCGTGCGGCTCAAACAGAGCCCAGCGTGCGGGCCGTGTTGATCACCGGCCAGCCCGGCATCTTCACCTCGGGCAATGACATCGAAGACTTTATGCAGCGCCCACCCCGGGCCGATGGCTCGCCCGCGCCGGTGTTTGAGTTCATGAATGCTCTGATTGGCTGCGACAAGCCCGTGGTGGCGGCCGTCACCGGGGCGGCCATTGGCATTGGCACCACCTTGCTGCTGCACTGCGACTTTGTCTTCATCAGCGACGAGGCCCGCCTGGCCATGCCCTTTGTGAGCTTAGGGCTTGTGCCCGAGTTCGCCTCCAGCCTGCTGGTGCCTCAACTCATGGGCCATGTGAAGGCCGCCCCCAAGCTGCTGCTGGGCGACCCCTTCACCCCCGATGAAGCCGTGGAATGCGGCATCGCCAACGCTGTGTTGCCCAGCGCCGAGGTGGTCAACCACGCCCGCCGCGTGGCCGAGCGCTTCAACAACCTGCCACCGGCTGCCGTGCGCGAAGCCAAGCGTTTGATGAAGGGCTCACTGCGCGAGCAAGCGGCCCAGGTCATCAAGACCGAAGGCGCTTTGTTTGCACAGCGCTTGCAAAGCCCCGAGGCCAAAGAAGCCTTCACCGCCTTCTTCCAGAAGCGAGCGCCTGACTTCTCGCAGTTCTCGTGAGCGTACCTCTCTCCAGCGTTCAGGCCGCCACACCGTTCACCCTGAGCTTGTCGAAGGGCCTCTCGGATAGGACGACGGTGCTGACATGATTGCCAAGCTCGCGCTCGCCCCCGTCTTGCTGTGGCAAGGCCGCCTGGTGCGGCGCAGCGCGCTGCGCCTGCCGGAGGCCGCCGGGCCACGGCAAGGCGTGGAAGAGCCCGAGATGACCTTTAACGCCGAACGTGAGCCTTTGCGCTTGACGGTGCTGGGAGACTCATCCGCTGCCGGGGTGGGCGTGGCCCATCAACGCCACGCCCTGGCCCAACCGCTGGCGGCCGCCCTGGCCCACCGCCTAGCCCGCCCGGTCGCCTGGCGATTGCTGGCCCAAACCGGCCACACGGCAGAGCAGGCCTTGGCCCAGTTGCAGGCCGAAGCTCCGGAGCCCACAGACTGGTTGCTGGTGGTGGTGGGTGTGAACGACGCCGTGGCCCAAACCCCAGCGTCTCGCTTTGCCCATACCTTGGACGCCATCGACACCTGGGGCCGCGCCCACCTGGGCCTGCGCCACACCCTGCACAGCGCGCTGCCGCCGATGGACCAATTCCCCTTGCTGCCCTGGCCCCTGCGCAGCGTGCTGGGCCAAGACGCTAGCCGCCTAGACGCGGCAGCCCGCAGCCGCGCATCTTGCGCCGCAGGCCGCCACCATGCCCCCTTGCCCACGCTGCCCGCCCCGGCCGCCCAATGGATGGCCGAAGACGGCTTCCACCCCGGCCGCGCAGGCTACGCCGCCTGGGCCGAGCACCTGGCGGGCTTTATCGCGCAGGTGGATGAGGGTGAGGTGGATCAGGGCTTGGTGGCGTGAGGTGAAAACTTGACAACTTGACAAGCTCAATGGGCCTGCCTAGTATGGCTCCCAAACAGTGAACCACAGAGGCCTCCATGCAAACCATTCAAGTGGGCGAGTTCAAAGCCCGCTTCTCGGAATTGATCGACGCCGTCCGCAACGGCGAGACCATTGTGGTGGCCTATGGTCGCCATCAAGAGAAGGTGGCTGCGTTGATCCCCTATGCCCAACTGGAAGCGGGGGTTCCGCGCACGCTGGGCACTTTGGCGGGTGTGGCCAAAGTCACCTTTGCTGATGACTTTGAAATCACCGACCACGAATTGCTGGGAGCATGAAGTTCCTACTCGACACCCATGCGCTGATTTGGGCCGTGGTGGCTCCACAGCAACTCTCTGCAGCAGCAGTGGGAGCCCTGACAGACCCAGCGCACCAAGTGGCCGTTAGCGCCATTTCGTTTTGGGAGATCAGCATCAAGGCCGCGCTGGGTAAATTGTCCTTGGAAGGCACCAGCCCCGAAGCCTTGTTGGAAGCAGCAGAGCAGCAAGGTTTTGAGCTTTTACCGCTGGAGGCTCGCCTCGCCGCCAGCTTCAGCCAGTTGCCGCCTGACCCGCTGCACCGCGACCCATTTGACCGCATGTTGGTGTGGCAGGCCATGTCCCAGGGCTACACCCTGGTCAGCCGCGACCGCAAGATCACCGCAGCCCAGCAGGGGCGGCTCAAAGTTCTGTGGTGATGGGCCCGGCTCACGCCAAGCCCAGTTTGTTTCGCTTCCTCTGGCATCCAAACCCAGGCTCTCAACCACGTTAGGAACAGGCGTTCTCACCCGACGCGGGTAAGTCCTGGGAGGTCAATTGGGTCATGCACTTCGCGCGATTTGCGGCCTGATCCCCTGTCAGGGCTTTCCATGTGGATCACTTGTTGGGCTCGCTGGCAACATGGTGGCTTAAACATGCACCCAGACAGGAGGCGGCGATGGCAAACCCGGTAGGCTGGTTTGAGATTTATGTGGGCGACTTGCCCCGTGCCCGCACCTTTTATGAGACGGTGTTGGGCCAGGCGCTCTCCAAGTTGGAGGGGACGGGCGGCCCCGAGATTTGGGCTTTTCCAATGAGCCAGGAGGGCTATGGGGCCTCGGGGGCGCTGGTGAAGATGCCGGGGCTTGAACCCGGTGGCAACAGCGTGATCGTCTACTTCAGTTGCCAAGATTGTTCGGTGCAGGCGGCGCGTGTGGCAGGGGCGGGTGGCCGGGTGCACCAGGCCAAGACATCCATAGGCCCCTACGGCTTCATCGCCTTGGCGGTGGATACCGAGGGCAATATGTTCGGCCTGCATTCCATGGCTTGAGGGCAGCATCAACATGGTTGGCTTGGCGGGCAAGCGGGTGTTGATCACCCACGCAGACGCGTTCATGGGCCCCAGCTTGTGCCGGGTGTTTGCACAGCACGGCGCGCTGGTGACGCCGAGCACGGCTGCGTTGCGCTCTGAGGCCGAGGTTCAGGCCGAGGTCGCTGCGGCCGGAGCGCTGGATGTCCTGTTGGTCAATTTGGCCTATGAAGTGCCCAGCACACCGGCGACCGAGGTGGAGCAAGCCGAGTGGGACGATGTGTTTGCAGCCCTGGTTCATCCCTTACCTTGGCTGTTCAAGGCTGTGCTGCCGGCCATGCAGGCCAGGCGTGCGGGCAAGGTGTTGGTGATGGGCAGTGCGGCGGCCCTGCGGGGCATGAAGCGCGCCTCCACCTACAGCGCGGCGCGCGGGGCACAACTGGCCCATGTGCAAGCGGTGGGGGTGGAGATGGCACCGCATCAGGTGCAGGTCAATGCCATTGCCCAAAACTTTGTCGACAACCCCACCTACTTTCCGCCCGAGGTGCAGGCCATGCCGCGCTTCCAAGAGCGATTGCAGTGCGAGGTGCCGCTGGGCCGCTTGGTGGCCGCTGAGGAGGACGCGGCCTTTGCCGCCTACCTGTGCAGCGACGCCGCCAACTGCTTTGTAGGCCAGGTCTTCCCGGTGTGCGGGGGCTGGGTGGGGCGCTGAGGCCCAGCCGCCGCCTGCAAGGTCGTCTCTGTGACAGTAAGAGCTGCCTTCACTTCGCACGAGGCCTACATCGCCGCGATGCCCGCGCCTGTGCAAGCGGTCTTGCTGCAGGTCCAAGCGCGGGTGGAGGCGGCGCTGCCAGCCGCCGTGCGATGCATCAGCTACGGCATGCCGGCTTATCGCGGTGACAAGAAGGTCTTCTTCTACTTTGCTGGTTTCAAGCAGCACTTGGGCATCTACCCTCCGGTCAAGCAGGACCCGGCCCTCCTGGCCGAGTTGGCACCGTTTCGCAACGAGAAGGGCAATCTGTCCTTCCCGTACAAGCACCCCATCCCCTACGACTTGATCGTGAAGGTGGCCCTATGCTTGGCCAAGGAATACGAGCTGAATGCGGCTGTCCCATCACGAGGAGCGATCATGCCGAGCGAAGAAAAGGCCAAAGGCCCTGCGTCCTACTTTCCGTCCATCGAGAAGAAGTATGGCCAGCCCATCAGCCACTGGCTGGGTCTTGTCGCAGGGCTTCAGGGCATGAAGCACATGGAAAGGGTGGCTTGGCTCAAGTCAGAGCATGGCTTTGGCCACGGGCATGCCAATGCCGTCGTGGCGCATGTTCTGGCTGGCCGGTCGGCTTAAGCAAGTCAGGGGAGGCTGCGTATTTCTATGGTCGAGACGGCAAGAGTTTCCATTGCCGCACTCGCCTCCTACCATCGCCCAATGAACGCATCCACACACATCATCTTCGCGTGCTTCGCCATGGTCGCCCTCGTCGCCGTCGTCGCGGTCCGGATGTTCGTAGTGCGGGTCGCCGAGTTCAAGCAGAGGCGCATTCACCCTCAAGAGGCCGCCACGTCCATCCTAGCCGGCCAGAAGTTGCAAGCCGTGCAAGCGTCTGACAACTTCAAGAATCTTTTTGAAGTTCCTGTCTTGTTCTACTTGCTGTGCTCTGTGCTGTTGGCCACCAACAATTCAAGCAATGGCTATGTGGCTGGGGCCTGGGTCTTCGTGCTCTTCAGGGGGGCGCATAGCTACATCCAATGCACCTACAACAACGTCATGCACCGATTTGCCTGCTTTGCCATCAGCAGCCTCGTGCTTCTGGCCATGTGGGTCGGCATGGTCATCGAGTTGGCCGCAAAAAGAGCAGCCTAACCCTGCTTGCGGACCTTTCCTTTACCTCAAGCGCTAGGCCATCTCCATGTACATCCCACCAAGCTTCAACACTGTTGCGCCGTATTTCTTCGTCGCGGACGCAGAAGCCTTCATCGCTTTCCTCGTCCAGGCCCTTGGTGGAGAGGAATCGGTTCGTACCCTGCGCGCGGACGGTAAGGTCCAGAACGTGCAGGTCAGGCTGGGGACTTCAACGGTGATGGTCAGTGAGGCGACGGCGCGCTATCCGCAGATGGGCTGTGCCTGTTACTTGTACGTGGAAGATGCGCACGCTTCTATGAAGCGAGCGCTCGACAACGGTGCCACACTGGAGATGCCTGTCGCAGACATGCCCTATGGCGACAGGCAGGGCGGCGTGCGCGACCAGCATGGGAACATTTGGTGGATCTCGCAACGCATTGTTGAAGCGCCGTACTTGCCTTGAGCCGCGCATGAGACCCTTTGCGAACCCCGATGTCGCCGCCAAGTTCAGCGGCTACCCGCCCCAGGTGCGGCCCAAGTTGCTAGCCCTCAGAGAGCTGGTGTTTCGGGTCGCCGCCATGGCGCAAGGCGTTGGTGAGATTGAGGAGCAGCTGAAGTGGGGGGAGCCCGCTTATCTCACCGCCAACAAGAGCGGCAGCACCATCCGTATGGATTGGAAGCCAAAGGCACCTGAGCAGTACGCGATGTATTTCAACTGCCAGACGACGCTGGTGCACACCTTTAAAACCATGTTTCCGAATGACTTCAGGGTTGAAGGCAACAGGGCTTTGGTGTTCTTGCTCACAGAGACACCCCCCATGGACGCTCTGGCTTGGTGTGTATCGGCCGCGCTCACCTATCACTTGAAGCGGTGAAGGGGCGAAGTCCAAACACTTTTTGCGACCGTTTTACGCGGCCGCAGGCTTAGGCACTGGCCGCGGCTTGCCCTCGCGGTCGATGGCCACATAGGTCAGGTCGGCGTCGGTGACTTTGACGATGTGCGGGTCGGCCGGGTTGCGCTCGGCAAACACCTCCACATGCACCGAGACCGAGGTGTTGCCCACCCGCGTGACGTGGGCATAGAAGCTGAGCAGGTCGCCCACCGAGACGGCCTGCTTGAAGATGAACTGGTTGACGGCCACGGTGGCCACGCGGCCACGGCTGATGCGCATGGGCAGCACGGCGCCGGCCAAGTCCACCTGGGCCATGATCCAGCCGCCGAAGATGTCGCCGTTGCCGTTGGCGTCCGCCGGCATGGGCATCACGCGCAGCACCAGCTCGCGGTCGGTCGGCAGGGCCAGCGGGCCTGGCGCGGCTTGAGGCACACTCGCCGCAGTGGGATGTGTGTCGGGGCTGTTGGGGCTCATGGCGGCATCCTGAAAAGAGAGAAGGCGCAAACATTGCGCCGAATGAATGAGCAGGATTCTTTCACGATGCGACGAATGAGTGCGGCCCCGGCCGAGACACCGGCTGTGGCCCAGAGCAGCCCTGAACCCCGCTCCGATGCGGCCACGCTGAAGCGGCTGCTGCCCTATCTGTGGCCTTATCGCTGGCGGGTGGCCGCAGCGCTGACGTTCTTGGTGGCGGCCAAGCTCACCAATCTGGGCGTGCCGCTGCTGCTCAAGCAGTTGGTGGACAGCCTCAGCCTCTCCGCCACCGACCCCAAAGCCTTATTGGTGGTGCCTGCGGGCTTGCTGGTGGCCTATGCCGCGCTGCGCCTGGGCACCTCGGTGTTCACCGAGCTGCGCGAGCTGGTGTTTGCCAAGGCCACGCATGGCGCGGCGCGGCAGATTGCGCTGGAGGTGTTTCAGCACCTGCATGGCTTGAGCCTGCGCTTTCACTTGGAGCGGCAAACCGGCGGCATGACGCGGGACATCGAGCGCGGCACGCGGGCGCTGCAGTCCCTGGTGTCTTATTCGCTCTACACCATCGTGCCCACGGCGGTGGAGCTGCTGCTGGCCCTGGTGCTGTTGGGCAGCGCCTATGACATGGGCTTTGTGTGGATCACGCTGGCGGCGCTGGCGGCCTATGTGGCCTTCACGGTGACGGTGACGGAGTGGCGCACGCAGTTCAGGCGTCGCATGAACGAGCTGGATTCGAAAGCGCACAGCCGGGCCATTGACGCGCTGCTGAACTACGAGACGGTCAAATACTTCAACAACGAAAGCTTTGAAGCCCAGCGCTATGACCAGGGGCTGGATGCCTACCGCAAGGCGCAGATCCAGTCGCAGACCTCGCTGTCCCTGCTCAACACCGGGCAGCAGTTGATCATCGCCACCTCGCTCTTGGCCATGCTCTGGCGTGCCACCAGCGGGGTGGTGGAAGGGCGGCTGACCCTGGGCGATTTGGTGATGATCAACGCGCTGCTGATCCAGCTCTACATTCCCATGAACTTCTTGGGCGTGCTGTACCGCGAGATCAAACAAAGCTTGGCTGACCTGGACAAGATGTTCGGCCTGCTGGAACGCGAGCGCGAAGTGGCGGACACCCCTGGTGCCGCTGCGCTGCAGGTGCAGGGCGGCACCGTGCGCTTTGAAGACGTGCGCTTTGCCTACGACCCGGAGCGGCCGATTTTGCAAGGCCTGAGCTTTGAGGTGCCCGCTGGCAAGACCGTGGCCGTGGTGGGCGCCAGTGGGGCAGGCAAGAGCACGCTGGCGCGCCTGCTCTACCGCTTTTATGACGTGAGCGGCGGGCGCATCAGTATTGATGGGCAAGACATCCGCAGCGTCACCCAAGACAGTTTGCGGCGCAGCATTGGCATCGTCCCGCAAGACACCGTGCTGTTCAACGACAGCGTGGCCTACAACATTGGCTATGGCCGCACCGGCGCCAGCCAGGCCGAGATTGAGGCAGCGGCCCAGGCCGCGCGCATCCACGCTTTCATCGTCGCCCAGCCCAAGGGCTATGACACGGTGGTGGGCGAGCGGGGGTTGAAGCTCTCTGGCGGAGAAAAGCAGCGCGTAGCGATAGCCCGCACGCTGTTGAAGAACCCGCCCATCCTGATTTTTGACGAAGCCACCTCGGCGCTGGACTCGGCCAATGAGCGCGCCATTCAGGCCGAGCTGCGCAGCGCCTCGGTGGGCAAGACCACGCTGGTGATTGCGCACCGGCTTTCTACGGTGGTGGAGGCGCATGAAATTTTGGTGATGGAAGCCGGTGAGATTGTGGAGCGAGGGGCGCATGCCAGCCTGCTGGCCCAAGGTGGGCGCTATGCTCGGATGTGGCAGTTGCAAAACAGCGCTGCCGATGAGGACGCAGGCCCACAGCCTGTGGAAGGACACTGAGCAATGGATACCAAATGGCTTGAAGACTTTGTGAGCCTGGCTGAGACGCGGAGCTTCTCTCGCTCGGCCCAGTTGCGGCATGTCACCCAACCAGCGTTCTCACGCCGCATCCAGGCGCTGGAGGCTTGGGCGGGCATTGACTTGGTGGATCGCTCGTCCTACCCCACCCGTTTGACGGCGGCGGGCGAGACCTTTCACGCCCAGGCGCTAGAAATCCTGGGCAGCTTGCAGGCCACCCGCAACATGATGCGCAGCCACCAGGTGGGCGGGCAAGACATGATCGAGTTTGCGGTGCCGCACACCCTGGCCTTCACCTTCTTCCCGCATTGGCTGATGGACCTGCGGCAAAAGTTTGGCGAGGTTAAAACTCGCCTGATCGCGCTGAATGTGCACGACGCCGTGATGCGCCTGACCGAAGGCGGCTGCGACCTGCTGATCGCCTATCACCATGCCACCCACCCGTTACAGCTCTCGCCCGACCGCTACGAAATGCTGACCTTGGGCCAAGAGACGCTGGCACCTTATACCAAGGCCGATGCCTCCGGCCAGCCCATGTTCCGGCTGCCAGGCAGCCCGCGCGCACCGGTGCCGCTGCTGAGCTATGCCTCGGGCGCGTATATGGCACGGCTGGTGGAGCAGATCATCAAGCACGCCGCCACGCCGCCGCACCTGGACCCTATTTACGAGACCGACATGGCCGAAGGCCTGAAGGCCATGGCTCTGGAAGGCCACGGTCTGGCCTTCTTGCCCGCCAGCTCGGTGCGTAAAGAATTGCGCGCCAAGCGCTTGGTGGCGGCAGGCAGCAGTGACTATGAAATCACCATGTAACCGTATCCCTCTGGTGCAAAACGGCACCGTGGACATTGAGTGCGGCTCCACCACCAACAACGCCACCCGTCAAAAAGACGTGGCCTTTGCAGTCACTACCTTTGTGGAAGAAGTGCGCATTGCGGTGAAGGCTAACTCCGGCATCTCCAAGATTGCTGACCTGAACGGCCGCAGCGTGGCCACCACCACCGGCACCACGTCTGTGCAGACCCTGCGCAAGAACGAGCGCGCCACGGGCGTGGACTTCAAGGAAGTGTTCGGCAAAGACCACGCCGACAGCTTCTTGCTGCTGGAGTCGGGCCGTGCGGATGCCTTCGTGATGGACGGCTCCCTGCTGGCTGGACTGATCGCCAAGTCCAAGAACCCCGCCGACTACAAGATCGTGGGCGAAGTGCTGTCGGTGGAACCCATCGCCATCATGATCCGCAAGGATGACCCCGCCTTCAAGACGGCCGTGGACAACAGCATCAAGGCCATGATCAAGTCGGGCGAGATTGCCAAGCTGTACGACAAGTGGTTGATGCAGCCCATCCCCCCGGCCAATGCCAAGGTGGGCCTGCCTATGAGCGACAACCTGAAGGCTGCGTTGGCCAACCCCAACGACAAACCGGCCGAAGAGTACGCCAAGAAGTAAATAGCACAGCAAGCAGGGCGACGGCGTGTGCCGTGGCCACTGAGCTTGCATGTGCAGACGGCGCGGTGCCGCTCAAACGGCCCGCGCCGCGTTTTTTAGAGTTGGGCCAGTAGGAGACCTCTGTGTCGAATTGGGATTGGCAGGTGTTTTGCAAAGACACCATTGAGCAGCAAGAAATTGCCGGCTGCTTTGGCAAAGGTGGTGACATCACCTACCTGGATTGGTTGCTCTCCGCCTGGGGCTGGACGCTGACCGTATCTGCTTTGGCCTTGGTGCTGGCGTTACTGGTCGGGGTCTGCATTGGGGTCATGCGCACGCTGCCGCATAAAGGGCTAGCCCTGTTTGGCGAGGCCTGGACTGAATTGTTCCGCAATATCCCGGTGCTGGTGCAGGTGTTTCTCTGGTACTTCGTAGTACCTGAATTCGTGCCGGTCTTTAAGCAATTGCCGCCCTTCGTATTGGTGGCCTTTGGTCTTGGATTCTTTACGTCTGCTCGGATATCTGAGCAAGTCCGAGCCGGTATCCAAAGCTTGCCCAAAGGGCAGCGCTACGCAGGTCTGGCCATGGGCCTGACATTGCCCCAAACCTATCGATATGTCCTGCTTCCAGTCGCTTTGCGAGTTGTGATTCCACCGCTGACCAGCGAGGCGATGGGTATCGTCAAGAATTCGGCGGTGGCCTTTGCTGTATCGATCACCGAGATGATCATGTTTGCCCGGCAGGCCTCTGAAGAGACCTCGAAAGGCATTGAAATTTATTTGGCTGTCACGCTGCTTTATTTTGTTTCCTCGCTGGCAGTGTTTGCACTGGCGCGCTTCATTGAGACACAGGTGAGAGTGCCTGGTTTCCTGGGGGCAAAGCAATGAATTTGGATTTCAGCTTTCTCACTGGCGACCTCCTTTCCAGCTACGTTTGGGGTGGCTTGAAGTACTCCGTGGTACTGACCTTGGTGGCCATGGTCGGCGGCATCGTTCTGGGCACATTGCTGGCGTTGATGCGCTTGTCAGGTGTCAAAGCCTTAGAGCTTCCAGCGGCGTTCTATGTGAACACCATGCGGAGCATTCCGCTAGTGATGGTCATCTTGTGGTTTTTCCTGTTGGTTCCGTTCCTGATCGGACGTCCGATTGGCGCTGAGGCTTCCGCGTTCCTGACTTTCACTCTGTTTGAGGCGGCCTACTTTGCAGAAATCATGCGTGCGGGCATTCAGAGTGTTCCCAAAGGGCAGACTTATGCAGGCTTTGCCATGGGGCTGACCTACGGCCAAACCATGCAATTGGTGGTGCTGCCGCAGGCCTTCCGCAACATGCTGCCTGTGTTGCTGACGCAGACCATCATCTTGTTCCAGGACACTTCCTTGGTGTATGCCATCGGTGCCTACGATTTGCTCAAGGGATTTGAAACTTTGGGCAAGAACTTCAACCGCCCCGTCGAGACCTATATGGTCGCCGCTGTGGTTTACTTTGTCATCTGCTTCTCCCTGTCGATGCTGGTTCGCCGCTTGCAGAAGAAGATCCAAATCATCCGATAAGGAGCACTCACCATGATCGATATCAAAAACATCTCCAAGTGGTACGGCAGCTTCCAAGTGCTGACCGATTGCACGACCTCCATTCAAAAAGGTGAGGTGGTGGTGGTGTGCGGCCCGTCGGGCTCGGGCAAGTCCACGCTGATCAAAACCGTCAATGCGCTGGAGCCCTTCCAAAAGGGCGATATCGTGGTCGATGGGGTGTCCATTGCCGACCCCAAGACCGACCTGCCCAAGCTGCGCAGCCGCGTGGGCATGGTGTTCCAGCACTTCGAGTTGTTCCCCCACCTCTCGGTGACGGAAAACCTGACGCTGGCGCAGATCAAGGTCTTGGGCCGCAGCGCCGACGACGCCAAAACCCGTGGCCTGAAGATGCTGGAGCGCGTGGGCCTGATGGCCCACAAAGACAAGTTCCCCGGTCAGCTCTCTGGTGGTCAGCAGCAGCGTGTGGCCATCGCCCGCGCACTCTCCATGGACCCGATCGTGATGTTGTTCGACGAGCCCACTTCGGCGCTGGACCCGGAGATGGTGGGTGAAGTGCTGGATGTGATGGTGCAGTTGGCCAATGAAGGCATGACCATGATGTGCGTGACGCACGAAATGGGCTTTGCCAAGAAGGTGTCTAACCGTGTCATCTTCATGGACGCCGGCAAGATCATCGAGGACTGCAAAAAGGACGAGTTCTTCGGCAGCCCCGACGCCCGCTCCCCCCGCGCCAAAGAATTCCTCTCCAAAATCCTGCAGCACTGAACCCGTGGGAAAAGAGTCCCTGCGGACTCTTTTCAGGGTTCAGCGAAACGCTACCTGCACTAGACCTACAAGCTAGGGCCCTCAATGACTGGGCCATGGGGCATTTCAGCCCTCAGAATACAGCCTTTGTTTGCAATCTCGATTTCAGAGGACGTGTTCATGGATTTGCCTGACTCGGAATGGAGCCCGCCTGGCCCCACCACTCTGGCCGAGATTCACGCGTGGTGCCAACAGGCCACGCCGGTGTTCATTTGTGGCTTGGCGCGCTCAGGCACGTCCATGCTGCAAGTGGCGTTTGCTCGGCACAGTGCGATGTACAACATCAAAAACTGCCGCGAGACGCATATCTTTGTGCGGCCCAAAACACCGCTGGAAGACCCCATCCATGTCCCGACCAAGCTCTACCTCAAGGGACGCAAGCCGCTCTTGGCCTACCGCCGTTTGGTGGCAGACCTGACGGCCAAAGAAGGCCCGCTGAGTGAGGCTGACTTGATCCGCAGCTTTTTTTGGTTTGCCAGCCACTCCATCTACCAAGGTCGCCAGCCGCTTGAGAAGACGCCGGGGCATTTGAAGAAGATTCCGCTGATTTTTGAGTTATTCCCCAAAGCTCGGGTGATTGTTTGCAGCCGTGATGCGGTGGATGTCTCCTCCTCCTACCGCAAGCGCTTGGTCAAGTCGCTGGAAGAAGGGCGCAGCCGAGAGAGCATGAAGTGGCTGGACAAAACAGCCCCAGAGATGATGAACGTGTTCCAGCGCTTCACCAAGCTGGTGACCGAGGCACAACCTACCTGGGGCCATGCCATGTTCATGGCGCCTTATGAGTGGTTGGTGGAGAACCCCGAGCAGTCGCTGCGCGAGGTGTGCGACTTTGTCGGCGTGCCGTTTGAGCCGGGCATGCTGGTGGCTCAGCAAGACGAGGTGCTGGACGACACCGCCGAGGACACGCCCTCGCCCCAAGTGGCCATCAACAAGCGCGCGTCTGAGGCGACGCAATACCTGAGCGCCGATGCAATTGCCTTGATTGCCGAAGGAACAGCCGCCTGGGTGCCCTTGTGGAGCAAGCCAGGCCCCTTGGGCTCACCAGTCCGCTGAGTGCCGGGAAAAGCCTCTCAGCCCTTGCAAGTCCAGCACCCTTAAGCCACCGTATTCGATGCGGATCAGGGCGCGGGCTTGCAGCACCTTCAAGGCCTCGTTCACCCGCTGGCGAGACAGGCCCACCAAGTACGCCAACTCCTGCTGTGTGATGCGCAGCATCTGCCCCACACCGGGGTAGAGCACGGGGTGGAACAGCGCCGCCAAATTTCGGGCCACGCGGGTGTCCGGGTCGCCCAGGCGGTCTGTTTCGCGGGCGGCGATGAACTGGCCCAAGCGCTCGTTCAATTGGTTCAACACAAAGCGGTTGAAGGGGATGGAGCGGCCTAGCAAGTCGTGAAAGGTATCCACTGGTAGGCCGGCGACCTCAGAGCGCCGTAGGGCCTCGATGTTGTAGCGGTAGGGCTCGCGCTTGAGCAAGGTGCCTTCACCAAACCACGCCCCCGGTGGCACACCGGTAAAGGTAACGGCCGGGCCCTGACTTTGATCGTTACTCATCTTGAGCAGGCCGTCCACAACCCCAAACCAATAGGTGGCAGGGCGGCCAATGCGGCAGATCAAGTCGCCCACCTCGGCAGTGGCAATGGCCATGCTGTCCACAGCCATGGCGCGGTCTGGCTCATCGAGCAAGGCCAGCCAGGGAATGTTGGCCAACTCTTGAGCACTCAGGTGCCGCGCGCGGTCACGCAGTGGGCGTGGGGTGTCAGTGGTGTGGCTCATTCAAAAAGGAGGGGCGGGAAAGTCCGCTCAGGGCAGACCCGTAAATTGTCGTCCAACTGACAACACAGCGTCAAACTTCTGCCTACGATGCAGGCATTGAACAGTGTTTCGTCGTGGCCCTTCCGGGGCCGGACTCACAGGAGAGCCTGTCCGTGCAGACCACCTTTGTGCAACTGATGCTCGACCATGCCGCCAAGCGCCCCCAGGCTGCCGCCCTGCGTGAGAAGGAGTACGGCATTTGGCAAACCACCACCTGGAGCGAGTTGGCGCAGGAGGTGCGTGCCATGGCCTGCGGGCTGGCAGCGGCGGGGCTCCAACGCGGAGACCATATGGTGGTGGTGGGCGATAACCGGCCCCGCCTGTCAGCCGCCATGTTGGCCGCACAGGCTTTGGGCGCAGTGCCCGTGCCGCTTTACCAAGACGCCCCGGCGGGCGACTATGTGTTCCCCATCACCAATGCCGAGGTGCGCTTTGCCGTGGTGGAAGACCAAGAGCAGGTCGACAAGATGCTGGAAGTGCGCGAGCAAGTGCCCGCACTGGCGCGCATTTGGTTTGACGATGACCGGGGCTTGCGCAAGTACCAAGAAGCGGGTTTGGAGGCCGTTGACGCCTTGCTCGAAGCGGGCCGAGCCTTTGATCAGGCTCACCCCGGGTTTTATGAGGCCGAAGTCGCCAAGGGCCAGGCAAGCGATGTCGCGGCAATGTTTTTTACCTCCGGCACCACCGGCAACCCCAAGGGCGTGGTGCATACCCACAGCTCCTTGCTAGACCGCGCTTCGGCAGGCAAGAACTTTGACAAACTGACCGAACAAGAAGAAGTGCTGGCCTATCTGCCACCGGCTTGGATTGGGCAGAACATCTTCAGCTATGGCCAATGGCTGGCTTGTGGCTACATCGTCAACTGCCCCGAGTCGGCCGCCACGGTGAACATCGACCTCAAAGAGATCGGCCCGACCTATTACTTTGCGCCGCCCCGCATTTTTGAAGGCATGCTCACCACGGTGATGATCCGCATGGAGGACGCAAGCCCAATCAAGCGCAAGCTGTTTCACCACTTCATGGCGGTGGCCAAGCGGGTGGGCCCAGCGCTGATGGACGGCAAGCCGGTGGGCCTGATGGACAAACTCAACTACGCCTTGGGCAACTTCTTCATCTATGGCCCGCTGCGCAACACCCTGGGCATGAGCCGGGTGCGGGTGGCCTACACGGCGGGTGAGGCCATTGGCCCAGACCTGTTCACCTTCTACCGCTCTATCGGCATCAACCTCAAGCAGCTCTACGGCTCGACCGAGACGGCAGTGTTTGTCTGCCTGCAGCCCGACCACGAGGCGCGCGCTGACACCGTGGGTGTTCCCTGCGATGGCGTAGAGATCAAGCTCTCTGAGAGTGGTGAAGTGTTGGTCAAGTCGCCAGGCTTGCTCAAGGAGTATTACAAGAACCCTGCGGCCACGGCCGAGGTGTTGACAGCAGATGGCTGGTATCACACCAGCGATGCGGGCTTTATTGATGCCGAAGGCCATTTGAAGATCATCGACCGCGTCAAGGACGTGGGCCGCTTGGCCGGTGGCGCCAATGACGGCGCGATGTTTGCGCCCAAGTATGTCGAGAACAAGCTGAAGTTTTTCCCGCATATCAAAGAGGCGGTGGCCTTTGGCGACAAACGCGAAAAGGTCTGCGCCTTCATCAACATCGACTTTGAAGCCGCAGGCAACTGGGCCGAGCGCCGCAACCTGCCTTATGCGGGCTACACCGATTTGGCGGCCAAGCCCGAGGTCTTGTCACTGATCAAGGACTGCGTGGAGCAAGTCAATGCCGACCTGGCCCGCGACGAGTTGTTGGCCGGCACCCAGATTCACCGCTTCTTGGTGCTGCACAAGGAACTGGATGCCGACGATGGCGAGATGACCCGCACCCGTAAGGTCAAGCGCGGCTTCATCAACGACAAATATCAGGTACTGGTCGACGCCATGTACAGCGGCAAGAGCGAGCAGTTCATCGAGACCGCTGTGAAGTTTGAAGATGGTCGCTCGGGCAGTGTCTCGGCGACGCTGAAGATCATGGACGCCAAGACGTTCCCGGCTCAGACCAAGAAGGTGGCCTGACATGAGCAAGAAAATCGGCGACGTCATTCTGGACGTGCAGAACATCAGCCTGCGGTTTGGTGGCGTCAAAGCGCTGACGGACATCAGCTTCAATGTGCGCGAGCACGAGATCCGCGCCATCATTGGCCCGAACGGGGCGGGCAAGAGCTCGATGCTGAATTGCATCAACGGCGTCTACACCCCGCAGGAAGGCAAGATCACGTTCCGGGGCAAAACCTTCAGCCATATGAACTCGCGCCAAGTGGCCGAGATGGGCGTGGCGCGCACCTTCCAGAACCTGGCTTTGTTCAAGGGCATGAGCGTCATTGACAACATCATGACCGGCCGTAACTTGAAGATGAAGACCAACATCTTCCAGCAAGCCATTCGCTGGGGGGCGGCTGAGCGTGAAGAGAGCGCCCACCGCGAGTTTGTCGAGCACATCATCGACTTCCTGGAGATCCAAGCCTTCCGCAAGACGCCTGTGGGCCGCTTGCCTTATGGCCTGCAAAAGCGGGTGGACTTGGGCCGCGCCTTGGCCATGGAGCCGCAAGTGCTGCTGCTCGACGAGCCCATGGCCGGCATGAACGTGGAAGAGAAGCAGGACATGTGCCGCTTCATCTTGGACGTGAATGATGAATTCGGCACCACCATCGTGCTGATCGAGCACGACATGGGTGTGGTGATGGACATCTCCGACCGCGTGGTGGTGCTGGACTACGGCAAGAAGATTGGCGACGGCGCGCCCGATGAAGTGCGCGCCAATGAGGACGTGATCAGCGCCTACCTCGGCACCTCACATTAAGCGGGGACACATCATGGGATTCTTTCTTGAAACCTTGTTCGGCGGCCTGATGGCCGGCATGCTGTATTCGCTGATCGCGCTGGGCTTTGTGCTCATCTACAAGGCCAGCGGCGTGTTCAATTTCGCGCAGGGCGCGATGGTGTTGTTTGCGGCTCTGGCCATGGCCCGGTTTGCAGAATGGGTGCCGGGCTGGACTGGCGTGGACAACAAGGTGGTGGTCAATCTCATCGCCTTTGTGCTCGCCATGGGCTGCATGATTGCTTTGGCTTGGGTGATTGAGCGCTTTGTGCTGGGCAAGCTGGTCAACCAAGAAGGCATTGCCTTGCTGATGGCCACCCTGGGCATCACCTACTTCTTGGATGGCTTTGGCCAAACTGTGTTTGGCTCCGACATCTACAAGATCGATGTGGGCATGCCCAAAGACCCCATCTTCCTGATGGAGTCCACCTTCCAAGGCGGCATCTTGATTGGTCAAGAGGACTTGATCGCCGCAGGCATTGCGGCCGCGCTGGTGGTGGTGCTGGCGATCTTTTTCCAGAAGACGGCCACGGGCCGAGCCCTGCGTGCGGTGGCCGATGACCACCAAGCCGCGCAGTCGATTGGCATCCCGCTCAACCGTATTTGGGTCATCGTGTGGTCGGTGGCAGGCTTCGCCGCCCTGGTGGCCGGCATCATTTGGGGCTCCAAGCTCGGCGTGCAGTTCTCGCTGTCGCAGGTGGCGCTCAAGGCCTTGCCGGTGGTGATTCTGGGCGGCCTGACCTCGGTGCCAGGCGCCATCATCGGCGGCTTGATCATCGGTGTGGGCGAGAAGCTTTCTGAGGTTTACATCGGCCCCATGCTCGGTGGCGGCATCGAGATCTGGTTTGCCTACGTGATGGCACTGGGCTTCTTGCTGGTCCGCCCTCAAGGCCTGTTTGGGGAAAAAATCATTGACCGCGTGTAATGCGGGCGATGATTTTTCAGTGCAGGCTAACTTGCGCAGCAAGTTAAGCGAAGCGGGCCGAAACTAGAAGATCACCGAGAAAGTAAGACACCATGATTTATCGTGAAAACGGTCAGTTCAAGACCAGTTACCGGTTGGATCAGCAGATCTTTCCCATCCTGCAAGACCGCTGGGCTATCGGCCTGCTGGTGGCCTTTGCGGCGATTGGCGTGCCCCTCATGGCCAGCGAGTATTTATTCCGCGCCATCCTGATCCCCTTTCTGATCCTGTCCCTGGCGGCCATAGGTCTGAACATCTTGGTGGGCTATTGCGGCCAAATCTCCCTGGGCACCGGCGGCTTTATGGCGGTGGGTGCCTATGCGGCCTACAACTTCTTGATCCGCGTCGAAGGCATGCCGATGTTGGCCGCCATCATCTTGGGCGGTGTGTGTGCCACGGCGGTTGGGGTGTTGTTTGGCATTCCATCGCTGCGCATCAAAGGGCTTTACTTGGCCGTGGCCACCTTGGCGGCGCAGTTCTTTACCGACTGGGCCTTTCTGCGGATCAAGTGGTTTACCAATGACTCGGCCTCAGGTTCGGTCAACGTCAGTCAACTGTCCTTCTTCGGGGTATCTATCGACTCGCCTGTGGCCAAGTATTGGTTCTGCCTCGGCTTTGTGGTGGTCTGTGCTTGGTTTGCCAAGAACTTGGTTCGCAGCCACATTGGCCGGGAGTGGATGGCCATGCGCGACATGGACGTGGCGGCCTCGGTCATCGGTATTCGCCCGGTCTATGCCAAGCTGACGGCCTTCGCGGTCTCGTCTTTCTTTGTTGGTATGGCGGGGGCGCTGTGGGGCTTTGTGCACCTGGGCTCGTGGGAGCCTGCGGCCTTCAACATCAACCGCTCGTTTGACCTGCTCTTCATGGTCATCATTGGCGGCTTGGGCTCCATCATGGGCAGCTTCTTTGGCGCTGCCTTCATCGTGATCTTGCCCATTGTGTTGGACAACCTCACCGTGGCTGTAGGCCTCTCCACCGCCACGGCCTCGCACCTGACCTACATGATCTTCGGCGCGCTGATCATCTTCTTCTTGATCGTGGAGCCGCACGGCCTGGCTCGGCTGTGGTCCACCGCCAAAGAGAAGCTGCGTCTGTGGCCCTTCCCTCACTGAGTTCCTAGAGTTGTGGGCCAAGACCCCACAGCCCCTTTCGTCCCGCACCCTTGTGTGCTTTTCACCCCCCTTTTTGGAGGTAGACATCATGAAGTTCAAGTCCCTGGCCCAAGCGGCCGTGCTGGCGGCCGCTGGTCTTGCCGCTGTGGCAACTTCGCCTGCATTTGCGCAGGCCAAGGAGCAGTTCTTCCCGGTGCTGGTGTATCGCACTGGCGCCTATGCACCCAACGGTGTGCCTTGGGCCAACGGCCATGTGGACTATCTCAAGCTGGTGAATGCCAAGGGTGGCATCAACGGCGTGAAGATCGCCTTTGAAGAGTGCGAAACCGGCTATGCCACCGACAAGGGCGTGGAGTGCTATGAGCGCTTGAAAGGCAAGGGCGCCACGGTGTTCCAGCCGCTGTCCACGGGTGTTACCTTTGCGCTGACCGAGAAGGCCCCGGCCGACAAGATTCCGCTGATCACCGCTGGCTATGGCCGCAGCGAATCGGCCGATGGCAATGTCTTCAAGTGGAACTTCCCGCTGCTGGGCACCTACTGGACGGCAGCAGACATCTTGGTGGGCCAACTGGCCAAGCGCGAAGGCGGGTGGGACAAGCTCAAAGGCAAGAAGATCGCCTTGGTCTATCACGACAGCCCCTACGGCAAAGAGCCGATTCCTCTGCTGCAAGAGCGCGCCAAGATGCACGGCTTTGAGGTGCAATTGCTGCCGGTGACCCACCCGGGTGTGGAGCAAAAAGCCACTTGGCTGCAAATTCGGCAGAGCCGCCCTGACTACACATTGCTGTGGGGCTGGGGCGTGATGAACTCGGCCGCTTTGAAGGAAGCCGTGGCCACCGGCTACCCGCGCGACAAGATGTACGGCGTGTGGTGGGCTGGTGCAGAGCCGGACGTGAAGGACGTGGGCGAAGGTGCCAAGGGCTATAACGCCATCACCATGCAGCACGGCGCCGAGCCGAACTCCAAGGTGGCGCAGGACATCCTGGCGACCCTCCATGCCAAGGGCCAAGGCACGGGGCCTAAGGAAGAAGTGGGCAGCGTGCTCTACATGCGCGGTCTGGTGCACGCCATGTTGGCCGTTGAAGGCGTGAAGCGCGCGCAAGAGCGCTTTGGCAAGGGCAAGGTCATGACGGGCGAGCAAGTGCGTTGGGGCCTGGAGAATTTGGCCCTGGACCAAAAGAAGCTCGATGCGCTGGGCTTTGCCGGCGTGCTGCGTCCGGTCTCCACTTCTTGCGCTGACCACATGGGTGGTAGCTGGGCCCGCATGCACCAGTGGGACGGCAAGGCCTGGAAGTTCACCTCGGATTGGCTGCAAGCTGACGAGGCGCTGATCAAGCCCATGGTCAAGCAAGCCGCTGACAAGTACGCGGCAGAGAAGAAGCTGAGCCGTCGCGACGCGGCGGATTGCGGCTCCTGATCCATTGCGTCCGCGGGGCCTCTTCTGTCACAGAGAGGGGCCCTCTCTGAAGCCTCGCGCGCGGGGTTTCAGAGAGCCAGCGATTCGCTCTCACTGCAAAGGCATGCCATGAGCACTCCCAACATCCTTCTGAACGTCAACGGCATTGAAGTCATCTACAACCACGTGATCCTGGTGCTCAAGGGCGTGTCCCTGCAAGTGCCGGAGGGCCAGGTGGTGGCGCTTTTAGGGGGCAATGGCGCGGGCAAGACGACCACACTGCGTGCGGTGAGCAATTTGCTGGCGGGCGAACGAGGCGAGGTCACCAAGGGCTCCATCGAGTTGCGTGGTGAGCGCATTGAGAAGCTCAGCACCTCCGACATGGTGGCGCGTGGCGTGGTTCAGGTGATGGAAGGGCGACATTGCTTTGCACACCTCACCATCGAAGAGAACCTGTTGACTGGGGCCTATACCCGCAATGATGGCAAGGCGGCCGTGGCCCAAACGCTGGAGAAGGTCTACAACTACTTTCCCCGGCTCAAGACCCGCCGCACCAGCCAAGCGGCCTACACCTCGGGCGGCGAACAGCAAATGTGCGCCATTGGCCGCGCCTTGATGGCCAACCCGAAGATGGTCTTGCTGGACGAGCCCTCCATGGGCTTGGCACCGCAGATCGTGGAAGAGGTGTTTGAGATCGTCAAAGACCTCAACACCAAAGAAAAGGTCACCTTCTTGCTGGCCGAGCAAAACACCAATATCGCGCTGCGCTATGCCGACTATGGCTACATCCTGGAGAACGGCCGCATCGTGATGGATGGCGCCGCCAAAGACCTGCGCGAGAACGAAGACGTGAAAGAGTTCTACCTGGGCATGGGCGGTGGTGACCGCAAGAGCTTTAAAGACGTAAAGAGCTACAAGCGCCGCAAGCGTTGGTTGGCTTGAGTGCTTTGAACTTTGGAGCCGGACATGAGCGAAGACTGGGGTTTTGCGCCCCCACCGTTCAATGCGGAAGACGCTTTGCAGCGCTTGCGCCGCGATGCCCGCGAGATGGGCTTGACCGAGCGCGCGGGCATGTTTGAACGCAAGGGTTTGGCCATCGCCAAGTTTCTTCTGGCCGATGGCGTGCTGACCGCCGCTGTGGTCAAGAAGCCCCAGCGCAGCGGGCCGGACTGGCAGAGCAAGACCTTGAAATCCGGCGCCGAAGTGCGCGACTTTTCGGCGGAGCTGAAGAAGAAGCTCTCCGCCTGGAGCGACCACGATGACTGACTATTTCGACGCCCTGGAAACCCGTGCTCCCGCCGAGCGTGAAGCGGCCTTGATGGCTGCACTGCCGGGCTTGGTCGGCCACGCGCAGGCGCGTACTGACGCTTTCGGCGAGTTGCTCCAAGGCATTGAGGCCAGTCGCATCAACAGCCGCGCGGCGCTGACGGGCCTGCCAGTGGTACGCAAGACCGAGCTGCTGGCGCGCCAGCAAGCCAGCCGTGCTGCAGGGCGCGACCCCTTTGGCGGGTTCTCCGCCATCGGTTGGCGTGGCTTGCTGTCCACCACCGGAGCCAAGCGCGTGTTTCAGTCCCCTGGCCCCATCTACGAACCCGAAGGCGAAGGCGCGGACTACTGGCGCATGGGGCGTGCCATCTATGCCGCGGGCTTTCGGGCCGGCGACCTGGCTCATTGCAGCTTCAGCTACCACCTCACACCGGCGGGTGCCATCATGGAAACCGGGGCTCATGCGGTGGGCTGCGCCACTTTTCCGGGCGGTGTGGGCAACACCGAGATGCAGTTGCAGGCCATGGCCGAGCTCAAACCCCACGGCTATATCGGTACCCCCAGCTTTCTGAAAATCTTGATTGAGAAGGCCCAGGAAACCGGGGTCAACATTCGCAGTGTTAGCAAGGCCATGGTTAGCGGAGAAGCCTGCCCGCCCTCGCTGCGCGACTGGTTCGCGAGCCAAGGCATTACGGCTTTCCAGTGCTATGCCACGGCGGACCTGGGCCTGGTGGCCTATGAAACCTCGGCCCGCGAGGGCTTGGTGCTGGACGAAGGCGTGATTGTGGAGATTGTGCGCCCAGGCACTGGCGACCCCGTGCCCGAAGGCGAGGTCGGCGAGGTGGTCGTCACCACCCTGAACCGCGATTACCCCTTGGTGCGCTTTGGCACAGGCGATCTCTCTGCTGTGCTGCCTGGCACTTGCCCCACCGGCCGCACCAACACGCGCATCAAGGGCTGGATGGGTCGGGCCGACCAAACCGTCAAAGTGCGCGGCATGTTCGTCCACCCCGGCCAAGTGGCCGAGATCGTCAAACGCCACCCCGAGGTCAGCCGGGCGCGCCTGGTGGTGCAAGGCGAAATGGCCTCGGACCGCATGACCCTGAAACTGGAGGCGACCGCCCAACCCGAAGGCTTGGCCGCGCGCGTTGCCGACACCGTGCGCGACGTGACCAAGCTGCGCAGTGATATTGAACTGCTGTCCCCAGGCAGCTTGCCCAACGACGGCAAGGTGATCGAGGACGCGCGCTCGTATCAGTGATGTGAGAGATCTTTAGTCGCCACAACTGAGTCGCAAGGCACTCCCTTTCTCTCTATACACACCAGTGAATGCCATATCGCCTCGAGGATTCATCAATCCATTGCTGATGGACGTGAGCCCGCTCACGGTGTCTTCAACGGCCAAGGTGGTTCCCGTTGCGAGGCGAACGTACCACTTTTCACTTCGGCTGTTTGAGTCCACGAAGCGACCGAGAACTTGACCCGAGTTGCTGATGGAGATGACATTTCCTGACGCGTATGCAATCGCTAGTGCGGGGCCAGTGGCTTGACCATCTTTGAGCCGCACAAGAAACACCGTTTGCACACTCGGGTTGATTCGCTGATGTTCTACGTAGCTTAGCCAATTCCCGTTTGCGCTCAGCACAGGTTTGCCAACCGTGAATGTTGCGCCGTCTTGCAGAGGTTCGAAGCGAGCCGTTTGCTCTCCCGTATCGCGGCGTTGAACCACCACCGCACCCGGCCACGTGTTCATCTCGATGGCCGCTATCCAGGTGGATCGAGCAGCGCTGCGATAGTCCAGGAAGGGTGATGTACCTTCGTTCGCGAGTTGCCATTCGGAGGCTCTTTCTCCATCAATCCAGGTGGCCGCAGCATGCCGAACTGTTGCCGGCGGATTGGATCGAGATTCCAACCCGCTGGAGAGCGCGGTCAGTCCACCATTCCCAGCGCCTAGGTGCGCAAAAGTTCTTGGCGCTAGTGTCACGCTGTCAAGCTGGCCGCGGGCAAATGGTCCGATCACCTGTTGATTGATGAGGCTAGTGCGCAAGCCTACGACGCTACCGGCATCGCTCACGCCGGTTGGCATGTACCGCGCCCAGTCTTCCGGGTCTGGTAGGGCGAAGATCGTCGCTGCTTGACCAACCCGCTTGACCCAAAACGCCTCGTCACGCGCAATCGTGCCCTGATCGCAGGCAAAACTACCTGCAACCGTACCGTTGGCGGAAATGGCGGTGATGTGCAAGGGTGGGCCGAATTCGGTGGCCGAGCGCCGACACTGAGGGATAGTGCCATCGTAAATCTGTACGCGAGACCCTTTCCAGACCACTGTTGAAGACACGGTTTTTGGTGGCTGTATGGTCCATCCGGCGACTTGACCTTTGTCGCCCAATGCCGTGACGCCACTCGCAGAGGCTCCTGGTGCCAATTCCACCACCGAGCAAGAGGGAGCTGCCTGAGCGGAAGTGGATGTGATCAAAGACAAGAGGGTCCATGAGTAGACCAGGGCCTTGAATCGAAAGGTCGGTAAGCAATGACGCACGGAAATCTCCTCAACTTGATTCTTGTGTACGAGGCGTTGCGGGGGGCGAAGGTATCGCCGCGAGGCAAGTCGCTGCGCGCGGAGGGCCATCTTATCCATTCACTGAGCTTGATCCACGATCACAAAGTGCTTGCGCATGGTCTCCAGCACTTCGAATGAGCCTTTGAACAGCGGTGGCAGCACCACGGCTTGGCCGGGACCGAGTTCCTCATAGCCGCCTTCTGCCCGGTGCACGCGGCATCGCCCTGAGAGCACCATGAAGTATTCGTGCTCTTGGGGGCCGAATTCAATGCGCCAGCGGCCTACTTCGCACTCCCAAATCCCAACGCACAATCCGGCTTTCGCGTCTTCATGCAGTACCCAGGTGCGGCGTTCGGGGCAGCCCACTTCGCGGCGCTCTTCGCGGGGGTGGTCGATCTCGGGCGGGGTCGGGGGCAAGTCAATGCGGATCATGGCGGAGTCATCCTGAGTCTATGGTGGGGCGTTCTCGGCAGGCTAGGCCTGCTTTGGATACGTAGTTTCCGACTTTCGCAGGCTTGGCGCAGCCACTACGATGGGTGCACTGGTCACTTGATCATCCTGCAAGGAGTCTTCATGAAGCGTTTATCCCTCACCGCTGTTGCAGCGGCACTGTCGTTCGCGGCCTTTTCTGCGGCGGCCGAGTACCCTGAGAAGCCCATCACCGTGGTGGTGCCTTTCGCCGCAGGGGGGCCGACTGACAAAGTGGCGCGCGACTTGGCTGAAGCGTTGCGCAAGCCCATGGGTGGCGCGACCATCGTGATTGAAAACGTGGGCGGTGCGGGTGGCACGCTAGGGGCGGCCAAGGTGGCCAAAGCCGCACCGGATGGCTACACCTTGTTGTTGCATCACATTGGCATGGCCACCGCGCCTGCGCTGTATCGCAACCTGCAGTACAAGACGCTGGAAGACTTTGAGTACGTGGGCATGATCAACGAGGTGCCCATGACCGTGATCGGGCGCTCGACGCTGCCCGCCAACAACTATGCTGAGTTGGCCAAGTGGTTGGAGGCCAACAAAGGCAAGATCAACTTGGCCAATGCGGGTTTGGCGTCCGCTTCGCACCTGTGTGGCCTGATGTTCCAGCAAAGCCTGAAGATCGACATGACCACCGTTCCTTACAAAGGCACGGCTCCAGCCATGACCGACCTGCTGGGCGGCCAGGTCGACATCATGTGCGACCAAACCACCAACACCACCGGTCAAATCGAGTCTGGCAAGGTCAAGGCCTTCGCGGTGACCACCACCAAGCGCCTGAGCACCCCGTCGCTGGCCAAGCTGCCCACGATGGACGAGTCAGGCGTCAAGGGCTTTAACGTGTCCATCTGGCACGGTCTGTACGCACCTAAGGGCACGCCTAAGGCGGTGCTTGACAAGGTCAATACCGCTTTGAAGGCAGCGCTGAAAGACCCCGAGTTCATCAAGCGTGAGGAAGCGCTGGGTGCCGTCATCATCTCCGACGCCCGCGTCAACGGTGCTGAGCACAAGAAGTTCGTCGAGGCCGAAATCAACAAATGGGGCCCCGTCATCAAAGCCGCTGGTCAGTACGCTGATTGAGGCCAGCCCACTCTGGGCTGGCAATACAAGGGCACCGCGAGGTGCCCTTTTTCTTGTGACTCACCGGACGGTCATGGGGATGGTGACTGGCCCGTCGTTGACCAGGTGAACCTGCATATCGGCCCCAAAGCGGCCGCAGGCCACTTGGGGGTGGGCGGCGCGGGCTTCACGCAGCACGGCTTCATAAAGGGCCTCGCCCTGGGCGGCGGGGGCGGCAGAGGTGAAGCTGGGGCGGTTGCCGCTGGAGGTGTCGGCGGCCAGGGTGAATTGCGAGACGATCAACAAGCCGCCGGGCGTGCCTGCGCCATCCAAGTCTTGCAGGCTGCGATTCATCTTGCCCGCATCGTCACTGAAGATGCGCAGCTTCAGCAGCTTGCTCACCAACTTGGCCGCCTGCACTGGCGTGTCGCTGGGTTCGGCACACACCAAGACCAGCAGGCCAGGGCCGATCTGGCCCACGGTCTGCGTGGCAATCTCGACGCGCGCTTGCCGCACGCGCTGGACCAAGGCCAGCATCAGTGCCCTTTAGCTCGTCACTCAGCGCTTGGCAATGCCCAGCAGTTCGACCTCGAAGTGCAAGGTGGCATTGGGTGGGATCACGCCGCCAGCGCCGCGCGCACCGTAGGCAATGTCAGGCGGGCAGGTCAGTTTGGCCTTGCCGCCGGGCTTCATTTTTTGCAGCCCTTCCGTCCAGCAGGGGATCACCCGGTTGAGCGGGAACTCGGCCGGTTGGCCACGGCTGTTGCGCTGCTCAGTGGCAGGGCCAGAGCTAAGGCGGACAAAGCGATGTGGCGGCTCAAAAACATGGTGGGTATCTCCACGGGTTGAATCATCGATCAGGACAGGGTCACACGCGCGAACCGGCGTTTGCCCACTTGCAGCACCATGGTAGCGGCTTGCACCTTCAAACCTCGGTCGGAAATCACGGTGCCGTCAATGCGCACACCGCCGCCGTCCACCATGCGCAAGCCTTCGCTGGTGCTGGCCACCAGGCCAGCGGCTTTGAGCAGTTGGCCAATGGGCAGAGGCGCACCGCTCAAGCTCAGCTCGGGAATGTCGTCCGGAATGCCACCGCGAGCGCGGTTGTTGAAGTCGGCTTCGGCGGCCTCTGCCGCAGCGGCATTGTGGAAGCGCGCGGTGATCTCCTTGGCCAGCATCACCTTGGCGTCTTTGGGGTTGCGGCCCGCCGTGACTTCGGCCTTGAGCTGAGCAATCTCGCTCAAGGGCCGGAAGCTCAGCAGCTCGAACCAGTTCCACATCAGCTCGTCGCTGATGGACAGCACCTTGGCGAACATGGTGTTGGCGGGCTCCGTGATGCCAATGTAGTTGTTCTTGGACTTGGACATTTTGTCCACGCCGTCCAGCCCCACCAGCAGCGGCATGGTCAGGATGCACTGGGGCTCCTGGCCGTATTCCGCCTGCAAATGTCGGCCCATCAGCAAGTTGAACTTCTGGTCGGTGCCACCCAGTTCGATGTCGCTCTTCAATGCCACCGAGTCATAGCCTTGCACCAAAGGGTAGAGGAACTCATGCACCGAGATGGGGGTTTGCGAGGCAAAGCGTTTGGTGAAGTCGTCGCGTTCGAGCATGCGGGCCACGGTGTACTTGCCCGCCAGCAAAATCATGCCGCGCGAGCCTAGTTCGTCGCCCCATTCGCTGTTGTAGCGAACCTCGGCCCGGTCCAGGTCCAGCACCAGGCGCAGTTGGTCAAAGTAGGTGCGCGCATTCGCCTCGATCTGCTCACGGGTCAAGGGTGGGCGGGTGCTGTTGCGGCCAGAGGGGTCGCCGATCATGGTGGTGAAGTCGCCAATCAGCGGAATGACGGTGTGGCCAAGGTCTTGCAATTGACGCAGCTTGTTGAACACCACCGTGTGCCCCAGGTGCAGGTCGGGCGCGGTGGGGTCCATGCCGAACTTGACGCGCAAAGGTTGGCCTGTGGCCTCTGAGCGTTGCAACTTCTTGATCCAGTCGGCCTGAGGCAGCAACTCAGAGCAGCCCCGCAGGCTGAGTTCCAAGGCATGGCGCACGCCTTCGCTCAGGGCGGGTTGGGCAGGTTGTTCAGCGGCGGCGGAGGGCGTATTGGACGACATGGCAGACAAGGGTGGCTGTGAGGGCCTTCACGCAGAAGGCGATTAGGGCAAGGGTCGGGCTGGGGCCAAGGGGCCACAGCGCGCAGCCTGCGGTAAACTTACAAGGTGGCTGAGATTGCCCTGCCCGCGCTGCGGGCTTCAGGATGTTCTCGCCCAAGCCCGCAGTGTGGCGGAGCCCGATTCTACGGGCCACCCGCGACCGCGGTGCTGTCGACTCCCTTGCGTGAGGCGTGTGGCCTGAGCCAGTCTCGGTCAATCTCGCTGGTGCACAGACTCGTGCGTTTCTGTCGCAATGCTTCGGGCATTGCGCAAAAGGATTTGATTTGCGTCTCGATCTTGAAGCCAATTTGACGACGGTGCGCACAGTGGTGGCCCAGGCCGCTGCGGCGGTGTTGCGCCATCCGCGTCGCGTCGCAGCTACCGTGCTGGCTGTTCTGACGGGCTTTGGTGTCACCGCCATCGCCATTTCACCATTGGCACCCGATGCTGCCGACCTGCCCAGGCGCATGGTGACCGAAGTGGTTGAGCCCGAGGCTATTGCGCCCCAGCTTGAAGCGCTGGCCGGGCATACGCTGCAATTGGAGCGCAGCGAGGTCACCCGAGCCAACGACACCGCCGACAGCCTGTTGCGCCGCCTGGGCTTGCGAGACCCTGCCATGACTGCCTGGTTGCGCACGGATAGCATTGCCAAGCGCTTGTTCAGCGGTCGTCCGGGCAAGATGGTCAGCGTGAGCCTGGACAGCAAAGGCGGCTTGCAACGCATGGTGGCGCGCTTTCCGGTGGAAGCCAATGGCAATGACCCCATGACCCACTTCTGGCGTCTGACCGTGGAAGACAGCCCAGCCGGTTTGCGCTCGTCCATCATTGCCGCTCCGCTGGAGACGCATGCCCGCTTGGCCAGTGGCACCATCCGCTCCTCCTTGTTTGCGGCGACTGACGACGCCGGCGTGCCCGATGCGGTGGCCGTACAAATGACGGAGATGTTCTCCACCGAGGTTGACTTCCACCGCGAGCTGCGCAAGGGCGACACCTTCAGCGTGGTGTACGAAACCCTAATGGCCGATGGCGAACCCGTGGCCTGGAACGATGGTGTGGGCCGCGTGTTGGCCGCTGAATTTGTGAACGGTGGCAAGAGCCACCAGGCCTTTTGGTTTAACGAAGGCAAGGGCGGTTACTTCGACGCCAATGGCAAGAGCAACAAGCGTGCCTTCTTGGCCAGCCCTTTGGAATTCTCTCGGGTGACCTCGGGCTTTGCCATGCGCTTCCACCCCATTTTGCGCACCTGGCGCGCGCATTTGGGCACTGACTACGGTGCGCCCACCGGCACGCCTGTCCGCGTGGTGGGGGATGGCGTGGTCGATTTTGCGGGGGTCCAGGGCGGCTATGGCAATGTGGTTCAGGTCAAGCATTCGGGTGACCGCATGACGGTCTACGCCCACCTGAGCCGCATTGATGTGCGCAAGGGTCAGCGCGTGGAGCAAGGCCAGCGCATTGGCGCTGTTGGAGCCACAGGCTGGGCCACCGGGCCGCATTTGCACTTTGAGTTCCGCATCGACGGCGTTCACCAAGACCCGCTGCGCATTGCTAAAGCGTCCGAAACCCTGGAGCTGGATGCGGTGCAGCGTCCCAAGTTTGCCCAATTGGCCAAGCGCTACCAAACCAAGCTCGATGTGGCCGATGATCTGAACGGCCTCGCGGGCCGTGTGGACTGAGTCGGGGCCTGTGCCCTCGGTCAGGCTCATGAGTGAGGCGGCTGACGCTTGGTACGTCGGCCTGATGTCAGGCACCTCGCTCGACGGGGTGGACGCCGTGGTGGCACGCTTTGGCGTGGGTTCCGCGGCGGTTGAAGTGGCTGGCCATGCATACCAAGCTTTCCCGCCCGGCTTGCGGGCTGAGTTGCTGGCGCTGAACACGCCCACAGAGCAGGAATTGCACCGCGCCGCGCTGGCGGCCAACCAACTGGCGCTCATGCAAGCCGAGGCGGTTGACGCGGTGTTGAAAACGGCTGGGCTGCCACGCAGCGCCATTCATGCTGTGGGCTCGCATGGACAGACCGTGCGTCACCGCCCTGGGGAGTTTGACGGGGTGGGCTACACCGTGCAGCTCAACCAAGCGGCCTTGCTGGCCGAGCTGTGCCACATCGACGTGGTGGCAGACTTTCGCAGCCGGGATGTGGCTGCCGGGGGCCAGGGCGCGCCCTTGGTGCCAGCGTTTCATGCCGAAGTGTTTGCCCGAACCGGGCACGCGCGAGCGGTGCTGAACATCGGCGGCATCTCCAACCTCACCTTGCTGTCGGCAGACCCTGCGCTGCCCGTGCGTGGCTTTGACTGTGGCCCCGGCAATGCCTTGCTGGACCACGGCGCTCAGCAACACCTGGGGCAAGCCTTTGACGCAGGTGGGCAGTGGGGGGCTGGCGGGCACGCCCACGAGCCCTTGCTCGCGGTCTTGATGGCCGAGCCTTTTTTGAGCCTGCCAGCACCCAAGAGTACAGGCCGAGACCTGTTCAACCCTGCCTGGTTGGCGCAGCGGCTGGCGGGTTTTTCGGGCTTGAGCCCGGTCGATATCCAGGCCAGCCTGGCGGAGTTCACTGCGCGGGCCGCCGCCAGCGCCTTGCGCGCTTCAGCTCCCGAGACCGAGGCGCTTTATGTCTGCGGCGGCGGTGTGTTCAACCATGACTTGCTGCGCCGCTTGCGTGCCCAGTGGCCGGGCCTGCTCGTTGACAGTACCGAGGCCTTGGGCCTGCCGCCCATGCAGGTTGAAGCGGCGGCCTTTGCGTGGTTGGCCCGTGCCCATTGCTGCCGCCAAGCTGGCCAGCGCACTGAAGTGACAGGCGCACGTGGGCCGCGCATCTTAGGGGCGTTGTACCCCGCCTGAGCCAGGCTGCGCCGCATGCAAAACGCCTCCACGAGGGAGGCGTTGTAGGGGAGTTGCCCTCACACCCTGCTAAAGGGTGTAGGAGGCAGCCATCAGACCGAGAAGCTGGAGCCGCAGCCGCAGGTGGTGGTGGCGTTGGGGTTCTTGATCACGAACTGCGCGCCTTGCAGGTCTTCCTTGTAGTCGATCTCGGCACCGGTCAGGTACTGCAAGCTCATGGCGTCGATCAACAGGGTGACACCGTTCTTGCTCATCTGGGTGTCGTCTTCATTGACCACTTCATCAAAGGTGAAGCCGTACTGGAAGCCCGAGCAGCCACCGCCTTGCACAAACACCCGCAACTTCAGGTCGGGGTTGCCTTCCTCGGCTACCAAGTCGGCTACCTTCGCGGCAGCGCTGTCGGTAAAGACCAGAGGGACGGGCATCTCGCCCATTGCAGGAGGCAGGTTTTCAGCCACGGCGTTCATGAGGGGAATCCTTCAGTTCAAAAATCAGTTCTGCGAGGCGGCCAGCTTCAGTGCCGGCTTGTCCTCGGAGGCGGCGGCCGTGTGCTTCAGCTCGCCGTCAATCTTAGCACCCTGGTGCATTTCCAGGGCTTCGTACAAAACATCACCAATGATGCGGGCTTTGGGCTGCAATTCAAGCAGCTCAGTGGAATGCACGGGGCCACGCACCTCGCCGTTGATGATCACATGGCCAGCAATCACCTTGCCATGGATGCGGGCATTTTCACTGAGCACGAGCAGGGTCGGGCCGCTGCCTGCCGCCACGACATCGCCTTGCACCTCGCCGTCAATGCGCAAGCCTTCAGAGAACCGAAGCTCACCGTGAACGGAGGTGCCTTCACCCACCAAACTGCGGATGGGAGGCTGCTTTTTCTTTCCTGGCCACATACTGCTTCTCCAGTGAATTGCCGCGCTCGGCGGCAGGGAGCCCACACGAGGTGGTGGACGCTTTTGTTAGAGCTTCAAGGTTTGCGTGGCGCGTACAGCGCCGCCGCCATCCAGAATGCGAAGCTGCACCGTTTTTACCACGGCCTGCGGCGGATGGTCGAGGAGACCCTCCAGCCTTACATACTGTTTGACCTGCACCGGTTTGGGGCCACCAGGCATGGTTTGGGTCCAAGGTTTGTTGTCCAGGGTGCCCATCAGGGTCAGCTCATAGCGGCCATTGAAGGGGCTGATTTGCTTGCCGCTTTGCATGACCAGGGCTTGGTAGCGCATCTGCCCCGGGGCTTGGGGCTCGGCTTGGATGCTGCGTACGGACAAGCCTTCTAGGCCGCCTGCGGCTGGCAGCAGGCGCTCAAAAAAGCCCAGGTCAGCTTTGAGTGTGAGATTCTCTGACTCCGCCTGGCGCAGTTGCGAGGCCAGCCGTTCTTGCGCGGCTTTCTCTGTTTTGAGCAAGCTCTCGGCGGTGTTGGCGATGCTCTGCGCCTTTTCGCGCTCGGCGCGCAACTCGGCCACTTCGGTGCGCAACTGGGCCAACTCTTCTTTCGAGCCTCGGTCTAAACCGGCAATGCTTTTGCCAAACTCAAAGGCCCACAGGCCAATGGCGGCGGAAAAACCCAGCGCCACGGCGGCCACGGCCCAGCGCAGCGGCCAGGGCAGGTGGCTGCGCACCGTCATGCGCGGTGCGGTGATGGAGAGGCGACGGCGAAGTAGTTTCCAACGCATTCAAGGGCTCCAAAACTGCCCCACACCAGAGACAGCAAAGGCCGCTGTGAGCGGCCTTTGGGTGGATTGCCTGAGCAATCGGGAGGGCAGGCCAGGGCCTGCCATCGATCAGCGCTTGCTGAACTGTTTACGGCGACGAGCGCCGTGCAGACCGACCTTCTTACGTTCGACTTCACGCGCGTCACGCGTCACGAAGCCGGCACGGCTCAGATCAGGCTTCAGGGCTGCATCGTAGTCGATCAGGGCGCGGGTGATACCGTGGCGCACGGCACCTGCTTGGCCGGATTCGCCACCGCCGTGGACATTGACTTGAATGTCGAAGGCTTCTGCGTTGCCGGTCAACAGCAGAGGCTGCTTGACGACCATGATCGAAGTTTGACGACCAAAATATTCGTCAACGGTCTTGCCGTTCACGACGATCTGGCCGGTGCCCTTCTTGATGAAGACGCGGGCCACCGACGACTTGCGACGCCCAGTGCCATAGTTCCAGTTACCGATCATCAATCCGCTCCTTAGATTTCCAGCACCTTGGGCTGCTGGGCGGCGTGCGGATGCTCGCTCCCTGCATAGACCTTCAGCTTCTTAATCATGGCGTAGCCCAGCGGACCCTTGGGCAGCATGCCCTTGACGGCCTTCTCCAGGGCGCGGCCTGGATGCTTGGCTTGCATGTCCTTGAACTTGGTGCCGTAGATGCCACCGGGGAAACCGGAGTGGCGGTAGTACACCTTGTCATTGGCTTTGTTGCCAGTGACGCGGATCTTGTCGGCGTTCAGGATGATGATGAAATCACCGGTGTCCACGTGAGGCGTGTAGATGGCCTTGTGCTTGCCGCGCAAACGGAGTGCCACTTCGCTGGCAACACGTCCGAGCACCTTGTCGGTGGCGTCAATCACAAGCCACTCGTGCGTCACCTCGGCCGGCTTGGCGCTGAAGGTCTTCATGAGAGGTCTATCAAAAAATAAACACGGCTGTTTTCCGCCACCTTTCAGGAGGTCACATGGGCTACCCCGGTGCACATTCTGCTGTTGCTCTCGCTGCTTCTGACGCCAAACCTCCCCTGGCGTTGGCAGACTCAGAGCCTGCCCCTTCGCTCTTGGGTACGGCACCAGAGACGTTTCGATGGGTGCCGATTCGGTCTTTGTCCGAGCGCCATCGCCCCCGTGTCTTGGCCCATTTGCTATCGCTAGAGCCGCGCGACCGCTATCTGCGCTTTGGCTATGCCGCCAGCGACACCCAAATTGGCCGCTATGTGGACCTGCTGGACTTCCACCGTGACGAGGTCTTCGGCGTCTTCAACCGCCGCTTGGAGCTGATCGCCATGGCTCATCTGGCCTATTTGACGGACGTGCCCGCTGAGCGCCACATGGCCGAGTTTGGCGTGTCGGTGATCACCAAGGCCCGTGGCCGCGGCTACGGCGCGCGTTTGTTCGACCATGCTGTGCTGCATGCACGCAACCGGCATGTGGACACCATGATCATCCATGCCTTGTCTGAGAACAGCGCCATGCTGCGCATTGCCCGCAACGCAGGGGCGACGGTGGTGCGTGAAGGCGGCGACTCTGAAGCCCGCTTGAAGCTGCCGCCAGAAACTCTGGTCTCACACATCGAGGCTTTGGTGGAAGGGCAGGCGGCAGAGTTGGACTATCAGCTCAAGTCCGGAGCCCACCATGTGGACAGCCTGCTGAACCTGTTTGCCGAGATTCGTGACGGCGTGGCCAAGGTCCGCAAAACAACCATTGACTAAGCTAGGGCCTGAGGTGTCAATGGGCCAGCCGGGGCCGCACCCACAACCAGGCGCAAATGCCGATGAACATCAACCCCATTGAGGTACAGGCCAAGAGCAAGGTCGAGTGCATCACCAAGGGGGCAATGACACCGGCCACCACTGCATTGGCCACGCTGCCCAAGCAGGCTTGTAGCGACGAAGCCATGCCGCGCCTATCAGGTGCTTGATCCAGCACCATCAGCGTCACCACCGGCACCATCATTGCCCAGCCAAAGGCAAACAGCGCGATCAAGGGGATGGCCCACCACGCATACAGTGGCAGCCACAAATTGGCCGCCACATTGGCCAGCGACACTGCCAACATGATGCGAAAGCCCCGCCGGATTTGCCGCTGCGGCGGCAACTTGCCAGCCAAGCGCCCCGACACCCAGGCACCGCCCATGATGCCGCTGATGGTCAGCAAGAACAGCCAAAAAAACTGCTGTGGCGCCAGGTGCAAATGCTCGCCCAAGAACACAGGCGCTGAGAGCACATACAGAAAAACGCCGTTAAATGGAATGCCCGAGGCAAAGGCCAGCGCCACAAACCTGGGGTTGGAGATCATCTCGCGGTAACCGCGCATGAGTGGCTTCACGCCAAAGGGCTGTACTTGGTCGGCGTGCAGGGTCTCAGGCAGCAGCCGCCAAATGGCCACCCACAGGGTCAGGCCGATCAGGGCCAAGAACCAGAAGATGGCGTGCCAGTCGGCATAGACAAACAAAAAGCCGCCAATCATGGGCGCGATGGCCGGTGCGATGCCAAAGAAAATGGTCACCTGGGACATCACCTTTTGGGCGTCGTCCGGGGCGTACATGTCGCGGATGATGGCGCGTGACACCACCATGCCTGCACCTGCCGACATGCCTTGCAGCGCCCGAAACGCCACCAGCCAGCCGATGCTGTTTGAGAGCGCGCACCCCACGGACGCCAGCGTGAAGACCGCAATGCCAGCCAACACAATGGGCTTGCGGCCAAAGCTGTCGGCCAGCGCCCCGTGAAACAAATTCATGGCCGCAAAGCCTAGCAAATAGGCTGAGAGCGTTTGCTGCATCTCCACCGGCGTAGCGCCAATCGACGCTGCAATGCCCGTGAAGGCAGGCAAATAAGTGTCAATGGCAAACGGCCCCAACATGCCCAAGGTGGCCAACAGGGCGGCGAGTGCCCAGCGCGGGTGGTGCCAAAGAGTGGATGCTTGTGGGTTCATGCGGGTGGCAGGACAACGCAGGGCCGCCCGACAAAAAGCCCGGGTCTTGGGAGCGGGTGAAGGCCAGTGTAGCGGGCTGCTGTGGCCTTGCCGGTCACCAAGGGGACGCCGCGATAGAAGAAAAGTGTGGAGCAAGCCGATAGGCCGGATTCTGTGCACGGCAGGCCTCTTGCGAAGCCCACCGCGTGACCGCCATTCCTCTGGGCGGGGGTGTTGCCACCCCTGCTCAATGCCACCTACCCGCCAGCTCAGCGAGCCGCTTCAATGCTGGCCTATTTGGTGTTGCTGCGCGTAGAGATTGCCGCGTTTCACCCTTAACGGGGCGTTGGCCCCGTTAAGGGTGCTACGCCGTTGGGCTTGCGCCCAAGCCCGCTGGCTTGCACCAGCGGCCGGTCGGCTTGCGCCGACCCGTCATAGAACACCCTGGCTGGGCGTCCCGTCAAGACTCGTCTCTGTGGCTCTGATCCGCACCTTGCGGTGGACGGGCGTTACCCGCTACGCTGCTCTGTGCAGTCCGGACCTTCCTCCCATGCGGCCTTTCGGCACTTGCACAGGCGGCGGTCTGGCCTGCTCCACGGGGGCATTGTCCCATGCCGGGAGTGCTCAACTGGACTCAAATCGATGGCCGACTGATGAAAGAAGCAAGCAGCCCAGTGTCACCAAAAGCGTGCAACCCAGCATCCAGCACGCCGCACCGGGACCGGCATACGTGACTGCAAGACCTGCGGCGAGGAACCCTATGGGCACCAACAGTGTTCGCAGTGCTGAATAAGCGAGCAAGATGCCGCCGATGTTTGGTGGGTCCGCGTGGACTTGCATCAAGGTTTGCTCCAAAGGCCCCAGATAGCCTATGGCCAGCCCCAGCAAGAGCACCGAGGCATACATGCCATAGCCTGGCAGCCCAGGCAGTGCAAGCAAGGCGATGGCTGCCAAAAGCAATGAGCCCATCAAGCCCAGCCACGGTCTTGGCGTTGAAGGCAATGCGGAGAAGATCACCGAAGACACCAAGGTGGCTGCGCCGAAGCACGAGAGCAGGCTGCCCAGACCCCATGCGGTGCCGCCCGAGCCCTTGACCATCACGGGCAAGAGCAAGACCAAGAGCGGTGTCACCACCATATTGACCACGGCGCTGGTGAGGGTCACGCCGCGCAATAGGCGTGATGCCGCGATGGCGCGGACGCCCGCCCATTGATCCGTCTGGCTATTCCCTGTCTCCTTTCTGTGGTTTGCACTCGGGTTGCCCGATCGAGGGACAAACAGCCAGAAAAGCATCGCTGAGAGCACAAAGCTTGCCGCATCCAAGGCCAGCGCCCCTGTAGCGCCGAGCACGGCCACCACCCAGCCGCCTAAGGCTGGCCCGGCAAGGTCACCGACATTGTGAAAGCTCCCGATCATGCCGTTAACGCGATGCGGGCTGACGCCGCTGCCCGGCAAGAGCGCAGGGACGATGGCCAGGCCAGCGGCCTCTGAAAATGCCGAGATCACCGCCGCACCGGCCAAGACCAGGGCGATAACGAGCGGATTCAACCAGCCCGCAGCCAGCATGGTGATCAGGCAGACGGACGCGGTTGCCAAAAGCAGATCACAGCCCATGTACAGGTCCCGCGTCTCAAACCTGCTCATGAGTGCTGTGCCCATCAGCGCGGCCAGCAGCGCCGCTCCAGACTGCGCCATAAAAATCCACGACATTTGCAGTGGGCTCACCTGGCCCTCCAGCAGCAGCCATGGAATGGCAACAGCGGCAATTGCGCTGCCGAGGATGGACAACGCCTGTGCCGCGAGCAGGGCCTTCAGTGCTCGGGTCATGTGGGGGTGAGTTGGGCAGACCAGGCGCGCAAGGTGCGCATGGGGACTATTGGGGTGTTCAGGCCCCGGATTCTCACTTCCTTATGCCTTTTGGGCAGAAGCTCATGGGCGACAAGCGCCAAGGCTTGCGGCATCATCAGTGCCTCTAGTCGTTTTGCATCGAGACCACGCCCATGAAAGCCTCCAACGTTCTCGCCACCATTGGCAACACCCCGCACATCCGCATCAACCGCCTGTTTGGCGACGCCGCTCAGGTGTGGGTCAAGTCCGAGCGCGGCAACCCGGGTGGGTCCATCAAAGACCGCATCGCCTTGGCCATGGTCGAGGCAGCCGAGGCCAGTGGGCAGCTGAAGCCCGGTGGCACCATCATCGAGCCCACCTCGGGCAATACCGGTGTGGGCTTGGCCTTGGTGGCGGCGGTCAAAGGCTACAAGCTGATTTTGGTGATGCCCGACAGCATGAGCATCGAGCGCCGCCGCCTGATGCTGGCCTATGGCGCCAGCTTTGAGCTGACCCCGCGCGAGAAGGGCATGAAGGGCGCGATTGCCAAGGCCGAAGAGTTGGCCGCCTCCACGCCCGGTGCATGGATCCCCCAGCAGTTTGAAAACCCCGCCAACATTGACGTGCATGTGCGCACCACCGCGCAAGAGATCTTGGCCGACTTCCCCGAAGGCCTGGACGCCATCATCACTGGCGTGGGCACCGGCGGCCACCTCTCGGGCGTGGCCCAGGTGCTCAAGGCCAAGTGGCCTCAGCTCAAAGTGTTTGCGGTGGAGCCCAGCGCCTCGCCCGTCATCTCGGGCGGCCAGCCCAGCCCGCACCCCATCCAGGGCATTGGCGCGGGCTTTGTGCCCAAGAACCTGAAGACCGAATTGCTGGACGGCGTGATCCAGGTCGAGGCCGAGGCCGCGCGGGAGTACGCCCGCCGCAGCGCCCGCGAAGAAGGCCTGCTGGTGGGCATCTCCAGCGGTGCCACCCTGGCCGCCATCGCGCAAAAGCTGGCCGAGCTGCCCGCTGGCAGCCGCGTGTTGGGCTTCAACTACGACACGGGTGAGCGATACCTGTCGGTGGATGGCTTCTTGCCGACGGCCTGAACACGGTGGCATCCGCGTAAAACGCTTCGTCCTGCTCGCCCTCCGTCCACCACCCCGGCAGGCCCATCACCGGCAACGGGCAAAAGGGCTTTTGGGCCCAGTCCTGGGCACTTAAGCTCAGCGGGTCGGCCAACAGCACATGGGCGGTCAGGCCTTTGCGCGGGCTGGTGCACAAACTGTCCAACAAGGCGTGGCCCACCAGGGTGAAGCGGGCTTCGCGCCAGAGCGCACGGTGGATCACAAAAAGATCGTGCCAGCGCCGCTCGCGCAAGGCCGCCAGCAGCGGTGCCGGGCCTTGCAGCACGGCGCCGTTTTCGTCGAACAGCGTCAGTGCGTCGCGTAGCGGGCCGCGCCTCGTCTGCACCCCTTGGTGGGCAATCGCCTCGGCCTGCAGGCGGTTGAGCCGCAGCTTCCAGGCGGGCTGGTGCAGCCACATCAGGCCATTGAATAAGTCATGCCGGTTGTCCCGCGTGGGCAGATGCCCCGTGCGGCGGATAAAGGCCTCGTAGGCCTCGCCGGGCGGCAGGCTGCTTTGCGGCACGCACAGCGGCAAGCCGTTGGGGCTGGGCAGGGCGTCTGCACTGGCTTGAGCCGGGGCAGACTGCGTCGCCAAGGCCGCATTCAAGGCTTGGGCCACTGGCTGGCCCTGGCCCCAACCCTGCGCCACGGGCGCGCCCAGCTTGGCCAGTGGCGTGAGCCAGGGGGCTTGCCAGTCGACCTGGCTCAGGCCTGCAACTGCCACGCCAGGGTTTCGCCGCCGCGCAGGGGCTTGAGGCTGGCATCGCCAAAGGGAATGCTCTCGGGCAGCGTCCAAGGTTGGCGCAACAGGGTCACGGTGCCGGTGTTGACGGGCAGGCCGTAAAAGGCCGGGCCGTGCAGGCTGGCAAAGCCTTCGAGCTTGTCCAAGGCCCCGGCGGCCTCAAAGGCCTCGGCATACAACTCCAAGGCTGAGAGCGCGGTGAAGCAGCCCGCGCCGCAGACCGAAGCCTCCTTCATCACCGACGCATGCGGCGCACTGTCGGTGCCCAAGAAGAAGCGGTCTGAGCCACTGGTGGCCGCAGCCACCAAGGCCTGGCGATGCACCTCGCGCTTGAGCACCGGCAGGCAGTAGTAATGCGGCCGCAATCCGCCCATGAAGATGGCATTGCGGTTGTAAAGCAGGTGGTGCGCGGTGAGTGTGGCAGCAGTGTGGGCACCGGCTTGGGCCACATACTGCGCGGCCTCTTTGGTGGTGATGTGCTCGAACACCACCTTCAGCTCAGGGAAGTCACGCCGCAGCGGGATCATCACCTCGTCAATGAACACCGCCTCGCGGTCGAACAAGTCAATGGCCGGGTCGGTCACCTCGCCGTGCACCAAGAGCAGCACGCCTTCGCGCTGCATGGCCTCCAGCGTTTTGGTGGTCTTGCGGATGTCCGTCACGCCGGCATCGCTGTTGGTGGTGGCCCCGGCCGGGTAGAGCTTGAGCGCCACCACCCCGGCCGCCTTAGCCCGGGCAATTTCTTCCGGTGGCGTGTTGTCCGTCAGGTACAGCGTCATCAGCGGCTCAAAGCTCAGGCCTGACGGGAGTGCGGCCAAGATGCGCGCCTTGTAGGCCATCGCCTGCCCGGTGGTGGTCACCGGCGGACGCAAATTGGGCATCACGATGGCACGACCAAACTGGCGCGCGGTGCCGGGCAGCACCGCCGCCAGGGCGGCACCATCACGCAGATGCAAGTGCCAGTCGTCGGGGCGGATGAGGGTGAGGGAGGTGGGGGCAGCGGTCATACGCCGTATTGTCCCGCATTGGGCTGGGGCAACATGGTCCCCTTGGACTCAAGCGGATAGCGCTTCCGTGCCCGTCGGCCCACCAAAGCAGGGCTCGCCCTCGGGCAGGGTGGCCCAATGCGCTTTGTCAGACACAAAGTAATGGCACTTGGCTTTGGTCACGCTGTCGGGCGGCAGGATGCCCGCTGGAATGCCCAGCACCTGAGGCATGCGGGCATCTGCCGTGTAGACATGCGTGCCGCACTGCCCGCAGAAGTGGCGCAACACGTTCGGGGTGGCGGCAAAGCTGCGCAAGGCGTCTTGCCCTTGGATGGACACCGCAGGCCGGGGTACGGACACCCACGTTGTCCAAGCCGCACCGCTCAAGCGTCGGCATTGGCTGCAGTGGCAGTGGATGGGCGGGCGCAGCGGCAGCGGCACGGTGAGAGTGGCCGCACCACAGAAGCAGGATGCCACCACCTCAGAGCTGGCGCTGAAAGAAGTAGGCATAGGGCTCGATTTTTGCGTCCCAAGCGGCAGTGGGCTCAAAGCCCAGGCGGCGGTAAAACTGATGTGACACGGTCAGCGCCTTGTTAGAGCTGAGGCACAAGGTATGGCCACCGTGCAGGCGAGCAAACTCGGTGCATGCGGACATGATGCGCTGGGCAATACCGAGGCGGCGGTGGCTCGGCGCGACATAAAGGCGCTGAAACTCATGCCGGCCATCCGCCATTCTCAACACGCCACCGCAGCCCACCACCTCGTTGGCCTCCCGTGCCACCAGGAACAGACCGAGGGGCGCACAGTAAGTGGAGGGCGAAATGCCTGCCATGACATGCTCATTCGGTTTGGTCGTCGAAGAAGAAGTCGGGCTCGAACTCGCGCAGGAACTCGCCCTTGGGCAGGCCGCCCAGGAACAGGGCTTGGTCCACCTCGACCTCCCAGCCCATCAGGGTGCGGATGGCGCGCTCGTGAGCCGGGGCGCTGCGGGCCGTGACCAGGGCGGTGCGCAGGCGCATGCCGCTGGCCGCGTCAGCGCGCAGGCGGTGCAGGGCGTCGAGCAAGGGCTTAAAGGGGCCGGGGAGAAGGGGGGTGAGGGCGCGGTGGCTTTCATGCTGCTGAAAGGCCTGCAGGCCTGCGGCTTGAAACACCCGCTCGGCCTCGTCAGAGAACAGCACGGCGTCGCCGTCAAAAGCAATGCGGACTTCGTGGGGGTGGGCTTCAGAGGCGCGTGCGGAGTGGGGATAGACCCGCGCAGCAGGTACCCCGGCGACCAGGGCCTCGCGCACATCGGGTTCGTTGGCCGAGAGAAATAAGTGCGCCTTCAGTGGCCGCAAGTAGCGCCAAGGCGATTCACCACGGGTGAAGACCCCGCGCTCAATCGGCAGCCCATAGTGCTGCGCCGAGCGAAACACCCGCAAGCCCGAGGCTGGGTCATTGCGCGACAGGATCACCACCTCGACCTGCGGCGTCTCGGCATTGAAGGCCAGCAGCTTGCGCACCAGCGAAAAGGCCACGCCCGGTTTGGCGGGCACTTCTAAACGCTCCAACTGCAGCCGCATATAGGCCCGGTCGTCCCCGGCCTCGAAGACGCGGTTTTCTTCTTCAAAGTCGAACAGGGCGCGCGAGGAGAGCGCGACCACCAAGCGGTTATCCAAGGAGGCGGGCATGGGGTGATGATAGTTGCAGGGCGAATTCAGAGTCCTGAAAGCTGATGGCGCGACCAGACCCTAGTGAGATCCCGACGAGACATCACTTATGGGGGCATAGGCACCCACTAAGGGGGGATTTCCCGTGTCGACTATTGCCGATTGAATACGCGCAACGTAGACATCACGCAACAGATCGATGCGAGCCTAGACCCTCGGTTGTCGTTATTCGGAACCAAAAGGAGCGGAGCATTCTTTTTGCTTGCATCCGTGCTGCGCGTATAGAGGCGGTCGGGTGATGTCGACGTTCAAAGTGATGCTTGAGAAGTTGAGGGTTCCCATTTGCTTTGGCGCGAGCGAGTAGGGCACAAGCATCGCTGACTTCAAACATTGTTCGTGCCGAGGAGAGTCCCGTGATTCGACATCAATTTTTGAGACGCCCACTCTGGCGTCTTGTCACTGCCGTTGTTCTTGGCGTAAGCCTGACAGCCTGCGGAGGAGGTGAATCTGCATCCCCGACAGAGCCGGTGGGTGCGGCCCCAGATGGCGTTGCAGACCTTGCGTCTACCGGCGGGGTCGTGGCGGTGAAGTCGGCCTCCAGCCCGATTCTGGGAGCCAAGGTCGAAGTCTCTGCAGACTCCTTGGATGGCGCAGAGCGCCTGGGCATCAGTTACGAAGAGGGCTTGCCCGGCCCCTTGAATGCCGATGCCTTGGCTTTGGGAGGCCGCGCCATCAGCAAGACTTTGGTGTTGACACGGACTGGCAGCGCAGACTTCGGCCAAGCGGTGGCTGTGACCTTGCCCTATGACAAAGCGGCGCTGCCTGCAGATGGCGTGCCCATCGTCGTGCACTGGGACGATGCCAGCAAGCGTTACTCCCCGGTCACGATCCGCAAAATTGATCGAGCCGCGGGCACCATCACCTTTATGACGGCACACTTCTCGAAGTACGTGGCCATTATTCTGGACAAGCTGGCCGGTGCCACCCCTCCGCCCGCTACGTCGTTCTCCACGGACACTGGTTTCGACCCCAGTGTCGATGGATTTTTCGATCGCAACTTTGGTAGCTATGACAGCCCGGGTGGTCTTTGGTACCTACAGCATCAAGAATGTGACCTGGGACTTGTTCGCGTTTGCCAGCTTTAACCAAGCCTACTCAGCGACGACTCTCGATTGGCTCTACACCAATTCCGAGGCGGGCTGGCCCACCAGCAACTTTCCCAAAATTGCACTCACCGCGCCGGTTGAAGTGACTAACAAAGCGGGTTTGTACGAGGTCGCCTCCGAGGACAACGTCAAGATCACGGGTACCGTGCCCCGGGGCACCGGAGCAAGCAACCCGACAGCCCAGCGCTATGTGCACCTTTACCTGAATGGGGTCAAGCAAGGCGCAGCTCTGCCTGTCAACAATGCCACCGATGCCTTTGACATCACTATTCCGAAATTGCTCGTCCCCACCGGCACCGATGTCATGTTGTTGGTGTCCGAAAGCCAGGACTCTTGGCGTAGCGTGTTCACGTCGTTCAAGCAGTTCAAGCTACGGGTGGCCGGCCAATACTTTTTCAAGAACATGGGGTTCGAGACAGGCGACTTCTCAGAATGGTTCAGTGAACGGCATCTATGTGCTATTACACCAACGACCCCACCTATACCGGTTGGAAGCCCTACCAGAGTGGCTCCTGGAAGGCCATTCCTTGGCAGCTGGTGGACTTGCCCGTGGCCAACCATGCTGGGGACACCTTGGTGATCACCGTCGAGGCGGCCGACTGTGCCTTGGGTGGGCACGGCGGCTACGTGTACCTTGATGCTGAGGAGTGAGCAGCACACTGAGCGTTTGCTGAAATAGCGGTGCTGGAGCGCCGTTTATTCGGCTCAAGCGAGGGTAGAAAGGGGACGAAGTCAGCGGCATGGAATGCCGGCTGCCATCGTCCCCTTCTTCATGGCTCAAGGGTCTCATCACCCAGTCCCTGTCATTGGGGAAGTGGTGCTTGAGAAGCTTGGCCATCGGTGTCTTGGTAGTCGGTTGTGGCGGTGGTTCGGAGGCTCCCGACACCGCCTCTGGACCCGAAGCCGGTGCCTCAGGCGGGGCTTCAGCGCCCAGTGACCCTGGAGCCGCTTCGCAAGGGATCTCGGCAAAAACACTGGCTGTGGTGATCCTCTCAGGTAACGCCTTGAGTGAGGCCATCGGCCAAGCCTACGCGAAAGCTCACGGTGTCCCTGCGGAGAACATTGTGCGCATCGAACTGCCTCATGACGCCGACCTCGTGAGCCAGGCCGACTTCGAACGGGCTAGAGCAGCACTCGACCGCCAACTTCCACGCTCTGTGCAGGCCACTGTGTTGGCATTTTCAAAGCCTTCGCGCGTCGTGGGGAACTGCGCTGTCAGCATCACGAGCGCCATGGCGATGGGCTACCGGGCATCGCTGTGCGGGGGCTGTAGCAAGACAGAAGCGTCCCCCTACTTCGACAGCGCCAGTCAGCGGCCGAACGAAGACTTTGGATTGAGGCCTAGCATGATGCTGTGGTCCCAAGATTTGGAAGGCGCTTTGGCCTTGATCGAGCGCGGGCGCGCATCTCGGGAGACCGCCACTCAAGGGCAGGGTTGGTTGCTGCGAACACCCGATGCTGCACGCAGCGTGCGCTGGCCTGACATGCTGGCAGCGCAAAAAGCTTGGTCCGCGTGGCCGGGTTTGACCTTGAACCTGCTAGATTTGCGAGCCACACCTGACCAAGCGTGGATAGAAGCGCAGCAACAAGTGGTGTTCTACTTCACCGGGCGCGTGACGGTGCCTAAGCTTGACACCAACCAATTTTTGCCGGGAGCGGTGGCGGATCATCTGACCTCCTTTGCGGGACTTTTGCCCGACGCCAATGGGCAAATGCCGGCCACAGCCTGGCTGAAGGCTGGTGCCACAGGCAGCTATGGCACGGTTGAAGAGCCGTGCAATTACACCGAGAAGTTTCCCAGCCCGCAGGTCTTGATGAAGCACTATTTGCGAGGGGAGACCTTGATCGAGGCCTATTGGAAATCGGTGAAGTGGCCTGGGCAGGGGCTGTTCTTGGGGGACCCTCTGGCCAGTCCTTGGCTCCAGGCGCAAAGACGGGGCTCATGATCATGAATGAACTGGCTTATTGGGCGGGCAAAGCGGCCTGAGCCCTTGCTCCACTGCTGCTACTGCGCCACTTGCGTTAAGAAGCAGCTTCAGCCCATCACACCGGCCCAGCAGGTGCTCAGTCCAGCCTCCAGCCTGCTGGGGGGGCAGAAAGGAGTGGCAGCAAGGAGTCCGGCTTCAGGGCCTGTGCGTAATAAAAGCCCTGGTGCAACACGCAGCCGTGGTCGGCCAGCCAGCGGGCCTGCTCGGGGCGTTCCACATGCTCTGCAATCACCTCAACGCCCAGCATCTGCGCCGTTTGAATGATGAGCTTGCACACCACTTGGGACTCATGCCGTGTGGGCAGGCCATCCACAAAACTGCCGTCAATTTTGAGGTGGACAGCTTTCAGCCCCACCACGCTGCCTAGGTTGCTATAGCCTGTTCCGAAGTCATCGAGCAAGCATTCAATGCCTTGCTCGCGCAAGTGCTGAAAATTGCCCAAGGTGGTGGCGGACCGATCTAGCAAAGTGGACTCGGTGATCTCCAGCCGCAGGTTGGTGGCCGGGATGGCTTGGGCAGCGCAGAGGGTTTCTAGAAACTGCGGCAAGTCCGGGCAGGCAAACTCGATGGCGGACTTGTTGAGGTTCAAGACGAGCTGCGGGGAGCACTCCAAGAAGCGGCTCAGGTCGGCCAGAGCTTGCACGGCCTGTGTACGGCCAAACTCCACAATCAGCCCGGTTTCTTCGAGCATGCTGATGAACTCGCTCGGGTGTACACGCCCGGCGATCTTGGAGTTCCAGCGCGCCAAGGCCTCGATGCTGTGGATGCGGCCACTGCTCACGTCGACGATGGGCTGGTAGGCCACCTCCATCTCGTCTTTGGCGTTGAGAGAACGTGCCGCTTGGGCCAGCAAAAAGCCGCGTTGCGCTTTGATGGAGTGGTCGGCGTCGATGACCCTGACCCGATCCACACTCCACTGGCTTTCTTCCAGTGGCCCCAGGGCACGTGCCCACATGGAATACGTGGTGTCGGTGGAGGTGGACTCGGTGATAGCCATTCGGGCACTGAAGGACACCGGAAACCCCCCCAAGGGCGGGCTGCGCTTGAGCACCGCTTGAATGCGCTCCAAGGTGTCTAGGCAGCCCTCAACACGGCGCGGCTGAATCAAGGCAAAGCGTGAAAAGGCGACCCGTCCGAACACCGTCTCGGCATCCACAACCTCGCGCATGGCAGCGCACAGGCTGTTCAAAAATTCGTTCGCTCGGCCCGACTCCACCTTGGACAAGGCGTCTGTCAAGCCTGGCACCGAAAACAGGCACAGGCTGACGGGCGCACTGCCCTCCAAAGCCAGCTCCAGATAGCCACGCAAGGCCATGGTGATGGGCAGGTTGGACGCAGGGTCTATGCGCGACACTTCCAACAATGCGGCAACACGAGCCGCAGATTCCAGCGCACCACGCTGGGCCATCACAAACGACACCCGCAGCTTGTCGCGAAGTTGTTTGTCGTCAGGGGCCACCAGCATGGCAATACTGCGGCCGGGCAGGATTTGCCCAGCCAACAAACTCACCCACTGGGCAAACTGAGACAGGCGAGGTGAATCCTTCAGCACCGCGCTTGGCAAACCCGTCAGGCGCTGCCTGGCCAGGGCTTGGTTGTGGCGCGCCACATCGAGCAGGGCCAAGTGCAGTTGCAAGGCGGTGTTGCGCATGGCCGTGGTGTAGGGGCCGTCTGTGGCAAAGGCACGTTGGTAGGCTTGCTCGGCCAACTCAAGCTGCCCTGCGAGCTGGTAGTAATCGCCCAGCACCTCAAACAGCGCCAGGTCTACAAAGCTGTCACGCGCCTGTTCGGCGGCGAGCAATGCTGCCTCCAAGTAAGGCCCCACGCGCTCAAGCTGGTCTCGCGCGATCATGCAGGCCACCACCGCCACCGACCACAAGGCCTTGACTGCGGCAGGGCTGTCGAGGGGAGGAGGCTGGTCCAGCACCAGGGGCAGGTCGTCTTGGGAGCCGGGCCGCTCCAGCCACAGCGCCAAGATTTGACCCAAGCTCAACATGTCGGCACGCTCATGCGTGCTCGCCCAGCCCTGCACCGCCCCAAAACACTGGCGGCAGTGCTCGGCGGAGTCTTGTTCCCGTGCCATGACCAGGGCCCGTAAGGGTGCAGGTAGGCTGTCGTACCAAAGGCTGTCGGAGGCCCACGCCACAAAAGGCATTCGGGGCATGGGCTGATGCATGGATGGCCCGGCGGTGTCGGGCTGAATCAATCTGAGCGTCACTAGGGTGAACTCCCCGCCGCCTGGAGGCTGATGACGCCGCCGAGGGGCGGATTCGGCGCTCAAGGACCAGCCAAAATTTAAAGAAATGGGATCGTGAATGAAATCGCTAGCAAAGGCAAGCGAAGCTGGCAATCCCACGCAAAAGCGTGCGATAGACCGCAGTTGTTACGGCTGGTTTCGCTCGCATGTAAATCGTAACTTCTTGCTGGGCATGGGGCTTGGCCTCTCTTGGCGGACACACCGCATGAGTGACAAATGGCCGACTCTGCGGGGCCACTTGACATGTCGTTAATGCGGCGGCCACCGCTCAGTGCATAAAGCCAATCTGGTGCTTGCGGGCTTGACAGGCGGGCAGGTCCGCCACTTGGACGCTGTCGCGCTGCGCCAGGCGGGCATTGCCGAAGGCGGTCATCCAAGCTCGGCGCATCTCACGCGGGGCCATCGCTGCCAGCGTATCCAGCACGTCGTCTCGGGCCTTGTCTTCGAAGTGTTTGCCCCAGTCATGCTCACTGCGAATGCTGGCATACAGGCGCTGCGCAATGCTGCGGGCTGCGGCAAAGTCGGGCATCTCGACCTCAAACACGTTCATGCGGTTCAAGATGGGCTCGGGCCTTGTCTTCGAAGTGTTTGCCCCAGTCATAACAAAGGCTTTGGCCGTGTCGTGCTCCAGCAGGCTGTAGAGCGAGCCCAGCGGGTCATAGGCCTGCTCGGCGCGGGCTTTGTCAATTTCGTCGACCACCATCACCGGGTTGGCATAGTCGCCGTCCACCAAGGTTTCAAACACCTTGCCCGGCTTGGCACCCTTCCATTGGCTTGATGCTCCGGAGAGCAGCCACCCGGCCGTGAGTGAACTCATGGACATAAAGCCCATGCCGGTGCCTAGCAACTCGGAGAGCTCGCGGGCGAAATGGGTCTTGCCAATGCCGGGCGGGCCCAGCAGCAGCATGGGGGTGATCTCCAGCGCGTCCCCACTGCCGTCGCACAGGGCCAATTGGCGCTTCACGTCATCCAGCACCTCATGGAAATTGGGCAACTCGTCATAGAGGTGTTGCATGGCCGGCAGGCCCGAGGGCTTGACCTGAAAGCGCTGAGCGCCTTTGTCCAGCATGCGCTCGTAGACGGCGCGCAGCGCGTCATGTTCCTGCGCAGGCAGTTTGGCCATCTTGCGAGCCACATCCTCCTCTCGGTAGACCTGGCGCATGCGGGCGACAGGCAGTGCGGGGTTGCCACTGAGGGTGAGGGCATTCGAGGTGGACATGGGACCTCCATCCAAAACATCTGGGCCTGCTTGAAACTTTAGCGACCACGCCTCTATTCCAGCAAAAACACCGCAGTGCGAACTCAGGAATTAGGGGGTGATGGGCCAGCTTCTGCAAGTTCGCACACGGGTCGTCGCGTCGACGCCTCAGGGTGAACCCGAGGCCTTCTACACTCCTGCCATTGAGGAGCACAACGATGACAAAGACATTGCGCTGGGTTTGGCTATTGGGGGGGCTGTGGGCTGCGGTGTTGCCGCAGGCGGCTGATGCGGCCAAGGTCACCACGCTGACGCCGCAGGGTGAAACCCCGGTGGTCAAGCAGGTTCGCTGGCGTTTTGACGCCGACATGGTGCCTCAGGGCGACCCCCGCTTACCCGCGCCTGCCGTGCTGCGTTGCGAAGGCAAGGTGGTGTCGGGCAACTCCCGCTGGCTGACGGGCAAGGAATGGGTGTTGGACCTGCCCCAGCCGCTGGCCGCTGGCCAGCGCTGCGAGGTGGCCTTGGCCCCGGGCTGGAAGCCGGGTGTGAGCGGGGCCACCGCCCCCGCCGCCGTGGCGCACAGCTTCAGCACCAGCGGCCCGGCTGTGGCGCAAGTCTGGCCTTCTGAATGGTCCAGCATTGAAGAAGAGCAGCATTTCTTGGTGCAGCTCACCGGCCCCGTGCAGCCCACCAGTCTGAGCAAAAATGTTTGGTGCGAGGTAGACGGCTTGGGCGAGCGCCTGAGCGCGAAGACCGTCAGCGGTGCCAACCGCGATGCTTTGCTCAAGCGCTATCAACTTGGCAACCAGGCAGACCGCGTGTTGCTGCTGGCCTGCCAGCGCCCCTTTGCGGCCGAGGCCAAAGTGCGCCTGGTGTGGGGCCCGGGCATTGTGGGCACCCAAGGGGCGGTGGCCACCAAAGTGCCGCAGCGCTTTGAGTGGACAGTGCGCAAGCGCTTTGAGGCTGAGTTCACCTGCGAGCGAGAACGCGCCGAGGCCCCCTGCATGCCACTGCGGCCACTGCGGGTGCGCTTTAGCAGCCCGGTGCCGCGCGAGCTGGCGGCCAAGCTCAGTGTGGAGGTGGCCGGTGGCAGCGCGCTGAAGGCCCAGTTGGACAAGGATGGCGACGCCGAGACCGTTGAAGCGGTCAGCTTTGCGGCTCCGCTGCCGGTCAGCGCCAAGCTCAAGGTGGTGATGCCCAGCGGCTTGAAGGACCAATCCGGCCGCCCCTTGGCCAATGCTGCCAGCTTCCCCCTGGACACGGCGACAGGGGCCATGCCCCCCTTGGCCAAGTTTGCGGCAGCACCGTTTGGCATTTTGGAGTCCGACCAAAAGGGGGGCGAGATCGCCATGCTGCCTATCACGGTGCGCCATGTGCAGTCCGACCTGGCTGGGTTGACAGGCTCGGGCCAGGTGCGCATCAAGCGCATGGATGCGGCGGCCTCCGACTTTGAGATCCTGCGCTGGCTGGGCCGGGTCGACCGCTTCCACGAAAACACCATCACCGCCAAGGAAGCGGGCTGGCCTGCCGACCAGTGGACTGTCATGGAGACGGTCACCGACGGCCAAGGCCGCGAGAAAAAAGTGCGCCGTGAGCGCAACATCGGCACCCGCGAAGCCAGCCTGCTGCTCAGCGAGTCGGGCGTGCAAACGGCCAAGCTACCGATGTTGGATGGCAAGGCTGGGGACGTGCGGCCCTTTGAGGTGCTGGGCATCCCCCTGCCACAGCCCGGCTATCACCTGGTGGAAGTGGAGTCGCGCTTGCTGGGCAAGGCCTTGCTGGCCGATGCCGCACCTATGTATGTGCGCACCGGCGCACTGGTCACCAACCTGGGTGTGCACTTCAAGCGCGGGCGCGAAAACTCCTTGGTCTGGGTGACCACGCTGGACCGCGCCAAGCCCGTGGCTGATGCAGCGGTGGCCGTCAGCGACTGCCGTGGCAAGCAAGTCTGGTCGGGCAAGACGGACGACAAAGGCTTGGCCCGCATTCCGCGTGGCTTTGATAACGACCAGCATGAGCAATGCCTGGCGCGCCAAGCGTGGTTTGTCAGTGCCCGTGCGACAGACGCGGCCGGTCGCCCCGACATGGCCTTTACCTTTAGTGACTGGATGGGCGGCATCGACCCCTGGCGCTTTAACCAGCCGCTGGCCTCGGGCACCACACCGGACACCGTGGCCCACACCGTGATGGACCGCAGCCTGTTCCGCGTGGGCGAGACGGTCCACATGAAGCACTACCTGCGCGTGCAAACGGCCCAGGGCCTGAAACTGCCCCCCGCTGCTGGCGCGCCTACCAAGCTCGTGCTCACCCACAGTGGTAGTGGGGAAGAAACCGAGCTGCCGCTGGCTTGGCCCGCCGGCAAGGGCCATGCGGCTGGGCAATGGGCCATCCCGGCCACGGCCAAGCTGGGCGTGTACGACATGGCGCTGGCCCATGGCGACCAGCGCTGGCCGTCTGGCCAATTCCGGGTTGAGGCCTTCCGCCTGCCCATGGTCGACGCTCGCTTGGCCGCACCCAAAGCCCCCCAAGTGGCCGTGGCCGAAACGGCCTTGGAGCTGCAACTCAATGTGCTGGCCGGTGGCGTGATGGCCCAGGCCCGCACCACTGTGTCTGCCCTGCTCAAAGACCGCTCGCCCAGCTTTGCGGCTTACGGCGACTTCAGCTTTGAGCTACCCCGTGTTGGCCGCCTGGGCCAGGAGATGGACGACGACAGCAGCGACACACCAGAACATGACGACAGCGCGCGCCTGGTGTTGGCCCACCAACCCTTGAGCACCGACGCCAACGGCGCGGCGCGGGTGCTGGTCAAAGACTTGCCCAAGACTGAACGCCCGGCCGAGCTGCTGGCCGAGGTCAGCTTTAACGACCCCAACGGCGAGGTGCAGACGGTGCGCCAAACTGTGGCCCTGTGGCCCAGTGCCGTGGTGGTCGGTTTGCGTTCACGCAGTTGGGTTACCAAGGGAGGCTCCACCGCGCTCCAAGCGGTGGTACTGAACACCGAGGGCAAGCCCTTGGCCGGCCAAGCGGTGCAAGTGCGGGCCAAGCTGATGAAGATGGTTTCCACCCGCAAGCGCTTGGTGGGTGGCTTCTATGCCTATGAGCACCACGAGAACAGCAAAGACCTGGGCGTGGTTTGTGAGGCCAAGACGGATGAGAAGGGCTTGGCCGCTTGTGATGCCGATCTGGGCCAAGAGCCCGGCGAGATCCAGCTTGTGGTGGAGGCCAAAGACGAGGCCAAGCGCGTGGCCAAAGCGGGCTTGTCGATCTGGCTGACAGGGCAGGGCGACAACTGGTTTGCCCAAGACAACGACGACCGCATCGACGTGCTGGCCGAGCAAGCCGAGTTGCAACCGGGCCAAACCGCCCGCCTGCAAGTGCGCATGCCCTACCGCGAGGCCACGGCCCTGGTGTCCATCGAGCGCGAAGGCATTTTGGACACCCGCATTGTTCAATTGCGGGGCGACAAACCCATCATCGAGCTGCCTATTCCTAAAGCAGCAGGTGAGCGGAGCTGGGCACCTAACGTTTATGTGAGTGTGATGGTGCTGCGGGGCCGGGTGCGGGACGTGCCCTGGTACTCCTTCTTCACCTGGGGTTGGCGCTCGCCCAGCGAGTGGTGGCAGGCCTGGCGGCACGAGGGCGTGGACTACCAAGCACCCACTGCCATGGTGGACCTCTCCAAACCCAGCTTCAAGCTGGGCGTGGCGGCCTTGCGCATAGGCCTGGCCGAGCATGAATTGGCGGTCAGCGTGACGGCCGACAAAGCCAGCTATGCCGTGCGCGACAAAGCCAAGGTCACGGTACGGGTGACACGCGGTGGCCAGCCGTTTGCGGGGGCCAGCGTGGCCTTTGCGGCGGTGGACGAAAGCCTCTTGGCACTCAAGGCCAATGACTCCTGGCACCTGCTGGACGCACTGATGCAGCCGCGTGGTTGGGGCGTGGAGACTTCCACCGCCCAGGGCGAGATCATTGGACGGCGGCACTACGGCAAAAAGGCTGCACCGGCAGGGGGCGGCGGTGGCCGCAACCCCACCCGCGAGTTGTTCGACACCCTGCTACTGTGGCGGGCCGAGCTCACCCTAGACGCCAACGGCCAAGCTCAGTTGGAGGTGCCGCTCAACGACTCGCTCACCAAGTTCCGCCTGGTGGCGGTGGCCGATGCCAGCGTGAAGCGGGGCAACGACACCCTGCACGATGTGTTCGGGTCCGGACACACCACCATCAGCGTCAGCCAAGACCTGCAAATGCTGGCGGGCCTACCTTTGGTGGGCCGCGAGGGCGACCAGTTCGACGCTGGTTTCACCTTGCGCAACACCACGGCCAAAGCCATGTCGGTCGAGGCCAGCTTGCGGGGTGAGTTCAATGGCGGCGGCGAGCCCCTGGTCTTGCCACCCAAAACCGTGAACTTGGCTGCCGGTGCGGCGGTGGAAGTGAGCTGGCCCGTGACCCTGCCCACAGCCGGTCAAGGCCCCGCCACGGTGCGCTGGGTGGGCAGTGCCCGCGATACCCAAGGCACGGCCAAAGACCAATTGGCGGTGACGCAAACCCTGCTGCCTGCCGTGCCTCTGCGCGTCTGGTCGGCCAGTATTCAACAGCTTCAAGAGTCTGCGCCCGCCAGCGTGGCCGTGGCTGCGCCTGGCGATGCCTTGGGTGTGACGGATCAAGCCAACTCGCCCAAGCGCGGTGGTGTGCAGGCCAGCTTGCAGCCCACGCTGGCAGGGGCCATGCCGGGGGTGCGGCGCTTCTTTGAGCTCTACCCTTTTAGCTGTTTGGAGCAACGCAGCTCGCGCGCCGTGGGCCTGCTGGACAAAGCCGCCTGGAGCGCGGTGATGGCCGATCTGCCGGGCTATCTGGACATCGACGGTTTGGCCCATTACTACCCGCCCAGCAGTGGCGACACCAGCACCGGCAGTGACCGCCTCACTGCCTACTTGCTGGCACTGTCAGACGAGGCGGCTTGGCCGCTGCCCGATGCGGCTCGAACCCGTATGCTGGACGGCCTGCAAGCTTTTGTGGAAGGCCGCTTGGAGCGCCGCTTCAACACGCCCAAGTCGGACCTGGACGTGCGCAAACTGGCGGCGCTGGAGGCCCTCTCGCGCCATGGCCGCGCGCAGGCCAAGCATCTGGGCTCGCTGCAAATCAACCCTGCGCAGTGGCCCACGGCTGCGTTGATCGATTGGGCCCTGGTGCTGCGCCGTGTGAGCACCATCCCTGAACGTGCTCGCCTGCTGCAAGAGGCCAGCAACCTGCTGCGCAGCCGCCTGGATGTCAGCGGCACCGCCCTGCGTTTCACCACCGAGGGCAGCGACTACTGGTGGTGGCTGATGGACAGCCCGGACAGCAATGCCAACCGTTTGGTGCTGGCCTTTGCCGACCAAGCCGATTGGCAGGCCGACATGCCGCGCTTGGTTTTGGGGGCTCTTGGCCGCCAGCAGCGTGGCGCGTGGTTGACCACCACGGCCAATGCTTGGGGTACGCTGGCCATGCGCCGCTTCAGCAGCCTGTTTGAGCGCAGCCCCGTGACGGGCAGCACTGTGCTGACACTGGGCACCACCAGCAAGACGGCGGACTGGGCGGCCGAGCCCAAGGGCAGCACCCAATTACTGCCTTGGCCGGCCACCAGCCCCGCCAACCTGCAAGCCCAGCAACAAGGCAGCGGCAAGCCCTGGCTGACGGTCCAGACCCTGGCCGCCGTGCCGCTCAAGGCCCCGCTGGAGGCGGGCTACAGCGTGCAGCGTAGCGTCGAGGCAGTCAGCCAAAAGACCAGCGGGCAGTGGAGCAAGGGCGACGTGGTGCGTGTGCGCCTGACCATCAACGCCCGCGCCGACATGGCCTGGGTCGCGCTCAGCGACCCTATTCCTACCGGAGCCACGCTGTTGGGCAGCGGCCTGGGCGGCGACAGCCAGATCGCTACCCAGGGTGAGGGCAAAAAGGCCGAGGGTTGGGCACCCTCCTACATGGAGCGCGGTGCAGAGGCCTGGCGCGGCGTCTGGCAATGGTTGCCCCAAGGCCAGCATGTGGTGGAGTACACCGTGCGGCTGAACCAAAGTGGCAGCTTCCAGATGCCGCCCACGCGCATTGAAGGCATGTATGCGCCCGACAGCTTTGCCGAGCGCCCGAACCCGGTCTTCAAAGTGCAGCCTTAAGGAGAGGCCATGCGGAAGAATCCTTTTGTTTCCCGTCAGGGTGCTGCCATTCAGCCCCGCCTTTTCAAACCTTCAAGGAGAGTGTTTTGTTCAAGCGCATTGCATCTGAGGCCCTGGGCCTGAGCGATATCGGCGTCATCGTCGAGCCCAAAGACTTTGGCAGCGTGGATGCCGACGACTACCTGTTCCACGAAGACGGCGAGAAGATCTTCTTCCTCATCAAGTCCAAGAAGGACGAATACTGCTTCACCAACTTTGCACTGATCCATGTGGACGGCGACTCGGCCGTGTCCTCCAAGCGCTCCATCAAGCGCTATGAGTATGCGACCGAGCAGATTGAGCACGTGACGCTAGAGACCGCAGGCACCATCGACATGGACGTGGAGCTGAAGTTCGCCATCGGTGGCGAGGTTTTCAGCATCGATGTGCGCAAGACCTTTATTGAGCAACTCAAAGACATCTACAAGGCCTTGATCAGCATTGGTAAGCGCCAGCGCGCCGACGCCATCTGCCGCGACAACGCGCCAATGGCCTTGGGTGCGGTGTCATCGCTCTACAAGCTGAATCAGGTGGCCGGCCCCGAGGCCGTGTCGGCGCAATTCCAAGAATTGCTCAAGAGCCTCAACTCCGCAGTGTTGGTGAGCTATACCAAGCGCGACTTTGGTGATGTGTTCACCAAATACATCCACGCCTGAAGTGACGAGCCGGTCGTGGCTTGCCGCTACCCAAACAATCTACGCTCTTTGCTAGCAGATGACATGATGAAATGCCTGTTCTTGGCTTTGATCTCCGCAGTGCTTTCCGGCTGCGCTACCCCGAACATTCAGCCGGGCCACGTTCTGGATCAGAAGTCAGGCAATGGCGTTGCGACCGGCACGATCACTTATCAAGGCGGCTATGCCGCCTATCGCCTACACATCGAAGAGAAGAGCGGTCGTGAGCGCTACCGCGTTCAGCATGGCGAGTCGCAAACCATGAATTTGGCCTATGCCTTCAAGGGTGAACCTCCTGATGGTGCCCTTCAGCAAAGGGGGTCGGCATTCGCAGTCGAATTGCCAGCAGGCTCATACATCATCAGGTCTTGGCAGATCAGCCAAGGTGCAAGCAATGTTTCGTCAACCAAGCCCACAGCTATAGAGTTCACAGTGACCGCTGGACAAGCTGTCTATTTGGGCAATTTTCACTTCACAGAGAAGGCGAGAGTGGGGAGACTCACTACTGCCGCCGAGGTGACATTGACCGAAAAGGCAGCGCGGGACATCCCTGTCCTCAAAACGAAATTCCCCGTGTTGGCGACGAATCCCATCAGCCAAGGCATCGCTGCTGACACCAAGGTCGAAGCCCTTGGCGGGTCAAGCGATGGGCGCATTCAAATCCCCATTTTCGTTCCGATCGTGCGCTGATTTCCCTGCTGTGTTTCCGGATGACATTCAGCAGTAGACATCGGTGGGTGAGTGGCGGGAGTTTCGCAGCACTGCTGACCGTCTTCTGCAGTGCTGTTGCCGCCGGCCCCTCCTTCGATGCGGTGCGCCAAGCCTGGCGGCCCTCCGACTTGCCGGTGTTGGACCGCCACGGCGTGGTGCTGCAAACCGTGCGGGTCGATGGCCGCGCACGGCGCTTGGCTTGGGTGCCGCTGACCGAGGTGTCGCCTGCGTTGATGGCGGCTTTGGTGCATGGTGAAGACAAGCGCTTTTGGCAGCACAGCGGGGTGGATTGGGCAGGCCTGGCCCGCAGTGCTTGGCAGACCACTTTGAATCAGCGCACGCAAGGCGGATCGACCCTCACCATGCAGTTAGCCGGTTTGCTGGATGCGGACTTGGCCCGGCCCAGCGGGGGCCGCACAGTCTTGGGCAAGGTGTCGCAGATGTCGGCCGCGCGCGAGTTGGAGGCTGCCTGGCGCAAGAGCGAGATTCTTGAGGCTTACCTCAACCTCGTGCCCTTGCGCGGCGAGCTGGTGGGTGTGGCGGCGGCCTCGCAAACCTTGTTTGGCAAGCACCCCAGCGGTTTGGATGCACAAGAGGGTGCCCTCTTGGCCGCCCTGGTGCGCGCTCCCAATGCCAAAGAGGAGAGGGTGGCGGAGCGGGCCTGTGGCTTGCTGCGTTCTCTGGCGGGCCAGGCTGAGGTGCCCGCCGCGCAGGCGCTGCAAGATGAGCGCTGCCACGGTCTGCCGCTGTTGGCTGCCACGGCCATGGCCCGGCCCGGTGTGAAGCCCATGGGCGAGCAGATTGCCCCGCATGCAGCGCGTTGGTTATGGGCCCAGACCGTGGCCGCCAGCAAGGCCGGGCCGCGTGGCCCGATGAATGGCGCGCTGCCCGACCAGGCCGTGGCCGACACCACCGTGGGGGCCTTGGCACGCGCGTGGCCGGCGCACCTGCAAAGCACACTGGATGCTCGCCTCCAGCGCATCGCCTTGCGGGCTTTGCGCGAGCAACTGGGTGAATTGCAGCAACGCCAGGTTACCGACGGTGCCGTGGTCGTGTTGGATAACGCCAGCGGTGAGGTGCTGGCCTGGGTGGGCTCGCCAGGGCTGATGAGCCAGGCACCGCTCAGTGCGGCCGGTAAATCGAGTGGCGCAGCGCCAGACGTGGATGCAGCCTTGGCACGCCGCCAACCCGGCTCCACCCTCAAGCCTTTTGTCTATGGCCTGGCGCTGGAGCGGCGGCTCATCACCCCGGCCAGCCTCTTGCACGATGCCCCCACTCAGTTGGCTGCTGGGGCGGGCCTGTACCTGCCGCAAAACTACAACCACCGCTATCGCGGCTGGGTGCCGGTGCGCGAAGCCTTGGCCAGCAGCCTCAACATCCCTGCCGTGCAGGTAGGGGCCATGGTGGGGCCGGATGCTTTGTTTGAACGGCTCAATACCGCGGGTTTGCGGATCAGCCACAGCGGGGGCTTCCACGGCTATGCGCTGGCCCTGGGCAGTGCCGAGGTCAGCCTGATGGACCTGACCAACGCCTACCGCAGCTTGGCCCAGCAGGGCCGCTGGTCGCCCTGGGGAGCACAGCCCACCCCCAGCCATGGTGCTGCGCAGGCTCGCACGGTGTTCAGCCCCGAGGTGGCCTTTTTGTTGGGGGATATGCTGGCTGACAATGCCGCCCGTGCACCAACATTCGGCTTAGACAGCCCCCTGGTCACGCGCGGCTTTGCCGCCGTGAAGACCGGCACCAGCAAAGACATGCGCGACAACTGGTGCGTGGGCTACACCCAGCGCTACACCGTGGGTGTGTGGGTGGGCAATGCGCGGGGCACGCCTATGCAGCGGGTCAGCGGCACCGCTGGCGCTGCGCCCATTTGGCATACGGTGGTCCAGCGCCTGCACGAGGGCCAACCCTCTCAAACTCCAACACCGCCGGCAGGGCTGGTTCAAGTGGCTCTGCAACAAGCCGGGCAGGCCCGGCGCAGCGAATGGTTTGTGCAAGGCACCGAGCCTGAAAACTCGCTGCTCAGCAGCCAAGCGGTGGTCCGCGTGGGAGCACCCCAGCGCTTCGGCATCAAAAGCCCCGTGCCGGGCAGCATCTATGCCCTAGACCCGGACATGCCGCCCGACGTGCAGCGCATTGTTCTGGACGGCGAGCCCGGTGAGTGGTGGCTCAATGGCCAACGCCTGGGCCGCACCACAGCGGCCCAGCCCACGCTGGCCTGGGCACCTTGGCCCGGCCGTCATCATCTGGCGCTGCGCGCAGCCGACGGGCGAGAAATTCAAAGCCTCAGGTTTGAAGTGCGCGGGGCGACCTTGAAGCCCGGCGCGCTGCCACCCAGCCATCAAAAAGCCCGCGCGTCGGGGTGACGCGCGGGCCTGTCTCGGAAGGTGCCGGGCTGTCAGTAAGCGTAGCTCACACCCACCGAGATCGAGAGTGGGTCCAACTTGGCGTCCAGGGTTTGGCCCGTGGACAAGGTGGTGCGCGTGCTGAGCTTGGTCTTGAGCACGGAGGCGTCGATGGCCCACTTGCTGTTCACGGCCACGCTCACCCCCAATTGCACCGTGGCGGCCCATTTGGACTCCACGCTCATGGTCGTGGGGTTGCTGGGGCTGCCGCCGGTCAAGGCGGTCAGGGCGGCGGTGGTGCGGGCCTTGTAGAACTTGGCATAGGTGGGGCCTATGCCCACATAGGGCCGGATCATGCTGCGGGCGTCGCCAAAGCGGTATTGCATCAGCAAGGTCACGGGCAGTGCCTTGACCTCGCCGATCTTGCCCACACCAGCAATCGCACCGGCACCCACGATGTCGTGGGTAAAGCCCAGGGCCAGAGGCACATCGATGGAGATCTCGTCACTCCACATCCAGGTTGCGCCGCCGGTGAGCTGGGTATCGGATTTGATGTCGGCCTTGGTGCCAGCAAACGCGGGAGCGCTGAGGTCACCACTGGTGACATCGGGTGCGATTTGCGTCGCGCCAATGCGGGCCAGCAGGGTGCCCGCAGATTGCGCCTGAGCAGCGGTGGCCGACAGCAATGCAGCGGCGGCCAAAACAGAAAGCTTGAGTCGTGTCCCCATGAATGAAACTCCTAGGTTTGGGCTTCACAGCCAACCGGCTTGGGCCAGCGTGCGGGAAATCAATTGGGCCAACAATTGATGACCGTAAGGGGTCGGATGGAAGCCGTCCGAGAAGGCATAGGTCTTGTACCAGTTGGCACCACCACTCACGCCGCTGGGCGGTTTGGCCGCCAATGAGGCGTCCGTGCAGTTGGGGAAGTCATACTTAGGCAGGCCATCGCTACCTACACCGGTTACCGGGCAGGCTGGGGTCTTCACATTGCTCAGGCCAAACTGCGAGGGGTTGGCCACTTGGTTGTTGAACTCGGTGTAGAAGTCCACCACCGCTACTCGGCTGTCGCCGGCAAACTTGCTGGCCAACTGAGTGTTGAAGGCCGAGACCCAGCTCTTAAACAGGGTTTCGCTGTTGGCACGGGCACTGGCACCGGCCGCAGCGGCGGCTTCCTCGCTGGCCCCTTGCCCCTTAGCAGCCGCCGCCGTGGCCGAAGCGATGCTATCCAAGACCAACTGGAAGCGCGGCGTATTGGTGATGCCGGGCATATTGAGCAGAACAATGCGCTGAGCCCCTTTGTCCAAGGCCCCCGTTTTGATCATGGTGTAGAACTTGTCGGCCAGGCCGGACATATAGGTAGCACCTGCAGCCGGGAAGCCAGCCCCATTGTTGGCCGCTGCTGCTGCCACCTGTTCTGGTGTGAGCACCGTGCCCAGGACTTGCGCATAGGCCGCACCGCTGTCTTTGGAGGCAGCCAGATAGGCCCCCACCAAGGTCGAGGCATCGTTGCCGCCGCCGTCCATGATCAGCAGATCATTGGCTCCAAAATTACCGGCCGCCGTGGCAGCGCCGATTTGCACGGCCAAGCTGCGGGGGTCAGCGGCTGTCAAGCCATCGGCGGTGGCATTGATCACCGAAGCGCCCACCGCGTAGTTGGTGCAACCGGTGGCAGTGTTGGGGGCAAAGCCGGTGACATTGCCGTTCGCATCCTTGGTGGTGGCGAAGAAGTTGCAGCCCTTGCCAAGGCCATAGCTCTGAGCAATGCGCTCCGGGAAGATGTCATTGCCCTGCACGGTGAACTTATAGCCAAAAGTGCCCACGTCCGCCAGGCTGTCGCCCATGACTTTGATGCTGCTGATGGGCGCGCGGGGGGCGGTGTCCGCACCGCCGCCACCGCAGGCGGTGAGGAAGGCGGCCAGCGCCAAGCTGGCCAGCGCGAGGTGTCGGGGTCGATTCAGGATCATGGGGGCTCCTAGAGGGCATGGGCGCGCCAAAAAGCACGACCGTTCGATAAACCAATCAACACTGTAGGTGCAAAGCACCTGCGATGCCGTTTGGGCAAACCCTGAAATAGAGCGGCTACTCCAGGGGGCCGCAGCATCATAACGAGGCCGCGCTATCGGCTCACTTGACCCAGGTGTTGAGCTGGATGATGGGCAATAAGACCGCTAACACGATCAACATCACCACCACGCCCATCACCACGATGAGCAAGGGCTCTAGGATGGTGGCGACGGCCAGGGCACGGCGCTGCACTTCGCCACCCAATTGCCGGGCCGCGCGATCCAGCATTTTGGGCAACTGGCCGGTCTGCTCGCCCAGGCGGGCGAACATGGCCAGCAAGCCTGGGAAGCGTTTTTTGGCCGCCAAGGCCGAGGCCAGCGGCGCACCCTCGCGCACCTGCACCAGCGCGTCCATGGCGTCGGCGCGCATGGCACGGTTAGACAGCGTCTCTGCTGCCGCCTGCAAGGCCTTCAAGATGGGGACGCCCGCACTGGCCAGCATGGCCAAGGTTCCCGCAAAGCGGGCAGCGTTATAGCCGCGCGCCAAGCGGCCAATCAGGGGCAGCGTCAGCATGCCCGCATCAAAGCGTTGCCGGAAGGCTTCGCCTTTGAGGGCGATGCTCAGGCCCACACTGCCTGCCACCAACAACACCAAGACCAGCCAGCCATAACTGCGCACAAAGCTGCTGAGCGCCAACATGGCCACCGTGAGGCCCGGCAAGGCGCGCTTGCCGTTGGCAAACACACTGGCGACCTGCGGCACCACATAGGTCACCAAGAAGGTGACGATGACGATCGCAATCAAGGAGACGATGGCGGGGTAGAGCATGGCCCCCATCAACTTGGCCTTCAGGGCTTGGCGTTCTTCCAGGTCGTCGGCCAAGCGCTCCAGCACCGCGCCCAGCGCACCGCTTTGCTCACCGGCGGCCACCACGGCGCGGTAGACATCGTCAAACTCTTTGGGGGCTGTGGCCAGGGCTCGGGCAAAGGGGCTGCCGGCGTTTACCTCGCTCTTGAGGTGGGCCACCAGCTCGCGCTGGCGGGGCTCCTCGGCTTCTTCCGCCAATGCGGTGAGCGCGCGCTCCAGCGGCAGGCCCGAGCCCACCAAGCCTGCCAATTGCCGCGTCCACACCGTCAGGCCAGAGGCCGAGAAGGCCCGGCGCTTGAACTGCACCTGGCCACTTTGAGCGTCAGTCTGGCCCACTGCGCTGACTTCCAGTGGCACCAAGCCCAGGGCACGCACCTGGGCCCGCGCCGCCTTGGCATGATCAGCTTCGACCAAGCCTGTTTTGGACTTGCCTGCAGCGTCTAGCGCGTCGTACTTAAAGGCGGGCATGGTGGCTCAGCGTTTGGCCGCGCGTTGGTGCGCCGCCCAGTAAGTGAACTCGTCTTCATGGACCTCGATGTCCAACTCCGCCACCCTGGCTTGTAGGCGCTCTTGGGCGTCCATCACACCCTGGTTGTAAATCGTGGGGCCGATCTCTTGCAAGAAAAAGCCCAGCAAGCCGCCTGCGGCCACATTGCCAATGGGCTCGTCCATGTGCGCCTCAAAGTAGCGCTGGATGGACTCAATGGCCTGCTGGCGGGCTTGCTTGTTGATCTCGATGGCCATATCACTCGCGGGTGACCCGCAGCACTTCTTCCAAGGAGGTGATGCCTTCAGCCACCAAGCGCTCGCCGTCGGCCCGCATGGAGCGCAAACCGCCCCGCTCGGCCGCGGCCACAATCTCAGCATCGCTGGCGCGGCTGTGGATGAGGTTCTGCACTTCCTCGGTCACCGTCATCAGCTCATAAACACCGGTACGGCCCTTGTAGCCCGTGTGGCTGCATTCGGGGCAGCCCACGGCATGCCAGCGCGGGCGGCCGTCCAGGTCTTCACCCCGGCGCTTGCAGTGTTTGCAGAGCTTGCGCACCAGGCGCTGGGCCAATACACCCAGCAGCGAGCTGCTGAGCAAGAAGGGCTCGACGCCCATGTCGATCAAACGGGCGACGGTGGAGGGGGCGTCATTGGTGTGCACCGTGGCCAGCACCAAGTGGCCGGTCAGCGAGGCTTGAATGGCGATTTGCGCGGTCTCGCCGTCACGGATTTCGCCGACCATGATCACGTCCGGGTCCTGGCGCAAAAAGGCGCGCAGGGCCTTGGCAAAGGTCAGGTCGATCTTGGAATTCACCTGGGTCTGGCTGATGCCCGGCAGCTCATATTCCACCGGGTCTTCCACCGTCAAGACATTGGTGGTGGAGGTGTCCAAGCGGCCTAAAGAGGCATACAGCGTGGTCGTTTTACCGGAGCCCGTGGGGCCGGTCACCAGCACAATGCCGTGAGGCTGCTGCACCAGGCGGTCAAAGGCTTTGAGGACCTCGCCGTCCATGCCCAAGCCTTCCAGGGTGAAGCGGGATTCGCTCTTGTCCAGCAAGCGCAGCACGGCGCGCTCGCCGTGGGCCGAGGGCAGGGTGGAGACCCGCACATCAATGGCACGGCCACCAATGCGCAGCGAGATGCGGCCGTCTTGCGGCAAGCGCTTTTCAGAGATATCCAGCTCGGCCATGATCTTCAGGCGGCTGATCAAGGCGGCATGCAGGGCGCGGTTGGGCTGCACCACTTCGCGCAGGGTGCCGTCCACCCGAAAGCGCACGCTGGAGCTGCGCTCATAGGGCTCGATGTGAATGTCGCTGGCGCCGTCTTTGGCGGCTTGGGTCAGCAGCGCATTGAGCATGCGGATGATGGGCGCATCGTCCGCCGCTTCCAGCAAGTCTTCCACCGCCGGCAGCTCTTGCATCATGCGCGAGAGATCCACCGCGCTCTCCACCTCGCCCACCACGGCGGCGGCGCTGGCCTCACCCCCGGCATAGACGCGCGAAATGCGCTCCGCCAGGGCTGCGCCCTCTTCGCTTTCAAAGCGGTCCACGGCATACAGCCGCATCACTTCGCCCAAGGCGCTGCGGGGGGTGCTGTCGGTCAGGCGCAGCACCAGTTGCTGGCCGTCGTCTTCCAGCAACACGGTATTGGCCTTGGCAAAGCCATAAGGCAGGGGGTGACGTGCAGCCATGGCCTCAACGGGCTCCGTCCACTGGGGCGGTGGGAGGGACGACCTTGACCAGCGGGGCCAGGGTTTGGCCGGGCTGCAAGGCGGGCAGCACCGGGGCCTCGTTGACGGGCACCAAGACGCTGGGCTCGGGCTGGCGGGCCTCTTGCATGGCGCGGATGGCCTCGTAGCGATCCATGGTCATGCGGTCGGCGTCCGCTTGGTTGCGCAGCACGACAGGGCGCAGAAAGAGCAGCAAATTGCTCTTGACCCGGTTGCGAGTTTCATTGCGGAAGAGGTTGCCGATGATGGGAATGCTGCCCAGGCCCGGCACCTTGCCTTCGCTGTCGCCGTACTCGTCTTTGAGCAAGCCACCCAGCACCATGATTTGGCCGTTATCCACCACTACATTGGTCTCAATCGAGCTCTTGTCGGTGATCTGGCTATTGGCCTGCAGCGAGGAGTTCTCTTGGAAGATGGTCATGCGCACCGTGCCGCCTTCGCCGATCTGGCTCTTGATGCGCAGGGTGATGCCCACGTCCTTGCGCTCAATGGTCTGGAAGGGGTTGACCGCGCCGTTGCCGGTGCCAGTGTTGGTGAAGGAGCCGGTGGTGAAGGGCACGTTCTGCCCAATCACGATCTTGGCTTCTTCATTGTCCAGTGACACCAGATTGGGTGTGGACAAGACATTCGCCCCGGTGTTGGTTTCCAAGAAGCGGGCCAAGGCGCCCAAGGTATAAAAGTCGCCAATCTTCTTGAGCAGGCCGATGTTCAAGCCCTGGGCTGGGCGGCTGCTGCTGGAGAGCAAGGTGCCTACGGCGGAGCGGCCACCCGCCGCCGCCGCCGAGAGGTCAAGAATGTTGTTCCCAGCGTTGCCGAAATTGGTCCCCAGGCCCGACAGCGTGCTATCCCCTTTGTCGCCAAACAGGTTTTGCCATTGCACCCCAAACTCGGCCGCCTTGTTGGCGTCGACCTTAACGATGAGAGACTCCACATAAACCTGGGCGCGGCGCGTATCCAGTTGCTCAATGACCTGTCGCAATTGGCGGTAGACCGGCTCGGGTGCGGAGATGATCAGCGAATTGGTGGAAGGGTCTGCCTGGATGGCCCCGCCGGTGGAGGGCCCGCCAGTGGGCGTGACCGGTGCCGTGGCGGCCGCACTGAGCCCGGTGGTTTGGCCCGACGCCGTGCCCGCCGGCAGGCCAGCGGTCTGGCCTGGGTTACTCGGGCGGCTGGACGTGCTGCCCAGGCCACCGCTGCCGCTGGCGGTCGCCGTGCCACTGGCCATGGCAGCGCGCAGCACTTCGGCCAATTTCACGGCGTCGGCGTTTTTGAGGTAGACCACCCAGATCTTGCCGGCCGGGCCACCGCCTTCGGTGGGCCGATCCAGCTTGTCGATCAAGGCCTTGATTTGGCCCATCTTGGCGGCATTGGCCGCCCGCACAATCAGCGAGTTGCTGCGCGACTCAATCAGAATCTGCGTGCCACCCGCCGTGCTGGGGGCGGCACCTGGCACCACCATGGCATTGCCGCCTTCGCTCAGGCGCTGCACCAGCGGGGCGATGTCTGCGGCCACCGCATGCTTGAGTGGCACCACTTCCACGTCGGACACAGCGGGTTGGTCCAGCGCGGCAATGATCTTGGCCATGCGCTGCAGGTTATCCGCATAGTCGGTGATGATCAGCGTGCTATTGCCTGCATTGGCGTTGATGGTGTTGTTGGCGCTGATCAACGGCCGCAGCACGGGCACCAGATTATTGGGGTTCTCGTGGTTGAGCCGGAAGATCTGCGTCAGGATTTGATCGCCCCGCGCTTGCGGCTGGCCAATTTGCACCGTGCCTGCTTGCAGCTTGGCTTCGGCCTCGGGCACCACCTTCAGCAAGCCAGCGTTTTCTACCACGGTGAAGCCCAGGCCGCGCAAGGCCGCCAAATACTGACGCCAGGCCTCGGCGGGCGGCACGGCCTTGTCACTGGTGAGGTTGATCTGGCCACGAACCCGAGGGTCAACCAAGATTTGCCGATCCAGCATGGTGCCCATGGCGCGCGACACCATCTCAATCTCGGCATTGGCAAAGTTCAGGGTCACCGGAGCGCGGGCCCGGGTTGCTGGCAAGGGCATGTCCTCAGCGGCCTGCAAGCCAGGGCTGACCACGGGGAGCGCCAAGCACAGGGCCAGGGCGCGGGTCATAGCAGACGGTGAGAAGCGTGAGATGGAAGTCATGATCACCCGATCGAAAGAACCGAGACCGCGCCAGTGCGCCGCCCGATGATATTCAGCAAATTGTTCAAGGCAGCCTCTTGGCCACTGCTGGCGCGGGCCTCACCCCGTAGGTGCAAGCCCTTGGCATCCACCTGGCCTTGGCCGCTGAGTTGCAGCGCGCCCTCCAAGGTGAGCAGGTTCACCAAGGTGCTGCCCTGGGCATCGCCCGTCAAGGTCAGCCGGTAGCTGCCCAGCGGGTCCAGCGTGGACAGGCGCGAGGAGGTTTGCAGCAGGTCCAGCTCCAGCCGGCCACCGAGTGCCGCGCCTTGGCCTTTGCGCACCACGCTGGCGTCATGTGCGCTGAGACGCAAATGCCCCGCCGGACGCAGGGTATTGAGTGGCGCACCCAGCCCTTCCAGCCATCCGGCCGGCCATTGGCCAATTTCTTTGGAGGCACCGGTTTGGATATTCACACGCCACTGGCCCCAGCCCGGGGCCAAGGTCAGTGACACCTCTGGCGCTATGCAACAGGCTTGCGCCAGGCCCAGCTTCAAGCCCTGGCTGGACACACCCAACCGCCATTCCAGCCGCGAGGGCAACACCGCCGCATCTCGGCTACCGGGGCCACCCGTCAGCACCATCAGGGCATGGCCTTGCCAGACGGTGCCTTGGGCGTCTGCCAGCAGCAGCCGCCCATGGCTTGCGCTTTGCACGCCTTGGGCCAGCCAGGCGGCGGGCGCAAATACCAGCGCTCCCGCCAAGGCACCCAGCAGTGCGCCGGCCAGCGCCCACAGGCTGTGGCGGTGTCGGTTCGGGGCGCGAGATCGGTTCAACATGGCATCAAGGTGCGGTGGGCAGAGACACAACCACCTGCCCTTGCAAGCCGTTGGCACCACGTTGAATCTGAGCGGAGATGGGCCGCGCCCGCGCACCAGCGCGGGCCTCGGCCATCCAGGCGCGCCATTGGGTCGGGGGGGCGTCCGTCAAGGTCAGGGTGGCACGGTCGCCAGCGATGGTGAGCTTGCCATGCGCCCCCAGGCGGTCGGTCGCGGTCTTGATGGCCTCTTGAGCTTGAGCCGGGCTGATGGCGGGCTGGCCTTTCAAGTCCTTGGCGTCGCTGGCCAGGAGTTGCAATTGCAGCAACTCGTCCTCGACTTTGGCGGTTTTGGCAGGCAGTTCGCGCCAGACCGTCCAGGTGGGCTTGAGCACCAGCAACCAGATCAGCAACAAGGCCACGGCCGCCGCGGCCAGCAGCACCAATTGCCGCTCGCGGTCATTCAGGGCCTGCCAGCGTTGCGCCAGCCCTGGGGCAGAGGATGTGGTCGGCTCACTCATAGGGTTGCCTTGGGTACGCCCGAACCATAGGGCACTTGCTGTTGGGGTTGAAGAGGCTGAGGTTCCGAAGGCGGCGGTGGCGACGCCGCGCCGGGTGCGGGCCCGAGCCCGGCAGGCGGGCTGCCCGGTTGCGGCTGGGCCGGCTGAGGACGAGCGGGCTGAAGGGGGGCGGCTGCGGGGGCGGGTTGGAGCGCCTGCGGCCGAGGCCCAGCGTTGGGGGCCGCGAGTGGGGTGCTGGCCGTCGGTTTGGGTTTGAACTTGGCCGGCACCAGGGTCAGGCGGCCTTGGGTGTCATCCACCTGATAGCCCAGTGGGCGCAGGCGTTCCCGGAAGCCGTCCACCTCTTGAGGCGTCCATCCGGCACTGACGATCACCAGCTTGCCGGGTTCGAACATCAGGTTGTCCGCTGCACCGCGTGAGGGGGGCCAGGCGGTATCTGCGGCTTGCAGCAGCGGCTCCAGGTCAGCATCGCTGGGGCGGCCCGCCGCGCTGCGCATCTGCTCTACCTCCCGCTGCATCTGCGCCAAAGGCTCGCGCACGGCACGAATATGTGGAAAGGTCTTTTGCACGATCTGGGTGCGGGCGGCGCTTTTTTGCGCCAAGGTCTTTTCTTGCTGCCAGGCCCAGAGCCGACCGCCCAGCAATTGCACGGCGACCAGGCCGATCAGGCCCCAACGCACCCAGCGCCATGACTCGCCATGCCAAAACACACGCCAGCCCTCGGTGGCCATGCGGCTGCCGCGGTGGCGGGCAGTGAGGTCGAACTGGCGCAGGTTCCAGTCGCTGCGGGCTGCGGCCAGCAGTTGCTGGTCGGCCGACAAAGTGGCCAGGGCGTCCCCGGCCCATCGGGCGGCCTCTTCAGCGCCGTCGGGGCTGGCTGTCCACGCCACGGCTTGATCGGCGGGTTGGCGAGCCAGCAGCAAACGCACGGCCTCGCTGGCCAGTGGCAGGTGCAAGGCTCCGTCGGCGTCGCGCCAGGCCAACCAGGCTTGGCCGGGCTGGCCTGCATCGGCATCGCGCCGCCACACATGGGCGGCGGTGGGGCCTTCGGGGGTCCAGGCGGGCACCACACGGTCCACACTCAGACCGGTGGCTTCTATGGCTTCCAACTGGCCCTTGAGCCAAGGCTTATTGAGCAAGGCCACCCAGCTCGGCTCCCCGGCCTTGAACTGCGGCGAGAGCGCCACATGCAGGTCGGCGTCGTCGTCCAGCACGGCTTCTTCGAGCATGCTGATGACGGCCGCCCGCAGCTTGCCCGCCGGTGCCTTGGGGGCGCTGAGCCGGTGCCAAGCCACGTCGCCAATGGGCACCACGGCCACCACGGCGTCGGCTTTGGGCCAGTCAGCCACGGCGGCCGAGCCGCGTTGCAGCACCTGCTGGCCATCGGCCGTCAGCACAAAGTGCAGGGTCTGGTCCGCACGGGGCGCAGGTGCATCCACCTGTGAAGCCTGGAGGCGGGGCTGTTCGGGCAGCAGGACGATCAGAGTGGACATGACGATGAAGGCAAAGCCGCAGGGCAGGCGGCCACGGGAAGACGCGGTATTGTGGCCTGTGCCTGAGCTGCCACGGGCTAGGGGGGTGCTTATTCTGGGGGGAGTCTTTCCCTACGAAGCACGGTGACCTCTAATCCTCGGCGCTGGACCAAGCTGCGCTCGCGCAGGACGTATTGGTCGTAGCGCAACTCGCCGTTGATTTCAAAATGGGTGGAAGTGATGCTGACCTGTTGTGGATTGAGCTTGATTTTCTCAGGCAGCTGTTTCTGGATGGCGTCTAGCGTGTCATAGCCGCCGGCCGGGCGGGCTCGCAGCAAGCGGTCGGCGCTGCCGCGGTCCAAGCCCTCAATGACAGCCACCAAAACCTCGGGGCTGGCGCTGTTGATATTCACCGGGGTGGCCGTGGGCAGCAACACCACAAACGGTGTCAGGCGCTTGATGGCTTCGGGGTCTACCCCCAGCCACGTCAGTTGCTCTACCCGGTGGGGTGGCAGAGGGGTGTCGGGCGTGGCGCTGGTTCCTGAGTCTTGCTCTGCATGAGCATGGTTCAAGCCCTCTACGACCTTCAGCGCGGTGTCCCCGGGCAGCCCCAGGGCATCACAGAGCCGCTTGAAGCCTCGCAGTTGCGCGGCCACGGCCTGTTCGTCGTCGGTGATGAGGTTGCGCAGATTGAAGCGGCCTTGGGCGTCGGTGATTTGGCCTGAGAGCAAGGCCTCGATGCCACTCGAATCGGCCACATTGTTTTTGTCGGCGGCCAAAAAGTCTGAGAGCTTGACATCCCGCAGCGGGATGCCCCAGTTTTCATCCGGGCTGTCGACATTGGCCTTGCCGCCGCTGCCGCGAGAGTCTTCTCGCAAGATCAGGCGGGCCCAGTCGGTGGTGCCCTCAATCAACCAACTGGCTTGGGAGCGTGCCCGCTCGGCCCCTTCCACCTCGATGGCGCGCCACTGCTGCCACACCATGCCGGCCGCCAAGGTGGTGACCAAGGTCACGATGAGCATGGCCATCAGCAGGGCAGCACCACGCTGTCGACGCACGGACGAGGGGAGCTTTGTCATCCGGCGGGGCGGACTTGAATGTCCCGCGTGAGTGAGCCTTGGGGCACGGTCAACAAAAGCCGCACGCCTATGGGCAGGGATTCGTCGTCGCTCTCGTCGGATTCGGCCGACGACGCAGAGGAGGCCGGTGGCGTGGGAATTTGAGGGTTGTTCACATTGCCGCTGGATTGCGCATTGCTCCAGTTGTTGTCGCCTTGCTGGAAATAGTAGACCTGCCAAGCCATGGCCTGGGGCAGCATCACCAACGCGTCTTTCTGCACCGCCGTCCATTGCTGGCTGCGTATCCACCACTCTTGCAACTCGCCCACTCGGTTGGAGGGGGGGGAAGTCCAGCGATACAGCTTTTGGTCCTGCAGGGTCCACATCACCAGCTGCACCCCCTCGCCATAGCGGCGTGTCATGCGCAGGGCGGCACCGTCAAACTTCAACGCTGGGGCTGCCGGGCCGGGTTGGAGATGGGCCAAGTCTTGCTCCCACTGGGCCAATACACTGCTCAGGCGCAGGCTGGCTTCCGAGTGGGCCTGGGCACCATCGCGGGTGCGTACCAGGCCGTCTATGCCCTGCCAGGCCATGCCGGCCAGCACGGCCATGATGAACAGCGCGACCAGCACTTCCACCAAGGTGAAACCATGTCGGTTTGGGGGCAAAGGGGGGTGCTGGGCCATCACTCAATACCGCGGAATGATGGCTGACAGCCGAACCAGGGGCACGTCTTGGGCGTTGGCTACACCCGCATCGACGATGCGGAAATTCGGGTTAAAGCTGGGGCGCACCAGGACTTTGAGTTTGTACTCCCGGCCCAGTTGCTTGCAAACGGTGTTGCTCTCCCCGACATCGGGAAAGTAGCGGGTGAGCTTTAAATTGACCATGTGGTTCTCGGCACACCATTGGGCGGCTGAGACATCGCTCAAGCGCTGGGAGTTGTCGAGCAAGGCACCGGCTGCGCGCCCGCCAGCGGCCAGGGCAATGGCCACAATGGCCACAGCCACCAGCACTTCGACCAGAGAAAACCCCCGTCCAGCTTGTCGGGCAAGGCCACTCATGGGGTCACAGGCCGGCCCTGCTCGGGCTCCAACACCACGGCGAACGGCCCCATGCCGTCGGTGGCCAGCAGCAATTGCCGATCTTCTAGACGCAACATCACCCGCTGTGCCCCGATAAAGGGTTCCGGCCCCAGGCTCAACTGGGGGGCACCCAGCACCTGCGCTTGGGTTCTGGCATCCAGCCACTGCGCGGGCATCTGGGTTTTGTCGGTCAGGCCCATGAACACAAAGCCTGAGGCTTGCTCACCGTCGGCAGCGCGGGGCCGCCAGCGCACCTCGGTCCCCTGGGTGCGCGAGTGCGCCCGGGCACCTTCGAGCAGGGCGGCCAAGCGGGCGGCTTCTTCTTCCAGCTTGCTGGCATGGCTGTCGCGCAGCGCCAAACTGGCCATGCTGGCGACGACGGCCAACATGGCGACCACCATCATCAGCTCCAGCAAGGTGAAGCCGCGCGTTCGATGTCTGATGGCGTGGGCCAAGCGCACGGGGCTTATTGCCAGGAGCCGATGTCGGCGTCCTTGCCCTCACCGCCGGGCTGGCCGTCGGCACCGTAGCTGAACACATCAATCTCGGCGTTCACGCCGGGGTTGGCAAACTGGTAAGGGCGGCCCCAGGGGTCCATGGGCAGCTTTTCGACATAGGGCTTCCAGTTGCCTGGGATGGGCCCTGCGGTGGGCTTGGCCTTCAGGGCGTCTAGGCCTTGCTCAGCGGTGGGGTAGCGCTGGTTGTCCAGCTTGTAGAGCTTGAGGGCTTGCATCAAATTGCCCACATCGGTTTTGGCCGCTGTCACACGGGCATCATCGGCGCGGTCCAGCACATTGGGCACGATCAAAGCAGCCAACACGCCAATGATGACCAGCACCACCATCAACTCAATCAGGGTAAAGCCACGCTGCCGAGCAGGTGTCCAACGGGTGAGGCGGAGGTCTCTCATGATGTTTGGGGGGTAAAGAGGTGAGGTCTGGCAGTGTGCCGCAGGTGGCATCCATCATAATCGCCGCATGGCTTCCAGATTATTAAGCTTCGTCGTCTGGGCACTGGTGATGGCGAGTGCCTTGTTCTGGGGGGTGAAACTCTTTGTTCAAGGCCCGGCGTTGCCTGACCAAGTGCAGCTCCCCACCCGCCCTGTCCTCCAGGTCGGGGAGTTAGCGCGCCTGCTGGGGGCTTCGGCGTCGGCTGATGACGATGGCGCAGAACCCGCCCCGGCGGGCAGCGAGCGATTTGCTCTGCTGGGTGTGGTGGCCCCCCGGGGCGCGGCCTATTCTTTGCAGGGCGTGGCCTTGATCGCTATTGACGGCCAACCCGCCAAAGCCTTTAGAACCGGTGCGGTGGTGGTGGACGATCTGACCCTGCTGGCGGTAGAGAAGCGTTTGGTGCGCCTTGGCCCTAGAGGCGGGCCGGCGTCTATGGAGTTGAGCTTGCCCGAGCCCGAGCAGATGGCAGCGGCGGCCACGGGTGCGCCAGGGGGCATGCCCGGCCAGGCCATCGGACGGCCTGGTGGCATGCCCGGCGGCTTCCCGGGCCAACCGGGGGCCCAGGGTGTGGCCCGGCCTGGCTTGCCGGTACAGCCCGGTCAAGTGCCTGGGCAGCCGCAGGCCCCGGTGAACAACGAAGACGACGACGAAGAATAACGGCCCCCTCGCAGGCCCGTCGATGATCACGGCCTAGGGGCAGCGCAGCGGCAACTCAGGGGTGACCTCCCAGCCGTAAGGGCCATCTCGTAACTGCACTTGGCCTGCTGTGGCCCTCAAAGGGCTGCAGGGCGATCCACCACGCTGCCAGCGCCAGTCCACCCGCACGGCACCGCCGTCACCTCGCCAACCCTTGAAACTCAGTTGCACACCCGCTGGAGGCTCATACCGAAAGGCCTGTGTCCAGCGCAGGGCGGTGCGCAGCCACAGGGTCAGACTGCGGGGCGCAACCACCACCACCAAGCGGCCACCAGGGGCGGGCCAAGGCACATCGTCGGCCGCCATGGGCGGCTGGCCGCTTTCAGCCACCAACAGCAATTGCTGCGCTGCTGCGGGGCCGATGGTGCGCACCAAGCGCAGGTCGGTAATGCCCAACTCACCCAAGTAGACATGCCGCAGCGCATGCGCGGGGTCGTGCAGCGCGTCGTCGAACACCCGTGCTTGGCCCTGCCGCTGCACCAGATGGAGTCGCTCGCCTTGGCGGCTGACCCGGCCGGGCAGCGAGCGTGCCAAGACCTGGGCTTCGACCTGGGCGTGACACGCATGCTCTACCTTGGCGGGGCAGTTTTTCAACACCTCTGCCAGGTTGTCGGCGCTCAGGCTCCAAGCCGCCTGGGCTGCCACCAAGCCAGGCAAACAACACAGCGCTCGCACACCATAGAGCATTCAGACTCCACCACAAGAAAGGGCCGAGCGATGTCTATCGCTCGGCCCCATTGTGGGTCAGAACGCCTGGTGGCGTTCAGCCGGTTGCCTTACTTGATGATCAAGAACGACGCAGAGACTGGGCCCCAATTGCCCGCAGCATCTTTGCCGCGCACAAACACCATGTGCTTGCCCACCGACAGGCCGGTGGTGTTGATGGTGCCCTTGGCCACTTCGGTGGTGGCATTGAAGCTGCCGTCATTGGGCGTCATGGCCTGAGCGGTGGCTCCCGGCATCCAAGGGGGCGTGTCCACATAAAACTCGCCTGCCGCAATGGCTTGGCTGGGCTCCGTGCCCTTGCGGGTGCTGAAGCGTGTGTCCACCGCCGTGGCGTTGATGGTGACGGGCGTGCCCGCAGTAACGCCGACAGTGGCTGCCTTGTTGTTGAGTTTCAGGGCAGTGATCTCGGGGCCAGCCGGGGTCTGGTAGGGCGTGCGCACAACCTTGGCGGCATACATCAGCGCAGGCAGGTTCTTGGGCTTGATCGTGCTCTCGTAGGTGGTGCAGCTCTGGAAGAAAGAAGTCCCCAGCTCAAAGGTGAAGGCGGCCACACCCAACTCGCCGTAGGAGACGCTGTCCGAGGTGCCGTCCGTGGCGTAGAGGCCAATGGACTGCTCGGGCAAGTAGCCGTTGAAGAAGGCGAACTTACGGCCCAAGGTTTGCAAGGCCGTGCCGTTGGGAGCCACGGTCTTGGTATCTCCCCAAGGCCACAACACCAGCTCGCTGTAGCTGTGGATGTCCAGATGGATGCCGCTGGTATCCGCCGGTGCGGCGTCTGTTTTGGCCGGGCCACGGCGGTCTGGCCACAGGCTGCGCACATAGCCTTCAATGGCTTGGGTCTCGGGCTCAGAGCCGGCCGACGGGCCGCGATAGGTCTCGGCACAGGCACTGCCGCTGGAGCCCGAGCCACCGGTGCTGTTCCAACTGAAGGAGAAGTTGCGGTTCAAGTCCGCACCGCGGCTATTGCTGGTGGCCCCGCAATAGTTTTGGTTGGTGTTCTTGCGCCAGAGCAAACCCGTCTCAGCCTTCTTGCGGCCGTCCGGGTTGGTGTGCAGCATCAGGTGCACTTCGTGGTGGTCCAAGATCCAGGTGGCGTCGGCATTGCTGCCATAGCCCTGCAGCAACTCGCGGGCAAAGGCCAGGGTCAGCGCCGCCGTGGTGTACTCCCGCGCATGGATGGCCGAGTTCACAAACAAGATGGGCTTGGCCGCTCCATTGGGGCCGGTGGTGCTCTTGTTGGTGAGCTTGAGCACCTTCATATCGTAGCCGCCCAGGCCTTGCGTCTTTTGCCAACTGTCGCCCACGTCCTTCCACTCTGCCAGGTTGGGGTAGGTGGTGGTGAAACCGGCTGCGGCAGTAAAGGTTTCTTCCACCGTTTCATAGCAGGCATAGCCGGGGATGGACTGGGTGCTCACATCGCCCGAGGCGGCACGCTGGGCCGCTGCGCCGCCCAGCAGGTTAGGGGTGCCCGCCGCGCGAAGGCGGCTCAAAAAGTCATTGCGCTTGGCAATGAAGGCGGCGTCACGCTCAATGCGAAAGTTAAAGGCCCGGAGCTTGGCAATGTCCTCAGCGTCGAGCTGCATGACCACATAACCGGCCTTCCAGTGCGACTCCAGCATCTGATCATGGAAGGTAATGGCCGCTTTGCGGCCCGTGGCTTCGTCCGGGAAGTAGACGCGGAAGATGTTGTCCGCCGCCATCTCTTGCGACATGAGATGGTCGATGTCGCTGTGGTGGCCTGGGCCAGCATGGGTGCTGGCCACAAAAGCACTCAGCAAAGCACTGAGCAAAAGAGTTTTTTTCATCGGGAGTCTCCAGCAGATCGGAACCGAAGCCCGGCTTGATGGGTCGGGCGGCTGTGGGTGCCCTGCCTGATCGGGCAGTGCGCCGCCGGATTATGCGAGCCCCCGGTGCCGCGGCCACCCCCCCAATGCGGAGGCCCCCTAATCTCGCAAAACTTAGGCGCTGAACAAGGCTTTGTACTGCTCCTGCAGCAGGATACAGTGGCCACAACGGGTCCTGCCTATTAAAGGCTTTGGGGAACACAGGTGTCATAGGCCATAGGTCAAAGCCACTTCTTGCAATCGCTTGCGCGCCCGAGCTAAGCTAGGGGAGCGTGCAGCATCCCGCTCCAGGCTCCGCTTTGTTCACCCCTTTTTCGGGTCCAGTAGGGCGTCAGACTCTGCTGGCGGAGTACCCTTCTTGCTCATGCGTCCAATGAGTCATTGAAATCAGATGCGCTGTGACCTGGTACGGCTCACCGCCATCGTCTCTGATTCAGTGGACTGGCACGCGCATAGCCTCGTGATCCACCAAGACCAAGGACTTAACTGTCAGCTCCCGCATGATTCCTGACTGCAATGTGATCGAACCCACTATCAAAGACCCCGTCACAGGTCGGCCCACCGCCGAGCCGCGCATCGTGGCCGTGGAAGACTTTGCCAAAGCCCTGGAAGGCTTCCTCGAAGTCGGGCCCGACGGCAAGGTCAAGCCCACGCGCTGCTTTGCGGCAGGCACATTGGTGCACACCGCCGACGGCTTGATGCCTATCGAGAATCTCCGAGTTGGCACAATGGTGCTCTCGCAGCCCGAAGACGGCGGCGAGCGCGCCCTGCGCCGTGTGATCAACAAGTTTGCCCATCTGGACCAGCCCATGATGGCCATCCAGATTCAGGCCACCGACGGACAAGGCGCACATAGCCGGACCACCCTGTTCGCGACGCCCAACCACCCCTTCTGGGTTGAGACGCCGTTAACCGACGACGGCAAACACTGGCTCGCCGCTGAGTGCCTAGAAGCGGGCATGGGCCTGCAACTGGCCGATGGCCGCCGGGCCGAAGTGCGTGCCGCAGCACCCATCCGGTGCACCCAACACGAAGGCGTGTTCTTTGCGGCAGACGCTCGGGTGCAGGTGGGCCAGCTGCTGTGCCTGCAAGACGGGCAATTGCAAGTTGCGCCCCATGGGTTTGAGGCCTCACTGGGTGATGAGCCCCTGAAACTCGGGGAGCCCTATTTGGCACCGGTTTATAACTTTGAGGTGGAGGAATTCCACACCTACTACGTCGGGGACGAGGGGGTGGGGGTTTGGGTGCATAACGCGGGGTGCAACGCTGAAACCGCTGCCGCCCAGGCTGTGGAGCGAGCCGAAATGAGCAAACCAGTTGGCGAACAGAATCCAATCTTCTGTTTTGCGGCTGGGACTCTAGTACACACGAAACAAGGACTCATGCCAATTGAGCAAATCAAAGTTGGCGATTGGGTGCTTTCTAAGCACGAGAGTGGCAGCGGAGAACAAGCCTACAAGCGCGTCACGCGAACTATTAAGTCGAACAAAAAAGTTCCAATTGTCTATCTTGAATACTATCCCGAACCGTATGAAAGAATTCACGGTCTTTTCGTCACTTGCGAACATCCATTCTTCGTCAAAAACGTAGGATGGTGTCCGGCAATTGAAATCACCGCGCCGCGCGAACTGGTTTCGTATAACAATGTTTCTGTTAATGCTTTTGAATCGTTTGTTCTGTGGCGTACTCCCGAAGAAGGTGTGGCCGTGGGCTTGGGTAGAATAAATGATACGGGTCCCGTAGTCGATTTTAGAAAAAATAAGAGAGAAATTATCCACCGAGACGGTGATGAATCATATAAGGGGGGGGCTGGCCTTTGAATGGTGTGAAACGGTATACAACCTAGAAGTTGAGGACTTCCACACTTATTATGTCGGGGAGTTGGGGGTTTGGGTTCACACCATGAATTGCGGGGGCGCGGGTGATGCTGCTGTCGCGCACCGTCCATCCCTTGGCGGCTAAGCGCTTGATTTCAATGGAAAATCAAGCAAACTTGATGGCATCTTCAAGGATTCAGGTTTTATATGCGGAATCTATTTTACTCGGTGATCTACAGTACCCTAGCGTTCCTATGCAACCCTGCTTGCGCCAATGAAGACGTACCTTCACTTTGCGCAAGCAATGAAGAAATCATTCTTACTTCCTTCGTGACAAAAAATATCAACGATAGAAATGTTAAGAGTGAGTCTGAAAAAATTGTTTCAATTTGTGGAATATTCAAAAAAAGTCAACTAAATCAGTTGGTATATCGCTTTGGATTGAAAAAAAATGTTGAAATAGAAATTTGGACAAAAAAATATAGCCCTGCCAAGTATTTTGAGGAATCTGATGCTGGCGCTAGCGTAGGTCGTATCGGTATTAGATTTGAAAATCCACCATATTCGTATGAAATTAGCGAAGGCATGGGGATGTCTAGTATTAGTACCGTTATGGTGTACAAAGGAAAGACTCTTTTGGCACGGTTTACAGGCTGTACACATCATGGCTGCAAATACTATTCCGACTTGCTGTCAATCACAACACCAACTCGTGAGGTTTACCCTGGTATTCTTATAAAATCGAAACCAATTGATCCATGGTGAAATCTCGTTGTTATTGATGCGTTGGCTGTTCCCTGTAACTCAACAAAAAGGGTGATATTCGTTCGAGTTGGAATTTCATTTGGACAGTAAATCCGCCGATACTTGCTTTGATGGCGAGATGACGGTTCACGTTAGATTGACTGAGGAAACCAAAGATTTGGTGTGTCCGTTTATTAGGACTCCCCGATCAAATCCGCCTGAGATTGGAGCTTTCTATCAAGTGGAGATATGGCACCTTAAGCCAGGTGTCGAAGTTTTATCTCGATGCGAGCGCACCGGTGAGTTGGGTTATCGGAAAATATTGAGCGTGTATGAGCACCTCTCGGCGAAGGTCTTGGATTTGTCCTACTATTGTGAACGGCTCAAGTGTTACATTAGTATATTGGTTACTGGAAATCATCCATTTTGGGTGATCAATAAAGGATGGGTTAATGTAATTGATTTGCGCGAGGGTGACAGATTTTTGACTGCAGACGGAAGCGGGGCACACTTTGGATCACTTGATGAATACCGTTATCCTGACACCGTCTATAATATAGAGGTAGAGGGGTTCCATACATACTTTATAGAAAGCGGCATTTGGGTTCATAATAAAAATCAGCAGATTTCTACGGAGGTTATTAATCCGTCAAAATTCCCGGATGCGATAGCTCAGCGCGGTGCATTCGATGGCAAGCCATTTGAGATAGAGGCTCGCGACGCTCTTGCTAAGGCAGGGTTTGACAATGCGGCCGCTTCTTCACGTGCAGAAATTGGTCCGAGGAATTTGCTAGGCAAGTACGAATTGGATGGAACAGGTAATCCAATACGGGAAACTGGTGTGAAACAGAAGGATGAGACAGAAGTGGCCACCCAAGAACTACTCTCACTGGTTGATGAGCCCCTCAGATTTCAGAAGCCCTATTTGACGCCGATTTATCGCTCCGAGGTTCAGGCGTTCCACACCTACTACGTCGAGGACGAGGGGGTGGGGGTTTGGGTGCATAACACGGGGTGTGATGCTAAGGGAGCTATTCAGGGGGTAGGCAAGAAGCTTGACCTCGAACAGGTTTGCTTCAATGGGGATACTCCAGTTTTGCGTGAAGGTGGGTCGTTCACAAAAATTGAAAATCTCCAGGTTGGCTCCTTCGTGATGTCGCGCTGTGAAAAAACTGTGGAAATGATGAAAAAGCGCGTCCTGAAGATTTTTGAACACAGCGCGAAAGAGTATGTTCTCAAATGTAAGACTGGGCCACAATATGCAAAGGAATGGGGTGGTCTTGAAAGTGGTTACATTTACGTAACGGAAGAGCATCCATTTTGGGTGCAAGGTAAGGGCTGGGTGCCGGTACGGGAGCTTCGTCCAGGAGATTCATTCGTTACGCACAGTGGTGACCCTGCTTCTGTCGAATATGTATTGACTCCTGAAGAATTTGCGTATCGCCACCCTCAGCGTTCTGTGCCTTGCGCGAGTCCGGTATATAACTTAGAAGTTGAAGATTTCAACACTTATTTTGTCGGGACTGCGGGCATCTGGGTTCACAATTGCAATAATGCAAAAATTGATGTTCAGGTTCTTAAACGATGGTAAAAATCCCATCCTCACCTCTTCTCAAAGGCGGTCAGGAATCATGCGGGAACTGACACTTAGTTATCTGTGGCTATTTTATAGAATAAAATGGGTAGCATATCATTATTGATTATCGGTGACGATTGGCTTAACCAGTTGAAGCAATATGAAGACTCTGAATCCAGTCAAGGGGAGTTTCGTTGCTTCATGGGAACTTGCGACACTTTATTGTTGAAGCCAGGCCACACAGGGTGGTCTATTGATCATTTCGGCAAGACTTCAGTCGAGAGTGAAGGCTATGTGGGTTCGGCGCGTCTGTCGGATATTGATCTAAATGCGATGAGAAGAATAACTATTTTGCAGTCCGAGGAACGGTGGGATATTGCCCATGGTATCTCCCAATGCGAATCATGGGTTCCACTCAGTGAGATTATAAAAAAATACCCCAAGACCCTAGAATACAATAAAGAAATTGAAGATGCCGCTAAGCTTGAGTGGCATTCTCAGTCGGCAATAAGAAAACTCGAGCGAGCCGGAGTTTTTCCGCCGCATTGTTTTTCCATGAGTCACTCATTTATGGATCTACTGCTCTTATCGCGTCCTGACTATGTTGAATTTTTTCTAAAGTCAACACCGCTGATTAATGCCGTTGATGCAATTTGCGATGGCAAATACTTACGGAATGTCGATGTCAACGCAATCTTGGCTCGCTTGGATGCAAGTTGTCTGTTAACTGACGCATGCGTCAAAATTTAGCTGATTTCAGAAAGCGGATGTGCGATCGTTGGTGATTTCATGAAAACTCAAGTTTACAGACATTCATCAAGAGTTCGGATTAAAATCATCGATATTTTCAAATCTTATGAGTGTCATCTATAGAAGCAAATTCAAATCATGAGATAGAAAAATTAAAAGGGGCAAGGTATGTTGGATGCCTGGATATTTAGTCGGCCCTGCAAAACCCCTGCAACCCGCATGAAAACAGGCTTTGCGGGGTGAATGCGGATGGTCGGAACTCTCAGCAACGAATCCAATAGGGTTTGATTTCTGAGAGTTTTGCGGGGCGTGAACAGCATGGCAACAGACGATTTCTTCCGCGCACGGCTGGACGGCATGGTTGTGCTGCTGAGGCCGGTTTATAACTTCGAAGTTGAGGAGTTCCATACCTACTATGTGGCGGACGTGGGGGTTTGGGTGCACAACACGAATTGCCCGGTCGATGTGGCGCTAGGGGATGAGGCAAGAAAAGCTGAGTTGCAAGGGGCTTGCTTTGACGGGGAAACCGTCGTTCATATTGATGTGCCTAATGAATGGGGAGATTGCGTCAAGGAGATTGAATACATAGAAGTGGGTGATTTGGTGCTGTCTCGCTGCGAGAAAACCGGGGAGATGGCCTATAAACGGGTGGTGAGTAAATTCACGCACGGCGTCCGACAACAATATTATTTGGGGCGTAAATACGGCCCAGAAATCCCTGACTTTGCAAATGGGCCATTGTTTGTTACCGAAGAACACCCATTTTGGGTCAAGGGCAAAGGCTGGGTGCCTGTGCGAGATTTGCGACTGGGTGACGAGTTTATTACCTATGACGGAGTTCATGCGGAATTTGAGTTTCTTGAAAAAGCTGGAATACACGAGGTCTACAACCTGGAGGTGGAAGATTTCCATACCTATTTTGTTGATCATAGTGGTCTTTGGGTGCATAACGAAAAGGCTCCCGTCAAGATTTCCAGTCAATCTTTGACGCAGGTTGAAGGCGCCTTGCCTGAATGGTCACCCTTGTACAAAAGTACCGCTGAATTGACAGGGCCTGATGGAATGCCTTTGAGTCAGAAAGCTGCGATACAACTCACAGAGCAGCTTGTTGACCAAAAGCTAGCGGGAGCAGGAATTAGTCGGCCCTGCAAAACCCCTGCAACCCGCATGAACACAGGCTTTGCGGGGTGAATGCGAATGGTCAGAACTCTCAGGAACGAATCCAATAGGGTTTGATTTCTGAGAGTTTTGCGGGGCGTGAACAGCATGGCAACAGACGATTTCTTCCGCGCACGGCTGGACGGCATGGTGGACCCGAGGCATCCGCTGGCGGTGCTGGCTCAGCGCTGGAGCGAGAACGTGGTCTGGCAACTCTTCAGCGGCATGGAGTACTACCAGACCAAGCTGCCGTGCGATGCCACGCAGATCGGGCGGTTTCGCCGTGTGCTGGGCGAGGCGGGCGTCGTGCAGTTGCTCAAGACCACCATTGAGACGGCCGTGAACATCCAGGCGATCAAGAAGCAAGAGCTGGAGCGGGTGATCGTGGACACCACGGTGCAGGAGACGGCCATTGCTCACCCTCCCGACAGCCGCCCGCTGGATGTGGCGCGAGACAAGATGGTGCGCGTGGCACAGCGCGCTGGCATCAAGCTCAAGCAGACCTACGCGACCGAGGGCAAGGCCCTGTGCCGCAGAGCTGGGGGCTACGCCCACGCCAAGCAGTTCAAGCGGCTCAAGGCCGTGCTGAGGCGTCAGCGCACGATCCTGGGCGCTGTTACCGCGTCAAGGACACCGTCGCGCCTGTCAGTCTCTCGGCCTGCCGCGAGCCTCTGACGCAGACATCCTCTCGTTCCTGCCCTATCGGGCGTCGGGATCATGAAAAACGGATTTTGCAGGGCTGACTAAGTCGGACTCCGGAGCTGCATGATCAAGGATTTCAGCAGCCTGCTAGCCCCTCATTCCTGTCGCTGAGATATATTCCATCGGCTTGACGCAGCCGTCGGGCAAACTCTGGAATCCGAACCTTTGATACAGGATGACTGCATGCAATCAAACCATAATCTAAACCTGCCACACCCTGTGCGCTGGCTGTTGGGCGTTTTACTTGCCGCATTGCTGAGCCTCTCCACCTTTCCTGCTCTGGCTACCGTTACTACGGGAAGCACGACGATCCCTCGCATGATGCACACAGCGAACACCTTGCTTGATGGAAACATCCTGCTCGCTGGCGGTTATGCGCGACCTGGCACTGCACCGTATGCCAGTGCCGAGCTCTACAACCCGGTCACCGGCATATTCACGGCCGTAGCACCAATGCAGCAGGCGCGAACAGAACATGCAGCAGTCACGCTGAATGACGGAAGGGTGATGGTATTCGGTGGCTCGATCGTGACGAGCCCCAGCCTGGTTGGCACAGCAACGACGGAGATCTTCGATCCTGCTACTGGAAATTGGACCTATGCTGCAAACATGAGCGTTGCGCGCTATCGTGTGCAGGCTCGCCTGCTACCGAGCGGCAAGGTGTTTGTTATGAATCCGGACGGCTACGCCAGCATCTTTTATGCGGAGGTGTATGACCCGGCGACCAATACCTTCACCAAAACCGGCAACATGATCGACAAGACCGGTTATCACGGCCTCGTGGTGCTGCGTGACGGGCGGGTGCTGAAGATTGGTGGCTATGCCAGCGCATATATCAATCGCGCCGAGATCTGGGATCCCGCAACGAATCAGTGGACCGCGACAGGCTCCATGGGGCAACCAAGACAAGATATCCAGCCTTTCGTGTTGCCTGACGGCAAAGTGCTGGTCGCTGGTGGCGCCAACACAATGACTCTCGCCAGCACGGAGATCTATGATCCCGCGACTGGCAAGTTTGTCGCGGGCAATCCGATGTCCGTCGCGATGGCAGTGAAATCCGCGACGGCGTTGAGCAACGGTGACTTCATCTTGATGGGTGATTATTCCAGGAGCCTTGCTCGCTACCAGCTCGCGACAGGGCAATGGAATCTGACCGGACCGAAGCGAATCGCCGAACGCGGTAGTTCCGTTTCACTCTTACCCGAGGGCAACCTCCTGATTGTCGGCGGTGCCGTACAGAATGATGCAAGTAGCACGGCGGCAATCTGGGACAAGGCATGTGCGCCGCAGGTAATCGCCCTGTCCGGCAGCACTTCACAGACCATCAGCCCGAATGGAGGTCAGGCGAGCTTTACGGTCACAGCTGCAGCGGGTTGTCGTTTCGAAGTGTCCGGCATGCCTGTCTGGTTGACGCCCAGTGTGCCGGGCCCACAAACCATGCCGGCTTCAGGCAGCATGGTCGTGAGTTTCACCGCAGCAACGAACACGACAGGCGCGAGCCGCTCGGCGAGCTTCACGCTGGGAAACAATGGCATCAGCATCACACAACCATCTGTCGTTCAGTGCCCCACAGCGCCGACAGTGTCGCCGTCAAGCTTTAATTTTTCTGCGGTGGCCGCATCGGGGACGATCCAGGTGACTGCGGCCTCGACCTGTTCATGGAGACTCGGCAGCTTGCCGAGCTGGGCGTATGCCAGTACGTCTACAAGCGGTACAGGAAATGGTACCGTCACCTTCCAGGTTGCGCCGAATTCCGGTGCAGCTCGTAGTGCGACCGTACCAGTCACCAGCCCGGGATTCAGCAGCAGCGTGATGATCAATCAGGCGGCGACCGCGGCGAGCTGTAGCACCCAAATCAGCAGCGGTACCTTCAGTGGCACGCTGACGGCAGGTTGCCCATCGGGTGCCAGGTACTACACCAGTCGCTACACGTTCAATGGGGCACCCGGCAATCGCGTATCGATCCTGCTGAGCTCAACTGCGTTCGACTCCTATCTGTACCTGAAGAGCCCGAACGGTACCGTGATCGCATCCAACGATGATGGTGGTGGTGGCACCAACTCGCGCATCCCGGCTTCGAGCGGCGTCTATGTACTGCCTGCAGGCAGTGCCGGCGTATATACGATTGAGGTGAGCAGTTATGCTCCCGGCGCTACCGGGCCCTTTACGTTGAGCTTCAGTCTCACTCAGTAGGTTTGCGCCAACGGCTCTGGCCAGATACAACACACCCGCTTGAATCCAAGGGGTTGGCCTCGAATTAAATTCAGCGCAAAGCCAACCCTCAACAAAGCGGCCGCATTAGCGGCCGTTTTTCATTCCATCGGAAATTCCTCAGAGCACGGCCAGCGCTGCGGCGCAGTTCGCTTCGTTCTTGACTTCAGAAACCAGCTCGTAACCAATGGGAAGGACGCCCAAACATCCCCGAAATCACGGGCCGACTCAAAGCACAAACTGGCCGTAGTCGGCCCTGCAAAACCCCTGCAACCCGCATGAAAACAGGCTTTGCGGGGTGAATGCGGATGGTCGGAACTCTCAGTAAGAGACGGGAGAGTTGGCCTATCGAAAGGTTATCAATGTCTTCGAGCGGATGTATCAGGGCGATATGTATGATCTACATATCCAAGGTCGCTATGGACATCTGATCAGTATTGATGTCACTGGAAACCACCCAATGTGGGTTGTTGGAAAAGGATGGGTTGAAGCGCGTGATTTAATTGTTGGCGATGAATTGCAATCGGTAGACGGGAAGAGGTCGCAGTTTCTATCACTTACCCTAAAAACCTACATGGATGAGTTTGTTGTCTATAACCTAGAAGTGGAGGGGTTCAATACCTATTTTGTATCTGCAGAATTTGTGTGGGTGCATAATTGCAATAAACAGACGGCGAAAGTCAAGGTGGCTGAGTTTATTGATAAAATGAAGCCGACTTAGGGGAAATATTTTCTCACCCTCTGCCTTAGCATTTTTTTGATCACTGGTCAAAAGAGGATATCGTGATGCTTCAAATGGAATCTGATGTAATTCAATATCCTCCTCCATATATCGAGCAAAGCGTGGCAAACGCATCAGTAGCCGCGAGGGGGAGGAAATCACCTGGCATGGCCATTTGCATGCAGTGGCCTAGCACAAGCGTCGATAAGCCATATAGTATTTATGAAGGTGATTTTTCACCTAGGCATGAAGCATTTAGCTATTTAAAGTACATCAAGAAAGAAACCCCGGAATTTCCAGAGCCCAACGCTGTTACCATCGTGGCTCCTCCTGCCCATGGGAGTACATACCCCTACGACCACCCTAATCGTGGATCGGAGTGGAGATATGTTCCAAATATTGGTTTTACCGGGACTGATCGCCTTGAAGTTATCGTAGATATAGGAGGGAAGAAAGTTAGGGTTGTATACATTTTCAAAGTTACCGACTTGCCTATCGATAGCGATGAGGCAGAAAAACTTTGCGGTCCCGGTCAGAAGCAAGTCCTTTTTTCTCTTGATCTTGATTTCTCAGACCCTATTGCGATGTGATCCATGAATCCACTATGTGGCGGGCGTGGGAGTCCGGTGCCCAACGCGAGTTGCAGAGTAGACATGGCGATCAATCGGGTCATGAGCCGACCGGAAGAGACGCGCGTCCTTGAAGAGGGCCAGCCCCCCTGCTTTGCCGCCGGCACGCTTGTGCATACCAAGGAAGGGTTGAAACCCATCGAGGAGATCAAGGTTGGTGATTGGGTGCTGTCGTACCCGGACGATCAGACGACGCCTGACAAATTTCGCGAAGAGAGTGAATACTTCTACAAGCAAGTAACCCAGGTGTTTGTTACTGATGACAAGCCGCTGTGTCGGTTGATCGTTGATAACCTTGCGACGGGTGACAGGGAGGAGTTCCTTGTGACGCCGGAACATCCGGTCTATTGCCAGGGGCGTGGTTGGGTGCCGGTATCAAAAATCCGCGCTTGCGATTGCGTAGAACAATTCCAGTTCCGCCACCTGATGGTCTCCCGCTGCTATCAGAACGTTGCACGTGGCCGTGTCTACAACTTCGAGGTGGAGGACTTCCATACTTATTACGTCGGCAAGGAAGGTGTGTGGGTTCACAACACCTGCGGCCCGGAGATCAACAAGTTCGAGCTTTCTAAGCTCGACACCCTGAAGCAGACCGACCGGGCGTAGATCTACATAGGCTCAAACAAGGCTTTGTACTGTTCCCTCAGCAGGTTCTTTTGCACCTTGCCCATGGTGTTGCGGGGCAACTCGTCCAGCACAAACACCTTCTTCGGCACTTTGAAGTTGGCGATCTGAGACTTCAGGGCGGCCACGATGGCGGCGCTGTCCAGCGCCGCACCGGGCTTGGCAATCAGCACGGCCACCACGGCTTCGCCGAAGTCGGGGTGGGGCACGCCGATAACGGCGCTTTCGGCCACGCCGGGCATGTCGTTGATAAAGCCTTCCACCTCGGCCGGGTAGACGTTGTAGCCGCCGGTGATGATCAGGTCTTTGCTGCGGCCGACGATGGTCACATAGCCTTGGGCATCCACCCGGCCCACGTCGCCGGTCTTGAACCAGCCATCGGCCGTGAACTCTTCTTTGGTTTTCTCGGGCATGCGCCAATAGCCGCCAAACACATTCGGGCCTTTGACTTGGATGCCGCCAATCTCGCCAGCGGGCAGGGCTTGGCCTGCATCGTCCTGCACGCGCAGGCCCACGCCGGGCAAGGGGAAGCCCACGGTGCCGCCCTTGCGCGGGCCGTCTTGCTCGCGGTAGGGGTTGGAGGTGAGCATCACGGTTTCGCTCATGCCGTAACGCTCCAAGATGGTGTGGCCGGTGCGTTGCTGCCAGGCTTGGAAGGTCTCAATCAACAAGGGCGCTGAGCCGCTGATGAACAAGCGCATCTTGGCGCAGGCCGTCTTGTTCAGGCCTTGCTCGCCCAGCAGGCGCACATACAGCGTGGGCACGCCCATGAAGACGCTGGCCTCGGGCAAGCGGGCCAGCACGGCCTTGGGGTCGTACTTGGCAAACCAAATCATCTTGGCCCCGGCCAGCAAGGCTCCGTGCGAGGCCACAAACAGGCCATGCACATGGAAGATGGGCAGGGCATGGATCAGCACATCGTCACCGCGCCAGCCCCAATAGTCTTTGAGCACCTGGGCGTTGGACGAGAGGTTGCGGTGGCTGAGCATCGCGCCCTTGCTGCGCCCGGTGGTGCCGCTGGTGTAGAGAATGGCGGCCAGGTCATCCGGTTGTTTCACCGCCGGTGTGTGGGTGTCGGCGTGGAAGCTGGCGCGGTCCAGCAAGGTGCCGCCGCGTTGCTCGTCCAGGGTGTAGACATGCTGGGTGCCGGCCTTGAAGGCCAGGCGGCTGATCCAGGTGAAGTTGTGCGGCGAGCACACCACCACGGCGGGTTCGGCATTGCCGATGAAATACTCGATCTCGGCGGCTTGGTAGGCGGTGTTCAATGGCAAGAACACATGGCCAGCGCGCAGCACGGCCAGGTACAGCATCAGGGCTTGAAAAGCCTGCGTTAAAAAGAGGTGGTTAAAAGCGCGCCGGGCGCTTCTCGTTGAAAGCGGCCAAGCCCTCGCGGTGCTCGGCGCTGGGGGCATAGGCAAAGTGGGGCTCGCGTTCGGCGCGGGTGCTGGGCTGGCCATGGGCAAAGCGGCGCAGCGCGCGCTTGTTCAGCCGCATGGCCTGGGGCGACAGGGTGGCGATGTGCTGTGCGCTGCGCAGCGCCTCGCTGGCCACTTCGGCGTCGGCCACCACCCGGGTCACCAAGCCTTTGCTCAAGGCCTCGGGGGCGCTCAGCACCCGGGCTTCAAGCAAGAGCTCGCGCAGCACGGTGGGCCCGACGACCCGGGCCACGATCTCGATCTCGGCCGGTGCCATCGGAAAACCCAGCTTGGCGATGGGCACCCCAAAGCGGCTACTCTGGCCACACAGCCGGAGGTCACAGCAAGCGGCAATCTCAAGGCCGCCGCCGATGCAAGCCCCTTCAATCTGAGCGATCAGGGGCAGGTCGCAGTCGGCCAGGGCCCATAAGGCGGGGGCCACGATGTCCTCGTGAAAATGCGCCAGGGTGTGGGGCTCAAAGCGAAACTGAGGGAACTCTTCAATGTCCCCGCCCGCCACAAAGCTGCCGCCCTCGCCGCAGACGATGACGGCCCGGGTATGGCTGTCTTGCTGCAAGTCGTGGGCCACTTGGTGTAACTGCCGCCACATGGAGACATCCAGGGCGTTGAGCTTGCCAGGGTTGGACAAGCTCAGGCGGCGAAGGCCATGAGCATCCGCCTCGCTCAGGGATACCGAGCCTGCCATGGGCTCAATCTAGCTTGGCACCCGAGGCCTTGACCACGGCGGCCCAGCGCTTGACCTCGCTGCTCACAAACTTGCCAAAGTCGTCGCCCCAGAGGTTGGGGGTGCTGGTGCCCAGGCCGGTCCAGGTGGTTTTCAGCTCGTCGGAATTGAGGGCCTTCTTCAGCTCGGCCTGCATTTGTGCCACCACCTCTTTGGGCGTGCCCTTGGGAGCCCACAGGCCGTACCAGGTGGCGACTTGGTAGGTCGGCACGCCGCCTTCAGCCGCAGTGGGCACATCGGGGAAGCCGGGGGCGCGCTTTTCGCCTCCCACGGCAATCGCCTTGATGCGGCCGTTCTTGATGTGCGTGGCGGACGACCCCAGGCCGTCAAACATCACATCCACTTGGCCGCCAATCAGGTCTTGCAGGGCTGGGCCTGCGCCCCGGTAGGGAATATGGGTGATGAAGGTCTTGGTTTGCAGCTTGAACAGCTCACCGGCCAAGTGGTGGGAGGTGCCATTGCCCGCCGAGCCGTAATTGAGCTTGCCGGGGTTTTTGCGCACGTATTCCAAAAAGCCCTTCAGGTCGGTGGCCGGCACGCGCTGCGGGTTGACCACGATGACTTGCGGCACGCTGGAGATCAGGCCCACGGGGACAAAGTCGGTCTCGATGTTGTAGTCCAGCTTGGGGTACATGGAGGGCGCAATGGCATGGTGCACCGCCCCCATGAAGAAGGTGTAGCCGTCGGGGGCTGCCTTGGCCGCCACAGACGCACCCAGCGTGCCCCCTGCGCCGCCTTTGTTGTCGATGATCACCTGCTTGCCCATTTGCTTGCTGAGCACAGCCGTCAAGGGGCGGGCAAAGGCGTCCGTGCCGCCACCGGCGGGGAAGGGCACCACCACGGTGATGGGCTTGCTGGGCCAGGTGTCAGCGTGGGCCAAGCCCGTCAGGCTCAGGCTCGCTGCAGCAGCGAGCAAAAGACGGCGCGACAGGGTGGAAGAAAACTTCATGGGGTCTCCAACGTGGGGGGTTACAGCCAACGGCNCGGCGTATTGCTCCAGCACCAGGTGCAGGCGTTTGAGTTCGGCCCGGTCTGTGGCCGTGGCGCGCAGGGTCGCCTCGTGGGCGCAGCGGCCCTCCAGCATGGCCATCACCGGAAAGAGTTGCTCGGCGTCGGCGTCGCTCAGCTCCATCACCCGGCAGCCCCGGCGGGGCACCAATTCCACCAGGCCCTCGGCCGCCAGCACCTTGAGTGCCTCGCGCAGCGGGGTGCGGCTGATCTGCCAGGCGCTGGCCAGGGCCAGCTCGTCAATCCAGGCCCCGGGGGCCAGATGCCGCTCGAACACCATGGCCCGCAGGCGGTCGGCCACGGAGTCGTGCAAAGAGGTGCCGCGCAGCGGGGTGGTGAGAGACATGATGTCAGCATAATTCTGTAATTACAGAATTACTCATGGGGAATTCCCTGAGGCCTCGCGCTGGCGCAGCGGTGCTGGCGTGCCGCTCACTGCACCGCACCCCGGGAGCGGCCGAGGTACAGCACAAATGCCAGGGCTTGGCACCCCCCTAAGCGCGATTTGCTACACATTGTTGAGTCGGACTAGCATCCGCCCATCACCACAAAAATGAGCCGGGGAGGCAGATCATGGTGACCTTTGCGACAGGTTTGTTGGTCTTTTTTTGGCTGACGGTGATTGCCACCTTGGCTTGGATATTCATCACGGCGGCACGCTCATCGTTACCGCCTCAACCCGTGCGTCGGCCCTTGGTGGCCCTCGCTGAGCCTGACACAATTGCGGCTGCCCAGGACCCCGGGGCAGCCAAGCATCTGCGCTTGCGCGCAGTGTGGTCATTGCCAGCAACACGATTTGAGGAACATGCATGAAACAAGCCCTGCCACGCCCAACCCCGGCTTTTGTGGGGGCCTCTTGGGCCGCCCTGGTGATCGGCGCGGTGGTCTATCTTTCCGGCCTGTGGGGGTCCTCCATGGCCCTCAATGAGCAGGGTTATTACTTCACCTTGCTGATGTTCGGCTTGTTTGCAGCGGTGTCTTTGCAAAAGTCGGTGCGTGACCGCATGGAAGGCATCCCCGTCACCAATATGTACTTCAGCCTGTGCTGGGTGGCTTTGATCATGGCGCTGTGCCTGCTGACCATTGGCCTGTGGAACGCCAGCTTGTCGAGTAGTGAAAAAGGCTTTTACGCCATGTCGTTCTTGCTCAGCCTCTTCGGCGCTGTGGCCGTGCAAAAGAATGTACGGGACATGGCCTTGCTGGCCGATTCCACCGACACCACGGCTGCCGAAGCCTCACCTCGGGCGAATGGGGCTTGAAGCGCGGCTGTGCCGTGGCCTACACCGACAAAGGCAGCGGTAACGGCTTTCATGACCTGATGACGGGCACCGTGACGGCCCGCGATGGCACGCTGCTGAATGCCGCCAGTGCTGGCACCGAGGCGCAGTTCAAAGCCAAGGTCAGTGCCGAAGACTTGGCCGCCTTCAACGCCGCCACCCCCCACCGCGTGGCCTATAAACACGCCCACTCGCAGCAATGGCCCGACAAAGACTGGGGCCGCTACACCCTGGACGCCGTGCGCTTTGCCCTGCATGTGCTCAACACCTATCACACCCCGGGGGCGCTGCCGCGCGGAGCCAGTAAGCCCTTTTATCGCACCAACAACACGGTGGTGATTGCGTCCAGCGTCTCCAACGGCGGCGGCGCGGCGCTGGCAGCCTTGGAGCAAGACACCGAGGGCCTGATTGACGGCGTGGCCGTGAGTGAGCCCAATGTGCAGCCCCACGGCACGCCCGAGCTGGTGATCCAGCAGGGCAGCCAAGTCGTGCCCAAGCACAGCCGCAGGCTGCTGGACTACTTCACCCATGCCAATGTCTACCAGGCCTGCGCCGTGCTCTCGCCGCAAGCGGGCATTGGCGTCAGCCCCGCTTTCTGGCCTGCGGCCTACACCGCCAGCGCAGAAGCCCGCTGCAATGCCTTGGCCGCCAAAGGCTTGATTCAAGGCGAGACCCTGACAGACAAAGCCGACGCCGCGCTGGCCCAACTGCGGGCCTACGGCTGGCAGGCTGAGAGTGACTTTCTGCAAGCCTCGCACTTTCGCTTTGCCACCAACTCCATCGCCGTGACCTACACCAACGCCTGGGGCCGTTTCAGCGTGACCGACAGCGTTTGCGGTTACAGCTTTGCCAACACCGACGCCACGGGCGCCGTGGTGCCCCAAATCCCCGCCGTGCAAGCGGGGCTGTTTGCCAGCGGCAATGGCGTGCCACCCACCGGCGGCGTCAACATCGTGTGGAACAACGCAGTGGGCGGTGCCAGGCTGGACTTTTTGGCCAGCTCACCCAGCAGTGGCAGCGCAGACTTTGCGCTTGATGGTGCGCTCTGCCTGCGCTCTTTGGTCACAGGCCGCGACCCAGTGACCAAGCAGCCCTTGACCGGCCTGCTCAAGACCCAGAGCGACCGCGTACGCGCCGGCATGGACGAGGTGCGCCAAACGGCCAAGTTGAGGGGGCGGCCGGTGCTGATCGTGGCCGGGCGCAACGACGCCCTGCTGCCCGTCAACCACACCGCACGCGCCTACTACGGCCGCCACCTGCTCAAAGACGGCAAGCCCAGCCAGGCCCGCTATGTGGAGGTGACCAACGCCCAGCACTTCGACAGCTTCATCTCCTTTGGGCCGCTGCTGGGCTATGACACCCGCTATGTGCCGCTGCATGTGTACTTCAACCGCGCCATGGATGCCGTGTGGGCCCTCCTGACCGAGGGCACGCCCCTGCCCCCCAGCCAGGTGGTGCGCACCACGCCCCGCGCCAGCAGCGCCACCGCGCTGACCGCTGCCAACGTGCCCGCCATCGCCAGCAACCCGGCCGGTGGGGATCAAATCGTGCGTGAGGGCAATACCCTGCTCATCCCAGATTGAGTGAGCGGGCACTTGAGCGGTGAGGGAGTGGGTGACCGGTCGCAAAAATCGAAGAATGACGACACGTTGGCGTGACATGTCGCTGGCGACGACATAGGGGCTGCCCGGAAAACCCTACCACCCCTTGCCGCCCCTGCCACCCCTGGTGGAACTGGAAACGCGCGCGGTGTGCAAGGCTTGTATCCCGGCACGGGCGGCCTTGGCTGCGTTGAATCAGGCGGCCGCCCTGATGCCCAACCCGGCCATGCTGGTGAACACCCTGCCCATGCTGGAAGCGCGGGACAGTTCGGAAATCGAGAACATCGTCACCACGGCCGACCGGCTGTTCCAGTACGCAGACGCTGCCGAACAACAGGCCGACCCGGCTACCAAAGAAGCGCTTCGCAACCGAGGGGCTCTGTACTGGGGTGCAGCTTCGCTGACCCAGCGTCCCTTATCTGCCGCATCGCCAATTTGGTAGACCGTGGCATCGCCCAGCATCAGGCGGCATCCCGCTACCTGCATGCGCTGGCCGAACTGGGCGTGCTGGAAGAAAAAGCGTTGGGCAAAGAGAAGCTCTTCGTCCACCCACGCCTGCGGCGGCTGCTGGGGAACGAAGCACACAACTACGAACGATACGAATAGCGCAGGCCGGCAACAGCATGGGCCTGCAGATGCCTCAGGGCATACAGACAACGTGCCACTTCGCGTTCCTGAAGGCCGAGGTCGCCCTAGAAATGACCCAACGCGGCCCCTGCGCCCAACTCATCACCGTGCCTGGCTGCGGCCACGCGCCCGCGGTGAGTGTGGCGTAGCACTTTGAGTGGGTGAGTGGGCTCTTTGAGGATGAGGGCCGGCACATCACCACCTCCTAGGAGTAGCTGAAGAGCTCCATTCCATCCACGACAATGCGCGGACGAATGAGAGTTACAGGGGTGCATAGTGCGGCATCAGAACGGTCCTTTGGCGGAAGCCCATGCCTTGCTTCAGGCCGCATGGCGGACGGCGGATCGACGCCGACATAACAAGCTTCTTGAGTGGGCGAAAAAGGTGCTCACCCCCTTGGCAGAACAAGGGGATGGCCCTGCCATGTGGATGTTGGCGTCGATGCCAATGGTCAGGGACAGGGCGCTTTCTGATCAGGACTTTGACCGCTTACACCGCCAACGTGCTGAAGAAGCAGCTCGTCAAGGTAGTGCCGAGGCGATGTTCTTCTTGGGTTGTGAACTGGATCAGGAGCCCACCGTTGCAGAGTCCAGCCGCTATTTCCAGGAGGCCGCCGCCTTGGGGCATACCTATGCCAAGTGGTGTCATGGCCTGAATATGCTGTCAGGGCGTGGTGTCGATAGGAATGAGACCCAAGGTTTGACCTTGATACGCGAAGCGGCTGCAGAAAAATTCGAAGGTGCGATTCAGTTCCTGTCCCACGCCTATGCCCAAGGCAGCTACGGCTTTCCCAAGAGTACCGAGCTTGCCGCCGAATGGTGGGCCAAGCTGAAGGACAAGGATGTCATTCCGTTTTGAAGCCGGTTCGGGTATCGATGTGGTCACGGGCGTCATACGGCCCATCGGCGATGTCCTCTCTGTAGACGCAGAGGGCTTTCTCATCAACCCTTGCCACCGCGACCTGATTGCGCCGCCCTGGTCAGTTGCAGTCGCGGCCGTCGTGGAGGCTTATCGCTCCCATTTCGGCGCGCGCTTGCACAGCGTCTATGTGCGCGGGTCGGTGGCCAAGGGGACGGCCATGCTGGATGTGTCAGACATCGACACGTTCGCTGTGCTGCACGGCGAACCCGAGGACGCAGACAGGTCTTGGGTCGAGGTCTTGCACCCTCGCTTGGCACAGGACTTCCCGTTTCAATCCGGCGTGGAGCTGGCCATGGTGTCGCTCTGCACCGTGCGTGAAGACACAGCAGCATGGGTTTGGCCTTTCCTGATCAAAACGCAGTCCATCTGCTTGTGGGGCCAGGACTTGGCCCCCACTTTGCCCGGCTTCAAACCAGGCCCTGCCTTGGCGAGCCATGCGCTGACCCTGGCAGACGACCTGCAAGAGTTCACGGTGCACTGCCCAGAGGCGGGTGAAGCCAGAGACGGCCAAGACTGGTGCCAATGGATCATGAAGCGCGTGGTCCGTGCGGGCTTTGAGTTGACCATGGCGCGAGAGAGAACCTATACCCGCGATCTCTACCCCTGCTATGCCGCCTTCGCCCGCCACTATCCGGAGCAAGCGCCGCAGATGCGACAGGCGCTGCAGTGGGCGATTGGGCCGACGAGCGACAAAGCGACGTTGGCGCAGTTTCTGGATGACTTCGGGGTGTGGATGGCCGCTGAATCAGCAGTAGTGACCGCCCGGTAGTGACGTCGCAAGGAGTTGGACATGCCTTGCCTTCTTTGCGCGCCGATCAGTCGGGCCGGGATTGAGCGTCTGACTCGACCTTCAATTCACGGATGACAGGCTCCTCGGTCGAGACGACATCGATGATGTGTTCACTGCACACGACGCCCCAGTGGGTCAGAGGGCCTGGATAGTCGCTGTTGGCAAAAGTGCACTGGGCCACGTAGTCCAAGAAGCGGGACTTCGAGTAGCGAAGAAGGACCTGCCCAACATAATCTGCCGAAGGGTCTCGTTCGCTGTAGCTCTCGTTTCTGACGGAATACGCCACATAACTGTCCCAATACAGTTCGAAGCTGCGATGGGCCGACAGATGATTTACACGTATGGCACCGCTGACCGGGGGATCCGATCGATCAGTTTGTTCCGAAGTTGCCACGCCAGTGAGATTTGGCAGCGTACACGGCCCAGCTTCAAGCACGATGAGCCGCAGGGTATTGCATTGCGGTTCATTGAGCGAACTCAGGAACAAGTGCGCGCAAGTTTGGATGGGGTGCGTGGCGATGTCCATTGCCCCAATGTACAGCTGACTCGGTCGCGCTGGGAGGCAGAAGGGGTTGCCGCACTCTGGCTCTCTGGGTGCGTGAGTGGCTTCCCTGCCTTATGTCGGCGCGGGACTTGTGTGAGTCCACCGATGCTCGGGGTGTGACCGTTGGCAGAATGCCCCCATGCGAATCCTCATCACCGGCGCTTCCGGCAGTGGCACCACCACCTTGGGCGCAGCATTGGCAGAGGCATTGTCCGCGCGCCATCTGGATGGTGATGACTGCTATTGGCTGCCCACCACCCCGCCCTTTGTGCACAAACGGCCAGTCACTGAACGGCTGGATAGGGTCCTCGATGCCCTGAGTGGTCCTGGCTCGGTGGTGATGAGCGGATCGGTGGTCGGCTGGGGTGCGGAGGTCGAAGACGCCTTTGATTGGGTGGTGTTCTTGACCCTGCCCACCGCGCTGCGCATTGAACGTTTGCGACAGCGCGAGACAGCGCGGTTCGGCCATGCAGACCCGGCCTTTCTGGCCTGGGCGGCGGCCTATGACACCGGCCCTTCTGAAGGGCGCAGCTTGGCCAAGCATCTTGCGTGGCTGGAAGCCCGCACTTGCCCGGTGCTGCGATTGGAGGGCGATCAGTCGGTTGAGGCGCGGCTTGGGCAGGTGCTGGCGGCATTGGAGCCAAGAAGTGGGGCAGGCAAGCCTGCGCAGGTCGCCGCCGCCTCAGTTCAAAGCCGCCCGGAGGTCTGCATTCGCTTGGCCGACCCCACGGATGCGACGGAGATTTCTGCGCTGGTTTGTGGGCTCACCGACGCGCTCTTGGTGGACCCGCAGGGGGACGACGCGGCGGCCTTTTATCAGAGCATGGAGCCAGTAGCGTTTGCGCAGGTCATGGCCCGCTCAGACCGCTTTTACATGGTGGCCGAAGTGGAGGGCCAAGTGCGCGGCATGATCATGGTGAAAGACCTGAGCTACATCGGCCAGTTCTTTGTGCAGGCCGCCAGCCAATGCGGAGGGATAGGCAGCGCCTTGTGGGCGGCAGCCCTGGCGCATGCTCAGAACCTTCGTGGCGAAGAAGGTGAGTTCACGGTTTACTCCAGCTTGGGCGCAGAGCCTGTGTACCGGCGTTTTGGCTTTAAGGCGACGGGGCCAACCACCATCATCGGTGGGTTTTGGTGTGTGCCGATGAGTCGGCCTGTCATTGCAGCCGCTTGATCGCGCCTATACATGTGTCTGAGATCAAGGGGCGATTGATGACCCTCCCAGAGGGGCGTGGTTCGGCGGGTCGACACCGACGGTTCGCCCATCGTTCTGTGGCTCAAAGGACTGGGTTTCGACACGCCAGAACGGTGTCATGGATGGCCGAAGGACCCATTGATTCAAGCCCCAAGCTCAATGTCCGCACACAGCCGTTGCAAATATCGGCGTCGGTTGGCCCAGGCATGGTTTCCCAGTTGCGCGCAAATCATGCGCACAGCAGCCTCGGGTCCTAAGGCTTTGAGCTTGTCCAGCGAGTCCACTCCTATGGCCTCTAAACGATGTACGACTACTGGACCTAGGCCTGGTGCACTCAGCAAAGTGGCTTTTTCATGCTCGGCAAAGGCCACGATGCTAGCCGCTTGCCAATGGTCCGAGACGCTGAGCACCGCTGGCCGTCACAACAAACACGTCTTCATGGCGAACGCCCCCCAGGCTCGCCAGTGCATTCAAGGCGGTGTAGTCGATCAGGTCGGCATGCAGGCCTTGCTGACGCCAGCGCTCCCACAAAGTGGTCATTCCATACAGCCCCGGTTCAACGGTAATGACCATGCCCTCTCGCAGGGGTTTGCCCAGGCGCAAGTGATTGGGGCCGAAGCGCAAATCACGATGATGCCGCTCGTCATAGCCCACCAAGTCTTCGCCCAGGGATTCCATGTCGTGTACATCTAGCCCCAACAGATGACCAATGCCGTGAGGAAACAGCAGCGCATACGCGGCGTTGTCCACCACGGCATCTATCGACCCTCGAAAGATGTTCAAAGGGGCCAGGCTGTGTACCAAGCTTCGGCAGGCAATCCGATGCACCTCGGCCATGGTGACACCGGGCTTTGCCCCCGCTGCTGCTGCACTTTGCGCCGCGCGCACGGCGTCATGCACCAGGCGGGTGAGGTCGGTCCACGCTGCGTCCACGCAGTGGGTCCGGGAGATGTCGCTGGCATAGCCCAGTGGGGTCTCGACGCCGGCATCAATCAGCAGCAGATCACCTCGGCGCAAGCTGTTGTGATGGCTCATGTGGTGCAGGATGTGGCCCTCCCGCGTGCAGATGGGCGGGTAGGCCATGCGCAGGCCGCTTTGGGCCGCAAGCCCTTGCATGGCACGCACAATGGCTTGTTCGCTCACGCCGTCGGCGCAGGCTGCACGGGCCACATCATGCATTTGCGCGGCCACGTCCACGGCCGCCTCAATCTCTGTGAGTTCCTCGGGCGTTTTGACTTCACGTTGATGCACGACGGCTCTGATCAGCGCCACACTCGGCGACGGTAGTTCGGCCGTTCCTGTCAGCTCGGCGGCCCATTGCGTTTGAGACGCACGAATGCAGGGCAGCAGGTGCAGCTTGCCGCTTTGTGCCTGCAGTTGGGTCAGGCGCGCACGGGCTTGGGCGGGGCTCAGCACACCATCTGCCCCGCAGGCTGCGAGGAGTGCTTCCGGCTCGGTGTGTTGGCACCAAATGCGCTCGTCGTCGCTCTGCGCTTCCGCCACCAACTGGCTGACGCCGGTTTCCACATCCAGCAGCATCGCTAAGCGGGCTTGGTTCAGGCCTGAGTAGTAGAGCAGGCTGGAGTCCTGTCTCCAGGTGGCGATGATTAACACGGACAGCGCCAGAATCGGCATGCCCAACTTGGAATAAATCTCGACGACGTCGTAGGTGTTCTGGATGATGGCGAGCATGGCACCGCAGGCGGCCAGGCCGAGTGCGGCGGGCAAGAGCCCCAGCACGGAGCCCAGCACCGCTGCGCTGCGGGTGGTGGCATGCCGCGCGTAGTCGGGTGAGATCACACCGCCGACCGAGAAGAAGCCGATGGATAGACCGATGGCAGTGAAAAAATCCAGCCGCTTCTCGGGCGCTGGCGTGTAGTGCGTGATGACGTCAAAGCTCTGCGTTTGGAAGGCTACGACCACGGCATACACCACCAACAAGACCTTGCATGGCACCGCCACGAAGTTGAGCCACTTGAGGTACTTGAAGCCGAACACGGCGGTGAGCATCATCAACACGCCCAGCACCATCGAGGCCGCCGCCGGCGAGACCTGCCAACCAAAGCTGATGCCAGCGATCTTGGCAAACGAGCCACCCGCAATGCCGCTTCACGCCCACCGCGCGCTGCACCTCTTCAAAGAAGCCAAACTCGATGGTGCAACCCAGCACAATGGCTTCGGCATGGTCTTGCTCCACCGCAAGGCGAGCCTCTTCCATGATGCGGGCACGGGTGGCTGCGTGGTCGCGTTGAAACTCATCCACCCCCATGCCCAGGCTTCTGAAGGAGGCCAGCCTATCCTCCAGCCCGTACCACTTCACGCGCTCACGCATCTGATCCACCCATTTGTCGCGCCCCACCAGAATCGAGAATCGGTTGGACAACTGCGTGGCGACTGACAGGCAGGCCCCGCAAGGTGCCACCACCACGGTGTTGCCCGAGATTTCTCGGGCGTCTTCAATGAAGGGGTCGTAAAAGCAACCAATCACCATCGCGTCCACCCCGGCCTGGGCAGCGTCGCGGGTGCATTCAACGATGCGAGTCGCCATCAGCGCTTCGTAGCTTCGATACTCCAAATGGCTGGGGCTGTGCGGCATCTCAAACGACACCACCTCCACCTGAGTGTTGGGCTGTTTGATGCTGGCCAGCAGTTCACCAATCGGGCGGTCATAGGCGTTGAAGCCTATGGGGTTGAGCCAACGCACGCGCAAAGGCGCTGCAGGGCTTGGGGCAGGCATGCGTGCTCCGTCTCGAGGCTTTGCTTCAGGCGGTGTAGCCGTAATCGGCCCGCGCCTGTTCGGCGCTGATATAGCCGTTCTTCACATCCCGTGCCACGGCCTCGCGCGGGCGCAGCTTGGGGTCGCCGCAGCCGCCGCCGTGGCCCATCACCGTGCGGATCAGCTCACCCGCCTTGAGGGGCACACCCGTGGCCATGGTGACCCGCTCCACGCTGCCATCCAGCCGGTGCAACTCGGCACGGTTGGGCGAGCCCGCTGCGCCCCCGTTCAGACCCCAGGGGTCGGTGCTGGTGCGGCTGTAGGTGACGGTGAGAAAGGCCTCAGCGGAAGTAATGCGGTAGTCCAGCACCACGCCACGGCCGCCCCGGAACTGGCCTGCACCACCGTCTTCTTGATGGAAGGCGTATTGCTCAATCTGTACACCGTAGCGGCTCTCGGCCAGTTCGATGGGGATGTTGTAGGTCTCGCCATTGGCGCAGCAGAACATGCCGTTCAGGCCATCGCGGTCCTGGCCCGCTCCCCAGCCGCCCAGGAGCGGTTCGCCCAGCACATAGAACTGGCCGCTGTCCGGATGCACGCCCGCCAAAAAAGTGCCGCCCACACTGCGATAGTGCCCAGCGGGCAGGCGGTCGGGCAGGGCCGGGGCCAGGGCCTTCCAGACCAACTCAATCACCGCCACCAGTGACTCGTAATACAGCGACACCGGTGCCGGGCTCTGTGCGGTGAGCACCGTGCCAGGGGGGCAGATGATCTCCACATGCCGGAAGCAGCCGCCGTTGGCGGGAATGTCGGGGTCGGTGATGGCCTTGAGCGCGCAACGCACGGCGGTGGTGAGCGCAGTGCTGCTGGAGTTGATGGGGCCGGGTGCCTGGGGCGAGGTGCCGGTGAAGTCGGCCACCATGCGCCCCTTGTGCAGCGTGACTTTGACCTTCAGCACAAAAGGCCCGTTGCCTGCGCCGTCTTCCTCAATCACATCGCTGGCCTCAAACACGCCGTCTGGCAGCTCGGCCAACTGGGCGCGGGTCAGGCGCTCACCATAGTCCAGCAGGTCGGCCATGGCATGGTTCACCGTCGCGCGGCCATAGCGGGCAAACAGCTCTTGCAGGCGCTTCTCGCCGGTGCGTGCAGCGGCGACACCGGCGTGCAGGTCGCCCAGGGTTTGCGCAGGCATGCGCACATTGGCACCAATCACGCCCAGCAAGGCTTCATTGATCTGCCCGGCGTTGTAGAGCTTGAGGAAGCGCAGATGCAAGCCCTCATGGAAGATCTCGCGCGCGGTGGTGGAGACGCTGCCGGCGTCTTTGCCGCCCACTTCCGTCCAGTGCGACTTGTTGACCGAGAAGCCGACCAGCTCTTGCTGGTGGTGGATGGGGACGATGATCAGCACGTCGCTCAAATGCGTGCCACCGCCCTCATAGGGGGTGTTGGTGATGATCACATCGCCAGGTTTGAGCGTGGCGGCCGGATGGTGCTGCAAAGTGCTTTGCACGGCCGTGTCCAAGGTGGCCAAAAAGCCCGCCACCCCATTGCCTTGGGCAATCAGCTCACCCTTGGCATCGGTGAGACCCACGGCAAAGTCGGTGGTCTCATAGATGATGGGGCTCATGCTGGTGCGAATCATCACCTGGAACATCTCCTGGCCTATGGCCGTGAGTGCATCCTTGATGACCTGCAGGGTCACCGGGTCGTGTTGGGATGTCGCGTTCATGCGCTTACCTCTTGCGTGGGTTGCAGTTGCAAGTCAATCACCAGATTGCCGTAGGAGTCCATGCTGAGCCGGTGGCCCGGCGGCAGCACCAGGGAAGAAACAGGGTCTTGAACCACGGCTGGCCCGACCAGTTGCATGCCGGGCTCCAGCCGCTGGTTGTCGTAGAGCACGGCCTCGGTGCTGCCGTGATGTTCAAAAAACACCTGCCGTGTACCGACCCGGGCGTCTGCCACGCTGGCCTGGCCCACCGCGCGCAGCCGGGGTTTGGGTTTGACCACGTGGACGGTGGCCACCAGATGGAAGTTCACCAATTCCACGGCGGTGTCATTCAACCGGTAGGTGTAGCGGGTCTCATGGTCGGCACTGAAGCTCTCGATGAGATCCTTCAGACCTTGGGTGGAGACTAGCGTGAGCAGGGCCACCGGAACCTTCACGGTGTGCTCCTGGCCCAGATAACGCAGGTCAGCAAAGTGGCTGAAGCTCAGCGCGCTGGGTTCCAGCCCTTGCTTGCCAAAGTCGCTGCGGGCGTGTGCTTCCATCTGCGCGAAAACCTCGGTGACTTTGGGGGCGGCACCTTCGTCCAAGGCGGTCAGTTCGGTGAGGGTGTAGTCGCGCCGCACATCGGTGAGCAACATGCCCCAGGCCGAGAAGACCGCCGCGTTGGTGGGGATCACCACGCGAGGGATGCGCAGCTCCTCGGCCAGCTCCACCGCATGCAGGGCACCGCCACCGCCAAAAGCCATGAGTACAAAGTCGCGCGGGTCATAGCCCTTGTTGGTGGACACCAGTTTGAGGGCATTGACCATATTGGCGTTGGCCAAACGCAGCACACCTTGTGCGGCCTGCTCGGCGGAGATGCCCAGCGGTTCACCCAGGGCCGTGAGCGAACGCTGCACGGCAGGCACATCTGGCTGCACCTGCCCGCCAAGAAAGTGTTGGGCATCGATGCGGCCCAGCGCCAAGTTGGCGTCGGTGGTGGTGATGTGCGCGCCGCCCCGCCCATAGGCCACCGGCCCGGGGCTGGCCCCTGCGCTGCGAGGGCCAACTTGCAAGCGGCCACCGGCGTCCACGCTGGCAATCGAGCCGCCGCCCTGGCCAATTTCCACCAAGTCGATGACGGCGGTTTGAATGGGGTAGCCCGGATGCTTGGGCGTTCGTTCGATGTGGTATTCGGTGGTGACGGGCAAGCGGCCCTTGTGAATCAAGGTGCACTTGGCGGTGGTGCCGCCCACGTCCAGCGCAATGATGTTTTGCTCGCCAATCAATTGGCCCAGGGCCTGGGCCGCCAGCATGCCGCTGGCCGGGCCGGATTCGACCATGCTCACTGGGTTGGCGGTGGCACCGGCACTGCTGGTCATGCCGCCGTTGGACTGCATCAGATACAACTGGCCTCGAAAGCCCATCTCAGCCACCGAGGCCTCTAAGGCACCCACATAGCGGCGCACCACGGGCGAGACGTAGGCGGAGGCGACGGTTGTGTTGCTGCGCTCGTATTCACGCCACTCGCGGCTGATCTCGTGCGAGGCCACCACCGGCACCTGGGGTAGGAGCCGGCGCAGCTCCTCGGCAATGGCCTGTTCATTGACCGGGTTGCGGTAGGCGTGCAGGCAGCACACCGCAATCGCCTCAACCCCTTCACGCTGGAACAGGGCCGCCACCTCGGCCAGCTCGCCCAGGGCGGGCTGTTGCTGCACCTGCCCCAGGTGGGTGACGCGCTCGCTCACCTCGGCGCGCAAATAGCGCTCGACAAAGGCCACCGGCTTGACGAAGTTGAGGTTGAAGAGGTCGGGCCGGTTGCCACGGCCAATCTCCAGCACGTCCCTGAAGCCCCGGGTGGTCACCAGCGCGGTCTTGGCCCCTCGGCGTTCGGTCAAGGCGTTGATGACCACGGTGGCACCGTGGGCCAGCAGGGCCACTTGGGAGAGATCAACCCCGCTCTTGGCCAGCGCGTTCAACACGCCTTGCTCGAAATGGGGCGGGGTGGTGTCCACTTTCAAGCTTCGCAGCTCGCCGCTAAGGGTGGCGGGGTCGTAGTCGTAAAGCACCAGGTCGGTGAAGGTGCCACCAACGTCGGTGGCGATATGAATAGTCATGGTGTGACTGCTTTCGTGACGGGGAAATTCATGAGAAAGCATCGACCACAGAGTCACAGAGTCACAGAGCCACAGAGGAAGTACACAACCCCAAGTCTCTTGAATTTCTCTGTGTCTCTGTGGTCGACTTTGAGACTTGGCCGTCAGAAGTTGTAGCGCGCGTCCACGCGGACAATGCGCGGCAGCGAGGGCTGTGTGAAGCCACCTGAAACCCACTCGGCGTTGTAGATTTTGTTGGTGGCGTTGTTGACCGACAGGGAGGTCGACCACTTGCCCTTGGCGTCCTCAATGCCTGCGCGGAGGTTGACCAAGGTGATGGCCGAGCGCGCGGTACTGTTCTCCGGGTCCCAGTACTGCTTGCCCTTTTGGGCCACATCGCCTCGCAGCACCATGCGCAGGCCAGGCGTCAGGCCGAAGCGGTATTGCATGCCCATATTGGCCGACATATTCGGGACATAGGGCGCACGCTTACCGACCGCATCGGGGTTGACGCTGTAGGCTTTGATGGTGCTTTCGGTCACGCCAAGACCGGCGTAGGCATCCAGTCCGGGGGCCAGGCTGGTGCTGGCCTCGATCTCGCCGCCTGTCAGGCGGACCTTGTCGATGCCGACCATCACTTGGGCCCCGACTGCGCCGATGAACACAAAGTAAGGCGCATTGGTGACCTCGGTTTGGAAGACTGCGGTGGCCAACCTGAGCTTGCCACCTAGCAGCTCGGTCTTGTAGCCCAACTCCAGTGATTGGGTGAGTTCGGCACCAACTTGGTCTTTCACGCCATTGACGGCCGGTGTGGCAGCAGCGGCGGCGGCAGCAACCCCGCTTTGGTTGAACTGGCCTGAACGGAAACCCTTGCCCAAGGAGGCATAGACCAAGGAGCTGCTGTCAATCTTGTAGCGCAGCGACACCTTGGGCTGCATGGCGCTGTAGGTGGCTTGCTTGGTGCAAGCGGCTGGGTTGGCGGCAGTGCAACCGGCGGGGAGGGTGGTGCTGGCTTGGCGATAGTCCACCACTTGGCGGCGCTCGTCGCGGTCATAGCGCAGTGCGAGCGAGCCCTCCAAGCTCGGCGTGATGTCGTAGTCGATATTGCCGAAGACGGCAGAGGCCTTGTTGTGGTTGTTGTCTGCGAGCCAGGAGTTGGTGGGGTTGATGGAACCGGCGGGCGCAGGGTCGTAGCTCAGCTCCAAAATTCCTTTGCCGAGGTCTGAGCCCACAGTGCTGGAGATGAAGCGGTCGGTATGGAGGCCATAGATACCACCCATCCAGCGCAAGCCCTTTTGTGAAGGCGAGGTCAGGCGCAGTTCGTAGGAGTTTGATTTGACGTTGACGTACTGGGTCTGGGTGCCATCAAACAAACCACCAAAGATGTTGGTAGAGCCGGTGTAGGGGAACTGGTCCGCAGCCAGGAATTCAACCACCTTGTTGTGCGAGAAGGTGCCGCTGAGCGTGGCAAAGCCGAAGTCGTAGTCAGCCTTCAGGGTCAGCTCATCCATGTCTCGCGTGTTCTTGCCAAAATTGTTGGCACACACAAAGGGAGTGACCCGGTCCGCACTCAGGCGCGAGAAGTCGAACACATTGGCCAGGTCGGCCGTGCAATCCGCATTGAGGTGGGTGGGCTGGTACTGGAAGTTGCCGCCGCCTGCACGGTCGCGCACGGCATTGGCGCGCATATCCACGCTCATGGCATCGCTCACATTCCACTTCAGCAGGGCTCTCAGTGTCTTGTTGTCGTAGGGGTCGGCTTTGCGATTCAGGAAGCGGTTGTCGATATAGCCATCTCTGTCGGTGGCGCTACCGGCCAAACGGAAAAACAGCTTGTCATCCACGATGGCCCCACTGACGGCCCCTTGCACGGCCTTTTCATGGCCAGTGCCCAGAGTGAGTTGCGCAAAGCCCGCTGTGGTGTTGGTGGGTTGCTTGGTGCGAATCAGGATGGCACCCCCGGAGGCATTGCGGCCATACAAAGCCCCTTGCGGACCACGTAGAACTTCAATCGACTGGATGTCGAACAAGTCTTGGGTGAATTGTTTGGCGTCAGACTGGATCACGCCGTCAACCACCACGGCCATCGGGGCTTCGCCATTGCGAACCTGAGACAGGCCGCGAATGGTCATGAAGGAGGTTCCGACCGATTGCGTCTCTGCCAGCGATAGATTGGGTGTGATGGCGACGAAGTCACCCGGTTTGCGAATGCCGGCATCCTCAATGGCCTTGGCGGAGAAGGCCTTCACGGACAGGGGTACCGTGAGCTGGTTCTCGTCGCGCCCTCGGGCACGCACAACCACGGTTTCTAGGCTCTGGCTTTCGTTGCTTGAGTCTTTTGTTTCAGCAGTTTGGGCTTGAGCTGCGTCCTGCATGGCCAGCAGGGCGGCCAGAGCCAGCAAGGTGGGGCGCAGGCGGGGTGAATGAGACAACATGCCGGGGACTCCATGGGGGGCTGAGGAACCGATCAAGCCATCGTTCGGGGCTGAATCGGGGATGCCGCCAATGTAGAGAGCCGCCTGGGGCGTCTCAAGCCTGGGTGAGGGTAGGCGAGGGCAGTGACCTACCCAATGGGGTAGATTGATGCGGGAAAACCAGTTCCTGCCCCCGTGGGAGTGCGGTGCCACCGCAACGGCGGGGCGGTGTTGACCCGGGCGTCAGGCCGAAGCACCCAGTCCTTGTTGTAACGCCACGCGAATGGCGGCGGCTCGGTTGTCGACCTCCAACTTCTGAAAGATGTTCTTCAGGTGGAACTTGACCGTGTTCTCGGAGATGCCCAAGGCGCGGGCGATGGATTTGTTGGGGGTGCCCTCGATCAGCAGAGCCAGCACTTCGGATTCTTTGCCGCTGAACAAAGTACGTTGTCGGGGTGGATGGGCTTGCCAACCACGCAGCGGAGTAACGACCTTGCGCAGGACGGCTGGCCATTGACCCTCTGCACTGGGCAGGCAGGGCAGAATCATCGGGCCGACTTCGAGCAGCAAGCCTGCCAAGTCATGCTGAATCAAGGGGGCGAGCGTGACTTCCAAGGCCTGTTGCAGAGGTTTAGACGGATTCTCTGATGCCTTGGTTCCAGCTTCGTCGGCGGTGGCACGCCGCCGCGCCACCAGACTCAGCAACTCTAAGCGCCAGGCCGGGATCGCAAGGCCACGCTGCTGCAACCAAGGGCGGGCCAACTCAGCCAAGGCCAAGGCTTCGCGAGGCGCACCGAGCGCCAAGTGCAAGCGCATCAACGCCATGGCTCCAGCTTCTACAAAGCGCCAAGTGGCCTCGTTGGGGCCTAGGGTCAGTGCGGCACGCCAGGCGCGGTCGAGCTGAGCGGCATTGGCCTCCTGCCGGGCTTGGGCCATGAGGCCGCTTTGGCAGTTCAAGTCCACTCGCCAGGCGCTGACCAAGGCACTCAAGCGCTCTAGCCGCCGGTGGCGGGCCTGCTGGGCCGTGTGTTCCAGCGATTTGAGGGCGGCACTCAATCCCTCCAGGCGCAAGGCGATTCGCCAGCCCATGTCGGCCGTAACGGCGAACACATCCAGCCAGCCGTCCACATGCTCCACGGTGCTTAAGCCTTCGGCCAAACGAGGGGCGGCCCCCGCCCAATCACCTGCCCAATACAGTTGTTGAGCCTTGAAGCAGCCCACCAGCGCTTTGAGGGAGCTGTCCATGCCGAAATTGGACTCGGCCAGGGCCAGGGCTTCGTCAATCACCCGCCGTGCGTCCTGCAAGTCTCCGCGCATGGCATGGGCTTGTGCGAGGTGGAGCAGGCAATAGTTTTCGCCCAAGGGGCTTTGCACCACCCGCATTCGGGCACGGGCGGCCGTGGAGGCCGCAATCGCCTCGTCGAGGCGGGCCAATGAAATGGCCTTGACCGCCCCAACGCACAACAGGGTGGCCTGGCACAGCAAATCATCTGGGGCGCGTTGCATCGCGTCTTCGGCGCGCACGGGCCACCGGTCATCGTCATCGAGCCGGTCGAAATAGACATGGACGAGGGCTGCAATCACGTCAAAGTCGCGTTGCAGCTCGGGTCTGTCCGCCACACTGACCTCAGCCAAACGAAGCAACTCCATGGCCAAGGGTTCATCGCCCAGCTTGGCATGCAGATAGGACTGCACCATCAGCAAGGTCGGGTCGGTGCGTAAGCTGATGTCGTCGAAGTACCGCAGCAGACCTTGGGTATACGGAATACCCTTGCGCAGCACCAATTGCCAACCCCCAGCAGCCTGCAGCAGCCTGATGGCCAAGGCCTCATCGCCAGCCTGAACCGCGTGTGCGACCGCAGCGCCCCAGTCCGATTGACGACCCAGCCAGTGGGCGGCAGCACGGTGAATCTCGCGCCCTCGTTGTGGGTCCAGTTGGGTGCGCAAATAGTCCGCCAGCATCAGGTGGTAGCGAAACCAACTGCGTGACACGTCCAGTGGCACCACCAGGGCCTCGTAGGGCCTGAGCTGCATCAACATGGCGGCAGCGTCCGAGCGGCCCCGCACGGCGTCGGCCAACTCTGCGTTGAAGCGGTCCAGCACCGCTGTCTCCATCAAGAATTCCCGCAGGGCTAGGGGAAGGGCCATCACCACCTGCTCGGCCAGGTATTCGGCCACATCGGCCACCGGCCCGGTGAGTGACTGAAGGCCCAGCAAGGAGCCCTGGCCCCGGGCGAACCACAGACGCGCCAACTGCAGGGCCACCGCCCAACCCTCGGTGCGAGCGTGCAAGATGGACAGAGCCGCAAGGTCGTAGCTCGGCCCCAGAATGTCCGCCGCCTCTGACTGGGTAAGCACCAAATCCTGGGCATCAATTTCTTGCACCAGACCACGCGCCTTCAGGGCTGCCAAAGGCCACTGCGGCCGCGAGCGGGAGGCGACCACAAAGTCCAGGATGTCAGCGCCACGCTCCAGCAGGGTCAGCATGACCAAGTCTAAGGTCGGACTGGCAGCGCGATGGTAGTCGTCCACCATCAGCGTCATGCGCTGCCCGTGCTGGCGCAAAACCTGCAAGAGTGCGGCGACATTGCGCTGCGGGTCGGGGTCCAAAGCCTGGGTGCGCGCACGTTGGCCCAGGGCCCCCGTGTCCACACCAGTGGCTTCAAAAGCCAGCACCAGGTAGGCGAGCAGCCGATTGGGGTCGGTGTCAGCATCGTCCAGTGTTAACCACGCCACCGGCTTGGGGGTCGGGGCATTCAACAAGGCGGCCCGCCATTGCGTGAGGAGGGTGGTCTTGCCAAAGCCAGGGGGTGAGATCACCAACAGCAACGCCGTGCGGCTGCGGCGAGTCAGGCGTTCCAGCAGTGCTTCCCGCCGTACTGATTGGGTTTGGTTCTGTGGCGGTGCCAGCTTGCCGACCCAAAACCAATCACTGCCGTTGATCTCGTTCATCGTGTGCTCAGCAGTGCAGGCGCATCACTGGCTGGCGCGCTGTGGGTCGAGCAGCACAAAGAAGATCTCGCTGTCTTCCAAGGCGGTGGTGCTGTGCCGCTCGGCAGGGCACATCACCAGGCTGTCGCCGGCAGCGACCTCGTAGCTGCGATCAGCGGTCTCGATGCGAAGGCGACCGCTGAGGACATGCCCCACCTCATGCAGGGCGCTGGTACGCATTCCCAGCTCGGGGCTGCGGCGGCCCTTGGCGATACGCACCCGCCCCGCCACCAGGCGACTGGGGGCGTCAATGGCCAGCTCAGGCGTCGCCGACAAGGCGTATTCACCGGTCAAAGGGGCCCTTGGAAGAACAATCATGGCGTCCGGCATCCGAGATATTGGGTGGCAAAGTCTAGCCCTTGCAGGGGCCGCGTTGGGTGTGGGGAATGCAGGCCAATCACCTTACAGGGCTCGGAGGTGACCGGCCACCCACCCTCCTACCCACCGTACATCTACACGCGACGTATCGGCCCGGGATACTGCGTCACCATCGCGTCTACTGTGAGCAAGGTGATGCCTTCTACCTGCGCCTGGGCGATCAGGATTCGGTCAAAGGGGTCTTTGTGTAAAGTCGGCAGGCCCGTCACCGCGATCACATGAGGGCCGCTCACGGGCAGTTCGGTGTAGCCGTTGTCGAGCAAGCCTCGGCGCAGCACGCTGGCATCCACATCGAAATCCCCTCGACCCAGGCTTTGCTTGATGGCCACTTCCCAGAGGCTGGCCACGCTGAAATGCAAGGCCGACTCCGGGTCCACCAGCAGCTTGCGAGCACGGCTAGAGAGCTTCTCTGGGCTGGTGGCGCACCACAAAAGCAGGTGCGTATCCAAAAGCCACTTCATGAGGCCCCGAACAGCTTGGCGATCTCTGCTTGGCCCATGGTGTCGAAGTCGTCAGGGACCTTGAACTGCTTGGCCAAGAAACCGAGCCGCTTTTGGGCCTTAGGTTCTGGTGCAGACAGGGCTGTCACTTTGACCATGGGCTTGCCGGCCTTGGCGATGACGAAGGAGTCCCCACGCGCGGCCTCTTCCACCAAACGAGACAAATGCGTCTTGGCTTCATGGATGTTGATGGCGTTCATGGCAGTGGCGCCTGAGTTAGTTCAGTGGCCTTAGTTTACTGATTGCTGCGGTGAGGGTGCAAGCGCTTGTCCAGATTGCACCTCAACGCGGATCAGGGCTCTTGCCTCTCGTGGCTGACCCAGATCAGCGCCTCGGGCGCAATGCCCAGGGCTTTGATGCGCTCGGTCAGGTCTTGCTTGAGCGCAGGGCTGATGCGCGGGTCGCGCGTCAAGATCCAGGCATAGCTGCGGTCCGGCCCCACCACGATGGACCAGCGGTAGTCTGGGTCCAAGGCGGCCACGTGGTAGCCGCCGTAGAAGGGGCCAAAGAAGGAGACCTTTAAAGAGCCCGTGGTGGGCGCGCCGATGAACACAGCCCGGCCCTCGGCCTCTCGCCAACCGCCCTTGGCCGTGTCAAAGCCCCGGTTCAGCACCCGCACGCTGCCGTCGGGCAGGGGGGTGTAGGTGGCGCTGACATCCGTCATGCCGCGCTCAAAAGTGTGGTCTAGCCGGGCTGCTTCATGCCAGCGGCCTTGGTAGCGCGCCAGCTCAAATGGCGTGACGGCCGAGATGCCTTCGGGTGGGGTTGTCCAGGCACACCCCACGAGGCAGAGGGCCGACGCTAAGGCCCACAGGGTCGCGAGGCGTCTGAGCAGAATGGTGTGCATTTGAACTGTACAGTCTCAAAACAGACAACATGGTATCAGGCGCTCATCGGGCTGGCCGCCCACATGCCGAGAGGGCGGGTGACGCAGCATGACCGAGCGCTGGGCCGGTTTGACAAAAGTACGCATTGACCTTTTGAGACGACTGGTCTATTTTCGGGGCATGGAAATGTCCAAACCTCAAACCAAACCGCAAAAGCTGGCACGCAGTCGTGAGCAACGAGCCCAAGGGCGCATGGATACACGGCGCGCCTTGGTGTGGTGTGGTACCGAGCTATTGACCGAGCGCGGCTTTCAGGTCACGGGCATCGACGAGGTGCTCAAGCGTGTGGGCGTGCCCAAAGGGTCGTTCTATCACTTCTTCAAGAATAAGGACGAGTTCGGCGCGGCGGTCATCGAGAACTATGTGGACTACTACGCCCGCAAAATGGATCTCATCTTCAATGACAGCCAAGCCTCTCCGCTGACGCGGCTCAAGGCCTTTATTGAGAACGCCAAACGGGGCATGACGAAGTTTGACTTCAAGCGCGGCTGCCTGATCGGCAACCTGGGGCAGGAGCTAGCCAGCCTGGACAACCAGTTCCGTCTGCAACTTGAAGCGGTTTTGGTGTCCTGGGAAAACCGGGTCGAGGCCTGCCTTGAAGAGGCCATCCAAGTGGGTGAAATCGCCCCGAACAACAATGCCAAAGCACTGTCCCAATTCTTTTGGATTGGGTGGGAGGGGGCGATCTTGCGGGCCAAGCTGACCCGCAGCCTGCAGCCCATCGACCAGTTTGTCGGTCTGTATTTCTCCAAGGTCGCTGTCTAGGCGAGGCCCTTCGGCGAGGTAAACGCCTGATACATCAAGGGGCCGTATCCATCGTTTTGCTGCGCCCTGGTGGTGCCGTCGCTCCGCTTGCCAGCAAGGCCTGGGGCACCCTGCGAAAACCTGTTTGATCGGGAGCTGGAAGAAAGGGCTTCTGGCCATTAAAGGGTTTGCACCGATTTTATAGACGACCGGTCTAATAGAAACTGCAATCTCATTGACCGCAGCGCGATTCCGGCCGACGACTTAGGCCCCTAGTCGATCAATGCAGCACATGGAGACCACTTTGGGAAGCAAGCAGATGTCAGAGCCATTGCTCGTGATCGACGGGATCGACAAAAATTTTGGCGGTGTCCAGGCGGTCAAGGGGCTGAGTTTCTCGATCAAGCCTGCTGAAGTGATTGGCCTCATCGGGCCCAATGGCTCGGGCAAATCCACCTCGGTGAACTTGATCTCAGGTACGCTGCCTGTCTCGGCGGGCAGCATTCAATTTGCCGGTCGGTCCGTCAATGCGCTGAACATCAGCGAGCGCGTCCCTCTGGGTTTGACACGCACCTTTCAAACCACAGCGCTCTTTGCCGAATGCACGGTACTAGAGCAAGTGCTGACGGCGGGTCACACCAGTTTTGTGACCGCCCCCTGGGCGGCGGTTCTGCGCACCAAAGCTGCACGCGAAGAAGAGGCACGCCAGCGTGCCAAAGCGCATGAGTTGCTTCAGTTTGTCGGCCTGGCCGATGTGGCCGATCAGCTCACTTCGGCCATCTCCTCGGCTCAGCAACGCTTGCTGATGATTGCGTCGGCGCTGGCCAGTGACCCCAAACTGGTGCTGCTGGACGAGCCCGCAGCAGGCATGGTGGCCAAGGAGCGCAAAGAACTATCGCGTCTGATCATGGGCATCCGTGACCGAGGCATAGCGGTTCTGGTGATTGAGCACCACATGGGCTTGATCATGGAGGTGTGCGAGCGGATTGTGGTGCTCAATTTTGGGCAAAAGATTGCTGAAGGCACGCCCGCAGAGATACGCGCCAACCCGGCGGTGATTGACGCCTACCTGGGAGGGGCGCACTGATGCTCAAAGTCAAAGATTTGCGTGCGGGCTACGGCAAGGTCGATGTGCTGCACGGCATCAGCATCGAAGTCAATGCCTCCGAATGCGTGGCCCTGGTGGGTGCCAATGGCGCAGGCAAGAGCACCACGCTCAAGTGCATCTGCGGCCTGATTGAAACCCGAGGCGGCAGCATCGAGTTCGAAGGTCGGCGAATCGATGGGCTGGCAGGGCACACGGTGGTTCGCAGGGGCATCACCATGTGCCCAGAAGGACGCCAAGTGTTTGGCGAGATGTCCGTGCTGGAAAACCTTGAAATGGGTGCCCACACCCGCCGCGATAAGGACCAGCGGGCGGATTTGGAAGAGATGCTGGACCTGTTCCCGGTGCTGCGCCGTCGTATCAAACAGCGCGCAGGCACTTTGTCGGGTGGTGAACAAGAGATGCTGGCCATTGCCCGGGCACTCATGTCCCGCCCCAAGCTCTGCATCTTCGACGAGCCTTCGCTGGGCTTGGCGCCCAAGATCGTGGACGAGGTCGAGCAGACCTTGGCGCGCATCAAGTCCTTGGGCACCACCATTTTGTTGGTGGAACAAAACGCGTCCATGGCGCTGCGCTTGTCAGACCGCGCCTATGTGTTTGAGGCGGGCGAAATTGTGCTTCAGGGCACCGGCGCCGAATTACAAGACCACCCCGAGGTCAGCAAAGCCTATTTGGGCTACTGACCACAGGCTCACTGTTTTCGATGGCGAACATTTACCAGGAGACGATGCGATGAAGACCTTGAAGAAATCCGTGGCGCTAGCCGCCCTGCTGGCAGTCTGTGGCGTGGCGCAGCCCACCATGGCCGCTGAGAAGGAACTGCTCATTGGCGTGAGTGATGCGCTCACAGGCCCAGGCGCGGTGTATGGCTTGCCGCAGTTCAACGCCGTGCAAATGGCGGCCGAAGAAATCAACGCCAAAGGCGGCATCAAGGCCGGTGCAGACAACTACAAGCTGAAGGTCGTCTCCACGGATGACAAAGCCAACCCCACGGAAGCGACCAATGCGGTTCGCAAGCTGATTGACCGAGACGGCGTCAAGTACCTGCTGGGCTTTTGCTGCTCCGGCTCTACCAGTGCGGTGGCCTCATTCATCGACAAAGAAAACGCCGTCATGTTTGTGGGCAATGCGGCAGAGCGCTCCATCACCGCCCGGGGCGCGGCCAACCTCTTTCGGACTCGCCCGCCTGCCGACTACACCGGTGCCGCTGCAGGTGCGTTTGTGGCCAAGCGTGGCGTCAAAACCATTGCCGTCATTGGGTCGCTGGACGTGGCCCTGTACGCCCAGTACCTGGAGTCGTTTGAGCGTGAACTGGCCAAGTCTGGCGGCAAGATCGTGGCCAAAGAGTCCTTCGGCCTCAAAGACCGCGACATGACGCCGCAACTGACCAAGGTCAAGGCCGCCAACCCCGATGCTTTGTTGGTGCTGGGCTATGTGGAGCCTGCCGCGTTCGTTTACCGCCAGGCCATTGAGCTGGGCATGAAGTTGCCTCGCTATGGCTTTACCAGTGGCAGCGAAGAGCAGTTTCTGAGGGTGGCGACCAGCGAGCAAATGGAAGGTGTATGGGACCTACGCCCCACTGAACTGACGGTCGAGGCCTTGGATGCCAACGCCAAAGCCTATGTCGCCAACTACACCAAGAAATTTGGCATGGCACCGTCCCCCAGCTCTCCCTACGCCTATGACCAAGTCTATGTACTGAAGCACGCCGTTGAGGCAGCAGGCGGGCCCGATGACACCAAGAAGGTGGCGGCAGAGGTGCGCAAGCTCACGGTGCCTAAAGAGACTGTCATGAAGTACCTGCCCACCGGCAGCACCATGTTTGATGTGAACGGCCAGGCCTATACCACCAACGGTGCGTTCCAGTGGCAAAAGGGCAAGTGGGTCTATGTGTCGGACTTGCCGTCTGACACCAAGACCTATTCAGAACACCTGCGCAGCCTGCGCAAGTAAGCCCATCGTTCTCAAGCACCCCAGGGGGAGCAGCGTTAGATGTTGACTGAAATACTGCAGCAAGCACTCAATGGTTTGGCCATTGGTGCTGTCTACACGCTGATAGCCTTGGGCTTGACGGTGGTGTTTGGCATCTTGGGCATTGCCCATTTTGCGCACGGTTCGGTGGCGATGTTCGGTGGCTACCTCACCTTTGTCTTGGGCGAGCGCTTTGGCATGCCCTTCTTCGCAGCCATGGCGCTGGCCATGGTGGCGGGTGCAGGGGTGGGCATGTTGATCGAGCGTCTTGCCTACCGACCCGTGCGCGATGCGCCCCACATCAACGCCTTCATCATCGCCCTGGGCCTGACCATGATGATTGAGGGTGGGAACCTGCTGATGTTTGGTGCCGATCAGGTGGTGATCCAGACGCCCTACCGCGGTGTGTTCAATGTGGCGGGCATTGCCGTGGCCGAGCTGCGCCTCTTGGTGATTGCGACGGCCTGTGTGCTGATCGGTGTCATTGCCGTGTTGATCAGCCGGACCAAAACGGGCAAGTCCATCCGCGCCGTGGCCCAAAACCGGCCTGCCGCAGTGCTGATGGGCGTGAACGTCAGCATGGTGTCGCTGGTGGTGTTTGGCATCTCCTCAGCCCTGGGGGTGTCTGCGGGCGCCTTGATTGGTGCCTTGCTGGCCATTGCGCCCGGCGTGGGCGAGGGGCTGGCCGTCAAGGGATTTGCGGTGTTGATTCTCGGAGGGCTGGGTTCCATCCCGGGGGCCATTGTCGGGGGCTTGATCCTCGGGGTCAGCGAAGCCATGGCTGCTGGGTTCGTCTCCTCGGCCTACAAAGATGTCATTGCCTTCATGGTCATGATTGTGGTGTTGTTGTTCAGGCCTGAAGGCTTGTTGGGCAAGCGATGAATAGCAAATACAAACTGATGGGCGGCCTCGCCGCCGTGGCAATCACCGCAGTGGCCTTGCCCAGCTTGATCACCGTGCCCTATTTCATGCATTTGGTGATCCTGGCCTTGATCTGGGTGATCTTGGCGCAGGGACAAAACTTGATTCAAGGCTTTGTCGGCTATGTCTCCATTGCTCAAGCCGGCTTTATGGGTATTGGTGCGTATTTCTCGACGCTGCTGACCGTGAAGCTGGGCTGGCCCGTGTGGACATGCCTGGCCTTGGCACCGCTATTTACCGCCCTCGTGTCGGTGGTGGTGGGCTACCCCAGCTTGCGTGTGAAGGGCCATTACTTCGCCATCGTGACCTTGGCCTACAACATGGTGATCTTCACCATCTTGATGACCTTTAGCTCCTTGACGGGTGGCGAAGCTGGCATTCCTGATGTGCCGCGCCCCAGCGAGATCAATGTGGGGGGATGGGTCATCAACTTCGAAGGCCGCAGCAGTGTGTATTACTACGGCCTGGTGGCGCTGGTGGCAGCGCTCGTCACGGGCTTGTGTGCACTCATTCTGCATTCCAGGGTGGGCCGTGTCTTGGTGGCCATTCGCCAGAACGAGACCCTGGCGGACTCGATGGGTGTGAGCACCTGGCGCTACAAGCTGCTGGCCTTTGTGGTGAGCGCTGGCATGGCGGGTCTGGCGGGTGCGCTTTACGCGCACTACATCGGGTTTTTGAACCCTGAGCCTTTTGGCGTGGACCAATCACTCAACGCCATCCTCGCCGTTATCTTGGGCGGCAGTGGCACCTTGACCGGCCCCATCATTGGCGCTTTCGCCGTGGTGTTTTTGCCCGAGTACCTGCGCATTGCAGACAGCTACCGCTTAGTCACTTATGGGCTGATCTTGGTGCTGACCACCATCTTCTTGCCGCGCGGTGTGGTGCCTGTCATTCAGCAGGCTTGGTTGCGCGCCAAAGCCTTGCTGGGGCGCTAAGGTGTTGACGCTGACCGCCGCTGAGATTGCGCTGTTGGACCGGGCGCGTGCATTTGCGGAGCGCGTTGTTAAGCCGCAGATTGAAGCCAAGCAAGGCAGCGCCTCCAGCAGCATGGGCTGGATGCCCGAGGCAGGGCAGGCGGGTTTGCTGGCCGTGCAAGTGCCCCAAGCCTTGGGCGGTGGCGGTCTGTCTTTTGCCTGCAAGGTGCAGCTCACGCAAATTCTGGCTGAGGCCGACTTTGGTGTGGCGATGGCGGTAGTGAACAGCCAGAACGTCGCCGAGCGTTTGGCCCAGATGGACGACCTGTCGCTGGCCCAAGGCATTGCGCCCGGCTTGATGGCTGGCACGACCACTGCCTGTACCGCCTTGACCGAGCCCGATGCAGGCTCTGACTTTGCTGCGATTCAAACCCGGGCCCAACAAGTGGCTGGCGGTTGGGTCTTGACTGGCAGCAAGACCTGGATCACCAACGCCCACCATGCTGATTGGGTGGTGGTCTATGCGCAGACCCAAGCGGTTGCGGGCGCGGCCGGTGTGGCGGCTTTTTTGGTCGACGCTAATGCACCTGGTTTTCATAAGCCGGTGACCGTGTGCTGGTGCAAGGGTGTGGTGGTGTGGCCTTGTTTGCCTTGCAGTTTGCCAAGCTGCTGGGGGCACATGTCACGGTCATCACCTCCAGCGAAGAGCGCATGGCGCGGGCCCAGGCCTTGGGGGCAGATGCAGTCATCAACTACCGCGCGACCCCCGAATGGGCCAAGGCCACCCGCGAGCTGACCGGCGGCAAAGGCTATGACCTCATCATGGAGTTGGGCGGCGAGAAGACATTGCCGCAATCGCTGCGCTGCATCCGCCCCGGCGGCATGATCGCCATGATCGGCATCCTCTCTGGCACGGCCATGTCGGCAGCGCTGGGCCTGATCATCACGCGTCAAGTTCGTCTGCAAGGCATCACCGTGGGCCACCGCGATGGCCTTGAAGCGATGATGCGAGCGATCGACTTACACCGCTTGCAGCCCGTGGTGGACCGCAGTTTTGCTTTCGAAGAGCTCAAAGAGGCCATGGCCTACCTCAAGAGCGGTGCCCAGTTCGGCAAGGTATGCATTGCTCATTGATCCACATTCGCCATCCATCTGACTTGTCATGCTGTTTCCTCTTTTGAGTGGTTCTGCCGAGCCGGTGAACCCGGACAAAACGGCGTTTGAAATCTGTGAGACTGGAGAGTCGGTCAGCTTTGCTCAACTGGAAGCACGGGCCAATCAAGTGGCCCATCTGCTGCGCGCCAGTGGCGTGACCAAGGGCGAGCATGTGGCCTTGGTGATGAAGAACGGGCGGCGTCTTCTAGAAGCCTGCTTCGGCATGGACAGAGCGGGGGTGTACTACACCACGATCAGTACACGCCTTACCGCCACGGAAGCGGCATACATCGTCAATGACTGCGGGGCCAAGCTGCTGCTGATCTCCGACGATGTGGAGTGCGACACCGCTGAGCTGCACACCCTGGTGGGTGAGCAGGTTCGCTGCTTTCGCACCGGCCTGGGGCCCGCCAGCTTTCCCGATTGGTGCGCCGCTTTGGACGCCGCCCCTCGCACGCCGATTGCTGACGCGGCCCAAGGCTTGGACATGCTGTATTCCTCGGGCACCACGGGCAAGCCCAAAGGCGTGAAATGGCCCTTGCTGGATGTGCCTGCAGGCCAACCCACCATGCTGGTTTCGCTGCTGGCTCCGTTGTTTGGCTACGGGCCTGAGTGCCGCTACCTCTCGCCCGCGCCGCTCTACCATGCGGCCCCATTGCGCCACAGCATGACGGTGATCAAGCGGGGAGGCACGGTCTATGTGATGAATAGCTTTGACGCAAGCCGCGCACTGGCCTTGATTCAACAGCACCGCATCACCCACGCGCAATGGGTGCCCACCATGTTTGTGCGCATGCTCAAGCTGCCCCAAGCGGAGCGTGAGCTGTTTGATGTGAGTTCGCTGCAAGTGGCCATTCATGCTGCGGCACCTTGCCCGGTGGAGGTGAAGGAGCAGATGCTGGCTTGGTGGGGCCCCATCATCCACGAGTATTACGCGGGTACAGAGAACAACGGCTTTTGTTCCATTACCGCGCCAGAATGGTTGGCCCACAAGGGCTCCGTGGGCCGGGCGAGTCAGGGCACGCTGCATATCTGTGACGACGAGGGCAACGAGTTGCCCGCCGGTGAATCAGGGGTGGTCTATTTTTCCGATGGCCCGGAGTTTGTGTACCACAACGATGCGGCTCGCACCGCCAAAGCCAGAAACGCCCAGGGCTGGACCACGCTGGGCGACATTGGCCGAATGGACGATGAGGGCTATCTGTACCTCCTGGATCGGCGCGACTTCATGATCATCTCGGGCGGTGTCAATGTCTATCCGCAGGAGGCTGAGAACATCTTGCTACAACACCCCAAGGTGCTGGATGTGGCCGTGATTGGCGTGCCCAACGCGGACTTTGGCGAGGAAGTGAAAGCCGTGGTTCAGTTGCTAGACCCTTCGGCTCAGAGCCCTGCCTTGGCCGAGGAGTTGATGCAGTTTTGTAGACAACACCTGGCTGCATTCAAGTGCCCAAGATCCGTGGACTTTGAAGACGCGTTGCCTCGGCACGCGACTGGCAAACTCTATAAAAAGAAAGTGCGCGACCGCTACTGGCCGGCCAAAAGCAGCTAAGCCCAGCTTGCAGCTTGGCGGCCATTGGCTCCAGGAACGTGTCAACATAGCGGGTTCTGCGTTGCCAAAACCCCTTCTATGTCCTCTGGCCTGATCCGACTCCGTGGTGCCCGTCAGCACAACCTGAAGAACCTGGACCTGGACATCCGCACGGGTGAGATGACCGTGGTCACCGGCCCCAGCGGCTCGGGCAAGTCCAGCCTGGTGTTTGACACTCTGTATGCCGAGGGCCAGCGGCGCTATGTCGAGACCTTCTCGGCCTATGCGCGGCAGTTCTTGGACCGCATGGATCGCCCGGCCGTGGACAAGGTGGACGGCGTGCCCCCGGCGATTGCGATTGATCAGACCAACCCGGTGCGCACCAGCCGCTCCACCGTGGGCACGATGACGGAGCTGAACGACCACCTCAAGCTGCTGTTTGCGCGGGCGGCGCAGTTGTTTGACCAGAAAACCGCCTTGCCAGTGCGGCATGACACGCCGGAAACCATTTATGCGGATCTGCAGGCGCGGGCTTCGGCGGCAGCCGCCTTCGCCGGGCCGCCCCAAGCAGGCGGCGCTCCCCCTCGGGGGGACGGCGCGCAGCGCCTAGGGGGCTCTGTGTCAGACCCGCGTTTGATCTTCACCTTCGCGGTGGAGCTGCCCGCCAACACCACGGCCGAACAATTGGAGCAATGGCTGCAGGCCAGCGGCTTTGCGCGGGTGCAGGCAGAGCGTGTCATTGGCGACAAGAAAGTGTTGGACGTGGTGGCGGATCGCTTTCGCCTGGGCAATGCCGAGCGCGTGCGGGTGATGGAGGCCATTGAGCTGTGCCTGAAGCGCGGCCAGGGCCGTCTCACCGTCTATGCCTTGGGCGAAGGCGATGCCACCGATCTCTGGCGTTATTCCACCGGCCTGCACTGCCCCGAGAGCGACCTGCGCTACGGCGAGCCGCAACCCGCCTTGTTCAGCTTCAACTCGGCCTATGGCGCCTGCGAGACCTGCCGCGGCTTTGGGCGGGTGATCGGGGTGGACTTTGGCCTGGTGATCCCCGACGAGCGCAAGACCCTGCGCAACGGCGCCATCAAGCCGCTTCAAACCCCGGCCTGGAAGGAATGCCAGGACGACCTGGTGAAGTACGCGGGTGAGGCTGGCATTCCGCGCGACACGCCTTGGGCCCAGCTCACGGCCGCACAGCGCGAGTGGGTGCTGGAAGGCTCGCCCAACTGGACGGGCAACTGGAACAAGCAGTGGTACGGCGTGCGCCGCTTCTTCGAGTACCTGGAGAGCAAGGCCTACAAGATGCACATCCGGGTGCTGCTGTCCAAGTACCGCAGCTACACGCCCTGTGGCAGTTGTGGCGGGGCGCGGCTCAAGCTCGAAGCCTTGCTGTGGCGCCTGGGTTCCAAAGAAAACGCCGACGCTGTGCTGCCGCCCGCGCAGCGCAAGCTGCCGCTGGGTGCTGCCTGGAGCACTGAGCAGTTGCAGGCCTTGCCGGGCTTGAACCTGCACGACTTGATGCTGTTGCCCATCAGCCGCCTGCGCCGCTTTTTCGACGAATTGACCCTTCCAGATGTGCTGCGCGACGAGGCTCTGAAGTTGTTGTTAGAAGAGGTGCGTACCCGCATCAAGTACCTCTGCGACGTGGGCCTGGGCTATCTGACACTGGACCGCCAAAGCCGTACCCTGAGCGGCGGCGAGGTGCAGCGCATCAACCTGACCACGGCCTTGGGCACCTCGTTGGTCAACACCTTGTTTGTGCTGGACGAGCCCAGCATTGGCCTGCACCCGCGCGACATGAGCCGCATCGTGCAGGCCATGCACCGCCTGCGCGACGCCGGCAATACCTTGGTGGTGGTGGAGCACGACCCGGCCGTGATGCTGGCCGGCGACCGCCTGATCGACATGGGCCCAGGCCCGGGCGAGAAGGGCGGCCAGATTGTGTTTGATGGCAGCCCCGAAGCGGCCCGCGACGCTGACACCCTGACCGGCGCCTACTTGGGCGCACGCAAGGTGGTGGGCTTGGGCTTCAAGCGCTTTGTGGATGACAGCACGCCCAAGCTGATCTTGCAGGGCGCGCGCCAAAACAACCTGCGCAACTTGAACGTGGCCTTCCCGCTGCAGCGCCTGACGGTGGTGACGGGCGTGTCCGGCTCGGGCAAGAGCACCCTGGTGCAAGACGTGCTGGTGCCCGCACTGTTCCGCCACTTTGGCCATGCCACCGAGACGCCGGGCAGCTTTGACCAATTGCTGGGTGCCGACCACCTGGCGGACGCGGTGTTTGTGGACCAAAGCCCGATTGGCAAGACGGCCCGCTCCAACCCGGCCAGCTATGTGGGCGCGTTTGACGAGATCCGCAAGCTTTTTGCCGTGGCCCCGCTGGCCCAAGAGCGCAATTACACGGCGGGCATGTTCAGCTTCAATGCAGGCGATGGCCGCTGCCCCACCTGCGGGGGCTCGGGCTTTGAGCATGTGGAGATGCAGTTCCTCTCCGACGTCTACCTGCGCTGCCCCGATTGCGACGGCCGCCGCTACCGGGCCGAGCTGTTGGAGGTCAAGATCGAGCGCGGGGACAGGAGCCTGTCGATTGCCGATGTGTTGGACCTGACCGTGTCCGAAGCCGTCAAAGCCTTTGCGGGTGACCGCGAAGTGCTGCGCACCCTGCAGCCCATTGTGGATGTGGGCCTGGACTATGTGCGCCTGGGCCAGCCCGTGCCCACGCTCTCGGGTGGTGAAGCCCAGCGTCTGAAGCTGGCCGGCTTCTTGGCCGAGGCGGCCGCCTCGCCACGCCAGGCCGTGGCCAAGAAGGGCGTGCTCTATGTGTTTGACGAGCCCACCACCGGTCTGCACTTTGACGACATTGCCAAGCTGATGCGCGCGCTGCGCAAGCTGCTGGAGGCCGGGCACTCGCTGCTGGTGATTGAGCACAACCTGGACGTGATCCGCGCGGCCGACTGGTTGATCGACCTGGGGCCGGAGGGCGGTGACGAAGGCGGCGCCTTGGTGGCTGAAGGCACGCCCGAGGCCATGCGCGAGCACCCCACCTCGCACACCGGCAAGGCGCTGCGGGAGTACGACGGCGCACTCCATGCGGCCGAAAAAACGCCGGAGGGCGCCTACCTGGGCGNGCGTTTGCTATGTGCTGGACGAGCCCACCATCGGCCTGCATGCGCGTGACAACACCATCTTGCTCAAGGCCTTGCAGCGCCTGAGCGACCAGGGCAACACCCTGGTGGTGGTGGAGCACGACGAAGACACCATCCGCCGGGCCGACCATCTCATCGACATCGGCCCCGGCGCCGGCAGGCGGGGTGGCGAAGTGGTGGCCCAAGGCAGCCCGACTGAAGTAGCGGCCAACCCTGCGTCGTTGACCGGCCGCTTCTTGCAGCATCCGCTCAAACACCCTTTGCATGCACGGCGAGAGGTGAGTGCCGAGACGCCGGCCATGCAGCTCAGCGGCGCCCACTTGCACAACCTGCAGCAGGTGGACGTGGCCGTGCCGCTGCAACGCCTGGTGGCAGTGACGGGCGTGTCGGGCTCGGGCAAGTCGACCTTGGCGCGGGATGTGCTGCTGGCCAATGTGGCCGCCCTGGTGGCGGCCAAGGGCCGTAAGCCGGACGAGAGCGCCGCAGCCTCGGTGCTGCTGAGCGGCTGCAGCGGCCTGACGGGCTGGGGCACGGTGGACCGGGTGCTGGAGGTGGACCAAACGCCCATCGGCAAAACCCCGCGTTCTTGCCCGGCCACCTACATTGGCTTCTGGGACACCATCCGCAAGCTCTTCACCGAAACCCTGGAGGCCAAGGCCCGGGGTTACACGGCGGCGCGCTTCTCCTTCAACACCGGCCAGGGCCGCTGCCCGGCCTGCGAGGGCCAAGGCATGCGCACCATCGAGATGAGCTTTTTGCCCGATGTGAAAGTGCCCTGCGATGTCTGCCACGGCCAGCGCTTCAATGCCGAGACCCTGGCCGTCACCTGGCGCGGCAAAAGCATTGGCGATGTGCTGAACATGGAGGTGGACGAGGCGGTGGACTTCTTCGCCTCCATGCCCACCATCGCCCACCCGCTGCAATTGCTCAAGGACGTGGGCCTGGGTTATTTGACGCTGGGCCAGCCCAGCCCCACGCTGAGCGGCGGCGAAGCGCAACGCATTAAATTAGTGACCGAACTCTCCAAGGTCAGAGACGACATCACGAGGCGTGGCCAAAAGCCGCCGCACACGCTTTATGTGCTGGACGAGCCCAGCATTGGCCTGCACCCGCGCGACATGAGCCGCATCGTGCAGGCCATGCACCGCCTGCGCGACGCCGGCAATACCTTGGTCTCCAAGGTCAGAGACGACATCACGAGGCGTGGCCAAAAGCCGCCGCACACGCTTTATGTGCTGGACGAGCCCACCGTGGGCCTGCACATGGCCGACGTGGAGCGGCTCATCCATGTGCTGCACCGCTTGGTCGATGGCGGCCACAGCGTCGTGGTGATCGAGCATGATTTAGACGTGATCGCCGAGGCCGACTGGGTGCTGGACCTGGGGCCGGAAGGCGGCACCGGCGGCGGCCGGGTGGTGTGCGCGGGCACCCCTGAGACGCTGGTGAAGTTGCGCACCCACACCGGCCTGGCACTCAAGCCGGTGTTGGCGCGCTGAGGGCTTAGGCTTACCAGCTCAAGTCCAAGCTGTACGGCGTGTTGACTTCAATCCGGGCTGTCTGCACGAAGAGATACAGCGTCTTGGTGCTGGTGCCATTGTTGTGATAGGTGAAGTCTGTCGCCGCTGTTTGACCCAGGCCATTGGCGCTCGCCATCTCTCCCACGGTGTCTTGGACCTGCAGTGTGGCCCCTGAGCCCGCTGTCAGAGGTGCAAGACGCCCCGTCAAGGTTTTACCCGGTGGCAGATCGACGCGGAAGATATCTCGGTCTGTGGCCTTGGCCAGCACCCCGCGCATTTGGCCCGGTGCCGTCACCGCATTGGCCTTGGCTCGGGTGCCATTGGGTTCAACTTCGTTCATCCACGGGGCGATTTGTTGGACCGCCGCTTGGGCATCCAGCAAGCCCGCACCGCACTGATCGCAAGTGTCTGGGAATGGCCGAGCGCTGCTCTTGAGGGTGGCGATGATTTGGTCGGGCGTGGCCTTGGGGTTGGCGCTGAACATCAATGCCGCAACGCCCGACACAAAGGGGGTCGCCATTGAGGTGCCCTGGCGGAAAGCGTAGCTGTCTGCGCCTGGGGTGACATACCCATCGTTGTAGGTCGAGAGAATCGTCTCGTCCAGGCTGTTCACGAAATCGCCGCCGGGCGCGGCCAAGGTGATCAGGCTGCCATAGTTGGTGTAAGAGGCACGAGCACCATAGCGCCCTGTGGCTGCCACGGCCACCACCCCATTGCAGCTTGCGGGCGTGATCCTGGAGACATCGACGGTGTCGTTGCCTGCTGCGATGACGACCACGGAACCCCGCGCCTTGGCCTGGTCCAGGGCTTCTTGCATCTGAGTCTCGCAGGTACCATAGCCGCCCAGCGATAAATTCAAGACCTTGGCCGGTGTGGCATTGGCGGGCACGCTGGGCACGGTGCCGCCGGATGCCCAGATGACAGCGTCCGCAATGTCTGAGGTATAGCCGCCACACACGCCCAACACCCGCACAGGCTGTATCTTGGCGTTGAAGGCTGCCCCCACGACACCAGTGGCATTGTTGGCCTTGGCTGCCACAATGCCGCTGACATGGGTGCCATGCCAGGATGACCCGAATAGGATGTCGTCCCCTGGGCAGGGGCGGCCATTGGAATCGCCCGGGTCTGAGGCATCTGCATCACGCCCGTCACCGTCGTTGGCCACGGTCAAGTCATTGATGAAGTCGTAACCCGGTACTGTTTGGCCCTCGAAGTCCACGTGGGGACGAATGCCGCTGTCCAGCACCGCCACCACCACGCCTGTTCCCGTAGCACGTGCCCATGCTGCTTCGGCACGTATGCCACCTGCCTCAGCAGACAAGCCCCATTGCTTGGCGTAGAGCGGGTCGTTGGGCGAGGAGAAGGGAAACACCTTTCGGTCCACCTCCACCAACTCAATGGCCGGGTGATTGGCCATGAGCTGGCCGGCGATACGGGCGACCTCCGCAGTCGGCAGGGTCTTGTTGAGTTTATAGATGTGGGCCCCCGTGCCGGTTTGACGCAAGAGCCTCAGCTTCAGGCCTTGCCCCTGCACAAGCTGGTTCAACTGAGCCGACCGCTGCTGCAACACACTGGTGTCTACTGCTTTGGCCAAGCGCAGGGTTCGACCCGCGCGCTGCTCAAGCTCACTGGCGTCTCGATAACGGACGATCAAGCGGTCTGTGGGTGCCGCGCTGGACACCGCTGCTTGGTGGCCGGCGAAGGGCAATTCCCCTGCTGATGCGGCCTGAGCGGCTGCGCCAGCGATGGCGCAGAGCGCCAGCGCGAGGCCCGGCAGGCGGCGGCTGGCATGCTGCGGTTGGGAAGGTCGGCGCATTTGGTTCCATGAAGACATGAGAGCGTCCTTGTAGAAAAGGGAGGCAGGCGCTGACATCTCTTTTCAGCGCTCGGAGACGATGCTTCAACTCAGGCGCTGAGATGCCCCAACGACAGGGTGGCCTGATTCAGCCCAAGACAAGCTGCACGCGCAGTTTACGAAGCTCACGGCGTCAAAAACCGGCCCACTTCGGCCCTAGGGGGAGGGGGCTTTTCCCGAGAACGAGACGAGCTGCATTGAGCATTTCGTCCTTCGGGGTTTGGCAGTGCTGTTCTATGGGAAGCGCCAGGCTGGAGAGGTGATGCGGCGGGCTGTCGTTGTCTGCCAAGGGATGGTGTGACCACCCAGGATGGACGTTTCAGCGCTACGCCAGAGGCCTAGGCCCAGCGCATTTTCACCCGCCACCCCAACAGCACCGCCACCAAGGCGGCATACACCGCGACCTCGGCAAAGTTTTGCTTACCGGCGCGCATCCAGAAGAAGTGCAGCAAGCCCAGCAGGATGATGGCGTAGCTAAGGCGGTGAAGTTGCTGCCAGCGGCGGCCGCCCAGGGCCTTGATGGCGGCGTTGAAGGAGGTGGCCGCCAGGGGAAGCAGCATCAGCCAAGCCAGAGTGCCGACCAAGATGAAAGGGCGCTTGAGCACGTCTTGCCAGAGTGCGGCGACATCGAGCCCTTGGTCTAACCAGGCATAGGCCAGCCAGTGAAAGGTGGCATAGAGAAAGGCAGCCACACCCACATTGCGCCTCAAGCGTGCCAGGGCGTGCCAGCCCGTCCACTGCCGCAGTGGGGTGATGGCCAGGGTCAGCACCAAAAGGCGCAAGGTCCAGTCACCCAAGGCGCGGATCAGGGCCTCGGCGGGGTTGGCCCCGAGGGTGTTTTGAAGGGCCCCCCAAACCAAGCTGGCCAGTGGCGTGGCCAGGGCCAGCCACAGCAGGGGCTTGGCCAGTGGGTGCAACAAGAGTTTGTTCATGGCAGGCGGTGTCGCCGCTCGGGGCAACTGGGGGCAGATGCACGCTTGGTGGGCGGCGCAGGGGCGGTGCAGGGAGGTCGCAGGTCGGTCAGAAGGACTTCTTGAGGTCCATGCCCGCGTAGAGCTGGCCAACCTGGGCTTCGTAGCCATTGAACATCAGGGTCGGGCGCTTCTTGGCGAAGAGGCCGTCTTCGCCAATGCGGCGCTCTGAAGCCTGGCTCCAGCGTGGGTGGTCCACGCTAGGGTTGACGTTGGAGAAGAAGCCGTACTCTTGCGCGGCGGCGCGCTCCCAACTGCTGACGGGCTGCTTCTCGACCAGGCGAATTTTGACGATGGACTTGGCGCTTTTAAAGCCGTACTTCCAAGGCACCACCAGGCGCACGGGCGCGCCGTTTTGGTGGGGCAGCACCTCACCGTAGAGGCCAAAGGCCAGCAGTGTCAGAGGGTGCAGGGCTTCGTCCAAGCGCAGGCCTTCGGTATAGGGCCAGTCCAGCACGCTGGAGCGCAGGCCCGGCATCTGGGCCTTGTCCGCCAAGGTGAAAAACTGCACGTACTTGGCATTGCCGGTGGGCTCGACTTTTTTGATCAGCTCGGCCAGAGACCAACCCACCCAAGGGATGACCATGGACCAGCCCTCCACACAGCGCAGGCGGTAGATGCGCTCTTCCATGGGGGCTAGCTTGAGCAAGGCGTCGAGGTCAAAGGTTTGAGGGCGCTTGCATTCGCCTTCGACCGTCACCGACCAGGGCCGAGGTTTCAGCGTGTGGGCGTTGCGGGCGGGGTCGGCTTTGTCAGTGCCGAACTCATAGAAGTTGTTGTAGCTGGTGACGTCGCCATAGGCGGTGGGTTTGTCCATCACCTGGGCACCTGCCACGGCGCTGCGGGCAGCGGGCAAGCGGGCCAGCTTGCCCGGCGCGGCAACTTGGGCATGGGCCTCTCGCGCGGCCCACCCCGCTAAGGCGGTGCCTGCGGCCCCCAAGGCCAGGTGTTGCAGCCACTCACGGCGGCCGTGGTAGACCTCGGGCGGCGTGATCTCAGAGCTTTGGGTGTGGTTGTAGCGTTGCGATGTCAGCAGGTGCATGGCGAGTCCGGTTGTTCTGGGCGACCAAGTCTGGAGGCAACTCAGCCTACCAGTTTGTCGTTGCAACCGGCTAAACCTTACATCGTGGTGGGCATTGCGCCCTAGCTAGCCGCAGCCCCCCAGCTCACTCGCTTGGATCGTGGGGGAAGGTGGGGTTCAAATCACCAAACAGGCTGAGCGCATGGCGGCCCTGGCGCTCGCGGAAGCTCTTGCGCGAGAACAGCTTGGCTTGCGCCTCAGAGGGGAGGTCGGTGATGTTGATGATGTGTTTGTCGATCAAGGTGTCGATCACATCTTCCAGCACCCGAACAAATCCCGCGTCGAGTTTGGCAAAGGCTTCAGTGTCGTCGTCGATGGCCAGAAAGGCGCGGACCTCGGGGGCGTTGTCAGGCAAGAACTCGGCCGACGGCGTGGGGGCGTCTCGGTGCAGGCTGGCGATGGCGCCACAGGGGTCTCGGCGAACGTAGGGCATGTCCAAACTGTAGAGCGCACCGGGTTGGGCTGAAAAGCAAAACAGCCCGGCTGGTGCCGGGCTGTTCAAGCTTTGCATGCCAAGAACGGGCCATTCAGGCGCTCACAGCTCGCCGTAGGAGTGCAGGCCCGAGAGGAACATATTGACGCCCAGGAAGGCAAAGGTGGTGATGACCAAACCGCCCAGAGACCACCAGGCAGAGGCCGCACCCCGCAGGCCCTTCATCAAGCGCATGTGCAACCAAGCTGCGTAGTTCAGCCAGACAATCAAGGCCCAGGTTTCTTTGGGGTCCCAGCTCCAGTAGCCGCCCCAGGCTTCAGCCGCCCAAAACGCACCCAGTACGGTGGCAATGGTGAAGAAGGCAAAGCCAACGGCGATGGCGCGGTACATCAGGTCGTCCATCAACTCCAGGGAGGGCGAGCGGGCATTGATGGCCCCGCGCAGGGCGATCATCACGCCAAACATCAGCACCAAGCCACCCAGCAGCCGCGCGGTCTTGATGACGGCGGTTTGCATGCCCGCGTCGGGGCTGCCCAGCAGCCAGTAGACCCCCAAGGCCAGCAAGACCGCTCCTGGGATGTAGATCAGGCCCACCATCAGGGCCTGCCGGCTGGCGCTTTTGAGCACATAGGCCAAGCCCACCATGGCCGCCACGGCAAACGTGCCATAGCCCACAAAGTTGGCTGGGACATGGATCTTCATCCACCAGCTTTGCAGCGCGGGTACCAGGGGCTGGATTTCTTGAGCACCGCGGCTGACCGTGTACCAGAGCAAAAAGGAGACTGCGGCGCTGATGATCAGCATCACAAAGGCGCCCAAGCTGCGCTGCTGGTAGCGCTGCTCGTAGTAGAGGTAGAACAGGGCGGTCAGCCAGCAAAACAGCACAAAGACTTCGTACAAATTGCTGACGGGAATGTGGCCGATGTCGGGGGCGATTTGGTGGCTTTCGAACCAGCGTACAAAGGTGCCGATCAGGGCCATCACCACGGCCGCCCAGGCCAGGCCGGTGCCAATGCGCAAGGCGGCCCCGTCGCGTTGCTCGCCGGAGCGGATGAACCCGACCCAGTAGGCGAGGGTGCTCATATAGAACAACAAGCTCATCCAGAGAATGGCGCTTTGGCTGGAGAGCATGTACTTCAGGAAGAAGACGTTTTCGGCAGCGGCCAGGTCGGCACCAAAGCTGTCGGTCTGCCGCCCATAAAGGCTGATGGCCAGCAGGCTGGCAGCGCCTACCACCACGGTCAAGGCGCGCAGGGGCTTCCAGAACCAGCCTAAGGCAATCAAGCTGGGCACAGCACAGGCCAGAATGCCCAGCTCATAGCCGTCCATGGACTTGCCATAGCGGCTGAAGGCATAGCCAGCGCCGCCCACGATCAACAGTGCAAACAAGGCCTCTTGAAGGCCGATGCGAGCCCAGAGGCTGGGCCGCCCGAGGGTCATGGTGGTGGTGGTCATGCGGTGTCTCCTTGAGCAGCTTGGGTCGCCAGACCCGGAGCCAAGATATCGTGGCGCAGCGCCTCAAATTCGGCATCGGCGTCGAGTGTGCGGCGCGGGGTGGAGAGGGCGGCCAGCACCTGGGTGGATTTGTCAGAGGCGTCGGTGAGCCAGATCCAGAGGCGTCGCTCGCGCACATAGAGCATCATGAACACGCCCACGATGAGCAGGATTGCTCCCAGGTAGACCAAGGTCTTGCCCGGTGCTCTGGCCACCTGGAACACGCTGGCTTGAACTTGCTCGAAGGTGTCGAGCTGCCAGATCATCGGGGCCGGGTAGAAAAAGCTGTCAGAGAGTGACATCACCGCTTGGGTCATGAAGCGGGAGGTGTCCTCGCTGGCTTCCAGGGGTTTGAGGCCGTCGCGTTCACGGGCCGCCTGGTTCAGCTCAAACAGCGAGCTGTTGAGGATGCGCAGCAGCACCTCGGAGAACTTGGCGCGCTCGGCCTCCGGCACGGTGGCTTCGATGTACTGGCTCAAGGCCACCAGGCCGCCAGGGGCGTCTTTTTTGACGGAGGCATCCTGGCCTGCAAACAAGGCCAGGGCGCGGCGCGCGCTTTGGCGCAGTTGCTCGCCCATCTGCGGGTTGTTGGGGGGGGTGGCCAGTGTGGCAAAACGTTGGGCGGCTTTGTCTCGCAGCGCCGGGTTCATCAAGGCTTGGCGCAGGCGCGTCCAGCCCTCTATGCCGCCTTGCTCATCCACGGGAATGCGCAGGTAGCGGAAGGCTTCATTCACGTTCTCGCGCACACCGAAAAGGTAGACGCGCTGACCGTCTAGCTCTACCGGCACCATGTAGTTGTGGAACTCACGGCGCTGGCCTGCGCTGTCCACCAGCTTGTAGGTCACGGCAGGGCCCACATTGCGCAGGGTTTTGTTGCGGTCGCCTTTGGCACCGGAGCCCAGGTGTTTGTTGAGGCTGTCCGTCAGGTCGACCTTGCGTACATCAGTGGCTTCAGCGTCGGAGCCCGCGCCGCTCATGTTCTCCACATTGATGACCTTCAGCCCCGTGAGTTCTAGTCGCAATGTGTCGGTGCCCTTGGTGAGCTGGGTGCTTTCTCCCACTCGGAGATCCAGGGCCAGTGCCTCGGTGCTGCCAGTGAGCGGCAAACCCTTGAGCTTGACTCTCGACCCGCCATCGTCAAAGCTGCTTTGGTAGATGGCGACCCCGCGGTGGTGGGTGGGCTCATTGACCTTGATGGTGGCCGGTGTGCTGGCCCCGGTGTCACGGTCATGGATGATCACGTCGCTGGCAAACAGCTTGGGCATGCCGGTGTCGTAATACTCCACCTTGAACTTCTTCAGCTCGACATCAAAGGGCAGGTCTTGCAGCACCGAGCCATCGGGGGTGGACAGCACGGCGATGCCAGCGCGTGAACCCTCCGATACAAACAGATTGCCGCGGAAGGTGGGGTTGTTGTCAGAGAGGCGGTGTTTGTCCGGCACGTCGCGGATCATGCCGCCGCCCTCGAACACCGTCTTGCCCTGCCACCACATTTGGGCCTGAACGATCAGGTTGCCATCGAGCAAGCCGCCCACGCAAATCAGCACGATGGACGAGTGTGCGGCGAGGTAACCCAGTTTGTTGGCGCTGCCCTTGCGGGCGGCCACCATGGTGCCGTTGTCTCGGACTTGGGCTTTGGCCTGCCAGCCTCGGGCGGCAAGCACCCCGGTGAGATGGGCCAAGCTGCCGGCGCGGTCCAGCGGGAGAGTCCCCTCGGCACGGTGATGGAAGGCCCGCAGGGACTGTTCGCGGATGTGCTCTTTGAAGCTGCGCAGGTCGGCCAGGATTTTGGGCGCGTTGCGAATGATGCACAGGCTGGTGGAGACCACCAAAAAGGCCAGGATCACCAAGAACCAGGTGGCGCTGTAGACCGTGTAGAGGTCGAATTTGCCAAACACCTCGGCCCAAAAAGGCCCGAACTGGTTGACGTAGTTGTTATAGGGCTCGTTTTGCCGCACCACGGTGCCAATCACCGAGGCAATGCAGATCACGCACAGCAGCGAGATGGCGAATCGCATCGAGGCCAGCAGCTCCAGCACATCGCGGCCGATGCGGGAGTCTGGGCGGGGAGAGGTCGATGTCGCTGTCGTCATGGCGCGGATTATCCGGGGCTTGAGGCCCAACATGGAAAAGGGCTGGTCAATGACCAGCCCTTCAAGATGTGTTAAGCCCGGCTTCAGCCCCTCAACGGCGGCTTGCCGGCACCTGGCTTAGCGCAGGCCCGCGATGTAATCGGAAACTGCCTTGATTTCTTTGTCGCTCATCTTGGCAGCAATAGCTGTCATTTGAACGCTGTTATTGCGCGTGCCTTGGCGAAAGGCCACCATCTGGGCTTCGACGTAGTCACCATGCTGGCCACTCAGGCGGGGATATTGGGCCGGGATGCCTGCGCCGTTGGGGCTGTGGCAGCCCGCGCAGGCTGGCACCTGCTTGGCGACAATGCCACCACGGTAAATCTTTTCGCCCAGCAGAACGGTGTCTTTGTTCTTGGCAGCGCCCGGCTTGGCCGATTTGCTGGCGTAGAAGGCGGCGACATTCTTCATGTCGGCTTCGGTCAGCGGAGCCACCATGCCGCTCATCACGGGGTTGGCGCGCTTGCCGGACTTGAACTCCACCAATTGCTTGTAGAGGTAATCGGCGTGCTGGCCCGCCAAAATGGGGTTGGCGGGGCTGCCACGCGAGCCATCAGCGGTGTGGCAAGCCGCGCATACCTGGGTCGAAATCTCTTGGCCACGGGCCAGATCGGGCTTGGCGGGAGCCTTGGCGTCTGATGCAAACGCCTGGGCCATGGTGAGGCTAGCGAGCAAAGTGGACCAACTCCCCCAGGGCGACCTTGTAGAGATCGCCTTTGTGGGCCGCAGCAATGCCGGTAAATCCACGGCCATCAACGCCTTGGCTCAGCGCCGTCAACTGGCTTTTGCCTCCAAAACCCCTGGGCGCACCCAGCATATCAACCTGTTTGCTTTAGGCCCTAAAGACGAGCCCGATGCCTACTTGGCTGACCTGCCCGGCTACGGCTATGCCACCGTGGAGCGCAATGCCAAGCTGCGCTGGCAGCAGGTGATGGCCGACTATTTGCTAATCCGCCGTAACCTGGGCGGTGTGGTCTTGCTGGTGGACAGCCGCTTGGGCTTTACGCCCTTGGACAAGCAATTGCTCGCCTTTGTGGGGCCGCGTGTGGCCAATGGTGAGGTCAAGCTGCTGGTGGCGCTGACCAAGGCCGACAAGCTCAACCGCAAAGAGCAGCAGGCCTCGCTGGAGGCCACCTCCGAAGTCTTGGGGGAATTGGCGACCGACGAGGCCGATGTGGGCATTTTGCTGTTCTCGGCCCCCAAGCGCATTGGGCTGGAAGACATGGCGACCACGCTTTATAGCTGGACGCACCCCACCGTCACCGGCTCTGCACCAAGCGCTGAAGCGCCGCTGTCACCCACCTGACCGGCGGGGTTCGGTGCCCCCAGCTTTCGGCGTGACGGGTGCCGGGGGCAAGCCGTTGAAGCATCCCCGAACAACCTGCACTCATCGTCAAGGAAGTTGCGAGGGTCTTGACGGTTGGCGTCAAGGGCGGCCGATGAACAGGGCCAGGCCCGGTTCACCGTCCGGTGCCCAGGTCAGGCCCAGGTACATGGGGCCGATACCGGTGTCGGTGCCCAGGTAAAGGCTGCCGCCACCGCGCAGGCCGGAGAGTTTCATGTCCCTGCGGCTGGCCCAGGCTTGACCCAATTCTGCCGAGGCCCCTACGAACAAGGCGCGCGCAAACACCGGCGGCTGGGCAACGCGCATATACCAGCCCAGTCGGCCCAGCAGCACCGCATTGCCGGCCACTTGGCCTGGTCGATAGCCTGAAAGCTGTTGGAAGCCGCCCAGGGTGTAGGGGCCGACCAGGGTGTCGGTTTGGGCGTCGCTGGCCTTGACCACACCGTGCAGATTGAGGGTGTGGGCCCCTCGGGTCCAGGCCAGGGTGGCTTGGCCCTCAAGCCGGGCCATGCGGCTGCTTTGGTCGGTGGTGCGGCGGCCCAACACGGCCTCGCCTTCGAGCCTGTAGCCGTTTTGGGGAAAGTTGGCAAAGTCAAGCTGGTCGACCACCGCCCGCAAGCGCACCCCGGCCTCTCGCCAAGCATCGCTTTGCGTGGAGCCACTGAAGTTACTCCCCAAGAGCAGTGGGCTGTTATGGCCGCCTTGCAGCATCAGCCCCACTCGGAACTCACCAAAACTGCCCCAGGGTTGACCAATATCCAGGCCCACCCGCCCGCTGCTGCGCCGCCATTCACTGGACTCCAGGCCTTGCGCATCAAACAGGGTTTGCAGGCGGCGCTCGCCCAAGACATGGCCGGCCACAAACCAGTCGTTGGTGGTGCCGATGGTGCGTGTCAGCGGGTGGTAAATTTCGCTGAAAAACTGCGGCGTCTCGCCAATTTGCACCCGGTTGCGCCACTCTGTGCCATTGGGGGTGAGCCAATGGCGGTTGTGGCTCAGTTTGATGTTAAAGGCGCTGCGGCCGCTGAAGTCGGTAGAGAGGTCCAGACCCACTCGCAGGTAGTTGGGGCCCCAATGCTTGTCCTCCATGTCCAGCACCAGTCCATGGCCATCGTCGGTGTGGGCCAGGTGGTAATCGACCCGCACATAGTCGCCCGAGGCTGCCAAGGCACGCACATCGCGGGCGGCCGCTGCAGGGTCAAACAGCTCGCCAGGCCGTGAGAGCATTTGGTTGGCAAAGCGCGCTGGGTTGGTCAGCTCCGAGCCTTCAAAGGCGACGAAATCCAAGACCACCGGAGGGGGTTCGGGCACTTGGCGGCTTTGCCGCCATTGCGCATACAGCGTGCCGGTTTGGCCCAGAGCAGCCAATCTGGCTTGGTGTTGGAGGGCACCTTGCTCGCCCGCCGCAATAAAGTCCTTGGTTCGGTCGAAATCTGCCGCCGTTAAGGTGCCGAGGGCCGGTGCCACCAGGATGTCTTGAGGGCCGAGGGACGCGAGGCTGCGCTTGACGTTTTGCTCGGTCAGGATGTTGACCATTTGGGCGGTGAGACCGATGACGGAGTTCAGGGTGTCCCGCCCCGAGAGTGGGGTGCCGATGTTGACGGCAATCACCCTGTCCACGCCCATGGCACGCACCACATCGACAGGCAGGTTGTTGACCAGGCCGCCGTCGCCCAAAACCCGGCCATCAACCTCAATGGGCGGAAACACGCCGGGCACGCTCATGCTGGAGCGCATGGCGGTGGCCAGATCGCCTTTGTCGAGGATCACGGGGTCGCCGGTCTCCATGTCGGTGGCGATGGCCCGGTAGGGAATGGGGAGTCGATTAAAGTCCCGCACGTCGCGCACCGGCAGGGTGTAGCGCCTCAGCAGGGTTTCCAGGCCACGGCTGGAGACGGTGCCTTGGGGCACTCGAAACTCGCCGTCACGAAAACCCAACTCAACGGCCGTGGAGATGTCGAAGTCTTCCTCTTTACGCCGCTGCGACAACTGCTGACGGCTGACGCGAGGCGCAAACAGCAGGTTCCAGTTCACCCACAGTAGTTCGCGCTCAATGTCTTGGGCGGACATGCCGCTGGCATAGAGGCCGCCGACGATGGCTCCCATCGAGGTGCCCGCAATCGCGTCAATCACCACGCCTTGCTGTTCCAGGGCTTTGAGCACCCCAATGTGCGCAAAGCCGCGCGCCCCACCGCCAGAGAGCACCAAACCGACACGCGGACGGCTGACTTGGGGAGTTGGCGGTGTGCCCAGGTCGGCTGCCTGTAGCGGGGGGAGGGCTAGAACAAGGCTTCCTAACCAAAAAATCAGTCTCGCAATCATGGCTGCATTGTCCAATGCCGGAAGGCACAAGCAAAAAAAGGCCACCCGAAGGTGGCCTTTTGGCTGAAGGCTGTGAAGCCTGGGCCGGACCAATTACATGTCCATGCCCATGCCGCCCATGCCACCCATGCCGCCACCGGGCATGGCCGGTGCGTCATCCTTGGGGGCTTCGGCAACCATGCACTCGGTCGTCAGCATCAGGCTGGAGACGGAGGCGGCGTTCTGCAGAGCAGTACGGGTCACCTTGGTCGGGTCCAGAATGCCCATCTCGATCATGTCACCGTAGGTGTCGTTGGCGGCATTGAAGCCGTAGTTGCCCTTGCCAGCCAGGATGGCGTTGACCACCACCGAAGGCTCGCCGCCGGCGTTGGCCACGATCTCGCGCAGAGGGGCTTCGATGGCCTTCAACACCAGCTTGATGCCAGCGTCTTGGTCAGCGTTGTCACCCTTGATGGCGCCAGCCGCTTGGCGAGCGCGCAGCAGCGCCACGCCACCACCGGCCACAATGCCTTCTTCCACCGCAGCGCGGGTCGCGTGCAGGGCGTCTTCCACGCGGGCCTTCTTTTCCTTCATCTCGACTTCGGTGGCAGCACCGACCTTGATGACGGCCACACCGCCAGCCAACTTGGCCACGCGCTCTTGCAGCTTTTCGCGGTCGTAGTCAGAGGTGGCTTCTTCGATTTGCACGCGGATTTGCTTGACGCGGGCTTCGATGTCAGCAGCAGCACCCGCACCGTCGATGATGGTGGTGTTTTCCTTGCCCACTTCGACGCGCTTGGCTTGGCCCAGATCAGCCAGGGTGACCTTCTCTAGCGACAGGCCGACTTCTTCAGCGATGACCTTGCCACCGGTCAGGATGGCGATGTCTTCCAGCATGGCCTTGCGGCGATCGCCAAAGCCAGGAGCCTTGACAGCCACGACCTTCAAGATGCCACGGATGGTGTTGACCACCAAGGTCGCCAGGGCTTCGCCTTCGACTTCTTCAGCGATGATCAGCAGCGGACGGCCAGCCTTGGCCACAGCTTCCAGCGTAGGCAGCAGGTCACGGATGTTGGACACCTTCTTGTCGTACAGCAGCACGAAGGGGTTGTCCAGAATCGCGGATTGCTTTTCTTGGTTGTTGATGAAGTAGGGCGACAGGTAGCCGCGGTCGAACTGCATGCCTTCGACGACGTCCAGCTCGTTGTTCAGGCTCTTGCCGTCTTCAACGGTGATGACGCCTTCCTTGCCCACCTTGTCCATCGCCGAGGCGATGATTTCACCGATGGAGTCGTCGCTGTTGGCAGAGATGGTGCCGACTTGCGCGATTTCCTTGGAGGTGGTGGTGGCCTTGGAGGCCTTCTTCAGCTCAGCCACCAGGGCAGTCACGGCCTTGTCGATGCCGCGCTTCAGGTCCATGGGGTTCATGCCGGCGGCCACGTACTTCATGCCTTCGCGCACGATGGCTTGGGCCAGCACGGTGGCGGTGGTGGTGCCGTCACCAGCGTTGTCAGAAGTCTTGGAAGCGACTTCCTTGACCATCTGTGCGCCCATGTTCTGGAGCTTGTCCTTGAGTTCGATTTCCTTGGCCACGGACACACCGTCCTTGGTCACGGTGGGGGCGCCGAAGGAGCGCTCGAGCACCACGTTGCGGCCCTTGGGGCCCAGGGTGACCTTGACCGCGTTGGCCAGAATGTTCACGCCTTCGACCATGCGGTGACGGGCGTCTGCGCCAAAGATGACGTCTTTTGCTGCCATGTTGATTTCTCCGAATTCAAAAAAAGAGGGGATGCGATGAGGGAGTCAGTGAGCGCTGGGCTTACTTCTCGACCACGGCAAACAGGTCGTCTTCCTTCATGACCAGCAGCTCTTCGCCATCGACCTTGACGGTCTGGCCAGAGTACTTGCCGAACAGCACGCGGTCACCGACCTTGATGTTCAGGGCCACGAAGTCGCCCTTGTCGTTGCGCTTGCCGGGGCCAACGGCCAGGACTTCGCCCTGGTCAGGCTTCTCTGCGGCGTTGTCGGGGATGACGATGCCGGAAGCGGTCTTGGTTTCGTTTTCCAGGCGCTTGACGATCACGCGATCATGCAACGGACGGAGTTTCATTGCGTCTCCTAAGACGGTAAGGGTCAGACAAAAAGGGTGGAGTTTGCACAGTGCATACCACCCGTTTACCTCGGGTATCGCCACCGGAATGGCGGCGATGAATGCTTGTTAGCACTCCACTCAATCGAGTGCTAACAAGCATTATAGAGGCGACGGCCAGAGTTTCAAGAGCCTCAATGCGCGCGCGGTTCATCGCCAAGCAAATGGCGATGTGAGTAACTGCCTACTCTTCGTCTTGCGCTGCCGTGGGAGTGGCGTTGACGCGGTAGTGCTCGCTGGCCCATGCCCCGAAGTCATGGCCTTGGCAGCGTGCGCTGCAAAACGGGCGGTAAGGGTTTTGGGCCGAATACCAAGTAGCCTCACCACAGCCTGGGCAAGCCACCTCAATGGCTTTGCTCAAGGAGGCAGGTGGAGTTGGAGGCGTGGTCATCCCGTTCTAACCAGTCAAGCTCAGGCGCACAGCGCCAGGTCCAGCGCCGTCTCGTCGGTGGCAGGGCGCAGGCGGCCGTCAGCATCGGGGCGCATTAAGCGCACCGAGACCATCAGCCGATGGCCGGTGATCTCAGGCACCAAACCGCAATTCGGGTCGATGCGCAACCGCAAGAGTTGGTAGGTTTTGCCTTGGGGCAGGCTTTGCTGGTATTGGCCGCCTTTGGCCACCACGCGGTGGGGCACACCTGCATCGCGCAGCAGGCGCAACAACAATTGCAGGGCGTGAGCCAGGGGAGTCAAGGACGCGAGCCACTTGACCAGGTCCGCCCGCCGCGCCGCTGGGGCATGCTGTTGCCAGGCAAAGTAGGCCGGGAGGTCGAATTCGCAGGTGCCGGCCGGAATGCTGATGCGGCTGCGAATGCTCATCAACCACTCGTTGGTGGTCAAGGCTTGCCCCGCTTTGCCAGACACCTGATTCAGCAGACCATGGGTGTGATCGATGCGGTCAATGACCTCATCCAAGGCCTTTTCAGACACGCCTGGGTGGCCACGGTAGCTCTGCAACTGGTTGCGATGGCGTTCCAGCTCTTTGAGCACATCGGATTTGAGGTCTGCACGCGAGGCCACGTCCATGATTTCGAACAGCGTGACCAGGGCAAAGTGGTGATCCACCGCATCGTCCCGGGCCACCAGCAAGTCGAGTCGGCCGAACAGATGTTCGAGCCTCAGCATGGTGCGTATGCCTTCGTTGAACGGGTATTCGTAGAGAACCAAGATGATGTCCAGACCCAAAAGCGGTGAGCGTGGATTGTTCCACAGCACGGAGGTTTTAATCTGGTGAATCAACGCGATGCCAGCGATCCCAAACCGCATCGACTTCGCGCTGCAAGGCCCCCAGGTCGATACCGTCGTTGAGGATCACCGCATCGGCCACTGATGCGCGAGCCTCACGGCTGGCTTGAGCGGCTATCACGTTCAGGGTTTGTTCTTCGGTCCAGCCGGAGCGTGCCATTACCCGGCGAACCTGCTCCTCGCGGCTGCAATCCACCACCAAAACCTTGTCGACCCGGCTCAACCAATGGCCAGATTCCACCAGCAGAGGCACATCAAACACCACCGTCTGGCCGGGCTGCGCGCAGCGCGCTTGGTCTTGGGCCTGTTGCTGAATCAAAGGGTGCAAGATGCCTTCTAAGCGCTTCAGCTCCAGGGGCTTGCCAAAGACCCGCTCACGCATCTTGCTGCGGTCCAGCGCGCCATCTTGCCCGATGGCATCTTGGCCAAAGACTTGGGCTATGGCTGAAAGTGCAGCACCACCCGGTGCGGTCAGACTGCGGGCAATGGCGTCGGTGTCAACGACCATGGCACCGCGCCGCTCCAGCATGGCGGCAACGGTGCTTTTGCCGCTGCCAATGCCACCGGTGAGTCCAATGCGCAGGGCTGACCCGCTCATGCTGTCAGATATTGATGAGGCGCATCACGGCTTGATGGCCCATCAGCATCACCACCATGCCGCCACCTGCCAAATAGGGCCCGAAAGGAATGGGGACCTCGCGTTGATGGCCTTTGGCCACAATCAGGTAAATGCCTATGGCCGCTCCGACCACCGAGGACATCAGGATGATGGGCAGCAAGGCCTGCCAGCCGAGCAAGGCACCCAAACCGGCCAGCAGTTTGAAGTCTCCTTCGGCCATGCCGACTTGGCCCTTGATCAAGCCGTAAATCGTAGAGACCGACCACAGTGACAAGTAGCCAAAGACCGCACCCAAGGCCGCGTCGGGTAAGGACACGGGAATCCAGTTCAGCCAAGCGGCGATCAAACCCAGTGCGATCAAGGGCAGGGTCAGGTTGTCGGGCAGAAGGGTGGTGTCCAGGTCAATGAAAGCGGCCGCCACCATGATGGCCGTGGCGATGCAGTACACCACGGTGGCTGAGCCGCCGCCGAACCGCCAAGCCACGGCTGCAAACAGCAAACCCGTCAGCAGCTCGATGAGCGGGTAGCGCACCGAGATCGGGGCTTTGCAACGGGAACAGCGCCCTTTGAGCCATAACCAACTCAGCAGAGGAATGTTCTCGTACCAGGTGATTTGATGGCCGCAGTGCGGGCAGCGCGAGCGCGGCTTCGACAAACCGATAGGGGTGAGCTGCGCCAACTCGTCTGCCAAACGCTTGCCTTGCGCACTGGTATCGCCCAAACGCCCCAGGGCCTTGGTACCGAGAACGCGATCCAGCGTCTTGCGGTCTTGCAGAAAGTCAGCGATGTCGCCCAGCCATCCACGCTCCAGCATCAGGGGCATGCGGTGAATGACGACATTCAAAAAGCTGCCAATCAACAAGCCCAGCACCAGCAGTGGCAGCGGAGCAATCAGCCACTGCAAGGCGGAGACATCCATCATTTTGGGATCAAACCACTTGGCCGAGCTTGAAGATGGGCAGGTACATGGCGACGACGATGCCGCCAATGATCACACCCAGTACGACGATGATGATGGGCTCCATCAGGCTGGACAGCCCCTTGACGATCTCGTCGACTTCTTCCTCGTAGAACTCGGCGGCGCGGCCCAGCATGTCGTCCAGCGCGCCAGACTCTTCACCAATACCCGCCATTTGCAGCACCATACTCGGGAACACACCTGCCGCATTCATGGAGAGGGTCAGCCCGCCACCGGCTGCCACATCACGTTGTATTTGTTCGGTGGCTTTGGCATAGACCACATTGCCAGCGGTGCCGCCCACCGAGTCCAAGGCTTCCACCAAGGGCACACCGGCGGCAAACATGGTGGACAGCGTGCGCGTCCAACGCGCGATCACCGACTTGCGAACCAGGTCGCCAAAGATGGGCATGTTCAGCAGAAAGCGGTCCATCACGAACTGCATGTGCTCTGAGCGCCGCCAAGTTTGAACAAACATATAGCCACCGCCCACCAGGACGAGCAGCATGGCCCACCAGTAACTGACGAAGAACTTGCTCATGGCAATGACCATGAGCGTAGGGGCGGGCAGTTCAGCGCCGAAGCTGCTGAACACAGTCTCGAATGCCGGGACCACAAAGATCATGATCACCACCACCACGATGAAGGCCACCACCAGCACGGCGGTGGGATACATCAGTGCCGACTTGACCTTTTGTTTGATGGCGAGTGTCTTTTCTTGGTAGATGGCCAAACGGCTGAGCAACTCTTCCAAGATACCGCCCGCTTCGCCGGCTTCCACCAGGTTGCAGTAAAGGGTGTCGAAATACTTGGGGTGACGCCTGAAAGACGCCGACAAGCTGGTGCCCGTCTCGACCTCTGAGCGAATTTCATTGAGCAGCCGGGTCATGCGGGGGTTGGCGCTGCCTCGGGCCACGATGTCAAAAGCCTGCAGCAGTGGCACACCCGCCTTCATCATGGTGGCCAGTTGGCGGGTAAAGATGGCGATGTCTTTGCCGCCAATAGAGCGGCCACCCGAGGTGCGGCGCTTGCGAATTTTGGTGACCAACACGCCTTGGCGGCGCAGGCTGGCCGTGACGGCGGCCTCGCCGCCCGCCCGTTGCTCACCCCGCACAATCTTGCCGTTGCGGTCCTTGCCTTCCCACTCAAAGATATGGTCTTTGATGCCTTTAACCGCTGTTGCTGTTGCCATTGAGCCTCCAAGCGCTCCCACGGTGATTTAACTGATGCGCAGTGATGCTGCGCATCTCATTCATTGGTCGCCGAGATCACTTCTTCCAGGGTGGTTGCCCCGAGTGCGACCTTCACCAGTCCTGACTGACGAAGATCACGAACGCCTTCTCGCTGGGCCTGGGCCGCAATCTCGGCCACGGTGCCCTGCGTGATGATCAGGCGTTCTATCTCGTCAGAAATCGGCATGGCTTGGTAAATGCCAAGTCGACCTCTGTATCCATTGTTGCAAGATGAGCAGCCCACCGCCTTATAGGGCTTCCAGGTGCCATCCAACTCGTCCTCTCGAAACCCGGCATTCAGCAAGGCTTCGCGCGGATATTCTGTCGGGGTTTTGCAGTTGTCGCAGAGCTTGCGAACCAAGCGTTGCGCCGTGATCAGCAGCACACTGGCAGCCACATTGAAAGGCGCCACCCCCATGTTCAACAAGCGATTGAGCGTGGAAGGGGCATCATTGGTGTGCAAGGTCGACAGCACCAAATGCCCGGTTTGCGCCGCCTTGATGGCAATGTCTGCGGTTTCCAAATCTCGGATTTCACCCACCATGATGACGTCCGGATCTTGGCGCAAGAATGCCTTCAGGGCCGAGGCGAAATTCAGGCCTGCCTTGTCATTCACGTTGACCTGATTGATGCCTGGCAAGTTGATTTCCGCCGGGTCTTCGACCGTCGAGATATTGACGCCGGGCTGGTTCAACAGGTTGAGGCAGGTATAGAGCGAGACGGTTTTGCCGCTACCCGTAGGGCCGGTGACCAGCACCATGCCATAGGGCCTGCGGATGGCATGCAACAGGCGCTCTTTCTCAACGGGCTCATAGCCCAAGGCCTCAATGCCCAGCCGGGCGCTGGAGGAGTCCAAGATACGGATCACGATCTTCTCGCCAAACAGCGTTGGCAAGGTGCTGACACGGAAGTCGATGGACTTGGTGCCGAATCGCAGCTTCATTCGGCCGTCTTGGGGGACGCGCTTTTCGGAGATATCCAGCCGCGAGATCACTTTGATGCGCGAGGCCAGCTTGTCCTTGATGGCAATAGGGGGCTGGGTAATCTCTCGGAGTTCACCGTCTACGCGGAAGCGCACCCGGTAATTGAATTCATAGGGCTCGAAATGCAGGTCTGACGCCCGCATATTGATCGCGTCCACCAGCATCTTTTGCAAAAACCGCACCACCGGTGCGTCTTCCACCTCGGCCACCGCTTCTGGGCTGGCGGGGGCGGCCTCTTCTTCGGCCGAGACTTCAAAGTCGAAGTCGGCGGAGGCGATGCTTTCCAGCGCTTGAGCCGCACTGGCGCTCTGTTCTTGCAAGCGAAGGCTGAGCTTGTCGTGCTCCACCAAAATCCACTCTGGTGAGAGTTGGGTGGCGAACTTGATGCGCTCGCTGGCTTCTTGGTCGGTGGGGTCAGCACAGGCCAAAAACAAGCGGCTGCCTCGCTTGCCCAGGGGCAATACCTGGTATTGCGCAATCAGCTTGCTGTCTAAAAAACCTCGTGGGATTTTTTGAGCATCAATGGCGTCGAGGTCCAGCAAGGGCACCGCCAGTGCATGGGCCAAAGAGTGCGCCAAGGCCACGGGCGTCATGGTGTTGGAGCTGACCAAGGCCTCCACGAAGCTGATCTTGCGATCTCTGGACTGGAGGGTCAGCTCTTCTGCGGCTTTGGCCGTCAGGCGTCCACCATGCACCAAGACTCTGGCCACACCAGAGAGGGCAACGGGGGGGAGTTCGTTCAACGTATCCACGGCAAGGCAGCAGGGTCAGCGCGCAAAAAATCGACAAAGAGGCATCATCGCCGATGCGCAGGGGCCTGTAAACATGAGTCAGCCCATGCAGTGACAGACTGCGCACACCGCACGAATAACTGAAGACTTGAGCGCCAAACACAGGCGGTTTGGAGCCAAAAAATGCATGGCCGTTGCGGCCAGCAGCTCCGAAGTGGTCGGGGTGAGAGGATTCGAACCTCCGGCCTCTACGTCCCGAACGTAGCGCTCTACCAGGCTAAGCTACACCCCGCACGATCAATGCACGACGCTCAGGACGAGCGCTCAACCGATCGAGTCGATAATTCTAGCAGAGCCTGCAAGGCCTTCGAGGGGGGGAGCGTCGACAGGCTCTCTCTGGCCGCTTGGGCCTCTAGGCGTGCCGCTTCTCGGGTGGCTTCCAAGGCACCCGTGCGCCGCACAATCGCCACAATGTCGGCGAGGCGCGCCACTTCGCCGTGTTCAATCGCGTGGCGTATGAGTTGGCGCTCCTCGGCGCTGCCACGCTCCATGGCCACCAGCAAGGGCAAGGTGGGTTTGCCTTCGCGCAGGTCGTCGCCAACGTTCTTCCCCAACGCCTCGGTGTGGCCTTCGTAGTCCAGCAGGTCATCTACCAGTTGAAAGGCTGTACCCAGGGCGCGGCCATAGGTGGCGCAGGCGTCTTCGATGTCTCTCGGCGCATCGGCAATCACGGCCCCGAGGCGCGCGCTGGCTTCAAACAGCTTGGCGGTTTTAAATCGGATCACGCGCAAATACTGCTCCACTGCGATGTCCGGGTCATGCATGTTCAGCAACTGCAAGACCTCGCCCTCGGCGATCACATTGGTCGCGTCGGCCAACACCTCTAACACCCGCATGCGGTTCACGGACACCATCATTTGGAAGGCGCGCGAGTAAAGAAAATCGCCCACCAGCACCGAGGCGGCGTTGCCAAACAAGGCATTGGCGGTTTCACGCCCACGGCGAAGCGAGGACTCGTCCACCACATCGTCGTGCAGCAAGGTCGCGGTGTGGATGAACTCCACAATGGCGGCCAACTCATATTGGTGCTCGCCTTCATAGCCCAGCGCCTGTGCAAACAACAGCACTAAGCGAGGACGAATGCGCTTGCCACCAGCGCCGATGATGTAGTGCGAAATTTGCTCGATGAGCGCCACATCGGACGAAAGGCGGGCCCGAATAACGTCATCCACTTTTGCCATCTGGTCTGCCATGGGGTCCTGCTGGCGGGGAGCGGCTGTGGCAGTGGTGGTGGCGGACGACATGGTGGTGGGCACAGGGCTGCGTGGCGGCAAAGCGGCTGATTATAAGAACCTGTGGCGAGGCGCTTGGGTGGTGCAGGTGGGCGTGATTGCGGTCATTTCTTGGCCGTGCTAGAATCTTTGGCTCGCCCGTAATGGGTCTGCCGGGAGGTGGGCCTCAAGCGTGCGGGTTAAAGAGGCTCTGGAAACAGGTTTCAGAGCATTGTTCTTGAGAGGTCATATATGTACGCGGTCATAAAAACCGGTGGCAAGCAATACAAAGTTGCAGCCGGCGAAAAGATCAAGGTAGAACAGATTGCTGCGGACGTTGGCCAGGAAATCGTGATTGATCAGGTGTTGGCTGTCGGTAACGGCGCTGAACTGAAGGTCGGGACTCCCCTGGTGAGCGGTGCAAGCGTGAAGGCCACCATCGTGGCGCATGGTCGTCATGACAAGGTTCGCATTTTCAAGATGCGTCGCCGTAAGCACTACCAAAAGCACGGCGGTCATCGCCAGAACTACACCGAGCTGGAAATCAGCGCGGTCAACGGCTGATTCCCAAGGAGCACTGATCCATGGCACAGAAAAAGGGCGGCGGCTCAACGCGTAACGGCCGCGACTCCAAACCAAAGATGCTGGGTGTGAAGGCCTTCGGTGGCCAGGCCATCTCGGCAGGTTCCATCATCGTGCGTCAGCGCGGCACCAAGTTCCACGCTGGCACCAATGTCGGCATGGGCCGTGACCACACGCTGTTTGCACTGGTCGATGGCACCGTGTCCTTCAAGGTGCAAGGCGAGTTGAATCGCCACACCGTCATCGTGACGCCGCTGTAATCCACAGCAGGTCCCGATTCGCTCCCCAAATTCGGGGGCGGCTCAAAGCCCCGGCATTTCCGGGGCTTTTCCTTTTTGGCGCTGAACATCATGAAATTCGTTGACGAAGCCACCATTGACATCGCTGCCGGCAACGGCGGCGCGGGCTGCGCGAGCTTTCGCCGCGAAAAATTCATCCCGTTCGGTGGCCCCGATGGGGGAGATGGCGGGCGTGGCGGCAGTGTGTACGCTGTGGCAGACCGCAACCTCAACACCCTGATCGACTATCGCTATGCGCGCCGCCACGAAGCGCGCAATGGTGAATCGGGTCGCGGCGCGGACTGCTTTGGCGCCGCTGCCGACGACATCATTTTGCGCATGCCGGTCGGCACCATCATCACCGACGTCGAAACTGGCCGCGTCATGGCGGAGTTGCTGGACCCGGAAACCCCCACCTTGTTGGCCAAGGGCGGTGACGGCGGCTTTGGCAACCTGCACTACAAGACTGCGACCAACCGCGCACCACGCCAGCACACACCGGGTTGGCCCGGTGAGTCCTTCAAGGTCAAGCTGGAGTTGCGCGTGCTGGCCGATGTGGGCCTGCTGGGCATGCCCAATGCCGGCAAGTCCACGCTGATCTCGGCCATCTCCAACGCCCGGCCCAAGATTGCCGACTACCCCTTCACCACATTGCACCCCAACCTGGGGGTGGTGCGTGTCGGCCCCGAAAAGAGCTTTGTGGTCGCCGACATTCCGGGTTTGATTGAAGGCGCGTCAGAAGGCGCTGGCTTAGGTCATCGTTTTTTGCGCCACCTGCAGCGCACGCGCTTGTTGCTGCACATTGTGGACTTGGCACCGTTTGATGATGCCATCGACCCTGTGGCCCAGGCCAAAGCCATCGTGGCCGAGCTGAAAAAGTACGACGAAGAGCTGCACAGCAAGCCGCGCTGGCTGGTGCTCAACAAGCTCGACATGGTGCCTGAGGACGAGCGGGTCAAGCGCATCAAAGATTTCGTGAGGCGCTATAAATGGAAAGGCCCGGTGTTCGAGATCTCGGCCCTGGCCCGCGAAGGCCTGCAGCCCTTGATCCATGCCATTTGGGCGCATGTGGCGGCCGAGCAAACCCCGCCGCCACCCGAGCCTGATCCGCGCTTCGACCGCACCGACGTCGACCTCGACCCCCGCTTTGATCGCTCTGCTGAGCAGTGAGCCCCGGATGACTGACGCCCTGAAGAACGCCCGCCGCATTGTCGTGAAGGTGGGCTCCAGCCTGGTCACTAACGAGGGCCGGGGGGTGGATGCCGAAGCCATTGGCACCTGGTGCCGTCAGTTGGCGGCTTTGGCCCGTCAAGGCAAAGAGGTCATCATGGTGTCCAGCGGTGCGATCGCTGAAGGCATGAAGCGCCTGGGCTGGGCCAGCCGCCCCAAAGAGCTGCATGAGCTGCAAGCTGCTGCGGCCGTCGGCCAAATGGGCTTGGTGCAGATGTACGAAAGCAAGCTCTCCGAGCATGGCATTGGTAGCGCGCAAGTCTTGCTGACCCATGCTGACCTGGCCGACAGAGAGCGCTATCTCAATGCCCGCTCCACCTTGTTGACGCTGCTGGGTCTGCATGTCATTCCGGTGATCAACGAGAACGACACAGTCGTTAACGACGAAATCAAGTTCGGTGACAACGACACCTTGGGCGCACTCGTGGCCAATCTGGTGGAAGCCGATGCGTTGGTGATCTTGACCGACCAGCGTGGCCTTTACAGCGCCGACCCGCGTAAGAACCCAGACGCCCGCTTCATTGACGTGGCTCAAGCCGGCGACCCGGTGCTGGAGCAAATGGCCGGTGGTGCCGGCTCTGGCGTAGGCACGGGCGGCATGATCACCAAGATTTTGGCCGCCAAGCGGGCCGCTGGCAGCGGTGCCAGCACGGTCATTGCCTGGGGTCGTGAGCCGGATGTGCTGCTGCGCCTGACCCAAGGCGAATCGATTGGCACCGCGCTGCTCGCCGGTACCGCCAAACTGGCGGCCCGCAAGCAATGGATGGCCGATCACCTGCAACTGCGCGGGGCCGTCACGGTGGACGACGGTGCCGTCATCAAGCTGCGCGACGAGGGCAAGAGCCTGCTGCCCATCGGTGTGGTGGGCGTGGAGGGGGATTTCCATCGCGGCGATGTGATCGCCGTGCGCTCCGGCGCTGGGGTCGAGATCGCCCGAGGCCTCGCCAACTACGCCAGCACCGAAGCGCGGCTCATTGCCCGCAAGCCTTCATCTCAAATTGAGGCGCTCTTGGGTTTTGCCAATGAGGCAGAGTTGATCCACCGAGACAATTTGGTGCTGAGCTGAGCTGAGCTGAGCTGAGCTGAGCTGAGCTGAGCTGAGCTGAGCTGAGCTGAGCTGAGCTGAGCGGGTCGGGTCGGGTCGGGTCTAGCCTGCCCTGACCGCCGCGCTCAAGACGCTTGTTCCGGGCTAGAGGGGGCGGCCTGTGGGTGATTGGCCAGGGCACTGCTCGCACTGTCGGTGGCCGGGTCGGCGGTGGCTTGGCCCTCCTCGCCGGGCTCGCGCCGTTCTGAGCCACGCATGCCTGTGCGCAAGTAGCGGTTGTGATGGTGCGGGCGCGGCAAATAGCGGGCCAACTCGGTCAGCGCCATTTCATAGACCCCGCGCTTGAACTCGATCACCACATCCAGTGGCACCCAATAATCGTTCCAACGCCAAGCGTCGAACTCCGGGTGGTTGGTGGCGCGCAAGTTCATGTCACTGTCGCGGCCCAGCAGCCGTAACAAAAACCAAATCTGCTTTTGGCCTTTGTAGTGGCCGCGCGCGTCCTTGCGGATGAAGTGATCCGGCACGTTGTAGCGCAGCCAGTCGCGGGTACGCGCCAAGATCTGGACATGCTCCGGGTGCAGGCCGACTTCTTCATGCAATTCACGGAACATCGCCTGCTCAGGCGACTCACCATACTTGATGCCCCCTTGCGGGAACTGCCAGGAGTGGGTACGCAAGCGCTTACCCCAGAACACCTGGTTGCGCGAGTTGAGCAGGATGATGCCGACGTTAGGCCTGCAGGAAACGGGCCGGTTCGAAAAAATGGGCCCCGAATTGATGCGGGTGAAGGACCGGCACGGCCGCGACTTCATCATTCAACCGACCAGTGAAGAGGTGGTGACGGACATCGCGCGCCAGGAGCTGCGCAGCTACAAGCAGTTGCCCAAGAATTTCTATCACATCCAAACCAAATTCCGGGACGAGCGCCGGCCCCGTTTTGGCGTGATGCGTGGCCGTGAATTCACGATGAAGGATGCTTACTCCTTCGACCGCGACCCTGCTGCCGCAGCCAAGAGCTACGAGGCGATGTTCGCCGCCTATAAGCGCATCTTCGACCGCTTCGGCCTGACCTATCGCGCGGTAGCCGCGGATACCGGTGCCATCGGCGGCGACCTCAGCCATGAGTTCCAAGTCATTGCGCAAACGGGCGAAGACGCGATCATCTACTGCCCCACCAGCGACTACGCGGCCAACATCGAGTTGGCCGAAGCGGTGGCACCTGCGGCACCTCGTTCTGCGGCCAGCCAAGCCTTGACCAAGACGCCCACGCCCGGCAAGAGCACCTGCGCGGACGTCGCCGCGCTGCTGGGCTTGGACCTGAGGCAGACCGTCAAGAGCTTGGTGTTGGCCACGGATGAACTGGATGACCAGGGCATCATCGTCAAGTCCACCATCTGGCTGCTGCTGGTGCGCGGTGACCATGACATGAACGAAGTCAAGGTCGGCAAGCTCGAAGGCTTGAAGGCGGGCTTTCGCTTTGCCACCGTGCCCGAGATTGAAGAGCACTTCGGCTGCAAGCCGGGCTACCTCGGCCCCATCGGCCTGCTCAAGCCGGTGAAGATCGTCGCCGACCGCACTGTTGCTCAGATGAGCGATTTCGTTTGCGGCGCCAACGCTTGGGACCATCACTACACCGGCGCGAACTGGGGCCGTGACCTGCCCGAACCCGACATGGTGGCGGACATCCGCAACGTGGTGGAAGGCGACCCTTCGCCCGACGGCAAGGGCGTGCTGGCCATTGAGCGTGGCATCGAGGTGGGCCATGTGTTCTACCTCGGCACCAAGTACTCCAAGGCCATGAATGCCACCTTCCTCGACGAAACGGGTAAGCCCGCCTTGATGGAGATGGGCTGCTACGGCATCGGCGTCACCCGCATCTTGGGCGCGGCCATCGAGCAAAACCATGACGCGCGCGGCATCATCTGGCCCGCCAGCATTGCCCCCTTTGAAGTGGCCCTGTGCCCCATTGGCATGGACCGCTCTGAAGAAGTCAAGGCTGCGGCGCAGCGCTTGTACGCCGAGCTGCAAGCCGCAGGCGTGGATGTCATCTTGGATGACCGTGGCGAGCGCCCCGGTGCCATGTTTGCCGATTGGGAGCTGATCGGTGTGCCTCAGCGCGTTGTCATCTCCGACCGCGGCCTCAAAGAGGGCTTGCTGGAGGTTCAAGGCCGCCGTGATGCCGAGGCCACCAAGCTTGCTGTGGCCGATGTGGTGGCGCAAGTGCGCGCTCGTTTGAGCGCATGAGTCGAATGATTGCAGCGCCCCCCCAAACACCACCCTCTAGCCGGAGGCGTCGCAAACTGTTGGGCGCTACTGCGGGTAAAGCATCAATGGTTTGAGGGCGGTGGTAGAAGGCGGGCAGCGGCGGGAAGATCACACCGCCCATCTCGGTCACGGCCGTCATATTGCGCAGGTGCGCCAAGTTGAAGGGCGTTTCGCGGACCATCAAAATCAAGCGCCGCCGCTCTTTGAGCGTCACATCGGCCGCGCGCGTCAGCAGGTTGTCGCCAAAGCCATGGGCAATGGCCGCCAGCGACTTCATCGAACAGGGGGCCACCACCATGGCCTGGCTGCGGTGGCTGCCACTGGCAATACAGGCCCCGATATCACCGGGGGCGTGGCTTTCGTTGGCCAAGGCCTCCAGCCCAGAGCGGTCCAGCCCCAGCTCGTGATGCGCATTCAGAATGCCCGCTGGCGTGGCCACCAAATGGGTGTGCGCGCCCAACTCGCGCAGGCGCCGCAGCAGTTGTACGCCATAGAGCGCGCCCGACGCGCCGGTGATGCCGACGATGATGTTTGGCGTGCTCATGGGCGCACTCAGGCGCTCAGCGTTTGCTGGAGCTCGCCCGACTGATACATCTCCATCATGATGTCCGAGCCCCCAATGAACTCGCCATTGATGTAGAGCTGGGGGATGGTGGGCCAGTTGGCGTAATCCTTGATGCCTTGGCGCACGCCCTCGTCTTCCAGCACATTGAAGGTCACCAGATTGCTCACGCCGCAGGCTTTGAGCACCTGGACCGCCCGGCCAGAAAACCCGCACTGAGGAAACTGTGCCGTGCCCTTCATGAACAGCACCACCTTGTTGCTCTTCACGAGTTGATCAATACGCTGTTGTACGTCGTCCATGGCATGCTCTGCAAATTCAAAAAGTGAAGCCGGGTTTATACGGCAAAGCGGGGCGGCGGCGCTGCTGGAGCGCCATAAACCCCGCCAAGTTGTAGTGCCGAGTATGCCGCGAAGCGAACAGACGCCTAGAACGCGTAAGAAAGGTTCACCTGCAACATTGGTGAAACCTGCAAGCTGCGCCAGAGGCTCTCGTTGCTGCGGTTTGATTGCAGAAGTTGGTAGGGGCGCTTCTCCCAAGTGGTGGCAGGGCGGGCAGCCCCAGGACGACGCAGCCTGGATATCGGCATTTCATCGACTCTCAGAGACATCCTACTGCGATGCTCTCGAAACAGGGTGTGAATATCGCGGCAAAGTACCCCCCAAGCCTTGAGTTGAGGGTGAAATAAAAGGGTTAACCCTTGGTTTGCGTGCCGCCGGTACAACGCCACTGGCCGCTCAAATCAGCCCGGCTGGTGATGCCCTCCAAGCCCGCCTCAGCCAGCAGTTTTTGAACGGCTGGAGCCTGATCCCAGCCGTGTTCCAGCAGCAAATGCCCACCCGGCTGCAAGTGCGCTGTGGCCTGGGCCACGATGCGGCGCAGGTCGTCCAAGCCGTCTGGGCCGGAGGTCAGCGCCATGCGCGGTTCATGCTGCAGAGCGTCCAGGTGGGGGTCTCCTTCAGCAATGTAAGGGGGGTTGGAAAGCACCAGGTCAAAGCGTTGGCCTGCCACCGGCTGCCACCAAGCGCCTTGCAGCCAATTCACCGGCAGGCCCAGGCGCTCACCATTGGCCCGGGCCTGGGCCAGCGCGGCGGGGCTCAGGTCTACAGCCATCATGTGGCAGTGGGGGCAGGCTTGGCGCACGGCCAGGGCAATCGCACCACTGCCCGTGCCCAAGTCCAATACCCGGGGTGAGGGTGGTGCGTCTGAGGCGGCCAGTAACTCCAGCGCCCAGTCCACCAGGGTTTCAGTGTCGGGGCGGGGCACCAGCACGGCAGGGCTCACTGCCAGCCTCAGGCCATGAAATTCACGCTCGCCGACCAAGTAAGCCACCGGCTCGCCCAGTAGGCGGCGGGCGCAGAGCTGCTCGAAGTGAGTGGCCGCTGCCGGTGTCAGGGCTTGGTCGTCATGCGTGATCAGCCAGGCCCGCTCGCGTTGCAGCACATGGCCCAGCAGGGCAAACGCGTCCACGCGGTCCAGGCCTTGCGTGCGGGCTTGGTTCAGGGCTTGGGCGATGCTGGGCGCACTCACTGCCCGCTCTCCAAGGCCGCCAATTGCTGCTGAGCCCGTGCCGCTTGCAAGGCCGCCATCACGTCGCTGAGATCGCCGTTCATGATCTGGTCCAGCTTGTAGAGCGTCAGGTTGATGCGGTGGTCGGTCAGCCGCCCTTGCGGGAAGTTGTAAGTGCGGATGCGGTCACTGCGGTCGCCCGAGCCCACCAACTCACGCCGTGTGGCGGCCTCTTTGGCCTGACGCTCGCTGCGCTCTTTGTCTTGCAGACGGGCCTGCAGCACGGCCAAGGCCTTGGCTTTGTTGCGGTGCTGGGAGCGGTCGTCTTGGCACTCGGCCACCAAGCCGGTGGGCAGGTGGGTCACGCGGATCGCGCTATCGGTTTTGTTGATGTGCTGGCCGCCCGCACCGCTGGCGCGGAAGGTGTCGATGCGCAGATCTGCCGGGTTCAGGGTGACTTCAGCGGCTTCGTCGGGTTCGGGCATCACGGCCACGGTGCAAGCGCTGGTATGGATGCGCCCCTGGCTTTCGGTTTGCGGCACACGCTGCACGCGGTGGCCGCCGGACTCAAACTTCATGCGCTCATAGACCCGGCTGCCTTCAAAGCGCAGCACGATTTCTTTGTAGCCGCCCAGGTCCGACGCGTTTTCACTCATCACCTCAACCCGCCAGCCTTGGCCTTCGGCATAGCGCAGGTACATGCGCGTCAGGTCGGCGGCAAACAGGGCGGACTCATCACCCCCCGTGCCCGCGCGGATTTCCACAAAGGCATTGCGGTCGTCGTCCGGGTCGCGGGGCAGCAGGGCGGTTTGCAAGGCCTCCAGCAAGCCCACCATGTCGGCGTCAGCCTCCTTGATTTCCTCGCGGGCCATCTCACCCATGTCGGCGTCGTCCAGCATCTCCTGGGCCGCAGCCCGGTCGCGCTCACGCTGCTCATAGCGCCTGAACAGGCCCACCACCTCCGCCGCTTCGGCCTGCTCGCGCGCCAGGGCGCGAAAGCGCTGCATATCGGCCGCCAAGTTCGGGTCTGAGAGGCTGGCATCCAGCTCAGAGAGGCGCATCTCTAGCCGCTGCAGTTGCACGCGCATGGCGTCTTTCATGGGGGCTCCGTGGGGCTGATGGTGCGGCGGCTCAAATGGGAGTGGCCGCAGCCTGAGAGTCAAAAGGTGAGGGCGCTTGAACGCGCCAGGGGCCGTTTCGCTGCGCTGTGGGCCATCGGCCTACAGCGCCTGCAACAAGCAGCGTCGCTAGCGCGAGCCGGGCTCAGGGCTGGGCGGCGTGGCGGCCTCGCCGGCCGGGTCCAGCGGTGCTTGGCGCAAGAACAGGCGCGAGACGGTCTCGGCCACCTGCTGGCGCTGCGCGCCTTCGCTGGCATGCAGCTCGGCCATCGCGCCGTGCAGCATTTTTTGGGTCAGGGCGCGGGTCAAGGCGTCCATTACCTTGTCCAGGTCAGCCCCTTTGGCCAAGGCTTTGCGGGCACGGGCCAACTCGGCCTCGCGCCAGGTGTCGGCCTGTTTGTGCAGGGCTTGGATCAAGGGCACGCTGGCGCGCTGGTCCAGCCAATGGCTGAAGCTTTGCACGCCGGCGTCGATGATGGCTTCAGCTTGCTCGACGGCCGCCTGGCGCTTTTCACCCGCGGTTTGCACCACCTCGGTGAGGTCATCCACGGTGTAGAGATACACATCGCTGAGTTGGCCCACCTCGGGCTCAATGTCGCGCGGCACGGCCAGGTCGACCATGAACATGGGTTTGCGCCGCCGTGCCTTCAGCGCACGCTCCACAGCGCCCAAGCCGATGATGGGCAGGGTGCTGGCGGTGCAGGAGATCACCGCGTCGAACTCATGCAGGCGCGTGGGCAGGTCGGCCAGGCGGATGGCCTGTGCGCCAAAGCGGCTGGCCAGCTTTTCGCCGCGCTCTAGGGTGCGGTTGGCCAGCGTCATGCTCTTGGGCTCGCGTGCGGCAAAGTGCGTGGCCACGAGCTCAATCATCTCGCCCGCGCCCACAAACAGCACCTTGATCTCCCGCAGGTCTTCAAACAACTGCGAAGCCAGGCGCACAGCGGCGGCGGCCATGCTGATGGAGTGCGCGCCAATCTCGGTGCTGGTGCGCACCTCTTTGGCCACTGAAAACGAGCGCTGGAACAACTGGTGCAGGGTGGTGCCCAAGGTGCCGGCTTCATCAGCGCCGCGCACCGCTTGCTTCATCTGGCCCAGGATCTGGGGCTCGCCCAGCACCATCGAGTCCAGACCCGAGGCCACGCGGAAGGCATGGCGGGCGGCTTCACGGTCTTCGCGCACATAGGTGTGGGCCAGCAATTGCTCGCTGCTGACGCCGCCGTGCGCAGCCAGCCACTCCAGCGCCGGGCGCACGATCTCTTGCGGGCGCGGCACCTGCGCGGCCACATACAGCTCGGTGCGATTGCAGGTGGAGAGAATGGCGGCCTCGGGTGCTGCGCGGCGCAGTTGCTCATGCAAAGCGCGCAGGGCTGGGGTGAGCTGCTCGGGGGCGAACGCAAACCGGCCCCGCAAATCCAGCGGTGCCGAGGTGTGGTTCAAACCCAGCGAGAAAACGCTCATGGGGCGCGATTATAAAATTGCATGGCTTTGCCGGGGCTGAACAAACTGCGCTGACAAGGCCGTTTTGATTGATCAATGTCAAGTCTCAAGCTGCGCTCGGCGCCTTGAGACTTGTCTCTATGGAGCCCCTGTGGGACCTCTCGACGCCTTCTGGCACCTCGCCAACTTTGTGGCTCCGGCGCTGGGCGTGGCCGCCTTGGCCACGCTGCTCAGCAAACTCCTGTGGCGCAAGGCCTTGGCCGCCCGCTCGCTGCGCCAGCTTTGGCAGGTGAGCGCGGCGGCAGGGTTCGTGGCCTTGGTACTGGGCTGGCTGGTGTTTGGGCGCGATGGCCGCATGGGCACCTATGCGCTGCTGGTCTTGAGCTGCGCACTGGCGCTGTGGTGGCAGGGCTTTGTGGCCAAGCCACGCTGATCTCAGCGCCCGCAACGCCCGCTTCAAGCCGTCACGCGGTCTACCGTCTTGACCTCAGCCCGCAGCGAATGTGGGTAGGCCAGGGTGATGTCCACATCAATCATCTGCCCGATCAGGCGCGCAGGCCCAGGGAAGTTGACGATGCGGTTGCACTTGGTGCGGCCCATCAGCTCGCTGGCGTCTTTGCGGGCGTGGCCTTCCACCAAGATGCGTTGGGTGCTGCCCACCATGGCTTCGGAGAAGCGCTTGACGTTGTCTTCCAAGTGGGCCTGCAGGGTTTGCAAGCGGGCCAACTTCACTTCATAGGGCGTGTCATCGTGCAACGCGGCGGCCGGTGTGCCTGGGCGCGGGCTGAAGATGAAGCTGAACGAGGCATCAAACTCCACGTCCTGCACCAGTTGCATCATCTTGGCGAAGTCGTCGTCCGTCTCACCGGGGAAGCCCACGATGAAGTCTGAGGACAAGCTGATGGTGGGCCGCACAGCGCGGAGCTTGCGGATGATGCTCTTGAACTGCAGCGCGGTGTAGCCACGCTTCATGGCCGAGAGAATGCGGTCCGAGCCATGCTGCACCGGCAGGTGCAGGTGGTTCACCAATTGCGGCACGCGGGCGTACACATCAATCAGCCGCTGAGTAAATTCATTCGGGTGGCTGGTGGTGTAGCGGATGCGCTCAATGCCCGGGATCTCGCCCACATATTCCAGCAGCAGCGCAAAGTCGGCCATCTCGGCGGTGTCGCCCATCTTGCCGCGATAGGCGTTCACGTTCTGGCCCAGCAGCGTCACTTCTTTCACGCCCTGGTCGGCCAGGTTGGCCACTTCCGTCAGCACGTCTTCAAACGGCCGCGAGACCTCTTCACCCCGTGTGTAGGGCACCACGCAATAGGTGCAGTACTTGGAGCACCCTTCCATGATGGACACAAACGCGCTGCCGCCCTCCACCCGCGCCGGCGGCAGGTGGTCAAACTTTTCGATCTCGGGGAAGCTGATGTCCACCTGCGGCTTGTTCAGTGCGCGGCGCTGCGCAATCATCTGCGGCAAGCGGTGCAGGGTTTGCGGCCCAAACACAATGTCCACATAGGGCGCGCGGTCCACAATGGCGGCGCCTTCTTGGCTGGCTACGCAACCGCCCACGCCAATGATCACGCCCTTTTGCTTCAGGTGCTTGATGCGGCCCAGGTCTGAAAACACTTTTTCGGCGGCCTTTTCGCGCACCGAGCAGGTGTTGAACAGCACCAGGTCGGCCTGCTCCACATCGTCGGTCGGCTCATAGCCTTCGGCGGCACTCAGCACGTCGGCCATCTTGTCCGAGTCGTACTCGTTCATCTGGCAGCCAAAGGTGCGGATGAATACTTTCTTTGTGGTTGCTGTGGTCATCGCGCGTGCTCGCTCAAGGCTTGGTCCAGGTCTGGGCGACAGGGTCGAAGACCCAGCTTTGCGCCTCGGCAGGCGTTCGCGGCCAGGGCAGCTTACGCGCTTCTTCCTCGCGCAAGATCCAGATTTCATGCAACTGGCCCAGCGAGTCCAGTGTGTAGTTCACCACCACGCGCTGGCCCGCCAAGCTACCCGACACCACCATCATGTTGTTGGTGTCGCGAATGCGCGCTCCCGGTGCCAACTGCGTGGCTTGGCGGTTGAGCTGCGCCAAGGGGGGCTCACCGAATGTGACCTCGCCGCGCAAGGCCTTGGCGGGGAAATTGCGCTGGACCTGGGCTTGCGCCTCAAAGGGCAGCAAGGAGCCAGCGAGCGGGAGGACGAAAGTGCTGATGGCCAGCGCGCGCAGCGCGGCGCGGCGATAGGTCTGAGCCAAATGTGCACAGCGGTTCATGGTATGTCTCCAGGGGCTGTGGAAAAGGAAAAGGCCAAGATGCCGGGGCACCTGGGCCTTGGAGGAAGCTAGGGCGAGAGTTTAGCGTCTTCAAGAATGCGGGGCTGCTCTGCAGGCCGAACCGCACACCCAGGGGTGGGGTGGAATGCTCAGCTTGGAGCGGTTTCCCGCAGCGGCAGCTTTGGGTGTCTAGGCGAGCTTTACTTGGGCGTCGCGATGAACGATGCTGCGGAAAGCCTGCACGTCGCGCCGATTGCACCGGCAAGGGTATACAGCCGCGGTGCCTTGCGGAAGCCGAACAGTCGGTAGACCTGATACTGCGGTGCCAGCCGTTCGGACGTGTTCACTTCGTTTCTGCTGACAAAGAATGGAGTGTCACTGCCGTACTTCGTGGTCTTGACCTCAATAAAGCGCTCCGCGCCGTTTGCCTCGTACGACAGCACGTCGTAGCCTTCATAGTCGCCGCGAACCTTGGAAGTGTGCTCAATCTTGGCTGCCCAGGCTTCCTGACCTTCGTGAATCAGGCGGGCGCGCTCATAGTTGATGATGAACAATTCGCCTGCATTGCCCAGTGACTGATTCCTTGCCTCGCGTTCGAGGTAGTTGGTTGAGGTTTTGGGCGTGTGGGGCTTTTGCTCGGAGGCGTAAAGAGGTTTCTCTTTGACTTTAGGGCGCTGAGTGAGGACGGCAAGAATGTCCTCGACCTCGGGGATGGCCATCGGCAAATCTGCATCCGCTGCAGCCAAGGCCAGCAGCGTTGGGTTGGCGTTGAGGCGATCAATCACCACTTCGGCCAGCATGGCCTGGTAGTTCGATCTGGGCTTGTTGTACTTCTGGTCTGCGCCTCGGCCGCTCAGCACGGCCATGTCTTCGAAGCCTAAGGGAGCCCCGGCCTCGTCTCTGTCAAACCGACGAATCACAAAGATCTGCCTGTCGTCAGACAGATAGAACTCTGGCCCTGGCATGCACGCAGCCCGGGCGATGGACATGCACACAAACTCATTGATGGCAAGGCCAGGGAAGTCCGACAGCCCAGACTTGACGATCAAGTCGGGTGTCAGCGCGGCAGCCTTCGGGGCCGGTGCGGCCATCGCGTCAACCGTCACAGTCTCTGGCACCAACACCTTGGGCTGCACGCCGCTCAGTGGCGCACGCATCATGTAGCGCTCCATCAGGTCTTGAAACAGACCCTCTGCGCCCCGGTAGGTGAGGATGGCGTCCAGGCGCATGGGGGGGCTGCTTGGTTCAGGTTGGTCACGGTCGACTGGCGTCAGTCGTACCCGGCCAATCGATGTCTCGCACGCCATGGCCGAGATCAACTGCAGTGGGTCAGCGCCTGTGAGCTTGGCCAGCCGGTTGCGCAGCCGCTCCAGCAGATAGCCCTCGGGCATGTTCATCTGGAAGATGGGGTGCAACTGCGGGCTGTCGTAGGACTGCAGTCGGCCAGGCATCGTCAGCGAGATGTCTGTGTTGGGAGGGCGCTGCGCACTGTAGGCAAAGCGGTAAACCTCTTCCTTGGCCAGCAGGCCAGAGATGCCCTCAGGGGTGTGGACGCGCATCATGGTGGTGAGCCCATCGCCTCAGCTGAGATCCATGTTTTGGAGTTCATCCAGCGTCGGTCGGCGTGCTGGCGTCAGCGAAAACTCCAAGCCCATGGCACCAGCAAGCTTGGCGTAGTACTCCGCGCCCACCGTGCCCAGACCGGCTTCGACCTGAACGACCTTCTGCCGAGTGACCCCGGCGCGGCTGGCCAACTGACCTTGGGTCAGCCCGCGCTGAGTTCTGGCCTGCTGCAAAGCGATGCCGATGCGACTGAGAATGGTTTGAGGGTCCATATCACGTTTACGATACCTGTTGAATTTAATGTATCGTAAACGTGACTATGATGCCAGTCTGGCAGTGGAATACAGGCCCGCCAAGCGATGCGGACCTCTTGCGCGGCTCCCAACGACAAAAAGCCCTTGTAAGTCGTTGACCTACAAGGGCTGTTGATTTTGGTGGCGCTTCAGGGATTCGAACCCCGGACCTGCGGATTATGATTCCGTCGCTCTAACCGGCTGAGCTAATTTTGTGCTGCGCTCGCCCGAGCCGCTGGCACCCTTTGCCCGCTGCACTGGTGAATGGTTGGAGCGCTGGGCCAAAGAGACCCCCGACGCCCCGGCCTTTGCTGAGCGTGACGCTGCTGCTGCTGGTAGCTGGCAGCGCCTGACTTGGCGGCAGACCCGCGCGCGGGTGGGCGCGGTGGCTCAAGGCCTGCTGGACCTGAAGCTGCCACCGGGCAAGCCGGTGGTCATCCTTTCAGACAACTCGCTGGAACACCTGATTCTGGTGCTGGCCGCCCTGCACATCGGCCGCCCGGCCTGTACGGTCTCCAGCGGCTACTGCCGCTTGGCGCAAGGCGACTTCAGCCGCATCCACGGCATCTTGCACGCCTTGGACCCGGCCTTGGTCTATGCCTCAGACGCCGCCGTCTATGCCCCCGCGCTGGCGCATCTGGGGCTGCATCCACGCGTGGTGTTTTCAAAGGGCGCTGAGACCGTACCTGGTGTGCTGAGCTTCGCCCAGCTCAGCAGCGCCATCGAGACCACGGCCGTGATGCAGGCCTTTGCCGCCATCACGCCAGACACCCATGCCAAGTACCTGCTGACCAGCGGCTCGACGGGCACGCCCAAGGTGGTCATCAACACCCAGCGCATGCTGTGCGCCAACCAGCAGCAGTTGGCCCAGGTCTGCCGCTTTTTTGAAGCCGAGCCACCGGTGCTGGTGGACTGGCTGCCCTGGAGCCACACCTTTGGCGGCAACCACAACATCGGCATCGTGATGCGCAATGGCGGGCAGATGGTGATCGACACCGGCAAGCCCCTGCCCGGTGCCATTGAAGCCACCGTGGCCAATCTGCGCGAGGTGCAGCCCACCGCCTACTTCAATGTGCCCAAGGGCTACGACATGCTCTTGCCCTACTTGGAGGCGGATGAGACGCTGGCCCGCAACTTCTTCGGCCGCTTGAAGATGCTGTTTTACGCCGGTGCAGGCATGCCCCAAACCACCTGGGAGCGCCTGGAGAAAGTGGCGGCCACCGTGCGCACTGAGCGTTTGTGGATGACCACCTCTTGGGGCGCGACAGAGACCGCCCCGGCCATCACCCTGCCCAACTGGGCCCTGGATCGAGCCGGCGTGATTGGCGTGCCCCTGCCCGGCATCGACCTCAAGTTCTTGCCCAATGCGGGCAAGTTGGAGATGCGGGTGCGCGGGCCTAATGTCTTCCCCGGCTATCGGGGCAATGAGCAAGCCACCCGCGATGCCTTTGATGACGAGGGCTATTACAAGATCGGTGACGCCGGCTATTTGTTGGACGAGTCCGACCCAGCCCAGGGCGTGGTCTTCAACGGCCGCGTGGCCGAGGACTTCAAGCTCAACACGGGCACCTGGGTGTCGGCGGGCACGCTGCGCGTCAAGGTGGTGGCGGCCATGGCCCCCTATGCGCAAGACGTGGTCATCACCGGGCATGACCGCGCTGAGGTGGGTGCGCTGGTGTTCTTGAGCGAAGACGGCCGCAAGGCCTCGCCCGAGGTGGTGCAGGCCCGCTTGCGCGAGGCACTGGCCGAGCTCAAGGCGCAGGCCGGGTCGTCCAGCTCGCAATCTCCCCTGCGGGCCTGGGTTTTGCCGGACTCACCCAATATGGCCCTGGGCGAAATCACCGACAAAGGCTACGTCAACCAGCGAGCTGTGCTCAGCTTGCGCGCCGACGCCGTCGCTGCGCTCTATGGCAGCGAGCCCGCCGCCCAACGCATCACGATTTAACGCATTCATTCAGGGAAAAGCCTCATGAATTTTCAAGCTGCTACCGGCCTGCTGGGCCAGTTGCCACTGCTGCGCGTCGAGACCGACGGGCCGGTGCTGCACATCCATCTCAACCGCCCGGCCAAGCGCAACTCCATCAGCGACGAACTGCTGGCCCAGTTGCACACCGTCTTCGTCAACATGCCCAAAGACATTCGCGCGGCGGTGCTCAGCGGCGCGGGGGATCACTTTTGTGCCGGGCTCGACTTGACCGAAGTCACCGAGCGCAATGTCACCGAGGGCATGAGCCACTCACGCGCCTGGCATGCGGCCTTTGACGCCATTCAATTCGGCCCGGTGCCGGTCATTGCCGTGCTGCATGGCGCCGTGGTGGGTGGCGGGCTGGAGCTGGCCTCATCTGCCCACCTGCGGGTGGCCGAGCGCAGCAGCTTTTATGCGCTGCCCGAGGGCACGCGGGGCATTTTTGTGGGCGGCGGCGGCTCGGTGCGCATCTCGCGCTTGGTGGGCACCTCACGCATGACGGACATGATGTTGACCGGCCGCGTGTTTGACGCCGCCGAGGGCTACACCATGGGCTTTTCCAACTACTTGGTTGAGCCCCAGCAGGGCTTGGCCAAAGCCCATGAGCTGGCCGTCAAGATCGCCGCCAACGCACCACTGTCCAACTACGCCATCACCCAGGCACTGCCCCGCATTGCCGACCTGTCGCACAGCGACGGCTTATTCATGGAGTCGCTCATTTCTTCCATTGCGCAGGGTGACGAGGCCGCCAAAGAGCGCGTGCGTGCCTTTTTGGACAAGCGCGCAGGCAAGGTCAAGAAACAAGAGACGGGGTCAGGAGCTGCATGATGACCAAGGGATTATTCAACCGCTTTGAGGATGTGTGGATGCTGGACGGCGTGCGCACGCCGCTGGTGGACTACAACGGTGCCTTGGCAGAGGCCAACCCCATCGATATGGGCATCAAGGTGGCGCGCTCGGTGCTGGCCCGCACAGGCATTTCTGCGCAAGACGTGGACACGGTCATCGCTGGCAATATGGCACCGGGTGGGTTTGACCAGTTCTATGTGCCGCGCCACATTGGCCTGTATGCCGGCGTGCCCACCGAGGTGCCGGCGCAAATGGCGCAGCGTATTTGCGGCACAGGGTTTGAGCTGTTCCGCCAAGCGGGCGAGCAGATCAGCAGCGGTGCGGCCGAGCTGGCGCTGGTGGTGGGCACCGAATCCATGACCCGCAACCCCATCGCCGCTTTTGACCACCGCCAGGGCTTCCGCCTGGGGGCACCCTTGGGCTTCAAAGACTATATGTGGGAGGCGCTGAGTGACCCGGCGGCGGGGATCAACATGATCCAGACGGCTGAGAATCTGGCCCAGCGCTATGACATTCGCCGTGAAGACGTGGACGCCTTTGCGGCGCTGTCTTTCGAGCGCGCCGTGGCCGCCCAGGAGAGTGGCTGGCTGGCCGGTGAGATCGTGCCCGTCAGCACCGAAACGTTTGAGTTGAGTGGCTACAAGCCACGCCATTTGCGCCTCACCGGCAAAGCCACCGTGGCCGACAAAGACACCCACCCTCGCCCCACACCCCCGGAGGTGCTGGCCAAGCTGCGCACCGTGTTTGCGCAAGGGGTGCAGACGGGCGGCAACAGCTCGGCCCTGACGGACGGTGCCGGCGCTGCCTTGGTGGCCAGCGGCACTTATGCCAAGCGCTGGGGCCAAGCGCCTCTGGGCCGCGTGGCGGCGGCAGCCGTGGTGGGCGTGCCGCCCGAGATCATGGGCATTGGCCCGGCGCCGGCCATCCGTTTGCTGCTGGAGCGCGCAGGCTTGACCCTGGCCGACATCGCCCGCTTCGAGATCAACGAGGCCCAAGGCGCACAGACCTTGGCCGTGCAGCGCGAACTGGGGCTGGATGTGAACCGCCTGAATGTGCATGGCGGTGCCATCGCGCTGGGCCACCCGCTAGCTGCTACCGGCGTGCGGCTGACGCTGACGGTGGCGCGCCAGCTCAAGGCCATCGGCGCGCGCTGGGGGATTTCATCGGCCTGCGTGGGTGGTGGCCAAGGCATTGCCCTGCTGATCGAGAACCCGCAAGGCCAAGGCCTGGGGAGTGCCGCATGAGCCGGACCCACATCTGGGAAATCGACATCCAGTTCGGTGACTGCGACCCGGCAGGCATTGTCTTCTTTCCCAATTTCTTGAAGTGGATGGACTGCTCTTCCCTGGCCTTCTTCATGGCCTGCGGCGTGCCGCCTTGGCGCGAGTTGGTGAAGACGCGCGGCATTGTGGGGACACCGCTACTGGAGATCCACACCCAGTTCAAAAAGGCAGCCACCTATGGCGAGCGTATCCAGGTGCACACCACGGTGGAGAGCTGGGCGGCGAAGACCTTTACCCACCGCCACCGCGTGATGCGTGGCGACACCTTGCTGTGCGAAGGCACCGAGGTGCGCGCCTTTGTGCAAAAGCACCCCGACGACCCGAACCGCCTGCAAGCCATTCCGGTGCCCGAAGACATCCAGGCTTTGTGTGCCTGAGGCTTGCAGCACACCCTGATTCCCGCAGAGCTCGACCCATCGAGCCATCTCTGACCTTTCTGTATCGTTAACTTCAGGAGACACACTGTGAAGAGCGCATTCATCAAGACCGTTCTGGCCTCGGCCGCTGTGCTGGTGGCCACACAGGCCTGGGCCGACATCACCGTCGGCGTCAGCATCCCCATGACAGGCCCGGCTTCGGGCCTGGGCATCCCGATGAACAACGGCCTGAAGATGTGGCCGGCTACCGTGGCGGGCGAGAAGATCAAGCTGGTGATCCTGGACGACGCCACCGACCCCTCCAAAGGCGTGCAAAACGCGCGCCGCCTAACCACGGAAGACAAGGCCGACTTGATCATCGGCTCTGGTGCAACCCCCGTGGCCATTGCCATGGCGGCCGTGGCGGCAGAGACCAGCACGCCGCAGTTGGCCCTCTCGCCCATCCAGTTGCCGCCAGGCAAAGACACCTGGTCTTTCCGCATGCCGCAGTCCAATGGCGTGATGGCTAACGCCATGGTGAGCCACATGCTCAAGGGTGGCATCAAGAGCGTGGCCTTCATCGGCTATGCCGATGCCTACGGTGAAGGCTGGTTGCAAGAGCTGAGCCCACGCCTGGAGAAGGCCGGCATCAAGCTGCTGGTGACCGAGCGTTTCAACCGCGCCGACACCAGCGTGACCGCCCAAGCCCTGAAGGTGGCCGGTGCCAACCCCGATGCGGTGGTGGTGGTGGCCTCGGGCAGCGGCGCAGCCATGCCGCAATTGGCGGTGCTGGAACGTGGCTTCAAGGGCCGCATCTACCAAACCCATGCGGCTGCGTCTAAAGACCTGATGCGTGTCGGTGGAAAGGCCGTCGAAGGCACCTTTGTGACCGCCGGCCCGGTGGTGGTGGCAGAGCAACTGCCCGCGAGCCACCCCTCGCGCGAATTGGGCATGAAGTTCAACACTGCCTATGAGCAAACCCACGGCGCAGGCAGCCGCAACCAGTTTGCCGCCCACTCGTATGACGCCTACCTGATGCTAGAGCAAGTGGTGCCGGTGGCCCTGAAGAAAGGCAAGCCCGGCACGCCCGAGTTCCGCGCTGCGCTGAAGGAAGCGCTGGAGAGCGCCAAGGGCTTGGCCGTGACCCACGGCGTGCTGGACTACACGCCTAACGACCACTGGGGCTTCCGCCCCGACACCGGCGTGGTGATGAAGGTGGTCAACGGCGAGTGGAAGTTGGAGAACTGAATAGTGCCTGTGGCAGTTGGTGAAAGACCGCCACAGAGACACAGAGGCACAGAGAGCTTCTGGGAGAGGCGGACGGGTGGGTGGAGCGTTTCC